>JABSQZ010000030.1 GCA_013215505.1 Oceanospirillaceae bacterium
CAATAGCCGTAAGGTGTTGGCTAAAATACTGGATGACATCGAAATGGACAATGAAGCCTTTCCGTTTATGGGGGTACGCAAAGGACACCTGGATGGCATTGAAGTACTGGTGGCGCGCCTGAGTTTCTCTGGAGAGATGGCCTATGAAGTATTTACGCCGGCACACTCTGGACTTCCGGTGTGGGAGCGCATTATAAGCGCCGGTGAGGAATTCAACATCCTGCCTTACGGGATGGAAGCGCTTGGCACCTTACGCATCGAAAAAGGCCATGTGGCGGGGGCCGAACTAGACGGGCGCAGATCTGCAAAAGATTTGGGTCTGGAGGGTATGGCATCCAAAAAGAAAGCTTTTGTCGGCAGTGTTTTAAAGCACCGAGAAGCTTTTTTACAAACCAACCGCGAGGTATTGGTCGGGCTGAAATCCATCTCTGGAGAGGTTATCCCAACCGGCTCACATTTGGTGACTGGTACAGATGCTGAGCCGGGGGAAAGCCAAGGTAACATATCTTCAACGACTTACAGCCCCGCTATGAGGCAGCAGATAGCACTTGGCTTTTTAAGCAACGGCAGAGAGCGGATAGGAGAAGTACTTTACGCAACCTACCCGCTTAAAAATATACACATAAAAGTGGAAGTTGTCAGTCCCCACTTTTTCGATCCGGATGGAGGGCGCATGCGTGTCTAAATTAATGTCACCTTTGAGTAATGTTTACCAAGAAGGTCTTAGCGGTAACGACGCAGGCTCTAATCATTGCATAGTAATCCAGGAGTTGCGGCCTCAGGCAATGTCGAGTGTGCAGGCTTGGCCTGCCACTGTCGGGGATGTGGAGGACATTCTGCAACCTTTAGCTGATAAATGCGATGTCTTGCTGGTGGGAGCGGGGCGTTTCCTGATCATCGACTGGGACGGTGTGGCAACTGCAGAGGTCCGTTCAATCGACGCCAAGATTGCAGCAGTATCGGATGTCGGCAATGCACGATCAGTCGTTCGACTGAGCGGAGACTTATCGTCTCGTTTATTGATGAAAGGTATGGCAATAGACATGGATGAAACAGTGACTCCAATCGGGACCACCTGGCAGAGTTCAATTCAGGGTATCGGTGTCATTATTCACCGGGAGTCAACTGCGTCATTCACTTTATTGTGTAACCGCGGCTATGCCCGGTCATTTTGGCATTGGCTGACTGATGAAGGAGCCGAATTCGGGGTAAAAATACTGCCAAGCCGCTTTTAATCTTCTTGGCGACTAAGAAGCTGCTGTAAATGCTGGCAAGTCAGGGCGATAGCTAGGTGACACTTTGCACTTTCTTCAAGGCGGTCGAACAGTGGGGAATTCACTATTAGACCCCAGCTATGGATCGGAGCCACTAACTACATACGAATTATAAATAAGTTAGTTAGTTAGTTAGTTAGTTAGTTAGTTGCAGATTTATTTTTCAACTGCCTTAGCAGTGCCTCGCCAACGTTTCAACATAAACAAACAGTATCCTCTCTGTTTGTTTATGGCGTTTGAATGCACAGTAAGAAGCGTGAAGTTAGTACAGAAGAAGATGCTACTAAATAAGCCCTTACCTATTGTGCGTTTAGCTCTGGGCTGATCTTTAACAGTGTCGGATCAATACCAGCGACGAGGTAAAAGGCCACCAAGTAACAATTGCCCATTTCCAACTAAAGGTTAAAACCCAGCTTAAGCGCTGTGCTCGCGCTGCGCCTCGCGCAATTTCTGCTTCTGCTGACGGCGCTTATTGATAGTTGCAACCGCATCACCGCCAATATGTGCTTCACCGCGCTGCTCGGCCAGTTGCATTTGCAACTCGCGCTGGCTAAAGCGCTCACGCTGTTCTTTGCTCTGGCTGTCAAAGCAGAACTCACAGCTAATGCCTTGAGTATACTTCTGGTGCTGTAGTTGCTGCTCGGTTAACGGCAGACGACAAGCGTGGCACTGCTCGTATTTACCTTTATCTAAGTTGTGATCTACTGTGACTCTGTTGTCGAAAACAAAACATTCGCCCTCCCACATAGACTCCTGCTGGGGAACTTCCTCTAAATATTTAAGAATGCCACCCTCTAAGTGGTAAACCTCTTCAAAGCCCTGCTCTTTTAGATAAGCCGTTGATTTCTCACAGCGAATGCCACCGGTACAGAACATCGCTACTTTCTTGTTTATAGCAGGATCCAGATTGTCTTTAACATACTGAGGGAATTCACGGAAAGTAGTGGTCTGAGGATCGAGAGCACCGGCAAAAGTACCCACTTTTACTTCGTAGTCATTGCGGGTATCAACTAACACCACATCGGGGTCAGAGATAAGCGCATTCCAATCACCAGGTTTCACATAAGTGCCTACTACTTGTTTAGGGTCAATGCCCTCCACTCCCATAGTGACAATTTCTTTTTTCAGCTTAACCTTAGTGCGATAAAAGGGGTTACTTTCATCAAAGGATTCTTTAGTGACTATATTTTCAAGTCTTGAGTCAGTCGCCAACCAGGCTAGCACTGCATCTACGCCAGCACGGCTTCCGGCAACAGTGCCATTAATCCCCTCTTGGGCCAATAACAAAGTACCGCGCACTGCATTGTCTTGCATGACTTGATGCAGCGGCTCGCGCAGCCGTTCAAAATGTTCCAGAGTGACAAACTTATACATTGCACAGACGACAATATTCGACATGAATTTTCCTCAGCGGGCCGGAACGTAAATCCGGAGCTTGTTAATAAAGGACGGCATTATAGTGTAATTGCTGCGAGGGGGCCACTGCAATTAATCTAATTAAACAGACTTGAACTGCCAATATTGGGTATCTGATCCGTTAACTTCCCATTGCATTCAAAGCTACAGATAAATAGCCAACTTTTTACCCATTCCCTTATCTATATAAAGCGCTTATGCTGTTCGCCTATGAATGATTCTCAGAAGTCTCAAGCAAAACTCTGCCTAAAAAGTTACCAGCCACAAGTCGACACTCATCAACACGAGTTTCACCAGCTGGTATTGCCGGTGCAGGGGTCCTTGCAGATAGAAATTGGTACAAAAGCAGGCACTGTACAAGCTCAACATGCAGCAGTTATCTGTGCCAGCGAGAGTCACGCCTTCGAGGCGCGCGGTGACAATCAATTTATTGTCGCTGATATCCCGTTACAATTGGCACCTGCCTTCGAACAGCTGCCAGTGTTTATCCAGCTCGATGAGAACATAAACCGTTACATTCACTTCTTGCAAGCGCAGTTATCCCTCGATCCAAGTCAACAGAACCCGCTAATGCAGCGACAGATGTTACTTCTGTTAGTGCAATTGCTGGATGACAGATACACTAAAACGCAGCATTTTGATAAACGCCTGCTGGTTGCCAGGCATTTTCTGGAACAGCATTTTGCCAGCAGCGATGTTATTAATAACGCCGCCAGAGTCGCCGCTTTAAGCAGCCGTCACTTGCGACAGTTATTTAAACTGCACTACCAAATGCCACCTTCCCAATATTTACTTGAGCTGCGGATGCAAAGCGCCTGGCAGATGCTTGCCCATAGTACAGCCAGTGTACAGATTGTCGCCGAGCGCTGTGGCTACTCAAGCCTGAGTGCCTTTAGTGACAGATTTCATAAGCACTTCGCCCATAGCCCGATGCAAATTCGCCGCACCACCCAACAGCAGAACGTTTAACGGGGCTGCATAATATCAAAGGCCAGTGCCAATCTGGTCAGCAACAGTACCTGTTTGCACCGTTTCAACAAACAACTACACCGTTACGACAAACTGCAGCCGTTTTAATTCTTTATAATTTACTAACAATTGTCGAATAAGACTGAGGCTTTTACCGAGTTCTTATTTGCATATTTTTGAGCTAATTACACAGGATAAAGTTAATGCAAAAAACGCACGGCGTTGCCACAGCAGTCGGCTGTATCGCAATTTTTCTCTGGGGCATCCTGGCACTACTGTCCAAGCAGGCGGCCAACTTCCCTCCTTTTCAGTTATTGGCCATGTGTTTTAGCATCGCTTTTATCTTCATGCTGCTGAAATGGCTGATACTGGGCCAGTCAATTTCTGTGCTGTTTAGGCAACCACCGCTGGCCTGGATAATAGGCACCTTGGGACTGTTTTTATATCATGCCTGTTACTTTATCGCCCTGGAAAAAGCACCGGTATTAGAAGTGAGTTTAATCGCCTACATGTGGCCACTGTTAATCGTATTGTTGTCGGCGTTGCTGCCTGGTGAAAATCTCTACTTAAAACATATTGTTGGCGCACTGATATCATTGGTCGGTTGCTGGATACTATTGGGTGGTGCACAAAGCAACTTCAACAGCGACTATCTCAGTGGTTATTTATTTGCAGCTGCCTGCGCTATTATCTGGTCCTGCTATTCAGTGGCTTCCAGATTTGTCAAACAAGTACCTACAGATGCTGTGGGCTTATTTTGCGCGCTGTGCGCCCTGCTCGGCTGGCTGTGTCACTTCTATTTTGAAAGCACCTATATCCCCGACAACAGCTCCCAGTGGTTGGCGGTGTTAGGTTTGGGGCTGGGTCCCTTGGGACTGGCATTTTTTGCTTGGGACTACGGGATCAAACAAGGCAACATTCAACTTTTAGGGGTGCTGTCTTACGCAACTCCACTGATTTCAACCGCTATGCTGATCGCCTTTACCGACATTCAGGCCAGCAGTTCTATTTATCTCGCCTGTGGCACTATTGTGCTGGGGGCACTGATCGCCAGTTTACAGTGGAGCGATCTGCTACAAAAGGTTAGTGCATTAAAAAGCGGTTTCAATACTAACTAGCGAGTTTATTGATACGGCGCTGGAATGCGCGCCCGTCGATGGCAATTAAGCCTAAGGCTATAAGGCCCATGCCGACAAGATAGCTGGTTTTCTGTGAGGCAAATTGTTACAAAAGCGAGTCCAGCCATAAGCCGCTTTAAGCAAGTTTTCTAACCCGGCGTTTAAACAGGCGCCCGTCGATGGCAATTAAGCCTAGGGCTATAAGCCCCATGCCGACAAATTGGTTGGTTGTCAGCTGCTCTTGTAGGAACAACCAGCCTAATAAAATGGCGCTGACAGGGACTAACAAGGTGACTAAAACCGCATTAGTGGCCCCAGCTTCCCTGATCAGTTTAAAAAAGATCACATAGGCCAGTGCAGTGCTCAGGATGCCCAATGCCGCTATCGCCAGCATTGACTCAACACTAGGTATACTCAGCTGCCATGGGCTGTCCAACAAGATCACTAAAGGTACTAATAACAAACTTGAGCTAAGTACCTGACCGAAGGCACCGACACTGGGCTGCACTTCATATTGTTGAAATTTCCTGCCAAAAATTGAAGCTATAGCATAGGAGATAGCCGCCGCTATGCAAGCCAGCATTGCCCATAGCGAATTGCCGACCCCAGAGAAAACTTCCACACCGATTAATACACAAACCCCCAGCATCCCCGATAAGATGCCCAGCACTTTATGGGTACTGATACGTTCATCAGTAGTCGCTATATGGGCCACCAGAATGGTAAACAAAGGCGTTGTGGCATTTAAGATTGAAGCTAAACCACTGGCAATTTCTGTCATGCCATAAATTAGCAGACTAAAAGGCAGCAAGTTATTGAACAACCCCAAGAGTAAAAATAGCCGCCAAACCTTCAACTGTCGTGGAATTTTTAGCCCCGATATTAGCAGATAGAAATACAGTACCAGAGCAGCTGAACTAACCCTGAGAAAGACAATACTGAATGTCGGCACATCGACTAACGCCACTTTCATAAAAAAGAAAGAGCCACCCCAAAGTAGTGATAAAATCAGTAACATGGACCACTGTCTTAAGCCCATAGGTTTTATTGACGACATTTTTAACCTCTCTTTAATAACAGCCATACCTTATACAAAGGCTGTCAATTATTCTATCCGTATCTTGCGCTGGCGATAACATAATTTTCCCCTTACAATCATCCTCTTTGATTGTATAAACGACTGCCTACACCGAGCAAACTTATGTCTATTAAAGCGCTAAACACTTTAACTGTTATTGCCAAATGCGGCAGCTTCGCCAGCGCTGCAAAAGCGCTACATTTGAGCCAGGCAGCCATTAGTATTCAAATTAAAAATTTGGAGCAGGAGCTCGGCTGTTCACTGTTCGATCGCAGCGCCAGAAGTCCCGTATTAAACAACAACGGTCACAAAATCATTGCCCGGGCTAAGATTATCCTGGACCTATACCAAGCATTGAGTGATGATTTAAACCAGAGAAATGACTTTGCTGGGGTATTCACCATAGGTGCCATTCGCTCTGCCCAACAGTTGCTGCCCAGCGTTATTCAGCAACTGATCAGCGAACACCCCAAACTGCAGATCAAAGTTATTGCCGGTATGACTTTTGCCCTTGCTCAGAAAGTTGAGAGCGGTGAAATAGACGCCGCGCTCATCGCTGATATTAGTGAGCGGCAAGCTGCGCATTGTCAGTGGGATAGCTATGACAGTGAGCCCTACTTCATTGTTGCACCCAAACATTTAAACATAGACAACCAGATTGAGCTGTTAAAATTACCTTTTATCCGCTTTGACAAAGGCACTTACGCGGGCAGCGTCATAGATGCACAATTGCTGCGCCAGGGCATCGCTGTCAGCGAAGTCATGCAACTTGACTCTCTGGAGCCGGCACTGGATATGGTTAGCCATAATTTGGGAGTCACTGTTATTCCCTGTCGTAGCAATCAAATAGCCGACCTGCAACAGAAATTTTTGCTACTCCCCTTCGGCGACCCTCCACTTAATCGGCAAATGGGTCTGTATCAAAAAATTAACAACCCGCGAAAAAAGATTGCCGCATTAGTACTGGAGCGAATCCGTTCAGATACTTAAAATTTATTTAACTACCTATTAAATTTATTAAATTATTTTTTATCTACTTTCTGCATTATACTTTGTTTATGCCCGTTTAAATCTAACCCCATTTTTATTCTAGTCATCTTGACTCCCCATTTATTTATAAGCAGAGAAAACCCATGTTAGCGATTGCCAGTTCCCTTATTCCCATAATTATTACCATTTTATTAGGCTATGGGATAAAGCGCAGTGCCATGATGAAAGCCGATTTCTGGCTGGGTGCAGAAAACCTCACTTATTACATTTTAACCCCGGCACTACTGATTAGTATATTGTCGAACAGATCGCTTTCACAGCTACCCTGGCACTCCTTTTTAGCTATCCTGATGATTATAGTGCTGCTCTGTGCTCTCATCATCTGCCTCTGGCACTGGTTCCTGAAACGCCAGTCCACTGCCGCTTTTACTTCACTGTTTCAAGGCGGAGTCAGATACAATACTTTTATTTCACTGGCGCTAGCGGATTCACTCTACGGGGATTCTGGCTTGAGCTATGCGGCGCTTGCCGCGACCGGCTTGATCATCTTAAACAATTTGCTCTGTGTCTCAATGTTTTCCATTAGTATCAGAACTCACAAGTTTTCCCTGAGGGCAATGGGTAAACAAATCATCTTAAACCCATTAATTCTCGGAGCTGCGGTTGGGATTTTTCTCAACTTAAGCCAAATCGGCCTGCACAGCACCTTGGTCGATTCACTGGATCTGTTTGGTCGGGCGGCGTTCCCCTTAGGTTTGATTTTAGTCGGAGCAGCGCTGAGTTTTAAAGGTATAAAAGCAGACTGGGAGCTCACCTTAGTAAGTTTGCTGATCCAATTTTTGTTCAAGCCAGTCGCTGCCATCTACTTTATTAACCTCTTTGACATCGAGGCACTGGCCGGTGCCGTGATTCTAATCTTTATGTGTGTGCCTACAGCACCCGCGTCTTATATATTGGCGCGAAAACTCGGTGGTGACGCCCCGGCAATGGCGGCTATTATCACCACTCAAACATTACTGGCCTTTATTAGCATGCCGCTGACTTTGTATTGGGCGCCGCAGTTTTTTCATTGAGCATCCGCCTTGAGCGCCGGAAGTTGGAAGTTGGAAGTTGGAAGTTGGAAGTTGGAAGTTGGAAGTTGGAAGTTGGAAGGCCATAGCTAAAATAGTCCCATGCAATAAACAGCAGGGCTAATGGGTAGTAGCTCTTACTTATCTGGTACTTTTAATTATTAGCTAAAACTCAAGCGTACATTTGTAAGGGCAGGCAGCATAAATCTTTATACTATTTGAAGAATCTGGGTCTGTAAATAACACATAGCGGAAGTTTTGAGATCTTAAAACTCCTCGCTCAATAGCAGACATAAAATTGAAAAGAAGTGAAATCTAGCGACTAAAATAGGTCTTTACTTAAGCTGTTTATGAAAATTAAAGTCGGTCAGACGGGCTAACAACACCTGAATTGTTCTTATATTATACTCAGCTTCCAGTAAGTGTGTAGAAGCTTAAATCAGCCACTGAAGACCTGCTAGCTTTGAGTTCTACGGGAAAACTATATACATACGTTGCAGAGTTTGGCGTATCAAATCTATAACTCAAAATGGCATCTTTGGGCCGATACCGTGGATTGCCAACCACAGATTCAACGCCAACAATTCAGCTTTGCTAACGATAGGTCGTGGTAGTTTGGTGACATTTAAATTGGCAGCTCCAACTGATGGCTACTTGTTGTAACAAGGGATCGATATCTAATAAAACATACTCAAGATGCCCATGAATCGGCCCTCAGTAAAAGTTTCGGCCATAGTCACCCTACCATCAATTGATAGCGCGTGGATCTACTGAGGGAACAAATAGTCGATGCTTTAATATAATTCTGCCACTTTAAAGTCTTTGCCAATTAATACTTGAATAATGCCGGCCTTATATAGTTTTCGGTATGCCGCATTAAATTGGTCGACAATTTTTTTGTCAGTAGAAACCTTCGAGAAGGCAATGAAATACGAAACAGTTTGATGATCAAAAGCGTAGCTAACGTTGCCAATCCCTAATGATCTAATTAGGAATGTACCAATATCTTTATTTAGATAAACAGCATCTACTCTGCCCCGAGATAGTTTTTTTAACCCGGCTTCCTGGTCAAAACTCATATCGATATCTAAGTCTACGATTTCTTTTTTGATTAGTTCAAGGTTACGAGAGCTTTTTGACGGGCCATGGACAGAGATTGTATACCCTTGCAAACCTAAGATTGAACTTGGCTGGCGCACATCATTATTTCTAATAAAAAAGCCATAACCCGTTTCAATAATGGGAGGCGAATAATATAGCCAGGCAGTGCGTTCTTCACTCCAAGCCAATGTTGCAACACCATTGACTTTCTTCTGCTTAAACATGCTACCCATTCTCACCATTTGTTTTGCTCTATTCCAGCTCTCAACATAATCAATACTGCATGATATTTGCATTTCATCACAAACTTTCTGAATGATTCTGATGAAAGGGCCGCGCATTCCTTGTTCTGTCTTGTATTGGAACGGGGCTGAATTCGGAGTCACGAAATTTAGTTCTGCACTATAAAGGGTGTTACTGGATAGCGAAAAAAAGAGCATTGGGAGCAAATTCCAGAGAACTGATGTTTTTCTCATAGTGTTTCCCCATAAGGTAAACGAATAAGTCATTAAAGGTAATATGATATAGGAGATGAGATTTAGCAGAATAGGAATTAAGCTGGTTCCTTACCGGAATTGGTTATTTTAAAAAACCGAGAAATAGCCTTATGAATATCGGCTTGAAAATGTCAGAGGCAGAAGGGCTAGTGAAATAAGGTTGCGTAGGAATCTACTTTTTCATGTCAGAAAATTAATTATGTGATGGTTTAATCAGCGGCTCCATTTGCAGTAAAGGCCGCTTTTTGCCGTCCCTTGCCTCATGCACACCAGCGGAAAATAGCTTGTAATAGGCCGAACACTAGTAGTGTTGATGTAAAAACAGACTGGGTTGTAAACCCGACCCAGCCTATACAAGTTTTAGAAAATATAGCCAATGCACTGCTTCTAACTTGCCACTTCCCACTTCCTACTCGCTACTCCCTATTCCCTATTCCCTATTCGCTACTTTTTATCAACTCTTATACTTAACCACAGACTGGTTCATGGCAGTCGCAAAATCTAAAAGTTTGGCACTTGAGTTAACGTTTTTACCGGCGTTACTGGCAGTAATTTCCGATATATCGCGGATGCTGCTGACATTGTCTTTGACTTCGATAGTCATCTGCGTCTGCTGGTCGACAGCAGTGGCTATCTGAGTGCTCATGTCTGCGATGGCGGTAATATCTTCAGAGATCTGTTGCAGTATTTTACCGGCTTTGTTCACTTGATCAGTACTGTCTTGCCCCTGCAGATGGCAATCTTCTATCAGGGTTACTATTTCCGACGTTCGCTGCTGCAGGATATTAATGATGCCGCTTATTTCCTCGGTTGATTCCTGGGTACGCTTCGCCAGGTTTCTAACCTCATCGGCAACAACAGCGAAACCACGACCGTGCTCACCGGCGCGGGCTGCCTCTATGGAAGCATTCAGGGCCAGTAAGTTAGTTTGATCGGCAATCCCTTTAATGACATCTAACACCTTATCTATGGCCTTGCTCTCTTCCACTAAGACGGTCGCTGAGCGACTGGACTCAGTGAGTTTTCCAGCTAAAATGGCAATTTTTTGCGTAGTTTCATCGACACTCATCTGACCTTCTAGGGCGTTGGAAGTCGCCTGTTGTGCCAATTGTGAGGCGGATTCTGTGTTCTTGGAAATATCGCCGATAGTCTCTTCCATCTGTTGAGTCGCCGCGGCAACCTGATCGGCAGTGTGCAACTGTTGCTGCATCCCCTGCTGATTATTAGTGGCCTGAGTTGTCATGTTGTTAGCAGATAAGGTTAAGTTCGAGGTTATCGAATTTACCTCATTAATAATATGCTGGAAATTATCTAGCATATTATTGAAGTATTCTCCCAGCTGAGCCATCTCATCATTGCCCCGATAGTCAATCCGCTGAGTTAAATCGTGGCTATCAGAGATACTCATAACTCTGGCATTAAGGGACCTGATCGGTTTGAAAATACTCCTATTAAGGGCAATGCAGACCAGCAATACAATCAGCGTGACAATCGCCATTATAACTAAACTAAGATTCTGGATTTCACTCTGTTGCAATCCCACAAACCCCTGGAATTCTTTTACTGTGACTGTCAGTGTCTGTTGCACTTTGCCCGCTGCAATAGGTAAATCCTGCTGGAAACCTAATTCTGACGGAGCTGCATACAGTTGCTGAAAAATTTCGGAAGATCTGGCAACGACTTGATTTAATTCATTTAAACCACGCTGATCAAAGTCTCGATCGACATACAACAACCTCAAATCGTCCACTGACGCATTAACGCTGCTCAAGGTTGCGTTGAAATCCGTAGTGCTAATGGCTTGTTGGCCAGCGGCTAAATTGCGTTGCAAATCTAATAGTTGGGCAATATTGCTCCCTAACTGGGCAACTGTCTGCTGTTTAATTTGCAGCTGTTGTAACTGTGCAGATTGATTCAGAAACACAAAAAGTAATGACGCAAAACCCAATGCCACTGTTACTGTGCCTGCTATTAGCTTATGTTTAATAAACATCTAAATCCCCTTATTATTAACGCTCAGCCGAGCTAGCTCTGTATTTGTGATCACACATTATAGGGATTACTCTAGCAATGTGCATGATTTAAGTACCATATTTTCAGATAGCAGGCTTACAGAAAATTTTTACAGCCCAAAAAGGCTCAGACTTAAATAACAGTCTGAGCCCTTAGCTGTCGAGCTCAGCTCCAAGGTGTGCTTATTGCCAAATATCCTAAGAAAAAGATAAAAATAGCGGAATCAAGACCGGCACTAACAGACTCAAGACAAAGCCACTGGCGATAGCGGTAGGGATAATACCGGCGCCGTGAAACTTACCCAACATAGGCAAGGTGAAATCCATGGCGGTGGCACCCGACACGCCGACTGTACAGTGGCTTCCCAGACGGCTGAGTACCGGGATCATCATCAGCGCAACAACCTCCCTGGCAATATCTAGTAAAAACGCGGTGGTTCCCAACACCGGGTTACCCAGATCGGTGATCAGTATGCCCGACAAGCTATACCAACCGAACCCTGAAGCCACTGCCAGCGCTGAAAAAATTGGCATATTTAACAGCCATCCGGCAAAGGCAGCGGCAGCTAAGGTGCTGACTAATACCACCGCGCTGATAATTAAACCTTGGGTATTTAGGAATAGAGAGCGCAACCGATAATTTGCCTGGTGTAACTGCCGGCCGATCATAAACAGTAACAAGTACAACAGCCAGGCAACTGATTCTTCAGCAGCACTAAAATAACCTTCAGAGAAGTAACCTGCCAGGGCGCCGCCCAGCACCCAGACAACCGTTAGAATCGAGTCAGAGAACACTGACCAACTCATTGGCAGTTTGGCCTTACCTACCGCTACTTGTTTGTTTTTCTCGGTCAGACCGAGATAGCGACTACTGAGCGTTAAAGCACTAACATTCGCCAGCATGATCAAACTGAACAGGACAATTGCCATCACTCCAGATGTGTAGAGTTTGTCTGCCAACTGTTCTAAAGCACCAATACCGTAGCCGATTAGCCCCAACATGATATAGGTCAACCATTTCAGACTACTGTCAATAATCCGCGGGGTTAACAGCTTTAAATCCCAGTAAAATCCTAACAACAAAGCGAATATTAAAGGTACTAAGGTATACAAAATAGTCATTTCTTATCTCTACAAATGTTTACATACTACAAAAGTTATTAATTCAGATCTTAGTTAAGGTAAACCCTTGTGAGCCATCTTCCACAGTAAACCCCAAGCTGAGAATCTGCGCCCGTAACTCATCACTTTGCTGCCAGTGTTTCGCAGTTCTGGCCTGTTGACGTTGTTCTGCTAAATCCAGCACAGCCTGAGGTACAGTCTCTAGGTCTTGCTGTCTATCCAGCGACAGTGCCAGGACTTGATCAAAATATAAAATAGTGGCTTTTTTATCGGCGTCAGACAACTCACTTTTAGTCACTGCCCAAAGTACCGCCAGTGCCTGAGGCATTTTTAAATCACTGTTGGTGTAGCGCATAAACTGTTGCTGAAACTCTACTGACAGTTCTCCACCATCCGGCCACTGACTGAGCATTTTTGTCAGACGCTTCAGGGCCGTTGCCGCACTGTCCAGCGCTTTTATACTAAACTGCAGATGGCTGCGGTAGTGGCTAGTTAATACTAGGTACCTAAACGCCAGTGGATCATAGCCTTTGTCAATCAGTTCAGCTAACAACAACGATTTTCCAGATTTTGATAACTTTTCCTTTGCTAATTGTAAGAAGTATCCATGCATCCAAAAGTTTGCTGGCTGATGATCGTGCCGACCTTCGCACTGAGCAATTTCATTGGAGTGATGGACCGGAATATGATCCTCACCACCGACATGAATATCAAATTTATTGCCCAGATACTTTTCAGACATAGCTGAACATTCAATGTGCCAGCCGGGAAAGCCTTCACCCCATGGACTAGTCCACTGCATTTGCCGCTGTCCATCGCCACTAAATTTCCACAGTGCAAAATCAGTGACCCGCTTCTTCTCACCTATATCAACCCTGGCACCAGCTTGTAAGCCATCAATATCCAGCTTTGCCAATTTTCCATAGCTGGGTAATTTCGCTGTATCAAAATAGATCCCGTCACTGGTCTGATAGGTGTAACCGCGCTGCTGTAGGATTTCAACGTATTCTATCTGCTCGGCGATATGCTCAGTTGCACGACAGATAGTCGTTGGTCGCTTTATGCTTAAGTGATCCAGATCATCAAAGAAAGCACGCTCAAAAAATTTGGCAATTTCCCAGGCCGATTTTCCCTGCTTGCGTGCGCCTTTCTCCATTTTGTCCTCGCCGCTATCAGCATCTGAAGTCAAATGTCCGACATCGGTAATGTTCATTACATGGTTTAACTGGTAGCCGTTTATCTCTAATACACGACGCAAAACATCGACAAATAAATAGCTGCGTAGATTGCCAAGGTGCGCATAGTCGTACACGGTAGGACCACAGGCATACAGCGACACCGACTCTTTAGATAACGGTATAAATTTATGTATCGCTCGCCGATAAGTGTCGTAGAGTTGTACCTCTAATAGTTCGGTCTTCATCTTTAATCTCTTTTGTTTTAAGCTGGACCTTTAGTCATTAACTAAGCTGTCCATTACTGCTATAGCTTTAAGTAGTCACAATACAGGCACAAAAAAAGGGCCGGTAACGTTAATTAGCGGCCCCTGATATCTCTATATTTTTTACCCAGGATGACTCGACCGCAATGGCGTACAACAGCATTTACAGCAGCTGTTGAAAGCTATCTGTTGTTTGTTAACGCTGCTTGCTATTAATTTGTTCACTGTGTCAGTCTTTCCATCAATGTTATCGGGCAATTTACCCAGTATTAGTGTCTGTAAAATACCGGACATAATTGCTTATTTTCTAGATCCGATATCCAGCCACCCGATTATTCAAAATTTCACAGGCCGCTGTCAAGTTATTCGTCTGTTGTTTTGCTTTTAGCGCTCTGCTTGCTGCACTGTGTAACTGAGACTGGACATTGACGATGCTCAGTTTGACTTCGTCAACCGAACCCGACTGCAGCTGGGTACGCTCTGATATCTGCTGGTTGTTATGTTTGATTCTTTCAATAACAGTTTCCGCCGCTTGTAGCTGCCCCACTACTTGCTGAGTTCGCAACACCGAATCTTCAGCGGTCTGTTTTTGTTGCAGCATCGAACGGTTGACTTCCCCAGCGGAGCTCTGCAGTGCCAGGAGTATCTTTTAATTTCAGAGGTTGAATCCCCGGTGCGCTGCGCCAGTAACCTCACTTCATTGGCAACCACCGCAAAACCTCTGCCACTCTCCCCAGCTCGCGCCGCTTCAATGGCTGCGTTAAGTGCCAGCAAATTAGTTTGCTCGGCAATAGAACCAATGGTTTCTAAAACCGCTTCAATATCGCATGTGTCTTGATTCAACTGCGAAATAACAACCTCTCCAGCACAAATATGGCTCGACAACTGCTTTATGTTGTACTGTAAATCAGACATTAGCAAGACACTTTGATTGATTGCTGTGCACCCGGACTTTACCGAACCCATCGCCTGAGCTACATCTTCATCCACCCGGGCAAAAGAAGCCATTAACTGATACACAGCATCCACCACTTGATCCGTTTGCAATTTTTGTTCAATAGTCCCCTGATGAATCTGCTCAGTGCCCTGACTGATATTGATAGTCGCCTGCTCTACTTTAGAGCTCTGCGAGCGGATTTCTGCCACTAGCTCAACTAAAAACAACCTAAGCTGTTCTGCACTGGATGCCAGATATTGCAACTCCTGAAAACGCACCTCTCGCTGTAATTTTTTTGAGAAGTCACCCGTGCCAAGTTTGGCCAGGTATTGTGCAACCGCTGTAATGGCTGTCATGCTGGCTCTTTGGGTCAACAGTGTTGCTATACCGGTAGCCAAGAGCAACGACAGTAGCAGCAGTAAGGCGCTATAGACTTTATTTTCAATCGACACCCTGCCCTGCTCAATATATTTTTCACTGCCGGCAACAGATTTCACTAGCTTGTCAATCATGCTGGATACTTCAGCTCTTGCCTCTAACGATAAATTTAGCAGCGTTGCACTGTGCGCTATCTCAGCCAGGTATCTATTCGCCAGTGCGTTTAATTCATTGATCGGTTCGGCGCCGGCATCGACAAACAGCTCGGCAGCATCTCTGGCCTGAGGAGTTTCATCCAACCCCATCATCGCGGCAAAATCATCGTCTTCAGCCTCTGCGGCCAGGCCTAATAGGGGGAGTTGCTGTAGCTGTTGAGCGTACTTTAATATCTGCCTGCTCTGTTGCTCAATACTCTCTCTTAGCAACGTGGAGTAAGTGCGAAAATACTTATCACGCAATAACATTCTCTCGCTGATATCATGACCAATTTTTAGATTAAGCTGCTGCAGCTCTGCAGCTACTTCCCGGTTTTTCCCAATGGTTGCAGCAGCTATATATTCATTGATACTTTCAATCGCCGCCAGTGACTCACGTTCGTTCTGTATCACCAAGCCCTGGATGTCTCCGGCAAGTTTGCCCGCCGCTAACAGCTTCTGCTGCATACCTTGCTGTAGTTGCTCTAGTGCCGGCAATACCTCTCGCTGCACAATTTTCGGCAGTTCAGACAGTGATTGCGGCACTTGATGATCTATATAATCCCGGGCGGCTGCAAAATCTGCCAAATTGCCTGTTCTTAGATAGTTTTCAATCAGCCCTCTGCTGGTCACGGAAATGTTTTCAACTAAACTAAAGTACTGCCGATTCATCTGAAAAGGCAGCTTTAATTGCTCCAGCCCCCAGTAGACACTGGACCCCATGCCAATAATAGCGGTTAATAGCAGTACAGAAGTGATACGGTTGAGAACAATTAATCGCATAATGGCAACTCTAAGTGATGGAACATTGAGGCTGGTCCAATATATTCTCGCCTATCAGCGATTATCAGACTTAAGCCAGCTGCTCCTAAGAAATTTGCCATCAGATTAATACAGTTTTATGAAACTTTAATGACAGCAAACTTCCTCTGCCGATACCGTTTTTCCAGCAATTATGATGTGCTTATCAAGTGAATTAAGACTCTAGCCCTTTTATCAAAATTTTAAACTGACACCGCTGTCTTCAGCAATATAACTAGCGTATGCTTGCCGCTGTTTTATCTCTCATTTTTAGGAAGTACATTATGACTTTTGTCGCTTGGCTGTCACTACTGGCTATCTGTTGTTTAGGCGCTATGTCGCCGGGTCCGAGCTTAGCGGTGGTACTCAAACAAACCGCTGACAACGGTCGTCTACACGCTTTGGCTGCCAGCTGGTTTCACGCTTTAGGGGTGGGTATTTGGGCCTTTGCCAGTATCTTTGGCTTGGCTATAGTGGTTGCCGAATCGCCAATGCTTTTTCAAGCTATTACTTGGGGCGGCGCCGGGTATTTAATCTACATTGGCGTTCAGGCGCTGCGAGCGGGAATGGCCAAAGATGACATGGCGCTGGCAAAAGCGGCTCCGATTTCAATTTGGCAGGCGGGGGTCGAAGGGGCAATGATCTCGTTACTGAACCCTAAACTGGCGATATTCTTTATTGCTATATTTTCTCAGTTCATCTCCGCGGATGCGATGCTTGCCGATCAACTTATCATGATAGCCACAGTAATAATTGTCGATGGTGGCTGGTATTCCATCGTCGTATTAATGTTGGCGAAAGGGCCGGTATTAAACTGGTTGCGACAAAAAAGTCAGTGGGTTAATCGCATTACTGGTGCAATCTTTATTGTCTTAGCGATCAGGGTTCTAACCTTTTAATCGCGGATAATAATAGTGCTTAATACGACAGAGAGGTGCTCTCTGTCGTTGCTCTATTAATCGGCAATTTCAGCGTTGTGATAGATCTCTTGCACATCGTCACAATCGTGCAACAATTCCATAAAGTGCTCAAACTTATCAACGTCCTCGCCACTGAGTTCGCTAATTGTCTGAGGGACAAACGTTATCTCTTCTGTTTCAAACTCTAAATCGGGGAAGCTAACTTTAAGTGCGGATTTAGCTTTGAAATATTCTGTGTGCGGTGCCGAAACCGTGATCACCCCCGCATCGCTTTCAATGTCAGTGATATCAACATCTTCCATCATCATCGCTTCAAGAATCGCCTCTTCGTCATCGTGGGCAAATACAAACATCGCATTGTGATCAAACATATGGGCAACGGTGCCCTGACCGCCTAATTTGGAGTGCCCTTTGTTAAAGCAGATCCGTATATCACCAAAAGTACGGTTATTGTTGTCGGTTAAGCAGTCTACGATGACCATGCAGCCACCGGGGCCAAAACCTTCGTAGCGCATCGGAGTATAGTTTTCCCCACCGCCACCTTTAGCCTTCTCGATGGCCTTATCGATAACATGTGCCGGGACTTGATCTTTTTTTGCCTTGTCTATCACGCTACGTAAACTTGGATTAGCGTCTGGATCTGAGCTGCCATTTTTGGCATTGACAAAAATCTCTTTGGCATATTTTGCGTATAGTTTAGATTTTGCGCCTTGCGTCTTAGCCATTGTGGCTTTACGTTTCTCGAACTTTCTTCCCATAACTTAATCTCTTCTTCAAGTCAGCATTGATAATTGACATTAGCACCTATGCTTAAATGCAGTCATTCTAAAGCCTCTGGGCAAAAAGCACTAGTCATCAGCACTGATTTATTTAGCTTGCAGTGCAAAGCCCCTGGACAGCAGATTAACTGTCCCGTCCTCAAAGAGTCGAATTACTTTAAACAAAGAGGCGTATCGTTAAAAAATTAACTATAGTAAATATGCTTATTGTCTAAGCTTTATTTATGGAACAAGATCCAAACAAGCTTACACAGCAATGTAAAGCCACTAAGCCACAGCAATAGAAGCATCAAGCTTAACAGCATAAGTTAATATAATTTATTCCTCACTTAGGAGGGAAAAATATGTCAGACAAAGTCAATAATGGCCATATCGCTGAAGAGAATGAAGAGGGCTTTATTTTCCCTGATGGGACCGTCGATAGTCATATCAGCTCAGAACAAGATAGAAGACGCAGCATGCGCCGCTATTTTGAGCGCAAACGTGAACAACAGGATTTGCTGAAAGAGTTAGAAGATGTATTTGATGACGACGATCAATAACCACTACACTGGCATGCTAATAACGACAGAAACACTTTATTGCAAGCTACAGATTGTAAAATAAAGTGGCTGAGTTTTCAGCCACTACTGAGGGAAAAACAGCCATAAATTAACACCTGAATATTTACATGGTGCTTTTTTCTCAATGCAATTGATCATTTTTTCAACCACTTCGTCGCGAACAAAAGCGCCGTCAATATATTTTACTGCATCTGTAGACAAGCCTGCCTTTTACCCTTACAGCAGAAAAACACTATGTTATAGTTACGCAAATCACCACTGACTAGGCAATATAATCCCCATGGCCATTTCGTTACAAGAGCAGCTGTTAAAAGCGGGGCTCGCCAGCAAGAAACAAGTGAATAAAGCAAAAGCTGACAAGAGAAAAAACAAAGGCAAAAATAAGCCCGCTGAAGATCCTCAAAAGCTACAGCGACAACAAGCTGAAAAACGCGAAAAAGATAAGCAATTAAATTTGCAGCGCGAACAGGCCAAAACCCTGACAGCGAACCTTTCACAAGCCAGGCAAATTATTGAAAGCAATAGAATTAGCATTCCTGCTAAGGCCGATATCAACCATCAGTTTTCGCACTTAAAATTTGTCAAAAACATTTACATTGATAAACCCATTCAAGCACAAATGTTTCGCGGTCAATTGACTATAATCTTTATGGATGAAAAATACGGGTTAATTCCCACTGATCAGGCGCACCGGGTTTTTGCCCTGCAACCTGAGTGGGTAGTGGAATTGCCTAAACAGGAAAAGTTAGATGAAGATGACCCGTACGCCGACTATGAAGTCCCTGATGACTTAATGTGGTAATACCAGTGAAACAACCTTAATTCGTGATTTCACAGTGGCTGCAGAAGCTAAGGTATTGGTTTCATAGGGGCATTGAAATGTTGTATTCACCCATAGGTGGTATGGATAATTTCAAACCCGTTTGAGATCGAGAGCTTGCGTTGTGTACCGCTTTGCAGAAACTGTTTAGGGAATAAAACAATTAATAAGGAAAAGTAATGTTTAACCAGCTGCAAGGCGTTGCTCCAGACGCGCTTTTAAAATTAATCGTTCAGTACAACCAAGACCAGAGTACTTCTAAAGTTGATTTAGGTGTTGGCGTCTATAAAGATGAAAAAGGCAACACTCCGGTGATGCAGGCAGTGACCGCAGCTGAGCACATTATCCTCGATAACCAGCAAACCAAATCCTACATTGGCCCGGCGGGCTCCGCGCTGTACTGTGAACTCTCAACACAACTGCTATTTGGCAAGAATCACCCGGTGATTAAAGACCGCCGCCTCAGTGTTGCTCAGACTCCAGGCGGCTGCGGCGCACTGAGAATGGCAGCAGAATTTATTAATATTTGCTCTCCTGGTGCCACCATTTGGGTCAGCACCCCAACGTGGGTGAACCACATCCCCTTGTTAGGCGAAGCTGGGTTACAGTTAAAAGAATACCCTTACTATAACTACGAGACTCAGTCTGTTGATTTTGCACAGATGCTGCAGACCTTAGACAGCGCCAGTGAAGGCGATTTAGTCCTGTTGCACGGCTGCTGTCACAACCCAAGCGGTGCTGACCTCAGTAGAGAACAGTGGCAGCAAGTCATTGCCCTGGTACTGGCTAAAAACCTGATCCCTTTCATCGATATCGCCTATCAGGGACTCGGTGATGGTCTTGAGGAAGACGCCTACGGCTTACGGATGATGGCAGAAGCCGTTCCAGAGATGATAGTGGCTAGCTCTTGCTCGAAAAATTTTGGGCTATACCGCGAGCGGACCGGAACTATCGTGATCATTTCGGCAAACGCGGAACGTGCGGCTATCTCTTCCAGCCAACTGTTTAGCATCATTCGCGGCCACTACTCTATGCCACCGGCACACGGTGCAGCTATCGTAGAAACGATTTTAGACAGCAGCGCCTTACACGGACAGTGGATCAATGAGCTAGATGTTATGCGCGCACGCCTGACAGACAACCGCACAGCCTTAGTTGCCAGCATCAAAGCTGCCGGAGCCGGGCGTAATTTTGACTTCATCAGCGCTGAGAAGGGCATGTTTTCATTCTTAGGTATAAACGAGAGCCAAGTTAATCGCCTGCGTGACGAATACTCTATCTACATGGCCGGTTCCAGCCGCATCAATATAGCCGGTATCGCCACCCACAATGTTGACTATGTAGCACGAGCGATCGTCGAAGTCCTGTAACCATAGCCAAACAAAAGACTAGAGCGATGCAAACTCTAGTCTTTTCTCTAATAGGTTGCTGAGAAATACTAGTGATATACTGCTAGCCGCAAGTTGCGCCGATAAAAATATAGACTAAAATTATCCTCATCCAGCAACAACCTGCAGGGCAATAACAATGTCAGATTACCCAACACTTGAAGAGCTGGACGTTATTTCAACGGAAGAAGTTGTAAGGTATAGCTTAAGCAGAGAAGCGCATCTGGATGTACTAAAAATTCACTACAAGCGTAAACCCGGCTCGTTCTTATCCAAGAGTAAAAAATTCCACTTCTGTCGTGGACTCAATCATATGGGTGAACCGCGAGGTGATGTGCACTGTAGCCCACAACACGTGTCACCTCAACTACTGCTGGCGATTGAGGAATTACGTAGTTTAATGGCACAGCGGCCGATGCGAAAACGAGCCGAGATAAAAAATTCCATCTATGAAAAACTCGACAACTTAGAAGTCGTTATCGATTCAAAACTGCAGCACTTAAGAAAACAGTTGGACGATTTAGATTAGAGCTGTAGAAAATATAACCCGAGCAGCAGAAAACAGAGCACTGATTTATAACACAGCCCTGTTTCGACCGAGAGCTTGATAACTTAAACGTTGAGGGTTTGGGCAAAATCCAACATGCGCTGCAGCGGAATTTGTGCTCGCACTCTTAACTGCTCATCGACAAACACTTCATTGCTGTAGTTTTCCAGACTGGAAACGATATTCTGCAGGCCATTCATCGCCATCCAAGGGCAGTGAGCACAGCTGCGACAAGTTGCCCCACTACCGCCAGTCGGCGCGGCGATAAATTCTTTATCAGGTGCCGCCTGTTGCATCTTATAAAAGATACCGCGATCGGTAGCGACGATGAATTTTTTATTCGGCATACGCGCAGCGGCATCAATAATCTGGGTTGTTGATCCCACTGCATCGGCAATTTCAATCACCGAGGCAGGTGATTCCGGATGCACTAAGATAGCGGCTTCCGGGAAAATCTGGTGTAACTCTAAGATGCCTTTTGCCTGGAACTCTTCATGTACAATACAAGAGCCATGCCACATCAGCATTTCTATGCCAGTCTGTTTCTGCACGTAATTACCCAGATGCTGATCCGGGGCCCAGATAACTTTTTTGCCCTGCTCTTCTAAATGTCTGACCACATCCACTGCGATACTAGAGGTAACCACCCAATCGGCCCGCGCTTTAACGGCGGCGGAAGTATTGGCGTAAACCACCACTACATGATCGGGATGCTGATCGCAAAAGGCACTGAACTCATCAATAGGGCAACCTATATCCAAAGAACAAGTGGCTTCCAGTGTCGGCATCAAAATACGTTTTTCCGGACTGAGGATCTTAGAGGTCTCGCCCATAAACTTAACGCCGGCGACAATCAATGTCTGCTCAGGACGCTGGCTGCCAAAACGAGCCATTTCCAGAGAATCAGAGATACAACCACCCGTTTCCTCGGTGATTTCCTGAACTACAGCATCGGTATAGTAGTGAGAGACTAGACAGGCATCCCGCTCTTTAAGCAGTGTTTTAATACGCGCTTTATAACTGTCAATTTCGGATTGGCTTAATTCTGAAGGCAAATGTTCATGAGCAAAATGCTCTTGAATCATAATTTTGTCTTGTAGGGAATTGGCTGCTGACATGAGATTCTAATCAATTAACTCTGGTATATAGCTACTATACCGGATTTTAACAGGGAGTGGTGGGCCGTGTAGGATTCGAACCTACGACCAATTGGTTAAAAGCCAACTGCTCTACCAACTGAGCTAACGGCCCGCTGAGAAGGAGGTCATTGTACTTTTTCAGCGGGAAAAAGCAAGCGGTGGGACAGCCTTTTTCAGATTAAATACAAAGATAGTTACAACTGCAAACAAGAGCTATTTGGCCAGCAAGATTTACTGCTTATCTACCGCCAGCCAATAAAAGCTCCTCTAAAAATAGTGGGTTTGATCAGCGACCCCAGCCTGCTCAAAACCCTCTCGGCGCAACTTACAACTATCGCAATGATTGCAGGCATAACCTCGGTCATCCGCCTGGTAGCAAGAGACCGTCTGTTTATAGTCGATACCTAAAGCCAATCCCCGCTCGATGATCTCACCTTTAGTCATATTCATTAACGGTGTTTCAATTGACAGTTTATTGCCCTCGACACCGGCGCGAGTGGCCAAATTCGCCATTAACTCAAAGGCTTGAATAAATTCTGGGCGGCAGTCCGGATATCCTGAGTAATCCACCGAGTTTACACCGATAAATATAGCATCGGCCTCTAGCACTTCAGCCCAACCCAGGGCCAGCGACAAAAACACGGTATTTCGTGCTGGCACATAAGTCACCGGAATCTCGAATTCCTGTGGTTCTCCCTCTGGCATATCAATGCTTAAGTCGGTCAGAGCCGAGCCACCAAAGTCTTCAAGCGGCATACGCAACACTTTATGCTCAATAGCTGCCGCCTTTTTGGCCAGTACTTTTGCCGCTTGTAGCTCCACCACTGAGCGCTGGCCATAATCAAAGCTTAACACGTAACAATCATAGTTTTGCTCTGTCGCCATAGCCAATACTGTTGCGGAGTCTAATCCGCCAGATAGCAAGATAACTGCTCTCTGTTTTTTTACCTTATTCATTTTCATAACCTAAAATTACGTTTAATCTGGCGCTAGCCAGAATCTCTGCCGTGCTTCGGAATCCCCTCAGAGCGAGAAGACACACCACATATTTTATCTGTTGGGGCAATCTGCTGACTTGCTAACTAGCTCCAGTAGCAGATGCATTATAACTGAGCACACAAAAAAACAGGCACAGGGCCTGTTTTTAGTTTTATACAGATTTTAATATTAGCGCATTTAGCTCAATTTTTGGAATGCTTTAACAATAATTTGCCAGGGCAATTATTTTAACGCATTTCTAGCCAGTTTGGCAGCGGCAGCTTTTGGAAATTGCTGCACTACTTGCTGCCAGGTGGCGATTGCGTCTTGTGCTTTGCCCATTCTCTGGTAAGTCCTTCCCAGCTTATATAAAGCATCGGGAATTTTTGCTGACTTGGCATGCTTTGCTATCAGCTGCTGAAAGTAACCGGCAGCTGCAGGCAATTTCCCCTGGGCCAAACTGACTTCACCCAGCCAGTAAATAGCATTCGAAAGACGCGGGCTTTTAGCATGTATCTTCATATACTCTTTAAAAGCCGCTTCTGCTTTAACCAGCTCTTGAGATTTCACATAGGCGAACGCGCTGCTGTAGTCTTGCTGTTCGTTACCGGACAACACTGCCGCTGGAAGATCAGCAGCCGAACCTGATGCGCCGGAGCTATAACTCCCTCCCAGACGCTGATCAAACTCGGTATACATGTCATTTTGCCGCTGTTTTAACTCATCCAGCTCATACTTCTGCGATTCTACTAAACCGCGCAGCTGCCGCATTTCAGCCTGTAACTGCTGGACCACTAACACTAAATCGTAACTCTGGTTAGAAGAACCGGCACCTTCAGTGATTTTGATGACTTCAACCGTGTTTGCCGACAGCGAACTGCTGGCAACCAGAGCCCCAAAACACAAACATTTAAACAATCTCAAAGCAGCTTACCTATATAGACGACGGGCTATCTTTACTTAGCAGTGTATCTAACTTCAACACGGCGACTCTTAGAGGCCAATCCAGAGATATCAGGCTTCTCTTCACCGTAACTGATAGTTTCTAGCTGGCTACCACTGACACCACGACCAATAAAGAACTGCTCAACCGCCTGGGCACGACGCTCACCTAGTGCGATGTTATACTCACGAGTTCCCTGCTCATCAGCATGACCTTCAAGACGCACAGAAGCCGCTGAATTTTGTGCTAAGAACTGGGCATGCAAGGCAAGACTTGGCAAGGCTTCTGAGCGTATAACTGACTGGTCAAATTCAAAATAATAAACACTTTGCAGATCACCAACATTCTCGCTGTTGATACCAGTAATCTGACTTCCAGTGCTGGCAGCAGAGGTGCTTGCAGCTGATGCATCATCAACATCAGCGGTAGTTTTAACTTGGCCACTACAACCTGCAACGATCAGTGCCGCAACTGCAATACCGGCAAATTTTGAAACTTTTTTGACCTGAGTCAAACTTGAAACTGTCATGGAGCTCTCCAAATATTCGATGGCTGATTGCCATATTTCTAGTTATTTTCACAATAGTTATCAGCACATCAAGTCGTGCTAATAACAATTATCAATTAATTCAAGAACGGTGACCAGGCGGGCTCTCGTACCTCGCCAAGCGATGACGGCATAGTAAACTTAATTTTGCCATCCAGAGAAACCCCGGCCAACACACCTCTTCCACCTAATTTAGTCGCGTACATAACCACAACGCCGTTAGGGGAAATACTCGGTGACTCATCATCTTTTGACGACGTCAGTATTCTTAAATTGCCACTTTTCAATTCTTGTACTGCTATGTGATAGCCCGAGGAATCCTGATGCACCATGGTCAGGAAGCGACCATCCTGGGTGAGTCTGCCACGGCTATTGTAGCGGCCCTTAAAGGTTAAACGTTTAGTCACACGTGTGGCCAGATCGATAGAGTAAATCTGCGCCCTACCCGCTCGGTCCGATGTAAACAATATTGAGCGACCATCCGGAGACCAGGTGGGCTCGGTATCTATACCATAGTGGCGGGTGATACGATCTAAACGACCTGTGGTCAAGTTCAGTACATAGATTTCCGGATTACCATCTTTGGATAAAACGATGGCCAACTTATTGCCAGTAGGATCCCAGGCCGGAGCACCATTTAAACCTTTAAACGACTGAATACTTTGACGAACACCGGTTTCCCAATGATGGATATAGATGACCGGTTTGTCCGTTTCAAATGAAACGTAAGCGAGCTTTTTACCATCGCGTGACCAAGTCGGTGACATAATTGGCTCGTTAGATGAAAGTATTGTCTGAGATCTGGCTCCATCGGCGTCGGCCATTTGCAGTCGGTATTTTTTGGACGGGCCACGCCCCTGCGCAGTGACATAGACCACTTGAGTTGAGAAAGCACCGCGAATACCGGTAATTTTTTGAAAAACCTCATCGGCGATATAGTGCGCCACATCTCTTAGACTGGCCCCTTCACTGTCGATATCTTGCGCCCAAATTTTCTGCTCGCTTAAAATATCAAATAGCTCCACATGGGCACTAACCCCGGTTGCTGAAGGTTTTAAACTGCCAACCAACATATAGTCATTACCGGAGATACGCCAGTCGCGAAAAAATATCTGATCTTGCTGTTCCGGGGAACTAAGCATGTTCTGCTGGGCCATCAGCTTAAACATGCCGCTTTGACGCAAATCGTTAGCGATGATCGCCGATACATCTTCAGAGAGCGCATTGTCACCATCCCAGCCAAAGGGCACCACTGCTATATGCGTCGGCTCTTCTATCCCTTCAACTATTTCAACAACGACTTCCGCACTGACGTTAAAACTAATCAGCGCTGCCAAAGTGATACAAAATCTTTTAAACATCAATTTTACCTTTTTAGTTTTCTGCACTAAAATTTCTTAACATTTAGCAAAGCTAATAAATAATGAGCGAAACTCCCACTTAAGGTACTCAAGTGAAGCTAGCTATAACTCAGCTAATTTTGCATACCCGCATGACGCATGCCGTCAGTTGCATATTGTCGCTTAAAACAACAGTTGAGTACTGTATTACATAACGATCATTAAATGCCTTCTCAACTGTTCTTTACTAAAAGGTACTCACCTTCTTAAATATCATCGTGAAAGAGCGAAGTTCTCGATTAAAATATGCCGGAGAAGTTTCATAAATCTCCGCTATCTTAGGAAAAGCATTAGCTTTCCACACCGCTTGTTCCGCCGAGCGGTCAAAGACTGCATTGCCACTAGATTGAATCACTTCAACCCCATCTACGCGACCACTGGGTAATAATCTGATACGCACCACCGCCGTCGCGCCCTCTGGAGCAGATTGCGGTCTGTTCCAGAGCCGAATAATTACATTATTGATATAATCCACTACACTGGTTGCCATTTCTGCCGCTATTTGATCGGCCGCATATTGCTCTTCATCGGCTATCTGCTGCTGTAGCGCTTTAATGCGTGCCTGCTCTGCTTTTTTACGTTTCTGCTCTAGTAACTTCTTCTTTTTTACCGCTTCCTGCTTGCGTTTTTTTGCTGCCGCGGCTTTTTTCTCAGCCTGCTTTTGCTGCAGCTTCTTCTTTGTTTCAGCTTCTTTGCGCTTCTGGTCTTTAAGCTGTTGCTCTTGCTCGGTTTTTTTCTGTGCAGCTAGTTTACGCTTGGATTCAATGTCCCGCTGTTTTTTCGCCTCAGCTTTTTTCTGCTGTAACTCTTTTTTCAGCTTTTCCTGTTCCAGCTTGCGCTGCTCGGTTTTGAGTTGCTTCTTTTGCAGACGTTCTTTTTCAGCTTTTTGCTGTTGCAGCAATTTCTGCTGTTTTTCTTTTTCCAGCTGCTCGAGTTTTTTATCTTCTTTTGGCGGTTCTATTTTCTTTTCAACCACCGGCTCAGGCTTTTTTTCTTCAGCTAAATTAACATCTTTAGCAGTATTCTGCTCACTTTTTGTGGTTGTTGACAACTTTTTTATATCAAACAGTTGCGCTTTTATATGCCTTGGCATTTCACGGCTCTGCTCTAAGCTGTTCCACTGAGAGTAAAGAAGGGAAACGGCAATTGCCAGATGCAAAAGAAAGGCCAACAGGACCGGTAATATATAACTCAATGCTTACTCCGTGACTAAACCAACACCAGGTGCTCCCGCACCTTGCAGTAAGGTCATTAAAGTAATAACTTGCTGATAAGTTACATTCTTATCACCGCGCACTAAAATCAACTTGCCGGGATTGGAGCGTAAAATCTTTTGCACTCGCTCTTCCACATCACTGGCAATAAGCGGCGCTAAGTCATCACCGCCAACATTCATATAATACCGACCCGCCAGATCTACCGAGACAATTAAAGGCTCCGAATCAGAGCTATCAACGGGATCAGAACTTGCCTGAGGTAAATCTATTTTCACCCCCTGGGTCAACATTGGCGCTGTTACCATAAATATAACCAACAACACTAACATTACATCAATGTAGGGAACCACATTGATTTCCGCGTTCAGTGCATGCTTTTTTCTACGTCTTTTAATCATCTAAAAACCGTCAATTATTTAGGCGCATGTACGCGGCGATGCAAAATACTGGAAAACTCTTCAGCAAATGTTTCATAGTTATTTGCCAGGATGCTAGCGCGAGCCGAAAATCTATTATAGGCAATGACCGCTGGAATAGCGGCGAACAGACCAATAGCAGTGGCAACTAGCGCCTCTGATATCCCCGGGGCTACAGACTGCAATGTAGCCTGATGCATATTTGCCAAGCCTCTGAAAGAGTTCATTATGCCCCAGACAGTCCCGAACAGACCTATATAGGGTGAGGTAGAACCCACTGTTGCTAAGAACGGCAAATGAGTATCGAGTTTTTCCTCTTCGCGCGAAAGCGCGACACGCATACTGCGCTCAACTCCTTCCATGACCGCTTCAGGATCAAAATTTTTCTGCGCGGTTAAGCGGGTATATTCCTTAATACCCGATCTGAAAATCTCTTCGGCACCACTGTTCGATTGTGGATTTTCCGAGACATCACGGAATAACTGCCCTAAATCAACCCCTGACCAGAACCTATCTTCAAAGCGACGCAGCGCTCTTTTGGCACTGCCCAAGAAAAAGAAGCGCTGAAAAATCATCACCCAGGACACCACAGAGGCCAGCATTAAAATTGCCATGACTATTTTCACGACAACACTCGCATTGAGTACTAGCTCCCAGATCGACATCGTCTCTACCACTGATATTCTCCATTTCTAACTTGCTTGATTCTAGCCAAATCAATCTGCATCGATACTGTTGGCAAAAATCTGTTTAATTTGCTGAGGAAACCTGATGGGTCTCATCGTCGCTGTACTGACACAAACCACTTCGACTACGGCACTGCAGAGTACCTTCTGCCGATGCAACACTGACTGAACAAAGACCACGCTGGCGGCTTTGATTTTGTCAATCGTCACTGTTATTTCCAGTTGATCATCTAATTTCGCCGAGTGTTTATAGTCACAGCTCAATGATTTAACCACAAACAGATAGCCCTGCTGTTGTAGTAACTGCTGTTCCACGGCGTGAGCGCGCAAAAATTCAGTGCGCGCACGCTCCATAAATTTCAGGTAGTTCACGTAATACACAATACCGCCAATGTCGGTATCTTCTATATAGACCCGTACTGCAAACCTAAAAGGCATAGAGTTTTACCAACTTACAATTGAGCCACAGCAATTTTCAGACATCGATTCTAAACACCTTGCCTGGGTATTTGAATAGTTATCAGTAATTATTTGTTATAAACAGACATTTATCTGAGCTTTTAGTTCTCCAACTGGGCCTGATCACGCCAATTGCCATGTTTAAGCTTCTTTTACCGGCGCCTCTATACCAAAATGTAAATAGGCATTATCTGTGACTACCCGTCCCCTGGGAGTACGCATAATAAAACCTTGTTGAATCAGAAAGGGCTCCAATACATCTTCTATGGTCTCGCGCTCTTCACTGATTGCCGCCGCCAGGTTGTCTATTCCTACAGGCCCACCGGAAAATTTTTCGATCATGGTCAGTAATAGCCGTCTATCCATATGATCAAGGCCTCTATCATCGACACTCAACATATTTAATGCTTTGTCAGCCACCTTTGCGGTAATAACGCCATCCGCCTTCACTTCGGCGTAATCTCTGGCACGACGTAATAATTTATTGGCGATTCTTGGGGTACCCCGACTGCGCATAGCCACTTCCCGGGCGCCTTCAGTGTCTATTTCAGTACCCGACAACTTCGCTGACCTACAGACGATGTGAGTCAGGTCTTCTATATTGTAAAACTCCAGTCGCTGCACAATCCCAAATCGATCGCGCAGTGGCGAGGTCAATGAGCCCGCTCTGGTAGTTGCTCCCACTAAGGTAAATGGCGGCAAGTCGAGCTTGATCGATCGGGCGGCCGGGCCCTCACCTATCATAATATCCAGCTGATAGTCTTCCATTGCCGGATATAAAATTTCTTCTACATTGGGACTGAGTCGATGAATTTCATCAATAAACAGAATATCCCCCGGCTCTAAGTTGGTTAGCAGTGCCGCCAAATCACCGGCGCGTTCCAGAATAGGGCCTGAGGTGGTTTTAATTTCCGAGCCCATTTCGGTGGCAATAATGTTAGCCAGAGTTGTTTTACCTAAGCCAGGCGGTCCAAAAATCAGTGTGTGGTCTAAGGCTTCTTCGCGCGCTCTGGCCGCCTCGATAAATATCTCCATCTGCTCACGTACGACTGGCTGACCACGATAGTCGGCTAAAGTATGCGGCCGGATGGCTCTGTCTTGTACTTCTTCTACCTTTGATTTCTCTGCTACAGCCGAGACAAAGCGATCTGCTTCTATCATTCTTTTCCTATGAATTTTATCGCTGTTTAGGGGGTTGCAGATATAGACTCAACATAGCAACACCTAAACTGCAGACTTTTAGTGGCTACCCCAAAAGGCAGAGCACTACTAGATTTTCCAAGCATTCTATACTAACCGACCATAGACTTTAAAGAGACCCTGATCAACTCTTCACTCGATTTGACGCTACCCAATTGTTTTTGCGCTGCACTGACCGCTTTACTGGCAATAACAGGTTTATATCCCAGGGCGATTAGGGCACTCTGCGCATCTTCTATGTGGGCATTGACACTGGCCGCAGCGCTGGGTAGCTCAGTCCCAGTCAAGGTAAATTCTATCGGTTCATCTAGTCCCAAGGCGGCAATTTTATCTTTAAACTCAACCACCAAACGCTCGGCAGTCTTTTTTCCGACGCCGGGTATTTTTGTCAGTGTTTTAGAATCCTCTCGCAAGATACAAGCACTGAACTCTGCAGTCGTCATTCCCGACAATATCGCAATTGCCAGTTTTGGCCCTACCCCACTGGCTTTAATCAAAACCCGAAACAAACTGCGCTCCTGGCGCTCGAAAAAGCCAAAAAGCAACTGCGCATCTTCGCGCACCACAAAATGGGTGAATAGCTTAAGCTCAGTATTAATAGCCGGTAGTTTGAAAAATGTCTGCATAGAAGCTTCAATTTCATAACCGACACCATTGGCTTCTATGACTAATTGCGGAGGTTGTTTTTCGATCAGTGCGCCACGAATATGACCTATCATTGCCAGTACCTTTATAATTAAAGCTGCAGTTGGTTTGACCGCTGCCGAAAATCTGTTGCGTGGGTGAAAACAATGTACAAATATACAGTATTTTATTCAAATGCAAAGTTTTTGTCTTAAGTCATTTTCAGCGTTAACTTAATGCTGCAATGCACTGTCTGGCCTGGCCCTCTAATTGACTGCGTTGCGCAAAGCTCTGATCAGCCCCTTGCTCAATAACATTTTTTACCGCTAATTCACTGCGCATCCAATACCAGATACAGGCCAGGGCGGTATTGATTTCTATAGCCTGACTGAGTCCTGCAGTAAACTGCTGCGCCGGCATGCAATTAAATAGCGGCGTTTGCTGCAGCGCATCCACGTCAATAGCAAAAGCCTGATGCACAGCCGCCAGATCCAGCCAGGGGCTACCCCAACCACCGTACTCCCAATCAATCGCTACCAGCTGTGACTGTGGCGCTATAGCAGATTCTGCGGGCTGGACTGTGGGCGAACAGCGCTGCACAGTGCAACAAATATTTTTCGGGTGCAGATCCTGATGTATCAGAGCAGCATCCACGGCGGGTAATTGTTGCAGCGCGCTGTACAGCAACGCACACAACTGCAGTGCCAGATCATTGCCGCAACCTTGAGATAATTTTTCTCTGTAGCTATTAAACAACCCTCTATAATCGAAATGAATACTCTCGATTGCAGTTTTATCCTGCCCCTTGGAGAACAATTGCATTTCTATCAGCAGCTTGAGTATTTGTGCCTTAGCAACAACAGTTTCAGTATATTCGTCACCCTGGTGCAACATCAGACACCAACCCTGGCTCAGGTTATTCTCAATGATGGTAGGTGCCCATGGCTGGCCTTGAATTAACGCCAAGACTTTTGCCTCGCGCTCGCGACTGACACCAAAAGCGTATTCAGTGCTAGCGTTAATGCGCAAGATGTATCGCTGCTGAGCCACAGTTGCGCTGTAAATTTCATTGCTACTTCCCGATGCCAGTTTGTGCCACTGGGCGCTGCGCACCAAATAATTGTCTAAATTTGAAAACAAAATTTTACCTCTAAAATTTACTCTTCTCGCCGTAGCCGTTATAACCGCTAGTTGGCGCTACTCAATGCATATTAAAATGCCCCGCTACTACGCGCGGACTGGGGTTATCAAGACAGCCAGACTTGCCTAGCCGGTTCCCTTATCAGTTATTTTGCTTTAAAATCCGTGCACTGCAATGTGAGTGGGCATCTTGTCATTGAGATAGAGCAGCTTTTAAATATTGATTCTCATGACTAGCGCAAAATTCTAGCTAACTGGAGTAATATACGCACTTTCTCTGGTACTAGTTTAAAAACAATTTGCCGAGCATGCTGGTCACTCAGGCTTTGCAACGAGAACCCAGCCGTTACTATTAACTAATTTATTGAGACAATAATGAATAAACTGCTAACTTTGTGTCTTGCTACACTGATTTCATCACACTCTGTTGTTGCCAGCGCAGCCACGGATACTCTAACGGTATATACCTATGACTCCTTTGTCTCTAAGTATGGGCCGGGGCCAAAAATTAAAGCCGCCTTTGAAAAAGATTGTAACTGTGAAGTGAATTTCATTGCCGCTGAAGATGGTGTCTCCATATTAAACCGTCTTAAAATTGAAGGCGTTAAGGCTAAAGCAGATGTTATCTTAGGCCTGGACAATGCGTTGATGTTTGACGCTAAAGAGACTGGCCTGATTGCCGATCACCAACAGGATTTGTCTGCTTTAAACCCTACATTAAGCTGGACTGACAGCCAGTTTGTCCCCTACGACTACGGCTACTTCGCCTTTATCTACGACAGCACTAAAATTGCCCAGCCCGCTACATCACTGCGCCAACTGGTAGACTCTGATGCCAAAGTTATTTACCAGGATCCGCGTACCAGCACACCGGGACAAGGCTTCATGTTTTGGATGAATGCGGTCTATGGCGATCAAACCAATGCAGCCTGGAAGCAACTGGCGAGCCACACTGTGACAGTTTCAAAAGGTTGGTGGGAAGCTTACAGTATGTTCCTTGAAGGCGGTGCCGATTATGTCCTTAGCTACACCACATCCCCTGCCTATCACATGATTGTAGAATCAGAATCTAAGTATAAAGCGGCGCAATTTAGCGAGGGACACGTCAGCCAAATTGAAGTCGCTGCAGCGCTCAATACCAGTTCGCAACCAGCGTTAGCCCAGGCATTCCTGAAATTTTTAATCTCTGCAGAGGCACAAGCTATTTTACCTGTGACCAACTGGATGTTACCCGTGCGAAAAGATACTGCTTTACCGGATCAGTTTTCTCAGTTAATCACTCCTAAGCTGGTTGAATTGAGTATTGAAACTGCCGTAGCTGAGCGTAAAAACTGGATCAAAGATTGGCGTTCTAGCGCGGCTAAATAGTCTGTTTTATCTTAGTTTAACAGCGCTGGAGAATATTTCGCAGCGCTGTCTTTCCCTCTCACTAATTACTCGTGTTTAATGTTTACAAAACCCAGCAACATCATTGGTCTGTTCTTCATCTTGTTGATCAGTTCCATTACCGCCCTAGCGTTTCAAGGGTTAATTGGCTTTAGTCAGCGCGGTGCCGATTTAGCCTTACTGGAAGACAGTTACTTCCACTCTATCCTGCTTTTTTCTATTAAACAGGCCCTGTTAAGTGCACTGCTATCGACAGTCTTAGCCTGGCCAATTGCCAGAGCTATATACTACTACCCGAATATTTTCTTAAAACAAACCTTTCTCAGTTTGTCGCTGCTGTGCTTTGTATTACCTACTTTAGTGCTGATCACCGGGTTTGTCTCACTGCTGGGTCTGTCGGGGTTTATCACCCCTTTTCTGGGAGAGGATTGGAGTTTATATGGTCTACAGGGAATACTACTGGCACATGTCTACATGAACTTACCTTTTGCAGTGCGGGCGATGCACCTACAACTGCAGAGCATTCCCGACAGTAGTTGGATACTGGCGCGGCAGCTAAAATTTAGTCGCTGGCAGAGGTTTCGGCTGATTGAACTGCCCAGCCTCAGTGCTAATGCCAGCTTGATCTTCGGTTTCATCACCATTTTATGCTTCAACAGTTTTGCCGTAGTACTGGCACTGGGTGGCGGGCCGCAATCAACTACTTTAGAAGTGGCTATCTACCAGGCACTCAAATACGACTTTAATATTCCCGAAGCTCTGACCTTGGCCTGGAGTCAGTTTGCCATCGCCGGGGTGTTTTTCCTATTACTGTACCGTTCAAGCTCAGTGCCCTGGCTGTCCAAAGACTCCACCGAAAACATCTGGATCCCAAACATTGGCAAAGCGACCAAAGGCATTTATCTACTGATTTACACTGGCACTTTTGTATTTATGTTAATGCCACTACTGGCTCTGTTGCCAGGGGTGTTGGCGGCCAATTATTCCGTCGACTTAATCGTGGATGTAATGGAGGCACTGAGTTTAACCTTATTGCTGGGAGTGTTGAGTGCCGTCTTGGCTATGCTGATTGCCTATTGCATCATGTTGCCGATTCGCAGCGCGGTACAGCGCCGGCAACGACGGCTGCAAAACACCTTGCAGTGGCTGGCAAATCATACCTTAATAGCACCGGCGATGGTGTTGTCGGTGGGGTTGTATATCTTGTTTTTACCGCTGATCGATTTAGATCAATTGGGTATTATCTTTGTCTTGATATTAAACACCTTGTTAGTACTGCCCTTTGCCATCCAGCAAATCCGCGCCCGGGTACTGCAGTACGACAGCGACTACGCACTGCTGTATCAGTCTTTAAAACTGAATCTGCAGCAAAGGATTGCCATTGAATGGGCCTATATAAGGCCTGTTATGCTCAGTACTTTTGCCTTGGTACTGTTGATTGCTATGGGTGACGTAGCGATCTTTTCTATTTTTGGTAACGACCAGCTGAAAACGCTTCCCTGGTTGATTTATCAATACGCAGGCAGTTATCGAATCCACGAGGCCTCTTTTGCCTCGGCAATTTTGCTATTAGTCTACTTTATCATTTTGCTTAAAATTGAACGAGCCAAACAACATGCTTGATATACAGCAACTGCAAATCCAACTTGGCGATAATCAGCTCAATTATCATCAACAAATCAACAGCGGTGAAATTGTGACCCTGCAAGGTGTTAGCGGGGTGGGCAAAAGCAGTCTACTGCTGTGCATCGCCGGTTTTATTAAGCCAGTTTCGGGGCAGATAAGCTGGAATGATACCCTGATCAGTACTCTGGCTATTGAGCGGCGTCCGGTGGCAATGTTATTCCAGGAGAATAATTTATTTGAACACATCAATGTGTTAAAAAATGCCCGACTGGGCACTGCCAATATTGACGATGATGCAATATTTGCAGCCGCCGAAGAGTTGCAGATAGCTGAGCAAATGCAAAAAATGCCGCTGCAACTATCCGGCGGGCAACGACAGCGGGTCGGGTTGCTTAGAACCTTATTGCGTCCAGAACCTCTGATATTGCTAGATGAACCCTTCGCTGAGCTCGACAATCAAACTCGCAGCATCGCCGCAAATTGGGTCAATAAAATCGCCAGAGCAGAAAACAAAACAGTCTTACTGGTGACGCACCAAATGGAAGACGTGGAGACTTTAGCGGACCGCAACTGGTTGATGGAGTAAACCCTGCCTTGCTAGACCAGCAAAGGAAAGATGTGGACTGTTTAGTGGACCGCATCTGCTAGATGGGTCCGTCTCGGTCACTTATTTATGCTCCGAATAACTTATTTAGAACCACCCAGGCATTTAGGGGATAGTAGCTGTTTGTCTTTTTTGACTGCCCACTCAGACACCGTAAACAAGTGTAGCGCCAGGGCATGGATAGGATTGTTCATCAACGCGGCCATCAGTGCGTACACGCTCTGATGTCTCTGCACCGCTCGTTTACCGGCAAAATCGTCAGAGACCAAAATCAGTTTGAAATGACTTTCAGTGGCATTGCCCGAATGCATATGACTTTCGTTTTCTAAATAGTACTCAACACAGTTAATACCCTGCTTAACATTTTCTTCTATCTGTTGTGCTACTTTCATGGATGTCCTCTAACCGGGATCTTCCCGGATTTAATCAAAGTTATTGCTTACCTTTACTCTCGCCGTCCATACCTTTAAAGCGGCGGTGTACCCTGCGGGTGAAAAACCATACCACACCGATGATAACAGGTACTGACCAACCCACCAGCTGTGGTTTACTCAGCGGTAGCTGCCCGGTTCCCGTGGCCTCAATGATGTACTTGATTAAACCTATACTGTAGTAACTAATCGCCGCTACCGATAGTCCTTCAACGGTATGTTGCATCATCAGTTGAATTCTGGAGCGTCGGTCCATCGAGGTCAGCAGCTGCTGATTTTGCTCCTGAATGGATAATTCAACTTTGGTCCGCATCATATCTGAGACACGATCAATTCGTGTCGATAAACTTTCCAGGCGCTCACTGACAGAGCGGCAGGTATTGACAGCCGGAGTCAGTCGACGGGTGATAAACTCGCTCATGGTTAAATGCCCGGAGACTTCATCTTCGCGCAGCTCAGCTAAACGTTTTAATACCAACTCGTAATAGGCAAAGGTGGCGGAGTAGCGAAAAGCGGTTCTGGCCCGTGCCGCCTCCACTTGGGCAGCCATTCCAGTCAGCTGACCGAGGATTCCCTGTTCAGAAAAGCCATCCAGGCAGGCAAGTTGATGGGTCACAGTTACCAGTTGGCTGTCCATGGCCTCAAGATCTTTGCCGTTATCCCGGGCCAATGGCAATGCCATTAAGGTCAGCATGCGATAAGTTTCTATCTCTATAACCCGCTGGGTCAGACGCCCTATTTGTGAGTCACTCATGCTGGCATTACCTATCAGGAAACGACCAAACCCATCTGAGTGCAGTTGGAATGAAGTCCAGACTCTGGCGGCCCCTTTCTGCGGGCTACTGCCCACCAATCGCTTACCTTCAAATGATTGCTTTGCTTTGGCCAATAGTCCCGGGTCATCTGCAGCGATGGATTGCAGCGCCAAATGAAAATTGGCCATCACCATACCCGGCAGGGATTCCAACCAGCCATCAGGCAAGGGTGTGAGCCCGGTCTGCTCAAAAGGTAGCAGATCAGTGACCGCCAGATTAATAAAGGTGAAGGCGCTAAACTCTAAGTGAACTTCGCGGCGTACCCGGAAGGTCGGGGTATCAAATTGCAGATTAGGTTTATCTTCTGTTGGCACTTCTTGCCCAAAAATTTCAAACAGTCGCTGTAAATGCTCAAACTGCTGTGCCTTCTCAGTGTCATCGGACAAAATAACAAAATGGGTAATATGCGCCGGGCAGGGAATAACCTGATAGGGCCGGCTGTGCATTTCATCGTAGAGCGACTCCAACAATGGATGATACTGGATGCCTGTTATACTTTTATTGTTATGATTCATAAATAACCACTGAGTATTAAGAACAATTTTGTTGTTTTAACTTTTAACTTCCAACTTACATCGTCGCCGTCATAATAGGGTCAGTCGACAAATCAAAGGTCATGACATTGGTTTGTACTTCAAACCACTGTTCAAACAATAATACTGATATTTGCGGCCAGTAATCTTCGAATTCATCCCAGGCAGACAGTTCATTTTTAAACATTTTTTCCCAGCTAACTTGCATTAAATCGTCAAAATCACTCTCCTGGGCGACTTCATCGATCAGGTAGACACTGCCCGCTTCACGCAACTGCGCCAGTGACAGCAATTCATAGCCATCCTCGACACTTATTTTCCCCTCTAAACTGGCGATCCACTCGGCAAAAGGTAATCTAGCGAGTAAGGTAAAACTTGATCTATTCAATAATTTCATTGCTATCCACTGTTATCTGTATTTTCTGGCTGTATTATGCAGCTTTTGCCAATATTTTAAATAGTTAATGAATTGTCTAGTTTGAAATGCTATTTTAGCTGCCTAATCTACTGGCTGCACAGTTCGCCGTTCATTTCTTGATTTAACCCCTGCCGACTCTTTACTATGAAAATTCCGATCTTAACGTCACTTGAATCGCAACGCCAATGGCTGACTTTCAGTGCTCAGGAAACTCCCTACGCCTACGTGAGTTCGCCGCTGAGCTTAGTGGACTTTCAGAGCAGCTTTTTACAAGTCACGGCCATTGATAAGAATTTACGCGACGGCAGACGGGCAACCAAATACAGCCTGGGATCGAAAAAATCCAGTGAGGCCGCCTGGGCGTTGATTGAAAGTTGTCAATGGAGTTTGCAGAAAGTACTGCAGGGCCTGGATGCATTAGATTTCAGTAGTAACGTGCGTGATAATTCCGCCTTAAATGTGCACAGTGACTTGTCGGTCAGACAATTTTTTTCCAAAGATAAGTGTGTCATTTCCCCGTTATTGCTACAACAATTATCGCCTTTAAGCACTGCGCCCAGCGCATGGTACTTAAATGATGTTAAAAGGCTGTTGAGCTGTGAACAGTACAGCGATTTAAAATGGCTGACTAAACACCCGCAATTTAATAGCGTGCACGCAGTGTTATTGCAATTGATCAGTTATCCTGAGGGCTGGCGCATTAACCGACAAAAGCAGTTCCTGGTGCTAAGTTTGAAAAATACTTTTATCTTACGCTTTCGCCCCGAGATAAATCAGGTTGGCGAAGAGCTTGCGCTACTGCAAAAAATATAGCGGCCATTAAAGCAGGTTTGCCAGCTCAGCTGGCTTTCACTGCTAATTTTACTCCGTTTACCACCCTCTTCTAGACTGCAGCAGCATTTTCTAACTTTCTTTAATTTCCATTAAGTTCCTCCTGCTCCCCTGTGTATATACTTCAGCCTTGGACAGTATTACTGATTAATCTGTTACGGATTTGGCTGCACAACAGAGGATTCACATTGCAATAACAACAACAACAACAACAACTCCCCACTACCAACTCACTAAGCTGAAATACTGCGTTAATTAGACGCTATGATCTCGCTGGTCCACTCTATACTTCTTATCCAACGGCGCTACAATTCGACGCCTCGATTTCAGCAAATAGCTTATTACAACGTAATTTTCAGGGCTATAGCACCCACGCCGACTGTGACTTAGTAGCGATGGGGGTGTCTGCCATCAGTAAAATTGGTGGCCTCTATTATCAAAACACTGATGATCTGGCCCTGTATACTGAATGGTTCAATAGGCAACAGCACGCTATATGCAGAGGTGTTGTCCTGAGTCGCGATGACAAGATACGCCGGGATCTTATCAAGGATCTTATCTGTCACTGCTATCTGGATATGGATAAATTTGCCGCCGAGCAACAACTGGAGTTAACAGAAAACAACATTCAATTTACCTCGACCGGAAGATTGCTGGTCAGAAGATTCTGCAGGATATTTGATCGCTATTTACCCGTGCAACAACAGCAAAAATTTTCCAGAATAATATAGCGCAGTAGCCAGAGTGTAGCCCACTGAGTAAATGTCCAAAAACAGCGCAAAACTTAACACTCACCCTTGAATTGATGCTAAAACTCGGTACTCTTATGCCAACTTTAAGCCGCTGCATCTTACCCTGAAGGCTAAGGAGCATGCGATTAGGTCCAACATCTTCAATGCGAGAATAGACTTTTGAAATTATCAGCTTTTGGCGAAAAATTTTCCGCTCGCTCCGGTGCCGTGGAACTGATGGACGATCTGGGTAATGCACTGCTGGAAAACCCTAATGCGATATTGATGGGCGGTGGCAATCCGGGGCAAATACCGGCCATGGAACAAGTATTTCAACAGCGCTTGCAAACCTTATTAGATGACCCTAAACAACGTCATAATCTACTGGGACGTTATCAATCGCCACAGGGCGAGAAAAGTTTCCGCCAGCAAATGGCCAGCTTTTTAAAACGTAAATTCGGCTGGCAGCTCACTGAAAACAACATTGCAGTGTCCAATGGCAGCCAGAGTGCATTCTTTGTGCTGTATAATTTATTTGCCGGAAAAATGTCCGATGGCAGTCATCGCTCGATCCACTTACCGCTGTCACCTGAATACCTAGGTTATGCAGACATAGGTTTAGCCGATAATTTTTTCACTGCGACCAAGCCTAACATTGAGCTTTTAGATGAGCAGCAATTTAAATACCGGGTTAATTTTTCTCAGTTGCAGCTAGATCAGAGCGCTGCTGCGCTGTGTGTCTCCAGACCGACTAATCCGACCGGTAACGTACTCACCGACAATGAGATTAGCCATTTAGATGAGATTGCCCTGCGGCATGATATTCCGCTGATTATTGACGGGGCTTACGGCCTGCCGTTTCCTAACATTATATTCAACGATGCCCAACCACACTGGAATGAAAATACCATATTAGTACTAAGCCTTTCTAAATTGGGACTTCCCGGAGCACGTACCGGCATCATTGTCGCCAGTGAAGAGTTAATTCAGGCGTACAGCAACTCAAATACGGTCATCAGTTTGGCCTGTGGTACTTTGGGGCCGGCGATCTGTCAGCCGCTGTTTGCCGATAATTCAATCGCTGAACTGAGCGACAAACACATTACCCCTTTTTACCGCCAGCGCTCACAACAGACTTTAAAGTGGTTCCAGCAAGATCTGGCCGGACTGCCCTTTAGAATCCACAAACCTGAGGGAGCCATCTTCCTCTGGCTTTGGTTTAAAGATTTACCGATCGACAGCAATACTTTATACCAGCGATTAAAACAGCGCGGCGTGATTATCGTTCCCGGACATAATTTCTTTGTCGGTATTGCAGAGCAATGGCAGCACCAGCATGAGTGCATTCGTGTCTCCTATGCCGCCGACGAAAAAGATGTGAGACGCGGCGTACAGATTATTGCCGAAGAAGTACACAAAGCCTACAACGAATAAACCCTTTTAAATTAACTTCCTGGCAACTTAGCTAAGATGTCAGTGTTTTTTGATTTAAACCTTAGAGAGGCTTAAAGTGTTAATAGAAGTAGCCACAGTCAATGCATTCACCCTAAACAGCGCCGGCGGCAACCCCGCCGGGGTCGTCTTAGCTGCGGATGTTCTGAATGCAGGACAAATGCAGCAGATTGCCACGCAGATGAGCCTATCTGAGACCGCTTTTGTCTTAACTTCAACGCAAGCTGACTTTGAGGTGAGGTTTTTCACCCCCAGCGATGAAGTAGACTTTTGTGGCCATGCCACTGTGGCAATATTTCATCTGCTGCATTTACAAAAAATTCTGGCCCCCGGTAGCTACACCCAGCTCACTAAGGCCGGTAAGCTCGAGGTCACTATCGCAGTAGATGGCTCGGTAGTTATGCAGCAACAGTTACCGACTTTTTTACAGCATTTTACGGCAACAGAGATAGCGCCTATGCTGGGCATCAGCCCGAGTATTATTACCGACACTGGACTGCCAGTTATTGCTACCTCTACTGGACTCGCCGACTTAATAATACCTATTAGCAAAGGTTCACTCGATTCAGTGATCGCCAATCAGCCATTGATTGCCGATTTTTCTATCCAGCACAATTTGGTCGGTATGCATCTGTTTGAGTTCTCGGCTGCGGATTCGGGCTACAGTGCTAGTTGCAGAAATTTCGCCCCGGCTTTTGCCATTGCGGAAGAGTCGGCAACCGGCAGCGCCAGTGGCGCTCTGGCAAGCTATCTGGCAACCTACCACGATCTGAGTGCAACTGATTTTGTATTTGAGCAAGGCAGGAAAATGGGTGCTAGCTCTCGACTTAGCGCCTGTATTGAAAAAACAGCGGATATCATTAGCAGTGTCAGGGTCGGTGGCCAGGCGCTGTATATCGATACTATTAACATAGAGCTTTAGCGACCAGCACTTGTGATCAAGTATATTTGCAATCTCTTGATTTCTGTCTAAGCTTTTAATATTACAGTGAAAAAGCTGGCTATCCGTTTTCTACTGGCCGTGCTAGAATATTTTTGTATGCTATTGCAGCCTATTCACTCTATATATTCAGGATATTTTCTAATATGGCTAACCTAAAACAGAAAACCAGAAACAGAGTATTAGGTTTGCTATGCTTCATTTTGTTGGTCATCATTATCGCTATTGTCAGCACCAGAGGTAAGAGCTTTCAAGATTCAAACAAGTCGACAAATTTATTGACTCTGGGCCAAATCCAACTACCTTTCCAGATCAAACTCTATTATTTTCCCTCCCGGCAAAAAACGGCTAGCGCCTTAACGAGCTACTTATCAGATCAAGGTTACCAAGTAACAATGCAGCCCGCCGCCACACAAGCGTCGCTGAAAACGTCTAAGTTCTTACCTAGCCATATCTTTTATGATCACTATGAGTTTGGCAAGGCCATGGCCATCAAGCAATCCATTGAGGCAGAAATCGGCTACCCGGTGAATGCCTACAAATTTAAGGACTCAATCCACAGTGGGACTATGACCGTAGTCTTGAGCGCAGCGGAAAAAGAAGAGACCAAAGAAGCACTTCAGCCGCTCTCGGATCCTCAATAACTAAGGGTCCGATAGCCGAAAATAATAAGTGCTAAAGCGCCGAATTATTTATCGCTTAGCTTTTCAGATTACCGAATCATTACTGGGCCCGACATCTACCATCCCAGTATCTACAACTGGCGCCACATAGTCAGTAGAGTTCGAATCGCTGTCAGTATTGGCGCTGGTTGGATTGGCTGTGTTTACAGAATTTTCAGCGGCCACTAGATCATCGTCAAAGATTATCTGCTCTTCGCTTTGCGGCATGCTAAAATCGGCGGCAAACTCAACAAAACTACCGTCTTCACCGCTGGCATAATGCAACCACACATCTGCCAGTTCATGCTGCTGTTCATTGCTGTCACTCCAACTCGAATTGAGCCCAATCAAGTTACCGTTATCCCACTCATTGCCCTCTGTGGCCACTAAGTTCAACTCTGCAACATCAATATCTTTGAGAAATTTAAGCTCTCCGTCTTGTACTAAGCCATCCTGATTCTGGTCTTGCCAGGTTTGCAGTTGATCATACAACGCATCCATGGAATTAATCACACCGTCGGCATTACTGTCCAAATCAGCAAGTGCAGCAAAGCCGTCCGTTGCTTTCTCACCATTGCTAAGCACCGTAGCACTACCAAACAACTCTGCAGCGCCGTTAATCTGGCCGTCACCATTAATATCTCTGACCAAAAACGCATCATCTTTACCTACCCATGCGGTCTGGTCTACATGCCCATCTCCGTCGATATCGAACTGTACCCCATCTGCCAGAGTGGTGGTTTCTATACCGTCGCCGTCTAAGTCTAAAATCAACGGGGTTGTTAAGGTAGGAGTCGTAACGCCATTGACGATGAAAGTCACCGTAGCGCTATCGGTGCCCCCATCGGCATCACTAAGAACGTAATTAAAAGACAAGGTTTCAGTGGTGCCATCGAGTACTTGGGCATCCATGTTGGCATTAGGGGTAAATTTCAGCTGTTGCTTACCGTCTAAAGTCACTTCGGTGACAGTACCGACCACCACTGCATTGAGGGTCACTTGCGTATCAAAGCTATCGATACTTAAGGCGGTAGCCTCAGGGTCGCTATCGTTGTCTAATACATCAATAGTCAGGCAAGTATCTTCATCGACAAAGTTGTACAGCGATGCGGTCACCTGCAGATCATAATCTTCACCTGTTGCCCCGATTAACTTAACGTTATTCCACTGCGCGGCGGGAATTTGGCTACCGCTGGCATAGGGGGTAGTTACCGCCCCGTTAGTCACTTCTAAACTACCGGTTGAGTATGTGACCTCATAGTACTCAACCGCATCCGCATCCAAACTGGAAGCGATGTCGAAGTCTCCAGTCCCACCAGCTGTATATACTTCGGTTTTTGTGCCATCGGCATTAAATTTCTGGGTAAAGATACTGTCATCGTTATCGGCATCTTTACCTTTCCAGGTCACTACATAAGCACCATCGGTACCTAATGCCGTGATTTGTGGTGTCTGGTCATTGCCGCCGGTATTGTCCGAAGCCTCTATTTTTTGCACCCCATTAACACCAACACTGGTATCCTTTGTGCCATCGGCATTAAATTTCTGGGTGTAGATACTTTCATCTCCACCGGATTCTTTACCGTTCCAGACCACTACGTAGGCACCATCTGTACCTAAGGCAACGATTTGCGGGGTCTTGTCGTTATCCCCAGTGCTGTCTGATCCCTCTATTTTCTGTACCCCATTAGTGCCGACCCTGTTATCATTAGTGCCATCAGCATTAAATTTCTGGGTGTAAATGCTCTCATCACCGCCAGCTTCTTTACCGTTCCAAACCACAACATAGGCACCGTTCGTTCCCAAAGCGACTACTTGCGGAGTTTTATCGTTATCCCCGGTACTATCTGACCCCTCTATTTTTTGCACCCCATTAATACCAACACTTGTGTCTACTGTGCCATCGGCATTAAATTTTTGCGTATAGATACTCTCATCACCACCTGCTTCATTACCGTTCCAAACCACAACATAAGCACCCGAGTTACCTAATGCCATTATTTGCGGATCTTTATCGACATCTGTTGTACTATCTGAGCCTTCTATTTTTTGCACAAATAAACTGGATC
>JABSQZ010000031.1 GCA_013215505.1 Oceanospirillaceae bacterium
CTTCCAACTTCCAACTTCCAACTTCCAACTTCCAACTTCCAACTTCCAACTTCCAACTTCCAACTTCCAACTTCCGAGGTACGAGTTACAGTTGGTAATATCGCTTCAGTTTAGGCAGCAGCGCCGCATCGGCAAACAGCTGGAAAAAGTGGAACATTACACAAAATAGTACCGCATCACCTACCGGTTGGTCGAAACTGGCGAGTATGCTCACCGCTACCGGCAAGGTTTTCTGCGAAGCTGTCAGGGCCATTGCCACTTGCGCTCCCGTGTCAATAGGGAGCATTTTAGCCGCCACCATTGCCATGAGCATCAGACCAAAGTGCAAGATGATGGTGGCCAGTACAATTTTACCCAGAGAGTTGATACTGATTTGGTACAGAATCTCGGCTGAGGCAGACAGCGATAACCAGACTGCAACTATCACCATAGTGGAGGGCAGGTAAGTAAGAAATGGGTGCTGTGGTGAAAATAACCCTAGCTTTTTAATCAGGTAGCCGGCGATAAATGGGCAGAGTACTAACAGAATTAACTTCTGTAACAAAACTAGTGGGTCGATGCTGAAACTGATATTTTCGCTGGCGGTTATTTCTAACATAAAGGGGATAGAGAAGACTCCGATAATGTTGATAATGACCGTCATCATCAGTGCCCAATTACCTCTGCCGCCCGCTAATTTGGTCATCACTATGCAAGTGGAGAGCGTAGAAGGCACCGCTGATTTTACTAACAGGCCCAAGGTGAGTCCCAGCCCCAGCTGTAAGAAGTTGGCGGTAAGTAGCCCTAATAAAGGCGAAATAATCAGGCAAATAAACGTCGTTACTGCCAGTGCATAAACGAATGAGCGGTCTCTGGGCAGCTCCTTTAATTCAGTCTGGTAACCGTTGACAAAAAAGATCACCACCACACACAAGGGGATTACCCCAAGCTCTTTTAAAAATATACCAGGTTCGGGAATCAACAGTGAGACTAACAAACTAATGATGAGACCCGCAGGCAGAAAATACGTTTTCATGTTATCGCTCACAGATTAAAGGCCCGTGAGTATAGCGAAAAATCAGCCGCGCAGGGAGGGTTAATAAATTGAATTTTAAGCGCGGGTGGGGAATTAGAATCCAACACCAAGAAAGCGACCTCGGTGCTGGATAGACTAATGGCTAAAGATCAAAGGAGAGCTAGAGGCTATCTTCCAACTTCCAACTTCCAACTTCCAACTTCCAACTTCCAACTTCCAACTTCCAACTATATCTATGCCTATTGAACGCTCTCGTTTTCACTAAACAACCCGTCACAGAGAGCCGTCGACAAATAGCGCTCAGCTGAGTCAGGTAGTATAACCACGATAATCTTGTCTTTGTTTTCAGGTTGCTCTGCAACTCTCAATGCTGCGGCCACTGCAGCACCACATGAAATACCGGCTAAAATGCCCTCCTGGGTCATCAGCGCTTTGGCTGTTTCAATGGCTAATTCGTTGTCGACAGTTTCAACCTGGTCGATCAGTTCAAGGTCTAAGTTAGCGGGGATAAAACCAGCGCCAATGCCTTGGATCTTGTGCGGTGAAGGCTGTAGCTCTTCTCCCGCCAATGTCTGAGTGATGATGGGCGAGGCGCTGGGCTCAACTGCGACACTGGTAATTGCCTTGCCCTGAATGTTTTTAATATAGTCAGAAACACCGGTAATAGTGCCACCTGTGCCTACGCCGGCAACAAAGATATCGATCTGGCCATCCGTGTCGTTCCAGATTTCCGGGCCGGTAGTTTCTACATGGATAGCAGGGTTGGCCGGGTTTTGGAATTGTTGCAGCATTAAATGACTGTCGGGGTTTTCATCGACGATTTGCTGGGCTTTTTCAATCGCACCTTTCATACCTTTTGCAGGTTCAGTCAGTACGATATCGGCTCCGAGCATCTTCATCAATTTACGACGTTCTAAACTCATCGAAGCAGGCATGGTCAAGGTTAGCGAATAACCCCGTGAAGCAGCGACAAAAGCTAATGCTACACCGGTGTTACCGCTAGTAGGTTCCACTAATGTCATGCCTTTAGTCAGTGTTCCCGCTTTCTCTGCAGCCCAAACCATACTGGCACCGATACGACATTTAATTGAGCCGGAGGGATTGCGCGATTCGATTTTGGCAAATATCTTGGCGTTAGGTGCTAAGTTTTTAAGCTGTACTAGGGGAGTGTTACCTATGGATTGCGAATTGTCAGTAAAGACGTTCATAGCCTGATCCTGTGACGATGGTGAATGATAGAGTATTGTCGCTAACGCACCTTGGTCAGCGATGCTGCAAACTACTGAGAATATGCCCGAGCGTTTCTCAATAATGCAGATCAGTTAAGGGCGCTATTCTAATCTCTGTCACAGAATAAAGATCAACTGTTTAGTTATATGGATATTCCTAATATTTTGATCTTTAAGGGATACTAATAGACAAAAAGTAGTTAATAGGGCGGGCGGTTGTCAGCTTTGGATATCCTTTGAAATCGATAAGCGGTGTTGAAACAGCAGCCCCTCCCAGCATCAATATTATTCATGTTTACATGAAACAGCTTCAAAATGTCTTTCTAAAAATTAGATTATACTTAACAGCTACCCAAGCCTGTAACAGCAGGCTTAAGTATTTCATTATTTTAGATTGCTAGGACTGCCTGTGAAATCGTTTGCCCATGTTGTAGATAAAACCCCAGAACTAAAAGCTATTCTCGATCAACGTATAATCTATCTCGACGGTGCAATGGGTACTATGATCCAAGCGCATAAGCTTGAGGAGGCCGATTACCGTGGCGAGCGCTTTAGTGATTGGCCCAGTGATGTTAAAGGCAATAACGATTTATTAGTCTTGACCCAGCCGCAGATCATTCAGGAAATCCACGAGCAGTTCTTAGCGGCCGGATCCGATATCATTGAAACGAATACTTTCAATGCTACTGTGATTGCCATGGCCGATTACGACATGCAAGCGCTCAGCTATGAGATTAATAAAACCGCGGCGCAAATCGCCCGAGTCGCTGCGGATAAATACTCGACTCCCGAGCATCCGCGCTATGTGGCCGGTGTGCTGGGCCCAACCAACCGCACCGGTTCTATCTCGCCGGATGTTAATGATCCGGGCTTTCGCAACGTCACTTTTTATGAGTTGGTCGAAGCTTACACTGAGTCAGTGGATGCGCTGATTACCGGCGGCAGTGACATTATCTTAATCGAGACCATTTTTGATACCCTGAATGCCAAGGCGGCTATTTACGCTATCGAGAAATTTTTTGACGATCATCAATTCCGCCTGCCGGTAATTATTTCCGGCACTATTACCGATGCATCAGGGCGTACCTTATCCGGGCAAACCACAGAGGCCTTTTGGAACTCAGTACGCCACGCTAAACCTTTATTAGTCGGATTGAACTGTGCCTTAGGGCCAAAAGAGTTACGCCAGTACGTCGCAGAATTATCACGTGTCTCCGACACTTATGTCTCAGCTCACCCCAATGCGGGATTGCCAAATGCCTTTGGTGAGTACGATGAAACAGATAGGCAGATGGCCGATGAAATGGGCGAGTGGGCGCAGTCTGGTTTCGTCAACATGATCGGTGGCTGCTGTGGTACCACACCTGCGCACATTGCGACTATTAAAGCGGCAGTCGAGCAACACCCGCCGCGACAGATTCCTCAGTTAGCCAAAGTCTGTCGTTTGTCGGGCCTGGAGCCGATGAATATTTCCGATGATTCACTGTTTATCAACGTCGGTGAGCGCACCAACGTGACCGGTTCGGCGCGTTTTAAAAGACTGATTAAAGAGCGCGACTATGAAACCGCGCTGGAAGTGGCCCGTGAGCAAGTGGCTAACGGCGCGCAGATTATCGATATCAACATGGACGAGGGCATGCTGGATGCTAACTTCGCCATGGAGCGTTTTCTCAAGCTGATTGCCACTGAACCGGATATCTCCATAGTGCCCATCATGATCGATTCCTCAAAGTGGGAAGTGATAGAAATCGGCCTGCAGTGGATTCAGGGCAAAGGGGTAGTCAACTCGATCTCCCTTAAAGAGGGCCATGAGAGCTTCGTCGATAAAGCGAAAAAGATTCGCCGTTATGGCGCCGCTGTGATTGTAATGGCCTTTGATGAAGATGGTCAGGCAGATACTTACCAGCGCAAAATTGAAATCTGCGAGCGCTCTTATCGAGTGCTGGTGGATGAGGTGGGATTCCCACCTGAAGATATTATTTTTGATCCAAATATCTTTGCTATCGCCACCGGTATTGAAGAGCACGATAACTATGCAGTCGACTTTATTGAGGCAACCGCCTGGATCACCAAAAACTTGCCCTATGCCAAAGTCTCTGGTGGTGTCTCTAACGTCTCCTTCTCCTTTCGCGGTAACAATCCAGTGCGCGAGGCGATTCACTGCGTGTTCCTCTATCATGCGATAAAAAATGGTATGAGCATGGGCATAGTTAACGCCGGGCAGCTGGCGATCTACGATGACCTTCCCGACGAGTTGCGCGAATATGTCGAAGATATCGTCTTAAACCGTCGTGCAGACGGTACTGAACGGATGTTAGAGATCGCTGAAAAGTACCGTGGCGACGGTACTGTGGTGGAGGAAATACAGCAGGAGTGGCGCGGCTGGGAAGTGAATAAACGCTTGTCCCACTCCTTAGTTAAAGGCATTGCCGAATTTATTGATCAGGATGTTGAAGAGTGCCGACAGGCTTATGCCCGGCCGATAGAGGTAATTGAAGGGCCGTTGATGGATGGCATGGGCGTGGTTGGCGATCTATTTGGCTCGGGCAAGATGTTCCTACCGCAAGTGGTTAAATCCGCCCGGGTGATGAAAAAAGCGGTCGCCTATTTAATGCCTTTTATCGATGCATTAAAAGTAGCAGGTGAGAGCAGCAGCGCCGGTAAGATAGTGATGGCCACTGTCAAAGGTGACGTGCATGATATCGGCAAGAATATCGTTGGCGTGGTCTTGCAGTGTAACAACTACGAAATCATTGACTTAGGGGTGATGGTTTCAGCGCAGAAAATTCTCGATGCCGCCCGTGAGCACAACGCCGACATGATAGGGCTCTCCGGTCTTATCACCCCCTCACTGGATGAAATGGTCTATGTGGCCAGAGAAATGCAGCGTCAGGATTTCCATATTCCCTTGTTAATAGGCGGTGCTACTACTTCAAAAGCGCATACTGCAGTGAAAATTGAGCAAGGTTATAAAAACGACCAGGTTATCTATGTCAGTAATGCCTCCCGCGCAGTGGGTGTCGTTGGCAACTTGTTATCCAAAGAGCGTAAGCCAGGCTTTGTGGCGGCGGCGCAACAGGAATACTCAGAGATCCGTGAACGCTTTGCCGCACGGGCCAACGATCAGCGACGTGTAACCATAGAAGCGGCCAGAGCCAATAAACAGCAGATTGACTGGAGTGACTATATCCCGCCGGTACCGAAAGTGCTGGGTGTGCAGGTTTTTAAAGATTTCGATATGCACCAGCTGATCGAATACATCGACTGGAGCCCGTTCTTCCACACTTGGGAGTTAGCCGGGCGCTACCCGCGAATCCTCACCGATGAAGTCGTAGGTGTAGAGGCGACTAAATTGTTTGCCGATGCGCAACAGATGTTGGAGCGGATTATTGAGCAAAAGCTGTTTACTGCTCACGCAGTAGTGGGGCTTTTTCCAGCGTCTGCTATTGAAGATGATATAGAGCTATACACTGATGATCAGCGCACTCAAGTGCTTTGTACATTAAATAACTTGCGTCAGCAAACCAGCAAAATAGCCGGTAAGGCGAACCATTGTCTGACCGATTATATCGCCCCTAAAGAGACCGGATTAAAAGACTATCTAGGGACTTTTGCCGTCACCACTGGATTTGGTGTCGATGAATTAGCGGCCGAGTACGAAGCTGATTTTGATGATTACAACAGTATTATGGCCAAGGCGCTCGCCGACAGACTGGCAGAGGCTTTTGCCGAGATGATGCACGCCAAAGTGCGCCGTGAATACTGGGGTTACGCAACCGATGAGAAGCTGGATAACGAGAGTCTGATCAAAGAGAAATATCAGGGAATCCGGCCGGCTCCTGGCTATCCTGCCTGCCCGGATCATACTGAGAAAGGAAAAATTTGGGAGTTGTTAGACGTTGAGGAAAACATCGGCTTAATCATCACCGAATCTTTCGCAATGTATCCGGTAGCCGCGGTTAGTGGCTGGTATTACTCGCACCCTGATTCACAGTATTTTGGGGTGGCCAAGATCAGCGAAGACCAAGTTGACGAGTACGCCCAGCGCAAGGGCATGAGCCAGAGCGAGATGGAGCGCTGGCTGTCACCCAACCTAGGCTACGAGCCAGAGTAAAGCTAAAATGGCTGTCGGGGGGCGTTGATCCCCCCGACAGTATATTCGCTATTGACGCCTGCTATTCTAATCGCTAAGCCTGAATTTTTGCTCTTCTATAATCGGCTTACACCGGTAATGTCGCTTTAGCTTTTGGCAGTAACTAAAGATCCCAGTATAGCTGCCAGGGTCTTCAGCATCTCAGATATCTCCTGTTCGCTGACATTCAGGGCTGGCATAAAACGCAAGGTATGCGGCCTGGGTGCATTCAGTAATAGCTGTTTTTGCAGTGCCTGACGGACAATATCAGTTGCATCCAGCGAGCCTGTTTCTAATGCTAACAGCAGGCCACTGCCGCGAACCTCTCCTAAATTGAAAGACGTCGATAATTGCATCAACCCCTCTCTTAAGTAATCACTTAAGTGTTGAACCTGCGCTAAAAATTCTGCATCTGCCACCGTATCCAGAACCGCTTGCCCAGCGGCACTCACCAGCGGATTACCGTTGAAAGTGCCACCTTGATCGCCGTGGGCAAAGCAGCAAAATTTATCTTTAGCCAGTAGCGCCGCTAAGGGTAATCCTCCTGCAATTCCCTTGCCCAGTGTTAAAATGTCCGGCTCTATGGCGTACTGTTGGTAGGCAAACAAACTGCCGGTTCGTCCTATACCGGTTTGAATCTCGTCCAGGATCAGTAAAAGATCATATTGATCACACAACTGGCGGACGCCTGCGATAAACTCAAGTTGTGCCGGGATTACCCCCGCTTCGCCTTGTATCGGCTCCAGCATGATGGCTACTGTCATTGGGTCAATGGCTTGTTGCAGTGCCGATAAGTCGTTAAACGGTACTTTAGTAAAGCCTGACACTTTAGGCTCGAACAAGGGCTCAAACTGCGCCTTAGCAGAAGCTGACATAGTGGCCAATGTGCGGCCGTGAAAGGCGTTGTTGAAAGTAATGATCTTATTGGCGCCTCCTTTATGTAACTGTCCCCATTTTCGTGCCAGCTTGATCGCGCCTTCATTCGCCTCTGCGCCGCTATTAGCAAAAAACACTTGATGCAAACAACTGTGTCGCACCAAACTATCAGCCAGATTCAGCATCACGTTGTTGTAAAAAGCCGGACTGGCATTGATTAGCGTATTGACTTGTTTTGACACAGCTTGGGTAACCTGGGTGGGGCAGTGGCCCAGACAATTAACTGCCCAGCCCTGAATGAAATCCAGGTATTTTCGATCCTGATCATCAACCAGCCAGCCTCCCCGGCCACTGACAAAAACAATATCAGGGCGAGCTGCGATCTGCATTACACTTGAATAGGGATTGGGTTTGTTCATTTATAGGCTCCTTAAAACAAAAAAAAACCACAAGTTTGCACCTGTGGTTTCTTCGATGGTATGACTGAATTTATTTAGTCTTTTACCCTCTCACCGAACAGACACAGGTAAACTGCTCGCGGCGACGTCGCAAGAAATTAGTAGTGAGTTGATTTGTCAGTGGGGCAATATTTAACATGGGTAGCAGTGTCGCAGTAAAATTGCGGCCAGGTCAAGAGCATTAGCAAAATCTATTTTATAACAATAGATTAAACTCAGCTTTGAGCCAGGGCTAGGGTCCGCAGAGAAGATATTGGACTTATGCGGATATTCCCTAAGCTGCAGCTAGATTTTTAGCAGCAGAAGCTAGTTGGCACGCTATATTTCAAAACTTATAGTCTTGTTGACTATTTACCCAGATTAAGAACAGGGTAAACTATTCAAACGCATACACCTTAAGTATTAAGTAGGCGCGTGAATACAGATAGCCGGATGAATCGGCAATATCTTTGCAGGCTGTTGTGTATTAGTCGCTAGTAATTAGATAATATTCACTGCTGGTTCATTGAAAAGATCATAAACTCAGCGTATAAATAAGAATATCTGTCGATAAATCAATTGATTCAGGGATAATTTGTTCCTCAATGACAGTATCGAACTCCTTTAGTTTTAGGTCGCTATTATGCCAAACAGAAAACAAGTTACCCGCCAATGGTCTATTGGTTTCTTTATTCAAAGCGCTGTCTACAGTGTGGTATTAATCCTCTTTATTATAGGTGCTGTCGCCTATTTTGGCACTTCAAGACTCAGTCAGGATTTAGATTTTCTACGCACTGAAATTACCACGGTGCAAACCGGTATGAAAGAGTCGATAGAGACCCTTAAAAGTTTAACAGGGCAGGTAGATAAATTATCGACGGCGGAGCAAGCGTATATAAAGTTAAGTGATTTAGAAACCAAGCTGATCGATAATCAGCAGGCAAGTATTGATATTGATCGGGCTCTGACTCAATTAGCGGAATTGTCTGAGCAAAGTAACAAGAGTTTAGTGGTGATCAATCAAGCGACCAACAAAATTGAGCAAAACTTGCTGTTGATCAGCGGACCTTACCAAAAATTACTGGATGCAGCTCAGGAAATTGACCGCAAGAGCATGTCAATTCTAGTCAATGCTTTCCAGATAATAAATAATGATGTTACTGCCCTGAAAACGGCGGAAGGCCATATAAAAACGGTCTTTAGGGAGCTGTCTGTAATCACTAAACTGCTGTCCAAAGTTACGGTGACCAAGGAGATGCGTAGTGATTTAGTGCTGATTAAAAAGAAGCTGCGGCCGCTGCGCAGTGCACTTAGAAAGCACAATAATTTGTTTGTTCCGGCGCAAAAAAAGGTCTCCGGGATAAAATTAATTGCCAAGGGCGAGGAAGTGGTTAGTTTATCTACAAAGATCAGCTTTCAAGCAAGAGTCATGGCAGAACAGGGCATTGTCGAAGCCCTGGACTTTACCAGTAAATCCAAGGCGCAGATAGACAGACAAAAAGAAGCCAGCAAAAAAGGCAATATAGTACTCAACCAATCGTTGGATCTGGTGAAAAATGCCAATGCATCGAATAGAGATCTTACCAGTTTACTGACCGTTAACCTGCAGGAGTTAGGTGTCTCCCTGAGCGTTATTCCGGATGTGTCCAGAGATATATTGAGCTCTATCAGTACGATGCAGGCACGGGTATCCGGGGATCAGGTCGGTCGACTCGATGAAGTCAATACCCGCGCCCAAGATGCTGAGAAAAATGCACAGATTATTCCGGTACTGATACTGACCATCTGTATGGTTGCTCTGGCACTTAGCACAGTGATTATTTTTGTACTGAGGCGCTGGATAGTTAAACCTCTGAGTGGCTTCGTCAACGGCGTAAAGAAGATAACCGGTAATGATCTGACCACTAGCATCGCTGTACAGGGCGCTGTAGGTGAGTTAAAAGTGTTAATTGGCGACGTTAATCTGCTGGTTCAGGGCCTCAATGGCAATGTTAGAGACATGACCGACGCCGGGGATAATATAGCAACCAGTGCCAATAGTATGAAAAATGCCTCGTTGAAAACCCGTGGCTCACTGGAACAGCAAGAGCAGATAACCACAGAAATAGTTACTGAAACAGAAAGTTTAACACACATGTTTAAAGCGGTTGCCGACAGCGCTTCGCTGGCGGTAAGCAACGCTGAATCCGCCGAGGAAGCAGTGCAATACAGTATGCAGAGCGTCAATGAATCGGTGGAAAAAATCTCCCAGCTTTCAGATACTATGCGCCTGGCAGAAGAGTCGATGTCGCTGCTAAAAACCGACAGTACTGACATAGGTGTGATACTTAAAGTGATCCATGGTATTGCCGATCAAACCAATCTGTTGGCTTTAAATGCTGCCATAGAAGCCGCCAGGGCCGGGGATCATGGCAGAGGCTTTGCAGTGGTAGCCGATGAGGTGAGACAACTGGCACAACGCACCAGTACCGCTACCGTGGAAATTCAACAACTAATAGAAAAGCTGCAAAAAAATGCCGAAGCAGGGTCGAAAACTATGTCCCAGGGCATGAGCAGCGTGCAGGAAAACGTCGTTGCTACTCAGCAAGTGTATGATGCTTTAGACAAGACCACCCACAGCGTTGAAGAGATATCTAAAGTGAATCGTGAAATTGAATCTTCGACCCAATCGAGGATGCAAAGCGTTGAGGATATTTCAGATAAAATCCGCCAGATAAGCACATATACCCACCAAACCAGTGTTACGGCAGAAGAGAATGTCGAGGCAAGTGATAACTTAGATAAGACTTCTGCCAATTTGAAAGAATTGGTTTCCCGTTTTAAAATCTAATCGGATCACGCCATTTACTTATCGAGAGTATGTAAATGGCAGTCTGTTAACTTTATAACTGCACGTAGTAGAAACAGGGCTTACGTGAATCAACGCTTATCTACAAGCCTTTACTGAGCGTCGTAGACTATCCGGTTTCTGCCAGAATCTTTAGCCTGGTAGAGTGCCACATCCGCTTTGTTGATAAAGCATTGCAGTGACCCCGGCTTGTGCCAGGCGACACCTAAACTGACAGTCACCGAGAGTTCGCCGTCGGGAATAATAAAGCAATTTTCTTCGATTTTTTCTCTGAATTGTTCAAAGTACTTGGCACATAATTCGATGGCTACATTATCTATAATGACAATAAATTCTTCGCCGCCGAATCTGGCGACAATGAAACCCTGGAATATGTTCTGCAAAATAGCAGCCAGTTCCACCAGCACCGCATCACCGCTATCATGACCATAGCTATCATTGATTTTCTTGAAAAAATCTATATCAATCAGAGCAATAACTAACTCGCTATCATCTGCTAAAGCTTTTTTGAACAGTTTCCGCGACTGCGTATAAAAATAGCGGCGATTGTAAAGTTTGGTTAAATAATCTTTGTTGGCAGTATCAGTGATTTTTTTGAACAGTGAGATCTGCTCCATAGTTCGCAAGATCCGCCACTGGAACTCTTCGTGGATAAAGGGGGTAATAAGAAAGTCGTTGGCGCCGTATTTTATGAACTGTGCTGATAAGGTCGGGTCGCTTGATGAAGACAGACCAATAATCGGGAAAGTATCTCTGCTGCGGGTTTGACGAATTTTTCTAATCAGCTGGATGCCGTTCATTTTCGGCATATTAAAATCGGTGATCAGTAGCTCAATCTGTGGATGTTGCTTCAATGCAACAAGCGCTTCTATTCCGTTCTCAACTTCGATTACGTTGAACAGTAAACGCTGCAGTTGTTTGCAAATATGGGTACGTAAAGTATGAGAATCATCGGCCAGTAGTACAATGGTCTTTTTATTGTGTAATAACTGGTTAGCTAGCTTTATAGCGCTAATATAAGAGTCGCGGTTCTCTTTGTAGATATAATCTAACACCCCTCTATCTAACATTGCCTTGCGTTTACGGTCATCCAGAGAAGCAGTGAGCACTATAGTCGTTATACCTGCTTCGAGCACTACATCAATGACTTCGCCATTGGGGGCATCCGGTAAATGCAAATCGGCCAGGGCCAGGAAGTAATCTGACTTGGCGATAAACTCCTGTGCTTCTGCCATTGTCGATGCAAGGTCAAATTTACAGCTCAGCTCTGACGTCGCTAAATGCTTTATAACTTTTTGCATTAACGGGCTATCTTCAATAATTAATAATTTAGGCATAAGTTACATCCGCTGTAGATGCTTAATTATAATGAATTTTTTTGATTCGGATATAAGATAAATGTTTAATTCTAAAAAAATAAGCCATTATTTATGCAATGATAATCACTAACAATGACAAGCACCCTGGCAGGGACATGAGTTGCTTTTCTGACTATATTTTATACAGCAGCTATCGACCTTACAGTAAAAGACCTATATAATTTGCGCCCTAAATAATCCACTCGATTGTCTGTGCTAGAAATTTTAAACTAGGACAGCGCAAATCAATCGACTCTCAGGTATACATCTTTGATCTCCACAGCAAATATCACCATGCAGTTTGGTGCAGAACCATTGTTTGAAAACATCTCCGCTAAATTTGGTAATGGTAATAAGTACGGGCTTATCGGTGCAAATGGCTGCGGCAAGTCAACGTTGATGAAAATCATGAGTGGCGAACTTATTCCCACCTCAGGTAATATTTCTATTACTCCGGGTCAGAAGCTCGGTTGCTTATCCCAGGATCAGTTTGCCTTTGAAGAGTACAGCGTTGTCGATGCGGTGATCATGGGCGATATGCCGTTATGGGAAGTTAAACAAGAACGCGATCGTATTTACGCATTACCGGAAATGTCAGAGGCAGACGGCATGAAAGTCGCAGAACTGGAGTCTGAATTTGCCGAGATGGATGGCTACACCGCAGAGAGTCGCGCCGGCGAAATTCTGTTAGAGGCGGGCATCGCTGAAGAGCTGCACTTTGGATTAATGTCACAGGTCGCCCCGGGTTGGAAGCTACGGGTATTATTGGCCCAGGCGCTGTTCTCTAATCCCGATATCTTGTTATTAGACGAGCCGACCAACAACCTGGATATAGATACCATCAACTGGCTGGCCGATGAACTGAACAAGCGCAAGAGCACTATGATCATCATTTCACACGATCGGCATTTCTTGAACTCAGTCTGCACTCATATGGCCGATATCGACTACGGTGAATTGCGTATTTACCCTGGCAACTACGAATACTTTATGGCGGCTTCTTCGCTGATTCGCGAACAGCTACACACTGAAAACGCCAAGAAAAGCGCTGAAATCGATGAGCTGCAAGCGTTTGTTAATCGCTTTGGTGCCAATGCTTCTAAAGCCAAACAGGCAAGTTCGCGCGCTAAGAAGATGGATAAGATCAAACTGGACGATGTAAAGTCTTCGAGCAGACGCACCCCGGGGATCAAATTCAGCCAGCACAAAAAATTGCATCGCCAGGCTCTGGTTCTGGAAGATGTCGGGCATGGATTCGACGGCGAAACACTCTTCACGGGTGGTGATTTAATCCTTGAAGCTGGAGCCAAACTGGCCGTGCTGGGGGAAAACGGTGCCGGTAAAACCACTTTGCTACGCTGCTTAATGGACCAGCTCAGCGCTGACAGCGGTGACATTAAATGGTCGGAAAATGCCGTGGTTGGCTATTGCCCGCAAGATAACAGTGCCGATTTCGATTGTGATTTAACCTTGTTTGACTGGATGTCACAGTGGCGTACCCCGAAACATGACGACTTAAAAGTACGGGGGATGTTAGGACGGTTGCTGTTTACCGAAAACGACTTTAATAAGAAAGCTAAAGTGTGCTCAGGTGGTGAAAAGAACCGGATGTTATTTGGCAAGCTGATGATGCAAGATACTAACGTGCTGATCTTAGACGAGCCGACCAACCACATGGATATGGAGGCGATCGAAGCGTTAAACCAGGCGCTAAAACTCTACGAGGGTACGTTGATCTTTGTCAGCCACGACCGCGAGTTTGTGTCTAGTTTAGCTACCCGGGTCTTGGAAATTAAGGAGCAAAATATGACTTATTTCCAGGGTACTTACGACGAGTTTCTGGCCAACAAAGAACTGCTGGCTAAAGTCGCTTAAACAGTCGGCTAATAGAGCGAGAGGCGGAGCCTCTCGCTTTGCTTCTACTACGCCATGGTTTAATGATCAGTTGTTATCAGTCGATCTTAACCTGGTAAATTTGCGCAATGGCATCGAGCATTTTGTTAGCGGATATAATACCGCCAGAAGTATTCCAGAACGTATCGCTAACTTGATGTACTTTCCCCGCTTTAACCGCCGCTAAGTTTTTCCACATAATTTCATTCATCCACTCTTGCTCCAGCTCGGTACTATTGTGGTCTTTATCGTCCCATTTGAAATAGAAGATGCGATCGCCGTCCATCGCCGGGATGCGCTCTTTGGACTCAGTAGTTTCGGCAAAGCCCTGCACGTTATTACTGGCGGTGCGTTTAAATCCAATGTCTTTTAATACCCGCCCCGAGAAAGAATCCAGCTGCATCAGGCGTACATTATTGGCCATAAATCGTACCACTGAGATCTCTCGTTAATTGCCAGATTGTTAACACCTGACTCCGGCAGTATCCAACTGGCGGGTAGGGACGTGGCTAGTTTCGCAGCGGCCGACTACGCCAGGCAATTTGCCTTTTTGGCACAGACTCCGGTAGCCCCGGATGAACTGACTATTTTTCAGCTGGTTAAGCTTGGCCGCTACGCTCATCAAAGCTTTTTAAAAGAGTGGTCCGTTGAAGATTCTGTGCAAGTAGAAAAAGCGCTGCGCGCCACGGGTATCTATGATCTGCAGGAGCGGAAGCTCAACGAGATTTCCGGCGGGCAAAAACAGCGCGCCTGGATACCTGTAGTGCTGGCGCAAGATGCCGATACCATTGCGCTGGATGAACCTATAAATCACTTGGATATGAGCTATCAACTTGAATGTCTTAACCTGATCAGGCAAATCAATCGGGATTTCGGAAAAACCATTTTGTTAGTGCTGCATGATATCAATCTAGCCGCCCGCTATGGAGATCATATTTTTGCCCTAAAAGATGGCCAAATTATCGCCCAGGGTGCGCCCGCAGAAATTATTAACAGTGAACTGATTGAAAACATTTTCCAGGTGAAAAACCATATTATCCAAGACCCGGTGTTTAAAACCCCACTCTGTATTCCCATAGCCCCACTGCGTTAACCGTGCTAAGTAGATGCTGATAACCTGTATTGTATTTAAGGTCCAACTTCCAACTTCCAACTTCCAACTTCCAACTTCCAACTTCCAACTGTATTACGTAGCTGTAAATCCTTAAGTGACAGATAACTGATCCCAAAAAGCTTTTGCCAGGCTGTTTAAAGTATGACTTTTCAACTTGATTAAATACATTGGCACTTGGCTCTGGGAGTTGAAGTTTTCCACTTGCAAAGTGATCAATGCGCCACTTTGCAATTCAGCCGTAATAATGTGTTCCGGCATCCGCGCCCAGCCCATGGCTGAAACTAACAGTGCCTTCTTCATCTGGTAGTCGTTGACATACCAGCGCTGGCCGCCGAGTAATATATTGACGTGATCAAAGGGGGCCAGTGATCCAGTGTCTGAGATCAATATATGCGGTTTGTGGCGCAACTGCTGATGGCTGACCAGCTCTCCGGGCTGGATGCTTAAATACCCTGGGGCGGCAACAGTCAGCATATTAATTTGGCTGATTTGCACAAATTCATGTTGCTCACCCAGACCTATATTCGGGCCAATCGCCAGGTCAGTTTTTTCTAGCTGTAATTGTTCTAATACCCCTGATAAATGTTCGGTATTGATCTGCAGGCGCATTTTTTCATGTTCAGTTGTGAACAGTTTGATCTTTTCTAAAACGGGTGGCAGGGCACACATAGCGCTCAGTGATATAGACAGTAGAGGCATATCGGCGCTGGCCAGTTGATGGCCTAACATCTCCAGGCGGTTGGCCTGTTGAATTAACAGTTTAGCCTGGCGATAAAATACTTTGCCTTCAGTGGTCAATTCGGGCCGGTAGCTGTCTCGGTTAAACAAGCGCACCGCAAACTGTTGCTCCAGTGCTTTGACCGCGGCGCTGATGCTTGGCTGGGTTTTAAAAATAGCTGCCGCAGCGGCCCTGAAGCTACCCTGTTCTACCACTGCAAGAAATGCCTTTAGCTGTTCGTTAGTCAAAATAAACTCTGTAAGAAGATAGTTTAAAACTATCAAGATATTAAAAATAGCAATTATCTTACTATCATTAATTGGATTAAGCTAGGCCCACAAACTCTCAATACTATGACTTTCTTTAACAGGAGAAAACATTGACTACAGCACTATTAATCATGCTCGGCGCGGGACTTATTACCGGATTCTCAAAATTCTCAGTCGGGGGGATGGGCTTGTTAATTCTACCGGTGATAATGATCGCTTTTCCGGGGCCCCAGGCTCTGGGTATTATATTGCCCATGTATATCATTACCGATGTGCTGGCGGTGATTAGCTATAGAAAGAACATCCACTGGCCACTGATAGCGCGGCTGTTACCGGTTTGTCTGTTCGGGGTCGTGTTGGGAGGCTGGTTATTGGCGAGCATCAACCCCGGTCAATTCAGCTGGTTGCTGGGCCTGATGATAGTGTCAATGTTAGTGTTAGGGGTAGTGCTGGATAACACTAAATCCAATCTGATGCGTCATCCTGTCAGTGGCTACTTGACTAGTCTGTTAGGCGGTTTTGTCAGCCTGACCTCAAACGCCGCCGGGCCCATTTTTAGTCTTTATTTTATGGAGCAAAAACTCTCCAAAGAAACCTATATCAGCACCCGTGCCTGGGCTTTTTTACTGCTGAATTTTGCCAAAGTACCGATGCTGTTTGCACTGGGTCTGCTGAGCATCGAATCGACTATCATCAGCTTGCAAAGTATCCCCGGATTAGTGATAGGTGCCTGTATCGGCTATTGGCTGCTGGGTAAACTAAAGCTGATACAGTTTAAATGGCTGATCAGAATTATGGCTTCGCTGGCGGCCATTAAGCTGCTGTTGGTCGGTTAGGGCGCTGCGAACAGACCATTGTGCTGTTCACCTTACCGAGCATTTGATTACTCAGGCGTTCATAGAGAAGGGCATAGTCTTATTACATGTTCTTAAGCATAAAGACGCTATTCGCTGACTTAGTTATTACGTAGAATAGAAGCTGTACATTATTGGGAGATGCCAGATATGGAAGCGCTATCTAAACAAAACTGTAGTGCCTGTGATGCCAGTGCCAATTTACTGAGCACTAGCGGAATAGCTGCTCTCATGCCCAAAGTTTCAGGGTGGGAGTTACTTGAACAAGAGGGCATTAAAAAGCTCAGTCGGAAATTTCCTACCGGTAAATATAGCCAGTCAGTGGCTTTCACCAATGCAGTTGCCGAGCTGGCACAGAGCGTCAATCATCATCCGCAGATTGTTTTGGAATATGCCTCAGTCACGGTCATCTGGTGGAGCCATAATATTCAGGGGTTACACAAGAATGATTTTATTATGGCGGCAAAAACCTCGGAACTTTTTTAGCACTTAGCACTAGTGATTGCCGTTGTCCTGTTGCTCGATTGGGCTGTCACTGCCAGCCTGTTTCTTTTTCTGAGCTGGCAACAGCGCGTTAAGCAGATCCAGCGGTAGCGGGAATAAAATGGTAGAGGTCTTTTCCCCGGCTATTTCAGTCAGTGTCTGCAGATAACGCAGCAAGATGGCATTGGGCTCGACCGCCAGTTTACTGGCAGCTTCGACCAGTTTATCTGCCGCTTCTGTCTCACCGGAGGCGTGGATAACTTTAGCGCGCCGGGTGCGTTCGGCCTCGGCCTGACGGGCAATTGCCCTGATCATCGTCTCATTCAGATCGACGTGTTTTATTTCGACGTTGGACACTTTAATCCCCCAGCCGTCGGTTCGGGCGTCGAGGATACCCCGAATATCGGTATTTAACATATCGCGGTTGGCCAGCATTTCGTCCAGTTCGTGCTGTCCTAGAACCGAGCGCAAAGTGGTTTGTGCCAGCTGCGAGGTCGCCTGCAAAAAATCTTCGACGTTGATGATAGCTTTTTGTGAATCTATCACCCTAAAGTAGATAACCGCATTCACCCGCACTGAGACGTTGTCGCGGCTGATAACATCCTGGCTCGGGACATCCATCACCACGGTACGTAAATCTACCCGCACCATTTGCTGAATAATGGGGATGACTATGATTAGTCCCGGACCTTTAACCCTTTCAAAGCGACCCAGGAAAAAGATAACGCCGCGTTCATACTCGCGCAGCACCCGAAACATGCTGATCATAATAGAGAGCAAGATGAAAACAATGATGCCGATCAGCAGCATATTAGTGTCGATAATCAGGCCTGGCATATTAACCTCCGTGGTTTGTGGTTGACACTATTAAAGTCAACCCTTCAATCGCCTCAATTGAGACAACCTGTCCTTCTTTTAATGCTTGTGGGCTGTAGGCCGCCCAGCACTCGCCGCCCATTAATACAGTGCCGCTACCCTGAAAATCACTCAGCGCGTAGGCACTGGCCCCGAGCATCGCCTCCTGGCCGCTGACCACTTGTTTTTCTCTGGAGCGCCACAGAAAACCCAGCACAAAAATGATAAATGCGCCGCTGAGTAAGGCGATCGGCATGATCAACATCAGCGATACTTTAAATTCTTGCACTTGGGTATCTATCAGGAAGATTGAGCCGACCACAAAGGCGACGATGCCGCCAATGCCAAACACCCCGAAGCTGGGCATCATCGCCTCTACTACTAAAAAGGCTATCCCCAGTAAGATCAATCCCAAACCGGCATAATTTAACGGCAGCATCTGAAAGGCGTACATGGCGATGACCAGTGAGATACCACCGATCACCCCGGCAACGCCCATTCCCGGACTGTAGAACTCCAGTAACAGGCCGTAGACGCCCGCTAACATCAGTAGATAGGCAATATTTGGGTCGGTAATAGTGGCGATAAACTGGCTGCGCCAATCGGGATGGCGGTAGTCGAGACCGGCGCCGCTCAGTTGCAGTTTTAACTCTTGCACTATTGGCAAATCCGGATCGCTGAGTAAGCTTAATAATTGCTCCGGGGACTCGGCCATTATGTTGATGACATTTTTTTCCAGTGCCTCAGTCGCAGTCAAGGTAGCTGCCTCGGAGACTGCCAGTTCGGCCCATTGCTGATTGCGCTTGCGAAGTTGCGCCAGAGAGCGAATATAGGCGATAGAGTCGTTTAAGACCTTGTTCTCCATCGCTGTAGGTTTGCTTTTCTCGGTCTTCTGCGGCTTTGGGCTGGACATAGGTCCGGAGATCATCACTGGAGTGGCCGCCCCCAAAGTGGTGGCCCTGGCCATTGCCGCGACGTGACAGGCGTACAGAATATAGGTACCGGCGCTGGCGGCTCTGGCCCCCTGCGGGTGGACTAAACAGATGATGGGAATGTCGGAGCTGAGGATGCGCTGGTTGATGTCGCGCAAACTGGAGCTTAAGCCTCCGGGAGTGTCAATTGTGATAAAGATAGCGGGGGCACTCTGGCGTTGATTCGCCTCAGTGATCTCTCTGACAAGGTAGTCACTGACCGCTGGGCCAATGGCGCCATCTATGGCCAATACTGGCACTTGAACAGCCACTGTAGTAGCTATAGCTTCGATGGGCGGTGCGGTAGTCGTGTGAGTTGCACCGCTCAATAATAGGGGACAGAGCAAAATCATCCCAATTATCATACGCAACATGAGGAGATTCCATTTTCCAACTCACTGCGCATTATAGAGCAAATTTTGTACAAAATCTTAGTTTTTTAGCGCACTGTCTGGGGTGTTTAATCCCAGTGACTGAGTATAAAAATTTGTTAGTGCGCCATGTTAATGACTTTATTACAGTTATTCCAGGCCCTGAGGTAATTGCCCGCCGCATCGATAGCTCTGGGCTTTAATCAGGCATATACTGTAGTACTTCTATTAAACAGAGGGCATGATTATGAGTATCACTGCGCGAGTTGATGACTATCTTAACGCTCAAGATATCCTCTTCAACACAGTTCAACACACCCACTCTAACAGCTCAGTTGGCAGCGCTATCGCAGCGCAAATCCCTCCGATGAATATTGCCAAAGCCGTGGTCCTGGAAGACCATGAAGGCAGGCATCTGATGGCGGTGCTACCGGCGGATCGTAAAATTAACCTTCATAAACTGGAAGACAGCCTCGATCTCACTTTGCACTTAGTCACAGAGCAGAAGCTCTACGATATGTTTAAAGATTGTGAGCAGGGAGCGGTTCCCGCGGTAGGCCAGGCCTATAATATGAATGCTATTTACGATGAAGAGTTGGGCCGCTTAAAAGATATTTATCTGGAAGCTGGAGACCACGAAACACTGATTCACTTAAACCGCGAACAGTTCGATAAATTAATGATCAATACTATGCATTCTAATTTCAGTAGCGAAGAATTGCATTGATCTTTTTAAGCTCTGCACTCCCGAGCGGGAGTGCCAGGCTTCTTCTGTCAATATCACTCTCAATTTCTCTTGTAACAACAGCGATCCAATAATTCGCTCAGAAAAATCACTATTTTAAGATTCTGAAATTGATCAATATTTCTGTTATCCAAAACTCTTCATGGCAAAAATAAACTCAGTCTATGTGCCGCTATTTTGCTTTTATCAGTATTATTATCAACTTGAGTTGTGATTGGGTAACCGTTTGTTATAGCGGCGCAAAAACAGCGGTTACTTTCTGCCTGGTTTTGCGACAAAACAGCCCTTGCAGCGACGAGTATCTGTTTGATTTTTCATATTCCCAGTGCTAGTTTTAGCCACAGAGAGTTGTTGAAAAATCATTGTCATGGCATTCCTTTTTGAATTAGATTTGCGCTCAGCAAACCCTTTCTCTCTTCTACATTGCTGATAATTTGTTAGCCTCTATTTCTTATTGCATGGTCGTGGTTCTTTCATAATAAAGGGATTTTATTATGAGCAAAGAGACAACGGGTCAAGGTTTTCGTTTTACTTTAACGATCAAGTTTCTCATTTCCGCAATTCTAAATTTTTTGATAGTCGCAATTTTGGGCGGCTATGCACTCAATCAAATGCAGCTGATTGGCACTGAGATAGAAGAAGTGGCAGAGATTGATCTGCCACTGGTGCACTTGTTGATTCAAACTGAGCGCAACCAGTTGAAGCAGGCAATAGTCTTTGAGCGGATACTGCGCCTGGCAGAAGAAATAAAGCAAGTACCGGGGCTAAAAATACAACTGAGTAGCCAGCTCAATCAATACGATAGTTTACATACCTTGGTTATAGTTGAACTGCAGCAGGCCGAGCAGCAGTTGCGCGATGACGTGCAAAATGCCCTGATCCAGGCAGACATTAAAGAATTCAAGCTGGCGTTAGAGCTGCTGCAAGTGATACAGGCGGAATATCGCGATTATTACCGTAACGCCAAAGCTATTTTAGAGATTGTGGCAGCCGGTAATTGGGACTTTATTGGCAATGAGATTAAATTAAACAAGGTAGAGACCGAGCAGAAACACGCCGAAAAAAGCCTGGCAGCGCTTTTGGATGAACTGGACAATTTCACCTCAGAGTCGCTGTTAAAAGCCGAAGAGCATGAAAAAAGCGCCCTCAATAATATTGCCATGTTGTTGGCGCTATCACTGGCGATTGGTGTGTTGATCTCATTGATCGTCAACAGGTTGATTACCACGCCGGTACTGGCGATGACCGAAGTTGCCTCCAGAGCGGCCAGTGGCGATTTATCGCAGCGACTGAAAGTGCTGAGCCAGGATGAAATTGGCGATTTAGGTCGCTCGCTGAATACAATGCTGCAGACCCTGCAGAGCAGTGCCGAACAGGCGGATGCAATTGCCGGGGGTAATTACAGCAATAAGATCGAGATTAAAGGCGATAAAGATCAGCTCGGGATTGCACTGTCAGAAATGCAGCAACAAATTGACCTAAGCACCTCACAGATGCAGCGCAGCATCGCCCTCAACAAAGGTATTTTGGATACCGCCATTGATGCAATTATCACTATCGATAAAAAAGGGCTGATTCAATCACTGAACCGTGCGGCTGAAAAAATGTTCATCTACACCGCCGAGGAGCTGATTGGTAGGAATATCAAAATGTTGATGCCAGCGCCCTATACAGATGAACACGATAGTTATCTGAAACGCTATTTGACCACCAAAGAGAAAAGAATTATCGGCTCTGGTCGGGAATTAGAAGGGTTAAAAAGTGATGGCAGTACTTTTCCTATTTACCTCTCTATCGGCGAAGTAATGCTTAAAGATGATCAGCTTTTCACCGGTTTTATCCACGATATGACCCAAGAGAAACAATTGCAGGCGGACACTTTACGCAGCGAAGCGCTGAATCGCGGCATAGTCAATACCTCCCAGGATGGCATTATCTCTATCACCCCGCTCGGGGAAATTCAATCCGTTAATAAAGCGGCTTTGATCTTATTCCAATATACCTTAAAAGAGTTGTTGGGGCAGAACATTAAAGTGTTAATGCCCAGCCCCTACCATGGCGAACATGATGGCTATCTGAGCGCCTATCATGAAACCGGGGTTAAAAAAGTTATCGGCATTGGCCGCGAGGTGGTCGGGTTGAGAAAAGATGGCAGTACCTTTCCTATGTACTTGTCGGTAGGTGAAGTAAAGCAACTAGACGGGACAATGTTTACCGGCTTTGTTCGTGACATCAGTAAAGAGAAGCAGTTTGAGGCAGACTTGCAGAGCGTCAATGACAATTTAGTCACGCAAAATACCTTTAAGAGCCAAGTTACTGAAGTGTTGGAGCTGACTCAGGGAGCCACTGATTTAGCACTGATGTGCGATCAGCTGATTTCTGCTTTGTGCAAAGTCAGTCACTCCGGGCACGGTGCTATCTATATCCAAAATCGGGGGACGACAGAGTTGTTACTACAGGGCAGTTTTGCCTTTAAACAGCGTAAAAATGTAGTTTCTAGTATTGCTATTGGGGAGGGTTTAGTCGGTCAGTCAGGTAAAGAGAAGAAGAGCATCTTACTGACTCAGGTACCTACAGACTATATTCAAATTAACTCGGCGCTGGGGGAGCAGACCCCACTGAATATTTTGTGTGAACCGCTGCTGTTTGAGCAGAAACTGATTGGCGTGGTAGAGCTGGCCTCTTTTACTGCTTTCACCGATGCTGATATGCAGATGATCGCTGAAGTGGCAAAAAACTTAGGGGTGATCATTAACAACCTGCAGAATCAAATGCGCAACAAAGAACTACTGGAAGCCAGCCAGCAGCAATCCGAAGAACTGCAAGTGCAGCAGGAGGAGCTAAAAACCACCAACCAAAATTTATTTGATCAAACTCAGAAGCTAAAAGTCTCTGAGGAAGAGCTAAAGCAGCAGACTGAAGAGTTGCGGGTTTCCAACGAGGAGCTGGCTGAGCAGCAGCTGTCGCTGCGAAACGAAAAAGACACGGTTGAAAAATCCCGTAGTGAGCTGAGTATTAAAGCTAAGGAGCTGACACTGGCCAGCAAGTATAAATCTGAATTTTTGGCCAATATGAGCCATGAGTTGCGCACTCCTCTGAACAGTTTGTTGCTTCTGGCCAAAGGCCTGGCGGATAACAAGAAGAAACACTTAGATGCGGTGGAAGTTGAAGATGCCGAAGTGATCTACGCCGGTGGCAACAGTTTGCTGGCGTTGATCAATGACATATTAGATCTCTCTAAAGTGGAGGCTGGCAAACTGAGTTTGCATATAGAGAGCGTCAATTTAGAATCCTTGTGTCGTAATTTAGTGGATATTTTCAAGCCAGTGGCGCACAGCCGCGACCTGACTTTTGTCATAGATATCGCCGATGATGTGCCCAGAGTGATTCGCAGTGACGGCCAACGGCTGGAGCAGATACTGCGCAACTTGCTGTCCAATGCCATGAAATTTACTGAGACGGGCTCCGTCACTCTAAAAATCTCCAGACCCTCGACTGAGGTGGCTTTAACTCACTCCCAGCTGACCTTAGACAAGGCGATATCGGTCGCGGTAATAGACACTGGTATAGGGATAGCAGAGGAAAAATTACAGGCTATATTTGAGGCCTTTCAACAACAAGACGGCTCAACCAGTCGCAAATACGGTGGCACTGGCTTAGGGTTAACTATCGCCAGGCAATTGACCGCGCTGCTCGGTGGAGAAATTCAATTGATCAGTCAGCCAAGTGTTGGCAGTACTTTTAGCTTATATCTGCCGGTGGATTACACTGAATCTAAGCATGAACACACAGAGCAACCCAGTGTTGCCACTTTTGGTCAGGCGGTTGCCAGTGGGCGCAGCGAGACTAAAGTACAAAGCCCGAGTGAACTTGAACTAAAGCAACCTTACCTGGAGTTTATCCCCGACGATCGCGAACTGATAACAGTCAGTGATAAGAGCTTATTAGTCATTGATGACGACAAACACTTTGCCCGGATACTGCGGGATTTCGCCCGCGAGCACGGCTACAAATGCTTGGTCGCCGGGGACGGCCGAACCGGCATCTATCTGGCACAAGAGTTTCAGCCCCAGGGCATCATCTTAGATATTATGTTGCCGGACATTGATGGCTATCAAGTGTTAGAGCAGTTGAAATTTAATCCCAGTACCCGGCATATCCCGGTGGAAATTATGTCAGCCCACGATCAAGTTAAGGGCCAAATGTTACGTTTGGGAGCAATAGGCATAGAGACCAAACCGGTCAGCGAGGAGCAGTTGAAAAAAGTCCTGAGCAAGATTGGACAGATATCGGCACAAGGTATCAAGCATATTTTATTGATAGAGGACGACCAGGCTACCCAGCAGGCCACCATCGAATTATTGACCAGTAAAGATCTACAACTGACCGCTGTTAGCACCGGGGAGAGAGGCTGCGAAGAAATTTTGAGTGGCAACTATGACTGCGTTATTCTCGATATAGGCCTGCCCGATATGAGTGGTTTTGAAGTACTGAAATTCATTAATGAGCGCCAGGGTCAGGAAATTCCTCCTATCATTATCTATACCGGTAGGGACATCACCGATGCCGAGCAAATTGAGCTGAATAATTACTCATCTACCGTGGTGATTAAAGGGGTGGGCTCGCCGGAGCGGCTATTAGATGATCTGTCATTATTTTTGCACGACATCGAAGTTAAAAATTCCCAGAGTAGCCAACAAGTAAACCATATTCTGCACGATGAAAGCTCTATGCTGCAAAACAGAAAAATCTTGTTGGTTGACGACGATATGCGCAACACCTATGCACTGTCTAAAAAGCTTATTGAAATAGGTTTTGATGTTGATATGGCTAACAACGGTAAACAGGCATTGGAGTTATTAGAGCAAGACGATAATTTTGAACTAATCTTGATGGACACTATGATGCCGATTATGGACGGTTATGAAGCGACCAGGCGGATTAGATTGATCGATAAATATAAAACCATACCAATCATTGCATTGACGGCTAAAACGATGCCTGAAGACCGTGAGCAATCACTGAAATCAGGCGCATCTGAGTACCTCACTAAACCGATAGATTTTGACAAACTGCTGTCGATAATGAGGATATGGCTGTTTAAACGCGCTTAAGACAAAAAAATATGCAAAAAAAAGACAGTTTAGAATTTGAAATCAATCATTTGTTAGAGGCGATACTGTATCAATACGGCTATGATTTTCGCCACTACGCACGCGCCTCTCTGGAGCGCCGGGTACTGAACCGATTGCACCTTGCCGATTTACAGCATGTTACTGAACTGACCTCAAAAATACTTCACGACCCTGAATACTTCGATCTTTTTTTAAAAGACATGTCTATTACAGTGACGGAAATGTTTAGAGATCCATCGGTGTTTAAGGCGATCAGGAAGTCGGTATGCAGCCGATTGCGTACTTATTCACGGGTAAATATCTGGCACGCGGGATGCGCTACAGGCGAAGAAGTCTATTCTATGGCGATTATGTTACAAGAGGAAGATTTATTAAGTCGCACGCAGATTTACGCCACTGACTTCAATAACCACTCGTTAACCATAGCCAAAGAGGGCATTTATCCGGCAGAGAAAATGCAACTCTTTACTGAAAACTATCAAAGTGCCGGTGGCCAGGCCTCATTTGCCGACTATTATCAGGCAAAATATCAATTCGCCAAATTTAAGGATTCGTTAAAAAAACACATTACTTTTGCCAATCATAATCTGATTAAGGATCAAGTGTTTGCGTCGATGCATTTAGTCATGTGCCGCAATGTGCTGATATATTTTGATCAGCAGTTACAGAATCAAGTGTTGGGACTTTTTCAGGAGAGCTTAGTGCACCGGGGTTATCTGGTATTAGGTGACAAAGAAACTTTAGAGTTTTCCGCCGTCGATAAAAGTTTTGAATCTGTAGACACCAATGCCCGGATTTACCGGATAAAAACAGATGTATAGTGCGTTAGTCATAGGGGCCTCGGCGGGGGGCCTGAAGGCAATAACACAAATTTTAGCGCAGCTACCCAGCTCATATCCGCTGCCGATAGCCATAGTGCAACACCGACTGGCGGATCACACTCAGTTGTTAGTCGAATTATTAAATGCCAACACAGAGTTAACAGTAGTCGAACCTTATAGTGGCCAGAAGTTGCAGCCAGGTTTTGTCTACATAGCGCCTGGAGGCTATCACTTATTGATAGAGCGAACCCAACAGTTTAGTTTAAGTGTCGACTCTCCGGTTTGTTATGCTATCCCCTCTATCGATGTATTATTTGAATCGGCTGCAGTTAGCTATGCACAGCAGCTGATCGGCCTGGTCCTCACCGGTGCCAATAGCGATGGCAGTATAGGCTTGCAAAGGATCCGGGAATACGGTGGCCTATGCATAGTCCAGGATCCAGATAGCGCCGAAGAAGCTTCCATGCCCAAAGCCGCTCTGAAACTAACCAAAGCAGATCACACCCTCCCCTTAGAAAAAATCGCCGACTTACTACTACAATTAGCATCTAGCGGCACCTAACAGCTCCGAATTTTAATTTCCCAACTTCCAACTTCCAACTTCCAACTTCCAACTTCCAACTCCGGTCCCCAACTCCGGTCCCCAACTTAATCCTTTCTCCTATTTACCCCTCTATCAAATTGCAATCATGGCGCTTTATCCAATGCTGACCTAAATTGTATTTAGCAGTAGCCTGTGTAACAGCAATAATGACACAGGGGGCAGAAAAAATAGCCGCCATCAGCATTGGTTTTAGTCGCAATACTATTAACGTTGATTAAGTCCCTGACAATTGGAGTAAAAATCCAATGGAAGCACCAGAACCCAGAAAAACACTCGTCTACAGTTGCTTTGCATCAACCCTGTTGGTTTTTTGGGGCATATTTGAGTTGTTGGTAACGCTGTTTTAGCCAAGCTGCAGAGTTGCTTATTCTCGCTAAAGCAAAATCTTCTGCTATTGGGCTGACCGATTAGCCCTCTATGTTTATTAGCTGAGTTAAAAGTGCTGCAGTTAAGAATTTCGCGCAAAGACAGTCAGTCCCACCAAGCGTATAATTGACCTCGACACAAGTCTAATCCCGCTCAGAGCTGTGCTGTCGGGTGGGAAATTGGGAGAGCGCCATGATTGGTCATATAGTCAGACCAAGCTATCCAGTAATAATCATTTGCATTTTTCTTTTAACATCCATGCTGGTCATCGATCTGCATAAATTCACTATTATCGCATTGCCAATAGTGCTGATCATAATCACTGTGTCTGTGATCTGTCGCGAAGCGGATAGTTGATTGCGATCATTAGTTTTCAATAACCTTTTGTCTTATCAATGTTAACCAGCTGCTGCTAGGTAGCAGCGAAGCAAGGGATGGTTTGCATGCGGTCATTAGATGGCTGTTATTAAACTTCCCAACCGCGCTGGTTTATCCATAGAGGAAGAATACAATGAAATTTTTAGATAATTATCTAGAGCATATTTATGCACTGTTTCGCATCGTTTGCGGGTTTTTGTTTCTCTGGCACGGCAGCCAGAAATTCTTTAACTTTCCGGTAGAATTTCCGATGAACTTAAACCCATTGTTAACGGCTGCCGGGACTATTGAATTACTCGGCGGATGTTTAATAATGCTGGGACTATGGACCCGTCCCAGTGCTTTTATCTGCAGCGGCACTATGGCTGTGGCCTATTGGATGGTGCATTTTCCCAAAGATATTTTCCCCATCGCCAATGGCGGTGAGCTGGCGATAATGTTCTGTTTTGCATTTTTGTTTATAGCGGCACGCGGTGCGGGTATCTGGTCAGTAGATGGAAAACTAGCCGCAGACAAATAGCCAGTAATGAGGGCATCCACGGACCGACAGACTGTAGTTGCTATTTGCTGCAGCTATGTTGCCATTGTATTGCTGTTCAGAGCTATCCAGCGCTGGCCAGTAATGCGTACTCAACAGTGATCAGCGGACGGCGCTGGCTATTGCTAGTGCTGGTGCCCTTGTACTTATCACTGCTGGCAACTGGCTGGCTAATAGGTCAATGGCTGCCGAATTTGGTGGCCGCACATCTGGATGGGAGTAGCGAAACAGTGGTACGCAATCTCATTGCTATCACTATGCTTATCTTTGTGCTGGCCTCGGCACTGCCCTTTGTTCCCGGTGCCGAAATTGGCTTCGCCTTGATTATGCTATTTGGCGGTAAAATAGCGCTGCTGATTTATCTGGGCATGCTCAGCGCTTTAAGCTTGGCTTTTGTTATGGGGCGCTTTCTGCCTTTGACGATACTGGGCAAAATATTTAGCCAAATTGGTTTTAGTGCCGCCACTAAGCTGATATTAAAACTGACACCACTATCTGGCACTGCGCGTTTGGCGCTGTTGACTCAGAACGCCCCCAGTAAATTAGTACCAGTAATGTTGCGGCACCGTTATTTACTGTTGCTGTTAATACTCAATACCCCCGGTAATTCGCTGGTTGGCGGTGGCGGAGGGATTGCGTTTATAGCCGGGCTCAGTGGTTTGTTTTCACCCTTAAGTTTTCTGCTCAGCATTGCTCTGGCTGTCGCTCCGGTACCGCTATTTTTTTATCTTACTTTATAGGCATTTGGCGTATCGCCAGGCATTTGTTATAACTAGATCTGAATTTGACTAATTATTCGCTGTTCTGCGATCTCAGTGTGCCAAAGCGCTGGCCTGGATAAATGGAGAATAATAATAAATGAAAACCATCATTATAATCTTAGCGATAAATTTCACTCTGTTGAGCAGTGCCCAAGCTCTGGAAAAGGTAAATTTCCCGTCAAAACCTGGACCGCACAGTCCCTTTAAAATCAAGAAAGCCGCGGCTAAAGGCATTCAACTGGCTCCCAAAACAAGTGTTCAGCTCACCGGTTACTTAGGTCTGCCCAGTGTTACAGCAGTGGCACCCGCGGTGATATTGCTGCACAGCGGCAATGGCTTGCAGGATTATCACAAGCAGTGGGCGCAACAGCTGCAGCAATGGGGTTATGTCTCGCTGTTAATTTACAGTTATGCCGGGGTAGGGGAGGAAGTCGACGCTTCTATCAATTTATCTGGGGATGTAATAAGTAACGCCTACGGCGCCTCTGACTATCTTAAAAGCTTGCCTTACGTAAACCCCGAGCGCATCGCGCTAATGGGCTGGTCTGCGGGTGGCAATAGTGTCTTTAACTTAACGGCGCAGGGGCCACCGCCTGGGCGTAAAACCACTGAGCAGTTCGACGCCGCCGTGATTTTTTATCCGCAGTGCAACCCAAAAGGTGCAGAGTTCAGGGCACCTATGTTGCTGTTGTTGGGAGATAACGACGGTCTGTTACAAAAGGGAGACTGCCAGTTGTTTAAACAAGCCAGTGAGCAAAAAAATGCCCAACAGCAGATCGAACTGCAGGTCTATAGCGGCGCTACGCACTTTTATGATGACCCTAAATACCCCAGCGCCAGCAGCGCCGAGAAATCAGCCTATTACTACGCCAATACTGCTCATCAAGATTCACTGTTGCGGGTAAAAGCGTTTCTAGCTAAGTACTTGTAGTGCAGAATAATTGTTTAAGCGCAATGCGTGATCTAAGCTCAGTGGTTACTTAGCTGTAACTGGAGCTTGGCCCTGCCTTGATAGCTCACTGCCCCGGCCCACAGGGCATAAATCCTCCCTGTAAGGAAATAAGCACTACCCTGGTCAAGCTGCATACATCTGCGTAGTTTCACTTAGTAAGGGGCTTCCAATAATATCCAGGTCCTGATTTGAAGAATAAATCTGCATGCACCGTTCTTACTTATGTCTGGTCTATGGCTACTGAATACTCTGTGACTATTTTCGGTCAAAAAACGACCTTGCCTTGTTCTTGATTACTCCCTCGTCATATATTATCTAGCTTTACTTACCCAAAATAGGTGGGAAAAACTGTAGCAAATACGCACTCTAGAAGGAGGGCTGAAAATATTGTTAAATAATTGATATTAGTAATATAATTCCCAAGTTTTTAGACTCAATTAACGGGTGACAATAGTGAAAAAATCCCATCTGTTACTGGATTTAGGGAACTGCTTAATTCATACCAATGATAAGCCAACGTTTACATGGCTAGTCGACCGGCATGCAATAGCTGCAGACTTAGCGGAGAAATTTTTCGAAGGAAACCCATGTTACCTTCCTTTTTGCAGAGGCGAAATTGACGACATAAATTATCATCAGTACTTAGTGAAAGCTTTACAGCCGATGATTCCTGCTGATAATCAACTCTCGATTCAACAGCTGAGAACTGCTTACTCCCAAAGCATATTGTCGCATGATATTTATATGTTGGAACTAGTGCAAGAACTGGCGAAAAGCTTGGATATTATCATTGTGACCGATACTAATACTTGGCAAAGCGAAGAATTTCGACAGCGGATTGATTTTGATTCTCTCGCTAGCTGTGTCTTCGAATCTCACTTGGTAGGCATGCTAAAGCAAGACTCAAACTATTGGCCACATGTACTAGGGAAGTTAGGGATTAAAGGGGCACAGGCAATCTTAATTGATGACAATGTAATTAATCGTCGAATGGCTGCAAAATCCACCATCCACACTCCAGAGTGTCACTTTAATCCAGGAAAATTAGGTGTTAAACATTTACGCGAGCAGCTCTCAGCTCTATTGTCAGAGGCCTGATAATAATTAACCAATGCAGATGCGTTAATTTTTTGATCTTAGGTTCCGGCACAGTGCTGGTGGTTAAGCAAGGTACAGCTTGTTAGTAGTTTATACTTAATACCGGTAATGCCAATATTCTAGCAATCTGGATATTATATATGGGCATGTTAGTAAACGCGGCAGAGGGTATTCACAGCAGGCTATTAGTGAAAACATTCACTGTGTGTCTGCCTTTTCGATATCTATGTCGATGAGTAAACCTTTAGTATGTGATTGGTCAGCTGCTGCTAGACAATGTGTGGTAATAGACGGTATCAGCCAAAATCGGGCTTTCCCTGCCTATAGGGCTGCAGATCTGGTTTTTGTTACTGACAGTTAAATAACAACCTGCACTTTGAATATTATACCGCGGCGCAACACTGTGGCTGGCTGACAGCAGGGTCGAAAGTGATTATAAACGCTGCCACCAAGGGATTTTTTTACACATAGGTACTTGTTTATTAAACAGCTCATATAACTTTTGCATATCCTTGAAGTACTCTATTTTCAAGCTGCTATTTTCACTCATTAATACAAACACCGAGATTTTTCTGGTACGACGCTTGTAAAGTAAAATTTTAAAGTCACTAAGTAGAAACTCCTGCTTCGTTGAAGCTGACTGCAATGTTACTTGCTGCCCATCTACAGTCAGTGTTCGGCTTTTAATTTCAGCCATCTCCCCGCGGGCAATGGATGCGCGAAACATAAATATAACGGCGAAAATTATGAGAGCCCACTGCGATTGTAGCCATTGTTCCGCCACGGCAACCCAAAAAATTATCGCAATACTAAACCCCATCTCTACTTGCTTAAACAGGTAATTGTATACACTATTGTCACTGGTTTGATAATCCACTTCGGCCTCTAGTATTGTCTGTTAGCAGTCTCAATCAACTGATTACATTGATTTTTTATTGCATGTTGGCAGCCCGCTATGCGCTGTGTCCCATTTAAAACAACTGTATAAAGGCTGTCTAAAAAGTGATTGAGTGTAACCTATTTAGCGGAATACAATAGGGCCAATGGGCACTTTTTTAACTCCAGTTGGCTGTGACCAATCCATCAATTTGCGGCAGAAGAAACACACCAATGAATGCTGTTGCCAGGCGGCTGGTACAAGAGCTGTCAGGCTTGCTACCCCGCTGAGGGTTAGTGTTAATCACTATATGCAAAATAGTCAGCAATGTGACAGGTGCTGTTGTTTATAGGGCTAATTAGCGGGTGTTAAAGCTGTATCTCGCAATCGAAGGTAACGGCCAGAGGGCGCCATTTTCCCCACCCCATTAGATAAAGTTCAACTATGGGCCTATAATTTCTCGCAGCTACTAGTTGTAAACTCTGTAATATCTTTTATATCTATTAACCAAACAGTGCAGATAAAGCTGCGATTTAAGAGTTAGTAGTATTTGGAAGATTCCGATCATCCGTTATAGTTTTCCATAGTCAACTTCATCGGGATCACCATTTCAAATATTCAACGGTCACACAAAGTTAACAATGCTGTGTCACTAATTTTGTTTTAGTCCCTCGTGCCACCGAATTTTCGAATTTTGGATCCACACTGTTTGCCACAACAACCCAGTGCTAAAGGTATTGTGCTTCTTTGCCTAATTATTTTAATGATGCTTTTTGAAAGGAGTAAGTCTTGAAAATATTCAGTTTTCAATTAATTTTGGGAAGTCTATTCTATCTACTAACAAGTAATATGGTGATGGGAGAGCAGCGTACATCGATTGTTTTAGGCACTGAGGATTGGCCTCCTTTCAGTTATGAAGATAAAGTTAATGGTCAAATTTCTGGTCTGATTACAGAAGTAATCAATGCCACTTTTAGGCGGATGGGTATATCAATAAAGGAAAACGGAGTCTATCCTTGGGCTAGAGCACAGAAAGATGTTTATAGTGGCAGATTAGATGCGATTTATACCGCTTCAATCAATGATGAAAGGCTGAAATACTGCTATTTTCCCTCCGAGCCCATCGTCAAAAGTAAGTGGGTTTTGTTTATTAAAAAATCGAAAAAGGGTAGTCTGCGTTTCGAAGAATTAAGTGATCTAAAAAATAAGAGTATAGGATTCATCCTGGGTTACAATTACCCCTCTAAGTTCAAGCGTTATGTAACTCAGAACTCCTTGATTGAAGAGGTACCTTTTGAAACACAGAACATAGCTAAGTTAGTCTGAGGTCGCTATGACTATATGCCTGCGGTATTGGAAACAACCCTCTATTTGGCAAAAAATAGACCCCAGCTGAAAGATATGGACGCTGTTAATAATCTTTATTATTTTCCTAAACCTTTGGCTATTACTAATTTTTATCTTATTTTTTCTAAAAAGACGGTAACAAAAGCGTTTGTCGAACAATTTACCAAAGCGTTAATCGAATTCAAACAAACAGATGAATACCAAAAAATAGTCATGAAATATCAATAATTGGATAGTTCATGTGGTTGAAAAATATCAGTCTTAAAGGTGATTTAACATGAATAGTGAGCGTGTGGAACGTGAAATGAAAGTGAGTTCTAAGACTTCCGTTAGGTCCCGAACTATAGACAAAGATAGTGAGTTTAACCAATGGGTTACATTTAATATTAATAATGAATTATTTGCTGTAGATGCTTTGCAAGTTAGAGAAGTACTTAAGTATAGTGAGATTACACCTGTACCAAATTCCAACGCTTACGTATGTGGTCTTATCAATTTAAGGGGTAAAGTAGTCACAGTCATAGATACTCGATTAATGTTTACCTTACCTCACAAAGCCCCTGATGATAAAACCAATATTATTCTTGTTGATTTTAACGAAGAAGAAATGGTGGGCTTTGTTGTTGATACTGTAGGTGAGGTGGTCAATATTTTGATAAAAAGCATTGAAATCGCTCCAAAATTAACGGATAACGATACCAAAAGGGGATTTGTAAAAGGGGTTTCTTATTATAATAATACTTTGATTATTTTGTTAGAAATAAAAAAAATCATCTCATATATCAGTCCTGCTTTAGAAGATGATCCACTATGATATTAATGTTTTAAAATGATAAATTTAATTTAGATATAATATTGGCTATAACAACGAGTGAAATTTTCAAAATGCACCTGATCTGAGCCGTTAACTAGGCTAATTAGCAACCATTGTATATGTGGTGGCAATTGACAGTATTGGCCTAAAGCGGCCGTTCTTACTGGGGTTGCATTGGGTCGTAACTATTATTCCATTGAAAGTTAGCAGTACCTACAGGGTCACTCTGTATAAAATTTCGATATCCGTTCTACTATCTATGTCCTGAAAAATAGTAATAATTCTACTCAAGTTACAGGTACTCTACTCATTACCGTTGCTTTTCTTGCACAAGTTGCAATGAACTATTTCAACCGGAGCTGAGCATGCTAAGTAACTCTGGCATAAAACTATGCACTTTTTGCTTTGTCATTTTATTTTTGTTAACTCCCTTTTCCAGCCAAGCGGTAGAAGACATTACTTTTACTGGCGGCCAGCCTTTGAATCAGTATCAGCCCAGTATTATCGTCCCTATATTAACCGAAGCCTTTAAGCGTAACGGCATTAGATTTAAGGCGGTGCACCATCCCAGCCTCAGATCGCTGGCATATTCAAGTACCGGAAACTTAGACGGTGAATTGCACCGGGTTTATAGTTTTCATAAAGTCAGTGGCGATAAATACCCTGACCTGATTAGGATAGAATCTGAAATGCTGACTATCTGGCAGGCAGTATTTGCCACGCAAAAGATAAGATTTGAAACATGGGATGATCTCAAAGAATACCGTGTCGGCTATTCAAGGGGTAGAAAAAACATGGAGAAAATTCTTCACCAGTTTTTACCTAAAGATCAGATAGTAGCAGCAAACAACGATACCCATGCCTTCAAAATGTTATCTGATGGGTTCATAGACGTAGTGGTCTCTGAAAGCAGACTGGGAGATGATTTGTTAGAAGGGCGTAGTCATTTTTCGAATATCATAAAAATAAAGAAGGTACACCCGGTCAGAATTTATTCCTATATGCATAATAAACATCAACAGTTAGCTGAATCAATTGCCGCTACCATTGAGCAAATGAAAAAAGATGGGAGCTACACAAGGATCGTTAGGGCGGTTAATGATTCTTTTCAATCCAATTACCCTGGGAACTAGTTAGACTAAATGCCGATCGATTTTGCTGTTGGACATCCAGTGTTTGATGATTTTCCGGAAAATTTGCAGGACTCAAAAGTATCGTTTTTTTCCATTATATATCGGTCTATAATTATAGGACTTCATTATTAATAAATAACAAAGAGCTCGCGAAATGTTTATTAATGCAAAGAATCTGGATTCACATTGGAGAGTACCCCATTTAATCACGATCCCAGCAATTATATATACCTTGTTCTCCAGTATTCATTACCTGGTAGAAGATCCTAATGTCCTGATAGAAGAGATGAATTTTTCTGCAACAACTGATTTAGCGTCTATAGGATGGTATTTAGCATTATTTACAATCACCAAAAACATTTTAGTTCTGGTGTTGTATCATTGGTTCTTAGGAAAAAGGAAAAGTAGCTTTATAACAAAGATTGCCGGAGGTTATTTAATATTTAGTGCTTTTGGCCTTTTGCAGTTCTACTTTGGATTGTTTTTAGAGTTAAAAGCGGCTGTTTTTTAACTTAAGTGTGCATCACCGATCAAGGAATCCATTTTTTCGCATTGGTTTTCCTCTCAAATTTATGCAAGGTAAGTTTTGCATTGTTCTCTCTAAAATGGCCTCGCCAGCGAGTTATGTCCTATCATTTAGCGGCAATCCCCCCGAAAACTTGTAAGACTCATAAGTAGGGTTTTCTGGTACAACTAACAAAGGCGATCTAGATGCATAAATCAGTTAATAGGCACTTACCTCAGGCCTTCTGCGCTGCTCATGTTTACCCCTACGCTTATTGCTCATAGAGTGCTATTAGCCTCTGTCTGCTGTTTCCGGGCTGAATAGCTGGGGTTTACTCTGTGGTTAGTAATCTACGGTAGTGGCCAGTAGAAGACATTTAATAGTGTGATTGCTATTATGTTCAGGCTCGTTGTTCTCGGGATAATAACGCTACTTAAATTTATTAACATCAACCGGTTATAAATATTGAAAAAGGGATGGTTTCAAAAATGACACGCGTCAAAATTTGTGGAATTACTCGGCCTGAAGACGCTTTGGCCGCGGTGCGAGCTGGAGTCGATTCTATCGGCCTACAATTTGTTGAATGGTCAAGCCGGTGTGTGACCATCGAGCAAGCTATGCAAATCAGAAAAGAAATTCCGTCTTCTGTCTCTGTTGTGGGAGTCTTTGTAAATGAAAAAAGAGAAGATATCCTACGTACGGTTGAACTTGTGGGTTTAGACTATGTTCAATTACATGGTGATGAGACAGCCGATTTCGTCAGGGAATTAGGCGTCCCAACTATTAAAACTGTGGGTGTGGAAAGCCAAAAAGATCTTTACGATTTAGAACGTTACCCAGCGGATGCGCTACTCCTTGATACCAAGGTCGATGGTCAGTGTGGTGGAACGGGACAAAGTTTTGATTGGTCGTTGCTGAATGGCTTTACAACTTCCATTCCGCTGATTCTTGCAGGTGGGTTACGAGCAGAAAATATAGTAGCAGCTATCAGGGCTGTCAGGCCTCAAGAAGTGGACCTGTGTAGCGGTGTAGAGTCTGCTAAGGGAATTAAGAGTTATGAAAAAATGCGAGAATATATTAAAATCGTTCAAAAGACAGATGCTGAATTATAGGGTAAAAACTGTCTCAGAATGAGACGTGGGGGCTGTGAGTTATTCTGTATGACTGCTCGTTTAGTTCTTTAAAAATAATGGGTTAGCTAGTGATTGAACTCAATAATAAATCGATTTAGTGTAGGCTAGAGTCCCTAATCGGCATAGTCCATATTATTTTGACGCTAATTCTACAGCCTTAGAAACCACCTAAATCAATTAAACTACTTTTCTCCTGCATCATATGAAATACCAGGTGCAGATTGTTGGCAATAAACGATGTTCTTTCTAGTTCTTTTATTGTCTCGTCACTGAATTGCATATAAATATGTATTGAGATCGTAGTCAGTTCTGATATTTCTGTAAACAAACGGCTGGCATCGCGGTTGTGACTTTTTGACTTTTTGATTGAGCTCTCCACAATGCTTATTAATTCTAATAGCTTTTTATCAGCAAGTTGCGTCAATCTTTCTCCAAGCTTGGAAATTTGTATTAGGCCGTCTTCGAGTCCTAAGAGCTCAATTAAAGCATTATTAAGTTCAGAAACTTGGATATAACCAAAAGCAGTCTCAGAAATCCTATGAGCACCATCCATGCTGCTATCCTCATTTAGGTTTCAATATCTAGATACAAGATAGTTCATAATCTATTATTTTGCCCAATTTTAAGGTTAATTTTTTCGATATAAAGGCATAAGCATGATAGTGGTGAGCCCTGGTACTCTTGACGCTTAGTGGGCTCTGAAAAAATATTTCATCAGTGCCTTTGAAAGGTTAGCCGTGTGTAAAATCCAGACACTGGCACCTAATATAGTGAAGTGGATTAATTATCAGCACTTACCAATGGTATGGCTAGGCCTTAGCTGATATTGAAAAGTGACAGATCAAGTACCCGCTACTGCAAATGATGTTTCTGTGTGTTGTCTTTAGCTAAGAAATCCATGATTCGATTAACCATATCTGCCACGGGTGAATCATCTTCAGGTATCTAATACGCATAATGGTCATCTAGCATTTTAGTGCTAGTGTGACCCCTCTATTGAGCAATCCAATACCCCTGTAGATAGCAGTTGTGAAGCGAAAGTGTGACTGGCACGATTAGGCCCACCAAATCCGACTTTTGATAATATTAAATGTCAGGTTAAATCTTAACTAATACAGCTGACACATAATTTGGATGATTTCTCTATTAGCTTGGTTTACATTCTGAGCAACCTAAAACTAGCTTATTTATTTTCACAGCTTCAACAACGTTTCAACTAGCTGGCCTGCTGAGTCCTCCTCTATGCGCATCACCTCTTTATCCTGCAGGTAAAAAATCAAAGTAGGTAAACAAGTAACAACCAGCTCCCCGGCTAATTTTTTTTGTTTATACTCCTCTTTATCTTCATAGCTATATAAAGTTACATTTGCAAAACTATGGGATGCCAGCTCATCTAAAGCTAACAACTGCGACACCTCTCGCTCACAATCCGGACACCAACTCGCGTTGTGTATAACAACACTGAGTTTCCCTAAGTCGCTTTTCTGCTGGGAAATTTTATCTTTAGCATCCTTAATTGAGGAAGACCAAAGCTGCTTAATATCATTCAAATTCATAATTATTTATCTTACCAAGCCAAAACCATCAATTTAGTAAGTAGTCATAGGCAAGTCAATATTTAACTACCAGCTTCATTACAAAAGACAATAATCTGATCAACTTTAATATCCGCGATGTTTTTTTTGATGTGCATAAAGCGATGAAATTTGGCTATTTATCATATCCACGGAAACATTTGGTGGGCTTATGCGCGATTTCTCCAAGGTAGGAGATGTGACTGGTAAGCTGACGCTCTCGATTAAGTTAAATGAGTTGCAGACCCTAATGCACGCAATCATTCAGTCTTGATACCGTCTGTCTTTACCTAGTATTTATCATGGGCTATCATCGAAATATCGAATTTATTGACGATCAGTCGTCTCACAATTAAGTTGCTAGTTGAACAATATGATAAGAGAAATCGAAGATAGAGATGTTGCATTCTTATTCCCAGTTCGGATTGCTACGCGGGAGAACAGACTGAGCATGGATGAGTTGGCGGGTATAGGAATTACCGAAGTATCGATACGTGAAGCTATAAAAGGTTCACACAAAGGCTGGCTATACGAACAAGATGGAAACATCGTTGGGTTTGCTATGGGAGATTCAGATGCTAATGAACTTACGGTTATTGCTTTGTTACCCCAATATGAAAAAATGGGTATAGGCAGAAAGCTCCTGGGTAAAGTCGAAAAGTGGCTTAAAGCGCAAGGTTGCAAATCGATATGGTTAACAACAGATATCAATGACCAACTGCAAGCCTACACTTTCTACATAAACAACGGCTGGCAAGATTTAAAAATAGAGCAGGGTCTAAGGTATATGTCCAAAGAGTTAATATAATTAATAATCGTTGAGGCTGCATTAGCCATGGTGTAACGGTGCTTGGTAATCATCGGTATCTGCCATCCATACTATTTTCACTGCTGGGGTATGGAGCAGCTAACGGCCAGTGAACTTATTGATAAGTTTGCATCAGGTCTTATGATTGTTCATTTCCTTACACATGCTTTTAAGTTTGATATCCCTAGTGCGGATTCTTCATTCCCCGCATGGTCATTATTGGCAATTTTCGAAACATAGATTCAGCCCATACTTCTGATGATTTTGAGGAAACTCAATAATTTTAAAAAATAAGATGATGAAATTACTAAATATTTTGTAGCGCTTATCTCTGAGTATCCATAGAATATGAGTGTTCTCGCAACTTGCACCCTTCTTCACCGGACAAACTTCTGGAGTCACTTTTTTATAAACACTCAGAAACCCACCATAAAGCATTTGCTCGGTGAGTCGGGTGATACACATTGGAATATATATATGCCTGAAAATAGACTTGTGCCTGAGCTTTCGGTATCCGACTGGGACAAAAGCCTGCACTTTTACCGAGATATTCTCGGATTCAAAGTGGAATTCGAGCGCCCAGAAGATCGATTCGCCTACATGTCCTTTTACGGAAGTGAGCTTATGATTGAGGAAGATCATCAGCAAAATGGTGAAACTTCTGCTTGGGTAGTTGAACCGCTTGATTACCCAAGAGGGCGAGGGCTAAATATTTCAATAGACTGCCCAAGCACATACGACCTTATTGAGCGCCTGAAAGATGCTGGCGTCCCACTTCGCAAACCGGCTGAAGATTGCTGGTATAGAGATAACGACATTTTGCACGGTCAGCGAAATTTCCTGGTTCAGGATCCGGACGGCTATTTACTCCGGTTCGCCGAGAGCTTGGGCACCAGACCTTTTGAGAAGCGCGTTGACTAGGTGCATACCCAATGTGGATAGTCGCTGCCCAGCCGACGCCTTATCATACATCTGGACAACAACATGGTGTTTGCATCCTTCTGCTGTTGGGACTGCTTTGGAATCAATTTTCCATAATGGCAACTGAGTATTAACTTCTGCGAATATTCTGGCTGATTAACTAGCTTGAAACAGTGACTGGTAATCGACGGTATCGGCCAATGGACATCCTAGATTAAAATTATGAGTCGGGGCAGCAATTTCCAAAGGGTATTTTCAAACCAGGATTTCTGTTCCAGTCACTTGCTATTCATCACAGGCTAAGTTCGAATAATCCAACTTTAAAAAGTGCGACGTCTCGAAATATACGAAGTTGCTGTATATAATACTGTTTAATATTAATAGATTGTCTTATGTTTTGCTGGATATAAAATCACCAAAATGAGACTTAGCACTTTAAAGCTGTTACTAAGCACATAGGGTATGCCGTGAAAGTAGAATGTCATTGTAAGAACGTAATTATTGAAGTGGATAAGCCTAAGCAGGTAACCCAATGCAATTGCTCAATATGCAGTAGGTACATGAGCTTATGGGGTTACTATGAAATCGATGAGCCCAAAATAGCTATTGGTGATTTTGGTACTAGCTCATACTCGTGGGGAGATCATCAGCTAGATTTCATCCGTTGCGCCAATTGTGGGTGTATCACACATTATCAAACTAAAGAGGGGCAAACAGACCCTAGAGTAGCAATAAATTTCGGGCTTGCCAGAAGCCTAGTGACTGATGTACAGGTCCGATATTTTGATGGCGCTAACAACTAATAGCGACATCAAGTACATGCTGTTTGCAATTGACGGTATCGATGATGGCGTGGACCACGTAGTGGTCAAAAGAGGGCGTATAGTTAAGCTTGAATTAAATCTAGCAATTTTTCATGCCTATCACTAGCCCTTAACATTTAATAACCCTTTGAAGTATCAACTGTTCTAGAAGGTAATTAGTCAGGTATATCATGAAGGTATCACTATTAAATAAAATATTACTCGGTATAGAAATAGTTCCGACAATCTTTCTATTGTTATTAGCATTGGTATTATTAGTAGTATCGAAGCCTGTGTATTTTTTTACCTCTGTGCTGTCCATTTTAAGCATGATTTCACTAATCTATATCGTGATAAAAACGATGTTAAATAGTAGTAGAAAAATAAAGAATAGGTTTGTTTATTTATCGCACATTGGCTTTGTGATTACTGTTTTGGGAGTACTGGTTTTGCTTGTTGATGGCAACGGTTTAAAACGTCTTTCACCGGGTATACCTTTCTCTGCTTTTTCTTTTGGGTTGGTGGCTTGTATCCCATATTTTCATGTGATGATAGTAAATGATTTTTTTCTTCGCAAAGATAAAACATTCATAGGCTAATATTTCCTAAAATATATTTAACATGTCATTCCAGTCGACGGCTAATGAGTGGTTGTGTTCAAGTGTTCATCAGGTCCTACGGTTAGCCAGCACTTAACCAATGATTGGCGGCAATCGGTATCGGCTAAAAGCTGCCATTTTGGGTATTAGGACGTTTGCTTCTTTTGCTATGTAAATATACAGGCTGCTATAGTCATCTAAATTGAAGATTGTTTTTTGTTCAAACGTGGCGCGCTTTACGTCAAAGTGATATTCTCGTTTTCTATTAAATTCAAATATTTAGGAGAGTACTTCTGAATGATATTGCACTCAATATCTGTAGAAAGGGAGTCTGCTCAAAAACTACAGTTTTCGATATATAAAATAATTTTAAATTAAAGTGTTGGTGTGAATTTAGTGAATATCCCTTTCATGTAAATGCGCCGCCGCACTATTAAGATTTTATATGTCGGTCAGATTGATTAAAGGAATATATGAGTATTAGAATTTTCAAAATTTCTAGGTGGCTGTCTGTAATTTCATTTATTGCTCTGCTTAATATTATGGTCTATATACCCAGCGCTCAAGGTCTAATAATGGCTTTGGTCTTCATCTTTATTGTTTCTTTTGTTTGTATTGCCATTTTTAAATGCAATAGTTGTGGAAATAGCTATAGCACAAAATTAGGGTTTATTAGTATTTGTTGGCCTTATACAGGTAGCTGTCATAATTGTGGAAAAGCGTTGAGTGATGAGTCTAAATAAATCATATAATTGGGTAGCCGAGGGTATCTAACTCTCAGCCCCCCCCATAACTCCCTGCATGCGGGTCCGCACAGGGCATTTGACTTTGAATAGTGAAGCGTAATCTAATCATTAGATAGTGATAATTCATCTTTTTCCAAGCAAGCTATCTGTGTCAGGACCTGCGGTTAGCCAGTGCTTAACCGAGGTTGGCGACAGTCGGTATAGGCCATAAACAGTCATTACCATTGACTATATAAATCTCTTCCTTTGCACTTCATCAATTGAGTTACAGGTTAGCTTTTGTCTCCAAAAGGCAAGACCTGACTACGCCGATTCTCAACTGCTCTAAACACCAAATTAGTTACAATGTAACCTGAAATTTAAGTTAATATAATAGCTATTCGAACTGTAAGATTCTGAGTTTTAATGGAAAAATATAATCACGCTCTGCACATTGCTTCGTTGCTGGTAAATTAAATCATTTTTTAAAAAATTGGAGTTTCGTAAACATGAGATTATCTATTGTTTTTTTTATGGTTCTTTTGACAGTAGGTTGCGCTAATCATGGCATTGTTGAAAAAATTGATCCTGAAGAGATACCGCGTTGGGATATCAACAGGCTAGCGGGAATTTCTCAGTCGAAGTTGCCTTCAGGACTAGCAAAAGTAATTCCAATGATAGCAGATGAGGAATTTGGATATGTCGAAAAGTATTACAATGGCCTATTTAAAGCTTACGAAAAAGATCCAACAAATGAACGAGACTTGCATCTAGCTTTGGATCTTATTACGAGTAAGCACCAACGTACTAAGGGCGGTTTTGACGAGTACGTAATTCTCCATACGTACGTACTCGATGAAAGTTATGTCGCTCACTTATTGAAAGGATTAGCTTACGCCAAAACAGGCTGGAGAGAGCGTGGCGGAAGATATAATCTTAAAGTAACTGAACAGCAAATTTATCATATGAATTTCTACTTTAATGTCGCCTTGAGGGAACTTGACGCAGCTATAGAACTAAACCCAAAGGATGTATTTGCTAGAAGTTATAAAATTGATATATTGCGAAATTACAAAAGTAGAGTTAATGAATTAGAAGAAACGTATAAAAAAGCCATTGAAGCAAACCCGCTAAGCTTGGTAGTTCGAACATACTATATGAGTAGCCTTCAGCCTAAATGGGGAGGGTCAATTGAAAGAATGGAAGCCCTTGTTGAAGAGGCAGAAACATACGCTAATTCAAATCAAAAACTATTGTCTTTAGCAAGTTGGACGTATGACTATCAAGCTGAAAAATATTGGGATAAGAAAGAGTATGAAAAATCAATATCATCGCGTATCAAAGCAGCAGACAAGGCGCTTGGGGCTTTTAAAGCATATCAGCATTATAAATTAGGAGACATATTTTATAACCAAGGAAAGTTCACAAAGGCGCTAGCAGAACTTGAAAAATCAATTGAAATAATGCCAACACGCTTAACAAGAATTAAGTACAAAGAGTCAGTGGAAGAGATGATTCGGAGCCTAGCTATTTAGGAATAATTGGGGTTTGATAAGTCAGGTTGACTTTACCCCGTTCCCTTGAACAGTCAGTTAAGAGCAGCTGATAACACAATTTCTGATCCAAGTTGCCAATGGACGGTATCGGCCCAGACTGTGTGAAAACGTCTTATAAGATATACTCCAACAGACAGTACTCTGGGGAGTTGATATGAAACGCTTTATTGAAGGTGCTAATCGATCACAATGCCTGTTATTACCCGAGATATTAGA
>JABSQZ010000032.1 GCA_013215505.1 Oceanospirillaceae bacterium
TTAGATCTCTTTTTACCGCCCCCAATAATTGGTTAATAGATAATTTTAAGGGGTGACAACAATCCTGACACAGAGGGGGTGGAAGTTGGAAGTTAGGTACTAAAACTTGCGGCTTCTTTTTCAATGGCGCCAGTGAGTCCTTCAGCGTAGAGAAGGCAGTACCCAGATCATTGCCACAGTGGCAAGTTGTGTCTTGCTCGAGGGTGATTCTGCGCACTATCGCGGTGATGTAGAGCACTGTATAAAGAATACTGACAGTGTCGAAGCGGTGTGCTTTTTAGTGGTCAGCTACAGTTAGTTGGAAGGTGGAAGGTGGAAGGTGGAAGGTGGAAGTTGGAAGTTGGAAGTTAGGTACTAAAACTAGCGGCTTCTTTTTCAATGGCGCCAGTGAGTCCTTCAGCGTAGAGAAGGCAATACCCTGATCATTGCCACAGTGGCAAGTTGTGTCTTGCGCGCGACTCGGCGCACTAGCGCAGTGATGTCGAGCACGAGATAAAGAATACTGAGAATGTGCCAGCAGCTGCTCAGCTACCGTTAGACGATATTCAAAAGACAAACAGCGGACGGGCTTTTGAAAACTTTCAGCTCAACTGCGGCCCGCTCCACAGCGTCAGTAGAAATTGTTTTTAACTTATCAGTCAATTTTTTCTCGGTATCGCCAGATCCCTTAATACTTATTCCACTATTACCCATTCGCTAATCAATAGATAATAGCGCAGGACTATTCAACCAGTTGTTGACCTGGAATCTGTTGCCCATGCTCAAGGATGTAGCGCGTAATTCGGCAAAGAAAATACTACAGCGACGTAAAGTAACTGGCTGTTTTGTGGTTATTGTACTGATTATTATCGCCTTTTCCATTAACACTAGCTATCAGTTGTACCTTGTTACCAAAGGTTATGTCATGCTGCACAACCACCCGATGGCGGTTTCACATGCAACGCAAGCTATTCAGTTACATCTGGCGGGGATGCGGCTGAACCTGCAAGTGTTGTTACTGGTGGAAAATAGCAGCATTCGCCAGCAAAAAATTTCCGTCATTGAGGCCGCCGAAACCGCGATCTATAAAGAGTATGACAATATTTTCAAACGCTTTTTAGGAGAGCGGCAAGTCATAGACGACAGCTTCGCCCTCTTTATTAACTGGCGGCCGCTAAGAGACAATATTTTTAACCTATTGGATCAGGGGAAGCTGCAACAAGCCAAAGTATTTCACGCCGGTACCGGAGTGGAATACCTGGATAAGCTACAAGCAAATTTAGTTGCTTTGGAACATTTAGCTCATTATCGGATTGATCGCTTTCAGGCGCGATCCGAGCAAATATCAGATCGAGTGATATTGATCACAATTTTGCTATCCATATTTTCTATCCTGGCGGTCAGCGCATTAATTTTTAATGTCTGGCGCTCTATCTCAATGACTGAGCATCACCGGGTGCGCCGGCAGCGATTGATTGATCAGCAAATATGTATTGCCACCTTAAGCCCCGAGGGGCATGTCGAAGATGTCAGTAGTGCTCTGTGCAAACTATTTGGCTGTTGGAGCGATGAATTAATCAGTGGCAAACGGCGGTTTTTTTTAGGTCCGGGTAATAAAGCTAAACTGCTGGAAAAAAATATCTTGGCAACAATTAGTCAAGGTGGTCAGTGGAGCGGAGAAATATCTTTCAGCAACAGTCGGGGCCAGACAGTCTGGATAGAGTCTTCTATACGACCAAGTTTTGATGATGAGTCGAACATTATTGGCTACACCAATATTCTTCACGATATTACCAATAAAAAATTGGCCAACATCGACAAGTTAACCGGTTTGCTGAACCGCCGTAGTTTTGATGAAGTGTTGACCAGACAGATTAGCCTGGCGGTGCGTAATCAACATGCGATGGCTCTGACCATACTGGATATAGATTACTTTAAATATTTTAATGATAGTTATGGTCATCCGGAGGGAGATATCGCCCTGAGAAAAATCAGCGATTTATTGACTGAGTGTATGCAGCGCCCCAGTGATTTTGTCTATCGTCTCGGTGGCGAGGAGTTTGCTATCCTGACTTCAGCTCAGGACTTAGCTAAAACCCAGCTTTTTCTGGATTCAATCCGCCAGAAAGTAATGCAGTTGCAGATACCGCACTGCAAAAGTACGGTCAGTGATTGGGTGACGGTCTCTTTTGGCGCCGCAGTATTGCAAGGGGAGGGAGGCTCCTGGCAACAGTTGTATAAAGCTGCCGATAAAGCCCTCTACCAAGCCAAGCAACAGCGTAATCTAGTGGTAGTGAACAGCTTTAATCCTGAACACTAAATAGGCATAAACTGCTGCTGCTTAACATGTCCAAAGGCAAAACTTGATTCGATAGAGCTGATGCCCGGTAAATTTGAAAACTTGTCGCGAATAAAAGCCTCGTAGCTTTTTAGGTCGTTACTGACTACTTTCAACAGATAGTCGCGGCTGCCGGTCATTAAATAGCACTCAAGTACTTCATCCAGCTCCGAGACGGCCTGTTCAAAGTTTTTCATAATCTCTTTATCCGGTTTCTCCAGCCGCACACTGAGAAATACGTTCATGCCCAGGCCGCAGAGCACTTGGTCAACGACAGCGGTATAGCCAATTAATATTCCGCTGCTCTCTAATTTTCTGACTCTGCGCAGGCAGGGTGAGGCCGATAAATTAACTTTTTCCGCTAATTCTTCATTGGAGATTCTGGCGTTTAATTGTAACTCTCTAATGATTTTCTTATCTATATTGTCCATATGTATCCATATTTGGCAGATCCTGCCAATATGATAAGTTCCTCTAACTGAAAACACCAGCATATTGCGCAAATCTTCTGCTAACCTTTATCACACTGAACGACAATAAATAAATACGAGTGAAATATTATGAGCAACAGTAAAAAAACCCACATCGGTGATCATGCCCTGGCCCCAGAATCTATGATGTTGCACCACGGCTATGATCCAAAGTTATCTGAAGGTGCGGTTAAGTGCCCGCAGTTTCAAACTTCTACTTTTGTTTTCGATAGCTCGCAACACGGTAAAGACTTTTTCAACTATGCCTCTGGACGTGTTGATGTGCCCGAAGGTGTTGAGCCCGGTTTAATTTACACTCGTTTTAACAACCCTGTTTTAGAAATTCTTGAAGGACGCATGGCACTTTGGGATGGCGCTGAAGATTGCCTGGTAACTGGCAGTGGCATGGCGGCGATTTCAACTACTATTCTGGCACTTTCCAAGCCAGGTGATGTGGTGATCTATGCGGAGCCGATCTATGGCGGCACAGATACATTACTTAACGGGGTGTTGTGTCAGTACAACCTCAAGGCGGTTGGCTTTAACAGCAGCGCCGGCCATCAAGGTCTGGCCGAAGCTATCGCCACCGCGGAGAAAATGGGCCCTATCTCGGTAGTGTTGATGGAAACTCCGGATAACCCTACCAACCAAATGATTGATATTCGCGCCTGTAAAGATCTACTGGAAAAAGTGCAGAACCCTGATGGTGTAAAACCGGTGCTAGTCGTTGATAACACCATGTATGGCCCCATCTTCCAGCAGCCATTAGAGCACGGTGCAGATTTATGCATCTACTCATTAACTAAATACGTGGGTGGTCACTCGGATCTTCTCGGCGGCAGCTGCTCCGGCAACAAAGATCTGATCACTAAGATACGCGGTTTTAGAAATATCATCGGCACCAATATGGATTCGCATACTGCATGGTTAGTTATGCGCTCATTGGAAACCTTAAAAATTCGCATGACTGCCAGTTCAGAAGGCGCGGCGAAAGTTGTCGACTTCCTGGTTGATCACCCGTTAGTTGAAAAAATCTACTACCCTGGGCTATTAGAAGAAGGTGATCCGCAATACGCTACTTATAAGAAGCAGTGCACGGGTTGTGCATCTACTTTCTCATTCACTATTAGCGGTGGTGAGAGTGAAGCCTTTAAAGTATTAGACTCGATGCAGATGGCGATGTTGGCGGTTAGTTTGGGTGGTACTGAAACACTGGTGCAGCACCCAGCTTCAATGACCCACTCATCAGTACCAGAAGAGAGAAGAGCTGAGATCGGTATCACCGATAACTTGATTCGTATTTCGGTAGGTATCGAAAATCCTGCAGATATCATCGCAGATTTGGCACAGGCGCTAGCGACTATTAAATAATAGTTGTTGCTCAATATCCGAAAAATGGTTTTAAGTGTCACAGCTTAAAGCCATTTTTTTTTTCCTGACGGCAGTGGGCTAAAATAAAAATAAAAATAACTATGGATTTAATATCAAAGCTGCCGATATTTACTTAGAATAACCATGGATTTGCCGGTTATAACTTAGATTTGCGACAGATTTTAGAATTTATAGAATTTTCGATAGCGCTATACAACTTAATAATAAGATTTAGCGGTTTAGCTTAAAGATGTACCTATAGAACAACTTCAGTAGTAGTGCACTTGCACAGCCTGCCACTACTGTTGCTGTATTGTAGTACTAGAGGGGCCAATTTAATGGATCACCAATTACCACAAGTTGAGTTAATTTCTTCAACTCATCAAGGCACTGTGTCATCGTTTCCGTTTTCTGAGACGCTAGATACTGGTATTTTTGTCAATGCCACTATGACTATCGCCGGTATAGAAGTGAATACTATAGATGTGGCACTGTTAGTACTCTGCCCTGTATTCGCCGCTTTAGGCGTTATGGTTGCATCATTGGTCAATGGCAGAGGCGAAGTTGCAGTACAAAATATTTTTAAGCGGTTCTTCTCCGGTATCTTCTCCAACCTTGCCAATTTATTCATCGGCATTGTGGTAGGTATTGTTATCTCGCTATTTTTTGTCGGCGCAATCAACAATGACATTAGCTCTCTGGCACGAGTGCTGGTACTTACAGTGTTCCTCGGCTATAAAGCGCCATTGATTTGGAGCTTGACAAAAACAGCTGAAAAATCGACAGCCTCGCTAAAACCTAAAGTGTCAGTCCCGTCGACGGTTAACCAGGACGCACTGAAGCAGGAAAGACTGAAACGAGCCCGGCTTAAAATCGCGGCAAAAAGTTAAGTTCAATTATCTGATCGATATGTACAAGGCCCCGCACTGGGGTTTTTTGTTGTCTGGAATCGGTGACAGTCGATCTCGACAAAATCTTAGCGCGGTATAATTGATCGCTGTGATAGCTGTCGACAAAGATTTATTTCCACGCTAATTCATGCTATTTTTGCTCTGCATAAAAACAAATCAACGGGTTGAATAATTTTCTGAGATACAGTGTTTAATTATTGATTATGATGAAACTTTTTAGAGTTCAAGCGACTATGCTAATTTTTATTAGTCTCTTGGGCGGGGTGGTTATCTACGAGCTGTTTGGCAATCTTTCCGGATTGGATGCGATCGCTATTGCCGGTATGATCGCAGGTTTTTCTATTGGGCTGTTCAGTGGCAAAAATCTGGGCATGTTTGCTCTTTTTCCCAGTTTTCTAGCCGCTACCAGCGTCAGCTTTTTGTTGGTGATCTTAGCGTTATTTTCGATGAATATCGGTGACCCTGTGCTGATTGTTTTAGGTCAGTTTGCCGTCGGCTTTAGTCTGCTATCGGGTACTGTTATCGGTTGCCAGTGGGGGCATCATTTATTTATCCGCGAAGAAGACTTAGATCAGTTGCGGGAGGCGTTTGGTGAGTCTAAACAAACGGGCTCTGTTGTTGAGAAAGTTAGAATCGTCAAAGCGTTTCTCGCCGGTTTTTATGCCCGTTACATTGTGAACCCCTCATGGCGCAAGCGAAATAATAATGGCGAAGATTAAAGAATATTAGTCACAATGGACAACAATGCCCTCCGCTTAACCGATAAAATTCTAATCTGAACAATCACAGCAATTATCCGCGGCAATTGGCTGTTGAAAGCTGTTCTAAGCACAGCGCTTAAAATCTGCAAATAATTAATATACACAGTGTCAGCTGTTTAAATTGAGGTATAAATGCAATACAAAACATTATCCAACACAGACCTTAAGGTCAGCCGTATCTGCCTGGGCACAATGACTTTTGGCAGGCAAAACACTGAGCAACAAGCTTTTCAGCAGTTAGATTTTGCACTGGCGCAAGGGGTGAACTTTATTGATACAGCAGAGTTGTATCCAGTGCCCACCGCCGCCGCTACCCGCTGTTTAACTGAGCAGTACATCGGCAACTGGATTCGTGCCAGGGGCAACCGCGAGCAGTTGATCATAGGTACCAAAGTCTGTGGACCCGCGGCAATGGTTGAATATCTGCGTGCAAATATCGCCCATGACGAACTGAATATTCGCGCCGCAGTTGAAGGCAGTTTAAAGCGTTTAAATACTGATTATATCGATCTGTATCAGCTGCATTGGCCGGATAGACAGAGTAACTTTTTTGGCCAGTTGGGTTATGAGCACGATAGCAGCAACGACGGCACGCCACTGCTGGAGACCTTGCGAGTACTCAAGCAACTGGTGGATGAGGGCAAAGTTCGCTATGTGGGTGTCTCCAATGAATCCCCCTGGGGGGTGATGAGTTTTCTGCAGTTGGCAAAAGAGTTTGACCTGCCAAGAATTGCCTGCGTGCAAAATGCCTACTCACTGCTGAACAGGACCACGGAAATCGGCTTAGCTGAAGTGTTGTATCGGGAAAATATCGATTTACTGCCATATTCCCCGCTGGGCTTTGGCGTCTTGACCGGCAAGTATTTAAATGGCGCTCTGCCGGAAAACTCTCGTCTACAGCTATTCCCACATTACTCACGCTATCAGACCGTCAATGGTGTTATCGCCACCGCTAAGTATGTTGAATTGGCCAATAGCCTGAATATGGACCCTGCGCAGTTAGCGATTGCCTTTGTTGCCAGTCGTCCATTTGTCGGTTCTACCATCATCGGAGCCACAGACATTGCTCAACTGGGTAACGCTATAGCCGCTATAGACCTAGTGTTAGATGCGGATGTGTTGGCGCAAATTGAGGCGATTCACAGTTCATGCCACAATCCTTGCCCGTAAATTCCATGACTGCTCAGGGAATATTAAATGCTACATAGAGTTAACTGGCAGCCGATGTCACAATCTCTGTCGATTAATTTCAGGCACTGTAACAGGGAGAGATAAATGAATTGGTTATTGATCTTCATGGCCATTATTGCCGGTTCTATGCTGCCGATGCAAGGGGCGCTAAACGCCCGCTTAGGGGCGGCAATGATACATCCGATGCAGGCGACACTGGTCTCATATATTGGCGGAACTATCGCCTGTGTATTGGTGCTGTTGTTGGCCCAGGCGAGTATCCCAGATTATAAACGATTGGCGAGTATTGACTGGTATTTGTATTTTGGTGGCTTTTTGGGTGCGGTGTTTGTCAGTGCCATGTTGTATTTAATGCCGCGTATTGGCATTGCTAATATGCTGGCGGCGGCGATCTTAGGGCAGCTGGTAATGTCACTGATTTTCGATCATTTCGGCTTGGCCGGTATTACTGTCGAGATCAATAGTAATCGCATCATCGGGGTGCTACTGCTGTTAGCAGGGGTGTTCTTCCTGCAGCGCTAAACTAGAGCGCTATCGCTCCTTGTATAGGTCATTATTACCCAGAGGTCTGAATGAAATCGCAGCAGCTATCTATAGGCTTTAATCGTTGCTATTTCTGCAGACTTTATCCCCAGTGACTGTAAAAAGTCACTGTGAACTAATGGCAATTTTCTTTCAAATTCTATGTGCCAATTGCGCATTGCCGCCTCATCCATACCGCTGGCGCGCAGTATCTCTATCCACTGTTGTTTGTTCATTAACTTCGTCGATCTCAGTTGTGAGCTAGCGCCCAGGAGCTGTAACAGCAGCTGCTGTTGATGACGGATTTCGCTCATTTCAAGGTTCAGGGCCTCTAAGCGCTGTTCCAGAATAGCACTTAACTGGCTTGTTTGGGCATCCAGCAATAAGGCGATGTTTTCCAGGCTGATACCGGCTTGCCGGTACAGCAAAATCTGTGACAAGCGCTGTGTATCCTCTGAGGTATAGAGCCGATAATTGGCTGCTGAGCGCCCCGAGGGTGAAAGCAGTTTAACTTTATCGTAATAGAGTAAAGTGCTGCGCGATAATCCTGACTGCTTGATTAACTGGCCTATCGTCTGCATTGCCCCGCCTCTATTTGAATGAATGTAAATCAGCTTTGACTAACTGAGTTCGAGCTAATTCACAGTTGAATATATCGATACTAAAACATTCTTCAACTAAGGCGATAGCGTTTTCCAGCAAATCGCTGTTGGCATTAATAAATGCGCGCCAGTCCTTATTATTGCTGTCGTTGTTGATGCGTTCGGCAATTATCATTACCAAGGTACAAGTAACGCTCAGGTGGAATTTGTCTGGGGCATTTAAATGCCGGGCATAGTTATTAATTGTCTGGCAAACTTTAGTGATGGCAATATCCCTGGGATACTGCTGCAGATACAGCCAAGTTAAACGTAAATGCCCGAGATGGTTGAAGTGCTTTGGATCTAGTTGTAACTGCTCTAACTGCTGGATAAAATGTGCGTCGTCAATGCTACTTTTTTCAATATTCATGTTTTTCTCCCGGTTGTTAAGGGAGAAATATAAAGGGTGAAGTTATAGTCAGGTCAAGCTGTAAGTTAGAAGTCGTAAGTTGGAAGTTGGAAGTTGGAAGTTGGAAGTTAGAAGTCGTAAGTTGGAAGTTGGAAGTTGGAAGTGGGAAGTGGAAAAGCCGGTGTGGCGAATACCGGCTTATGGGCGTGTTTGCTAGTCGATTAGCTGACTTAAGCTGTCGATCAGTTGCTGTACATCAGCTGGAGAAGTGTAATGCACTAGGGAAAAGCGCAGAACCCCATCTTGCGTGTCGATCCCCAGTGCCTCTAGCAGACGTACTGAGTAGAAGTGTCCTGCGCCACACATGATGCCCACTTCGCCAAGCGCTCTGGCTAAGTCCATAGAGGAGTGGCCATCCACAATAACAGCGACTGTCGGGGCACGATTCTCTGCGCTGCTTGGGCCGATAATGCGAATGCTGGGGTGCTGCTCGAAGAAGTCCAGCAGCGGGGTGAGTACCTTTTTCTCGGCCTCTACTAGTAGTTGATGCACCGCATCGGCCTTAGTTGACGCACTGGCTGTATCTGCATCTGCAAAGTGATGTTTATAGAGAGCGTTAAAATAATCACAGACGCCGGTAGCTGCTGCAATTTGCGCGTGATCAGGACCGGCCGGTGTCAGACGCTTTTCGCGTAAGTGGCTGTTAAAATAGTGGCCCTGATTGGTTAGCAGCTGTTCCATTTCTGAGCGCACCACCATGATGCCCTGGTGGGTCCCATAAACTTTGTACAGAGAGAACAGATAGATATCGACATTGAGTGCCTCTACATCCGGCAAGCCGTGACCTGCGTAAGAGACACCGTCCACTAAAGTGCGCACACCCTGATCTTTCGCCAGCTGGCAAATTTGTGCCACTGGGTTTATCTCGCCTAAAATGTTGGAGCAGTGGGGGAAAACCAGCAGTTTAGTTTTATCACTGAAAAGGCCTTTAAGCTCTGCCAGACTTAAAGAACCGGTCAGTGCATCGACACTCCACTGGGTGATTTTCATCCCACGGCTCTCTAAATAGCGCCAGATTCCAGAGTTCGCCTCGTGGTCTTGGTTGGTGACGATGATTTCATCGCCAGCTTCTAGCCAACCCTGCATCGCATTTGCCAACACATAAGTATTTTGCGTGGTGGATGGACCAAAATAAATTTCCTCGGCGCTGACATTAAGCCAGTTGGCAAACTCAATATAAGCGTCATCCATCTGCTGACCGGCCGTTTGCGCCTGCGGGTAAGGGTGATAGGGCTGCACTTTAGTGTTGCGATAGTAGTTGTCCAGCCTGTGCATCACTTGCTGGCACATATAAGAGCCGCCGGCATTTTCGAAAAAGGCACTGGCACTCAATGAAGGTTCAGAAAATGCAGGAAATTGTTGACGGACAAAATTTAGGTCTAACATAGTGATATCCATATTGGTTGGCTGTGGCGAGAGAAAATTGTATTGTTATCTAGTAAGGTATTTTAGTCGTAAAGGAGTGCATTAATCTGCTCAACTTTTACTTGTTTAAAACTGATCAATGCGATAGTTTAGCGTAAACTCCCAATAAAATGACCGAATTCATGCATCGAATTAGCTTAGATCGACAAGATGTACGCATCTTGGATATATTGCAGCGGGACAGCCGTATCTCGCGTTCGCTGTTGGCCGAACAAGTAAATTTGTCGGCTTCACAGTGTTATCGACGCTTGAAGAGGCTAGAGGAATCCGGGCTGATAGAGCGCTACGCGACACTGCTTAATTTAGAGAAGGCGGGTTTTGATGTCTGCGCTATGGTGATGGTGAGTTTTTCTAAAACCGCCGTTAACGCCAGGACCAGGCTGCTTGAACTGATCAATAGTTTAGATGAGATTCAAGAGTGTTACAGTGCCTCCGGAGAATATGATTTTATATTAAGGGTAAATTGCACGGGCATGAGAGCCTATTCCGAATTGATCAATAAAAAATTGTTATCTGATACAGTGGTTGCTATCCACTCCTACATTCTGATGGACTGCCTTAAATTTAGCACCGCACTGCCGTTGCGAGTGACTAGCTAAAGAGTGCGAGGTCACTTAATGGCAGTCGTTTCGGTCCTGCGCACTAAAGCTTCAATAATGGCTCTGAGGTGTGAGTATTTGTCATTATCTGCGGATAATTTTTCGCTGGTCTTTTTATCTAGACGCTGCATCATGTCAAAAGTGTTTTTATCTAGGCGCATTTTTTTAGCTTTGCGCTCTGGTTGCTCTGCTATAGGGGAGTTTTTAGAGCTGCGCTTAGTCACCGAATGATGTTGCTGCTCAGAGCGGTGATGTCTCTTGGCGGACTTGTCGTATTTGCTGCCAGGCTTAGGAAACAGGAAATCTATTAAGGTCGGTTGTTTTTCCTCTTTCTCAGGTTTTGTCCGACCTTGTGGTAGCTCTAGTTGCTGATCAAGCCTGGCCGCGAATAGCTGCTGGTTGTTTTGCTCTGCTTGATCCTGCCAATCGTCGAGTTGCAGTTCGAGTTTGTTGATACTCTGATCTATGACACTATCCCGGTGGCGGTTGTGAACGGCAATATCCAGTTCCTGAATACTGGCTACCTGACCATTTTCTGTCAAAAAAACACCACTGCGCTTTACTTGTCCGAGCAGGTTGTTTTCTGCATCGGTCAAGTCAAATGAGCCAACACTTGAACCGAGATAAATAGCCCCTACCCCCGCTTCTTTTAAGCTGACCAGTTGATCTTGACCATGCTCATCTCTGGTCCACACTTTTAACTTGTCGAAGATGGCGTCATTTTCATCTATCCACTGGTTGTTATCGCTGTCGTAGTTAGCTAATTCAGCAAAGCCATTTTGCCCCTGAGTGCCAAATAACTCAGAACCGTCATTGATTACGCCGTCTTCATTAATGTCCAGTGCCAGGAAACCACTGCCACTACCGACAAAGGAGATTTGCTCGCGATGTCCGTCAGCGTTGAGGTCAAAACTAAAGCTATTGCTGGTCAAACTGGCGGCGCCTGCGCCTAAGTTAATCACTAGCGGGTCCATCATTACCCGTTCGGAGCTCTGTATTTGTAACGATTGTTCCAGAGAAAAATCACGCTGCATATTTAACTGCAACATGAAATCTATTTGCCGGCCATCTTCTGTGGTAATACGACCTTGAGTACCGACGTGCAATTGCTCTTTTTCTGTGTAGATATGTTGTTCTCGAATGTCCAGGCGCGCAGTTTGCGGGCTATCACTGGAGCGGCCGAGATTAAGTCTGTCTGCACGGGGAAGTTGTTCAATACTGCGGTAAGTTTTAGTTTGCAGTGGATCTAACAGTGAAGAGCGAGTGTCATCAATGGATAAATTTGACACTGTTGCTGTTAAACCAATGATAGTTTGGGTCACTGCATGGGTGCTTTGCTTATTCAGATAACTGGATTCGCTACCTGCCTGTTTAATCTGTGAGTAGCTCTCTACATCAGTATCTTGTTGGGAGCGCATTCTGGCGTTGTATGAGAGTTCGACTTGGCGGTTGATAAACATTTGCTGTTCGGGGCTGACTGCTGACTGTTGCTGAGTCGCAGTGCTACTGCGCAGATACTTTTCAGATGTTTCGCGGCTTTGTTGAGTGTTAAAACCAACTTCTGAAGATAAAATTTTCACTGTACTCTCCCTGTAAACCACCCTCAGTGAATCCAGCAGTATACGTGCCTGTAGTTCACTGCAAAAGTGTTTAGTTGATACCGATACTATCGGCTGTCAGCAGTAGAAAATAAGCAGATTTTTAAAATATTGTTACAGAGAAGAGAAGCGAATTGCTATGCAAAGACAGCAGCCGCAAGATAATTTAAGTAAAACAACTCTTTGCGTAGAGAGTTGCCGCCCAGATTAGATGACTTCGATGGCAGCGCGAATTATGCTTGCTGTTGCTGTTTTACCTGCCGGGAGTAAAAGCAAAAATTATTGCGGTTTTGTTTTTTACATTGGTTCATCGCCGTGTCGGCATTTTTTAACATAGACAGTTGATTGTAGCCGTCGTTAGGGTAAATGCTGATTCCAATACTGGTGCTGATATCAATTTCTTTGCCTTCAATAACAAGTGGCCGACAACAAATTTGCAGAATTTTTTGTGCGATAATTCGCACGTCACAATCGTTTTTTATGTCCGGAATGATAATCAGAAACTCATCCGAGCCAAATCTTGCCACAGTATCTTCCTGGCGAATGCAGCTTTGCAGTTTATCAGCGAAGTCCTGTAATACTAAATCTCCATAAATGTGGCTGTACTTTTCGTTGATGGCTTTAAAATTATCCAAATCAATGATTAATAGCGCCACCATGTTCTTGGTGCGCTGGGCCCGGGAGATAGCTATCTTTAACCTGTCTAGTGCCAGTCCCCTATTGGGCAGCTTAGTCAAAGTGTCATAATTGGCCTGTTGAAATATTTTCTGCTCGTAATTTTTCCGTTCAGTTAAATCGGCGATGCTGACAATAATCGCCTGGTCCTGTTCCAAAGTGACTAACTTAGCGCTTAGCGAGCCCCAAAAACAACTGCCGTCAAGACGCTTTAGCATCAGCTCAAGGTTATCGAATTGGCCATGTTCCATTAAGGTTTCAATACACTTAGCTCGATCGTCAGGGTCGGCATAAAATTCGCCGTTACTGAGGTTAATCAGCTCTTTTGGATCGCAATTCAGTAAACTGCCGGCGCGCTTGTTGGCAAAAATAATTTTGCTGTTATTGGGGTTGCAAATAATGATTGCGGTGGGCGAGGACTGGACTATATCACGAAAATTTTGAAAATTTTCTCTGATCGATTGCGACTTGCTCCAGATCTGGAAACGTACATTGTACTGTCTCCAAAAATACAGGCAGATACCAAAGGCCAATAGTGACATTAAGATAATCAGTGATTTGTTCAGCTGGTGGTGCTCTCCCTGATGCATGCCTATCAAGATCCAGGAGACCACCAGTGAGAACAATATGGCAATAGAGACTAGGCAGGGAATCAACCAGGAAGGCTTTTGCACAGTCAAATCAGAAATGTGCGAATTATAGCGATTGAGGTTTTTGCCCGCTGACGTTAATAAATGCCTGTTCTGCAGACTGAATAAGCCAAACAGCAACAGTGTAAATGCTGCAAAAATTAATTTGAAGATCATAGACTGCTTGTTTACTTCAGAAAATGCCGCGCACATATCAGCAGAGAACAACCAGTGTTGGTTGCCAATTTTCACTCGTATACTGCGGTCAAAGGATTGCGCTTGGGTGTTTGTATTGCTGTAAACGATCAGACCATTGGCATCTCGTACTTCCAGAAGCAGTGGATTTGAACTATCTTCCAGGCCGGCAATCTTAATGATCGCCGGTATGTCCAAGACCATAGAGATCAGTCCCCAAAACTGCTGGTCGACAAAAATAGCTTTATGGGCGATTAAACTATGGCCACCTTCAATCAGCTGAACAGGGTCAGACAGTACCAATTGGCGGCTGCTGATCGCCAGTTTGGCGGACTCACGTAGACTGTATCTTTCATCATTTAGTAAATCTAAGCCCAGCAGGCTTCGATCTCCCCGCTGCGGAGACATGTATTCAATAATACCGGCGGGAGCGATGGAAAAATTTTGAATATCTTTAGAGGCAGAAAGTAAGCCAGAGGCGAAAGCATTGACTTTTCTCAGACGAAAACCAAGAAAGCCGCGCTGGACTAAGTTCTCCGATTCGACATAGGTCGTTAATTCATCAAGTAAGCGCAATCTTTTGCGCACAATGGCGGAGAAATGTTCGGCGTATTGGTCGAGTTGTTGCTCGACTTGATGGGATTCGACCTGCAGTAAATAGTCATCGTACCAGCGCACTGCCTGCCACCAGATCAGGCTGAGGCAAAGTAATAGTAGCAAGGTACTGGAAGAGGACTTTAACTTGGTCGTGAATTGTCTGATTGCTTGCTTGGCTTGCATGTATTGTTCTTTTAAAAACTAGGGGATATCCTATCCCTTCAATTACTGGGCCGCTTGATGGTATGGTTAAAATCACAGCGGTTAAATACCGTGATGGCCTAGACAATAGGCCAAGGTTTTGCTGCGGGTATTGAATCAAAAGGCGGGCAACAGAGACCTTCAGCGGAAGGTTAAAATTTGAGCACTATATTATAGATATTAGGACAAAAGTATAGGTATTAAGACAAATGTACTGCTAATAAAACGGATCTAGCAAGTTTTGTCGGCAATAGGCTCAAAGTTACCCAGCATAGTCTGCTCTTCTGCGCATAACTCTGCTCCGTTGTGCTTACAATGCTGTGTCAGTTCTCCACACTAAGACTTGTTTTCTGCCTGTCGCTTTAGTAACGCCAGCACTTCGTAACATGCACCCATAGTGTGATAATCAGTTTTACCGGCGGGGCTTTTATACTTGTCGTAGTGATTATTATCTGCATCTAAAATACGGTACCAGGCACCATATTGATGATCTACCATATGTTGCCAGCTATATTGCCATATGCTCTGGTAGTGCTGCAGGTATTTTTGCCTATCAGAACTTGTTTCAGAGCGCTCATACAGCAACGCTGCGGCGGCAAAAGATTCAGCCTGAACCCAAAAATATTTATCGTCATCGCAGATACTTAGATCCGGGGCGAAGCCATAGAAAATACCGCCGTTGTTACTGTCCCAGCTCAAGCTGAGAGCGTTATCAAATAGTTGTTTGGCCCTTGCTAACAACCAGGGGGTAGGTCGATATCTATCTAAGATCAGTAACAGTTTGGCCCATTCTGTGAAGTGCCCTGGCTGGTAACCCCAGGGACGGAATAAGTTTTTCGGGTCATCAATATTATAGTGCCAGTCAGGTTGCCAGTCGCTGTCGTAATGTTCCCATATTTTACCTTGGGCCAGCGCCGCCTGGCGATTGCAAATATTGTCGGCAAGTGTCAAAGCACGGTCTAAATAGTGAGACTCAGCAGTGGCCTCGTAGGCTGCAATCAGGGCTTCGCAGCTGTGCATATTGGCATTTTGCCCTCGGTAGTCTGACAGTTGTCGCCAGTCTGCGCTCGTTTCATCTGCATACAAACCGGCATCAGGACACCAGAAATGGCGCTCCATTAATTGGTAGCTCTGTTCTATGTAGTCAGTGTATTGAGTCAGTCCGGCTTTAACGGCACTGCTGTAGGCGAGCACGACAAAGGCCAGGCCGTAGCAGTGGTTGGTGGCATCCACTATACCATCGGCATTCAGCTGCCAGGCATAGCCGCCAGTGTCAGTGTTGAGGTGACTATTCCTCAGATAATTAATGCCGTGTTCTACAGCTGCTAAATAGTCGGATCGCTGAGTCTGGATATAGGCTTGTGCATAGTTAAATACAAACCTGCAACTGCTGACTAAGTGACGATCACTGTGGTTGTAGACGCTGCCATCGTCGCTAAAGTAATGAAAAAAGCCCCCTTTATTGTCTATGCAATCAGGGTGGTAGAAAGACATAGTATCAGCGATGTGGGCGTTTAAAAAATCACGACTGAGGAAATCCAGCGGAGTATTTTCCATATAAGTAATACCTGAATGTTAGCGGCGCGATGGCAGTTAAATTTTGATGTCTTCGAGTGAGGGCAGTGAAGTAAAGGCTCCCTGGATAGAGGCGGCGTGGGCCCCACAGTGACTGGCAAAAGTTAATGCGTATTCCAGGGCCGGTTGCTGCTGACAAAAATGCGCCAGTTTTTCCCGGGTGATTTGCTGGGCACAAAGCTGATATAAGAAACCGCCGATAAACGCATCTCCGGCGGCGGTACTGTCTAACATTTTAATCTTGGGTGGGGCTATCGAGCCCTCGGTCCAGGCTTGTGCTGTTGAGAGCGAGTCCTCAGTAGACTGGGAGCCCTGAGCATGCTGAGAGTCCGCAGCGGATAAAGATCCCCGTGTTACAGAAGTGAGTACATCGCTATTACTGGGCACAAGATTGAGCTGAGTGACTGAGGAAGAGCTGACTAAGCCCCCGGATTTTCCTCTGACAATATAGCGCAGTGAATTTGCCCCGTCGGTAATTAACAACAGTTGAACTTTGTGTGCGAATATCTGTTTTAATATTTGCTGCTCTTCGTGGCCATCGCAGATGTACTGCATTTCCTCAGTGCTGACTTTGAGGATATCTGAGAACCTTATGCACTGCCAGATGAGCGGCAGTGCCTGCCTGTCTTCAGGCCATAAATTTTCACGTAAATTAACATCAAAGCTAATGCAAAATCCGGCCTGCTGTGCTTTTTCTATGCCGGCGATGGTCGCTGCAGTAATATCATCACCGGTGAGAGTATTAGAGCAAAAATGGAAAATGCCGGCATCGTCAAACCAGCTATCAGAAAAATCATCCGCACTAAAAAGCATATCTGCGGATGGATCCCGATAAAAGCTGAAACTACGCTCTCCCTGATCATCAAGTGAGACAAATGCCAGGGCCGTTTTCGCCAGTTTAGTGTCGATTAAATATTGGTCATTAACTTTAGCAGCCTTGAGTGACTGGCGCATGAAAGTGCCAAACATGTCGGCACCAATTTTACCGGCGAAATAGCTATTGCCACCTAGCATCGCAGTGGCGGCAGCTACATTGGCTGGGGCTCCGCCTGGATACTTGGTGAAAGTTTCACTACCTTGCGTATCGTTGTTTATTTTGTTGGATAGCATATCTATCAAGGCTTCACCAAAGGCAATAAGTTTTAACATATAAGTTCCTGGCGCTCAGAGGTAGATTCTACTAGCAGTATAGAAGAGAAAGTACCATAGGGATTATCTTTTTGACTTGCATATTAAGTGTTGGTCAAGGTTATGTGCAACTGAATAATTGTATTCTTTTGTAACAACAAAACATTGATATCGAGGTTTTTTTGTCCCCTAGAAGGTTCTCAGAACCTGTATATCCAAGATCAAAGCCCAGCAGAGGGTCCTCAATTTATACCTGATCTGTTGGTGCGGCCTATTTGGCACCGCGGGGATACGTATGTTTATCGACTCAACTCTGATCTATCTAGGGCTATATCGCAATTTCATTGAAAGTTGTCATTCAGCCCGGCTGGAGTTGTGTATCTGCCATTCGCTACTACACTTTAATGCATGTTTAATGAGTTTTTTTAGCTAAAGTGCAAAGTGTTAGGTGTGAATTTTGCCATCTTTTAGGCTAAACCTCAGTCACTGAAGCCGACTGCTGCGAGCTGCTTTGAAGGATAGAGTAGATCTATGGATCAGAAAACAAGGGAATTTAGACAGTTTTATCACTTTTCAATATTTTTTAAAAGAAGAGGCAATAGCTTAGGTAGCAGATTACTTATCTGTGTATTAGCCGTCAGTGCCCTGTTTGTAATACTGCAGACCTTAGTGCAGATAAATAGCGACTATCAAATAGGGGTAGCCGAAATTGACCGTCGCTTTGAACAAATATTGATCATTTATGGTGAGAACTTATCACGTAGTATCTGGGAGTTAGATACCGCTAATATAGGGATTATTATTGAGGGTATATTAGAACTGCCAGATGTAGTGAAAGTAGTAGTCACTGAAACTTTAGTCGAACAGCAATCCCGCAACGGGATTTTATTGGCGCAAATGGGAAATTTGCCGGTGACCGGCTACGTGCAAAAATCCTTGCCGATCATCCTCAATAATGGCGGTGCTGACGTACAGGTGGGCACTTTACAAGTATCAGTCAGCTTGGAGAATCTGTATAAAGACCTCTATGGAACGGTAGTTTTTATCCTAATATTTCAATTAGCTAAAACTTTTACTATGTCCGCCTTCATTCTAATTATTTTCCATTTTTTAGTCACCCGACACTTGATAGTGATGGCTGAGTTTTGTCGCAATACCAGTGCCGATAATTTAGATGAAATTTTAGTATTGGATAGAAAAACACTCGGTAAAAATGATGAAATTGCATTGATGACCGAAGCGTTGAATGCAACCAAAAGTAATCTCAAAGCACTGTTGGATACCACCAAGGATTCAGTGCAAATGAAACGAGAAATATCTAAACAAGAGGAAAAAGATCTAATTCAGAAGAGCTACCGGCAGGAGATCGAAACCAAAAACGCCAAGCTGGCCTATTCGAATTCTGAGTTGGAGGCGACTATAGCCACCCTAAAAAGTACCCGAAATCAGTTGGTCAGTGCTGAAAAAATGGCCGCGTTGGGAGGGATGGTGCAAGGGGTAGCCCATGAGCTAAATACCCCTATAGGGCTGTCTATTACAGCGACCAGCCACATTAAAGACGATGCTGTCCGACTCTCTGCAAAGTTGGCTGATAACAGCATGAAAAAATCGGATTTACAGGAATATTTAGTCAATACCGAGAACCTATCTAATTCAATTTGTGTCAGCTTAGATAAAGCAGCTAACTTAATACGTTCTTTTAAATTAGTCTCCGTAGAACAGCACGATGAGCTAAAACAGCAGTTTAACGTGCACAGTAATTTAGCGGACATCTTGTACAGCATAATCCCCAGTGTTAAAGCGAAAAATATCACGGTCATCAATGATATCCCGAAAGAGATTGATATCTGCAGTTATCCTGGGGTCTTCTACCAAATTTATACCAACTTAATTAATAATTCGCTGCTACATGGCTTTGAGGATTTAGCTGGAGGCGAAATACGCATCTCAGCAAGTTTTAAAGGGGGCTCTCTGGCACTGGTGTTTCAAGATGATGGTTTGGGTATGACCGACGAAGTGCTAAATAAGGTATTTGATCCTTTTTTTACCACTAAACGGGCGCGTGGCGGTACCGGATTGGGCATGAATATAATCTATAACTTAGTCAATGATAAGTTGTTGGGTTCTATCAAAGTCAGCAGTGAACAAGGCAGTGGCACAGTGTTCAGCTTAACCATCCCGACGTTGCAGCAAGAACAGCAGCAGGCAGCATCACTAGGGTAGCTGAAGTCGTATTCAGTGGAGGCTAAGCTGTTATATATCATGTGATTAGATCAAGTGCTGGTTTGCTAGATAGCTGCTGAGATGGATCTCTCCTTGCTACGTGCGCAACAAACTTTTCAGTGTTAATTATTTATATTGAAGAGATCGCTTATTGCAAAACTTCTACTAAGATTAAATTTAGATGGGATCAATTTTTACCATTGGATTGTTAAAGAAAGCTCAGGGAACAAAGGAATAAGGCAGATGCCTTCTCTGTGGGCCATAAAGCGGTTAGTTGTGCACAAGATAACGCAGAGATATGACTGTGCTTTGCAAGTTAGCTAACAGGGCAGCATCGTCTTACCATCGCTCTTAACCTAGATTGTGTAGGTAGAGCAGATGAGCGCATTTTAGTTCGTCCGCGGGTGTTTACAGAGCACTGCAATTGCGTTTTTATTGCAGCCATGGGCATGATAACTTTTGACCGGCACAGACTATTGCTTGCTTGCAAAGTCTAAGTATCTACCTATATTTAGGCACAGACTGTTTGCTCCATGCAAAGTCTAAGTACCTACATATATTTAGGCACAGACTTTTTGCTCCATGCAAAGTCTAAGTACCTACATCCATGTAGGCAATCAGCATGTCGGTGGTTAGCATGTTCTCCAGATCAATCCATCAGGGAATAGCCTTATGAGGTCAAGATGAACGATATCATGTTTGCCGAAGAGACAGCTGTTGTAGAAAATGCTGCGCGGTGGAGAGTATTGATTGTTGATGATGAAGAAAGTGTCCATGTGATTACTAAGTCAGTGTTAAAAGACTTGGAAATCGACGGTCGTCGAATAGAGTTTTTCAGTGCTTTTACTGCGGATCAAGCGATAACCGTTTTAAAAGATATCGATGAAATTGCGGTGGTTTTTCTCGATGTTGTGATGGAAACCAACGAGGCGGGCCTGGAGGCTTGTCGGCGGATTCGCGAAGAGTTAAAAAACGATATTGTCAGAATTATTCTTCGTACAGGACAACCGGGATCGGCACCGGAACATGAGGTCATTGTTAAATACCGAATTAATGACTACAAAGAAAAGACCGACTTATCCTCTGCTAAATTATTTTCCTGCGTGATTACTGCAGTGCGTTCATTTCAAGACTTAATGAAGCTTGAACATAGCCAACAGGGGCTGCGAAAAGTAATTCAAGCAACCAATAGCATCGCCGGGATAAAATCTATAACCTTATTTTTAGAGGGGATCACCAATCATCTATCCTTTATTTTAGGCGCCGACAAAAGCGCTTTGGCGGCTTCCAACAGTGGTTTTACTCTCGCCTGCAGGGACCTCGATAGTCACCAATTGCTGTCATCTACTGGCGATCTGGCAGTGTCCGATAATTCCCATTTCAGTGATTTACCAGACGATATTCAAAAGATAATTAATGATTGTTTCAGCGCCAAGAGAAGTATCATTAGAGACAATATGTATGCGGGTTTTTTCCGCTTTGGTAAAAAGCAACACTATATTTTTTGCCTGGCAAATAACAGTGATCTAGTGGAGATAGACCAAAATTTATTAAATATTTTCTCGGCGAATATCAATATTGCCCTGGATAATTTATTTTTAAACCAAGAGATAATCACTACTCAGAAGGAGTTGATCGAAAAGCTTGGCGAAGTGGTAGAAAAACGTTCCAGTGAAGCTTCTCAGCACGTGAAACGGGTCGCTGATTTCTCCTACCAATTAGCCAAAGATTATGGTTTGAATGAAGCCGCTGCCAAATTACTAAACTCGGCCTCTCCGATGCACGATGTCGGTAAGGTAGGTATACCCGATGCTATATTACTGAAACCTGGCAAGCTGACTGAGGATGAGTTCGAAGTAATGAAAACTCATGCGCAAATAGGTTTCGAGATCTTTAGAACATCGGATAGCGGCCTGCTGAAAGCTGCTGCAGTTATCTCACTAAATCATCACGAGAAATGGGATGGTAGTGGCTACCCTAATGGCAAGAGCGGCGAAGAGATTCACATTTTCGGCAGGATAACCGCAGTGGCTGATGTATTTGATGCCCTCTATCACGCTCGCTGCTACAAACCGGCCTGGCCAATAGAGGATATTGTAGAGTATTTTCAGCAGCAAAGCGGGTCGCATTTTGACCCTAAACTGGTGGAAATAGTTTTAGCTGATTTAGAGACATATCGCGAAATTGTTAGTTTTGAGTAGAGAAAGATAAGTCGTAAGACTTGAGTTGTTAGTCGTCGGGGAATATGGCCTGACGAACGATCATTTGCCCTCGCTCCTCCATCTCCCGCAGGCTGGCACTGACAAAATTGACGTGGGCCTGTGCTGCCTTTTGCGCTTTGCCTGGCTGGCGGTTTGTAATGGCCAGAAATATTTGCCGGTGGTGTTTATCTATTTGATTTTTATATTTAAGCAGCGGGTTTAAGTTAAGCACTGATGCCTGCACTGAATGTAACACTAACTGTTGTAAACTGGCCAACAAGTGCATTAATACTGGGTTGTGTGAAGCTTCGACAATGGCCTGATGAAAGGCTTGATCGCGGTGCGCTGCCTTTTTGCAACTGCTGCTGTCAATGGCATTATAAGCTTTGCTGATCCAAAAAAGATCTTTACTACTGGCGCGTTGAGCCGCTAATCCAGCGGCTTGTCCCTCAAGCTGTGCTCGCACTTCATACAAGTCATACAAGGTCCGACCGTGGGCAAAAAATAACTGCATAAATGGGTTGTCAGCTTGCTGCGGGCCGATTATTTCTGTAACAAATGAGCCCCGGCCATGCTGGGTAGTGATTAACCCCCTACCTGAGAGTTCTCGCAGTGCTTCACGCACGGCAGATCTGGATACTTTTAGTTTAGCGCAAAGCTGTCGCTCGGAGGGGATCTTCTGGCCGGGGGCAAGGCTACCATCGATGATTATATTCTCAATTTGTCGGGCAATAGCGTTGGCGATTGAGGCACTGCCAGTGGTGTTGGATATCATTTGCACTCTAGCGTTGGGGGGTGTGGATTGAGAGCTTAATGTAACTGATGGGTAAATGATAGCAACGCCAAAATGAAATAAAAAACTGGTCAGACCAGTACAGAAAAAGCTGGCTTTAGAGATCAAAAAATATCAGCATAAGAGAATCGTATAAATAGCGCTTGTTAGCAGCTGTATTGGAGCTGTTAATTAAGAGACAACTGTTCACTGAAAATAGGAGCATTAGCTTTGCTGACAATAAAAAGATTATCCCATCAAGAAGCACAAATTTTGATAACAGGGGCGCGTTTAAAGGCATTGGAGATAGGAATACCTATGTGTATCGCCGTCACTGATGAGTCCGGGGTGCTGATAGCATTTGAGCGTATGGATGGCGGTAAAACGACTAGCGTAGTGATTGCACAAGATAAGGCCTTTACCGCCGCTGCTGCGCGTAAAGCCACACATGATTACAATACGGTTTGTGTACCTGGAAGCTTGGCGTTTGGTATGCACACAGAACACGGCGGTCGTATTTCTGTGGTCGGTGGAGGTTTGCCGGTTTTTTGTGGGGAGGATGTCGTAGGAGGCATAGGTTTGAGCTCAGGGACTCCTAAGCAAGATTTGGAATGCGCCCAGGCCGCTATAGAGCACTTTTGTGCACAGACTCAGTAGGCATTTTCCTCCTGGAATATAATGGGGAGAAATCCATTGGCAATACCGGTAAAGATCAGCCAGAGTGAACTAGCAGCGCTGTTTGGCGAATTTATTGATCCGCAGTATGTGATTGCGGACCGCGAAACGCAAAAGCCCTATGAGTGTGACGGGCTCTCTATGTACTGCGAAATGCCGTTGCTGGTCGTCTTACCCGAGACTCTATTGCAACTGCAGCGGGTGCTGAGAATTTGCCACAGTTACAGCATTCCGGTGGTGGCTCGCGGCGCAGGAACAGGTCTGTGCGCCGGTGCTATGCCCAATGCTGAAGGCGTAGTGCTATCACTGGCCAAGTTTGACCGGATTCTCGAGATTGACCCACTGGCACGTACCGCTAAAGTACAACCTGGGGTGACTAATCTGGCTATCAGTGAAGCGGCTGCTAAGTTTTCTTTGTATTATGGCCCGGATCCCTCGTCGCAAATCGCCTGCACTATTGGGGGGAATGTCGCAGAAAATTCAGGTGGTGTGCACTGCTTAAAATATGGTCTGACGGTACATAATATTCTGCGTGTCACTATGCTGACGGTCGAAGGCGAACTGCTGACCTTAGGTTCGCAGGGGTTGGACAGCCCTGGACTCGATTTAATGGCGCTATTTACCGGCTCTGAAGGGCTGCTGGGGATAGTCACAGAAGTGTTAGTAAAGCTGTTACCTGTGCCGGAAAAAGCACAGCTAATAGTCGCAGGTTTTGACTCTGTGAGCGCGGCTGCTAATGCTGTCGGGGAAGTGATTTTACAGGGGATAATACCGGCGGGATTTGAAATGATGGACACCCATGCCATTGTTGCCGCAGAAGCTTTCGTCAAAGTAGGTTATCCAGTCGATGCCAAAGCACTGTTACTCTGTGAGCTTGACGGAACCGCCGATGAGGTGGAGCAGTCGGTGCAAAAAGTAGCTTCGGTATTTAAGCGCCTGGGGGCAACTTCTATACGTATTTCCGAAAATGAGCAGGAGCGGGCGCAGCTGTGGCGCGGCCGAAAATCGGCTTTCCCGGCGGTGGGGCGGATCTCTCCCGATTACTATTGTATGGACGGCACTATCCCCAGGGGACAGTTGGCCAATGTACTGACAAAAATGCAGCAGCGGGCAGATCAGTTACAGCTGCGAGTAGCCAACGTTTTTCACGCTGGAGATGGTAATTTGCACCCGCTGATATTGTTTGATGATTCAGTGCCGGGAGAGTTTGCCAAAGCCGAGCAATTGGGTGCCTGGATATTGGAGTACTGTGTGGCAGTGGGCGGTAGTATCACTGGAGAGCACGGGGTTGGGGTCGAAAAAATACGGCAGATGCCGATTCAATTCAGTGATTTAGAAATCCAACAGTTTCATCGGGTTAAGAGTGCATTTGACCCTCTGGGGACGCTCAACCCCGGCAAGGGTATCCCGCTGCTAAAAAACTGCCAGGAATACCGTGCGCTGCGTCAGATTCAACCGCCAAAACAGCAAACTGTTGCAGGGGAAAAGCCGTGAGTGATATCAGTGGCGAGCTAATTGATAGAGTAAAATTTGCACAGCAGCATGCCCAGCCATTAAAAATAATTGGCGCTAATACCAAAGCATTTCTAGGCCGCGATGTGTCGGGGCAGCCAGTGAATGTTGCCGCGCACAGCGGCATTCTCGAGTATCAACCTGTAGAGCTGGTATTAACCGCACGCGCAGGTACTTCGCTACTTGAAATTCAGCAAACTCTGGCAGAACAGCAACAGATGTTATCTTTTGAGCCGCCGCTATTTAGCGCATCATCATCGGGGAGCAGTGGCGGGGCAACACTGGGTGGAACACTGGCGGCAAACCTATCCGGTCCCTGCAGGCCCTGGTCGGGCTCTATTCGCGACATGGTTCTTGGGGTGCAGCTGATCAACGGCAGAGGTGAATTACTGAACTTTGGCGGTAAAGTGATGAAGAATGTTGCCGGTTACGATTTGGCCCGCACTCAGGCAGGAGCTTTGGGAGGGCTGGGATTAATGACCGAGATCAGCTTAAAAGTACTGCCGATGCCACAACTACGCCTTAGCTTAAGCCTGGCGATAGACGAGGCGGCGGGCATTGTATTGATGAACCAACTCAGTGCCACCGCCAAACCTATTGACGCCGCCTGCTGGCTGGATCAACGCTTGCATGTACGGTTATCCGGGTCAAGTGCCAGTGTTGAACAAAGCGCCAGAGCCTGGCAGTTGGATTACGGTTTTGCAGTTGATACAGCAGGGCAACAATTTTGGCGGGATCTCACCGAGTACCAATTACCACAAATGGATAGCCGGCAACCCTTGTGGCGTTTCTCTATCAATCCCACTAGTGCGCCTTTAGAAGTACGGGGAGACTGTGTTATTGATTGGGCCGGAGCCCAGCGCTGGGTCAGCGGTGAGCAAGAGATTGAGCAGTTGCAACAACAGGCTGAAAAAGCTGGCGGCAGTGTTGCCTTATGGCGCGGCGGCGACCGATCTGCAGAGGTTAACCAGCCGCTGCCCCAGGCGATGCAACAACTGCAGCAGCGCCTGAAACACTCCCTTGATCCTGATAATATATTAAACCCCGGTCGCTTATACTCATGGCTCTGAGGAGGGCGAATTATGCACACTAAGATTCATCAAGTATTCGCCAAGAGCTCAGAGCTCAGTGAGGCGCAAGAAATCATTGGCAACTGTGTACACTGTGGTTTCTGCACTGCTACTTGCCCCACGTACCAAGAGTTGAAAGATGAGCGGGATGGGCCAAGGGGCCGAATTTATCTGATCAAACAGTTTTTAGAAACCGGCACCATCACTGAAAAATCACGTACTCATCTGGACCGTTGTCTGAGCTGTCGCAGTTGTGAAACCACTTGCCCCTCAGGGGTTAAGTACGGCCGCTTACTGGATATCGGTAGATCGCTGAGTGAGCAAGTACTGCCTCGGTCAACATTAGACAGAACGATTCGCTGGAGTCTGGCCCGAGTGTTACCTAACGCCAAATTGTTTGGCGCCCTATTGTCGTTGGGTCGATTGGTTAAACCTATACTGCCAGCAGTGATCAAAAATAAAATCCCTGATAAGCGCAGTGCCTCTCCCTGGCCGAGTAACTCCCACTCCAGGGTGATGCTGACTTTGGCCGGCTGCGCACAACCAGCTACTTCCCCCAATACCAATGCGGCCAGCGCCAGAGTGTTAGATAAGTTGGGTATTAGCTTAGTGGAAGCTCCAAGAGCAGGTTGTTGTGGAGCGGTTAGTTATCATTTGTCGGAACATCAGCAGGCCCTGGTGGCTATGCGCTCTAATATCGATGCCTGGTGGCCAGCGATACAAGCGGGTGCCGAGGCGATAGTAATAACAGCCTCTGGTTGTGGTGCTATGGTACAAGATTACGGCCATTTACTGGCAGAGGATCCAGATTACCGGGATAAAGCGCAAAGGATCAGTGAGCTGTGCAAAGATTTATCGCATATTTTAGTGGCTGAAGATTTGTCTCGTTTAAATAGTGGGCATGGTAGTGTCGCACAAGCCATTGAAAGTACCGCTAAAATTGCTTTCCACTGTCCTTGTAGTTTACAGCACGCGCTGGGTCAAGCAGGAGTAGTAGAGCAAATATTGATTAAAATGGGGGTTAATTTAGCAACGACAACCGAGCAGCATCTCTGTTGCGGCTCAGCAGGTACTTATTCTCTACTGCAGCCGAAGATCAGCAAAAAACTGTTGGCTAAGAAAATAGCTGCCCTGAACTTAGATAAACCTGAGCGCATCGTCACTGCAAATGTGGGCTGCCAGTTACATCTGCAAACCGGCACTAGTGTCGCTGTCGATCACTGGATTGAACTGGTCGATGAAATAGCGACCGCCAATAACGTGCAAGGGCAGTAACCATTGGCCGTCATTTAGCGCTTACATTTACAAAGCGCTACCAATATTTGCGTCGACTACTGGATTCAACTGGTGGATGAAATAGCGACCGCTAATAACGTGCAAGGGCAGTAGCCATTGGCCGTCACTTAGCCCTTGCATTTACAATGCGCTACCAACATTTGCGTCGAATTAATCGATGCAACTCCCTCCCTCGCACGCTTACAGATAGAAGTATCCGATAGTACCTCTACCATATTTATAAATCGTATCTGTCGCTACTAAGCGTCGGTTTGTAGTTGGATGATGCTGCTATGTTATTGAATACTCGCTTAATATTTACAGTATACTGGGTGGGGTATTTGACACTCGCAAGCTGCACTAATAGAGTATGTCAGGACTCGTCGAGTACAAAGTGTAGATTATAGGTCATTAGTAGAGGGACAAATCATTGCAAAATAGTCAGAGCAGTCAGAAAGTATTACAAAACCGGACCTGTGTATGAGCAGTAAAGCAGCTGTATATGATGACCTGCAACAGTTTACAACCAAGAACAAAAAAAAATCCGGTTTTGATACTGTCGTAAAGAATTCAACGTATTATCTGTCAGTTTTGTTTGGCCTGACCGCCGTTGTTATTTATTTTTACCTGAACGCCCTGGCCAATACCCAGGTACGTGATACAGCGATAAAAAATGCCCAAGTATACCTGCATGCTCTGGCGGAGTTTCGCTCACTGTATACTTCTGAAGTGGTGGTAAAAGTTAAAAACCACGGCACAAGCCACGGCATTGAGATTACCCACGACTATAAAGATAAAGAAAATGCCATCCCGCTGCCAGCAACTTTGAGCATGATGTTGGGCAGCCGTTTAGGGGGTTCAGAAAGTGGTGTAAGTAGCCGTTTATACAGTCCTTATCCTTTCCCCTGGAGGGTTTCGGATCAAGGACTTAATGATGATTTTTCACGCCAGGCATGGCTGGCTTTGCAGGCAGACTCTAGTCGTTCATATTATAGTTTTGAAGTGTATAAAGGTAAGATGTCCCTGCGCTATGCCCGTGCCGATATCATGCAGGCAAGCTGTGTTGGCTGTCATAATTCACATACAGATACCCCCAAAAATGATTGGAAAATCGGTGACGTGCGGGGTGTATTAGAAATAATAACGCCAATCGACTCCGATATTGGTTCAGTAAACTCTATGATACAACATACTTTGCTGCTGTTAATTTTGATCTTGTTCCTGGCTTTAATGGGTATCAGGTCAGTGATGAAAAAATTAAATGTACGCAGTATTGAGGCCAGACAGTTGGCGGTGCAAGCGGCTCAGATTAATCGAAAACTAGAGTTGGAAGTCAGCTATCGTAAAGATGCGCAACAAAAATTGTTAGAGATGAGCTTGACTGACGGCTTAACCGGAGTAGCCAACAGACGTAAGTTTGATCAAGAGTTGCTGGCTGAGTGGCGCAGAGCGAAGCGCGATGGAACAGATCTGAGCCTGATAATGCTAGATGTAGATGAGTTTAAGGCCTACAACGATAATTATGGACACCAATCAGGTGATGAAATACTGAGTGCTTTAGCGGTGGCTATTAGTGACAAAGTACAGCGAATAACCGATCATTTTTGCCGCTACGGTGGTGAAGAATTTGTGCTTCTACTTGCCAACACCTCCTCTAAGGAAGCGCAACAATTGGCCGAAAAAGTGCGTCTTTGCGTTGAACAGCTAGCGCTGCAACACCGCTACTCTGAAACTAGCAAAGTCGTCACTATCAGCTTGGGACTGGCGACGTTGAAACCCGCTGCAGGCAGCTGTGCAGAGGAATTAATCAAAGCTGCTGATGTGGCTTTATATGCGGCCAAAGATGCCGGCCGCAATAGACTGGAAGTCCATCAGGGTGATTGATGTTTTAATTGTCAGCTCAAACCGGACATCCAAAAGTCGGCCATGGCTTTTGCACTGAGGCTAAAGTCAGTCTGTTGTGATTGTCGGTCGCGCAGTTTGCAGGCTTCACTGTCCGGGTTAAATATGCTCTTGGCGATTTGCCGGCCCGAGTAAATGATATTGTCAGTTTTTTCCTTTCTAAATTGGGTGAATTGTCTAAAACTTTCGCTAGTCAGGCCTTGCAGACCGACGCAATGGGCAAGCCACCAGGCATCTTCTAGCGCCTGACAGGCGCCTTGCCCCGATGTCGGCAAGGCTGCGTGGGCGGCATCTCCAAGCATCAAAATTTTTCCTTTTGACCAAGTGTCACTGGGGTGATGATCATGAATATAGAGTTTTTTTATTGAACTTAGGTTGGCATTTTCTAATAGCAGTTGCACTGGTTGTGGCCAGTTGGCAAAGCGTTGTTGCAGTTGCTCTAGCAGTTGCTCTGGGTTGATATTTCTATCCTGGATGTGTTTTTCACTGCTCCAGCCAGCCGCCCAGTAGGCACTATTAGCACCCACAGGTACTATACCAAAGCGTTCACCTGTGCCCCAGTAGTCCAATACATCTAGTGGTGAATCGCTGTCAGAAGCAAACTTGGCAGTGCCGATAACGTTGACAAAGCCCTGATATACCGGGTTGTTCTCTGGGAGTAAGTATTTTCTAACCACCGAGTTCATCCGCCCGTCAGCGCCGATAATTGCATCGCTGCAAATACTTTTTCTGTGCTTGAAATGGACTTTAAACTGTTCGGCACAAAGTTCAATTCGCTCTACCGGATGTCGATAAAAAATGTCTACTCCCAGTGACAGGGCTTCTGCTAATAATATCTCCAACAGGTCTGCTCTGAGTATGCTGCGACTGGTGAAACCGCTGTGCTGGTTAATCCGTTCAATAGAAAGGCAGCCTAGTGACTGATTTTCACTGTTGAAGCGGCGCATGTTTTGCAGTGCAGCAGACCTGGCGATGACTTTTTCTAAAAGGCCGAATTTTTTCAATACCCAGATTGCATTGGGCCAGAGCACAATACCCGCGCCTATATGAGTTAGGGCGGCGCTGCGCTCAAAGATCTGCACTGAGACTCCATGCTTTGCCAAGCTGATGGCAGTAGCCAGCCCGGCTATGCCGGCACCAATAATAGTTATCGACATGTATAACACTCCTGTGGCCAGATAATTAATTGAATTAAGAGCATGCTGATTCCTCCCTTAAGTATTTCGCTATTTGAGATCCATGACTTTATAATCCATGGACTATAGTTTTCTAAACCTATAGTAGCGATTTTTATTTAAGCGCTTTTTAAAGCTTTGCTAGAGTGAGCAGCAGTTGTTGTAAATCGGCATGACTGAGATTATTGAAGCAAGTAAAGCCTTTGTCCATGGCGTTTTTCCCGAGATGCAAATTCTTAATTCCTGCTGCGCTAATCTGAATATGGACAATCCTCTGATCACTGTCGTCTCTTTTTTTGATAATCCATTGCTTGTCCATTAATTTGTTCAAGAGTCTGGAGACGTTAGATGAAGGGTCTGTCATCTGCTGTTTGATTTGATTGACTGTGGCGCAGTGCTCGGGTTGCTGATAGAGGATCCACAAAATCTTCAGTTGTGCCATGGTTAAATCCAGTGGATCTAACAACGTATTTATCTCACTGCTGATCCTATTTGCGGTTTGCAGCAGACTGATAGCTGCGCTATCTAGTAGAGTTAACTTGGACAATTAAAGTGCCTGATAGTTGGTGGATAGGGGAGTAAAATATAAGATCCATGGATTATAAAGTCAAGGACTTTTTTTGTCTCTATGCAGAGATTTGTCAAAGTGCTGCTGGAAATGCTGATAAAAAAGAGCCGGTTAATGCGGGAGCATAACCGGCTTAAGACTCGAAAATGGTTAATAATTACTCAGCTACAATTTTCCTGAATGTATTCTAGTAGATAATCAGCGAATAGTGAGTTTTCATATAATGCCTATTACAGGCATTATAAATGCGCAGGCTAGCAGCTGAATAGAGGCTGCTAGCTCAACGCGTTGGATCGACTATTCCGCTTCGGTTGTTGTTGACTCGGAACCATCCAGCTATTGAGTACCTGTCCCGGTTGGCTGCCAGTACTTGGTGGGGGAATTGTTCGCTGAGGAAAATCAATAATGTGCCGTAATTGGGGGCCACTTTGGCTAATATTTGTTCTCCATCTTGCGCGTATAATAGTAATTCACCCGCGTCGGCTGCCTGCCAATCAGTGTTTAAATAAAGCACAGTAGATAATACTCTATTACTGCGGCCTTTCAGTGCATCAATATGTTTTTGGTAAAAGTCGCCGCTTTGGTAAATAGAGAAATGACTTTCGTAATCAAATAGCCCCATATATAAACGCTGATTCAAGCCCTGACGCAATTGATCCATTAGTGACAAAAAAATGGCTTCCGCTTCATTAGTGGCGTTTATCCAATGGATTTTGTCAGAGCGTATCTGCTGGTTAACTTGATATTGTTGTGCCCGGCCTACTCCAGCACTGCGCCAATTTTCTGGAGCCAGAGATTGAACCCTTTGTTGCAGAGCTGACAATAGTGATTTTGGCAGGGCATTGGGCAACAGCAGATAGCCATCAGTGGATAAACGATCGGCAATCATGTCTAAATGGGCGCAACTGAGCTGCTCTACTAAGTCTGTATTCAATGTTAATAACCTGTTGTATGCCAGTGGAACTACAAAAGTGGACAGTTCAAATATTCCGCCCAGTTTAACAAAAACCAAGCACAGATATTTATTAAATATACCGGTCACAGCTATAATCCAATACAACTTAGATTTTATTAGTGTTAAAGTGCTGCCATGTGCTGATAAGTCTATATGTTTTAGTGAAAGTGTTTGTAATCAATTGTTTAGTGATACGGTGGAATTGGAATGATTAGTAAAAAAGCACGAAAAAATGTATTTAAACTAACTGATGAATTAGCCGATCCACTAGATTTAACCAGCCATCTGCCTTTTCGTATCGCTGTAGTGAGTAATCTATTAGCATTAAATCGAGATTGGAAAATACGCAAGCTCTGTGATTTAGAGCCTAGAGAAATGCGCGTTTTGATTAATATTGGGTCGTACATGCCAATAAAATCAGCCGATATAGCTTATCAGTCGCGGCTTGATTCTTACACTATCAGTCGCGCCGTAAAAAAATTACAACAGCTTGATCTCGTTGATGTTCGGCAAGATGCAGTGCATAAGAACATTAAAAACTTAATGCTAAATGCACGGGGTCAGTTGCTGTATAGAAAAATTATTACTGCTTTAGAGCAGCGCAGTGCAGAACTGGAAGAAGTTTTGGACGTCCAGGAAACGCAACTGCTCTATAAATTATTGGATAAAATAGAGAACAAGACCGAACAGATTTTAGCAGAGCAGGCACTGGAGCTGATAGAACAAGGGCATGAACCTCCGGCAGACCAGAAAGAAATCATCCGCTGGTACCGCAAAGGGTTAAAATCATAGTATTAGAGCGAATGAATTTTACAGCTACGCAAATGGCTGTAAAATCTATAAATGATTACATATAAGTGACGATATCTTTAAGTGGCTTTTTAAGGGTTGCGTGTTGAGGAATAGTTGCCCCTTGGGCGGGATATCCTACCACCATTAAAATATAGGCTTTGTTCGAAGTTGGTCGATTACAAATTTCGTTTAAAAAGTTCATCGGCTTAGGGGTATGAGTTAATGCAACTAAACCGGCGTTGTGTAGAGCGCTAATCAGAAACCCTGTCGCTATTCCCACGGACTCTGGAACGTAATAATTCTTGTGATCCATGCCCACTTCAACCCCACCTCGCCTCTCTGCAAAAATAGCAATCAGCCAGGGAGCTGCCTCTAAGTAAGGTTTTGATGAATCGGTTCCCAGTGGGGAGAGGGCCGCTAACCATTCTTCACCGCCGCGCCGATCCTCGTAAAAACGCCTCTCTTCAATTTCTGCCTGCAAGCGAATTTTCGCTTTTACTTCGCTGCTGCCAATCACTGTGAAATGCCAGGGCTGGTGGTTAGCTCCACTGGGGGCTGTCCCTGCAGCGCGCAGGCAATGATCAATAATTTCCCGGGGCACAGGCCGATCAGAAAAATCCCGTACTGTATGGCGGCGGCGTAGATCTAGATAAAATTTTTCTGAGCGCTCTAGCATCTCGGATTCAGGATATTCAATGTAATCGGGAAGAAGTAGCGAGTCGTGCTGTCGCATCTAGGTATCCATTTATTATTATCGTAAATTAATCCAGTGGCTGATTATTTATACATAATTATTATTGCATATGCAACAATAATTATAAGCTCAAAACCTTGGAGTAATACAGTAATTAATATAGATCTGGATTATTGCTGAAGCGTTAGCCAACATAACAATACACTTAGTATGCTGGGTTTAGTCACCGGCATACTGGAATTGTTGGCATTTTCTACGACTAAACTCCAGTATCTGTGAATACCATCATCATAGATGGTGCACTTTGACTGATTGGGAACTTGTAGGCATTTACTGGGAAGCCAAGTACTTTTTCGATGGAACTTTTTATCCCCATAGCTTGCATAAATTCATCGTGATTAAAGAAAATATGGCTTGGGGTGCTCCTCGATGCTCTCAAAGCTTCATTAGTAGAAGCGGGTATCATGTTAACTAAGTACCCCTGCTGGCCAAAATAGTAGGTCAGTGCTTCAGCGGCGTGTTGCCGTGAGGGAAAATAGTAGATATTGATCTGGTAGGGGTTCTCAGTTTGCCCTATGGAGACAAAAGATTTTGATTTTAGATTAAGTTTAAGAATATAGTCCCAGTTGCCGGCAATACTCAACAGTATTATTGCAACTAATGTACACACGGAAATAGCGAATGTGTGTTTTGTTTTTTTATTATTATTATCAAGCATTGGTATAAACCCAAGTGACAATCCTTGGTGATTATATTTATATAGTGACTAGTAAGTAAAATAACAGTGACTATATTGGCAGCCCCAGATCCTTTTTAAAAGGCTCCCGAGACACAACCTACAGACTTTAGTCGTAGTAGGCTAGTTAAAAAATCACAAAAGCTGTATATATCTTAAATGTTCACAGGCAGTGTATATTTGAAATTTGGGTTAATTTTTTGAAATATTTGATTTTTTATTAGATTATTAGGTTGCGATTAATCAACAATATTGTAAATAATAACTGCAGTAAAAAATACTAACCCTAGTGCTATTACTAGATGCTTAGCTTAATTTTTCTAAGGATGCATATGCAAAAAATACTGATTACCGGATTTGAGAAGTTTGCAGGTGCGTCATCAAATCCTACCGAAGAAATGTTAAGCGATTTTTTTTATAGCGGTGCCAAAGTCAAAACTCAAATACTGCCTGTGACTTTTTGCAGTGCCTTTAGTGAATTGCAAGCTGTGATTGAGCAGTTTGATCCTGATTTTATATTGCTTTGCGGGCTGGCGGAAAACCGAGATAAGATATCTATCGAAAAAATAGGCATTAACTACATCAACTCGCGAATTGCTGATAACGCTGGAGAGCAACCACTTGATGTGAAAATTTCTCCCGGTGGGGACGATGGGCATTTTTCGACCTTCCCGAGCACGGCCCTCGTCAGCTATTTGCAGCAGCACAATATTGAACTTATGCTTTCTCTGTCTGCTGGCAGCTATCTGTGCAACTTTGTACTCTATAAAACCTTAGAAATGTTACATGGCAGTTCTGTTAAGACCACATTTGTGCATTTTCCTAAGGTAGGGCCTGGCACTAGCATTAAATTGTACCGGCTGTTTTTGCAGCACACGCTGGATTATATTGTGCAACAGCCGAGCTTATCTGAGCGGCAAGTGCAAACAGCTGCTAAGAGTTTTGCTATTACAGACTAGGGAAAGAGTATGGACTTCCCCAGAGGAGGTTGTTTATTCGTTTCAGTCGAAGCTTTGTTACGCCGTTGCAGGGATAACTCATCGTTGCAGGTATTGCTGCATAGGCTGCCAGTAGTTATCCTGCCATCCCTGGGCTAAATGCTGTTGTTGATCTTCAGCGAAACCAGTATGCGTTAAAATTAAACGGGTATGTGCCCCCGCTGCGATCAACTCAAAGCTGACTATAGAGTAGAGTCCCTGTTTCCAAGGTTTGGCTCTCCATGCCAGGATGATTCTTTGATTTTCTACTAACTCAATGTTTCTGCCGTGAATCATCCCACCGAAGCAGGAAAATTCAGCGCCTTCCACGGCTGTTATCTGGGCTGGGGCTCCGCCAGTCATCTCACTAAAATGTTGTGAATTGGTAAGAATGTTGTAAATTTTTTCGACTGGCGCGGCTAATTTTATTTCTTGTTTAATCATAATCAAGCTCCAATTTTTTGTTAGTCAGGGAACATATGTTCCTTAGCTAAACCTGGTCGTGAATAGTAAACCTTTTGGTTTAGTTTCTGGATGCTAAACCATGTGGTATACTATTGCAAATTTTAGTAATTGCCTTCTACAGGAGCTGTTATGCAGCAACATTTATTGGCCCGGGAAGTATCTGATGAACAGTTGGACCTTGTCTTTAAAGCGCTGGCGGATCGTACTCGGCGCGAGCAGTTAAAGATACTCTACCGGGGGCCAGCCACTATTACTGAGCTGGCCTCGCGTTTTGATATGAGCTTGCCTGCGGCCTCTAAGCACCTTCGGGTATTGGAAAAAGCCGGCCTAATAGACCGGCAAAAACAGGGACGTATCTCCACTTGCAGTTTCAAACCGCAAAAAATGTTAGATATAGAGCATTGGCTGGTAACCAACCAACAATTTTGGCGTGAATCGCTAGATAATCTAGCGGATTATTTCACCGATCAAGAATCTGAAAATTAACTGTTACTTTGGCGTATCAATATGCAGTCCCTTGAGTTAATTAGTAAAAAAATAATACCAGCCAGCCCTGAACGAGTATTTAGGATGTGGACTGACCCGGAAAAATTCAAGCTTTGGTGGGGCCCGCAAGGTGTGAGTTGCTCTAAGGTGCAGCTGGAATTAAAAGTCGGGGGTAGCTATAGCATTGAAAACCTATTTGCCAATGGTGATAAGTTGATTATATTTGGTGTCTACGAGCAGATTGTCCCCAATAAAAAGCTGATCTATACTTGGAATATTGATCATGGTAAGGCTGAGCGTGTCACTGTATTGTTTGCAGAACATCTCCAAGGCACAGAATTGACTGTGATCCATCAACGTATTGGTGATGTTCAATCGCAACAACGTCATACACTGGGATGGCAAGGCTGTCTCGATAAACTCTGCGCTTACGCCGCTTGACACTGTTAGCAGGTTTTTTATACAGCGAAGAACGTCAGATTAGAGGAGCCGTTTTTCCTATGTCGTTTAACACTTATTATCCGTGCATTGAAATTGCGCGGGCCAAAAAAGACAGAGCTTCAACTTTTGCCGCTGTGTGCATTTTCTCCTGAGATTCTTGGTGTTTTATCCAAATGGTCACTTTGGCTATCTGCCCACAACTACCGGCAATTTCCCGAAAGGTAATATGCGCTTCATTCATTCCATCCGTGATATTGCGGCCAATAATAATTTCCATATTAATCTTAACTCCATGATTGCAACTAGTGGCACTTTATTTAAATCGAGACCTTAGAACTTCTCAGTTGCTGACAGATATATAATAAGCCTTATAGGATAAACAGCTTGCTCATTGGTCCTTACTGGAAACTTCCATAGTGGCTTGCCTGCTGTTCGTAACATTTTTTTACCATCTGTTGATTATTGTTCCAGACGTTTTTGCACTGAGCTACAATAGAACTGGATATGTGCTCGGGAAGTACTAAATTAGGCTGTTGTGCACCTTTTGCTAAGGATCGGTCTCGCTGTTCAATGCAGGCATCAACTTTTACGAAATTGATATTCCATTGTTGTGCGCAGCTTTGTAATAGCTCTAAATCTACTCGCTGGCTTTTGGCTTGAATTCGATGGAAAGCGGAAGTTTGCTGGGTTTTACAGAGAATTTGCATTGCATGATCTCCCGGCCAGGTCTCTTTGCAAAGCTGATCGAGCATAGGTCGAAAGTCTTCCCTGGCCATCATAGAAGAACTGTAAAAGACTAACAGTAGCAATGTACCTAGCAGCTTCATGTAATCATCCGTGATTTTATTGAGTACTAAGAGTTTAGCAGTGTTGGGTGAATCTAGGCCAGAAAATAATAGTTAACCGGAGCGGATTAGCAGCGCGAATTACCAGGATTGATAATCCTGGTCTGCAATGACTAGCTAACTGCTCGCAACTTTAGACTATTTCAGTTAGGTATTGAAGATCAGAGGGGCATAGATTTTCTATCAATGCTAAGTCAGGATTCATTTGATCGCTGGTAAAAATCATCCACAAAATAAATACTTGCAGAGCGAAAGTTATATTGTCCACATAGCGTTGGCAACAAAAATGTCGGTACATTTATCTCGGGGCCGCACAGATAAATTGTTAAACTTAGTCACAAACTAAAGGTACTAGAGCGTTGTGTATAATTTTTGCGCCACTCTCATCAAAAAGGGTTGTGAATGTGGATTTGTTGAGTATTTGAAACCGTCAAAGTAATAGTGCTAGTGATGGTTTCTCCAGAGACCGTCCAGTTATGATGTCGGTGGCTATTGAGTGAAACTAAGATTTTATTCTCCCCCAGAATGAGTAAGTGCTGCGGGATATGAATGTCTTCTGCATAGATGCGCTGGATCTTAATACCGTTGATAAATAAGTGCCCATGGCCTTGTAACACTCGTTTCCCATTTGCATAGATACTTGATTCGATATCCCCAGGTGCACCCAATTTGTAATGATTAATCAATAGTTTTAAATTGATACCACTACTTGGATCTACCGAGGCTGACAATGTCAATTCCGGTATCTGAGCATCAGCGGATATTTCTTGCATTTGCTGATGATGCATAGACGTTGCATAGCTGGCTTGAGGGTTTACACTGAGCAGTGTCAATACTAAGAAGCCACAAAAATAGATAGAGCTATTCTTCATTACAACAGATCCTGATCAAAGTTACACAATCACAGCAAGTGATTGAATGTATGAATTTAAAATCGCGGATTATAAGATACTTGGCCTAGGTTAACTAGTCCTAAACATTCCATTTGCTAGTGATAACTGAGCTGGCAACAGTCCCATATATTGCGTACTCAAGAGAATCTACTAAGCTATTATTAGTCAGGACTAAAGTGCTTTAATTTGGGAAAAAAAGAACGAGCAAATAAGCAGATTATAGCCGCAATTGAGGGAGGCCAATGCGAGGCAAATCAGTTAGGTCCAGCGAGATAGTCACTGCTATCGCTGGCATGGTCATTGGTTGGGCTATTGTCAGCGATATACAGCAACACATATTTGCCGCGCTGTGCACTGCGATAATCTTTATCGCAGTGGCACTATTATGTCGCGAAATCGAGAATACTTTAGAGAAGTAAACTACGGGTCAATCAATGAGAGGGACAATGTAAAATGGTACAATAGCGAATATGGATTGTCGTTAAGGAAAAGGACGCTTGCACGTCCTTTAAACATAGTTATGACTGTTACTTATTCAACGGTTGAGCCGGGTGCCATGATACTACTAGCATCTGAGGAGGCTAATAAAGCAAAGTCTTTGTCGATTAAGAACATCGCCGGGCCGTCATCCCCCACGAGTGTTAATTTATCTAAAACGCCTTTAAATAACTTTTCTTCTTCGTGTTGCTCAGCGACGTACCACTGCAAGAAATTGAAAGTTGAATAGTCCTGAGAGCTAAAAGCCACATGCGCCAGATTGTTAATTTGTTTGGTGATCAGGCATTCGTGCTCTAAAATTTGCTCGAAAACATCTCGAAGTGATTGAAAGTTATGTGGAGGAGCTTGTATAGATCCTAGAAGGGGCAGGCCGCCAGTTTCTGAAACGTAGGTGAACAGACGTTTCATGTGTTCCATTTCTTCATTGGCATGTTTACGCAAAAACATAGCAGCGCCGTCAAAGCTGCGATCTTCGCACCATGCACTCATTTGCAAATACAAGTTTGAAGAATAAAACTCCAAGTTTATCTGTTCGTTAAGTCTTTCAGTCATCTGTGAAGATAGCATTGTATACCCTTTGTCTGCTCTAATATTGTGCGCATAATCTCGCAAATCATAATGTTGGTCAATGTATTAGCTTATATTATAAGCGACCGGGCTACACTTGGAGAAATTGAGAGAATGCAATCCGTGAATGCAAAGGTCATTAAAGTGGGTAGAGTGGGTTTATTGGAACTGCGTAAGGGCTGATAGCAATAGTACATCCCACTTACTGGTATATTATCTATCGTTAGCTCTGTCAGTGACTTAAATATTACAGCCCAGCCAAGGATAAAACTGATACTATCAGGGAGATAATTTGCCGGGCTAAGACAACTGCAAAACAGCGAGACGAGACTGCCAGTTACCGATATATGCACGGGTAAAAAAATGAATATGATATTGTGTGAAAGTTAACTGTAGCCTCGATAGTGTCGGCATACTGGTGAATTCACAGAATTTGTAGTCGGCCACTGCCCGCTGCTAACAGTAATGCTTCTCCCTCAGATTGAACCGCATCAGAGAGCACCAGTTGATCGTAAGAGTCCAAATTGTTGATTCTAATAACGCAGTGAAACATATCGGATTTCAGCTCAATCACATCTCCAATATTAGCTGCATTCTCTGATGTATAAATTGAAGGCAGTAGGGGGTCCTGGCCTTTGAACTTGAGGCGATAGGTATAATTTTTACTTTCCATGGTAGCTCCGAAACATAAATGCAGTACTAGTTAATAGTAGGAAAGATCTACGTTTTTGCCAGCTTAAATATTCACTTAATTCGGAGCACAATGGTTGTGAGTAGGCGTTTGTGTGTTAGTGCAGGGGGCCTTTTTTAAGTTCGCTTTCCAGTGCGCGCCACTTACAGTGCTCTTCTTTTCTGTGCAAAATAGCCAAGATGTCTTTGCGGGTCTGTTCGGGGGCGTCTTTAGTGGCGACTTCCACCTCAGAACAAGTTGTTTTGAATATGGAGAGTGCGTCATCCAGAGATATCAAATTGTTTTCCATGAGTTTCATCACAGTGTCAGAAGCGATATTTAAAGTAGCAGTAACCAAAAAATCTGTGTTGTTGGACATACGATACTCCAATATTTATTATTGTTGGAAATTAAGCATAGGTCAGATAACTTAATTAGCAAATTTGCTGTGGCTAAAATGTCGCAGTTATATTCTGGTCAGTCAAAAGAACCGACAGAGCAATGCAATTTGGTTGTACCGAATGTTGACAGGTAACTAGCCCAGTTATTTCTAGCCTGTCTGTGAGTGTAATACACAGATCTCTGTATAGCCTGGAGGGTTGAGGGGCCTGACTAAGTATCCTTGATCTATCCTATCTATAGTCAACTCATCTACTGGTAGAAAAACGACTATGCTGCACAAAGTAAAATATGCCCAAAGTTGGCTAGTTTTGCATTATTTTGAATTAACGGTTGACGCGGCTCCGCAGATCTATATAATTCGCCTCCTCGCTGCAGGGGTCACCCAAAACACAGCGAGCAGGATGAATCATCAATCGCTATAACGCTTTGCTTTATAACGAATAAATTTCATTTTGGTTAGGTTTTAATCATTGTTATTGGCTTTAATTTCTACGGAATTAAAGTTGAAAATAAATAAAATAATGATTGACTTAACGAGGCGCGAATATATAATACGCACCTCACTTAAACGGAGTCGCAAACATTAGCGACTCAGCAAGCTTTTAGCTTGACTCAAACGTTTAAGAAACTTTCTTGCTCTCTTTAGAGAAAA
>JABSQZ010000033.1 GCA_013215505.1 Oceanospirillaceae bacterium
AAAAAGTGGACTATGCCGATTAGGGACTGGAAACCAGCGCTAAACAGATTTATGATTGAGTTCGAAGATGAGCTAACTCCTTATGTTTAAATAACTAAACGAGCAGTTACACAGAATGGTTTACATCCTCGTTTTTTGATTTAGTTTTCGAATGACAATTCCGGCTATCTGCAATCAACTCTTAAACTGGAGCGAGTTCCCCTGATCATGTTATTTGAGAGGGCTTTCACTAAAAAATGTACATGCACCCGGAATCAGGCCGATCACTACAACAGACAACAAATTTTGAGTTGAATTCCCTCACGCTTAATCTTTTAAACTTCCGACTTACGACACACTACTTCCGACTATCACCACCCTCACACCTAATCTTTTAAAACTTACGACTTCCAACTCGATACTTCCGACTGATTATTACCACAGAGAAATGCCTTTCTTACTACACGTTATATGCAGTGGTAGTACGGAGTATCTTGCCAGCAGATCTGATTCGCACGGCACGAGTCATATTAACCTCGCTCAGAGGTCATCACCTCTTAAATAATCCTTAAGTGATAGTTACGTTACTCCCTACCACTATCTTATTGAATGAAAAAGTGACTGTCCTTTTATATTATGTTGCGGATAACTTTTGATCACTCACATCAAAAGAACAATGACGAGTGTAGATTGGAGTAAACTTTGCATAAAAAAGACTCGCTAGATATGTTAGTATATTTGCTTGTTCTTTAGCTGCGATCACTACTGAATATTGGCCTTGTTTAATCCATTTAATTATCGACAGTAATGATTTATAGATACCTATCAAGCCCAAACTATTTCCAGAATAAATTTTAAAATCTTTATAAATATCAACTGGAACAGTCATCCCATCCATAATAAAAAATGAGATTTCATGTCCCTCTTTTTTGAATTGATAAGCAAGGTTTAAAGAAACTATTTCTACACCACCACCCACAGGAAAGTCTCTTAATACAAACAATATATTCATAATAATTATTTTATATTTTTGTATTTCAGCATGCAATATAAGGCATGCGGGCATGTTATTAGGTACCTAAAAAATAATTGTTTTGGCCTTGTAATCATCCTATGGAGCCATTCAAAGCCTGATTTTTGCATCCATTTTGGCGCTCTTTTATACTCGCCTGTAACATAATTATAACAACCGCCGCATGTTATAATCACTTTAACATTGGTAAGTTTATCTATATTTCTAATACAAAACTCCTGCTCTTTTGGCTTACCAAGACCTACCCACAACACCTGGCAACCTGAATTATTTATTGTTTCTATGACATATTTCTCTTCGGATTGTTTAAAATAGCCATTGTTATAACCACATACAATAAATCGTGAATGCATCTTTGATAATATATCCGCAGCTTTTTTTACTACCTTTTCCTTCCCACCTAGTAAAAAATGATTTATATTTTTATCATTATATTCTGGAATTTCATGGATCATATCTGTTGTAGGTGTGGCTTCAGGTATTCTTAGATTTTTTGGAGATGTTAAATTGCAAAAATTAACAACACTCATCCCATCTGCATGAATAATATCTGCCTGACTTAATAAGTTCTTAAAACCAGAATTTTTATTTGCTTCTGAAATTCCATGCCCATTACTATCAAATATTATTATTGGCTTAGATAATTGTGAGTTAAAAGAAGCCTCACCAATTATCAACGCTAATTTTTTTTTTGAGACACAAGATGTAATTACTCCACCAATATTGACAGTTTTAATTTTTAATGACATACATAACCTCAACTGCTTTCAATAATAATACTCTTCTAAAAAAAACTGAATTAATGGATGCCATTTCAACATTATTATCTGGGTTACTATTGAACTTTAAATTATCTACGATTATCTAAACAATGTGACAAGGCACCTGGTTACATATAAAATATTGAGTAATTATTTATTGACTTTCCAATAGATTAATCTAATCACTTAAATAGACATTTCCTGCAGTATAAGTCACTATAATAGAATATTTTAACAACCGATGCTTTGCTAATCGATCAATATAAATTAAGTATTTACTATATTTTGAAGTAATATTTTTGTTGCATCAAAAATACTACCAATAACTCAGCCATTTATTATTCAAAGGCATTTATTTTAATCGTATTATTATTTACCGATAATATAGATATATAATAATTTAAAATATAGTGAATTTTCTTAATGTTAATTATAAATATTTAAAAATATATAGCTTATATAACACCTTTATTTTACGTTGTTGATTTTAGTCTGATTTTAACATCATGATTCAGCTTAGAATTTTTTAAAACTTATAATATAAGAAAAAATCCTAGCTGAGTGAAACACTTAATACGGGGATACACACAATATATTTAAGTAGTTAATTTCTTACTAAAAACCTAACTTTTCGTTTTTACTATGATATATTTCGGTTAATTTATTTCTCCATATATAATTATCTGTCGCTCGGATCTAACAGAAAACCATTCTGGTTGAGGGTTCGGGTTGTGCTTCGGATATTTACTCTATGCGCTATGCGCTATGCGTGAGGCGTGAGGCGTTTTAATGGTAAAATCGAAATTAGCTAGGTCAACGGAATTATTGGATTTTTGATTTAGTTGTCGCTTTTAGATTCCGGGCTATCTGAAATCAACCCTTAAACTGGAGTGAGTTCCCCTGATCAAGTTATTTGAGTGGGCTTTCACTAAAAAATTTGCATGCACCCGGAATCAGGCCGATCACTACAACAGACAACAAATTTTGAGTTGAATTCCCTCACGCTTAATCTTTTACACTTCCGACTTAAGACTCACTACTTCCGACTATACCCTGCCCTTCCCTCACGCATAATCTTTTCAAACTTACGACTTCCGACTCGATACTTCCGACTGGGTATTACCACAGAAGAAGGCCTTTCTGATTACACGCGATATGCAGTGATAGTAAGGTGAGTCTAGGCAGCAGATCTGCTGCGCACGGGCACGAGGCATATTAACCTCGCTCAGAGATCATCACCATTAATTAATCTTAATGTGATATTAACGTGCTCGTTTCACTATCTTATATTAATAAGTGACTGTCCCTTTATAGTATATGCAATAGAAGTGCGGAGTGTTTTAACAGTAGATTTACAGGTCACGGACACAAGTACTAATAACCTAGTACAGAAGTTATCACCTCTATAATATACCCTAAAGTGATATTTACGTTACTTCCTTACCCGGACTTATTCACTGAATATACCAGTGATAAATTATATTTATTTTAGCTAAGAAAAACTTTGTTAAGTGAAAATCTTAGCAAACTGGGATTTCAAATCCAGGGTGATTTTACTAAAGAATACTGGGTCAATAGCTTGTTCTTCTACGAAACTATTCGATATTTTACCTTTAACAGAATATTTTAATAAATTTCCGCTATATCCAAGATCAGTGAAAATACCTTCGATTTTTTTATTAAACTTTTCTGAAATACAAGGGGTGACCTTAACTCCAACACTTGAAGCAAGCAAGAGCACATGTAAGCGGTTCGAAACCACCCAACTAGAATCAAAAAGTGAATCCCTGCATTCCCGGATAGTCCGACTTCCATTTATTAATTGAACATTTCTAGCTGGCAATTTATTAGTAAAGTATTTATTTAGTTCGGTCATTACATGTTCATCTCTTTGTACTTGCCAATAGAACTTAAATGTAACATTATTGTTTTTCATTTTATCAATTAAAGTAACAATATTAATTATTGCTTGTTTTTGAAACTCAAATTGGTCACTTCTGAATGAAAATAAGATGGAATTTTTAGAATGTACCACAGGATAGGACAGAGGTTTTAAATTAAAAGCCAAATCTGGCATTATACCGGAACAGTGTACTTTTAGACTACACAGATAATCATAAGATTGTTTGTCCCTGACAAAGTGCTTGTGTAAAAACTTTGACCTAATTCGCATAATTTTAGAATATTTTGGGCCCAGTCTTTCATATGAGACACCAACCAAAACGACTTTAACCCCCAATAAGTTAAGGAATATAATTATTGCATTATTTATAAGTTGGCTAAGCATACCTATTGTTGATAACTCGCCAAAATACCCGCCTGGGCTTAGAAAATAATATATAGCTGATCTAGATGATACCCTTTTAAAAATAAGCAGTAATAAAAAAAACACATAATTGGTAGATTTAATAGCTACTGAAGCATTACTTTTCTTTATTTCTTGGATGAAAAAATGAGGTGAGCGAGAAGAGTCGACAGTGATGTGTGACGATTCTAAAATAAGACGAACCAGTTCTCTATTAATTAGAGTGTCACCTACATTTTCAAATTGTGTTTTTGGACTAAAAAAACTTTTCATTTAGATGTAGATCCTCCATTAAAATCCGTAATGATGTACCTATTACATTTATTATAATTTGTTAACACTGAGATTATTGAAGGATCAACACCTAAATAACTACGTATAAATATAACCGCCGGGACATTCCAGCATATTTTGTAAATAAGATATGAATAACCAACACCTATAATACCTGTTTCAAAATATAGAATAAAAAGAGGCATTGAAGCACAACCAATCAGAAGCGCAATTGTTTGTAGATAAACTTGCTGCCAATGTAATTTACCTAATTGCATGAGACTACCTGTACTACCGGTCAGGGTATTAAATAACATACCTATACACATTATATTGAGTAAACTTGCATACTTAATATACTCTGCTCCGAATAAGAGCAGAATATATCGACCAAATATAAAAACAAATATACCACATCCGAGAACGGGAATAGCTTGCAATAAAATAGCTGTATTACACTTTCTTTGAAGCATTTTAGTATTTGATTGAGCTAAACACTTAGAAAAGTCTTTCGAGAAAATTAGGCTTACTGCCATCATAAAAATACTTATGATTTCGATTGTTTTAACAGATGAAAAAACAGCACCTGCATCAGTATTTGTCATAAATACAGCTGTTAATATGTTAAACACATATCCATCAGCTGCCGAAACTACGGCGATAATTGTCATACCGAAACTAGACATTATCCATTCCCTATCCCACGCAGACTTGTTGGTAAATGAGACAAGCTGAACCTCATTTATTTTTCTTAATGTATTAATCATCAACAGAACTGGTATTAACAAAGTTGATGAAAATATTATAAGAATTGATTCATAACTTTCCTCTAAAGAAGAAAACAACACAAAATATAACAATATAACTATCAATGTACGCCATATAAAGTCTCTATAAAATATCGCCTTATTGGTTTCATAATGAGACCTCAATATTGACATCAGAGTCTGACTCATACCAAACAAGCATACAAAAACTATTCCAACTAATATCAGTTTAAAATTAAATTGGTTGGTTATAAATAAATATAGTGACCAAATAGAGCTCCCCAAAATGACCCCAAAAGCAGTTGCGATCAATGTAAAGCTATAAACATATGACACAGGAAATTGAAGGTTTAAACGTGCCAATTCAATTTGACGAATAAAAAAACTATTTTGACCAAAATTTGAAAATAATCCTAATATCATTAGAACTGAATATAAAACAGTAAATGAACCATAGTCCTCAGAACTATAAATTCTAGCAACTAATATAAACACAATATAACCTAACAAACCTGCGCCAATCTTTAAAAAAACGGCAAGTATTGTACTCTTAATCTGCCTACTGATTCTCATTTATGCATGTTCCTAATTGATATTTACAAACTCCGATAAACAAATTTTCATGTAATTCAAAACCAAAAAAACTCACAAAATTATATAAAATTGGATGCATATCTATATGCCCTCTATTATATATCAATTTTTATATTCTGTAATGAGAGACAAAATCCAGAGGTAATAACTTTATTTATTTGTTTGTACAGTTCTTACTATTCAATATCACGTATTATCCCCTTCCGATTGTTTGCTCTTTAACAAGAAAAAAACCAAAGAAAAGAGGCCATATTACTATCGAGTTACTAAAACCACTGACAGATATAGAACAAACAATAACTATCAGAAACAAGGTTAAACCAAGCTCCTTACCAAAATACTTTCGAACGAATACAAACCATAGACCAATAATACTTAGCACCCCTATCAAGCCTGTATCATAGAATAGTTTTAGTATAAACGAGTGTAAAACTGTTGAGTCACAATATGCATAATCTTGAGAAATCAGAGAAGCCCAATACTTTAATTCTAAACAACTAGAGTAAGGTAATATATCGGCAATTCCATGACCGAAAAGTACTTCTAAATACGTAGACTCTTCTAATAATTCAAAAAATACAAATAAAAATTTAACTCTATCAAGATTATATATATCTATATTAGTTAATCTTGAATTAATAATATTATACGCTATAAATATGAACAACAATCCAAATAAACAAAGAAAAACAAAACCAAATATCTTTATATTCTTTACTTCATTCCTCAGAAACAAGATTACCCCCTCAATCACTCCAGATTTAGACATAGACATAAATGATAGGGCCACTACAAAATAGTTCCACAATTTATTAAGTTTTCCAAGTGAAAAAAATATAGCAGTAAGCATTAGAACAGCAGGGATTTCATAGTTATTTTCAGAGTAAAGCCGGGGCCTTGTTGTACCAAGTAATAACATTTCAATTATATAAACTAATGTCATAACCAACACCAAATGATAAAAAAATTTTAACATTAATTGATCATTAGATATAAACCTTTCTCTATTGTTTGATTTTACTGACCCAATAATAATAAAGCATGCCAAATAAACAAGAAACCTGCTTGCTCTTAAAAACGAATAAATGTCAAAGTAATCTGAATATAAGTAATATATAAGAAACTCACCACATATATAAATCATGATAAGAACCACTAAAACAATACATTTCTTACTTAACCTACACTTTGAAACATACAATGAGTAAATTAGAATTGAAAATATATATAAATCAAATATATATGATGATATTGTTGCTTTTCCTCCAATTATCCAATAAATAGTAACTGCAGCAATTATCAATACAACGTGTAATATATAGAACACACTTAAATCTTTTTATGCATTTTATATACATCCACAATAAAAAAGATAATAAAATTTGGATATTCCAAAAAAATACCTATTTATTAGTTTAGGTTTATCATCCATCCTATATAATAATCTTAGGTTGAATCTATTTATAAAATTTGGATAATATTGGTGGCCTTGAGAAGCAGTTTGATGCATAAATCTACCGCGTGTAAATCCATTCCCGCTCCACCCAAACTTAACCAAACCACATAAATACTCTTCTTGTTTACCAGCCCCCATACAGACTACTCTTGTATCCGGACACTTAGCACATTTATCTTCATGATTGGGTTCTTTGATTTCGTTTAAAATAGTCATTACGGGAATACACGACACCAATCCCTGGTTCTTCGGACTCCAAATATTTTTTAAATTTATCCATATCAGATTCTTGTGATCCTACCAGGGTAATCCTAAGATTATTCTTCACTGTGTTATTAAAAATAACTGGCGCAAGTGACGTATTATCAAAACCAATTCTTTTACATTTTCCTATTCCAAATATGCGACATAAAATTTTTATATAAATATTATCCGAACAAACTGAATCACCTTCTGTAATAGAATTTTGATTTTTCTTAATACTAAATATTTATAAGGGTTTAGGAATTATACAATCCCATCAACTTCAGGCTTCAACTTACTTCTAATCGAAAGCAACATATTCATTTTATTATTTTCCTAACTGTATACCTTAAAAATTTTGTTAAACGTAATTTTCTTTCAAAAACATATTTTAAACTACAACAAAAATATTTAGTCCAAGGAAACTTAGTATTACTCAAGAAAAAAAGATTATATTTAATATATTTAACTTCAGAAATATTTCTACTATATTTTAATTTTTCAAACCAAGGTATGGATTTATTTGGGTTGTATTTCCTAGACAAAGATTTCTGGTCAGATCTATCAAAGTATACAGTCCCATTTATATGCTTAACTTGTATTTCTTTATTTAATATCTGTAACACCAAATCCCAATCTTGATGCTTTGGTAAACTTTCATCAAATCTTACACCTAATATTTTGTTAAACAGTAGTGATGAAGTCTGTCCAATGTGTGGATATTTATAGAATATACAGTCGAAGAAACCATTGAGTAGAATATATTCTGGATATTCAGATACAAAACCTTGGCTTTTTATCGAACAATAATACAACCCTGGACAAGCTGTTAAGATATCAAATTCGGAAACAAAGTCTCTTTCAATATAATAATCATCACTATCTAAGAATGAAATGACTTCCGCCGTAGAACTTTCAATACCTACATTTCTACATACCGCAGCACCACTATTATCGTCAAGTCGAATAAGCTTGTCTTGCTCCCGTAGTTGAGTACATTCAATTTGCACTGGACTACAATCATCAACAATAATTACTTCTACAAACTCACTTCCGGGACAGGCTAGTACAGATGCAACAGCTCTATCCAACAAGGCAGACCGGCCATAAGCTGGTATTACAACACTTACCTTTATTTTTGTTACTTTAGTCATAAATACAACAATATCAAATTTAACTGTTAATTATATTTTTTGTGACCACTATTGAAGTAGTTAAAATTAACATATATAGAATTTAGTACAGAGAAGTACCTACTGTCAAACTAAACCACCTAGCTAAACTATTTATTAATCGTATTAATTTTTCTCCCCTGATACTTTCCCATTGAATACAAACATATGTTTATCTTCTTGCGTTAGTTCCCCCCCCTCTTTCCTCATACTAAAAGTCCAGTCACTATAATTTTTTTAATTACGCTTTGTCTCATTCATTGCCCAAGTGTTCATATTTTTGTATTTATAATATATTTACTATTGCTCTTCCTTTCGATACACTATTCAGTTCTACACATATGCAATCTGCATTAGGCCAAAAGAAGTCTCCTAAGTCTTATAGGTTCTTTCATTTATTAAAATGCTAGCTTTCCTAAATCGTAATGTTTAAAAATATGCTTCGGCAATCCGTGTTTTAGTTATAACCTCCAGAATGTACCGCTTATGATATAATGTGTGAAACTCGCCCTTTCGTCTTTAGCAGAATCTTCGGTCAAGTTATTTCACACTAGCTCGATGTAATAATCAATAGCCAAGAAATATTTAAGAATTTCGGTTTTAATATTAGAGATTTATAAGTTTGTCTATATGCATTATATTGTATAGTTGTAGCATGCCGCTTTACTTTTATGCAGAACCCACAATTACAGTTTATTTTACTACTCGGACTTTGCGGTTCGTCATATAGTTAGCACTGGTTTGTGCAACTTTTAACATTTATTCAAAACCTGCAGCCACCCTTGACCTATCAGTAACAACACAACTAGCTAAACTTAACAGTTTGTTTTCCATTTATCGTAAAATCAAACTGTCTAGCTGATAGTTCTATTGTACACCGCTGTATTTTCCACCCTGAAGTCGTGATTATTCCATCCCAGCGAAAATAAAATTTATTTATCAGCATCCATACTTTTACTAACATCAGCCTAAACTCACTTTAGCAATGCCTTAAATTATAACTTGCATCTACTGTATTTCAAACGACCTCAACGTTATTCGTTTAAATTTTGTCTTAAATTAAAAAAATTCCTTACTTCTCAGTTTTACTTGACCACTTCATGATTCAGATTGCAGTTTCAGGGAGTTTTTGCAAGAGATCAGCTTAACGCTGTTCTTCATGTTATGCCTGTTGTTAATCAATACCACCCAGCGAATTTAAGCTACCATCTTAGTGATTGTTGCCTCTGAATTATTTCAGGCTGTGTACGGTAGTTTGATGACAATGTTGGGTATTGAATATACTTTTTTCCTTAAGAAAGAGTCTTATATAGGTGTCGCTACTGGCACCTATATCAATCGCCACCACCTGGCAGGCTACTTAGTCATCTGCTTATCTTTGGGCCTTTGCATAATGATCGCCAGCTGGAAAGGGCTTATCGGGCAGATTTTTGAAGCGATACTCAGCCAGTAAGCCATATTGTGTATCTCGTTAGTTATCATGGTTGCCGCCTTAGTTATGACTCACTCGCGCATGGGCAACAGTGCCTTTTCGGCAGTATGGGTATTATTGGTACCTTGACGATGAGACGTGAGACGTCGGAAGCCGGAAGTCGGAAGTCGGAAGTCGGTAGTCGGTAGTCGGTAGTCGGTAGTCGGTAGTCGGTAGTCGGTAGTCGGTAGTCGGTAGTCGGAAGTTAACTATATTCATGAGGCGTGAGGCGTGAGGCGTTCAATGGAAAAATAGAAATTAGCTAGGTCAACGGAATTATAGGATTTTTGATTTATTTCTCGCTTGCCAATTCAGGGCTAACTTGTTCCCCCTTACACCTGCCTAATAACCTAAGGAGTCAATTCACCAGTGAGTGACGATACCGTCACTAAGCTGTGCTTTACTAGCATTGACACTCCGTTCGTAAAAGCGTACGCTTTCATTCTGGAGGGAAATTATGACCACAATATCCGCGACACAAGCCCGTTCCAAACTTTACAGTTTGATAGATGAAACGCAGGCCACCCATAAGCCAATTGTCATTACCGGTAAAAGAGGTAATGCCGTGCTGCTCTCTGAGGAAGATTGGACTTCAATTAACGAAACTTTATTTCTGCTTTCCGTCCCCGGAATGAGAGAGTCTATCCAAGAAGGCTTAAATACCGATCTGGAAGATTGTGAAACGGATTTAGATTGGTAATGTGGCAAATTTACTTTGCAAAACAAGCCAAAAAAGATGCTAAAAAGCTCGCTTCCAGTGGCCTGAAAGATAAAGCAAAAGAGCTATTAGATATTATTGAAGAAAACCCTTTTCGAAATCCCCCTCCGTTTGAAAAATTAGTCGGAGATCTAGATGGCGCATACTCCAGAAGAATCAACATCCAGCACCGACTCGTATATCAAGTTTTAGAAGAACAACACGCAATAAAAGTACTAAGACTTTGGACACATTATGACTAATCCGACTAGTCGGAAGTCGGAAGTCGGAAGTCGGAAGTCGGAAGTCGGAAGTCGGAAGTCGGAAGTCACATGAAAAACCAAGATACATAAATTCAAAGGCTTAGGCCCGAATTTGATCTTTCCGTTGCCCGGGAACTTCCGTCTAATATCTATATCTGTTTTTAACTTACTACTGACGACTCGCTACTCACGGCTCTCATTGTCTTTAAACTTCCGACTCGCTACTCGCTACTCGCTACTCAAAACTTGGAGTAGTCGTTTCACTCGCGCCCATAGCGATCCTCAAACCGAACAATATCGTCTTCCCCAAGATACGACCCCGATTGAACCTCTATCAACTCCAGTGGTATCACCCCTGGATTTTCCAAGGCATGAATAGTACCCAACGGTATATAAGTCGATTGATTTTCGGTCAGTAAAATTTCTTTATCACCATTAGTAATCTTGGCAGTCCCAGAAACCACTATCCAGTGCTCTGCACGGTGGTGATGCATTTGTACTGATAATTTAGCGCCGGGTGCGACGGTAATGTGCTTTACCTGGAACCGCTCACCACTGTCGATAGAATCATACTTACCCCAGGGCCTGTACACTTCTCGATGAACAGTCGCTTCAGGGCGTCCCTCTTGTTTAAGGGAATTAACGATAGTTTTAACTTGCTGTGCTTTATCTTTGTGGGCAACCAATAACGCATCTTTAGTATTAATAATGACTAAGTCTTCTACACCTATAGTAGTGACTAACTTATCTACACTGATCACTAAGCTATTTTTACTGTCGATAGACATCACATCACCGGTAAAGGCATTACCATTTTCGTCCTTATCAGATACTTGCCAAAGCGCAGAAAAGCCACCAATATCATTCCAATGTGCATCCAGCGGTACAACAACTACCTGATCGGCATCGTCTGTTTGGTTGTCCGGGCTACACAGCGGTTCCATCACCGCATAATCAATAGACTCATCCGGGCAAGCACTAAAAGCTTCTACATCAACCCGCACAAAGTCATTATCAACCTGGCAATTACTCATCGACTTTTCACAAGCTGCATAGATATCCGGCCTGAATTGTTTAAGCGCATCTAAATACCGACTCGCCTTAAACATAAACATCCCGCTGTTCCAGTAGTATTCACCAGAATCAACATAGCTTTGTGCTGTAACTAAATCAGGCTTTTCAACGAATTGGTTAACACTATATACAACTGAATCCACTGTACCTTCAGCAGCATCAGACTGACCACAACTTACAGCAGCCCCCCGACGAACATAGCCATAACCGGTCTCAGGCCCATCAGCCACAATCCCAAAAGTAACCATCTTCCCATCCAGCGCAAACCGATGCGCCGTATTCACAGCCTTCTGAAACGCCTCAACATCCCCAATCACATGATCCGCCGCCAACACCAACAAAACCGGATCATCACCTTCTTCTACTGATCCCGTTTTGCCCTTCGCTTGACCGTTCTTGTCACTCGCTACTCGCGACTCACTACTCAATACTGCTCTTAACGCAGCGAGCGCTATGGCCGGCGCAGTATTCCTACCCACAGGCTCCAAAAATATCCCACTATGCTCAACCCCTAACTGCCTAATCTGCTCTGCCGCAATAAACCGATGTTCCTCACCACAAATCAACATACAAGGGCTGTGATCTAAACCTTTCAACCTATTAATCGTTTGTTGCAACATTGTTTGCTCGCCATTAAGGGCAAGAAACTGCTTAGGATAATTACCCCGTGAAAGCGGCCATAAACGCGTACCTGAACCACCGGCCATAATTACAGGTAAAATCATTATAAAATCCTTCTCAGTTAATAACTTAAATGTTGCACACTACATATCACTAGGTAGATTTGAATCATACATTCAATACAGGGCAGCTATTTACTACAAGTTTCATAGACACTATTCACACTGCTATATCTACTTCTGGTTTATTAGAAATCAGTATCAGTTCTATCAATTGAACAATGACTTAATTACTGATTCAGGTTTTCCAGCCTAGATTAAGTAGGAAACAACTTACAACTTAAATTGATACATTTAATCCATCGAATCTCTAGCTTACTGGCATATTCACGCAACTTATCGCAGCAGCCCATAGCCCGGCTAAACTGATGGACGCCTTTGGGTTGCATAGCTTTACACCAATGCTCTGGATCGATCCCTAAACATGTAAGTATTGGTGGTACATGAGTATCTATCGCGTCGCGTTTATCTGATCTAATCACCCTGCCGCTCCAGTCAACTAACTCTAAGTAATCCTGATATTGAAAAGGTATTTGATCTTGAAGTTAATCACCTTTTAAGATTAAAAGGCGTGAGGCGTGAGGTGTGAGGTGTGAGGTGTGAGGTGTGAGGTGTGAGGTGTGTCAATGGTAAAATCAAGATTAGCTAGGTCAACGGATTTATTGGTTTTTGGAGGCTGTAAAAGTAATTGTGTAACTGCTCATAATCTATAACCTATGCAAAAGGTATAATTATGAGCAACTTAATGGACTACAAAAAACTCCAAGCGATGGCCGAAGAATTGGCCAAAGACCTAAAAACCCCTGAAGACCTTAGCCAGTTAAGCGCATTCCTCACTAAATTGACGGTAGAAGCTGCTTTAAAAGGCGAGATGAATCATCACCTTGGCTACGATAAAAATGCCTCTAAAGGCCATCATAGCGGTAATAGTCGTAATGGTTCTTCCTCAAAAACTCTAAAAGGTAGTCATGGCGAGATTGAGCTGCAAACACCTAGAGATCGCAACGGTACTTTTGAGCCGCAGATAGTTAAAAAAGGCCAGTCTCGTATCACTGGCATGGACGACCAAATATTATGCCTGTATGCGAAAGGTATGAGCACAAGAGACATTGTGGCGTCATTTCAAGAAATGTACGGTGCTGGTATCTCCGCTGGATTAGTGTCACAAGTCACCAATTCAGTCATTGAAAAAGTCATTGAATGGCAGAACCGTCCACTCGATGCGGTTTACCCCATCGTTTATATGGACTGCATCGTCTTGAAAATACGCCAGGATAAGCAGGTTATAAACAAAGCGATTTACCTTGTTCTGGGGGTGAATATAGAAGGTCACAAAGAGCTGCTAGGCATGTGGATCTCCGAAAATGAAGGGGCTAAGTTCTGGCTTTCTGTACTCACTGAACTTCAAAATCGCGGTGTTAAACATCTACTCATAGCTTGTGTAGATGGATTGAAAGGCTTCCCTGAAGCGATCAGTGCTACATTCCCAAAGGCTAAGATTCAACTCTGTATCGTCCATATGGTGCGTCATTCGTTGAAGTTTGTCCCTTGGAAAGACTACAAAAAAGTGACTGCTGACTTGAAGTTGATTTACCAGTCAGTTACCGAAGAAGAAGGAAGATTAGAGCTCGAGAGGTTTACTGCGAAGTGGGGTGATAAATACCCTCAAATAAGCAAGTCCTGGAACTCAAATTGGCATAATTTAATTACCATTTTCTCTTACCCAGAAAGCATACGCAAAGTAATCTACACCACAAATGCCATCGAATCTCTAAACAGCGTTATCCGTAAATCTGTTAAAACACGTAAGGTCTTCCCAAGCAATGATGCAGCTCTGAAAGTCATTTATCTGGCGACAGAATCAGCTTCAAAAAAGTGGACTATGCCGATTAGGGACTGGAAACCAGCGCTAAACAGATTTATGATTGAGTTCGAAGATGAGCTAACTCCTTATGTTTAAATAACTAAACGAGCAGTTACACAGAATGGTTTACATCCTCGTTTTTTGATTTAGTTTTCGAATGACAATTCCGGCTATCTGCAATCAACTCTTAAACTGGAGCGAGTTCCCCTGATCATGTTATTTGAGAGGGCTTTCACTAAAAAATGTACATGCACCCGGAATCAGGCCGATCACTACAACAGACAACAAATTTTGAGTTGAATTCCCTCACGCTTAATCTTTTAAACTTCCGACTTACGACTCACTACTTCCGACTATCCCCGCCCTCAAGCCTAATCTTTTAAAACTTACGACTTCAGACTTACGACTGCCGACTGAGAATTACCACAGAGAAAGACCTTTCTTACTACACGTGATATGCAATGGTAGTAAGGAGTGTCTTGGCAGCAGATCTGATGCGCACGGGCACGAGTCATATTAACCTGGTCAGATGTCATCACCTCTTGAATAATCCTTAAGTGATAGTTACGTTACTCCCTACCACTATCTTATTGAATGAAAAAGTGACTGATGGAATGGACGCTCCCATCTACGGCGTCAATGCGCCAAACTAGTAGTCTAACCTTCTAGTTAACAAAAGGAGCGTCCACCATGAAATATTATGCGATTGGAATTGATTTAGCAAAAAATGTTTTTCAGGTCTGCGGTGTAAATAAACGACTAAACCCTCAGTTTAATAAAAAAATTAAGCGTAAAGACTTTATAACGTTTATGGCTGTTCAGGAACCGACAGATGTTTATATGGAGGCTTGCTATTCTTCTCATTATTGGGCTAGAAAACTGACAGAGCTGGGACACAATGCCGAGTTAATTCCAGCACAACATGTGAAGCCTTTTGTACGAGGTAATAAAAATGACCATAACGATGCTGTAGCAATCATTGAAGCTAGCCAACGACCATTCATTAAATTTGTACCTGCCAAAACCGAACATCAACAAGAGATATCTTCACTACACAGGATTAGAGAGCGTTTAGTTAGAAGTAAAGGAGCTGTGAGCAATCAGGCAAGAGGGTTGTTAAGCGAGTTTGGGGTTGTATTTGATCTGGGCCAAGAGGCCTTTTGTAAAGGTATGAAAGCTTTTGTCAGTGACGATAGCTATAGCACTAGATTAAGGTCATTGATGGCTGATCAGTTCAAAGAATACAATGAGTTGCTTATCCGAATTAAGGACATTGAAAGAGAACTTATTACATTTATAGAGGCAACACCGAGCGGGAAAATTTTGATGAGTATTCCTGGTATCGGCGTCATAATAGCCTCCGCAATACTTGCAGCTATTGATAAAGGGCAAGCATTTAAAAACCCGAGAGAGTTTGCCGTTTGGTTGGGATTAACTCCGCGGCAGTATGCATCAGGTGACAGTTGCAAAATGGGTGGCATAACCAAACGTGGGAATCGATATTTACGAAAGCAATTGATCCACGGTGCACGAACGGTTGTCTGCCATGCGAAGAATAAGCCAGACCAATTAAATATTTGGGCCTGTAAACTACGTGAGAATAAGAGCTTTAATAAAACAACAGTGGCTATGGCCCATCGGCTAGCCCGACTTGCATGGATACTGTTGCAACGGGAAGAGCTATATAAACCTCAGTTTAGTATTCAATCTAGCTGAGGGGCTAAATATGTATTTTTTTAAGTTATCTCGATCTTGTTTAAACTCGAAAAGGACAAAGGCCTTGAGCCTGAGTGACTGTAGTGAGCGTCAAGATTCGGGATAACGCCTTTAATGCTCCAACCAACGTCAGTTAACAGTAGATGAAGAAAAGGTCTAACCTACCTAATTAAAGCCAGCGCAGGGCAAGGAATTATTTTCCGCACGACTGAAAACGGTGATTAGGTACGGAATTCATTAGAGGCCAGAAATGCTAAATCATTTCTAAAATTGAGCCTGTATATATGTCGGTACTGATAACTTTTAGACTAAGTATTCAGAGCAGTTAACAGACTAGAAAAGAATCAAATAATTAGTGATAAAAGCACTAAATGTCTAATAATGCCTTTACTACCGGTGAGCGTCCATATATGTCCTTTTTTATGGCCCTTCAACCTATCAATAGTCTGTTGCAGCATCGTTTCTTCGCCGTGAAGAGCAAGAAACTGCTTAGGATAATTACCCCTAGATAGCGGCCATACACGCGTACCAGAACCACCGGCCATAATTACAGGTGAAATCATTTAATTGATCGCTTCAAAGATGATGATTTATTTAGCTGGCCATCAGACTTTCGAAATACTTGTTCATAAACTTTGAGTAACTTTGGTATTTCAAATTTCCATTCTAAGCTTTGCTTAATACGTTGATAACCTATCTCACCCATTTCCGATCTTAAATCTGCAGAGTCTAAGAGTTGGATGATTTTATTCGCCATATCTTGCTCATCATTACCTTTAGCATAAAGCGAAGCACCTTCTGCAGAAAACCGTCCTTCAACGAGATCGTATTGGACAATAGGTTTCCTAAGCGCCATATACTCCATGATTTTATTCATAGTGGATTTGTCATTCATTTCATTAGCCACGTCAGGGTTAACACAGACATCCGCAGTATTAAGTACTTCAAGCAAAACTTGGTCAGAAACACGGCCATAGAAAGTAACACAATGATCTAGCCCCAACTCGGTAGTATAATTTTTAAGTGATTCTAGCTCTGTACCACCACCGACAATACCAAAATGCACATCATTTCTACCACAATCATGCACTATAAATTTCGCAGCGCGCAATAAATGATCAACACCTTCCTGCTTCCCGATAACACCAACATATCCGATTAAATATGACTTTCCATGTTTGTGTGATAATACTGGATCAATTATTCGCATCCTATCAAGCTTAGGACCACTACGAACAACGTGTACACGGCTTGCTGGCATCTTACCTCTTTCGATTGCTATCTTTTTATAGGATTCGTTAGTAGCAATTGAAACGTCGGCTGTCTTGAATGTTAACCACTCAAAAAACACCATTAATTTATAAAAGAAATCTTTACGTCCAAATTTAGCAACATAAAGTTCTGGGTTTATGTCATGATGGTCAAAGACAAATTTTTTGCCAAACAACTTAAAAAAACCGCCCACAAGAAAAATCATATCAGGTGGATTGCAAGCATGAATGACATCAAAGCCTCTGCCGAAAAAAACTTTAAAGCTTAAATAAAATTGCCAGAATAACGCGGCGGAATATTCAACCAAATAACCTAATGCACCATCTGCTTCGAAAGGCAAGTTATGACGATATATATATATACCGTCAATGATTTCAAATTTTTTATCAAAGCCTTTACCTGTTGGGCAGATAATAGAAACTTCATAATTTGCATCACGTAAAGTCGTTGCCTCTTGCCATACACGTCGGTCAAACGGGGACGGAAGGTTCTCGACAATCATTAATATTCTTTTATTACTACCAGCAGATACCGTCATAATGTCCTTCTATACTCTGTTTATCTGTAATTCGCACTAAATCGACTATAACTTGATCGTCACTCTTATTGTCCAACAGAGATTTGAACTCCTCTGCGCTATTGCCGATGACCAAAGTATCGCCGTGGGTAACTGCCTCTTCCATTGTATCTACCATCAACTGCGAAATATGCGGAATTACATTCAAAATATAATCCTTATTTGCACCCGTTAGCCGTGCTAGATTGACATTTTTGTCATAAATTTTTAGTTCATAGCCCTTACCTATTAACTTCTCAATGAGATCAACCACAGGGCTTTCACGTAAATCATCTGTGCCTGCTTTAAAGCTAAAGCCAAAAATAGATACTTTACGGTTACCCTTATCAGCAACCATATCGAATCCCCTGTGAACCTGTAAAGCATTATTAGTTAGGATAGAATTCAATACAGGTGTTTCGAGATCCATTGACTTAGCTTTATGTACGAAAGCGCGTAAGTCTTTAGGTAGACATGAGCCACCAAAAGCAAAACCTGGCTTCATATAATAAGAGGATAAATTTAGTTTCATGTCTTGGCAAAAAATATCCATAACCTTGTGACTATCGATACCAACTGCTTTACAAAAATTACCAATCTCATTTGCAAAAGAAACTTTTAATGCATGCCAGGTATTATCTGAATATTTAACCATTTCAGCAGTTGATATATCAGTCCTTATGAAAGGGGCTTCTATATTTGCGTATAACTCAGTGAGTACTTCGCCGCTTCTTTCATCGAATTGACCAATGACTGTTTTAGGTGGATTAAAATAATCATAAATTGCAGTGCTTTCACGCAAAAATTCAGGATTGATACACACTCCGAAATCTTTGCCTGCTTTTAATCCAGATGCTGATTCTAATGTAGGTATAACAACATTTTCCATTGAGCCTGGTAGCATTGTGCTTCGCATTACAACAACGTGATAGCTATTTTTTTTAGCGATTGCTTTACCTATTTCTACGCAAACCCTACTTACATATTTTAAGTCCAAACTACCATTAGTCTGGCTAGGGGTACCAACACACACAAATGAGACATCCGTATCTATAACAGCTTCTTGTGCATTACTAGTCGCTGTAATTAATCTGTCTTTAACTGCTTGCGATATTAACCTCTCAAGGTCAAATTCAATTATCGGAGATTTTCCCTCATTAATCAGTCGAACTTTGCTTTCATTGGGGTCTACCCCAATAACACTATGATTATCTCTTGCTAGACACGCAGCGCCAACAGCACCGACATAACCCAGACCAAAAATGCTTACTCTCATATATAGACCTATAAAATATTAAATTTAAAAACGTTTGTAAATTTTGTATTACCAGTAATCCTTTGGGCACATCGGACAGTTGTAGATGGGACTTTATAATCAAACCTTCTTGAGACCCAACCTAAAGGGAGCGACTCATCACCTGAAATAAGGTTTACATCGGCAAGTTGCTCATCAAATATTAATTCCAATTTAACATCTTGATTCTGAATTTGTATACTCTTAGGAAGTCTAGTAAAAGAGCACTCCTCATGAAAATGCCAAAATATTTCAATTTCATGATCTGTTTCACACTCCAGGTAATCTTCCACGATAATACATTTTTCAATTTTATTGACTTTAATTATTCTTCGATGAATAACAGGGTCTGCTAATTTGATATATCCATTATGAGATATCTCAATATACGACTCATTAATATCTGATGTAAAACTATGACAGACAGCTTCAGCTTTTTGAAGCCACATAAAGTTCCCACCAATCTGTGATTGATCAATATTGTCCACACGAACTGTATTATGTGCAGAAGTACCACGAAAATAGTTACGCCATTTTTTTTCTGTGTGATATGCGTAAGTTCCCGGATCAATTAAGAACTCGACCCCCTTTATGGTCAACCAAATAGACAATGCATCTGCATGTCCATGTGCAGCGATACCTCCCAACCCTAGGGGGCCAGCATCAACTACTAATTTACATTCCTCTGGAGTACCTAACAAATCCCCTAGAATATGGTAACCTGCATCCGGATAAGATTTAATGTCAAACAGTGCAGGGTTCGCAATAAGATTATTAAAAATCTTCTCTGAGTGTTCACCAACAAGAAGCTTTGTTTTGTCATCAAAGCCATTCGATGATAATTTAAAATCGCCACGGTTAAATATTACTGCCCCTGTTGCAAGTAATGACTTATATGGACAATAATCATCACTCCAATCCAGTCTGAAAACGAAACCATCATCGGCGTCACCAATCATGGGGGAATTACCTGATATATCCATTAATGACTGAAGGTAATCCAACATCTTTTCAATATTGTCTCGGTATACCAGAGAAAAATTGTCATGTGACTTCTCGCCGACAAGTAGGGGGATTAATAAAAAATCCAATACGAACTGCTGATAAGATACTGCTTGCTCCTTATTAACACCATCTTGATAGGTTTGATATTGTGCTTCTTCCTCAAGAATAGTTTTAGCCACCGACCCCCAGATTACAAATTCCGACCAAAGAGGCCAAGTTTTACTTGCTACATATACACCTGCAGCTTCACCGATCAAGTGATTGTTGGCAGATGAGTATCCTGAATAATACCCATTTATAAAATGAGTATGTTGATAGATAGAGTTGAGCCATTTCCTTTTAAAAACTTGACCACTATCATCTTTAAATATGATTGAATCATTACCACCAATCAAACTCCAAATAATAGACCAATTTATAAGTCGAATACCCAACTCCAAAGAACTAACCCAGTGCGGTCCTAAAGGATATGGACATTGATCGAACCACGATTCTAATTGATCTTTAATCCTTCCTAGGTATTTTGACTCCCCACCAGAAGCATAAGCCACTGCGAGAGTAACTAACTGTAAATGACGACTTGGCTCCCATAAATACTTAATATTTCCTGCTACGGATTTTTTCCGGTAATCCAATGACTTCCCAAAAGTTAACGGTGCAAAAATCTGTGTTAGCGGGTCTTTATTCCATTTAAAAGAATCATCTAGGTACACATTGTCAATGGAAAAAACAGAGAACTCACCCTTCACAATTGCCTGTGCTTTTTCAAGAACCTGTAATCTGCAAGTAAATCCTTTATAAAAATCATGCGTTTTAGCATTGGGAATTTGGTTTCTTTCTGGCTTCGCGCGAAAGCTGCCCATTGATTCAAGTTTTGTACGAAATATAACTTTAATTCGAGCAAACACTTCTGATATGGTCATACAGCGCAATCGGTTAATATACCAAAAAAATTTATTCATAAATTTGCTAATTTAATCCCTAAAGTTATCGGATAATAAATCGTCATAAATAACTTCTAACTTAGGTAAAACCACATCAGTAGAAAAACAACGATTAAATTTAGCAACGCAACATACAGACATTTTTTTCTGCAATGCAGGGTTGCTTAATAACATTTCTAAACGGTCAGTCAATGCAGTGGTATCTCCTGGTTCTATCAAATAGCCTTCAACGCCATCGGTTATTTGCTCGGGTATACCGCCAATTTTAGTAGAAACAATTGGAACACCAGCGGCCATGGCCTCCAATACGCTCATGGGCATACCTTCATTATACGAGGGTAATAAAAATATTGAAGAGGAGCCAAGAAGCTCTAATTTTTGTATATTACGGACCCAGCCAACAAACTTAACTTTATCTTGTAAGCCATATTCCAGCACTAAGGCTTTAGCTTTTTCTATTTCCCCATCACCGCCAGCAACAAAATTAAAGTCAACCCCGCGATCATGCAGAGATTTAAGCGAAATAAGTAGATCCCAAAATCCTTTACGGGCGCCTATTCTCCCCAAAAATAATAATTGTTTAGTATTCAAAGAATCTGATGTAGGCAATGATAAGGGCGCAATGCTATTTTCAAGCACTATGATTTTAGGTTTTGTAGCACAAGTACTAAGCCATTCAGCCCATGATGGTGATAATGCTAAAATCACATCTGCTCTATTCATGACTGCAGAAGCAACTGCCCTCCCAAACCAAGAAAGCTCTTCCTCATAAAAAAGTTTAAACTCCGCTCCATGTAGGTGAAAGATAATTTTTTTATTTAGCAACTTAGCCAATATAATAAAAATTGTTTTCCGCCAAAACGAAGACCTTGAAGCAACATGAAAATGAAAAACATTTGACCTAAAGGTTAAAAGAACGTTTAGTATCTTAAAAAGTCCATCAAGGGCACATTTTAATTTATCAAAAAAAGTCCCGTCACAATGTGAAGCAATATAACAGACATAATATTTACTAAAAAAACCACTATGAATATAAGATTCAATAACAGTAGAGATGCCCCCTTTTGTTTCTCTAGAAGTACCAACCATGACGTTAAATCTATTTTTATTATTAAATGTTAGCACTAAAACTTCCTAATTACTGTTTTGAATTTACCCGATTTCATGCGTGGAATTGTATTAACACGGTTAAAAATTAGTTTAATGTCAGTTCCTAACCTTCTAGTCAAATTTTTCTTAATTATACTTTCCACTCTCTTACCATCATATCTGGTAGTTATAACATAATTAATTTTTATAACAGTACCTGATAACTGTTCGAGTTGACACTCTACTAGGCCATCCACATCTTTGAACACCGGACCAAGTCGACCAACCCTCCTGCCATTAGAAAGCAAGATATAATCATCGTCCCTACCGATAACTTCATTAACATATTCTGTATTACTGCCACACAAACAGCCACTAGCTTGATATCCATTAACAAAATCCCCCGTATCGTACCTGTGGATCGGCATAACATTGTTATGTATATTGGTCCCTACAATTTTCATCCCCTCATGTACTTCAACAAATTCGACCAGCGAATAGTCAGTTGCAACATGATACTTGCCAAATTTACACTGCATCAGGCATGCAACTCGCTCTGCTTGGCCATAATGATCCGCAACAACACCAAAAACTTTAGAAACTATTTCTTGATTTTCTTTAGTGAATGTTTCACTACTGGTAAATACACCTATTAATGCCCAGTTAGGCCGCCATCCCATATGTAAAGCATAGTTAGCTAATAAAACAATAGAACTTGGATAAGCCATAATAATATCAGGCTGGTATGACTCTAAAGCCTCAAAATAATCCGCAACCGTAACTTGGTCCACATGGTAAGAGGAGAGTAATAATCTTCTAGTAAAAGGTAATGTCACCCAAAATGGAGGTTCTTTTCTATCACTTTCAAAAAGGTCATCACCACGAAGTACAGCAATTCTTGGTCTAATGGGCACCCCAAAACTTTTAAACCAACGTTTAATAACATACTCTTCCAATAATATTGATTTAATACTTCTATGAACGGTCATTGGTGAGTTAGTGGTCCCACTTGTGTGTCCTTTAACAGAAAAAATGCGTTTAACAAAAGATGGTTTTTCCCATTTCCTAACAACAGATTTATCAATTATTTTTGTTGTATTTTTAGGGACGCAAACACCACCGCTAAAGAGTAATGCTGCCATACTTCCACGATAAAACCTATTGACAAGTACATTTTCTTTTATCAAAAACCAGAAAAAATCTTTGATGTATATCCGAAAATTATCCAACATTAGATTTTCCAATACTCCCTTTACGCAAATTTTGATTTAATATGACAAACCTGTTAATTTCAAACATTGAGATAAGGAATAGATCTAGCAATAATATCCACACCTCAGGCAACTTCCGTAATAGATGCAGCTGATTGGAGTCAAAGTACAACCGATTCACCATCGTAACTGCTGAATATTTTTCGTGAAATAGTCATGTATTTACCTCGTTAACGTAAATCATATAATCAGTGTCCAACTAAATGAGGCAGAACCAACTACAGACATAGTTTCATATTAGATATATGAATAACCTTACTAATCATGTATGGTTTGCGCAACTTGATCGAGCTGAAAATCTAAACAAGATTATCACTATTCTCTTCTTCCAAGACTTTAATATAATTTTTTAATGCCTTAGAATTAGAAAAATCACTAACCACTCTTTTTCTAGCAGAAGATGAAAGTATAAATCTATAATCTTCATCGAATAATTTCAACAAACTCGCTAATAATTCAGACTCATTATCTGGGTTTATCAACAATCCACTTACTCCATTAACAATCATTTCACGTGCACCACTCACATCAGTCAATACAACTGGCAAGCACATTGCCATCGCCTCTAATGCCGCATTTGAAAAAGTTTCCACTGCTGTGGAATTAAGAACAAAAACATCCATCGCACTAAGGTAAGGACGTACATCTTTAACAGACCCGACAAATACAACAGAATCTGACAAGCACTGTTCCTTGACGAGGGCCTCCATCTCTTCTAACAAAACCCCATCACCCACAATAACTAATTTGGCATTATCAATACTCTTTTTTAGCTGAGTGAAAGACATAATTAGACCCCTTATATTTTTTTCTGGTCTAATTTTTGCCACGATACCCACAACATAATCTTCATCTTTAATATTATAATAATTCCGAATTTCTATTCTTTTATTAATCACATTAAGAGAAAAGTAATCAATATCGACCCCATTATATAACACCAATGAATTTTCTGGTTCACATTTCATAATAGTAGCGTATTCATACCGCTGCAAAGCACTACCAAAGACTACAGTATCTAACCGGAGCATCACTCTAGAATATATATACTTCGCCAAAAGATAGCCTTTTGTGGTGATGTAGCCTGTAGTATTTGTAGAACCTATTAACCTTACTGAACCAAGGCCTCTAGTACTCATATATGCAATTAAGATTGATAAACCATTTACAGCCCAAACAAATTCAATACACGACGCGCTTATATAACGCCTTAACATAAATATTGGTTTTATATCAAATTTTGACTTTCTACCCAAGTTTAATTTATGTACTTTGCCAGAAAGGGTGCCTATCAAATCATGTGGCTTTCCCAAATAAGCAACTGTAACTTCAAAGTCAAGTTGAGATAATTCATTCGCTTTTTGTATCGTCTTTTTCTCTGACCCACCTAAAACAAGGCTTGAGAGTAAAAACAGAATTCTTGTTTTATTTTTATTACTATTTTCGATCATCACGCCCCCACGCTAAGTATTTTAACTAATTCTTCTGCCTTAACTTTTGGGTGAAAATTATCCAATAAAAAATTTTGACACTTCGTTGTTATCACATCGTAGTCATCTGCACTTTTTCCGATAAGATACATAATTCCATCTGTTAACTTTCCGTCCTCTTTTGAGGTAAATCCAAGTGAATTTTTGGTAATGATTAAGTCCGGATCAATTCTATAGGGTGCTATTACCGGAGTACCCGCAGCAAAAGCCTCCAAAAATGTATTGGAAAAACCTTCATAATGCGAGGTACTTAGCAGTGCTATTGCTCCGCCCAAAAAAGGTAACACTTCTCCACGCTTAACATAGCCAACAAACTTCACATTTTCTAGCAGTTGCAACTGCTCTAGGGCTTTAGCTGTGTCCTTATCCAAAGAGGTTGTTGGCATTCCAGCCACGCGGAATTGTATACTTGGTAGTTCCTTAGCAATGGAAAGTAATAACGATAAATTTTTCTGATGACTGAACACCCCTAACCATGCTACATAATTTCGTTCTGCACGCGGTAAAATCTCATTCACAACTCTCGTGGTATCATATGGGTTGTGTACGACATGCAAAGATTTACTAGGATAGCGCTCTTTTAGACAGTCATATTGATATTGATTTTGACAAATAATTGCCGTTGACCTTTTCAACCCATAGTAGTAACAATATTGCTCATACTGTTTCAAGCGATTATGACAGCGGCCATCTACATCCATATCATTGGCAACTCGGTAGATGAACGGTACTCCGCACACTAGAGCAACAAAAGCCATAATACCGGTATTAACGCCTGCACAAGCTTGAATAATAACATCAGGTTTAAACTGCTTTGCACCGCATATTAACTTAGGTATATATGAATAAAAATATTTAAGCACCTTTGCTCCTTTATTTGGGTCATAGGTATCTATCAACTCAAAATCTAAGGTTTTATTCACATAACGGTTAGCTTCATTAAAACTTAAAACCCCTACCGTTTCACCTGCCAATATTAAAGCATTTATCCAATTTCCTAATTGGACAGCGAAGCCCCCTACAGGATACTCACTGTCTTTCAATAAATATGGCAAGGTGAAATCTACGAATAATATTCTCATAAGTAACTCTTAATAAATGTGTTAAAGTAAAGTCTTGGAGATAACCAAAATAAATATAGCTATATTACTAATAGTTAAAAAACTAAATTTGTAAGCCAAATTTTACTTTTATTCTATTTACATTACGTTCGAAATTACAGGTTTGTACTTTCCTGTGGGTGTAGTTTCAATTGATTTTACATATTGAATACGAATAGAAACATCACTACCAACAGCTTTTTCTATCTGCAATAGTAGTTCACTTTCAAGTTTGAGATTTTTCGTAGTTACAATATTAATATCCAACATATCAATAGCTTGCTGAACAACTTGCCCCTCAATAATCTCTTCATGGTCTTTAAACAAATGAGGAAATATATTCCCTGATACTCGATTCCCATTTGGACAGATAAGTACATCTGTGTCTCTGCCAGAAATAAACTCAAAGCAAGTCATTTTTCTTCCGCATTTACAAACACTATTACTTAATTTTCCCAGGTCACCAATACGATAACGAATGATTGGAAAAGCATGACTAATAAGGTCTGTAACCAAGATATCACCAACACCTTCATCGTTTTTATTAATTACTTCGATAATAAACCTTTCTTCATTTATATGTAGCCCCTTACCCTCACTACATTGTTGAGCAATATCTCCTACTTCTCTACATCCATATCGGTTGTAAACATTACTTCCTATTGTATTTATGATCAATTCACGCTGATATTGATAAAGGGTACCAGCTGACGAAATAACACTTTTTACTTTGATTGGCGCAAGGTTATTTCTATGTATGTATTGAGCAAAAGAAAATAAAATATTCGAGTATGATTCGAGCACAATTGAATCTTTATTTTTCAACATATACATATACAATTTTTTCATATCATTGTCGGACAATGAAAAAGCATTAATCCATTTTATATTTCCCAAATAATTTCTAAATATATTCTTAAATCCACTTAAAGCTGACTTTGTATCAGTAGGTGCTCCCCATAACTTTATGTGGATGTCACCAGTATCAAAGCCAGCCCAAATAAAATGCCTACGCTTCAATGCAGCAGACATATATTTCGAGTTTTTGGATTGTAGCACCTTAACTGGCTTGCCTGTTGAACCGCCTGATGAGCAAACTATCAATTCTTCTTCATTAATACTAGAGTTAACCAAACGGCTGAAATTTTCCTTAAGTAAGGCTTTTTCAAGTATAGGCACACCTTTTAAGTCACAAATTTCAAAGGCGTCCACATCAGTATTTTCGAATAGCTGTTTATAATAAGCCGTTTGCTTCGCACCAGCCAACAACACCCTGAGTAACTCTACTCTTCTTTTGGTAAGTTGTTTCGTATCCTCCCACTGCGATTTATTTAATTTATCTAACTTAGAATTAACGGCAATATGATAACTATTGAAATGCCCACGAAAAAGTTTCATTAAATATATAAATATAAAACCCCAATTCAATAACTTAAATTTCATATTGTTTCTCAGCACAGTTTGTAACGTCTAAGATAGTATATATTGCATTTGAAGGGCCATCCTCGATTTCATAAAAGCTGATAAACTCACTAGTTTCTATATCAATTTCGATGATAGAAGATGAAAACTGTCCTTGCATGCCAAGCATCCACTTGGTATATTCTTTGAATTTTGATTTTCTAGTCCTTGTGATGCCAATAAACGCACGACTGCCGATAACTTCGATACCTCTTGTCCATCCCACTTTTTGTTCTATATTTTTCAAGTCATTAAGGTTTATTTTTTTGACAACTTTTTTAGTTTCCTTGTCTACAACAATCACCAGTCCATTGACTGCAGTGAAGTAAATAAAATCACCTCTAACAATTCCATCGTGACAAAGCACCCTTTCGCTGTCTTTAAAGCAATCTTTTAAATCAATAAATTGTGTAGCATCCAATACATTTTGTGCCCTGCATTGACCTCCCAGATTTACCCATGGCTCATCATTTAGTTCAAACAAATGATTTATATGTGCATCATGTGGCTTTGTTCCTGCCGATTTCCGATAATCATAATTTCTGTCGAACCTTTCCCATGTAGGTAGCGCTGCCAAATTCCACTCTTCAACCAATCTACCCTTAATAAATTTTTGAACAATTTCTAACCCTGTATTACAAACATAAATAGCATTACCTTTCGTAAGCACGCCATGTAAATCATTAAATGTCTTGCTGGTTAGTACGTCCAATATCACTTTCTTATTAAGATCAAACTTGAGAACTTCTGTATTTGTCACAATGTAAACAATACCAGCTTCTACAAACGCACCTTTGAACATCATACTTAGGCCTTTACCCAAGTTTTCTGCAGGAGACTCATAAGTAAGAATCTTTGAACTACTTTTTTGACCCCAATCTAATAAAATAGCCTCTGCACCTTGATAACAGTATCCACTCTCAGCACGATCGATATCCTTTACGGGAACCCCCATAGTAATTAGTAATTTCATGATCTTCCTTTCAATTCATATTGATCTTAATTTTTGGTTTTAAAATATTCAACGTATATATAATCAAACAAAGAATTGTAACGCACCCAAATACCGAATAAGTCAGAACGGACATTTTGAAGTCGTAACCACCGTCAATTAATAAGTAAAACACAATACACCTCAATATATTCGATATATTGTAAAACAAAATAACCTCGAGTTTCCCACTTGCAACCAGTCCTTGTACCACAGGGGTATTAATAAAAGCACAAAATAACCAAGGTACTAAAAGTCTTGATATTTCGCCAGCTTGTCCCCAAGCGCTCCCAAAGAATATTGTGAATATATCAACGCTAATATATGAAAAAATTAAAAATGGGGGGAAGCCAATTAATACTAGAAATAAGGTTGCCTTTTGAATATCATTATAAAGATCTTTTTCTTTGGAATTAGCAGCACGCTGGAGAAAAACTTTCGCTACAGCACCCCCAAACATAATAGTAGGTCGCTGGATAACTAGCAACGCTATAGCATAATAACCAGCCATTTCACTTCCATGCATACCAGCTATAATAATCAAAGGCAGATTAGAACTTAGAGTATTAAAAAAACCGTTTGGTGCGTGGATTAAAGGGAATTTTTTATACTTTCTCAATAACACCATAATCCTTGGCCATTCAATTTTTTTAAATTCTAATTTTAATAAGTAAACAAAAAGCACTATAGGTGCAAATAACAATGCAATGAAATTCCCTATCATCAAATTATAATAAGAAGAAGATAAAAAGTAACCTACAAGTATTTTATAAGAACTAGACACAATTACAGAGCCAATAGCAATAATAGCTAAATACAAGAATCTTTTATTTTTTGTCAAAATGCAATCAGCTATTTTTGAGAACCCTAACATTAGAACCACAAATGGTAAGCCCAAATTAATATCTTTTGACAATAAATTATAATCGTCAGGGAAAGTCCAATAACTAGCAACAATTACAATGCTGGTTAATGTAGCCATTACAATAGTAATAAGAATACATGCAAAAACTAATTGAGTATTATCATCTTTATTATTTTCAAGAATAATAGTCGTTTCATAACGTAGACACGCTACAATACCAATTATTGATCCTGTTGCCCAGAATGCTGCCACTAAGCCAAATTCATCCGGTGAATAAATTCGTGTAATCAATGGAGCAGCTACTAGCATAATTATTTGCGCAAGAAAGGCACCAGTCAAAACGGTACTCACCTGCTTAATAAATTTTTGATAATCGTTCATAACTTCATAATAATGGCACTATGTTAACTTTTTTGCGTTTCATTTCCCCTATCAGCCCTTGTATATCACAAACCTCTTTTGCGTTCCCTAATTTCATTCGTTAACTCCCTTCGTGCAATAATCACATAGACAACGGCAAGTGATATTATAAGATAAATCAACATATTTTCTGGCCTCGGATAAAACTGCCTACCTGTCAAACAGCCAATAAGGAACGCTACAATTGAACTTATTAAGCCTTTATAGAGGGGGTCATCAATGTATCTAAACCAACTAATCGCTTTTTTCATCGAATTGATAACTAGCAAGCTAAAAAACACAAAGATGATTACACCACAATCCACTAGTAAATCCACAAATGCGTTATGTGCTAGTGACGTTTGGAAAAAAAATGGATCAGAAACAAACACATCGCTTACTATAATACCAAAGAGCCCCAAACCTGACATTAGTTTAATTGTATCTGTAAACATTTCGTTTAAAAGAGGTAACCAAATATTATCTATCCTCCCTGAGGATATTACACTAAGATCCCCTGATTCAATCCCTTGTGTTAATAATTTTTGTAGTGGTTCAGCCAAGAGGTAACTAATAGTAAAAAGAATGATTAAAATTATTATCTGAGAGTAACTGATTTTTTTAAGAGAATATAGATAGAATAGCACCCCTCCTATAGTTCCTATAATAGCCCCACGAGATTGCGTTGTTAAGAGGGCTAAAATTAGTACCACAAATATTATATACCACGCATTCCCTTCAGACTGTGCCTTTGCGAAAGCTAATGGGATTGTCATCATAAAGAATGCAGCTATGGTATTGTAATGAAAGCCCAAATTTTCTCCCAAAACTTCTCTCAACATAGACCTACCACCACCGGAGATCAAAATTTCAATTCCAAACCACAAAGTTACAAAAGCAAAGATACACATACTAAATAAAAGTAGTTTTATAAGTGAATCTATATTTTTAGCGGTTTTAATATGGTTAATAATATAAACAAAAATAACTGTAGTTAACAATGGCGCGACTAGATACGACTGCACATATCCCAATGTGTTATCTGCAAACATATAAAAATTTTTATAATATCTAACTACCAAGTAATCTAAATTAATGTATGACCTTGTAAATTCCACAATAAATATAAAAACATAACTAAAGTATATAATTGTTGCTCTAGCTCTTAGCTTATCCGTAAAACTAATTATTTCGCCACCTTTAAACATCCACGAAAAAAACAAACAAATACTTAACAAATTTATTATTTTAAAACCTGTTATACCCATTATATTACTACCAAAAAAAGTAGTTTTAGACAAAGGCATGATTAAAATAATAAATGCAATTGCCGTATGGTTCTTAATAGAGCTTAAAATCCCGCCAGAATTAATTTTAATAATCATAAGTATTTAGTCATGTTATAAAAACTAATTTTCTGAATATAATAACGATACCAGTCAAAAAAAATTCTCCATCTCTTTTTGTAATTTACCTTGTAATTTAATAACAATATTCTATTCTAATGCTTTAGGTCGTGGCCCAAAAACTGCCAAAACTTTAATTATAAATACCATTCTATATTTTTGTATCCTCTGCATGCAGAAAGACAAGCCAGTGGTGTGGCTGGTTTTGTATTCTACTTACTACTTACTACTTACTACTTACTACTTACTACTGTTAGAAAACATCCTTACTAACCAAACTCAGTGGCGTTTTCACCAATATCTTAAAATCTTCCCAAAGCGACCAGTGATTAATATATTGCATATCAAACTCAACCCGCTTCTGCATCTTCTCAATTGTCTCAGTTTCACCCCTGCAGCCACTAATCTGCGCTAAACCGGTAATACCCGGCTTAATCCTATGCCTGGCCATATAAGTACTGATTTTCTCAGAATAGAAATCATTATGGGCAACGGCATGTGGCCTTGGTCCAACCAGTGACATACTGCCCTGCAGTACATTAAATAATTGCGGTAGCTCATCAATTGAAGTTCTACGGATAAAGGCGCCAACTTTAGTTATACGGTCGTCACCTTTCGTGGCTTGCTTAACATCCGTATCATCATGCATTCGCATGCTACGGAATTTCCAGATAAAGATTTCTACACCATCATAGCCATGTCTTTTTTGCTTAAAGATCACTGGGCCAGGAGACGTTAACTTCACCGCTAGCGCTATAGCTATCAATAAGGGCGCAAGTACAAACAACATAGTGGCAGCGATTATCTTATCTAATACGTGTTTAATCCGTATCATCACTCTCGATGCCGTTATAGGACTTTCATTTAACGACAGCAGTGGCATACCTGCCACTTCACGGATCGAATGATTCATCAACTTCCAGTCAGTAATGTCTAATACCCAAATAACATCCACGTGGCAATCAAGTAGCTGGTCATTCAGTGCTTCTACCCTGGCGGCGTATTTAAGCGGCAGTGATATATAGATACGTTTGATTTGATGCTGTTTAATAATGTTTTCAATGTTTTGCATCTCGCCTAACAATGGGAATGTTAACTGCTTACTAATAGTCTCGGGTATATCAGAATCATAGCCATTGACCATGCCAATCACTTTATCGGGTATCCAATAATTGTTGTGAATTTTCTGCGAGAAGGACCGTGCTGTTCTACCCAGGCCAATAATCAGGGTGTTAATAGGTTTGGTATGGTTTTTACGATACATAGAAACAGCAAAATAATTTAGGCGCAGTAGCGGTACTTGCAGTAAACCCACCGATAGAAACCAGGTAATTATTATTTCACGGGAATATAACTCGCTGGTTTTAGTCAAAAAAGCCAATACTATCAATACACCCACAGTTGCCGCCCAGGCGATACTGATCCTAAAGGCCATGGTATAGAACTTATCCGTCTGCTTATAAACACCCGAAAGTGGGTACACAACCAAGACAGTGAAGACAGCGATTACTAATAACAGTCGATACAGACTCGACATATCCTGCATTTTGAATAATGTGCAAATAACCAATGCTAAAGCAACTACCGCGCTATTACCCAGTACCTGACATACTAGCAATAGTGATTCATGTTTTCTTAAAAGTCGGCGTGGCCGTGAATGGCCAAAAATGTTAGCTTGGGGATCGGTTGCAATGGCGGGGGGTACAGAAAAATCACTTTCAGATTCATGAATTGTCACTTGATTCCTACCTATTCCTTCTTATTATATGCAAATGGATGCAAAACATAAACTTAAAATGAATTGCAACATACTTTTGGTATAGAAATCGTATGCTTTATGCAACACCTTGTTGAGACTCCTTGTGTCACAGGCGCTCAAGATAACACCAGTTACTTTTTTTATACATCTTTTTCCTATTTATCTTTTACTAATTCTTTACTCGCAATCCTATCTCTACTACAATCCTTTCAAATTCATAAATTTTTTACTAAACATTCAGTAGATAATCTGTATCGAGATTGTAGGATCTGCTTAATAAATGGAGTTTTTAGATGAAACTACTTAAATCAGTACTAGTGGCCAGCATGATCATGGGCTCAGCATCAGCATCTGCTGACATTGCATCGGATGTGCAATCACAGCTGCCAATGAATCAGATTTTTAACAACGCATTATCTACCAGCACAAGCATTGCAGATATATTCAACCAAATTGGCACTGCTGATCAAACCCAAATGCCTGCAGCAACCACTTATGCAACTTGTAATAGTTTAGACTCAACTGAGACTATTCTCTCTGCAGCTTTTAGTGCAGCACCTGGCCAAGCTCAAGCAATATCCAATGCAGCTCGTGCATGTGGTGCAACTGAAGAGCAACTGCTTAACAGTGCTTTAGCATCCAACATTGACCCTACAACTATCGGCGAAGCAACAGCAGCCGGTGGACTGCCAGCAGCTGGCGGTGGAATTGGTGGAACAGGCACTACAGTAGCAGCACCATCATTTGGTAGTGCTGGCGGTACCGGCGGCGGCGGTACTGCAAGCGCAGGCTAAAACCAAACCAGTAAAAAAAAGCGCTTTCAGCGCTTTTTTTTTGCAATATAAAATTTTGTCCAGGCCCCGTGCTTTCTAGATTCATCTCAGACCATATTCTTTGCGACTAATAATAACAACTATGGATACAAAGACTAAAGCAGCAGACAGTTATATATTTTACTTCTTCTTAGGCCTATTAGTTTGGATGCCAATGCCATTAGGCAGCAACCGAACCTGGTCAGAGATGATGATGGTTATTGTTATTGCACTGTTGGGTATCAGCTGGTCAATGCTATATCTTAGCGGCAAGGTAAAATTAACCCACTGCTTTAAAAAAGCAGCAGTCGCCACTGTTTTATTAATTCTCGCGCAATTTTTTATCAGCTACCAGCTATACAACAACCTCAGTATTGATGCTAACTCCAGTTTCAGAGAATTATTACAAGGCATCAGCTTAACGCTGTTCTTTATGCTATGCCTGTTACTGATTAACAGCAGCCAACGGATAAAGACCACCATTTTAGTGATTATTGCCTCTGGGTTGTTCCAGGCTGTATACGGTAGTTTGATGACCATGTCAGGTATTGAATATACCTTTTTTCTAAAAAAGGAAACTTATTTTGGCGTAGCCACCGGCACCTTTATTAACCGTAACCACCTGGCGGGCTACTTAGTTATTTGTTTATCGCTGGGGCTTGGTATGATGATAGCCAGCCTGAAAGCCAATACCAACAGCTGGAAAGGTCTTGTCAGGCAGATATTTCAAGCCATACTCAGCCAAAAGGCTATATTGCGTATCTCATTAGTTATCATGGTTGCCGCGTTAGTGATGACTCACTCGCGCATGGGCAACAGTTCCTTTTTCGCCAGCATGGGAATTATTGGCACCTTGGCGATACTGCTAAAAAAACGCTCGGTCGGCTCAACCATAATCTTGTTATTGAGCTTGTTGATTATCGATGTGGCAGTGGTTGGTACATTTTTTGGCGTTGATAAAGTAATTGAAAGATTAGAAAAAACCAGCACCGAGTCCGAAAGCCGCGACGAAGTGAATTTGTACAGTATTAAGATTATCGAAGATAATTTATTAAACGGCACAGGCGCTGGTACTTTCTACAATTCCTTCCCGGCAGTTCGCGAAAAAGAAATTGGCTTTCTTTTTTACGACCATGCCCACAATGACTACATAGAGTTTTTGACTGAACGCGGCGTTATTGGTATAGCACCATTAGTACTGTTAGTTATTATAACCTTCCTGGTTGCCTTAACCGCCCTGTGGAAAAGACAAAAAGCACTAATGCGCGGCTGCGCCTTCGGCTGTTTAATGTCGATGCTGGCGATGGGAATACATGCGACGGTAGATTTTAATCTGCAGATACCTGCAAATGCGGCGACTTTTATGTTAGTGCTGGCGCTGGGGTGGATTGGGATGTTTCATCGGCCGCGGCGCGGGCGCAGTGGGAAGTCGGAAGTGGGAAGACTGAAGCTAAAGGACTAAGATAGTAGGAAGCTGGAAGTTAAGGACTTTAGCTTTTGAGTCCAACTTTGTCGCTTGGTTTTAGAGATTTGATTAGGCCATGGAGCATTTTTGATATCTCTGTTGATTCTGAAATCCATCTATTACCAGTTTCAGTCTCTATGTACTCGATCTTCATACCGATATAAATTTGGGTCCTAAGCTCAGCACAGGAGCCGCTGGAGTAGTATAAGAAGTTAATGTTATCTTTTTTAGTAGATCGACCACTCCCCTCAGCTATATTTGAAGGTATCGATAAACTGGACCGGGTTATCTGATCTTTAAAACCATAGTCATTACTTTTGGCAAAATATTTATACACTTCCACTGATAAGCGCATAGACCGTTTCCAAACTTCTAGATTCTCAAATCCACTCATATGACCTCCCTCCGTTACCCAAGGGAGTATCATCCAATTAAAGTTCTAAATCCTCTCAAAAACTAGACTGCGAGTTTTAAATCTTAATTTGTTAACTTACGTCTTCCAACTAAAGACTTCCGACTTTTTTAGTCTTTAGCTTCCAACTTCCGACTTCCTACTTCCTACTTCCGACTGTCTGTTGTATGAGATATACCAATCGACGAAGTTCTGCATGCCCGTATAGATATCAGTACTCGGCTTAAAACCTATTACATCCACCAACTGATGGATATCCGCAAAAGTCCGTTTTACATCGCCCGGCTGCATTGGCAACTGGATTTTCTCCGCCGTTTTCCCGCAGGCTTTCTCGGTGGCATCAATAAACTCGGAGAGTTCTATCGGTTGGTTGTTACCAATGTTGTAAATATTGTAGGGGGCTGTTGAGCCTGACTCTGGGGAGTTGTTTGCTGTGGGTATTACATCCTGGATTCTGATTACACCTTCGACAATATCATCGATGTAAGTGAAATCGCGCTGCATTTCACCCTGGTTAAAAACCTTGATTGGGCGGTCATTGATAATCGCATCAGTGAATAAGTATGGTGCCATATCTGGTCTGCCCCAAGGGCCATAGACGGTGAAGAATCTAAGGCCGGTGGTGGGTATGTTGTATAAATGGGCATAGCTGTGGGCCATTAGCTCATTGGACTTTTTTGTGGCCGCGTACAGTGATACTGGGTGATCCACATTATCTGATTCAGAAAACGGGACCTTTTTGTTGGCACCATAGACCGAACTTGATGATGCATAGACTAAGTGTTGTACTTTGTTATGTCTACAGCCCTCCAGGATAGCTGCAAAGCCTACTAAGTTAGAATCAATGTAGGCCATAGGGTTTTCGATGGAGTAGCGGACACCCGCTTGTGCGGCTAAATGAATCACCCGCTCAAACTGTTGTTCTTTAAATAAACCGGCGATGGCATCACGATCTGCGAGATCCATTTTAACAAAGCTAAAGTTATCTAAATGCTGAATGCGCTTTAGTCGGGCCAGTTTCAGCTTTGGGTCGTAATAATCGTTCAGGTTATCCAGGCCTATCACTTGATGCCCTTGATCACATAAGCGTTCGGCAACAAAATTGCCGATAAAGCCCGCTGCGCCTGTGACTAAAAATTTCATTGATAGCCACCATTGGTTTTTACTACACGGCCAATGCTGTAATATTTAAAACCTTTTTCTTGCATGCGCGCCGGATCAAACATATTTCGACCATCAAAGATAAGCGCATTCTTCAGCTCTGTTTTGATCAAATCAAAATCTGGGGCGCGGAAGCTTTTCCACTCAGTACATATCACTAATGCATCGGCGTTTTTAAGGGCCGACTCTTTGGTACCCATCAACGCCAAATCGCCATTAACACCATAGATGCGTTGTGTTTCTTCCATCGCTTCCGGGTCATAGGCCTGTACTGTAGCGCCCGCTTCCCACAGCGCTTCCATCAATACCCGGCTAGGAGCTTCACGCATATCATCTGTGTTAGGTTTAAACGCCAACCCCCAAATCGCGAACACTTTGCCTTTAAGGTTTTCGCCAAAGTGTTGGCTGATGTATTCAAATAATTTGGTTTTTTGACGGTAATTTACCGCCTCTACCGCTTTTAGTATCTCTGACTCATAACCTATCGCCTCTGTAGTACGCACTAATGCTTGTACGTCCTTAGGGAAACATGAGCCACCATAGCCGCAACCTGGGTAAATAAACTGATAACCGATACGCGGATCAGAACCTATACCATGCCGCACTGCCTCAATATCGGCACCTACGCGCTCGGCGATATTAGCCATTTCATTCATAAAACTGATCTTCGTCGCCAACATACAGTTAGCCGCATATTTGGTTAGCTCGGCACTGCGGATATCCATAACAATGATCTTTTCATGGTTACGGTTAAAAGGTGCGTATAGTTCACGCATTAGCTCTTCAGCGCTGGCAGAGTCTGTACCTATGATGATGCGATCGGGCTTTTGGCAATCGGCAACTGCCGAACCCTCTTTTAAGAACTCAGGGTTTGAGACGACGGTAAACGAGTCGTGAGTCGCGAGTAGCGAGTCGTGAGACTTGCGTTGGGCTAGGATTGATTTTACTTTGGCGGTTACTTTGTCGGCGGTGCCGACGGGGACGGTGGATTTGTTTATGATGACCTTGTTGGTAGTCATATAAGTTGCGATGGTTTCGGCGACTTTTAGTACGTATTTTAGGTCTGCTGATCCGTCTTCATCCGGGGGGGTGCCTACGGCGATAAACTGTAACTGACCAAATTCAACCCCTTGCTTGGCATCGGTGGTAAAAGTTAAACGACCCTGGTTGTAGTTATCTTGTACTAAGTTGCTTAAGCCCGGCTCATAGATAGGGATAATGCCGTCTTTAAGTTTATCAATTTTATCCTGATCAATATCAACACAACAGACTTCATGCCCAGCATCCGCCAAAACCGCAGCCTGCACTAAACCAACATAACCAATTCCGTAGAATGTAATTTTCAATTTCTTTTCCTTAAAAAATAAATTTTCGAGTAGCGAGTCCATTCAAACCAAATCAGGTGTGATTTACAAGCACTGCCTGTGGCTTAATCCCTTTATTACTTACTCTAAAACCTTAAACTGACTACTTTGTGATTTAACTCGTTACTTGCGACTCGATACTCGATACTCGATACTCTGTTTTATAACTCGCTACTGGCGACTCAATACTCATTACTTGATCTTCTAACTCGCTACTGACGACTCGCTACTGACGACTCGCTACTCAATACTTTGTCCTATAACACGCTACTCAATACTGCCCTTCAATACTAATCTCGCCCGCCTAAACTTCTGGCCCCCTACCCAAACCAGCATCGCAATCGCCACGCCTATCACATTCGCAACCGCATCCTCAACACTAGACAACCGACTCGCTTGTACTAATCCTTGAGTGTACTCCATTGCCATAGCGACTGTGGTAATTAATGGCCAGTAGATGTGACCGTTCAGCTTGGGCATCGCCAGGCGGCCGCTGAAGGCCAGTCCGGCAAAGGCCAGTAGATGGGCAATTTTGTCGGATTGCTCAAACACTTTTTGCGGGGGCATCGCTCTAAAAACTCCCCAACTCACAACTGCAATGCAAATGGCAAACAGGCTAATTGCCAATATTCGGCTAATTCGCATCTTTATAGCCATTGGGGTTCTGCTGCTGCCAGTTCCAGTGGTCTTTAATTATCTGTTTGATATCGGCCTTGGCCTGCCAGTTTAAGGCCTGCTTGCTGTAGTCAACTGATGCATAACAAGTGGCTATGTCGCCGGCTCGGCGCGGGGCTATTTGATAGGGAATTTCGCGTTCAGATATATCGGCAAAGCTATTGATCACATCTAAGACTGAGTAACCTTTACCTGTGCCTAAATTGTAGGCCTGCCAGCCACTTTGCTGTTTCAATTTATTTAATGCCGCCAAGTGCCCGGCGGCTAAATCAACTACATGAATGTAATCGCGCACGCCAGTGCCGTCCGGGGTATCGTAATCATCACCAAATACATTCACTTGCGGTAATTGACCCACAGCAACTTTTGCGACGAAGGGCATTAAATTGTTGGGGATGCCATTAGGGTCTTCTCCAATCAGCCCGCTGCTGTGGGCGCCGACGGGATTAAAATATCTGAGTACAGCAATGCGCCAGTTAGCATCCGCGCTGGCCATATCTTTTAAGATATTCTCAATCATCAGTTTGGTTTGGCCATAGGGATTGGTCGCGGACAAGGGCGATTGCTCGGTAATAGGCACTGTTTCCGGATCACCATAAACAGTGGCAGAAGAGCTAAAGACTAACTTATTACAGTCGTGCTTCTGCATCACTTCTAACAGCGTCAGCGTCGATAGGATATTGTTTTGATAGTACATTAACGGCTTGGAAACAGACTCCCCTACCGCCTTGTAACCGGCGAAATGGATAACGCTGTCGATATCATAGCTTTTAAAGATATTATCCAGTAATTGCGCATCCCTTAAATCGCCTTCAACAAAAACCAACTCACCACTAGTAATAGTGCGTATACGGTTAAAAACCTCTTGGTGGCTATTACTTAAGTTATCTACTACTACTACTAACTCACCTGCCTCTAAAAGCTGAACAACAGTGTGACTACCGATATAACCGGCTCCGCCGGTGACTAGAATTGACATGCACTTTCCCTGTATCTTCGTGTTTTTTGAAGATCGGATTATAGCGTGGGGAAGTGCGAGTAGCGAGTCGTAAGTAGCGAGTCGTCAGTCTTTAGGGCATAAAAATGCGAGTAGCGAGTAGCGAGTAGCGAGTAGCGAGTAGCGAGTAGCGAGTAGCGAGTAGCGAGTAGCGAGTAGCGAGTA
>JABSQZ010000034.1 GCA_013215505.1 Oceanospirillaceae bacterium
AGGTGTCAAAAAACTACCTATTTTTACAGGATCTTTAGTATCGTCCACAGATGCCAAAGCCATTGGTATAAAGGTTAGCTGCCAAATAATTAAAACAAGGCAAATTAGAATGAACGTCATCAAATTAATTAGGTATCTGGTCAAGTTTATAGGTTCCACATTATTAACAAACAACTCAACAATTTTTTGTTAGCTTTAATGACTTAGCAATTTATCACAAAACAAAACTAGCAGTATTTATAAACCGCCACAACTCAAATAATTCCTAATATATTTTTCATACGGCGAGTAGTGCCTTTGACTTTGTTCGCCGCGTAATTGTTATGCTAAGGAACATGCGATTAAGTCCCCAAATGTTCTCTGTGGATAACTAAAGGGCCAAATCACGGATAAAAAAGGGCAATGAATGGCGAGTCATTTATAAGCTTTCTGACACGGGTTGAGTGCTCCTATTCAACCTTAGTTGAAAGGAGCTGGCCCTTTAGTTACCCAACCTACGGGGCGTTTGGGACTTAATCACATGTTCCATAGCATAGATACATCGACTGGCAAGCGACGCTATCAGCCATATGCAGACATTTCACTTCTACTTTTGACTTCGGTTAATAAGGGGGAGATTACCAGGAAGTAGATTGCTATTGGTCAGATCACCAATTCTATGGGGAACTTGACCAGGGTTGATCATGTGGTGACGGCTATAGAAAAAGTGCTGGGCTATCCCCTGGAGTAGTGTGCTGGAGATTAACTTCCACCTCTAGGGAATCATGGAAGTTTGGTTAGATTCAGCCTAGAAACTCTTCTGTTAATTTTTCTTAATCTCTCGAGTTCCCCTGATTCTGTCATTTTCCTAAGCACTTCATCTTTTTTTGGAATCAACTCTTTATGCTTTTCATGAAGATAATGATACATGGGGACTATCGCCAATGGGGGTGACAGCGGATGTATTGATGAAACCCCCGATTTCTTCATACTGTGAAGAAAGTTAAGCTTATAAGCAATAGTGATGTCTGCCCTACCATACTCTATAAAAAGAAGTATCTAAGAAGCTCCCTTGAGCATATGAAAGTCTAGTCCTTTAGCACAATTTGTTGCAAATACATTCCCTCTAGTTATGGCTATTCTGTATTTTCTCAAAGCAGCGCAATCCGTTACTGTAAAGTTAAATTGTTTTGAAAATACCACAGCTTCATTTCTCCCTATTGAGGTAGGAATTCTTTTTAATGTGGGATATATCTCCCCAACTCTAAAAAGCCTGTTTATTTCACCATCGGTCCGCCCTTCGCTCGATTCAATTAAAGCTCGTTTGGCAGGTAAAATTTTCGATGTTACGGTAATCCCAATACGTTTGTAGACCTCTTTTAATACGCCCAAGGTGATAGACTGCCAGAGTCCGAAAACTCCAGTGAGGATACCGCAGACGAAGAAGTTCCAGAGAAAAGTAATAAAAATGCTAGCAAACCTATTGATTTCATTTTATCCCCCAAATAGGATTTGTTTTTGTACTCCCTTTAAAGGGTTATTAGTAACATTCGGCAGTTGAACATTCCCAAGTAAGGTTTTACCGAGCAATTTACTCGTTAGTTCCGGGAATTAGTCTCTTTAAAAATTTAGCCTTTTAGACGGATTATTTCCCGCCTTTCAGGTAATAAGATAGCACAGAGGATATACCTCTGTTCGTGCATAGGTTTCTGTTTTTTGTCTTTAGTCAAGTTCCAGAATCCCCTGAAATACAGTTACCTAATGTAAGCGCTGAATCTTCGGTTAGCTATGACGACTGTCGGCCAAAAGGACACATTCTCACTTTTGCCTTTGATCCACACCTTGCCATTCGTAAGTCATTGATGTTTATTTGCTGAACTATAAATAAACGAGAACTGGCCTGCATAGTCATTCATTAGGTTCTAGTTGTTAGGAGGAAACATGTGGTATTTCTCTGCGGACTTGCACACAAAAAAAACAACCGTTAAAGCCTATGTTCGAACGATTTAATAGTTAGTACGATATTCATTAACCAATGTTAGATTGGACTCAATTATCAGAAACGCGAAATTTACACTGTATGCAGAATTTCGCCTTATTAAAGGGTCTAAAAAGGTACATATGGAAAGAAAATTTAGCAGCCTATTCTCAAATCGTTCAAACGAATCTAGCTTTAAAAGCTGATGGGCTTAACCCTATAATTTTTATAAACACTTTACGAAAACTGTTTACATCATTATAACCAATATTGAGGGCTATTTTTTCAAAACTATGAGGAGTAGTTTCTAATAATTCACAAGCTTTTTGAACCCTAGTTTTCTGAATATATTGTATGGGTTTTAAGGTAGTTGCGTTGGTAAATTGACGTAAAAATGTTCGCTCACTCATGCAAGCTAAAGCGGCTAATATTTGTACATTCAGTGTCTTGCTATAATTCGCTTGAATGTGGTGTTGAACTTGCAATATTTGTTTGTTTCCGTGATTAAATTTTGGCGTGAAACTGCCGTAATAACGCTGTTCTCTTTTGCCAGTATCAACGATAAGAATTTTTCCAAGTGTCCGCATAACGTTTGGATTTGCGAATTGAGCAACTATTTCTAGCCCTAAATCAATCCATGACATTAGACCCCCAGCACTAATTATATCTCCATCATTGATAAGCAAACTCTCAATTTCAAGAGATACTTTGGGGAATAGTTCATTAAATTTATCAGCTAATTGCCAGTGTGTTGTTGCAACCCGATTATCTAGAAAACCCGATTTGGCAAGTATAAATGTACCTGCACAAGCAGAGCATAAAACAGCCCCTTTTTGATGAGCATCTTTAAGGTATTGCAATAACTCAGGTTGAGGCGTGATGTAATAATTACCACCTAAGCTTGGCGGGAGAATAACTATATCATTTTGACTACTTCCATCTAAATCAGTTTCAGGTTGAATGATTGTGACAGTAAACTGAATTTCAACCTGATTTTCTATAATTACCTGGTTTGCTAATAAAAATAGTTCTCTGAACCCGTGTACAGCGCTTTGGAGGGCATTAGGGTAGTTGATAATTGCGATGTGAATAGATTTTGTCATTTTTTAACTGAATACTGGCGATTTCGCCATCGGTATAATTAATTGTTGTTCTTCATAATATCCTCAACAACCTAAACAACACAAGAGAGATTTTTATGTCTAATACAGCTTTAATACTAGTTGATTTTCAAAATGATTATTACCCATCATACGCAGGTGCTAAGTGGGCTTTATCGGGTACAGAAACTGCCGCATCAAATGCAGCTAAACTATTGGCAGAGTTTCGCAACCTGGGCTTGCCGGTGATACACGTTCGTCATGAGTCTTCTTCAGATGACGCACCATTTTTCCTACCAAAGTCTGAAGGCGCAAAAATTCACATAAGCGTAACTCCACTTGAGCAAGAACCTGTCATTTTGAAGCATCAGATCAACAGTTTTCGAGGAACAAAGTTGCAAAATATTCTTGATGAACTAAATGTAGATAAATTAATTATCGTTGGCGCAATGAGTCACATGTGCATTGATGCTGTTACTCGCGCAGCAGTAGATATTGGTTATGAATGTAACGTAGCTCACGATGCCTGTGCAACCTTAGATCTTGAGTTTAATGGTGTCATGGTGCCGGCTATTCAGGTACACCATGCTTTTATGGCTGCATTGAGTTTCGGATATTGTAATGTTGATAGTACAGAAAAGTTATTAGAATTAATTCGCCAGTAGTACTTTGAATTATCAAACCACATAAATATTAAAGTTCAATACCAATCCAATATTGGAGTTACGCATGGCCTTAATTAGATATAGGCTTAAATTCAATCTAAAAGATTACAAAAAACCACAAACCTATAGCTCGAATGGCTCTGTTAGCGTTGGTGATGTTATTGAGATTGAAGCTGGCGATTTTCGTTATGTGGCTAGAGTCAGGTGTCTTGTATTTGGCCCTCAACTTGGTATTTCAGAACCCTGTAACTCCTATGATTTGGCATATCTATTATCAATTAAACAAGGGTATCGGCTAGAATAGCCCCTAGCTTATAGACGCCTATCTGGTTCTTAAAACACCTTTTACCAGAGCCTTTTACTGTCCGCTCTGTGTTGTGAATTCAATGGATCAGTGCATTGAATTCACAGTCAAGTCCAGACACAGGCACTTAAATTAGGTAAGGCTTTATGCGCTCTGCCCTTACCTTTTGTACGGTCGGGTCTGAGTTAATATTTCAAAGTGTCAGAGCAACTATGTGCTACTTCAACTAATCGTTCCCCAATGTTCTTTGAATTAGAGTTGTTCACCATTAACTATTGACCAATGATAGGGCATTAACTCCCGTATCGTTTTAAAAACCAGGGTGTTTTCAGCGCTACTTACAGCGGCTTTCACTTTACCACCCCAGTGAACCAGGCGTTCCTGGCAAACACCACAGGGACTTAAAATCATCAACTCGCTGTGCTCATCCTCTCGACATACACATATAGAATGGGTAACCGCTTCATTAAGCTTATGGGCTTCAAGCAGAGCACCCACTTCCATACAAAGGGCAAGGGCATCATTCTTTGTCTCAGGCGCGACACTGATTAAAATTTTACCTGATTCGGTTCTAACTGCTGCTGCACCACCCCATCCTATCGGGTACCTACTTTCGATAAAGCCAACAACGGATTGATATAATTCGTCCTCAATATTCATATAGTTCTCACTAAACACTAACGCTATAATCACTGGATTTTCCGTGTCTAATCTGTTGGATCGAGCACTTATACAGTAACAAAAAATATCTTTGGCTGAGCCCCGCGAGATGACTATGCCGCTAAGATCCAAAGGCCTACCTATAATTAATCTTTAAGCCCCTCTCCACCATTTTATCTAAGATTTTTGTCTCAGTAATTTTACTCATTTCAATACTCAGTGATTTTAGATGTTTTAAATTGAGCAACAGCTCAAAATCATTAAAGTTACTGTAACTAACATCTAAATGCTCAAGTTGAGTCAACTGCGTTAATACTGAAAAATCAGTTAATGGCATCCATATCAGATTCAGGCTGCGAAGATTTTTTAATGATTTTAAACCTGAAATATCATTCGCTTTGGTGTAGCCAAGGTTCAAGCTTTCCAACTTGGTCAAATTAGCCAAGGGCGTGAGGTCAGTAATTTTAGTGCCGTATAACGACAGCGTTAATAAATTCTGCAACTGACTTAGCGGGCCAATATCTGCCACTTTGGTGCCCTTTAAATCAAGCCGTTGCAGAGCACTTAAATCTGCCAGCGGAGAAACATCCTTAATTTCTGTGTAGTTCATGGATAAAAATCTAAGATTGTTCATTGGCTTTAATGCAGATATATCTGAGATTTTATTGCCGTTAGCACTCATGATTTCCAGAGATGTGAATTCAGCCAGCTTATTAGGGAAGCGACTCATATCGTGAAATTCATCTAATGAGAGAAGATGCATGTTGCTGTTGATAGCGTCTGTGACTTTTTGCACGCTGTTTAGTGAAAATGCCGTCACTTGCCAGGGGAACAAGAGTGCGAGTAACGTGATTAATACAGTTGCTTTGTTAGACATGATTAATCCTTTTTAGGTTGATTTCCAACACGCCGATGAGAAGCTCTTATTAAATATCACCTCAACAGAGCTATCATTGCTTATTTAACGCACAAGTTCCAGACTAAATAATTATGTACGCATACACTCAAAAATCAAAGTTCAACTACATTCCCTTTACTGTCAAAAAAATAAATATTCTCATGCTTAAACCCCCAGCATCCATCCTTTTTCTTAATGTGAGGTTCAAAAGTAAACAGTTGCACATTACCTAACTGTTCATGACAGTTTTTATCAATAAAACGTCTATTTTCGGTCTTAACCTCTATGCTATGGCCTAAATTATTTAGAAAGTCTAAGTTTGCATAACCTAATTCATCAATCTGTTGATTGCCAAATTCAAATAATTCAGAGAAAAGAGTCGTTGGTTTCACAAATGTTTTCATGCGCAGATGTAACTTTTGTTCAACTGAATACCCTTGTTGGAACTCAAGACTAGCAGGAAGAGTTTTGCACTCACCTCCTTCGATGAAATATGATCTGGCACAATCACCCCAGATATTGCCGAGCATTGGACTTAAATCTACAGTAACTAAGTTGCTATCACCTACTTTCTCAGTTGAAGGTTGATAACTTTTACCAGAAATTGACAAACAGCTTCTGCTACCCAGTAATACAAATGCCGGAACTTCATGATACCAAGTATCAAAAATGCCTAGTTCGGCCAGTAATTCCTTAGCTTTCTCAGCAATTGAATATTCGGTGGATTCCGAGTTTATGGAATACTGTAGATTTTCATGTACGTTTTTAGCAATACTTTGTACATGCCGATACTCTTCTAAATTCATGATAAATCCCTTTGACCATGTTCAGGTGTAAGATACTGTGAGGCCAAAAGAGCCCCTCGGCCAATCAATTAGGTATTTTGAAATCACTATCACTAAATTTCCCCCGTAAACCAATAAGGTTTCCAAAGGGGTCTTGTACCTGACACATACCTACAGCATTTTCGATTAACATAGGACCGCGATATAAACTGGCGCCCAGTTCAATAAAATGATTAAGAGCAACTTCAAGTAAGGGTACCGACCAGTATAAGACTGTACCTTCTTTACCTGAGCCTACATTATTATCTGCTTGCACTATCTCCAGTGAAAAGCCATGCAGATTAACAATTGTAAAATCGAACTCTTCAAGGTAAACAGCTTTTGCCTCAGGAAAAGCTTTTTGATACCAAGCTAAGCCCGCTTTCACATCGCAGACGTACACTAATAAAGCTATTGGTTTTATTTACTCTCCAGTGGGCATATTAAAATCACTCCACACTCGCTTTCAACTTACATTGCGCGCGATCATCAATACTTCGTCAGCCGAGTAAAGATTTGAAATAGTTGTTTCTATCTCTGCTCCTAATGTGGATTTATATAGTTGTTGGGCAAAATTATCTGCACGAGTGCTCACTAAAATATGTTTCAACTTCGAACCTTGCAATGCCAGCTGCGCTTTAACTAATGGTAGTGATTGATAAATTAAGCTCCGACCAATCCCCTGCCCTTGTAAATCCAGAGCTACCGCTAATTGTTCAAGCTCCAATACCGCCTCGGGGCGAAAGCCACTTTTTTGCACCCAAATAATATATCCAACAATCTCACCTTCACTCACTGCAACGAAATTCAAGAACCGTGGAGAAGCATTAAAATTACATTGTAGCCATTCATAAGAGTTATTTTGTCTGCGAAATGCCTGTTTGTGCACTATAGAAGCGCCTTCTAAATCCTCTTCTTCCATTAATCGAATCTTCATAATGTCCCTTTATTAAAAAATAAACATAACGTTAAGCTTAGTAACATGCGATAGACTGTGACTGCTTTTACTCAAACAATTTACTTTCTAAGTAATAGCCGACGTTTTAAGAACTTAGTTTACTAATGCGTTATCTTGCTCTTCGTTACGCTTGTTGAAACAGGCATCACTGACTATTTTTTGCTGATCATATTTTATACATACTTAGGCCTGATAGGACTATTTTTTAATGAAAAAAATATCATTGCCGCTCTGTGGAATATTAACATTTAATGGTATTTCTATATTAGGTAACGCTATTACCGAGATAGCCATACCTTGGTTAATTCTTGAAATTTCGGATAGCCCTGCTTTAGTCGCAGCAGTAATGACTGCAAAGATATTACCCATCATTTTATCCACTTTTTTTGGAGCACAAATAGTCGATAAATTTGGTGGATTTCGCACTTCCATTATCTCTGACCTGGTCAATTTTCTCTGTGTGCTGCTGATTCCGTTATTTTATAGTTTCGATCTGATGAGTTTTTCACTCTTAGCAACTCTGCTATTTTTCAGTACTGTCTTTGACACACCTGGGCGTTTAGCAAAGGATGTCATATTAATGCGAGAGATTAAGGCGAATAATCACAATAATGAATTAATAAATGGATTGAATACCACGGTTGAAAATATTTGCGATTTAGTTGGGCCGGTGCTTGCTGCATTATTAGTGGCGTCTTTGGGCACTATTAATGCGCTTTACTTTGATGCAGTGACCTTTTTAGTGGTGGCGTTAGGGTTAGTAGTGCTAAAGAAACACTTCAAAGCTAATACAGATATTGTAAAGCCAGTGGCAACACATAGCTGGCAATATTTTGTTGAAGGGCTCAGTTATATCAAAACTCAAAGACAAGTATTATCAGTCTTGCTAATCAGTACAACAGTGAATTTAGTGATAACACCTTTTTTATTGGTTTATTTACCCTATGTAAACAAAACAGTATTTGATTCGGTAATTAGTTTTGGTCTATCTGTAGCATGTTTTGGTGCAGGAACTAGTCTTTCATCCTTTATATATGGTTTGTACGGAAAGCGTTTCAGTAGTCGACAAATTATTCTATCGGGCTATATTTTATTGATAGTAGTCCTGTCATCCATACCTTTATTTCAGCTGCAAATACTGTTCTTCGCGCAGCTTTTTTTAATTGGACTGTGCATTGGATTTGCAGGGCCTGTCGAAGTCACCATGATCCAGAGACAAATTCCTGAGGAACTGTTCGGACGGATAATGACGCTGTTTACTTCAATACGATTCCTCTGTGTGCCCGCCGGCTATTTCTGCTTCGGTTGGATGCTAGAGTCCGACATTTCTGCATGGACCCCATTATTTATGGCAACTATTGTGTTTCTCGGTATTTGTGTCTATTTATGGTTATGCCGCTCTGCGGTCAATACTAAGACTAGAGACACAACCATTGGTAATCAATCTTAGCTCCATATTGTGCCCAACTAATTGCCTGATTTCTGCTCGTATTAACACTTTTAAGCGACCAGGGCTGTTAGCCAACTAATGATGCTGCAATATTCGATACCTTAGATACAAGCTCTTACAAAACCAGGGGCCTTAAGTCATTCCTTATCAATCTCAGCCACTACTTTTAAGTAACACATTTTTGTTGATGTCAGCGTTATTACTGTTATTATTGCCCGCCAAAATTCCCAAGGTATATAAGAAACACACAATGAACAAAGATATTAAAATTCTGGTCGTCGATGATTTTTCAACGATGCGACGTATTATCCGCAATATGCTGAAGCAGCTAGGGTATACCAATGTAACAGAAGCAGAAAACGGTGCTAAAGCATTAACAATGTTGAGAGCAAGCGGCAATTTTAAGATAGTGCTAACGGATTGGAATATGCCCGTTATGGACGGATTACAGCTGCTGACCCAAATCAGAACAACTCCGGAATTAGCAAATTTACCGGTATTAATGATTACCGCTGAAACTAAACGAGAACAAATTTTGCATGCAGCGAAATCTGGGGTCAATGGCTACCTGATAAAACCTTTTACAGCCCCGGCACTGCAAGAGAAGATAGAAAAAATTATCTCACGACTTAAAATAGCGGCCTGAAGGTTTTATCAATATCTACAGTAAGTGACGAGTTGAGTATGGAACCACTTGCGCCATGGGGTTGCTAAAGAGAGTCTTCCCCTGTTGATGAGTGATAGTAATTTGGGCTTGCAGTGACCGCGCAGTACCTCTACCCGGCATAAGATTCGAAGTTCAGGCAAAGGAAAACCTTGAAGCGATGCACTATGGGCCGCTATCAGTCGCCCAACTGCAGGAAATAGAGCTAATTATTAGCCCATTCAATGACCAGGTTTTCGATTAATCACTCTGCAAATAGTAAAAAACAGCATAATCAAAAGCTAGTGGTTAGCTTCTGATTATGTTTTGGAGCTAACCAGTATGATGATTTCTATCCACATGGCAATGACACAAAATGTTGAAAGCAGGAACAGCAAAAGCCGGTGCAGAGGATGATTGTAGGTGACATGAATTAACGTATGCACCAGCCGTAGAGTAACAAACCCCCATGCCAAACCTAGTAGATATGGACTACTGAAGTTCAAAACCAAAACCAATACACAAACAATATAAAACAACACTGGGATTTCCAAAAGGTTATTGAAATTCCGACCCATTTTCAATACATTTTCTGGGGGCTCAAATCCAGACATGGTTTTGAAGTACCGAGGGTTAATATCACCGCTTTTAGCACTGCTCACACGGACAATGGCCAGAGCAAAACCTACTAAAAATGTCAGCAATACCAGCGCTGACATTGGGTAAACTATTTCCATTACAACGTCCTTTATTTGTAGATAATTACATAGCAGTTGATTTTAGGCATACCTGAACAAGTCAAATACGTCTCTGGCTATTTAGAGTAATGATAAATTGACTCCCCAGAGTGAACGTAGACTTTACACGAATATTTCCGCCAAGGTTTTCTATCATGGCTTTACTCAGCGCCAGTCCTAATCCATACCCCGGAGTATTGCGGCTGTTATCCACTCGATATAGTCGCTTGAAGATTAATGCCTGGTATTCCTGTTCAATGCCAATGCCATTGTCTGTGACTGTAATATAACAATCAACCCGGTTATTTTTCTTAACAGCTAAAGTGATAGCCCCACCTTGCTGGGTATATTTAAAGGCGTTATCAATCAGGTTTACTAAAATTTGTAGCAGTTTGTTGGGCTCCGTTTGTATGACTATGTCGCCATCAGTTAGCACTTTTAAAATTATCTGCTTATCCTCGGCAATTTCTTCATACCAACCGGCAACAGTGTTCAAAAGCTCTGCAATATTAACCGTTTCTAACGTCAGTTCCCGTTTACCTATCTGTTCATCATTAATTTTCATCAAAGTTGTCAACATGCGACTGGCTTGCTCAGCGCCTTCCGCGCAGTCACTCAGCGCATCGAATAACTCTCTGTTTCTGGCCTCACCTGTGGCCTGACTAAGCAATCCCTTCTCAGCCGCTAGCTGAATACGCGAGAGTGGAGTTCTCAGATCATGGGCGACAGCGTCCAAAGTATTATCCATATTTTTCATCGCATTTTGCAGCCGCGACATTACTTTGCTGACACTTCTGTTAATCGATGATAATTCTGACTCGGATTTATCAGTGACCGGCAGCATCTGTTTAGAAAACAGATCTAGCGCCCCTTCACTTACCAGATCCAGGCGATTAGCCAAAGTAAATAAAGGAGATAAGGTGCTGTTAATCAGTCTCCAAACAATCACTGAACTAAAGAAAGCGAGGATCAGCAACGCGATAAGAAAACTCAGCCATTGCCTAAGAACTATTGGATAGTCGGCGGCAATATCGACAATCATCCAATAATCACCTGCCGCTGTCGGTAATTTCAAACTCAGGTAAGGTGCTAATAAGATGCTAGTAAGCCAATTTTTCCCCTGGGGTTGATACTGCTGAATATTTTCTAAGGGCTGCAGCCAAACCTTACCGGCAACAAACTGTATGGGTATCCCTACTTCTTTAGCTTGCCAGAATATCGCAATGTTGTTATCGAGCAAACGCTGAGGATTATTTTCTACAACGTGTATAAATTTTTTGTCAGTATCGAATTTAATAATGCGTTGATACTCTGTCGCCATCGAGGCCAGGAGTTTGTTTTCTTCAGTGTAAAGACGATAAAATAACACGGCGCCTATAATTAATTCGATGATCAGCAGAAAGCTGATTAAAACGGCGACAAAACGAATAAACAGCGCCCGCTGAGCGTGATTTAATGACGATTCAACTTTCATGTTTGAGGACATAGCCGACTCCTCTAATGGTATGGATAAGTGGCGACGCAAAGCCTCTGTCTATTTTGCTTCTAAGCCGACAAACCAACACATCAACCACATTTGTTTGCGGATCGAATTGGAATCCCCATACCTTCTCTAATATGACAGTTTTAGAACAGACCTTTTCGCGGTGGCGCAGAAAAAGCTCCATCAAGGCGTACTCGCGCTGGTTTAACGTTATCTCTATAGATCCTCGTTTTACAATTCTCTTTAAGAGATCTAAGTGTAAGTCCTGATATTGCAGTACATTAGTCTGCTGCAAATTAGCTTGTTGTCGACGGCTGAGTGATTGACAGCGGGCCAATAATTCAGAAAAGGCAAAAGGTTTACTCAGGTAATCATCAGCGCCGGACTGCAGACCCAGTATTTTTTCTTCTACTGCATGTTTTGCGCTCAGAATGATAATTGGCGTTTGAAAACCTTGCCCCCTGATCGAACGCAATACTTGCATGCCATCCACTTTGGGAAGCATTAAATCCAATATAATCAGGTCGTAGTGCTCTGTTGTCGCATACAGCGTTCCCTCTTCCCCATCGCCTGCGACGGTAACCCTATAGCCTTCTTGCTCAAAACCTTGCTGCAAAAAGTTTTGTATATAAATGTCGTCTTCAATAACAAGTAAATTCACTGTTCGTTTTCATCTTTACTGTTTCATTAACCTGAATTCTAGCAGTGTTTAATCAACAAAGATCAAAGATTACACCTCTGTAATGTTCACGAAAGGCTGTAGCAACATGACCCAGCTAAGATAGTTTCGAATCATCAATGATCATAACCACAGGAATTCACCATGAAACGACTACCTTTTAAACTGACCTTGCTGGCTATCACTGCAACATTATCTTCGCTAGCTTTTGCAGCAGAACAAACGACGACCAGCTCTGTGCTGCAGCTTTCTTCCAACACGGCAATGCAACTGGCCAAAAGTGCGCTCACTTCCTGCCAGACCAAAGGCTATAAGGTCACGGTTACTGTCGTAGATACAGCGGGCAACGTCCAAGCACAATTACGTGCCGACGGCGCGGGTACTCATACTTTGGAAAGTTCCAGAAAAAAAGCATTTACGGCGATGAGCATGAAGCAGCCTACAGCGAAATTAATGAAACTAATTGCTGACAAACCTTTTCTGCAGCCCCTTAAAGACATGGATGAAAACTTATTATTGCTTGCCGGTGGGTTGCCGATTGTTATCGATCAGAGAATTGTCGGTGCAATTGGCGTTGGTGGCGCGCCGGGCGGTCACTTAGATGTTCAGTGTGCAGAAGCAGCCATTAAAAATACCCTATAAAAAGTACTATAGCTGCCGTTTTCAACAAAACAGGGCAAGGCATAGCTAGCGCGTTAAATACGCGCTAGCTGCCCAGCCTTGGGGCTAAGCGGTTGTTTGCAGGTGATCAATAACCACAAAATTATCAGTCACAGAATTTGCCGTTTCCAGCCAGCGCTGCACTAATTCTGGTTTGCTAGGTGCGGCACTGACGCCGGCTTCCAGCTCATTATTAATTACCGCTTCTACCGCAAGGCTCACTGGAATAGATACAAGCTTGGCCATTGCAGAGCCATTCTCATCACCTATGGCATCTAACAAGAAGCTCTTATGCCAAACGGCCTGGCCCTCTTGCTCCGCTTTTAGCGTTACCGCTAAAACAACCCGGTCGGCTTCGCCCTCTTGCAGCGAATGTTTGTTCCATAACTGATCACTTAAAGCGACTAGCTGTGACTCGTCCATCCCCTGTTCAATTTGTTGAAAAATTGGCTGCCAGGCTTTTTTCCAACCTTTAGAGCGCAGTGTACCGCGAACAAACTGCTTGATATTCCAGTCATCGTCCATCTGATATTGGCCAATAAAAGGGCGAGAATCGCGATTGGGATAAACCTCAAAGGTTTCACTGCCCCAGGGCATCTCTAACGGGAATTCATCCACGGCATTCCATGGCTGAGTGACCGTGTAATCTTTGCCATCGAGAATACTCACGGATGTGCTCTTTAAGGCGCGCAGTACACCAGCGGGTGACCAGCTAAACTTGTAGCAAAAGTCATTCACTACTTCACTCAACCCACCACAGTAGCTAGTGAAAGAGTGAGTCAGTTTTTTATCAAACGCTGTACTGCTGCGGTAATCATCCACCAGCGCATGGGCCATACTGTGATCTATGCCTGGGTCTAATCCCACTTCGTTGACCATACATAAACCTAAATCTTGGGCTTGTGCATGCAGCGCCTGCATAGGCTCCGAAATATAAGAGCTAGAAACAAAATGGGCTTTTTGCTGTAAACACATTTGTGCCAGAGGAACATGGAAATCCCCCGGTAGCATAGAAACAACAATATCCCCGGGATTGAGATTGGCAGCTATAGTGTCCATATCGAACTTGATCACTTGCGTGTCACCGCTCAGATCACTGATTGCCCGCTGCGCTTTATCAACCGAACGGTTATAAACTTTGACATTATGTCCACGTTTAATTAAACGACGTAAACCTGGAATCGCTGATAAACCGGCGCCGGCCCAATGTATAGTTTGCATTAAAAATCCTTGATTAAATCGCCTGCGATGAAATAATTCCGGTAAAGGTACTTGCTGATGCAATACCAGTAATCTTTATTCCAGGCTCAATTGTTATTGTTAGCTAAAACCTAAATTTGCTTTAAAATTAATGGGTGTTTTCAATCACAAGCAAAAATCTGAGCACAGATATAGCACTATAATTTATTTACCACCATCGCTTTTTTACTTTATATCACCGCAAGATGAAGCCGTCTTTTAACGGGTCAGCTGGATCTATGATAAATTCTGATTTTCCACTGATGTGCGCACTGCCGGTAACCCTGGGAATAATCGCCTTGTAGGGCCCGTATTGCTGTTCACGCTGTACTTCTACAACAAAGCGCGAATCTAATATAGAACCTATAGTCAGAGGCTGATTTAGTCCTATATCACCACGACTATAATGAATAGCTGCACGCCCGGAAACACCAGAACCTGTTGGGCTACGATCGACCTCCCCCTCGGCAAATACGCAGACATTGCGCGAGTGTAATTCACTGTCTTCTAACGCTTCGACAAAAATAGTGCCATACAGGAAACCCAAATCCTGCTCGTAGGGATGGCTTATCTGAAATTGTTGACTCACCGACTCTTTAATCAAACGGCCAATGTTTATTAACTCATTATAATCTTTGCGGTCACAGCTCAAACCTACATCGGCGACATCGACGTATGCGTAAAATGCCCCACCATAAGCCAGATCAAACCGAATATTGCCCAACCCAGGCACATCGACAAAGGCATCTTGGTGCACCACAAAAGAGGGTACACATTCAAAGGTTGTCTCTGTTACCCGCCCCTGAACATCACTTTTAGCCCAGGCCGTAATTAAACCGCAGGGGGCATCTATCCTTACTTCTGTGACATCACCTGTACGCTGCACGACACCAGACTCAACAGCGAACTTAGAAAGCGCAATAATGGCGTGGCCACACATTGTAGAGTAGCCTTCATTATGAATAAAAATAGCACCAAAATGTGAGTTGGGCCTTTCAGCCGGAGTGACCAATACCCCGTACATATCCGCATGCCCACGGGGTTCAAACATCAACGCTGTGCGCAAATGATCAAAGTTTTCCAGAGCGTAGCGACGACGCTGCAACACAGTATCGCCCACCAGCTCAGGAAAACCAGATGTAATAATTCTCAATGGCTCACCACCTGTATGGCAATCAAGGGTGGTGATCTTTAAGAAGTTGTCCGGGGCTTGCCAGTTGTTAAAGGCACTGCTAATTTGCTGGCTCATAGGTCGCTCGTCAATGTTATAAAGAGCTGAACTTACCAAGAATACAAAATGTATACAATAAAATTATAACTGTTTAAGCAAATCATCAGATTTACAATTTCGTTTTCGGCTGGCGTTTGCCTGCTAGGTAAAATGGCGATTAACCCCGGATGTAAATTGTAGATCTGATCAAGGACAGTACAACAGCGAAGAAACCAAGTTAACCGACTGTTAACGCAATAACAGTGCTGGCTAAACACTTGGTTAAATCTATAAACTGTTTAGGCAATTATTTCTGTTATTGCCGCTAGCCCGCCGCGGTGATCCTTATAGTCCAGCGGTATAACATGCACTGCACCCTGATGTTGTAACACCATTGACGGAAAACCGCTTATCGGTAAGCTATAAGCAAACTGTAATTCTTCAACAAAAGCCTGTTCTAATTTTTCTGAATTGAGATCTGCCGCAAATTTTTCACTATCAAGTCCTAACTCAGCCGCCAGCAAAATATGCGTTTCAGTGTCTGATGGATTCTTAGCCTTTAAATAATACGCCTCTTGTATGGCCAATATCATTTGCTCTTCAGCATCTTGCCAACGCGCGGCAATCACAGCCCGGCAAGCCGGATAGGTTGATCGGCGCGGTGAATTTTTTTGCCAAAAATCGTGGTTAAATTGAGTGCCAAGTAATCCTTCAATGTTTCTCCAGTAACCCGCTATCGCCTGCTGTTGCGCTAATGGCATAAGCTCGTCACTGTCCGGCGCCAAGCCGCCTACTACATTTTTTACCACGACCGTGTCTGGTAAAGCGTCTTGCAATTTCTGCCATTGCGGGCGGTGCCCCCAACACCAACTACACATTGGGTCATGCACATAAAACAAAGTCGTCGATGTCATTTATTACTCCTAGCCAAATTGTGTATATACAAAGATGACCTTTAACTGATAGATATTGATGGATTTCGGACTACATTAACAACGAACGGTTCAAAAGTCCTTACAAAATGGCTTCATTCAAACTACAGAAAAATGAACCACCTGAGTCCAGCGTCCCTTTATACATGTGTAGATCTGACTAAGATCATCAAGGCCTTTACACGAAAGAAAATTTCAGTGAATTTGTAGTTAGCTAATATTTTTATAAAAACTGAGATTAGCCTATCCGCTATTGAATGTATTTGTAGTATTTTCGGGGTAGCGAGTCCGCTCATGACACATAGCGGAAGTTTTTGTGGGTCGAGAAACAATTAGTTTATACCTGTCATTTCTAGAATACTTCTCGAAGCTCTCAAATGACATTCGCGACAGGACAGATACCGCTTGTAATCAACAACATACACTTAAGGTCACCGAGCTGGCCATTCGTGCACAAATAAATGCAGGGCTTCAGCTTCAAAGGCACAATAAATTGTCAGTTAAAACTGATTAACACAACCAAGAAAAATAATATAAAAGCACTGGGTCTTTGGGCCTTCTCTCATAAAGATGGCAGTATCTATGCAGAGCCCGGTCTGTTTGTGATTAACCCAGAGCAAAAAATACAAATCATGGGTACAGGTAATACCGCCTCTTGCAGACCCGATTTGCACGTGTTACTCGATGGCATCAAAGGTATTCAAAGTAGAGCATTACCGCTAATGGGCACAATAGAGTGACAGTAGTGAGCAGTTAACCCAAATAGCCTGAGGAAATACTCTATCAAGAGCGCTATAGTCCCTTAATAATATTGTTTTTGTAAAAATTACCGCAGTGCTAATTTTTGATAAGATCAGGGTATCACTATTCGCACTGTGAGTGATTAATCAATTAGCTTTTCAGTGTACTCTAGCGGTGCTGTCAATATTACTCTGAAAGACTATAGATCCCCTCACCTTTTTTAAATTTTTCTTTCTCTTGCTCCAAAATCACATTAAATCTATTTTCTGCCAACATGTCTTGTAATGCCTTAGTTATCTGCGGAAGAAGTGCTTCATGTTTTTTATGAAGATAAGGATACAGTGGAGTAACTACAAGGGGTGGTTCCAGGGCTTTAATAATATCTTTTAATTCTAGCTCACGGATCGTTTGCATACCTGAAAATCGACTGGCCAGGGCCAGATCTACCCGCCCAATCTCAGCTAATTTGAATGCCTGTTTCCAGGTTGAAATGACGTGAACATTCATTCCTGCTGTATTTTTTTCTGCGGTTTTATAACCTCTCACTACAGAGATTCTATAAGGACGTAAACTTTCCCAACCCTTATCTACATTGATGGAATGTCTGCTCCAAGCCATTTGCTCAGAGACTACTGTAGATACAGGAATTTCCAGCAAGTTAGGATATTTTGACTTTAGCCCTGAAATGCGTAAAATTTCTACATCATTAATACCATTGTTTGTATTTAACAACGATCGTTCACCGGGTAGGTACCTAATTTCACAAGTGATTCCAATTTTTTCAAATGCCTCAACGATGATTTTTTCAGCAGCAACATGCATTGGTGTTGTTTGTCCTTGAGGTCTAGCACAAACAAGAGTTTCTGCGCCCCAGACAGTCATAGGTAACAAAAAATTAAATATAATAATAAACAATAATTTTTTCATAATATAAAATAACATCCATTGTCATATAATTTATTTATTAACTAACAATACACAAAACTTAACATAAGCCTCAATCAAGTCAAGCTTCCTGCTCTCTATCTCTAATTCAAGCTACTGATTTAGATGCACTACTTGACTAATAAGATATAGAAGATTTACAGAGTTTACAACTGGCACCTTCAGAATAAATATAGGCTCATAATTGGCCTCTGTACCATGGGCTAGGCATTGAGAGTAATGGCCGCTCTTGGCCGACAGTCGTCAAATGCCAGTCACACTCTTAAGCTAGCTAACCAGCCTGGAAGCTACTGGACTTGACACATTGCAGACATTTCAAAGGCTCTGGCGAAAGGTGTTTTTAGAACCAAATAGGTGTCTAGAAAACTACGTTCTGATCAGTTGGAAAATGCCTGGCCGGAGTATATGAGTTAGTCTTTGCTTTGTTTGTAACATTAAATACACAATTGTATCGTAGGCATAAAAAAGCCCGCAATAGAGGGCTACGATTCAACTAATCAGTTACCTTAACTTATTCAAGACACAACCCTAATACCAACTATGCTGTAACCAGATAACTCTTCCACGCAATCTGTATCAAGAGTGCCTACAAACTCATTCAATAAACTAATACTTTTAAACAAGCCATTTTTCTTGTTTAAATATTTATCAACTAACTCATCGCATTCATCGCATTCATCGCAAGAAAGTAACTCAGATTCAATAATGGAATATCCTCCTTCAGGATTTCCAATATCATATCCGTGAACATCATTTGATTCACCAACCCTAGAGAGTTCAAGAAATAGAGGTTCCAAATTTTTATCTTTGGCAAGCTTATAATAGAGCTCTGCAACAATAAAATCACTGACAACATAGATTTCGGACTCTTCACCAATATCAACGAATTCTCGGCGAGAATCAATTTTTGATTGAGCGTCCCCAGAATCAATCGGCCATATATCACCACCCAATCCTGAAAACTGCCCGGCAATATGACCCTCGCACAGTTGCTTGGTTGCGCTCCAATTCTGTTTAACAATATACCATGTCGACATCATCTAATTACCGTTGCTCCTGCTGGAGGGATGTAACAGAGTGAGGAACCGGAGGCGTGAAAGCCGCCAGCAACCGTATGCTACTAACTGGTATGCACCTAGAACAGCAGACACTTCAAAGAGTTATTAAACGTTAATCGTTGATGAATGACAAGGGGAGATCACAGAACAAATATAACTAAGCAAAATCTCTCCTTTTGGCCGACAGTCGTCATAACTAACCAAAGACTCAGCGCTTGCAAGTCAGCCTGGGTAACGGCAAAACCTGACACATAGCAAACAAAACAGGGGTTGAGATTATTGTCTTATTTATTGATCATTGATGAACTAAAAGAGGTTTTTCCAGATTAAAAAATAGGACAATCAAAGTGTTCTTGTAAAGTTAAGTTTAATGTTTCAAAACGTGCAGGCATCGGCCTGTTTCTCTTTTTTACAATATATAACGTTTCTATTACTGGCTTTTTGGGGTTAAATATTTTTAACTTCTGAGAGTCTTGGAAAAAATCTACTGCACTTTTTGGTAACACTGTAAAGCCTAACCCCATGGCTACGGGTAGCAGTATTTGGCTTGTTTGATTGACATAACCAGTAACAGGGATTTCCTTAATACTTAAGTGAGTAAAATCTGATTCCTGATTTTGTGCGAAATAAAGAGATAGCCAATGTGCGGCATCTGGGTGATCAATAAGACCAAGCTCGGTTAATAAATTTTCACCATAACTGTCAGTTTCAACATTAGCGGGGAGTACTAAGCAAAGCTGCTCTTGGCCAAACTCATGTACATCAAAGAGACTATGGTTTGGCACATCAGTGATAATACCAAAGTCTACAATCCCTGTTTGTATTTCTTTCAATATCTGATAATTAGGAGCCGATTTTAGTTTAACAACAAGCTGCGAGTGCTTAATTTGTAAATCCAATAACTTGGGATAAAGGACCAAGGCAAGGGCACCAGAGCAAGCTAAAGTACAATATCCGGAAAAGGGGTCGTCAAAAGCTAGTTGCTCTAATAACACATGCTCATTTATTGCTAACTCTACAGCGTATTGATAGACCAACCGGCCTTGTTCTGTCAGCTCAAAGCTTTTCTTTTCTCGAAGTATAAGTGGGTACCCACAGGAAATTTCAAGTTTACTAATATGCTGACTGACACCAGGTTGAGTCATCAATAACTTTTCGGCAGTTTTAGTAAAATGGCCCGTATCAATAAGGGTAATAAAGGTTTTTAGCCAATTAGGATTTAACATCGCCACCATCATAACAATAAATTATCATTTTAATTATAATTGATTATTTTGAATAATAAACAATATTACATATGATAACTTCATTAAATGAAATAACGAATTAAACAGCTAAGTTTTGAATAATTTTGAAGATGAATCATGTAGGTATTATGGTTGGCGATACGGATACAGAGATTAAGTTTTATGCTAAGGCACTTGGTCTTAAAATTGTTATAGGTAACACTATAGTCATAGAAGAACGTGAGATAGCAATATGTAGGATGTGTTGCTGTTTTTGGTGAAGGTTTTAAAAAGGTTTAATATTGCTCAGTTAGTAACAATGGACGGCATTGGTATTTAGTTATTTGAAATGAAAGAACGGGCGGGACGTCATGATGTTGATTCCTCTCGACTTGGTGTTTTCCATTTTTTCTTCAAAACGATGATTTTGAAGGTGCCATACTAAAAACTGAAGAGTTTGGTGGAAAGGTAAGAATGGATATCATGCGTTATCACCCAGAAGACGACAGTAAACCAGCTAAAATGGTTTATTTATAAGACCCATTAGGCAATTTATTTGAGCTGTACTCACACAGTTATGAAGAAACTTACGCCTCCGATTATGAGTAATGTACAGGTATAAAAATTAAATATCACAGCAGAGCTAGTTGTCCCTGGCAGGACAATAACTTGACACAGATCGAAATTATTAATGAATGGATACCTGCCCTCAGCGAATACAAATTTGTTAATTAATGTGTATCCCTTTCTTTTTTGTCTGTAATTACAATACTTCAGAATATATACCTCACTAACACTAATTTTTAAAAAATTAATTGTTTTCATCAAACATCAAACAACTCTTATACTTTATTCATCTAAAACAGAGGCTTAAAGAGAAAGATCACACGTATTCCTGGTGAGAGAATATCGGCCACAGACTATTATTCAACATAGCTGGAATTTTAATCATTCCAAATATGCAGGTATATAAGCTTCTAATAGGGATAACAAAGATGAACAAGCTGATTGAAATGGAGACTTTTTTTCAGGTCGTCGATGCTGGCAGCCTGGCAGCTGCGGCCAGGAGCTTACGCCGCAATCCATCGTCAGTGAGCAAGATCATCAGTGCACTTGAAGATCGGCTGTCGGTTCGTTTGCTGACACGGACGACACGCAATATAACGCTGACTGATGCAGGCAGAGACTTTTTTGAACATTGTAAAGCCATTCTGACCAACATTGACGAAGCAGAGGAAGCTGCTATAGCGTGTCATAGTGAACCACAAGGACGGTTGCATGTTTTTGGTATGAATGCATGTTCACCCAATGTTATTATCCCCTTGGTCGAGGGCTTTCTCACTCATTATCCTAACGTCCAAATAGACATTACTCAGGCAGAGTATTTCCCAGATATGGTTGCCGCTGATATGGATGTAGCATTGCACATAGGTGAGATTACATCAAAGGGGCTAAAATGTGTGAAATTGTCACCCAGTCGCCGGCTGATTTGCGCGTCTCCAGAATATATCGCAACCCATGGAGCTCCCCAGTCATTAGCCAGTCTTGTAGATCACAATTGTATTGGGTTTAGTAAGAGCCACAAATTCAAAAATTGGGAACTAAGTCGTGATGGACAAACCGAAAAAATTCAGCCTTCAGGAATTTTAGTTGCCAGTCATGCTCAGTTGATTCGCGAGTCGGCGCTGTCTGGTTGGGGAATATGTCAGCTCTCAGATTTCATCATCGGCCAGGACATTCAAGAGGGCCGGCTGGTCGTATTATTCCCTGAACAACTGGAAATTATCACAAATTATGTTTGCGCGATTTACCCACGTAAAAAGAGGACCCCGGAGAAAACGTTGGTCTTCGTCGAACATTTACAAGAAAAACTATCAAGAGACTAGTTTAGATGAGCATCTCCCAGAATCTCGAAAATTCCAATTTCTAGTAAATCAAGAATGTCCGCAATTGGCCGTTACCGACTGTCACTAATCATTGCTTAAGCGCTCTCCAAGCGCAGGATCTGACATGTTTCCCGATACTGATTGCCGGTTCTTGTTATATATCTCCTCGAACCCAGGTAGATATTTATTGGGTATTAGAAGAGATACGAAGTTTGAGTTAGCTATTTTTAACTTAACATTATTACCCTCAATGTCGTACCCAGTGATATTGGACCATTTTAGGTATATAGACGGTACTAGAAATTGTATATAAATTGGTTGGATAAGGTATAACCCTGTGGAAGATACAACTGTATTAGAAACGCCGGTTTTACTTCTAGCACCACGTTCATCGACGAGACGGACCATTGACCAAGACCAAATTGGGACATGAGTACGTTCCCCTTTAGGGCTACCAGACCACACATTGAATTTGTAAGATTTGACCAGAACTCCCCAGCTACCAGTATGACCTAAGAGCCAAAAGAAAAATACAATGATTAGTAATGTATATATTGCTTCCATTGAATACCTAAAATATAACTACATTGTGTGATGCGGCTGTAACAGAGTAAGGAACGGGTGCCATGAAAGCCGTCCCTCGCGAACATCACAAGGTTGTTTAGGCCATTCGTTAATGACCGCTTTTGGCCGATACCGCCGATTACGAATCACAGTTACACTTTTTCTTTTGCAGCTTTCTTGTTACTTCAGAGTGCTATATACATAATGTATCAGTCAGAATTCAAATAAGACTCAAGCTCTTTACCAGATAAGTCTTTGACTGAATCATCTATCATCTCTAAAGCTATATAACTTAGCCTAGACTCAATAAATATCCTTTCTTCATACGATAATAATCTACAAAGCTTTCTTTCAGCCAATGTAACAATGGCTTTGTGCCAATTGACGGTTAATTTATCCATTATCACCTTAGGCATAAAATTGGGGTGTAAAAAATAGAGCTATGACAACTGGGTACTGAAATAAGAGATATTTCCTAGCTTGATTTAATTGCTGTTTGAGGTCAACACTAGCATCCGATCTTGCATATGATTTTGTAAATAGACAGATAAGAAACTTAATGTCCTTAAGCAATATATAGCTCGTTAATTTTCTTTCAAGGATAGTCAGCCCTAGTTGCTTTTGTTGCTCGATATCGATACTGGATATTTCAGTTAATATCTTTAGATATTGTTTCAAGAGATATGCCCAGGTAGCCAATAAAGCGATAACTATAAAACCAAACATTTACATATCTCCAATAACCCGACTGGAAGCGAAATTAGTGTCCTGGTTAGGCTTTAGAACAGTCGCCACTTCAACGAGTTATTAAACGTTAATCGATGATGAATGACAAGGGGAGATCACAGGGTAAATACAAGCTTAGCAAAAGGGCCGCTTTTGGCCGTAAGCCACCTATATCTTTCAGCTCAAGATTTTCAGTTCTGACACATAGAAGACGCTTTGATAAATCAAGCCAGTACACTTTGAGCCTAAATATATTACTGCACTAGCGTTGTTTTACCATTTCAGTTTAAATACAAAATAGTGTCAGTTTGAGCGTTTTCATGAGTTAACTTTACTGATTTCTTCAGACTCGAATGTAGCCAGTGTAAGAAGTTAATCAAACTCCTATAGTTGATTTCACTATCTATATCCCCCGGTGAAACGTCTAACTCTATTTCAGAATTGATAAAAAAATGGCAATTTATTAAAATACCATTCTCTATTACGATTCCAAGTGTTGTTGGCTCTGTTTCCTGCAATTTCTTAATTTCGTTAAAGCATTCGGGCAAAACCATAACCTTTTGACCGTGCTTAAAACTTAGCTGATAACCTGAAATAAATAGACTATTTATAAATAGATTCCACACGAATACATCGACATCTTCTACATAGATATCTCTCAACGAACCTTCTGGCACAAAATCCTGTTTTACTTCGTTCCATTCTTTCATGCTAGCTCCGTATAACATCTTAAGATCGCAAATGACCGTTGGCAAGGTCCTAGTTATATAGACATTTCAATGGGTTTCTAAACGATAATCCTTGATGACCGATTTGGGAAGGTTAGAGGGCAAAGGCAAACTTAGAATATGACCGCTCTTGGCCGTTAGCAACCCATGTCTATCAGCGGAAAATTTAGTTCTGACATATTTACGGAGTCTAATTGAAGGTTCTTTTCAGCTCTTCTTATCAAGATATTTCTTTCTACCTACATAATCATTCATATGGTGTGGAAAAGGTTTTCGACAGTTAGAACAAATTACTCTTTGAGTTTGGCCTTGCTTATAAATGAATCTATAAAGCTTATCAGGCATCCATGGCTTATCCATAACTTCAAATTCACTTTCACCAATGTGCCCGCAGTCTGAGCAAGCACTAAAGTGAAAAAAACGATCTGGGAGAATCGTTTCAAGTAAAACTAAAAACTGTACTGCCACTCCTTTGACGTATTCCTCTTTATTTTCAAGAGCTAGACCACTGTTGAAAATACACCCCATACTATCGTTTACCAAACACAAATCTCCGCTAAGATCCTCCCAAATACCATAAATAGCTTCATAGTCAGACATTGGATAGAAAGATTCTAATATACTAACTCCGTCATCCGGGTCTAAATCTCCCGAAATAATTTGTTCGCATATTACTTTTGCATAACTCCTTAACGCAGCTTTTTCAGTAGGCAGAACTAAATTTAAATCTGTAAGTATTTTCTGAAAATAAACTTCAATCTCTTCCGAATCTGAATCACGCTCAAACCCCATGCTCGCGAGAATACCTATATTTTCAGAATCCAAGTCTTCATAAAGTAAAGACTCAGCCCAATCAGTATAATCTTTTGGCTTGGCAATACTTAAGGCTCTTTTTCCCACGAGGAGTTCAAGTTTCATATTGAGTACTAACGCCTAAATTTGCGCCAATTTCCTCTACATATTGTTCACCAAAAGGGGGAAATGATTCCCATGTACCTTCCTGAGTTAACTCAAGACTTTCATTACCGGATGCCATTCGTAGCTTCTTCGGATTGGCGAATTTAATCATATTAGTCCTGGTGGCAGCAAAATATTGCGTATGTGATAAGTCCCTATAATTACATGGACTTCAAAGAGTTATTAAACGTTAATCACCGATGAATGACCAGGGGAGATTAGCGAGCAAATATAAGCTGAAAAAATGACCGCTTTTGGCCGTTAGCCACCTATGCCCCTTCAACGTAAATCGTTTGTACCTGACATATTGCAAGCATGTAGGGAGAGAATTCACGCCTGGAGCCGCTGCGACGAAACGGTCCAGTTCACAGGGCGATGCTGCCTTTGTTTGTTATAGGGGACATTGCTCACCATGCCTATCATATGGGTATGATCGAACTTCACTACAATTTTGACCGTAACATAAGACTATTATCGCGATGCAGCGATTATTACCAGTATATAAATAACTAAAGCCTGGCTCTGGCTTCACTGATGACTTAAAGGTATCTAGTCCTTCAGGCGGTAGGTTTTTCCTAGCTAGGTATGCAATTACGCTGCTTCTAGCTTGCGCTTCCATTTCTGGAGTTCTAACTTCAGGTGTTTCGTAACCACCATTGCAGCCGACTAACAAAAATATACAAATAAGAGCTAATAATAAATTTAATGACTTAAACACTGTACTTCCTTTTGCTCTATAGCGCCTTTGTAACAGGCTAGTTTTTGTGAAGCAGTTAGTGTAATAATGACGCTCAGTGAAAGGACCCTATAACTGTAGACAGTTCAAAGAGTTATTAAACGTTAATGAATGATGAATAGCAAGGATGGATAACAAGCCAAAAGTAATACTAGCTAAATGTCTCCTTGCGGCCGTTAGCCACTTATGCCACTTATGCCACTTCAACTTAAATCATTTGAACCTGGCTGTGAATTCAAATGATCAGTGCTATACACCCTATTAATAGCTCTCAACTTATCCTTAAGCCAGTCAACACTATCCCCAGCAGGCTGCTCTGCGATAATTTTCTCCAGATCTTTCACTCTTGTATTATCTGCTAAAGCTTCTAAAGCTACAGCAATCGACTGTTGAGCCCCTCTTTCTTCAGGTATATCTATTTGCGCATCAGAAGGGGTTACCCTATAAAGCGAGACTAACGTTAACCACAGATCGTCATTATCAGTAAGTTTTGGAATCGCCAATGAACGGGCAATGCCAGCTAGTATTTTAGGGTGGTGTTTGATTTTCAAGTGTTCTATAAGAACTGGAACTGCCTCATAATAATCATTTTGGGTGTTCACTAAATCCCAAACAGATTTCACCGAAATTCCGTTGCTGTTTATATCAAAAACAAGCTTTTTCTCATCTTGTTCAAAGATTCTCTTAAGTTCATTAATTTGTTTTTCTTTTTCAGTTTTCTTAGCTTGATACTGTTTATCATTTGCTAATTCAGCCATTAATTCAGCTGCGGTTTTAGCCATATGGTAATCCCCTCTTTTTAGCTGAAGTCAAAGGTAGAAGTGAAATGTCCGCAATTGGCCGACAGTCGCCATAGCTAATCGAAGATTCAGTGCTTGCAAGTCAGCCTGAGTAACGGCAAAACCTGACACATTGCAAACGTTTCTATTACTGCATGCAGAGTGTTCGTAGAGACCCTTGGTTTAGCGATTCAGGGCCTACTACTAGCTTGGATAAACAGGAAATTGTAATTCAATGTACGTTGTCCCGTATCACCACAAGACTATTCTCTAATAATCAAAATACTAAAATTAAGTTGTAACTTTAAGTGCTCTGGAAAGCGGATGCTAGAATTCATCATATACACTTAGTAATATATGTAAGACTCAATATGCCTTACCACGTGCCGAAACTGGCCATAAAGACTCTACCTTGCCATTTCGGACACCAACGTACCAATCGTGGAGATTACAAGTGGGATCGCAATGACCAGGTACAAGTTTGAGCGTGTCGTTAATTTTCAAAACATTATTAGGGTCAGAAACCACACCATGTTCATCAGTACATTTGACATATTCCACATCCTCACGACCAAAGATATAAGGAAGACCACTATCAACTGATTGTACTTTTAATCCTGCATCTACTATCGCTTTATCTCGCTTTGCATGACTCATAACCGTGGTTAAGATAAATAATGAATTTTCAAACTCAGAAATCTTTTCACCATTCTCATCTTTAATTTTCTGATAATCCGCATCCATGAAAGCGTAAGAACCACACTGAAGCTCATTGAAAACGCCTGAGCTACTTTCAAAGTAATAAGAACCCGTGCCACCGCCGCCGACGATATCACACTCTAAACTTTCAACAGCAAGCATATTGACACTGTCACGTACCATTTCAATAGCTATATCCATTGCCTCTTTACGTGCATCAAAACTTTCAAAGTGTTGCATTGCACCTTGATATGCTTGAATCCCAGAAAATTTTAGACCATCTGCTGCATTAATTGATTTAGCCAAATCAACCACAGCCTGTCCTGTCTGCACACCGCAACGTGCAGAACCGCAATCAATTTCCACCAAGCACTCAATTTGCGTGCCATGCTTAACAGCAGCGGCAGAGAGATCAGCTACGTTGTTAATATCATCTACACAACAAATAGTTCTTGCGCCTAATTTTGGCATTCTTGCTAATCGATCGATTTTTGCAGGATGCGTTACTTGATTTGAAATTAGAATATCCTTAATCCCACCACGAGCAAATACTTCTGCTTCAGAAACTTTTTGACAGCAAACTCCGATGCTCCCCCCTAACTTTTCTTGGAGATTAGCGATATCAACAGATTTATGCATCTTCCCATGGGCACGATGACGCACCCCCATGCTTTTCGCATAATCACCCATTACACGGATATTCTTTTCTAATCCATCCAAATCAACTACTAAACAAGGAGTTTGTATATCCGCTTCGTCCATACCAATATGCGCAGGAATGTCATAACCAACCTCTAATGTATTTGTATTCAATACTGGACTCATATTTATTTACTCCAATTTTTTAGATTGATATTTATAACAGTTGCTAATGACACATAGCTGCCGTTTTTACGCTTTGCATACTCCCGCGTAAGAAACGCCCAACTCCTTTAGAGGCTGTAGTGCTGCAATTTGTTAGAAATCATTCCCTTCTCCGCTTGTATTTATACTACCACTACCTTCACTGCTTCTCGTTTCACTATTCGAAGAGAGAACAGAGGCCAAAAAGATATAACCCAATAATGGTATTGTGGATTTATTCGCACATTTTATATCCGGCCATATGATTGAAAGAATAATTACAGGTCCTAAAACTGGAATTAACCAAATCAACGCACAAATTATACTAAGCTGCTTACGATCAAATAAATCAGATTTAGCAACATGGTAAGTAGCAAACATCGACAAATACAAGACAAAAAAGCAAAGTATTCCTACAAAGATTAATCCAAAATTTTGCATATATCCTCGGACTTTCTAATATTATTTACTAGTGATAATACGCACTAATATTGAGTCAGTTGTAAATATGACCGTTTTTATAATCAGTATTATAGAATGTATATCAATTAAAATCTTCCATTTTAACCAATCGCAACCATAAGTTAAAACATTACAAAAGGCAGGAGTTGACACATAGCTGCCGTTTTAACAGACTTGGTAACAACGCCATTACAACCTCACCACAATCCTAATTCAATATTTTCCAGCCGTAGGTTTTCTTATTATGTACCCCAACGTCTTCCATCAAGGTTTGAATTTTATTTTCTTTTCTTAAAATTAATAAACCCTCCTCGAGTGCTTTAAAAACTTGGCTGCCTAGTGGGTGTGTTTTAGAAACCGCAAAGTGGCGAGAACCAGGCATTTTCAATTTTATATCAGGAACAATGGACAGAGAAACTCCCTTATGGACCCAAGTATTTGCAGGGTTAGTTAAGCCTGTTATTTCTATTAGTCCGAAATCGACATTACGATATGCAATCACGTGCATCATGGCTCGGTATGTATTAACTGGAACTAAATCTTTTACCTGTAATTTTGTAAGGGTAGACCAATCTGTTTTCCAGTTTGGCAGTGAAACGGCCGTTAGCTGCTGAAGGTCTTTGATAGATTTTGCCGACATGAGTGCTTTATTTGAAGCCAAACCAAAAGCACCTTTAAAAAGCTCACCTTCCTTGATAATTGCTTCGCTTATAAATACAGACTCTGGGTAATCGTTTAAAAAAAGATCGGAACCAACCATAACAGCATCACCAGAAACAAGCATTCTTACGGCTCTTATCTCATTGGGTGCGATAACAAACTCTATTTCAAAATCATAGCCTGCTTTTTCAAATGCTTGGGTAAGAATCACCATATCGGCAATAAAACGTTTACTAGATCCTGCACCTATAATATGTTGAATTTTTTCTGGGGATACTTTCGAGTTTGACTTAAATTCATTCCAACTGTTGATAGAGGCTTCAATAGCTACAACTGTAATAACGGTTTTACCATGAGCTGAACTTGTAATTGATATAAACAATAGCAAAAAAATTACAGCAAGACGAAGTGTTTTAAACATCATAAATTTTGCCTTTGAAGTAAAGTTGAGTTTGTTAAGCTACTGTTATAATACTGTTTCTATACGTTGCTACACATTAAATTAGAACATAAAAGTGGAATTGTGTCGTTGTGTAATTAACAAACAAAGGCATCACGGATGCGCCGCACAAATCATTGTGGGTTAGTCATTCATCAGTTAGGTGATAACTTCGCAAAAGCAAACTCCGATCACGAGCTTGGTCCCCGAACAGCAAAGCGACTGCTTTTGGCCGATACCGTAGATTGGGACTTACTATTTCAACGCTCACTGAACAGGCTTACTAACCGCAAGTCCTGACACATTGCAGACATTTCTAAAGAGAATTAACTCCGCCATAACCGACAACTAATGGTGAAGTCATGCTTTTGGCAGACCGGCGCCGAAGTTGTTTAGTATATGGTGTTGTTATGCATTTTCCCACGCAGGGTTATTTGGTCTGCTATAAGCATAAAGTGCGTAATAAGCAGGTAGTGATATTATCCAGCTAACTGCTGTACTAATATAAAACCCTATATCACCCATACTCATACTTTGATCTATTTTTGTGATGAAATAATAGATTAGTGAAAATCCTATGTATGTAATAAGCAGCTTCAACCAAAATGTTGGTTTATAAATAGGCTTAATAAATACGAACCCAAATAAACCCGCTGTAGCAACGACCCATAGTGGTAAAAATATATATTCAGCGATTCCTACATTTGGATGAGACATAAGGCTCAGCATGCCAATTCCTGAGAGCAGGTTAATAAGGAAAAAATAAATCTTCCACCAAATAGATCGTTTTTTGATTGAAGAGCTATCTAATTCAGGTGAAAGATATGGATCATTTTTCATGTGTATCTCCGGTAATGATTGATGCTTAACGCCAGGAAATTGGGCGGCTGTATCAGAACGAGGAACCAGTGACGTGCAAGCCATCCCAGCTGCCGAAGGATCCTAAAATCATACTTTTGTTAGCTGTCATCATTACAAATGGCCTGATAAAACGACGCTACTGAATTACAGTCTTTTTCATCAAAGTTATTTTCTTTACATTGAGTAGCTATGCCGGATTCATTAAATGCACTGTGACAAAGCTTCTTAATATCCCCTTTTGCAGCTGCTACGCACACTCCTCCAAACATCGACACATCAAAGTAGCAAGATATATCACTACATTGTTTATAGCCTTGGACAAAATTCTCTGCGCACCCTTTTTTGTCGGTATTTAACGCATAGGCCTGAGCATATTCGCTAACCTCCTCATATTTAGTTTTCATGTACCAACCAAACGTAAAATACACAATAGATGTGATTGCAATGATAGACGAAAGGACAATTAGAATTTTTTTCACGCGATACCCCTAACAGCTTATTCAAGAGCCTAAGGCCTCCTATACCTTATTCCCCTGTTTTGGTTTCAAGTAAAGATAATAATTTGTTTAAATTCAAAGATATATTAAAATTTCTACAGAAGTGAACTTTACAGAAAAATGCAAACCTTGGCCGAATATTTATTTTCTTGCATTTGATAGTATATTATTACAATTTATAATCAATGGGTTAGCGATTATTTATAGAGATAATGGGAAAAGGGTCTCTTTATTTGGGTCGTATATGAAAAGTAGTTCTGTAAAAAGCACGAATATCTATGTCCTATCACCATTCAAAGGTCTATCTAGATGGTTACTAAAGAGTCCGTAAATGGCCGACAGTCGCCATAGCTAACCTATGCTCAGTGATTCCATCTCCAATACTTTTTATACCTATTCAATACGCCAGCCTTGAGAAGCTACACTTTTCTTAAACTCTTCTACTATATTTAACCACTCTGCTTTTTCATCCGCATAATCTATCGAAAGATAAATTTTATTACTTTGGTGGGGCCTGCTCACTAGAAACAAGGAGCCATTTTCTTTTGTAAGCAGCTCCAGTTTAATTTTAAAACTAGAATCCTCATCTGATCGCTCATACCAGCTCTTGGCATTATCAACTTTATACCAACCAAACCACTGGATATTTAATCGATTTTTTCCTGCATAATCATACAAAAAATCAACCAATTCAGCATGGCTAGATTCCCCCAAATAGATGTCCATCTTTTTTAAATTCGTTGGTTGATATGCCTGTGTACACCCAAAAGTGAACAAGCTTAACAAAACCAATATAAGATACTTCATATTATTTTCACGAAGTTTTTAATGAATAGTGACCAGCCTTTCGGACTAGCAACCGCATTCGCTAAATTATGGATTATTACCACTAGTTTTAAATTCTTCCCTAATAGATGTGCTAATTAAAATTTTAATTAATGCAGACGATCCAATGAACAGTATTAGAGCCACCCAGCGTCCATAGCCCACACCTTTTAAATTTTCTGTAAACATTGGATGTATTATGCTGTTGTAGACTGAGCTTAAGTTACCAACACAAAACAACCCTATAAAAATTAAGCATGCATACCAAGACCATTTTTTTCGTTTAAGGAAGCTAGCACCGATCTGGTACCAAATACCTGCCATAAATATATATTGGAATGGAATAGCGTTTTTTGAAATTGAAAAGATAAAAATCATACAAGTAACTGCTGAAAACGCGAAGCAAACATATGCAATCATCTTTATTCTTTTAGCATCAGTCATTCTGGATAAGTCTCATATTTCCACCTAACATAATAATCGTGCAAAAGCGGTTTTGTGAAAGGCCTGTCACTAGCTGTCTTACAATTCATCTATAGGCTACTGATTCTTTTGCAATTTAAAAATGAATGCAGTATAACTCCTCGATGCTTTTATTATCCAGCTATAAACGCATGCAACTACAGTTATCCTCAATAGGTGCACTGTGTTACTACAAAGGTCTTTGAGACATAGTATGATGCGTAGATTCTGCTTTGAGAAATTGTTGCGAGGTGATCGTATAAAACCTTTAACTAAAATGTCCGCAATTGGCCGATACCGTCAACTGCCTATCACATAAATTTAATTAACAAACCTGTGAAAAGTGGCATGGCTGTCTTGTAATTCTTACCTTATTACAAGGCTAAGGCACTGCGGATCTCATGCCAGCATCTTTCAGGATTAGATTGAATTATAAAATGCCCACCTTCCACATTTACTACCTTAAAGTTCATACACAATTGCTCAAATGTCTTAATTACTTCATTGCTGACTAACCAATCATTACTTGCACAAATATATGTTACAGGCTGATAAATCTTCTCAGAGGGGCTCTTTGCTTTCGCGATGATGTTCAATCTTGTTCTTAACGTTTTATTCGTCACTTTGCCTAACGACTTGTGAAACAAATAAACTAATTCAGCTTTTGACGGCTTGCCAAAAAATAGATAGCTTAGAATAAAATCAGGTATCAGCCTCCATCGTAAAAATGAGATAGGCAATAAGCTAGCATATTTGCTGATTAATGACGGTCGTTCTAAAAAGCCAGCAGCGAAAAATACATGTTTAATTGACGTATCCTTCAATTTACACAGTTCATAAGCTATCAATCCAGAGTAGGACTCAGCAACTAAAATAGTTTCTTCATTGCCAATCATTCCCGCTAATTCAGCAGCCTGCAAAGATGGTAGGTCAGAATCAAAAGTAGACAGCGGGATAACTTCACACTCGATAGAACCCGATATGATTTTCAGCAGTGGATCGAACAATATTCCTGTGCCATCCATACCAGGTAAAAAAATCAGCCGAATGATGTACCCCTTTAGCCTTATCACGGCTCATTAGATTGAAAAGCCGCAATGTCTAAGCATTGTTGATTCCCGTAGAACGGTAGACACTTCAAAGAGTTATTAAACGTTAATCGCCGATGAATGACAAGGGGAGATTATCGAGCAAATATAAACTGGAAAAAGGGCCGCTTTTGGCCGGCAGTCGCCGAATGCCATTAAGCAGGCTAATCAGGTCCAGCAAGGTAAGACGTTACAAAGAATAATTTACAGGTTCTAATAATCAACTAAGTTGTCAATTACTGCCACCAGTTATCGGTCTTTTTATCCATCCAGAAGTAAACTAAAGCAGCGATAATATTAAACATTAATAACAATAACACTCTAGTATACTTCTTCGCCTTTATGGAACTGGAAAGTATTTTTAACCAAAGGTACGCACCAGGTAGAGCAAATGAAAAACTTAAAATAACCCCTAAAGTTTTAACAGCATAATTACCGTCAGCCTCAATCTCCAACATATTTAAAACAATAACCATAACAATAAGGACAGCAAAACTACCTGTTGTTAACAAAAAACAGTTGTCATCAATCGTTCTTATATTCTTTTCCATACCTCAACCTTTTAATGATTTTTTCGAACCTTGCAGAAATATACTATATGGTCAATATGATTTACAGCGCTTTCTAAGCGCATTCATTAGTCGATAACTACGCCCCAAATTTTGATTTACCATTAGGAAAAAGCTTTGCGTGTGTTGAGTAACTTAGCCCAACGGCATGGCTATTTGACCCGACCGAGATGAGGAGTTTCAACTGTAGTAGTGCAAGTTATTAGATATCTGGAATGACCGCTTTTGGCCGTTAGTCACCATCTGATTACAGCTTTCCAAGTCTGCTCATAGAAAGGAAACAAATATTTAATTCCCTCGCTTTCTTCTTTAGTAGTGCAGACTCAGCACATTGAGGTTCCATATTTCTAAAGTAAATGTCAATTTCATTAATATCAGAATTTGTTTTACCAACGGAGTACTCGCTGTTTAAATCACTAAGGCTTTTAGTCTGCGATCTGTCATCGTAATCAGATAATTTTCTGCCATCTTTCTGAAATAATATAATTTCCAAACAACCATCGCCCGGTTCCCACGATATTGATAGCGTCTTATTGTGCTTTTCAAAAACCGCATCATACAATCGACCACTCAAAGAATACTTACCAGGTATGTAGAATCCATATGTTTGTAAAAAATGATCGAAATAAAGAGGCACACATGATTCAAACAACTTGGCGTCCATTTGTATTGCCTCCTAGCTTTATCTGAAATCCAAAGGATGATCAATGGCCGCTTTTGGCCGATACCGACTATCGGCATCTTGGATCAGCAATTGCATTATCAGCTGTTCTTAACTGACTGAGCATGGGAATGGGGTAGAACCATTTGTTAAGGCTCACCACATTGCATACTTAACAGACTCATCATTTCCAACTTGTTATATTTAACTGCATAGTCCCTTGCCGTTAAATTAAAAGGGTTAACTACACATTGATCAATATTACTCTTTACCAATAAATGTACGATATCCACAGCTCCCATCTCAACCGCAGAAATCAAGGGTATCTCTGGGGCATTACTATTGAACTTTATACCTGTTCTTTCAATCACAATTTTTACAGTTTCCATATTTCCTGAAAACACAGAATACAGCAAGGGACTGTAACCGTGATTTGATGAGAGTTCCAAATCCCCACCATGATCTAGTAGCAAATTTATGATATCAACACTGCAATGATTTAAAGCAACCATTAAGGGCGTTTTCCCTATATCATCCCTTGCATTTGGATTAGCGCCTTTACTCAATAAAAGCTCAATTAGAGGCTTTAGCGGTTCCTTACAATCCCCATGAAGTATTACGCTTAGAAAAGGCGAGTCATTAATGTAACCCTGGACATCCGCTCCAGCATTCACAGCATTGGTGATCTCCGCCACTCTATTTTGATATATGGCCTTTCCTAGCTCATTATTAATTTTCTTCGAATAATCATACTTATATTCTGGGATATTACTCGCACTCAAATTCAAGGAACCTAACAAGAAAATGGCTGTAATTGTTTTGTAGGACAGATATCTAACCACTATTCGTACCATTCTTTTATTACCAATTAGATTCATGAGCAGTCGGAGAATTTCAGTCAAGTCTAGGTGTCTGGGAAATGTCTCCTTTTGGCCGTTAGCTGAATCAATTTCAGTAGTAGAGAGTCGTGAAGTTATCATCTATATTTACAATCCTCTGTATCATAATCCCAGGCACCGCCACCATCTAGGCATGCATCAATTGAAGATGCATTTTCAAACGCCAGATTTACTAACTGCTCTAAGGCCGCAACAAAAAGTAAGAAACAGACGAGACCAAGCAGTAATTTTATTACTAAGCCCATACCAATTCCCAATATTTAATATCGATCCAATTCACCTACTAGGTCAACGTGGTAAGGCCATGAAACAGCAGACACTTCAAAGAGTTATTAAACGTTAATGACTGATGAATAGCAAGAATGGATCACTAGGCAAAAGTAAGACTAGCAAAAGGGCCGCTATTGGCCGATACCGTCAATTACCAACATAATTAACACTTACCAGTAGATTTGGGTAGCAGCGAAAGGCATTTCAGGTTTTAGTTACCTGTTACGTTAAAGTTGAGCACACGTCGTATTCATTTAAGTTAATACGAGCTACATCTTCAGTTCTATGTACTTTAACTGCTAGCCCCTCTATTTTTATATTGAATTTGTATTTATCATCTAAAATCTTCCAATTCGAGCTCCTCTCAATCGATACAATTCTCATCCTGCTATTCTTAGGTAATTCTATTCGATCTACTATATGGCGACTGCCGACATTGTTGTTTTTTTCTAGGACATAGCTATCAATAACCCCATTATTATCGAAATTTTCCCAGCCAATTAAGTACCTTAAACTCGATGTATCACATTCATTTCCAATTAGAGCGTACGCTACGTCGCTCTTAGGTATAGGGGCATATTTTATTTCAAAAAAATCACTCGTACAGCCTTGGATTGCTATGGTTGATAGTAAAATTAAAATTATTCGCATGATTTCACCATAAACATAACAGTTGGATTGCTCCTGATACTTACGGTACTGGCCGATACTAACCACATCACCCAGGCTAGTAAAATGCGCTGTAGTAACTGAACGAGGTACAAATAGTTTGTGAGCCGTCCCAGCAGCAGAAGGATTCGAAAAGAATACCTTTGCTATACATATTCATGCTGAATCCTTTGAGCAATTCAACGATGTACTATCATTATTTTTTAAAGCAATCGATTTCATGCCTTTTAAAACATAAATAGAATAACTAACCATTACAAGTCTAAAAAGCAAATTCCAATATGGCAGCTTTTCAATTCCGTTTAATTGGATTCCAGTAATAATATTTACTAAGCCTGCAGCCCCTCCAATAAAAACTAGGACAGCCCAAGCTGAAATTGCCCATTTTGCATATTTACTTCGAAAAAAGAGCAAGCCTAAAATAAGCAACTGTAATAACCCTGGTATAAAAGCAATATTATTGTATTTAATAAAAGCAAGGTAGATATTCATTCCAAGCAACAAAGAAACCACAATGCATAATTGATAAATATATTTCTTACTTTCAAATTCAATCATGAATACCTCGTTGATGTTTCCCACAAAAAATAGACACTCTATGCATAACTGGTAAGTTCCTGCAAATGTAGATATTTCAGGGGGTTATTAGACCTTAATGCTTAGTGAATGGCAATGAGTGGTCAAAGACCTTGTTTTCTCACGCGAATGGCTGCTTTTGGCCGATACCGTCAATTGCTAGTCTTCCAAGATACGACAGTCCTGACACATAGCTGCCATTCTAAAGGCCTCGGTGAATGACATTACGAGGACTAAATGAGCGTCTAGAAAACTAGGGACTACTATACTGAAAATGTGTTGGAAACGCCGCTATGTTATATGAACGTAACAAAACAGTAATATTTTTCTGACAGGACATATGATTTGAGCCCTGGAGTAAACGCTAAACAGATCTCTGATTGAACTCGAAGAGGAGCTAACCCTCGTGTTTAAATCACTAAACGAGCAGCTACACAGAAAAATTTACAGGTTCTATTTTTACCGATATTTATACATATTTTAAGCCTTTAAGACAATGTCTAATTCTTCTACAAATGCCTGTAACACCCTAGAAGGGTGAGTATCCTTTTTAATTATTGCTGAGTATTCAGTTTTAAAAAGATAGTATTCTGGAAGTAATGATTTCATTCGCTTGTCATCCACCCATTGCTTAGCAAAATGGGTTGGCAAATAGCCCACATAGTTTCCAGATAATATAAAAACAGCAACTCCTTCACGATCACTAGCTGTAGCAGTAGTGTTTAACTCTTCATAGCGGTCATTGGCCTTAGTCTTCTCTATATAGACAGGATTAATGGCATCTAATTTCTTTATCTCATCAATACATAAACTTTCTAATGCTTTATTGAAAAGCGGGTGGCCTGAACCACAATATAAAAGAGATTCCTCCTGATAGAGTGGATAATAATCAAATCCTTTCAATAGACGCATACTAGGCACAACACCTACTTGTAGTCTTCCTTCTAATACTTCAATTTCAATATCATCTGGAGGCATCATTTTTATATGTATTCTCACGCTAGGCTCGCGTGTTTTGAGGTTAGAGATAGTATTGGTAATACACATTTTTGAAAGAGTAACTAAATTGTCGGTCATCCCAATGTTTAATTCTCCTTCTAAATGATTGTGTATCTCATAAATTTCCGTTCTGAATTGTTCAATTGACTCTAATACTTTACAAGTAGAATCATAAGCCTTTTGCCCTTCATCGGTCACTGAAAAACCTGAACGCCCTCTATGACAGAGCCTTAATCCAAGTCGTGTTTCTAAATCATTCATAGCAATACTAATAGCAGCACCACTAATATTTAAGGAAGCCTCTGCTGCGGAAAAGCCACCACATTCAACCACTGTCTTATAAATACGTAATAGACGTAAATCAATATTATTCATTCTGCCTATTGCAAACGTTCTATTTTTATTCATAGCGATATCCAAAAATGTTGACATCCAAGAAGTCATAGAGAACTAGTACTGACATACAATTATTCATCCCTTAAGTGCTTGGTGAGTGGTAGGTAATAGGAATACTCCAATCGTCTAAAAAATGCTTTTCCCAATACATCTCTTTGATACATTTAGTAATCATTCCTACTTCACCATTATTCACTGCCTTATGATTAATTGTTGTCACAGGCATCACTCCACCTGCTGTAGAAGTTATAAACACTTCGTCTGCTGCTAATAACTCTAATTTATTAATGGCTCTGGCATCACAGGAAAGCCCTTTTTCAAGACATATATCCATAACTGTTTGTCGAGTAATTCCCAGCAACACTGAGTAATTAGGTGTGGCAAGTTTCCCATCTTTAATGATAAATACATTAAATCCAGGTCCTTCTGCAATATTGCCTCTATCATCTAATAATAATGCAGTTTCAGCTTTGCTGTCATAGGCGTCGTACAAGCCTCCGACCAAATCTAACCAATGATAGTTTTTAATCGAAGGGTCAACAGATCTGGGCGAGATACGTGTTCGATCACTAATAGCAATATGCAGACCTTCTACTAATTGCCGAGCATTTGCAACCGAACTAAAAGGCACTACAAACACTATAAAACGATTAATAGCATCGCGAGGGTCTCGACTTGGTTTAGGAGAACAACCACGGGTGCAGATTAACTCAATATAGGAGTCTTGAAACCCTGAAAGCGCAACTGCATTTGAAATGATTTCCAAAATGTCTTCTCGACTGTAATCAATAGACATTCGTAACTTTTCCATCCCATTAAAAAAACGATTTAAATGTAATTCAGGTCTAAATATACGGCCTCTCCAAGTATGCAAAACATCATAGGTTGCATCTGAATGAAGAAACCCCCAATCTAACACCGAAATTTTTGCCTGAGAGATAGGCACATATTGTGAGTCTAGATAAGCCACACCCTCTGGATAGGTATGAGGGTCCTGGTAAACGGTATTTAATACTGGAAAAGGGATATTATGAGCAGATGATTTTGAGCTCTTTTTATTATCTATGCTATTTTTTTTCATATCGAACCTACCAAGATGATGCATTAGTTTGTCTTTAAAAGAGTGAATTACTCTATATATTGAACCATTAGCTAAAAAATAAAATGCAAAATATTTAAGTTTTACTTAACTAATCACTTAAGTAATATAATATGTGACTAAGCAAAAAATGGAGCAGTAAATAGCTCACTTCAGAAAATAAGCAAAATTACGACAAAGCGTTAAAATTTGCACCATTAACTTCTTGAATTAGTCATTAAATAGTCAAACAGTTCAAGGGAGATAAAAAAAAAGACAAAATTTTGGAGGTAAGGCAACGCCCCTTGCTCCTGATTAACTCAAGATAAGTGAGGTAGAAAAAAAATACCCCTCATTGTTGAGAAAGCAACAATCCTAAGACAGCTATCACTGTCTTGATGACGGACTCACTGGGCAGTTCGTGATAATACAAGCGAACATCAAATAGGCTGCTTTTGGCCCAGACTGTGTAAAAACACAAAATCCTGTGTATTGGCGTCATTTTCCCGGATACATCAACTTCTAGAGC
>JABSQZ010000035.1 GCA_013215505.1 Oceanospirillaceae bacterium
TTTTCCTGTTCGACGAATTTTCCTATGAGTTCCAGGGTCTTTTTTTGCGTTTCGCCTCGCAATAAACTCTCCAACACAGCGTTGCGGGCATAATCTCTGAGCTCTATCTTCTTGCGTAGTGAAATATCGGTATGTATTCCTGTACAGAGCAGAGGATTATTATGCTTGTCCCGCTGAGTGATTTCACCCACGGTATGTAGCCACAACCATTTGTCATCAACAGTTTTTCTCCTATACTCCAACTCAAAAGTCGAACCCGTTTCCAGGCATTTTTTATAGAGGTTGAAGGCGGGTCTCCAGTCATCCGGATGCACGTTTTGACGCCATTGTTTAAGAGTTGTTGTAAAATTCGATGGATCATAACCGAGCAATCTCACATATTCATCGCTCAATATAACGTCACCGGTCTGGATATTTATCTCAAACCAGCCCTGTTTAGCGGACTTAAATGCCAGCTTCTGGCGTTTAAAATTATTGTCCAGTGCTTCAGTGCGTTGCGATACCATATCTTTAAGTGACTGTTGTTTGCCTTTGAAGCGCTTTATTAATACAACCGAATAGGAGATTAGTATCGATAAAAGGATCCCGACCAGGGACATTAACATAATTGAACTGTAGTTAACCCAGCCAGCTTTGGGTGAAACTTTCAACAGCCAAGTCGCATCGGCGATTTTTATAACACTTACAACAGGATGATCTAGTATTGGTTCTACTGAGTTTGCAAAAATTTGAGTTTTTCCGCTACCAGGGTGAACACGTGATAGCTGATAGGCAAATCCAGCCTCTGCAAGGTCAGGCAGTTGTGCTGTTTCGAGTATTTGTGGAAAATGCATTACTACAGAAACGAAGCCCCAAAAATATTGCCCGCCGCCCGCACTCTGCAAATAAATAGGTAGTCGACCAACGGCTCCATAGCCTCCTGGTACTAGATCAAAAGGTACTGCCAGGGATAATTTGTGATTATCTATGGCTGTAATTGCTTCTTTATTGTGATCAGATGAAGAGAGTAAATCATGTCCGATAGCATTTTCGTTCCCTGCTAAGGGCACAACGTATTGGACAATACCATCAGGGGCGAGTTGCAGAGCCGAGACGCTAGGGTAGAAAGGCAACATTTCAGTTGCAAGCTGAGTAAAACCTGCTGTATCGCCCTGTTGAATTCGGATCAAGGTGGCTAGTGGAAAAGTAGCAGATAATGCCTGATTGATATTACTCTCAATTCGATCGACATAACTGCCAGAGGAGCTATGAATGGCTGAGTGCATTTGCTGTTGTTTGTAACTATGAATGGCGTAAATGGTCACAACCGATAGAATGATCGAGACTGTTAAGACAATAAGTATGGTGGATGATTTTTTACAATTCTTAAATATCCAATGCTCGAGTCTGATGTGCCACTCCTTAATACCTGCGTTAAAAAATAGTCATGAACATATTGTGACAGTACATATACCTTCTGCGCAACAAAATACATAAAAAACAGATCCTAAGGTATGTGTGACTATGATATATAAATTCATGTACTGTTCCTTTAGTGAGAGCTAGGATGGAAAAAAATTAACCTTGTTACTTAATGCCCCTAAAATCAAGTGCAGTCGCAGGCAGCTGATACCAGTAGTGATTTTACTGCCCAAACTTGCGCAAGAATGAAAATTTAAAAGTAGGGCTACGGGAAGTAAAACCAAGAATAGAGATAAATGAATATGACTGCTTTTGGCCGAGAGCGTAGATTGCCTATCACGCCACCCATGTGAATAAGTTAGCATTAACAGTGGCAGGACCTGACACATAGCTGCCGTTTTAACGGGCCTGATAAAAGGCACTTTTAGAATCAAATATGCGTCTAGTGAACAAGGGCCTTACCAGACGATCTGAAATGGTAGTTATTTCCTATTTTCCTTTTACCGGGCTGAAGGTGAATTATAATTACTGGTAGACAAGAAAACATGCAGATTTGTCATTGTTCATTAAACATGCAGAGATTAATTGGAAGAATCATGCAAAATGAAGCAATAAATATTTTGAAAAGGGTTACCCTTGCTTTCTTAGTAATGTTCGTTTTTTCTTTTTCAATTCAAGCAGATGAGCCAGATCTTGTTTTAAACACATGGGCTCAATCTCCCCTTTCAAAGACAGACCATACTGGTTATCTGGATCAGATAATCATAGAAGCCTTTAAAAGAATAGATCTAAAAATTGATATTGAACATAAACCGGTGGAAAGATCTATTAGGGGTGCAAATAATGGGCAAAGTGATGGAGAGTACATTAGGGTTGCAGGGCTCTCCCAAATCTACCCGAACCTTATTCAGGTCCCAGAAAAAATATTTGATTTTGAGTTTGTTGTTTTTACAGCAAAACGTAAGGTAATTATTAATGGATGGGATAGCCTTAAACCTTATTCTGTAGGAATAGTTATTGGTTGGAAAATACTTGAAAAAAACATACAAGATGTGCGTCATCGAACTGATTTCAATGGTCCGGAGATTCTATTCAAAATGCTGGATCTTGGTAGAATAGATATAGCTGTGTATGCAAAATTCCTCGGTTTTGGAATAGTAAATAACTTAGGATTAAAAGACATATTCGTCAACACTACTCCATTGGCAGTTAAGCCAATGTATTTATATCTCCACAAAAAACATCGAAATATTATTCCTGACATTACCAAAAGCTTACAAAGCATGAAGAAAGATGGCTCATTTTTAAGAATAGGAAAAGCATATTTACTTAAACAACAAAATAAGAATATTGTTGACTAACTGCGATTTTATTTGGAGTTAGTTGCACAGCTGTTAGGCTCATAGAACAGAAGATACATCAATGATGTAAGTCAACGTTAAACACAAATAAATGACTAGATCCGATCATGAAGCCTGATGCGAATTTAGCAATATGGCAGCTATTGGCCGACAGTCGTCGAATGCCAGCCACATCAATTAAGCAGGCTAATCAGGTCCAGCAAAGTAAGACCAGACACAGAATAATTTACAGGCTCAGCATAAATTAGTTAATGGTAGGCGGCTTGGGAAAAGGGTTAAACTATTTTTTGCTTTAGACGCCGAATCAAGAAAATGATGTTCTATTCCAGCTTTAGTGTAACAGCGGCTCATCTGTTCTTTTACCAAGGATTTAAAATAGACATTCTCTAAGATTAAATAAACGGCTATTAAACCTCTTTTTTTTCTGTTTCTGAGAGTGGCTGTAAGCAACTTTTCTGCTTCAGGAGAGAGTAAACTCAATTGATGCAAGGTAATAATTTGATTCCATTGTGAGACTTCAAGCTGCTGGATACAGGACTCTATGGCTTCAATGTAATACTTTGCCACCTCATCATTAAGCGGGCCAGTCGCGTCAACAAGTAATAGGTTAGCTTCCGTTTCTATCTCAAATACGCCATGCTCTTGAAATTTCATACGACACCATGTCTGAATAATTCATCCTTGAATTACAGTCATTTAATAGCAATAGGCATCTAAACATCAAGTGTATAAAAAAAGGACGGCTTTTAGTGGGCATAAAGGTTGTATAAAGAAATTATACAAATGTATAAATAGGTTCGGAGGTGTTTAGAAAATGCTTCATTCGGGCTATGAAAACGTCTGCAATTGGCCGATACCGACTATTGCCAGTCACTTACTAAGTACTGACTAACCGTAGGGTTTGACACATGGGCGGCATTTTTAAAACGATAAATTATCACTAAGGGTGCTTGAATTAAGCTTCACTATCCTATGCGGAATACCCATGGGGCCTCGCTCGATGGATGTAGTGGAGGCTGAGGCTAGGAGCCCCCGGCCACCCATTCTTTTGGCTTAGTACGTGGAAGATTATCACCGACCTCTAGCCAAGATAACCGTTCATCAAAATGCACATGGAATGACGGAACTAATTGTTCGGGGTTTTCCAAACTCATCAGATAAAAATGAATTTCATTAGGATACCTGTCTGCATCAAAAGCCATGGGTGTTCCACAATGAACACAAAACAGCCTCCGTACTCCTTTAGATGATTCATAAACACCAGGTTTTGCACCAGTGAAATGATAAGAATCTCTAGGCACTCCAAAAAAAGTAGTAAAAGCAGAAGATGTATTCCTCCGACAACTTTCACAATGGCAATGGCCACACCAATTTTCAGAACCCGTATATTCAAATGTTGTTTTACTGCATAAACAACGACCTCGTTTAATATCCATAAAGATCCTGTATTGTTTTTTATTTTACATTCTGTCGACTTCAAGACACTAGTGTGATGCTTATGCTATGTAAAAGCTAAATACTACGCATGACTGTTTTTAAAAATAACGAGTTTTTCATTATAATAAATCCCTAAAACGGCAAACACATCATAGGTTTATTAAACCTGAAATACGAATAAATGGAAAGTAAGGCTCAGAGCCTTAGTGTAACGCAATTGGAATGACCGCTTTTGGCCGACAGTCGTCATCGCTGACCGAAGGCTCAGCGCTTGCAAGTCAGCCTGTGTAACGGGAAACCCTAAACACATACGGAAGTTTTATAACGATGCATTGTCATTATGTAATGCTTGAATTAAGTTTCACTATTCTAATAAAACACCCTGTTCGGTCCCGCATCCAGGGTGTTATGAGGATTAGGGACCCTTGGCTACCCGATTAGCAAGATGAATCACTATACCTTAATTTCACTAATTTGAATTTGAGGCTTAGTATTTGTGTAATTGGGAATGTCTGCCATTATTTTTTCTGCATGAGGACCAAATGCATTCTGAAAAACTTCCACGGAGTCGAAAATTAAATGCCCCATCGCTATAAAAGGTGCCACTTCGTCAGGAGCTCCTCCACCTAAGCCATGATCAACATTGCCACCTTTTAAAGTGTCACCAAGAAGCCCTTCGACCATTGGTATATGAGTATTGCAATAATATTCAATGTCAAAATTCGCATCTGACGAGTTTGGGTACATTACACTTACTTTAATCATTATTTTTCTCCTTAAAGTTGTAATCTCATAAACTTCTATGTTGTAGAGAATACGACAATGTCATTTAGTAAAATGGTATGCCGCATTAAGATATTTTAACGACAATAACGACTGAGCATCAAGAGTATTAAAAGAGCACAGTTTATAGTGAAAATAAAGGATGGATAAAGCCGGAAGGGAGACGCATAGAGTAAAGAAGTAATAAACATTAGATCTCGGAAGCAGGAACTCCCTTGACCTAAAATCAACAATCCACTCATCATATAAACTTTAGGCATTTACTCAGAGTATTTCAAAGGTGCTCTAGTGTCTGCTATTGGCCAGACTGTGAAAGTAGTTCGAATGGCTAAGCAAATACAGCCATTACTCCCAACATTAAGCCCGGTACAAATAAAATACCGCATGTCAAAATAAGACAGTGGTCTGGTTCTTGGTCTTAAAGATAACGATCATCGGTAGGGTAATTGTGTCGCAAATGGCAAGGAGATTTAAGCAGTATTATAGGAATATTTACGATAGGGTTTTGGATAAGTATTGGATAAGTTTTGGATGTACAAAAAACAGTCAGATAATTTTTGGATGATTTCGCGTTGATTGCTAGAGAAAGGAGCGGTCAAAAACCTTTCCCTAGCTAACGGATTTAGTGCTCGATATTAATCGACCTGGGCTTCATTGCCTCAGGTAATTCACGCAGCAAATAAACATGTAACAGGCCGTTTTCCATGTTGGCTCTCTCTACATTAACGTGGTCAGCCAGCTGGAAACGTCGCTCAAAATTACGTGCCGCTATGCCTTGGTAAAGGTAGTTATGTTCCAGATTATCCTCGGCTTTTTCGCCGCTGATAGTCAAATGTCCCTGTTCAGAAGTTATCTTTAGCTCGGCAAAAGTGAAGCCGGCAACCGCCATAGTGATACGGTATTCATTTTCTGATAGTAGCTCTACATTGTAGGGCGGGAAGGAAGGTTGATCTGTACGGGTGGTGCTGTTAATGATCGAGGCAATGCGGTCAAAACCAATTGCTGAACGGTACAGTGGTGTTAAATCTAAAGTTCTCATATTCATATCCTAATTAGCAATATGTAGTAAAACACTCATCCGAAGACTGAGTGGGCGAAGCCGGTTGGCTTCTATTAGCGGCCTCTGATGAGCACCGCTAATACATATATGAGGTAACAGTTGTGAAGTTCAAGGGGCGGGGAGAAGAAATTTTTTTACCTTTACAGTACTTCGGAATTGAATTTGTTAACGTCGTTGGTGATGTTTACCTCAACGTTGGCCGAGGGGATTTTAAAATCGTAAACTCGCTGCCACTGATCTTGTTCCGGGGTGCGCTCCCAAACAGTGCCCGCGTTGTAGGTGACGAGTTCTGTCAGGCTAGTATCCATCTCGCTGATCTTTTCCAGTGGTATCGGCAACATGTTGGCGAGTTCATTGGCAAGGTAATCATCGTCCTCATAGCCGCTGTACATGCGCCAGCCAGTATCATTAAGGTGTTCTGGTACTGTCTTATAGAGGAAGCGTATCGGCAGCTGATCGTCAAGGCAAAGCTTGGAGACTAGCGCCAAAAATCCACTCTTGGACTGGTTGGTTTCACTGTTGTTTTGATTGCTGTTCATGTTGCTCTCCAGACTTGCTGTGGGTCAGTTGTTACTAAATTTCCGCGATAGTAGCAGAAAATAAATGGCTGTAAAGGGGAGTAAAACAGTAGCGCTACTAAAGCGTGGAAAAACACAGCAGATTAAGCCATGCATATTTCCCTAAGATGTTATAATTTGGTGTTTATTAGTATTTATAATTGAATATTTAGTTAGGATTTTTAGTATGGATTTAAGCATATATTTTGCCGGGCTCGCCTCCCTGATGGTAATTATCGACCCTATAGGCACGGCGCTGATCTTTCACTCGTTAGTTCCACCAGAAGATAAACGCTTCAGACTGAAAATGGCGCTGAAGTCTACGGGTATAGCGACAGCTTTGTTGCTGCTGTTTGGCTTGTATGGCGAGCCATTTTTAGAATTATTAGGTATCAGTATTCACGCATTTAGGATATCGGGGGGGATACTGTTATTTTTCACGGCTTTTAATTTGATCACTAAAGAGACGGAGTTCGCCGCTGGAACCAGCCACAAAGATATATCAGTGTTTCCTATGGCTATTCCGATGATGGCCGGCCCCGGTTCATTGACCTTAACGATCTTATTGTTTTCTCAATCTAATGAAACGGCCGCCGATTTCGCTGTGGCCGCGGCTGTGGTTAGCATAACGATGGCGACGCTGTGTTTTATGCTGTTATCAAAGTATTTGAAGAAGATCATAGGCCGTACCGGAGATGATATTTTGCGGCGTTTCCTGGGGGTGATATTAGCGGCGCTAGCGATCCAGTTCATCTATGATGGAGTAGTTAACATCGCGGGGAGTTAACATCGCTAGCGGTTAAAGATAGGGCTGCTCTGCACAAGCTGATAATACAGCGACTCTGTTTGGGTAACTAAACAGGGAGTCGCTGTGTTTATGTTGACTGAAAAGCTACATGAATCTCTTTAATAACCTGTCGATCTGTGAGAGCTGTAGTTTTCTAATCGGGTCTCTGGCGTGTTTAGGGTAGTCAGCCAGGCTTTGCAATTCACTACTGTGCTGAACTCTTCTGGTGAAATCCATAATGCTTTGTAATTCCACCTGCCACTTGTTGCTCAGTAAATGCTGTGGGTCATCCAGTAACAGGGCGTTTTCGAGGTCTAAACTCCAGGCACGCGGGTTTAAATTATTTCCGGTAATCAAATGTCGCTGGTTATCAGCGACAACGCCCTTCAGATGAAAGCTGTGATTGCTATTGGTCCACAAGTGCACATTTAATAAACCGCTGTCTATAAAGTGTTGGTTTCTCTTGATAAACCGGACTAATAATATCTCATAAATATAGGGGATGATGCCAATTTTAGAGAATTCCTGGTCTTCGGGAATGAAGAAGTCGTTAGCTGTTTTGTCACCAATAACCATAGTGACCTTCACCCCTCTGAGTAAGGTTTTTCTCAGATCTTTTGCCAGTATCGCGGGCAAGTTAAAATAGGGGGTAAATAACACCAGTGATTCGCGACTAGTCTTAAATAACTCGCGGATACAGTTGTTGACGCTGTTGCCGCGGGCGCCAAACCCAACCATAGGAGTTACTTTGATCTTTCCCGCCTTATCAGAGTGGACTTGGGTAGAGTAGTTTGACTTCTTCAGTAGTGCTTTTTGCTTTTTAGCGAACTTCTTTTGGATTTTTTTATCCAGCTGCTCTGTGATATTCAACAGTGGTGAAAACCCGGGGTTGATAATGAAACGATGTAAATAATCAACCATGCTATCGGCTAAGTCGGTGCACTTGAGAATATGGTAGCGATCAAAACGACATTTTTCGCCTTGGTGCAGGTAGACATCATTGATACTGGCGCCAGTATAAATAACGGTCTCGTCGAATATTAATCCCTTTAGGTGCAGTACCCCAAAGAGTTCTTTGGTCTTGACCAGCACTCCATAAATATCAATTTTGAAGGGAAACTGCTCGGCAATTTTACGGTAAAAACCTTGGTTTCCCTCACAGCTGGGGTCGCCGATCAGGCCGCGTTGGGCCCGGTGTGCATCGACAAATATCTTTATATTCAGCTCTGGTCTGTTTTGCTTAGCGCAGTACAATGCATTAAGAATTTCCCGACCGGCATCGTCTTCTTGTAAATACAAAGCGGTAATATAAATACGCTTTTTGGCGTTGCTAATATGCTCTAAGATTGCATTCTTAAAAGCTTTAGCGCTGGGAATTACATTGAAATCTGCAGCATCCAGGGACATATAATGTGCAGTGATAGTATTAGTTGATAGCATTTAATTCTTAAAATTAAAGAGACAAGCCGCGAATATAGCATATCCAATCGCAGAATTGCAGTAGCTACAGCCTGCTTTAAGCGCTCTTTTTGCATTCGTTAAATGCAAGCCCATGGCCATTGAAGATTTAGCGCTAAGAAGTAGGCTGAGTTGATTATTGACTGCTCAATAGCATCAATTTATTTACTGAACTATTATTTATAGAGTCTTAATAACAAAGGCTTGACCATATGTCTGCAACTTTTTCGAGTTTGTGAACGCATTGCTTAGTATCTTTTTCTTCGGAATTTTCCAGAGCGAGTTTTATTTGTGCAACTTTACCAAACATTTGATTCTTGGTCTCAGAGTCGCTGCCGTGACGCGCGATAACTCTGACGACTGAATCAAGAGAAAACATCAAAAAATCGATTTGCGCTTTTTCTGCCTCCTGTTGGAAATTATTGGGGATATTCAGGTCAGGTTTTTTTACCAACTCTAAATATTGGTTGAAGATCTGGCCTGATTCTTTGAGTTTCTCATTAAGTTTACTATTGATCATGACAGCTACCTCTAATTTTCGATTTGATCTTGCTTAAGGATAGTCGAGAATTTTAGATTGATGCCGAAGTGATAAGTGATATTTAACTTAGTCACCGGGAGGTCGCTATGCGCAAAGACAGGGATGAAGCGTGCTAGTTAGTTAGCTCAACAACTCAAGTAATTATTCTAAATAAGCTATTGGTTACCGCGTGATATATTTTTCTGCAGGATCTGGCCGTTGGATAGGGTAAGTTTTATTGCTGAGAAGTTATTGCCAACTACAAAAAATCTGTTGTAAGTAACAATTTTAAGAAAAATGCGTATAAGAGCTGTTACTTCTAGTACTTTGAAAGGGCACTCACTGGTGAGGTGAATATATTCACTTGTGCCTCAGAAGATATTGGCTTTCGTGCCGCGATTACGCGGCGCGAGTGGCAGTGGCAATGCTTTGGATGCGTGCCACAATGGCGCGTAAGCCGTTGCCGCGGGTGGGGCTGATGTGTTGCTCTAGCTCTAGGCGTTGGAAGTAGCCCTGGACATCAAAGGCCAGTATGTCTGCCGCGGATTTGTTATTGAAAGCGGCCATTACCAGTGCTAATAAACCACGCACAATAATAGCATCTGAATCAACGGCAAAACAGAGCTTGTCACCGGCGGGCTGGACATCTATCCAAACATTACTCTGGCAGCCTTTTACCAGTCGCTCGCGAGTATGTAACTTGGGATCCATTTTGGGCATTTCATCGCCCAGATCAATAAGGTATTTGTAGCGATCTTCCCAGTCATCAAAAAACTCAAGATCTTCAATTATCTCTGTGGTGCTGGGTAATGCCATTACATCTGATTCCGTTGTATTTAAAAAAACAGCCCAGTTTCTAACTGTGCTTCTTCGCTCATCATATCTTTGTGCCACGGGGGATCAAAGATCAACTCTACTTTTACATTTTCAACGTTGGGTGCCAGTGCTACACGATATTCAACATCACCGACCAGAATAGGGCCCATGCCACAGCCTGGGGCTGTTAAGGTCATCAATATGTTGGCAGTTTTGCTCTGTTGGTCGACATCTACGCTATAGATTAACCCTAAGTCTACTAAATTAACGGGAATCTCAGGGTCAAAGACACTTTTAATCGCCTGCCATACATGTTCTGGATCGATCTGATCGCCCGGATTCTCGCTGAAACTCAGTTCTTCAGGCTGACGTCCAATAGCGCCGGCATCCGTGCCATCGATACGTAACATGTTGCCTTGCCAGGTGATGGTATAATTTCCGCCAAGGTCTTGTTTAATACTGATAAACTGACCGGCAGGGATGCTGGTTAATTGCCCTGAAGGTACACGTCGTGCGGGGCATTCCCGCTGCGTGACGACCATATTTTGTTGCATAGTTAATCTTCTAAAACAGTGTCGATTAATGAAAGCGCAATACTATGCTTATCTGGGGATTTAGCAACATATTCTGCCAGTGGCGTCTGAATTTTAAACCGTAAAGCTCTCGCCGCAGCCGCATTCAGCAATTACGTTGGGGTTGTTAAATTTAATCACTCTATTCACCCCTTCAAGTACATAATCTATCTCAGTGCCATTGGCAATTTGAGCGGCTTTGGTGGATACAGCAAGCTGCACATCCAGATCCAGATCCAGCAGTTTATCGCCCTCTTCAGGTGCTGCGACATAGTCCAGTACATAGGCGTAGCCGGTACAGCCACTCTTTTTGATGCTCAGGCGAATCAGCTGTTCTGGGTTGTTTTCTAGTTTCTTGGCGAAGTGCTTGATCGCTTTAGCGGTAACTTTAATATCTACCAGATTAGGGTCATAAGATTCTATAGACATATTTTACTCCTGCAAAATTTACCGGCCGCTTAGGCCAGCATCATTTTAACTTTTTTCAAGGCGACAAATAATTGCTCTACATCGTCGCTGGTGTTGTAGAGGGCGAAAGAGGCTCTGGCAGTACCAGGAACCGACAGGCGGTTCATGAGTGGCTCTGCGCAGTGATGTCCGGTTCTAATCGCCACTCCCTGTCGGTCTAGAATAAAGCCGATATCAGCAGGGTGGCCTCTGTCCATAACAAAACTCAGTACAGGCACTTTGGCGCTGGCACTGCCGATGATTCGCAGCCCGGAAAAATCTTCAGCCATTTGCGTTGCCTGAGTCAAGAGGGCGTCTTCGTGGCGGAGCACAGCTTTTATATCCAACTGTTTAAACCAGTTGATGGCGGCGGCAAAGCCAATCACAGCGGCAATGTTAGGTGTGCCAGCTTCCAATCGATAGGGGAGGGTATTCCACTTGGCATCTTGATAGCTGACTTCAGAGATCATCTCTCCACCGGTCTGCCAAACAGGCCAATCGGTTAATAGATTCTCTTTACCCCATAGTACACCTAAACCTGTTGGGCCATAAAATTTGTGGCTGGAAAATGCGTAGAAATCGCAGTTTAACTGCTGAACGTCAACCTCGCTGTGGGCAATACCCTGGGCCCCATCGATCATCACTAATGCCTGGTTGGCGGTGATTTTCTTGATCTCTGAAATCAGTGCTTTAATGGGGTTTAAAGTCCCCAGCGCATTCGACGCATGGGGAATAGAAACCATCCGGGTCCTGGCGCCGATCAGCTTAATGAATTCTTCTCTGATCAGTTCTCCGGCATCATTGATAGGTGCTATCAACAACGTGGCGCCACTGGCTTTGCAGGCTTGTTGCCAGGTCACTAAGTTGGCGTGGTGCTCCATCTGCGTGACTATTACTTCATCGCCACTGCGCAGTTTTTGCGCCATACCATGAGTGACGATATTAATCGACTCAGTGGTGCCAGAAGTCCAGATGACTTCGTTGCGGGAGTTGGCATTGATGAAACTGGCCACTGTATCGCGGGCATCTTCATACTTGCGGGTCGCTTCGTCAGCTAGCTGGTGAGCGCCGCGATGCACGTTAGAGTTGTAGTTGCTGTAGTAGTCTACGATGGCATCGATCACTACCTGAGGTTTTTGGGTAGTGGCAGCGTTGTCCAAATAAACCAGCGGCCGATTGTGGACAGTGCGCGACAGTATCGGAAATTGCTGTCGGATTTGCAGAACATCAAAAGACATGATTATCGAATCTCCATATTGGCAAAACGCTGGCGCAGTTGTGGACGCAACCAATCGGCGATGGCAATATTGGGCATTTGATCAACCAGTTCATTGATGAAGCCAAAACTGAGCATAACTTGTGCATCTGGGCGACTAACGCCGCGAGACTGCAAGTAAAACATTGCCTCTTCATCTATTTCAGCGATAGTCACACCGTGGGCACAGCGCACATCATCGGCGTAGATTTCCAACTCTGGTTTAGTGTTCACTTGTGCATCGTCAGACATTAACAAGTTGCGATTATTCATCGACGCCAATATCTTTTGTGCATCGCGGTGAATATGGATGCGACCATTAAAGATAGCGTTGGCATGATCGGCGACAATGCAACGTATATTTTGATCACTAGTGCCGTGTGGGACTGTGTGCTCGAAGCTGCTGTGCAGATCAAATAACTCACGGCCGTCGAGCAAATATATAACATTCAATTTGGAGGTGGCGTTCTCACCGGCGTGAATGATATCCATGTCCACTCTGGACAGCTGACTGCCGAAACCAATTAAATTGCTGGTAAGTTGCGCGGATTCAGCCAGTGAAAAATGACTGCCACCAATGCTGATGGCTGCCTGGCATTGCATCGCTAAACGGTAGTGTTCCAAGGTGGCAGATTCACCGATATCGTATTCGGCGAAACTGGTATTGAAACAGAGTTTATCTCCCTGCAGCTGTTCAACCACGCATGCTTTAGCGCCGGCGCCAATGCGCACTAAGATACGGGTGTGTGATTGAGAACCTGGGTTAAAGCTTTGCACTATGCGGATTGGTTTTTCGATCTTTGCATCTGCAGCGACATCGATAAGGACGCCGGAAGTTGCCAATGCATCGTTGATCAAACCAAAAAAATGCTTGTTTGGTTTGGTCTTTTTAAAACTGTCCAGTGCCCAGTCGCAGCTTCCACCTTCGCTCAGTTGGCTGATACATAGCCCCTCGGGAAAATCGATAGTTGACGCCTGCGCGTCAAATACACCATCGATAAACACCAGATCAATGCTGTCTAAGTTTTCTATTGCAGTTGCCTGAACAACAGTATCGTTAGCGGCGCTAAACCTGGCGCGCTCTATAACATTGATCGGGGTGTAGCGCCAAGCCTCGGTTTTTCTATTTGGCCAGGGCGTGTTTTTCAGTTGCGCTAAAGATTCTGCCCGCTTCGGGGAGAGCCAGTCCTGGACTTGCTCCGCCTCGCTAATGGTGTTGGCTAGCCAGCTGCTCATGCGTTTACTTCCTGTTCGGCGTTGCGATCGTAAGACTCCAACCAAGAGTAACCCTCTGCTTCAAGCTCCAGCGCCAGTTCCGGACCGCCGCTCTTAACGATCTTGCCGTCGGCTAAAACGTGCACAAAATCCGGCTTGATGTAATCCAATAAACGCTGGTAGTGGGTGATTACCAGAAACGAGCGCTCGCCGTCGCGCTGTGAATTAATACCGTCTGCGACAATCTTTAGGGCGTCGATATCTAATCCTGAATCTGATTCATCTAAGATGCAAAGTTTTGGCTTAAGCAAAATCATCTGCATGATCTCGTTGCGTTTCTTTTCGCCACCAGAAAAGCCTTCGTTAACGCCGCGCTTCAAAAAGCTCAGAGGTAAGTTGACTTGTTTACAAGCTGCTTTGGCAATCTTTAAAAATTCAGAGGAAGTGTACGATTCTAAGTTGCGAGCTTTACGCTGCGAGTCAACGGACACTTTAAGAAATTCCATGTTGCTGACACCGGGGATCTCTACTGGGTATTGGAAAGCTAAAAAGAGTCCGGCAGTGGCGCGATCTTCCACTTCCATATCCAGTAGTTCAGCGCCGTCTAAAGTGGCTGATCCACTGGCTATTTCATAGCCCTCACGCCCAGTTAGAGCGTAGCTTAAGGTGCTTTTTCCGGCGCCGTTAGGGCCCATGATGGCATGTACTTCACCGGCTTTGATCTCCAGTGATAATCCTTTGATGATTTCGTTATCTGCGACGCTTGCGTGTAAATCATTAATTTTTAACATTGTGCTTTATCCTAAAACCTTTGCCTAATAAGCAGTGAATTTAACCAACCGAGCCTTCAAGGCTTATTTCCAGTAATTTGCCGGCTTCTACGGCAAACTCCATAGGTAGTTCTTTAAATACTTCTTTACAGAAACCATTGACTATCATGGAGACTGCTTTTTCTGGATCTAAGCCCCGTTGACGGCAAAGAAACATCTGATCATCACTGACCTTGGAAGTAGTGGCTTCGTGTTCAACGATAGCTGTCGGATTGCGGCTCTCCACATAGGGGAAAGTATGCGCACCACATTTATCACCGATTAGCAGTGAATCGCACTGGGTGAAATTCCGGGCGCCTTTTGCCCCCTTGCCCATGTGCACTAAGCCACGATAGCTATTGTTGCTCTTGCCCGCTGAAATACCTTTGGAAATGATGGTAGAACGGGTGTTTTTACCTAAGTGAATCATTTTAGTGCCGGTATCGGCCTGTTGCGCACCGCGGGTCAGGGCTACAGAGTAAAACTCACCGATACTGTTATCGCCTTTTAAGATACAGCTAGGGTATTTCCAGGTGACTGCTGAGCCAGTTTCAACTTGAGTCCAGGAGATTTTGGCGTTTTCATGACAAATTCCGCGCTTGGTGACAAAGTTGTAAATACCGCCTTTACCGTTTTCATCACCCGGATACCAGTTTTGCACGGTAGAGTATTTAATTTCGGCGTTATCATGGCAGATCAGTTCAACGACGGCTGCATGCAGTTGGTTTTCATCACGTTGCGGCGCTGTACAACCTTCTAAATAACTGACGTGGCTGCCTTCATCGGCGATAATTAACGTGCGTTCGAACTGCCCGGTATTTAGCTCGTTAATTCTGAAGTATGTTGATAGCTCCATAGGGCAGCGAGTACCTTTGGGGATATAGACAAAAGAACCGTCGGTAAATACCGCACAGTTTAGGGCGGCAAAGAAGTTGTCTTTTTGGCTGACCACAGAACCTAAATACTTTTTCACTAACTCCGGGTGTTCTCGGATAGCGTCAGAGATAGGGCAGAAGATAACTCCCTGCTCTTTAAGCTTCTCTCTAAAGGTTGTCACAACAGAAACAGAGTCAAAGACGACGTCGACGGCAATCCCGGCTAACTGTTGTTGTTCTATCAGCGGAATCCCCAGCTTCTCATAAGTAGCCAGTAATTCGGGGTCAACTTCGTCGAGAGATTTAGGTCGATCATCCATGCTCTTGGGAGCGCTGTAGTAGGAGATGGATTGAAAATCCATTTTGTCGTACTGGATGTGTGCCCAGTCTGGCTCAGGCATCTTTTTCCACAAGGCAAAAGCCTTTAAGCGCCAGTCGAGCATCCACTGAGGTTCATCTTTCATCGCTGAGATGCGACGTACTACATCTTCATCTAAACCTGGCTCGAAGGTTCTAGATTCGATGTCTGAGACAAAACCAGCTTCGTACTCTCTATGGAGTGCCTCGTCTAATTGATCGGTCATTTGCTATTGCTCATTTGTTAATACAAGGTTCAATACTGACTATTAATTTACACAGCAGCTCTTAAAGGCTGGTTTTGTGAAACAGCTAATAGATCAGTACTTAGATTAGTTAGTTGGGTTGAAAGTTTAAATTTTGTATATCCGATTGACGCATTGCAATCAGCGCAATATCTTTTCTTTCAACCAATTTTTCTAAACTTATACTGCTTAGGAACTGATGAATTTGGTCGCTTAAATCGATCCATAAGTGGTGAGTTAGACAGAACTCACCGTGATGGCAGTCTCCCTTGCCGTGACAGTTGGTGGCGTCAATTGATTCATTGACGGCATCAATAATTTGGGCGACGTTTATTTCACAGGTTTCTCTATTAAGTTGATATCCACCTCCTGGACCCCGGATGCTGTTTACCAGCTGTCCTTTACGCAGTTTTGAAAAAAGCTGCTCTAAATAGGACAGTGAAATTCCCTGGCGTTCGGATATACAAGCTAAGCTAATCGGGCCCTCGCTATTGTGTAGCGCAAGGTCTAGCATGGCTGTAACGGCATATCGGCCTTTGGTGGTTAATCGCATCGGATTTATCCATTGAGGTTATCAGTGTGCTAATTATGGAGAAACCCAGTATTTTAGTCAAGTATTACTAATGTATTTGAAAATTAATAATAAAGGAGGGTATGTGGGTGAGATGAAACAAGAACTGACGGTGGCTGCAAGCTATTGCAGTGAGTAAAAAGTAGCCGCATTCTATTAAAGATGACGCAGTATGTCCAGGCTATATTCTGCGCAAACTGGACGGTTGCGATTATTGATAGCGGCTGCGTTTGGCGAGGACTTTATTGGGATAAATGGTTTTTCCGCGAGATCCGTTGTACCTGGCCAGGGCTTTAATCATGTCACCATTCTCTCGGGTCAGATAGTGCTTTAAAATAGTACAGCCGTAGCGAATGTTGGTATCAATATCGATTAAATTATCCATCGGCCGGCCAATTTCTAATTTCCAAAATGGCATTATCTGCATCAGTCCCTGAGCACCGGCGCTGGAGAGAGCAAAACGGTTAAAATGACTTTCAGTTTCTATGAGCCCCAGTACTACATCTACAGGGAGGTTGTGGGTGGCGGCTTGCGCGTGTGCTGCCCTTAAAATTTGAATGCGTTCCAGTTTGTCAGCGACCATGTGCGCAATCCGGCCAGACATATCAATCAGCCACACTTCTGCGTCGAAACGATCCGGGAAGCTCGAGGCCTGTGCAATGGCCTGCTTTAATGCCTGGCGTAAGTGGGGGCTGATGTCGGTGATTTGCTGAGCGCTGACTTCCAGGCTTAACAAGATTACGAAAACGGGCACAAGTGCCCGCTTTAGTATTGACAACAGGTTATGCTCTGATCATTTCGATGAGGAAGCTGCAGGTGCCTTCTGTGCTGATATCCTGCTTCTCCTGGTCAGTGCGGCCTTTGTACTCAAAAGTGCCGGCTTTAATGCCTCGATCTGAGATCACTAAGCGGTGTGGCATACCCATTAATTCCATGTCGGCGAATTTGACCCCAGGGCGCTCTTTTCTGTCGTCGAGGAATACGTCGATGCCTGCAGCGAGCAGCTCGTTGTAAAGAGCATCAGTGGTTTGCTTGACAGCGTCTGCCTTATCATAATTGATCGGCACTAAAGCGATTTCGAAAGGCGCTAAGCTCTTTGGCCAGATGATGCCATTTTCATCATTGTTTTGCTCAATAGAGGCGGCAACGGCGCGGGTGACGCCTATACCATAACAACCCATGTGCATGCTCTTCGCCTTGCCATTTTGGTCCAGTACGTTGGCATTCATTGCCTCGGAGTACTTGACGCCCAGCTGGAATACATGGCCTACTTCTATACCGCGTTTAATAGACAAGCTACCATTTCCGCAAGGGCTTAGGTCGCCTTCGCGGACGTTACGCAAATCGGCAATTTCAGGGGTGGCAAGGTCGCGCTCCCAGTTGATGCCAAAATAGTGTTTGTCATCCACGTTGGCGCCAGCGCTAAAGTCTGACATGGTGGCGACACTGCGGTCGATGATAATTGGCATATCCAGATTGATAGGACCTAGTGAGCCTGCTCCTGCGCCAATGTTGTTTTTCAGTTGCTCTTCTGTAGCAAAGACCAAGGGTGCTTTTACCTGGGCTAATTTTTCCGCTTTCAGCTCGTTCAGGTCGTGATCACCGCGCACTAATAGTGCGACTAACTCGAAGTCGCAAGCTTCATCGGCTTCAACAATGAGTGTCTTAACGGTTTTTTCAATAGCGATATCAAATTGCTCTACCAGTGCGGCAATGGTTTTGGCATTGGGTGTGTCTTTGATAATTAGCTCTTGTGTGGCATCGGCTCTTGGTGCTGAGGGAGCTAGGGCTTCAGCTGTTTCAACGTTAGCTGCATAATCGCTCTGGTCAGAGAAGGCGATATCGTCTTCGCCGGAGGAGGCCAGTACATGGAATTCATGGGAGCCGGAGCCGCCGATGGAGCCGTTATCGGCAATAACCGGACGATAATCTAACCCCAGGCGATCAAAAATTCTCACGTAGGCATCAAACATATCCTGATAAGTTTCTTTCAGGGAGTCCGAATCTATATGGAAAGAATAAGCATCTTTCATGATGAACTCACGCGAGCGCATTACCCCAAATCTTGGGCGGATTTCGTCACGGAATTTAGTTTGAATTTGAAAAACGTTCAGCGGTAGTTGCTTGTAGCTGCGCAGTTCTTTCTTGACGATATCGGTGATGACTTCTTCGTGAGTGGGGCCCAGGCAGAATTCTCGGCCGTGTCGGTCGTTTAAGCGCAGTAGCTCTGGTCCGTATTCCACCCAGCGCCCCGATTCTTGCCACAGTTCAGCAGGTTGAACCGCAGGCATCAATACTTCTAGAGAGCCAGCGCGCTGCATTTCTTCGCGAATGATGTTTTCGACTTTTCTGACTACTTTTAAGCCCAGAGGTAGCCAGGAGTATAAGCCTGAAGCGGCTCTGCGGATCATTCCCGCTCTAAGCATAAGCTGATGACTGATTACTTCAGCATCAGATGGGGTTTCTTTTAGTGTGGCGATGAAAAATTTGCTGGCGCGCATAGTAGGTTTAAGCCTTTGGGTAAAGTGGTCTAAAACTGCGTTGTACCCTGAAAAGGGGCAGCAATTTTAAAACCAAAAATATAATTTACTTTTATGGCTGACATTTTATGAGTAGCGGAGGCAATGAACAAGGGGCACAGGATAAATAATCTAAATTTACTGAGTATTTCAAAGAATATTATATTTGTGCGCAAAGTGTTGGTGGGAAATGCTGATTGGGATACAACTGAGTTAAATATATGATTTGTGATACTGCAATTTAATTACTTTTGTTATAATTTTCTCACCGAGCAGTTAAAGGTTTTTGAGGAAGTAGAAAATGAGTACTGAAAATTACAATCCGAAGTTTGTAGAAGCAATGAAAAAATTGACTAAGATGTCAGAAGAAGAGCGTTTGTCAGAGGAAAATAAAGAGATTTTTGAGCAGGCGATGAATTATGCGCCATTGGATATCCAGCCACAATTAATTGCGATCCGCAAAAAATACGACGATCTGCACTAGAGAGAATAAGACGGGGATTACCGGGGAAACCGTTCCAGTAGAAAAATAAAAGGCAGCCTAGGCTGCCTTTTATAATTAGGTTTAGCAATATTTATGTCAGGAAGCCTATTAAGGCCTGAAAATACTATGCCAAATCGCTATTGTTGTACTGGGCTGTTATCGAGCGCGGTAAACAATACGTCCCTTGTTTAGATCGTAAGGTGTTAATTCAACTTTCACCTTATCGCCAGTAAGAATACGGATATAATTCTTACGCATTTTTCCGGAAATATGAGCAGTGACAACGTGACCGTTTTCTAACTCTACGCGGAACATAGTGTTGGGCAGCGTATCAATTACGGTGCCTTCCATTTCGATGCTTTCTTCTTTAGCCATTAATTACCTACCTGTGGAAAGTGCTGAATGGGTCAAGAGCCCACTGCAGAGCGGCCCGTATTCTGCCAAAAATTCCGCATAAGATCAAAGGAATTTAACGAAGATAGGTTAAATAAGTAAATATCCCCTATGAATGCGTCTAAATGCTGCTAACTGTTTATTGAATTTTTACCCGTCAGAGAATTTTATTACTGAGATTTTCCAGGCGTTTCTGTTGTCAGAGGATTTTCGAGTCATATAGTAGCCTTACAAAGCGCAGCCCAATTCCATTGCACACGTTCACCCTGAAGCATTTTACCGCAAATATGTAGTTGTTGAAGGTTGGTGGGCCTCGGGATTTCGGGTGTGTAGTTTGAAAAGGACAGCTGAGGGCGCTGAGTTACAGTCTGCGGTATTGTGCGCAAAGAAAATCCGTGTTTACGCGTATATTCCCTGGATTATTGCGCCAGTAACCATTTGCCATTTATCAATAATTGCATGGGTTTGTAGTCAGTTTTATATTTCATCTTCTGACAGTTTTCGACCCAGTAACCTAAATATAAATAGTCTAGTTTTAGTCGTCGGGCTTGTGCTATTTGCCATAAAATGGCGAAGCTGCCCAAGCTTCTTTTCGTTAATTTGGGATCAAAAAAGGTATAGACCGCAGAGAGTGAGCCCTCGAGAATATCCATATTAGCCACGGCCACCAATTTACCGTCGGGCTGTCTGAATTCGTAAAAACAACTCTGCTGCGTCGATTCAACCAAAAAGTTGATGAACTGATCTTTAGAGGGGGGATACATATCGCCATCGACATGCCGCACTTGAATATACTCCTGGTAGAGGTCGTAGTATTCATCTGTGTATTGAGGGATAGCTTTGCTAATAATAAGATCGCGATTTTTATTCAGCACCCTTCTCTGAGATTTAGATATGTCAAACAATTGAACCGGTAGCCTGATGGACATGCAAGCCTGGCAGTTATCGCAGTGCGGTCGGTAGATATGTTTGCCGCTGCGACGGAAACCCAGTTCAGAGAGTTGAGTATAAACACGCTGCTCGATTTTATCGTTGGGGTCGATAAATAGAGTTTTGGCCTTTAACCCGGATAAATAGCTGCAGTCGTGCTCAGGGGTGGCAAAAAATTGAAGTTCGGTGAGTTGGATCATACTTATTTTCGATATCTGCTACAAATATTAAACAGTGGCATTAGCGCTAAAAAAGCCAATCAGGGTATAGAGTAATAATAGCAACCAAACTCACAGATTGCATCAACCAAGTGCTAAGACAGATTAGCAAATATCATCGCTGCTAATAGAAAAAGACCACTTTTTGTTGTCTGCTGTAGTGCCGGGGGAAGGGTTGTGTTGCAAAAAAGTTTGAAATTTTAATCTGCTGATTTCTTCTGCTCCCATGCTTTGCAAGTGATCGCTGTGCAATTGACAGTCAATCAAACTAAAACCCCAAACTTTTAATTGTGTGGCAAGATAACAAAAGGCCACTTTGGAAGCGTTAGCTCTAAAGCTAAACATCGACTCTCCAAAGAAAATATTGCCAATACATAGGCCATATAAACCACCTACCAGTTCATCTTGCTGCCAAACTTCAACACTGTGAGCTACCCCTATGGCAGATAATTGGCAATAGGCGGCCTGCATCTCATCGGTAATCCAGGTACCTTCCTGATTTTTTCTCAGTTCAGAGCAATTATTAATAACCTGGCTAAAGGCCTGGTCAAAAGTGATGTTGAACGGATTTTTTCGGATGCACTTTGCCAGGCTCCGGGAAACATGTAATCGCTCGGGAATTAATACGCAACGCGGCGCTGGACTCCACCATAAGATAGGGTCGTCTTCACTGAACCAAGGGAAAATACCTTGACGGTAGGCGTTGATTAAGCGCCCAGTACTCAGATCGCCTCCTGCAGCTAGCAGGCCATTAGGCTCCAACAGGGCGTTATTAATATCCGGAAAAACGTAGTCGTCGTCGGCTAGCCAGGGAATCATTAACGGTCATCCTGAAGGGTTGAATAATAAAGTAACATGAGCATCTGTAAGCTTGCGTCCGGTAGGCCCGCGGCAATAACAGTCATCTATACGGTTCCCACAGGGCGTTATTAATATCCAAAAGACAGTTATTGTCGTCGGCTAACCAGAGAATCATTAACGGTCATCCTAATAGGCTTTAATAGCAGCGCTGTACCTTTCACAGCGCTGATTGTTTACATTTCGCGGTTAAAGCTTGGCTAAAATTGCCTCGGCGCTGGATTGATCCAGACCTTTGTCGTCAACTGCCAGATGCGTCAGTATGCCATCGTCAATGATCATTGCGTAGCGTCTTGATCTGGTCCCCATGTGATATTCACTGGCATCTTTATCTAAACCTAAAGCCTTGGTAAAAGTACCGTTGCCATCTGCCAGCATCACTAGTTTCTCTGCGTTGGCGCTCTGTCCCCAAGCGTGCATGACAAAGACGTCGTTTACTGAAAGGCAGATGACGGCATCGGCACCAGCGGTAATAATGTCATCGTAAGCCACGACAAAGCCAGGTAAGTGCGCAGCACTGCAAGTAGGTGTAAACGCGCCGGGGACGGCAAAAAGAACGATCTTTTTGCCTTTAAACTGCTCTGCAGTCTGAAAAAATTCAGGCCCATTTGGCCCCATGATTTTTAAACTACAAGCGGGTATCGGGCTTCCTGTACTAATCATATGTTCTCTCCTTTGAAGTGCTTAGTTTGCTAAATCATCCAAATATTTTTCTGCATCTAATGCTGCCATGCAGCCAAAGCCGGCCGATGTCACTGCTTGGCGGTAGACGTGATCGCAGACATCTCCGGCTGCAAATACACCGGGGATAGTGGTTTGAGTGGCATTGCCGGTAAGCCCCGATTCTATTTTCAAATATCCATTGTGCATCTCTAACTGATCGATAAACAGATCTGTATTGGGTTTATGGCCGATGGCGATAAAAGCACCCTCAAGATCCAGCTGTTTATTTTCACCGGTCTTGGTGCCTTTAACCACAATTCCAGTCACGCCCATGTCAGTTCCCAGCACTTCTTCTAACTGGTGGTCCCATAAGATGTTTATGTTGCCATTTTTTTCGCGATCAAAGAGTTTATCCTGGAGTATTTTCTCAGCGCGCAAAGAATCACGGCGGTGCACTAAAGTCACTTCAGCGGCGATGTTAGATAAATAAAGGGCCTCTTCAACAGCCGTGTTACCTCCGCCTATAACAGCAACTTTCTGCCCTTTATAAAAGAAGCCATCGCAGGTTGCGCAGGCACTCACGCCTTTGCCCATAAACGCTTGCTCTGATTCGAGTCCCAGGTACTGGGCTGAAGCTCCAGTGCAAATGATCAGCGCGTCACAAGTATAGATACCCATATCGCCAGTCAAAGTAAAAGGTTTTTGGCTCAATTCAACTTTGTTGATATGGTCGAATATAACTTGTGTATCGAAACGCTCAGCGTGCTGTTGCATGCGCTGCATTAGTTCAGGCCCCTGTAAACCTTCTACGTCACCTGGCCAATTATCAACATCAGTCGTCGTAGTCAGTTGTCCACCCGCCTGCATACCGGTAATGACAACAGGTTTAAGGTTAGCTCTGGCAGCGTAAATAGCCGCGGTATAACCTGCGGGGCCTGAGCCCAAAATAACTAAACTATGATGTTGGATCTCGCTCATGATGAATCTACCTAATTGTCTTATGAATGCTCTATATATAAGGCTATTGAAAGCTATTTCAAGTTGAGAGTAAAACAAATTTCTGTTGTGCCAGGGGGCATGCGAATAACTGCGGGATGTTCTCTCACTGTTAAATAGCAGTTGGCGGTGCAGCGGGGTTGTCTGTTTGTTCACAAGCTATAGGACAGGGGGCTAGGGTGGCAAAACTGAATAGAGTTTGAAAATAAAATAAGGGAATGACTGCAGCAGCACTAGCTGCTTAGGAAAGGGTGAAAGTGTAAATGTTGCCAGTCAATGGTAGCTGCAGAGCTATAAAACTTAAGGAAGTGTTTTACAGCCCTGTGGTAGCGCTTAGGAGTCTAGCTTGTTACAGTCGCAAGCTTGGCCGCGAGCTCTGTGTATCCGCCGATGTGCTGTTGGCCGATAAATATCTGCGGTACAGTATCTACAGGCTTTCCTACCGTTTTTTCCAGGTCAGCTTTTGAGATACCTTCTTCATGAATATCAATGTAGCGATGTTCTAGTCCCAGTTCTTCACATATATCTTTTGCTCTGACACAAAAACCACAACCTTTACGGCCAAATATTGTTATGCGCTCCATTAATACTCCGATGCTATATTTTTAAAAAGCGTATTTGAGCATTAATCACTAATGATTACCAATGAATAAATTTAATGTTGACTGAGTTGAAGTGGTCGGAAATCCGCATTTAAGTACGCAGTTGTGCAAAAAACTCTAAGTAAATAAAGCCAGTGCCGGTGCATTGAGGGGTATTTTAAAGCGTCTTTGAAGAGGTCGATTTAGCAGGGGTTGGCCGAGACCGTCTGTTTATTATATTATGGTCTTGTCAGCGGGCTAAACTATTGAAATAAATAGAAACGGGTTAGGTTATTTAATGAATAAGTTTGAAATACATGTGCTTTTAGCGGGATTCTCCTCCGAGCAAAATAGTCAATTAACGACCATGCTTGCGCCATTGCCTATTAATATTCACTGCTGCACCCTCGATTGTGCCATCGATACTCTGCCGAAAGTTCATGTACTGCTCGTGGGGATGGATAACATTGAAAAGCGCTCTCATCAAGTACAAATAGCCCCAGAGCTACAGCCAGGTACTGATGCGGAGGCTGAAAGTAATTCTCAACCTGGCTCCACAGAGCAGAGTAATGACGCTGACGATGCTGTTACTTTGTGCCCGGATGACATCTTAGACCAGTTTGTCAGCCAGTTAAAAATTGCTTCACCCTACGCCCTGGCGTATTTGATGGCCCCGGCAAAAAAAATATTGTCTCTGAATCAGCCACAACAGGCCCAGTACCGCGACTTTATCATTTACCCGGTCAATGATGTCTTCCTGGAAAAGAGATTGTTTCGTATCGTCAGTGACTTACAGGAGAAGTTTGTACAATTAATTAAAAAACGCCGCTTGAAACAAATATTAGCTGAGAGCGAAATCGAAACACAGCGCTTAAGAGTTGGCTTGAACACGGCATTAAAAAATACCAGAGAGGCAAACAAACATTATGTACGGCTGTTATCTAACCAGGTTTTCGCTCGAATGGGGCAGAGGGCCAGTGGTCGCAATCAACAGCTTAATTACCTGCTGGTACAAATGGCCGAGGCCTGTGGGCTGGATGAGGAGCAAATTCAAGACGTAACTGATGCCTGGCATTTGCGCAATATCGGTAAAATGGGTTTTAGTGATGAGCTGCTGCACAGCCCCTATATTACGCTCAGTGCCGAACAGCAGCGGATCTTTAATTGCCACCCGACTCTCTCGCACGCTGCGATGATGATAGTAAGGCCACTGGACAGCGCTGCAAAAATTGTCTTGCAGCACAAAGAGTATTTAGACGGGTCCGGTTATCCAGAGGGGCTCTGCGCAGATGCAATCTCCCTCGAGGCGCAGGTACTGGCGGTTGTGAATGATTATACTGAGTTGGTTTCTGGCCGGTACTCCCACAGGCCTTTTAGTACGGTCGAGGCACTGGCTTACCTGGATAATTACGCCACCGAGAAATACCGTGACGAGATCGTGCATGCACTGGCAAAAATTCTCCCTGAGCTAAGTAAAATGGGCAAGGGCATGCATGATGTACTAGTGCAGAGTGTTGATCTGAAAATTGGTATGAAGCTGACCAGAGATTTAATCTGCAAAGAGGGCATCTTGTTATTGGGAGAAGGTTTAACTATTGATAAAGCGACAATTTCCAGGTTGCAGGAAATGGAAATGAACTTACAAGAGCAGTTTAAAATATTTATCGCAGAAAAATAATCACTAATATGTGCGTTTTTTTGTATAATCGCCCTGCAAAAAATAACAAATGGATAGTTAACAGAATTAATTATCAATACAGCAAATAAAATTCTTTATCGGAGTGTCTTAACAAGATGAGTAACAAAATTGATGGTAGTGCCTTCGCCAGTAATCTTCGTAAAAAGTTAGCGGTTGATGTCGCTATTGCGAAAGAGCAAGCGGGAAAAGCACCGGGCCTTACTGTTGTCTTAGTCGGGGAAGATCCTGCCAGTCAGGTATATGTTCGTCGTAAAGGTGAACAGGCCACTGAAGTTGGCATTATTTCCAAAGAGCACCGCCTCCCTGAATCTACTAGCCAAGAAGAGTTACTGGTTCTAGTTGAGCAGTTAAATAACGACTCTGACGTACATGGAATTTTAGTACAGCTACCGCTGCCTAAGCAGATTGATGAAAAGACTGTGTTAACAGCAATCTTGCCAGAAAAAGATGTCGACGGCTTTCACCCGATAAATGTGGGTCGTTTGTCTATAGGTGATCAAAGTCTGTTACCTTGTACTCCCCATGGCAGCGTGCATTTAATTAAACACGCGCTGGGCGACAACTTGTCGGGCCTTAATGCCGTGGTTATCGGTCGCTCGAATATTGTTGGCAAGCCTATGGCTGCTCTTTTGTTACAAGAGAGCTGTACTGTCACTATTGTGCATTCGCGCACTAAAAATATTGAAGCTATCTGCGCACAGGCTGATATTTTAGTGGCAGCTGTAGGGCGTCCGGAAATGATCAACGCCGATTGGGTCAAGCCGGGAGCTTGTGTTATCGATGTCGGTATCAACCGTATCCAGCGCGATGGCAAGAACAAGTTAGTTGGCGACGTCGACTACGCCAGTGTTTTTGATAAAGCCGGAGCTATTACCCCGGTCCCGGGCGGGGTTGGGCCCATGACGATTGCCATGTTGTTAGTGAATACATTGACGGCATTTAAGCGTCTGGAAAAGATTGGCTAATATGCGACTGCTACTTTTTATCGTCAAGTGATAAAAAGTAGCATTTTTCACGGCTGCTCAGCCACCAAGTTGCTGAAAAATTATGCTGTTTCTTTGCTCAAGTTCATTTTTTAGCTTGGGATCAAGACCTTTCACATTGTACAAAGAGGCTACCGTTAGCAGTTGTTCAACGGTTAGTCCTTTGCTCTCACTCAAGTTTGCTCCGCTGAGGTCGACCCCACTTAAGTTGGCAAAACTAAAGTCAGCTCCCTGTAAATTGGCATTGTTCAAATAAGCCCTTTGTAAATATGCATAAGTAAAATTAGCATTATTGAGTATCGCCTCACTCAAATCGGCATCGTGCAAAATAGCCTTATTAAAATCTGTGGCATTTAATGAAGCAGCTTTTAAATCAGTCTTGGCGAGAGACGCAGAAGACAAATTTGCTAAACTTAGCTGGGCATCGCTGAGATCAGTAGAGCTTAAATCGACGCCGCTTAAGTCAACTCCTTGTAGTTTCAGTTTCCAGCTGGAAACAATACCTTTTAACTCTTTTACAACACTGTCACAAGTTCCATCGCTGGCGAATAACGACGCAATAATTGTTTCATAATTTAAAAACTCAGGTTTAATCGGGCACAATTCTGCCTGTAACCAGGGAACACGAGCCATGACAGATGGGAATTGATTGGTTCCCAGTTGCGCCACTAAAATATTTGTTTTGTGTTCTACCTTGTCTAGTCTATTTTCAAACTTCTGTGCGGCTAACATAAAGGCTGCAAGATACAGAGCTAATACCCATATAGTAAAAGTGCTGGGCTTTCGGTATTTGGGTCTGCTTTCCTCTGCAACCGTCAATGGGTGGAATTTTCGATAAACAAATCGGACTCCGGATAAATCCCATACAATCCAATCAACCTTGCTTGAAACATAGCGAAAGCTTGAGGTTATAAAATGGCAAAATTTGTTTAAAGTTTTCATCTAATAGCCCAATATGATCATTTGAGTAACGGCTGTAATGGCAGTCTTTATGCATTTTATTGACAACAACATCGGTATCGCCAGACAAATACTCGGCAAGACAAACTCGTTTTCTAGCTGCTTATTTTGTGTTGCTTGTACGAATAAATCCTAGACCAAAATATGGAAATAACATAAATCTAAGTTAAGAAATTAGCATTGACTTTTTTGCAGCAATGCTCTTAAAACCTGGCGCTATAATTCTTTGGTCTGAGTTTATCAACCAGCTATAAGGCATGTTTGTTGTTAAGCCTGGATCTAAGTATCGGAAATATAAATCAATAAATTACAGTCTTAGCTGTCACTGGCAGATAGTATTGCCATTAATCATCAATAGATGGATTAATGTTTTAGTTAACACTGTTGTTTTTTTACTTTCAACCATTGAGTTTTTCAATCTGTAGAAGGACTAATAGAGCTAGGCAGTCTGGATAACAAAATAACTGCTGCGGGAGGGCGGCAAGCACTAATAGCTGATCACAGTGGGACGTCCATGACCGTAGCAGCGCAATAAGCTAGAAGACCTTTCAATCGCTCTACACAGAGGCACTTTATATCAAAGGAAAGTTACCGAGGTGGCAGCTTGATCAGATCTAAGAAACTTCACAACTCTGCCAGAGATCAAGACTGCACTGTGAAGCTAGAAGGGATCTGCAACACAACCCGGCAACAACAACCCTCGCCCGTCTTAACGATGGCTCTCAGGGGATGGGATTAAAAGCTAACAATATATCAAGCTGCTTTGCATCTAGTGCTGGGCATGACGCAATAGATGGAAGAGTAAGTAATCTATTCGAGCCTGGCTATTTAGCAGAGCTTAAATTCTTAGAAAATCAGGCAATGATACACATTTGGAATGACATGGGATTGATAACTATCACGGCAAGTCTGCGGCAAGGGGTTAAATAATGGCTAGGGGCGTAACAAAGTGATTTTGGCGGGCAATATCAGCGGTGACCCAGAAGTACCTTACATGCCCTCTGGTAATGCTGTGAGCAATGTAACTATAGTGACTAGCGAAACTTTCAAAGATAAGCAAACCGGCCAAACACAAGAGTGAACCGAGTGGCAGGGCGTGTTTTTTTCAATCGCTTAGGTGAGATAGCTGGGGAATACTTGGGTAGAGGTGCAAAGGTTTATGTTGAAGGCTCTCTTCCGACAATACCGCTACACAACTGAAATTGAGGCTATTGAAATACAGATGCTGGATAGTAGGCAGAAAAATCAAGATGGATACCAGCATCCACGACAATCACAGAACAACAGGCAATGCAGTCAAAAAGGTAATGGGACTCAGCGATCAGCAACGGCTAAATCGGCGGAACGCACCGCCAAACTTCGATGATTTTGACGACGATATACCGTTTGCGAATCCGTACAAGGGTAAGGAATATTTAATCTGAGGATCTAACGTGGAGATAATCACTAATGATACACCTAGGCTATTAGAAGAGTGGGTAATCTGGCCTAGAGTTAACGCTGAATCAAAGGTTGGATATTCCTCGTCGTGCCCGTTCGTCTTCAAGAAAGGGTCTAGTCTGCTTGCCATCACGGATGATGAAGCGCAGGAAGTGGATGCGGCGGTTACTAGGTTTATCCAAACAGATTAGGAAATGGAAAATGTACTGAAACTATATTTTTTCAGCGGCAGCAATATATCGCGTGTGGCCCGTACTATGGCCCTAGACAGGTGGCGTGTCGACACACTGGTAACGATAAATATATAACCAAGCAAGCAACCTGTCAAAGCAAGCAGCACTGCTCCTCTTGGCTCCAAAGCTGATGCTTCTTCATCATTCTGGCATACAGTTTGCTTTGTAATTGAGTGCTTAGCCAAACTTTTACTTTAGGGTAGGGTGCAGTGGCGAACCATTTTCGATCAACACGGCCAAACTGGCGCAAAAAAGGAATAAAAGCATAGTCGGCCAAACTGATACTGTTTCCAATAAAAAAGCCATTATCGGTTAAGCGTTGTTCAAGTTCTTGAATAAACATTTCGCACTGCTGACGCCATTTTAACTCGGTATCGCGATGATAGCGTTTAGCGGCGCGATATTGCTCAAGGGGATGTTTAAACTGATCATCGCCGCGTTGAATTAACGCAATAATCGCCTGGTGGGTGTCGGGTTGGGCTTGAGCTAATAAACTATTGGGATCGTTTTGTTTTAATGCCCAGTGCATTATATCGATGCTTTCTTCAAGGACAGTGCCATCGGCCAAAATCAAAACAGGCACGGTGCCTTTAGGCGATGCTTCAAGCATTGCCAGGGGTTTGTTTTTCAAGGTGATGGCGCGGATGATAATGGTTTGCTCTGACAGCAGCAGCGCAAGACGTGCCCGCATGGCATACGGGCAGTTTTGCAGTGAGTACAATATTGGAAAGTTATGGGACCCACTCGGCTCGATCATAATCCCTGACTGTACTGGGCATTGGTTTTAATGGTGACCATATGGTTGAGATGGGCCTGTGCAACCGTATTAATCTGCTCATCATTACTGAGTAGATTTTCAAAATGTCTGAGTAGTTGCAATTTATCTAATTTTTCTTTAGAGCCACTGCCAATATCAGTCAGATCAATAAAGAACTCATCAAAGACTTCTTCTAGATCGTTAATGATATCCAGGTTTAAAAATTGCTCGTGGTTATAAATGCTTGGATAACCACCTTTTTGTTTATCCACTGCAAACGACACGCCTTTCACATTAGTAATGGTCGTGGCTTTGGTGCACTTAAGCATACAACCGTCTTCGATAGTGGGTTTCTTACAGCCAACAGTTTGCTGGAAAAAACACTGACGGCTGACCATCATCAAAATAGGGTGATAGATGCTGTAAACCATTTTGAAGTTTGCAGGGCGTGCAAGATTTTTGATTTGCTGACGATTTATTTCATTAGAAATAAATGCACCGGCACAATTTAACTCTTCTTTTAACGTCATTAGCGCATAAGAGTTGGTGGTGTTCAAAAACGGTCCGGCAATCCACTCAATCCCCATTTGATTGGCCACATAGGCAATGCCGGTATTATTGCTGACAATTTTCACAGGCCTTACCTGCTCAAGAATCTTAACCGCTTCTAGGTAATCTTTACCAATTAACACAGCGGGAAACCATGGAATTAGTTTCGGGTTAGCGTTAAGTATATCGCTGTATTTCGGCGATTCTTTTTTGTAACTTTCAGGCAGCTTGAAGTAAACATCCGCATCTGTTGCATCGGCCAGATAAAAATCTTTTTCATCACTGATCAAAATAGACAGCAGCGGTTTATTACCCGGTCGGTCATTTTTCAGCTTCGGCTGCGACACTAATTTCGGTAGATCAACAGGGGCGATCACTGCTGTGTCATCGTTTAGGTGATAGGCGATTTGATTTCTTAAGACGGTTAATTCTTTAAAGGGAACACTCAGCCCCTCGGCCATTTCGCTGCAGTCAAAACGCTCAATAATATAGTCTGAATTATTAAAAATTTTAAAACGCTTTTCTAGTGTTGCTTGATCAAATGGCGATTTGTCAGAGCGGGTTAATCGCGAAGTCGATGTTGCAATAATCGGCGCATGTGCGTTTTTGGCATGCTCTTCAATGATCACCGTGACAGTCAAAGGCTGGTTTAGCGCGCCTGAAAACTTAATAGTTATATTTTGTTTGGCAATACTAAGGTACTTGATTTTATCTTCGAGTGTGGCGCCAAGTACTTGTTTGTCCTCGTAAAGCGCTTGTGTCACATCATGAATCTGCACCGCAGAAATAGCATTACTGCTTTGCACTGCATGTGTCACGCTGTGATCGCGAGGGTTATCAATAAACATATCCTTGCTTAATTTACCGGTTAGGAAGGAGTTGGTGAAATCCCGATTAAACACTTTATGTAAATTAGAATCATCTTCACGCAGCTTACCTGTTTCAATAAACTGATTAATATTTTGCCGCCAACTATCAATCACGGTATAGACGTAGTGAGCACCTTTAATACGGCCTTCGATTTTTAAGGAGTCGACACCCGCTTCGACCAGTTGCGGGAGGTCAAAATACGCCGAGTTATCTTTTAAATTCAGCGGAAATCTATTGCCGGTTTTGCCCGGCTCATATTCATCGCGACAAGCCTGGCTACAGCGACCACGGTTGCCTGAGTTACCCACACTGACCGAACTTGAATAACACTGGCCCGAAAAGGCAATACATAAAGAGCCATGCACAAACACTTCTGTTAATACTTGGTTGTCATGGGCCAGGGCGGTTAATGATTTGATCTCAGGGAGATTTAGTTCGCGGGACAAATTCACACGAGACGCACCCGCTTGTTTTAAGAATAAAATCTGCCCGGGGTTATGTGTGGTCATCTGAGTAGAAGCGTGGATATCTAGCGTTGGGAAATGTTTTTTAACTAGCTTAAATAGTCCTAAATCTTGCACAATAATGCCGTCGATACGGGTGTTAACTAACTTGTTCAACAGCTTAAATAAGCCGGCCATTTCTTGCTCAAGAATAACCACGTTAAGGGTAAGGAAAACCTCACAGTTGTACTTATGCGCAAGTTTCAAAATGCCAGTAAGTTCATCAAAAGATATATTGGTGGCTCGATTACGTGCATTGAACATATCGAGGCCGCAATATACCGCATTGGCGCCAGCGACAATAGCCGCCTTAATTGCTTCAACATCACCACCAGGGGCTAATAATTCGATCTTTTGCATTGCTGTGCTCATATAACGGGTGACACCTAATTCTTGAGATAAACAGTAGGAAATAATTGGCTAGGCATTTTAGCTGGAAGTGAAGGCTAATGCCATCTATCTAGGCGGATGTTGCGCATGGGTATCACAAATAGGTTAAAAGACTGCTTACCACAGTGGGCACCGAGAACACAGAGGAGGGGTTGATAGATTTAAGTATCATCACACCGGGCAGTCACACTCTGGGATAGGCAGTTGATTATGTACTACAAAGCCCGAAGGTTCCTAACTGTATTGGTGCAGATCGAAGCTGAATTCAAGTGATTCATAGGTATTTTCAAGTTATAAAAAATGGATGCCTCATAGGGCTCAGTGCTTACCAAATCATAACTAATGCTGGTTTAGCTGATACCTTAATTTACTGTTAAAGGAATGAGTATGTATCAAGGAAAAGGAGATAAATACAGGAGTTTTAAATCTCTAAATCTGAAAGTTAAATCTAGAACCGAAGGAATGTTCGTTCAAAATGAATGCTATCTTGCATCACCGTCTTCTTTAATTGACCTTATGATTGTAATCCGCGCGTGAAAACGCCTGCTGGTGACTTAAGAAACCACATCATTAAGAAAAGTAGAAAAGATGGGCCCAAGTTATCCAGCCATGCAATTACTAAAACTGTCATTGATTTCAGTAATAATTACAAAAATGGCGGTTTTCAAAAATATTAGACGATAATATTAGCGTTTTTTGCTTGGCGGAAGAACCGACGCTGAGCACCAATAGACTATGTCGACAGCAGGCCTGATCTTGATGTAATTAGATTTCAAACGAAGATGCTTATAGGCTAAAAAGATAAGGGAAGTGGTAACGACAAAAAGTCGTACATGGGTTGATGAAAAAGAAGTTAGACTCTTTCAGGATAAAAGCGGTTCGTATCCAATTCCGGCAGCAAATATTACCGGAGTTTTTTTGGTTTACACGCTACAACAGAACCTATGGATTACATTAAATCTTTAATTAGCAGTCATAATCTAGACATTAAATGCTATCAACGTAGAGACAACGGCAGCAGCTATAGAATCGAAGCTGAAGAAGTTTCTCCTTACAAATAAATCAAGGTAATACCTCACCCCTCTCGCGGCTGATACGGTGATAGGATGTCTATTGCAGTCGAGGAATAAAGTTTCAAACTCGATAGCTGTTATTTGTGCTTGTGAAGAAGTCTGCTGATGACAGATTGCAGTCTCTTAAGACCAGGGTCAACGTGGCCTAATTGTTATGATTTCGCATTCTCATAGAGTGATTGGTATGGTTAAAGCGTTCCCTTTTAGTCGCACTAAATACAAATGGCTTTGAGTTAAAAGTGAACTTTCAGTTGAATATAAATTAGCTGTCGATTTGGAGTTAAAACCTGCACTTTGATTTTCTGTGAAAATGATCAGGTTATAAATCAAATTTCTCTGATCCCATAAATGCTTCCTTGTGCGCCCGAAATGTTACGCTTTTTACTTAGTGAGCTATACTTCTGGAATATTGGAGGAGGAATTATGAATTCTACTAAAGTGAGCTTAGCTATTTTCCGAAATTTTCTAATCTATGCCTTATTATTTCTAAGTGCTGTATCCTTTTCATACGCCGATGAAAAATTAATTTTCTTAACCGAAGAATGGAAACCGTTTAACTTTAAAAGCAACGATAAAGAAGTTGATGGATTCACTGTTGAGATTGTCGAAAAAATAGCAAAGAAGCTTGGTACAAATATTTCAATTGATATCTGGCCCTGGAGTCGTTCTTACATCACGGTTTTAAAAACCGAAAAGCATGCAATTTTTTCCATTTATCGTACTCCAAAAAGAGAGACTCTTTTTAAATGGGTAGGCCCAGTTTACAGTGTAGATACAGTATTGTGGGGTCTAGAGAGTAGAATGTTGAAAATAAATAGTTTGGAAGATGCCAAAAAGTATCAAATCATTGTTCAAAAAGATAGTGCCTATGAAGAGGTCCTCAAAGCCAGAGGTTTTAAGAACTACTCTCTGAATGCGATTAGAACAGAACTTAATATGGTTTTACTTGGTCGTGGTGATTTAGTTCCGTTGAGTGCTTTAAGTCTTGATAAGCTGAAGAAAGCTGCGATTGATCAAAATATGCCAAATGAAAAATGGAAGGCATATGCTGTTCTGTATTCAAAGCCTGTGTATATAGCATTTAATATAAACACACCTGAGCATATTATCCAGAGCTGGCAAGCTGAACTTGATAAAATTAAGAAAGACTCATTTTATTCAGATATAGAGGCTAAGTTCATCACACCTATCCTAAATCAGAAAAGGTAATATTTAGCGCCGAGTAGAGACAGATAAGTGGATAGTGAATTTTACAATGCCATAGAAACGAATACTTTAATTGATCGACTAAATGCCTGCATTAAAAGCCCGAAAGCCACAACGGCCTTTTTTGTTTTATGAAATTCAAGAGGCAATTGAAGTCAGCTTTTCTATAAATACAATAATATTTTGAGTTCAACTGAATGTTCACTTCCATTAGCTATCACTAACTTCAAACGGGCTAAAATGTCCTGAGTTTCGCCAGGCCAATTAGAGGCTACTTTGCCTACTCTTATGCTCTCTAAAATGATGTCCGCTTCTGCCCGACAGTCACCATGACTAAACGAAGATTCAGTGCTTGTAAGTCAGCCTGGGTAACGGCAAAACCTGACATACAGCGGACAATTTTCAAACAATAAATTCTAACTATGTGATGTTTTAATTAAGTTTTACTATTCTAATTGAAACGCCCTGTGCTGTTCTGTTTTCGAGGGGTGCGGTGCCGAGAATAGCAGCCCTTAGGTATCCGATTGTTATTTAGCTACTGCGTTCATAGAACCCTTTAAATGCAGAATCAGGTATGCAGGTTTCATACATTCTTTCTTCGTGGATTACTAATGGTCTATATAGGTGAATAACCTATTATTCGGGCTGTTCAAGTCTGATGATCGTTCTGGAATCAAGTTGCAGTTGTCGAAAGTCTTTTTGCCAGTGATCCCTCTGCATCTCAACAATTAGGTTATTGTTTTTGGCTTGGCTCAATGCTTGAAAAAGTATCTGCTCATATTTCTGTGTCGCGCCGCTTATATAGAAGACAAAGTCTCTCTCGTAAATCAGCAACAAGGTTTTCTCAATTTGTAGCTCCGGATGTAACTTGGCCTCGGCTGAAATTTCGATAACCCCGCGAGAGAAATAGTCGATATCACGATTGTCATGGACTAGCATGTTGTAAATTTTGTGCCAGTCTCCCGGTACAACTTGGTACTTAAGCCTATTCGCTCGCCATACCTTAATATCGTACCAATTTGACCCAAACCCCCCTGTTTTTTGCAGTGCTCTGAAATCAGAGAGGCTTTTAACCCCATTGAATTCAGATTGTTTATCTGGGGGGATCAAAAGGATACGTTGTCCGATCAAACCATTGGTTAGGCCGACGTTAATTGGAGTGAAGGCTTGATCTCGCTGTTGGGTTTTTAATAACCAGTACAAGCTGATGCGGTCCCGTTTGAGTTCGTGGATCACTCGGTTTTGTGGCATTTCCTCAGACAAACTAATAATGGGAGTATGGCCTGCCGATTTCAAAGCGTTGATCAATAAATTGTAATAATAAATGTGGCTGCCATCCTTAAAGCTAGGCAAGGTTAGCGTAATTACATCGGCATTTGCTTTACTTATATTGATTAACATAACAATGGAAAGTATGAGAAATAAAAGTGATCTGCGCCTGTTTTTATTACTATAAGTCAGTTGCAATATATTTAGCATAAGTTACCTTGTTAGAAAATCCATGCTTCAAGTATAGGTTGTTTTTGTACAACGGCTCGATATTCGGTTGGTGGTAAGCCCCAAGGTTGATAACCACTTGTTAGTGTCACCGAGCTTAAATCATCGTAGCTTGGACACCAATATATCGGCTTTGCTTATCATAGTGAACCAGACAGGCTCCAATAAAACTTTCAGGACTTTCGTCGCAGAACTCAAGGGAATATGTTCCGCATACTAATATATAAAGCGTCACCATCTCTGATTAGGCTCCTGATATGGAATTATAGTGGCCTAACTACAAAAGGTAATGTTGATGATTGCTATTGGCCGACAGTCGTCATAGCTAACATGGATCAAACAATGCAGATTGTGACCTGTGTATGCAGGATAGCTTAGCTTTAATGGCGACAATTTAGCTAGCATCTATTAGTGGTTTTACTTAAGATTATTTTTCAGACATTCACTTAAGGCGTTGCGAAGTAACGCAATTCTAGTGGTGTTGCGTTGGTCTTCATGGGACAAAACCCATAAGTCCGTTTTTAATCCTGTTATGTCGTCGCTCATTCGCTTGATTTTGCAACTTCGATCGCCAATAAAAGTGGGTAACACTATCACTCCGATTCCTTTCTCAACGGCAACTAGACCAATCTCTACATCATCAACAGATAACACGGCATGTTCGTCTAAATGATATTTTCGATTCCATGCCGCAACCTCTGTACTACAAAGAGATAATGCAGGCACAATCCATGGAAATTGATGGTAGGTATCGGCAGTTATCGCATTAATCTTTCTACTTCTGGACATTTCTGTATTCATATAAATTGCATACTTAACCGTCATTACTCGTCTGCCAAATAGAGCTGGATCGGGATCATTGCTACCGCGCACTACTATATCGGCTTCTCGATCTTGTAAACTCACTAGCTGGGTTGAAGCATTTATCACTATTTTGATGCTGGGATGTTCACGCATAAAATCTACTAACCCATCCATGATCAGAAAAGCGATAGATTGACCCAATGATATAGTGACTGTCCCCACTGGGTCCCGGTCAGCTCCTAATAGTTGTCTTTCTATGTCATGACTTAGACCCGACATTTCCATTATCTTCGGCAATATGGATTCAGCCAAAAGCGTTTGAGTGTAACCGGAACGATTTTTGTCAAATAATTTAGCGCCAAGCGTATGTTCAAGTTGATGTATACGCCGAAATACAGTGGATTGGTTAATTTGCAGTAGTTTAGCTGCTTTGCTGGTTGAACCGGCACGAGCAACGGTACTGACCAATTTCCAGTCATCCCATGATACTTTTGATATGTTATGCATAAAAGCATAATAGCACGTGCATTTATAAGATTTCAATGCAAATTTGGTGATGCTATTCTAGTCTATCTTGATAATCAACATTTAGGTAGTAGCAATGAAAGTTTTCCAATCTGTAAAAATTGATTCAAAATTGAAAGATGTATGGCATATATTTTCGGACATGGAAGGGATTGTTAATTACCACCCATGGGTAATTCGTTCACCTTTGTTAAGCGATTGTAATATGGGTGTCGGAGCGTCAAGACGATGTGAATTTCAAGACAACACATCTGTAGTAGAAACAATTACCGAAGTACGCGAATACGAATACATTAAGATGGTGCTCAGTGAAACACCGGTGCCAATGATTTCTGGTAATGTAACAGCTTCTTTTCAATCAACGGGTGGCGGTACTGAATTAACAATAGAGATGGATGTAAAAGTAGGCCTTGGTCCCCTTGGTTGGATTATTGGACCATTGATAATGAGACCCATCATAAAGAATCGTATCAAGAAGATGGCTCTTAGTTTGGATCATTACATTAAGACTGGCTTAAAACTTGACCCTAAAGGTAATATTGTTAATTCTAGTATCACCCTGTCTTAAGTGAGAATGTGCTCTCACTATGAAGTAATACCGTTCGTATCCTTTCATGAATATCGATTCCGTAAGGTTGAGTAAATAGAGGATTAATTATCGAGGCTATAAGGGAGGATGTAAAACATTCTGTGTAACTGCTCGTTTAGTTATTTAAACATAAGGGGTTAGCTCATCTTCGAACTCAAT
>JABSQZ010000036.1 GCA_013215505.1 Oceanospirillaceae bacterium
ATAAAGGGCCCGATCAACAAGCACGAGAGACAGCGTAAAATTTAAGAAAAGAGTGCCAACTACCTTGAAAAACACCGCACCTTCCAACTTCCACCTTCCACCTTCCAACTTCCAACTAACTATAGCTGACCACTAAAAAGCACACCGCTTCGACACTGTCAGTATTCTTTATGCAGTGCTCTACATCACCGCGGTAGTGCGCAGAATCGCCCTCGCGCAAAACACTGCTATCCACCCCGGCAATGATCTCGACACTGCCTTTTTCGACGGTGATAAACTCTCTGGCCCCCTCAAAGTGTGCACCACTTTGCAATTGCGCGTGTGGGCTAATCGACAGCTCATAGAACTCGATGTTTTTTTCCATATTTAATGGCGACAGAGTACGTATTTTACACTGGCTGTCGTTTCTAAATAAAAAGGCCGGATCGTCGCGGCGAATCACTTCAATGGCGGAAGCTGTCCAGGGCTCGTCCACCAGCTCACCCACAGAGATAGAAAAGGCCTTGGCGATCTTACAGGCAACCGCCAGGGTGGGGTTCGCCTGACCTCGCTCTATCTGCGATAACATCGAGCGACTGACCCCGGAAATCTCGGAGAAACTCTCCAGCGTCCAGCCTTTTTCCTTGCGTAAGCCCTTCACTTTTTCACATAAAACCTGGGCGACAGGTTCTATGCCTTTTCTGTTTTTTATCTGAGTGCTCATTATTGGTCCAATGAAATTCTAATATAAGAGAAATAATTCTTTTAAAATGGATTTTTTATCATTAGTATTGTTTTCCATCATACAGGATATATTTCCACTAAGGTACAATTTGAGCGATGTACTATCTTGTATATTGCACACAGACAATCACCGACAGACAGGAGAGCGGTAATGGAAACCATGCAGGCGCTGGTAAAGAGAGAGGCAAAAACTGGATTGTGGCTAGAGACCGTGCCAGTGCCGGAGATGGGCATCAACGATGTTAAAATTCGGGTGCTGAAAACCGCTATTTGCGGCACTGACTTACATATCTACAACTGGGACGAGTGGGCACAGAAGACTATTCCAGTGCCTATGGTCATAGGTCACGAATTTGTCGGTGAAGTAGTCGCAGTGGGAGATAACGTCAATGCCTTTCAACCCGGAGAGATCGTCTCTGGCGAGGGCCACGTCGTCTGTGGTCGCTGTCGCAACTGCATGGCCGGTCGCCGCCACTTATGCGCTCATACCAGCGGTATTGGAGTCAACCGCAGCGGCGCTTTTGCCGAATACGTGGTGCTACCGATGACCAATGTCTGGGAACACCGCCCGGGCATAGATCTGGATGTCGCGGCCATGTTTGATCCTTTTGGCAACGCCGTGCACACCGCGCTACAATTCGACCTGTTCAGTGAAGACGTATTAATCACCGGTGCCGGCCCGATTGGCTGCATGGCTGCCGCCGTCTGCAAGCAGGCGGGTGCCCGCCATATAGTGATCACCGATTTAAACCCTAAGCGACTGGCGATGGCAGCCAAACTAGGGGCGACCCGCACCGTAGATGTACGCACAGAAAATTTGACCGATGTACAAAAACAGCTGGGGATGACCGAGGGATTTGACGTCGGCCTGGAAATGTCCGGCAGCCCTGTCGCCTTTAATGACATGATCCAAAACATGTGCCACGGTGGTAAAATCTCCCTATTGGGCATTCCCAGTGAAGAGAAAGCCACCGACTGGAACACCGTGATCTTTAACATGCTAACCATCAAAGGTATATATGGTCGCGAGATGTATGAAACTTGGTACAAAATGTCGGCAATGATTGAAAATGGTCTGGATATCAGCTCCATCATTACCCACAGATTACCCTATACAGAATTCCAGCAGGGCTTCGATGCCATGCTCAGTGGCGACGCGGGAAAAGTAATTCTCGATTGGCACACTCTATAATTTTAGGAGAACAGTATGTACGGCAAGTTCCAACAACACCTACACGGCCAGTTAGACGAAATTCGCAGCGCTGGCCTGTATAAAAACGAGCGACAGATTCTCTCGGCACAAAATACTAATATCTCAGTTAAACAGGGCAAAGTGCTAAACCTCTGCGCCAACAATTATCTGGGTCTGGCGCAACATCCTGAAGTATTGGCAGCGGCCCACAAAGGCCTGGACGAGTGGGGCTACGGCATGGCCTCAGTGCGTTTTATCTGCGGCACTCAGCAAATCCACAAACAGTTAGAGCAGCAGCTAACGGATTTTTTGGGCACCCAAGATACCATCCTCTACCCTTCATGTTTTGATGCCAACGGCGGCTTATATGAAACGTTGCTCGGCCCCGAAGATGCGGTGATCTCAGATTCGCTCAACCACGCCAGCATCATCGACGGTATCCGACTCTGTAAAGCCAAGCGCTACCGTTACAAAAATAACGATATGGCTGATCTCGAGCAGCAATTGATAGCCGCCGACGCAGCGGGGGCCCGCTTTAAGTTAATCAGTACCGACGGCGTTTTCTCCATGGACGGTTTTTTTGCGCAACTGGATAAAATTTGTGATCTGGCGGAAAAATACAACGCGCTGGTACATTTTGATGACAGCCACGCCGTCGGTTTTGTCGGCAAAACCGGCCGCGGAACCCACGAGCACTGCAACTGTATCGACAGAGTAGACATTACCACTGGTACTTTAGGCAAGGCATTAGGCGGCGCCAGCGGCGGCTACACCAGCGGTAAAAAAGAGATCATCGAGTTATTGCGTCAGCGCTCACGTCCCTATCTTTTCTCCAACACAGTCGCGCCACCAGTAGTAGCAGGCGGTATCGCAGCCCTTAAATTACTCACAGATTCCACTGAGCTGCGCGATAAAGTAGAAGCCAACGGTAAGTATTTCCGCGAGGGCATGCAGGCGATAGGCTACGATCTATTACCGGGCAACCACCCGATTATCCCGATCATGCTTTACGATGCACGCAAGGCCGCAGAGCTCGCTGAGCGCATGCTGACCAAAGGCATCTATGTGACGGCCTTCTCTTTCCCGGTAGTACCCAAAGAGCAAGCGCGCATCCGCACCCAAATTTCAGCGGCACACAGCATTGCCGATCTGGACTTTGCAATCGCCTGCTTCAAAGAAGCTAAAGAAGAAATGGGGATATAGGAAATAGTCGTGAGTAGCGAGTCGGAAGTAGGAAGTAAAAACAGGGGGAGTATTGGCGAAATAGCTGATGTCGGACGGCAGTCTTGAGCCCATAAATAGCCGCGAGGCGTACGTCGGAAGTTGGAAGTTGGAAGTTGGAAGTTGGAAGTTGGAAGTTGGAAGTTGGAAGTTGGAAGTTGGAAGTTGGAAGTTGGAAGTCTAAATACTTACGACTTCCAACTCACGACTTTGTTTGTCTTTTAACTTACGACTTCCTAATTACGACTGTCTACTGTGGTTTCACATCCCTGGCAGTATTCTGCAGGTGATGGATTTTAAGTATTCGGTCTCGGGGATCGCCGCGTGGATCGGGTGATCTGGTCCTTGATGTCCCTGTTCTATCACCTGTGCGTTGCGATCCAGCTCGCGGGCGTTAGAGCGGATGATATCGATTAAGCTGCTGCGCTCCAAGTGCATAGAGCATGAGGCGCTGATTAAAATACCGTTTTTGCTCAGCAGGCGCATCGCCAGATTGTTGATCCGGCCATAGGCGCGCTCGCCTGCGCGGATATCTTTGCGTCGGGTGATAAACGCCGGTGGATCGACAATAATCACATCGTATTTTTCCTGCTCCTGGATCAGTGCCTTACAAGAGTCAAAGGCATCACCTTGCAGGGCGATTAATCTATCTTCAGCACTGTTCAGTTTCGCGTTTTCCACTGCCACATCTAAAGCGTATTCAGAGGAATCGACACAAGTGACTTCACTGGCACCTGCCGCCAAAGCCTGCACTCCCCAACCACCTACGTAGCTAAACAAATCTAATACTCGCTTGTCTTTCACATGGCGCTGCATAGTGGCGCGCGCCAGACGGTGATCGTAGAACCAACCGGTTTTTTGGCCACTTAACACTGGGGCTAACAGTGACACACCGTTTTCTTCCAGTGGTACCAGCTCAGGTATTTCACCCTGTACTACTTCTACATAACTCTCCAGCCCTTCGGTAGTGCGCATTTTTCCGTCACAACGCAACACTATGGCGCTGGGCATAAAGACTTTATTCAGTGCCGAGACAATCTCTTGCACTACAGCTTCCATACCTGCAGTTGAGATCTGCACTACAAAAACGTCATAGAAGCGATCGATTACCAACCCTGACAAACCGTCTGAATCGCCATAAACCAATCGGTAGCAGGGAGCATCAAAACAAGCTTCACGCAGCGACAGCGCGATGTTTATACGGTGTACTAACAGCGAGCGATCCAACCGGTACTTAATATCGCGGCCAATAATACGCGCGCAGATCAGCGTCTGTGGGTTGACATAGGCAACACCTAAAACTTTGCCACTGGCTGCTTGTACAAGTACTTGCTCACCGGCAGTAAAGTCTTTTAAGGGGGTCTTTTTGTTATCTACTTCGTTGGAGTAGATCCAGACATGACCACCGCGCAAGCGACGATCGGCACCGTTATTAAGGGCAAGAGTTCTAAGAGATGACATCTAGGTTCCAGTGATTTAATAAGTTTAACGCGACTGCACAGTTACAGTGTAGTCGTAAATTTGGCTGAGCATTTTACCTGCACTAGCGACAAATTGTTACTAATAGCTGAAGATCAGCACAAAAAACCCACAACTCGCGCTTAGCGACACCGATGCTACTGCGCCAGTTTTTGCCGGGCAAGTTGTGGCAGCTCACCCGATAAACCCATGGCCTGCTGCATAACATGCTGTTTCAGTGGCTGAGTTTTATCCAGCAGATTCATCCCCAAGTTCCGGGCGATGATCAGCGGAGCAGGTTGCGGATCAAACAGCCACTTAAAGGCCTGCATAGCTGCCGACATTTTCAGGTTATCTAAGTGGCGAGCGCGCTGAAATTGCTTCAGCAGTGCCTCGCTGCCAATGCTCTGCCCACGTTGTCGCCCTCTATCTAAAGTCTCTGCCAAAACGGCCGCATCCAGCAGCCCTAAATTCACCCCTTGACCTGCCAGGGGGTGAATAGTGTGGCAGGCATCACCGATCAGAGCCAAGCCCTGTTGCACATAATGTTTAGCATGGCGCTGCCGCAGTGGGAAAACCGCCCGCTGACAGACCTTGGTCACTGTGCCCAGTCGCTGTTCAAATTCCCTGGTTAACGCGCTACAAAATTGCTGCTCATCCATCGCCATCAAACTGCTGGCGTGGGCCACAGATGTAGACCAGACAATACTGCAGAGATGCCGATTAGCTAGAGGAAGAAAAGCCAGTGGACCATCATTGGTAAAACGCTGCCAGGCGGTGCTCTGGTGCTCCCGCTCGGTGGATACTGTAGCGACGATGGCGTGATGCCCATAGTCCCACTGCCACAGGGGAATAGCGGCTAACTGGCGAATTTTCGACATGGCGCCATCGGCCCCGACAATCAGCCGGGCACTAAAAACACTTTCTGTGGTTGGGCCACTGTCACTGCTCATACGGCAAGTTAACTGTCGCAGCCCATTGTCCGGCTCAGACATAGCAACGACTTTAGCTGCGCCCATTATCGGTAATTGACACTCTTTAGCAGTGCTCAGCAGTGCCGCCAGTGCGATCTTGTTTTCGACAATATGTCCAAGTCGCTGCTGCTGCACTTGTGCGCCAGAGAAATGCACACTGCCACTGCCCTCACCATCCCAGACTTGCATGTGCCGGTAGGAACTGAGCCGCAATGCAGCGATTTTCGACCAGACATTCAGATTATCCAGGATATTCTCAGAGGCGCAGGTCAGGGCACTGACTCTGTTGTCGTAGCTGTCAATATTCTCAAGGTCGCTGCAGCTGCGTGACATGTTTTCGGCCAGCGCAAAAAAATCGTCTTCGCGGCCATCAATCACTAACACTTTAAAGCCGTACTGCTGCACTGCCAGAGCCGCGGTCAGCCCCACCATACCTGCGCCAACGACGATCAGGTCTAAATCAGTATACTTTTGCTCGCTGTGCATCTTCGCTTCCTTTAGTGCAAATCTGCCATGGGACTGGCCAGCCCCATAGCGCTGCGAGAAAACAAGGTTTTCGCCGCGGGACAAATATCTAACAGCTGTAATCCGGCGTCTCTGCCAAGCGCCAGTAACGGATTATCTATGGCGAACAGGCGCATGCTCTTATCACTAAAATTAATCGTGGCGCGCTGATCGGCCAATCTTGATTGCTGGTACTGATACAACATTTCATAATCGCCTAAGCTCTGGCCGTTGCGCGCAGCCCCCAGCAAGTGCTCGGCCAGTGCGGCAACCCCACGCAGCGCCAGGTTAAACCCCTGGCCGGCGATAGGATGTAAAGTGTGGGCGGCGTTACCCAATATAGCGACCCCGGCCCGCACTTGCTCTTGGGCGCGCTGCAATTTCAACGGATAGCTGAAGCGCTCTCCCACATGGGTAAATCGTCCGGCACGAAAACCAAAGCGTCGCTGCAGTGCACTGATGAACTCCCGGTCAGATAATGCTAACAGTTCATCGCCCTGCTGCTCTGGCACTGTCCAGATCAGGCCACAGCGGTGTTGTTTATTTTGTCGCAGCAATGGCAGCAGTGCCATGGGACCTGTATCAGTGAAACGTTCGTAGGCAATGTTGTTATGCGCACGATCTATGCCGACATTACACACCAGTGCCTGCTGTTGATACACTTCTTCTGTGTAACTGATGCCCATCTTATCGCGCAGCGCCGAGCGTCCGCCATCGGCCATCACCAGCAGATCGGTAGTCAGTTGCAGAGGTTGATCGCCAGTCTCTATCTGCAGCTGCATTTTTCCCTCCAGGCGCTCGGCCTGGGTGACAGTAGCACCGGTGCAAAAATCTAAGTTGGCGGCGTTAACGTGCTGTTGCAAGTGTTGATATAACACTTGCCCGAGCCATTTGTTTTCGACCACATAACCTAGCGCCGGTACTTTTTCCTGTTCGGCATGTAACCTGGCAGCACCAAAATGACCGCGCTCGGAAATGTGAATATGGGCTATCGGCTGCACCTGCGCCTGCAGTTTATCCCACAGCTGCAGCTGCTGATAAATTTGCGCAGAGCCATAGGCCAGGGCGGTAACCCGGCCGTCAAAGCTGGGTTGATAGCTGTGGGTATCAAGTTGCCCATCCAGTGGATTCGGCTCTATCAAGGCGATATTCAAATGCAGCGCAGTCGCATGCTGCAATAGCGCTGCCGCCAGGCTGGCGCCGACCATGCCGGCACCCATAATGACTATGTCGTAGTGTTGTCTCATCAGCCCGCTTCTCTGTTTAGCTCGCCATTAAGGCTTCGATGGCCGCTATCTCTTTAGGCACTTCCCTGCTCATGACCTCGCTGCCATTTTCGGTTACCAGCACATCGTCTTCGATGCGTATACCGATACCACGCCAGCGCTCTTCCACTTGGTTATTGTCCGGAGAGACGTAAATACCCGGCTCCACGGTCATCACCATCCCCGCAGCCAATTCGCGCCACTGTCCGTCTACTTTATAATTGCCGACATCGTGCACATCCATGCCCAACCAGTGACCCAACTTGTGCATGAAATACTCGCGATAGGCCTCAGCGGCAATCAGCTCATCGACATCGCCCTGCAACAGGCCTAACTCCACCAGCCCAGTAGTAATGATCAACACCGCCCGCTGGTGAATTTTGTCCCAGGGGGTACCAGGTGCAATCATCTCGATACAGCTCAGGTTGGCCTTTAACACCACTTCATAGAGAGCCCGCTGCTCGGGGCTGTATTTACCATTGACCGGAAAAGTTCGGGTGATATCACCGGCGTAATATTGATATTCAGCTCCTGAATCAATGAGTACCAACTGCTTATCTTGCAGTGGCTGTGAATTGTCGATGTAGTGCAATATACAGGCGTTATTACCGCCGCCGACAATACTTGGATAGGCCGCCTGAGCACAGCCATTGATGGCAAAATGGTGTTGTATATGGGCATCCAACTGGTATTCCATCACCCCCACTTTTGTTTCTCGCATGGCCTTCACTTGCGCCTGTGCTGAAATGCTGGAGGCGCGGCGCATCATCTGCTGTTCTGCGGCAGATTTTATCAGCCGCATTTCATTGCTTATTTCATCTAATTGCATCAGCTGCACTGGGGCTGTAACTCCCTGGCGACTGCGTTTGTGCATACTGGTCAGCCACAGCTGTACCTGCTGAGTAAGGTTTTCGCGGCCGAAGCTGTAGTAGAGTGCAGCCGTGCCATTGAGCAGCTGCGGCATTTTCTCGGCAATAGTTTCACTGCTGTAGGCAAAATCCGCCTGATAGTTTTCCAATACCCCCGCTGCACCGCAGCGGTAACCAAACCAAATCTCCATTTCTTTATCACGCGGCTGACAAAACAAATGGTATTCAACCACGCCGGCAACTTTCTTTAACAGCAACAGCGCATCCGGCTCATTAAAGCCGGTAAAGTAGAAGAAAGTACTGTCCTGGCGGAACAGGTAATCCACATCACTGTTGCGCTTTTGCATAGCGGCAGACTGAATCACCACGGCACTGTTATCATCGAGTTGTTGCATCAAAGTGGCGCGGCGCTGGGAGAACTCCTGGGCAGTGATTTTGTCGAGCATGCTTAATCCTTTAAATTATTGTTATTAATGGGCAGAGAAATATTGTCTGAGCAAATCCACAACGGGCCTCTTTACAGCCCTCTGAGCAGATACCGGACTTATTCGCATGACTTAATGCAGAGTAGGTTTTGCTTGCTGATCAGGAACTGCGACGGGCTTATTACACTCAGTAAAAATATACACCGCGCCCATGCGCACGTATTCGCTCAGCTCAATAAAGTTATTTTCGCTGTCATCATCTTCCTCCAGATCAACACTGGCAACTTGGGAGATCTGCGCCAAATCATTGAGCATTTCCTTGGCATCTTCACTGAGTTTTTTATCTGCCTGGCGCCCCTGAGTGCCAAAACCGGCCAAGAACCCTTGCACCCATAATCCCAGTGACTCAACCCGCTGACTGAGCTCGTAATCGTCGTCATCTGGCAGCAGCAAATCCAAGCTCATCTCCAGACCCTCGAACTGTGCCAAACTCTGCTGATATAAGCCCACCAAACCCACCTTGCTTTGCTCGTGGGAAAAATGTTCAATATCCAAAAAATCGTTGGCCATCTGCAGCCACAAATCATTGCTCAATCGCGAGCCGCCGGCCAATTGACCACAGACCAAACCGTGTAATTCGGCGGGAGACAGCATAGTGATTTTTTCACTCACCAGTATATCGGCAATATCGTCAAAACTGAGCATTTGCAGGTCGACTGCATGTTTCTTTGTCATAGGTTTCCATCGAGCTAGAGTAATAAATAGCGACAGCAGTAGCGAAACACTGCCACCTCCAGACATTATACTCAAATTAGATCTGAAAACATCACAGAGTGCATTGAAGTTCTCCCGAGGCTGCTAATATGCCTATTTCTTTTAATTTCTTTATGATTATCCCAACAAATTTAGTGATATACATGTAATAATCAGCTGCATAAAATATCGATAACAATTGAGCCCCGCTCGAAACTCTTGGTTTCTTTGGATTAACAGATGACTGAAACATACCTAGCGCAATTAGAAGTGCAAATAGAGCGATTATTAGCCCATTGCGACACCTTAGAAGAAAAAAATCTGCAGCTACAAAACCAGACCCTGATTGCCAATCAAGCAGAGCAAGATCGCCGCGGCGAATACCAGCAGCTGATGTCCCGCTACGATGAACTGGACAAGAGTTTGCAAGAGGTCACCGCCAAAGAACAGCGCGCCAGAACTTCAGAGCAGAAGGCACTGCAAGAAAAATCTAAGCTAGTGCAGCTCAACGACCGAACCAAAAATCATATTGAGAAAATGATTAGTCGCCTGAAAGCACTGGAGAAAAATTCATGAACAAAAATGTCACGATAAGAATACTCACCAAAGAATTTGTGGTCGGCTGCCCAGCGGAAAACGAGGCAGATTTACTGGCCTCAGCCAGTTACCTAAACAGCAAGATGCTAGAAATTCAGTCCAGCGGTAAAATTTTGGGGTTGGAGCGAATCGCGGTGATGGCGGCGCTCAATATCAGCAACGAGTTACTCAGCAGTAAAGTGCAACAGCGTGAGCAGATGGAAGATACTATGCAGCGCCTATCGCAAAAGATAGATAAATCCCTGGCCAGCGATATCGCTGACAACTCGCTTGCTCTGGACATCCAGGACAGCCAATCCCCCAGGTAACTCAACTGTTACATCGACAAGAGTGCAGACTGCTCTGCACTCTTCTAGTTTCCTCCCAACTCTCGCTTGATAATTAGAAAGCTGTAATATCACTGCCTTGGATACCCACAACTGTATTGAACTACTAACTAGTTAACTCAACAGTTTGCGGTTATCAAAAATACTGATACCCGCCAAGCTCTGGCTTTCTGATTATTTTCAACATTTTATAGACTCCCCTCCAGCAAATTAATGAACCCAAAACAAGCTTAACTCAAGATAACCTTGGCAGAGATGCATTAGTCATATATATTATTCTTTATTTTCTAGGTACTTGTATAATGTTGAGTACAAGGATAAGTTCAACACTTTTATACTTACTGCTATTCGCGCTGGGCATAACTTTGGCGCAACTCACCTGGAAACTGGTCGAACTCACTGATGTCCAAGCGACTCGCACGAGTATTATCACCATAGCGACCAACCAACTAAACAGTCCCCAAGAAACTTTCAATTCCATCAATATTATCCGAGTTAACCATCTTTTTGGCCAGCCTCCTAGCGTAAATCCAGTCACTGTTACAAAGAGTATTGCGCCTAAAAAACTGCAAAAATCCAAGTTAAATATTCGCTTAACCGGTCTGCTCAACGGTCGGCCCAGCGTCGCAGTAATCGTCCACAAAGGGGCGCAGGGTGCTTATCTGATCAATGAATATATTGTCAAAACTAAGAAGCTGCATGTACAGCTCACCAGCATCCACAACAATTATGTGATCATTAGCAACAACGGCACCCAAGAGCGATTAAGCTTGCCTAAGTTAAATACAAAATCGCTGGCGCAGACGGGGATTATCGTCAATCCAGCGCCGAATAAAACCACCCCGACAACCGTTATCCAGCTAGATTTAAACTCGCCGCAGATAAGGGCTATATTAGGCGCAGAGCCTAAAAAAATTATTACCGGCAATCCCTTAGCGCTAGCCAAATTCATGCAGATCAGCCCCAGTATCAAACGGGGCCAGCTGCATGGCTATATTATTTCTAGCGGTCCAGATGAGCGTCTGTTGCAAATGTCCGGTATCCGCGCGGGAGACATCATTACTCACCTGGATGGCCAAGCGGTGGCTGGCCTCACATTACCGGGCATCTTTCAATCGCTGAACAGCAGCAACCAATTTAAAGTCACTGTCGATAGAAGCGGAACAATAATAACAATGGATATTAAACTTTAATCATGATGTCAAAAATCAAATTAGTCTCTATCGGGTTACTGCTGAGCTTTAGCTCGGTTACCTATGGCGCGGCCAACAGCGATACCATTACCACCAATAACCAAGGTCAATACACTTTAGATATGCGCGGCGTAGAGATACGTGAATTCATCAACACTATCTCTAAAATGATCGGAAAAACCATCATTACCGACAGTAAAGTTCGCGGTAAAGTTGATATCCAGAGCCCGGTAGGCCTGACCAAGGATGAACTCTACGAGGTCTTTTTGGTGCAGCTTGGTCTCAGCGGTTTCTCTGTGATAGATACCCGAAGTGGTATCTTAAAAGTCATTCCCTCGCAGGGGGCTAAGCTTGAGGGAACCGGCATTCAAAACGCTGCTGATGCCCACAACAGTGAACAGATAGTCACCCGTATTGTAGAAGTAAAAAACGTCAATGCCAACCAGCTGGCAGCCACCTTGCGACCGTTAATCGACCCCCGCTTAGGCATTATTGCCGCCTACGAAACCTCTAATGTCATACTGATTACCGACCGCTCTTCCAATGTACGCCGTATCGCCCAGATCATCGACAAAGTAGATCAAGCCGACTCGCAGACATTAGAGCTGATCCCGCTGTACAACGCCTCCGCGGGTGAACTGGAACGCATCCTGAAAAATTTAACCTTACAGCCCAACGGCAAGCAGGGAGTGGGCACCGGTTTTATCATCACCGCCGATCAACGCACTAACATGTTAATTGTCAAAGCGGATGACAATACCCGCGAGAAAATCCGTCGTATCGTCACTCAACTCGACAGTGAAGTACAGACCACCTCCAATACTAAAGTGATCTATTTAAAGTACGCCAAGGCCAAGGATTTAGTGCAAGTTCTGAAGGGCATCAGTGATACCATCATCAAAGAGGAGAGCCAGTCCCAGGGCAGCGCCACCGCTACTCGCGGCAGCAACATCAACATCGATATTCACGAGCCGACCAATACCGTAGTGATGTCCGGTAGCCCGCATATCATCAAGACTTTGGAGTCGGTGATTACCCAACTGGACATCCGTCGCGCGCAAGTATTAGTTGAGGCGATCATCGCCGAGGTCTCCGAAGACAAAGCCAAGGAGCTCGGAGTACAGTGGCTATTGGCAAATGAAAACCGCCAACTGTCCAGTATTAATTTCAGATCAGGCAGCAGCGCCGGGATTGTCGATGTGGCCGCTGCAGCTAAGGCCGGCGCTATCCTGCCGAGTATGATAGGTAATGGCGCCAGTATCGGCTTGGGTAAAATCAGCACCGGTGGCTTTAGTTTTGCCGCTTTTATCAACGCCCTGGAGACCGACAGCGACTCCAACGTATTGTCGACCCCCAGCTTAGTGACCTTAGATAACGAAGAGGCATTCATTCAGGTGGGCCAGGAAGTCCCTATCATCACCGGTTCAACGGCCAGCTCCAGCAACTCCAACCCCTTTCGCACTATTGTGCGCAAAGATATCGGCATCAAACTTAAAGTGACCCCGCAAATCAACGAGGGCGATGCCATTCAACTGACCATAGAGCAAGAAATTTCCTCTATTTCCCAGGATGCGCGCGCCTCAGATATCATCACTAACAAACGCATCATTAAAACCACAGTGCTGATTGACGATGGCGGCACTATCACCCTCGGCGGCCTGATCAATGATGACATTGTAGATACCACCTCTAAAGTACCGTTTCTGGGCGATCTCCCGCTATTGGGCAAATTGTTCAGCTCCACCGTTTCAACGCGAAAGAAACGCACGTTGATGATCTTTATTCGCCCCACTATCATCAGATCACAGCGAGTCGCCAGCGACTTGAGCCGTCAGAAATACAATTTTTTGCGCGCCCAGCAAGTACTGTTGAACAGCAAAGGGCGCGGATTGTACGGAAACAGCAACACTGCCCTGCAAGAGTGGCAACAGCGCACCGCCGTGGTTGATCTGCGCGGCAGCAAAACCAATCCCGGCTCGTTGAAGCAGGGCGACTCAACGCAGCAGCTGCCACCGGCTCCGGCCCCCGCTGAGATTGTCATTGTCGAGCGTTCTTTCCAGGCGCCAAAGCCTGCAAGAAAGGCACCTTAAGATGCACAGCGGCCCTTTTTTCAGCTTTATCTTTGCCCGTAAAAACAGCGTTCTGGCGTTAGTAGACAACGGCAGTACGGAAGTTTATTACTCGGAACAAACCAGTTTAGATGCCTTTATGGAAATCCAGCGCTGCTGCCCCGAGCCGATCAATTATCAGCTCAAACAACCGCAGCAGCTGGATGATGATATCAGCATCAGCTATCAGGCGGCCGAGAGTTCCCTGCACAATATCGACGAGCTCAACGATGTTATCGACCTCGATGAACTGGTAGAAAATATGCCGGAAAACGCCGACTTATTGGACGTTCAAGATGATGCGCCGATCATCCGCCTGATCAACGGGCTGTTTGCCAGGGCACTGCAGCAAAACGCCTCCGACATCCACATTGAAACCTTTGAGCACAGTATGTCAGTTAGGTTCAGGGTCGACGGGGTACTTAAAGAAGTATTGACTCCACACCGCAAAGCCGCGCCGCTGCTAAACTCGCGCATTAAAGTCATGGCCAAATTGGACATCGCCGAGAAACGCGTGCCCCAGGATGGCCGGGTATCACTGCGCATGGCTGGCAAGGCATTGGATGTACGGGTATCGACCATTCCCTCTATGTACGGGGAGCGCATCGTGATGCGCCTACTCGACACTCAGGCAGTGCAGCTAGACTTAACCCACTTGGGCATGCCCGAGCACTGCCTGAAAGAGTTTACCCATTTACTCAATCAACCCAATGGCATCATTTTAGTCACAGGCCCCACCGGCTCTGGTAAAACCACTACTTTATACGCGGGCCTGACCGGCTTAAACACTAAGAGCCGCAACATATTAACCATAGAAGATCCGGTTGAATACGCGCTCGAGGGCATAGGTCAGACGCCGGTGAATGAAAAGTCGCAGATGAGTTTCGCCAAGGGGCTGCGAGCTATTTTACGCCAGGATCCAGACATCGTGATGATAGGTGAAATCCGCGACCCGGAGACCGCACAGATAGCAGTGCAGGCCAGTTTAACCGGCCACTTAGTATTGTCGACCTTGCATACTAATGACTCTTTTGGCGCTATCACCCGCCTCAAGGACATAGGGGTTGAGCCCTACCTGATCGCCTCTTCGCTGAAGGGCATTCTGGCGCAGCGCCTAGTGCGCAAACTCTGCTCTGAATGTAAAAAACCCGAACCGCTGATCCTCGCCGATGCCATCGCCCTGGGTGATGCCAGTTTAGTCGACCGCCAGGTGTACAGTGCTCAGGGCTGTGCTCAGTGTCACCACACGGGTTATGCCGGGCGACAAGGCCTGTATGAGCTGTTAGTGGTCGATCAGGAGCTGACCCGGCAGATTCACGCCAACGAGGGCGAGCCAAAAATGCGCCAGCACATGCAGGGGAGATTTAATAGCATGCTCGACGAGGGCACAATGGCAGTGCTTGCCGGTATCACTTCGACCTCGGAAGTGCTGCGCTCAGTAAGGGATTCGCTCCAAGATGCCATTCTTTGATTACCAGGCGTTTGCCGCCAATGGCCGCAAAAAGAGCGGCTCTATAGAAGCAGAGTCACAGCGCAGCGCCAGACAATTGCTGCGCGACCAACTGCTGGTGCCTATCGAGCTGAGGGCCCAGCAGCAAAAAAGCAGCAGTCAAAAGAGCCATAACCGGCGGGTACCCAATAAAGACATCGCCCTGTTCACCCAGCAGTTTGCAGCGCTAGTGCAATCTAATATCCCGCTGGAAGAATCACTGCAAGTAGTGGCCTCCCAAACCCGCAACAAAAACTTACAGATCACACTGCAGCAGGTCAGGGCCAAAGTGCTGGAGGGCTATTCAGTGGCCGATGGCATGCGTGATCACCCGAAAGTGTTCTCGCCGGTATTCCAGGCGCTGGTCCAAGCTGGTGAGCACACCGGTGAACTCAGCCAGGTACTATTAAAGTTGGCAGATTATACCGAGCGCAGCCAAAAACTGCGCAATACCGTCGTGCAGGCCACTGTCTACCCTATGGTACTGACGGTGGTGGCCTTTAGCATCATCTCGTTATTAATGGCTTTTGTGGTGCCAAAAGTGGTGCAGCAGTTTGAAGGCACCGGGCAGACATTGCCGCTGCTGACTAAAATCATGATCAGCTGTTCCCATTTTATTCTCAACTATGGATTGTGGCTGGCACTGGCCACGGTAGTGTTTGGCATACTCTGCCACTATCTGCTGAAAAATGAACAGCTGCTCTACAAAGTACATCGATTTTTCCTGAAACTACCGGTAGCCGGTTATTTAATTATCAACCTTGAAACCACCCGTTTACTGGGGACTTTAAGCATCATGCTCAACGGTGGCTCGGCGCTGCTCGAAGCCCTGTTAGTCTCCAGCAATACCATTCACAACCGCCGAATTCGCGGCATATTGATGGAAGTGACCGAGCAGGTAAAAGCCGGACAACTGTTGAGTAAAATGCTTGGCAATGCAAAAATCTTTCCTCCGATTTCTGTCTATATCGTCGCCAACGGTGAACACAGCGGCAAGTTAGCTAAGGCATTGGAGCAGGCGGCACAGCAGCAGGAAAACGAGTTAAATAATTCCATAGGTATCGCCACTAAACTGATAGAACCTATTCTGATGTTAGTTTTTGGCCTGTTGGTGTTCGCTATTGTACTGGCCATTTTGCTACCCATTTTACAGATGAATAACTTTAATAATATTTAGCCATTGGAGGCCCATGCACATGCACAACCTGAAAAAAACCAGATCAGAGCAAACTGGCTTCACCCTTCTGGAAATCATGGTGGTTATTCTGATCATTGGTTTATTGGGGACCATAGTCACCCCCTATGTGTTAGACAATTTAGACACCGCCAAAACCCAGAAAGCCAAAGCCGATATACACAACTTAGAGCTGGCTCTGGATCAATATAAACTGGACAACAATGACTACCCGACCACCGACCAGGGGATTGAGAGCTTAGTAAAAAAACCCGCAGCTAGCCCTGAGCCGAGAAACTACCGTCCATCCGGGTACATCAAGCGGCTGCAGAAAGACCCTTGGGGCAATCAGTACCAATACCTGCAACCGGGAGAGCACGGGGCATTCGATTTATACTCTCTGGGCAAAGATAACCAGAGCGGTGGTGAAGGTTTAAATGCCGACATAGGCAATTGGACCAGTAACTAAGATGCAACGCCTCTCATCCGCTATAGCCAGCCTTAAACAGCGCCCCCAGCGCTCTACTGCGACTTACCCAGAAGCTAGTGGGCGGTTGGGCTGCGCCACTGAGCAACGCGGCTTTACCTTGCTGGAAATAATGGTAGTGATCACTTTAGTGGCACTTATCTCCACCTCGGTGATGCTGACATTGCCCGATACAACCCCAGATAAACAGCGTTTTGGGACACAAAAAGCGCAGTTCGCCGCTATCTTGCGCACGCTCAGTCAGCGGGCCATCGTTGAACAGCGCTGGTACGGACTGTATTTTATCGGCGATACTTACCAGGCGCTGCGCTACTCTGCAGACCAGTGGATTGCCGCATCGCAGAGCGAGCCCAGGTCTCTGCCAGAGGGCATGCCTTTCAGTTTGATGATCAATCAATTGTCAGTAAAAATCCTGCCCCAGCAGCCGCGCAAAAATAGCCCCTTAAGCCCGCAAATTCGCATCTCGCCCAGCGGGTTGTTCAATGACTTTGAACTGCGCTTTGGCGATGCAGATGCCGCTGAATTAATCTTGACTGATCCCTATGCGAGCCTCTAAAACTAGCGGTAAGCAGTCCGGTTTTACCTTGATCGAAGTGATGGTCGCGCTGATGATTTTATCGATAGTAGTCACCGCATTGTCGCTGGCGGTCAGCCAATCTACCAACAACATCGGGCGGTTAAAACAACATCAGTTTGCCGCTTGGGTAGCACACAACCAAATCAGCTTATACATGTTAGATGCGCAACCCGAAAGCTCTGGCAGCAGCCAATTCGCCGGGGGTAAATACCTGTGGAAAATAACCAGCAGCAATACAGATACCGCCAAATTTTATCGGCTGCGCGTGACAGTGGCAGCGGCGGCCGAACCCGATTACTTACTGGCGGACCTCAGCGCCTTTAAGGGCGAGCAGTGACAGTGCCGGTGGCAGGAAAAGCTAAAACGCAGCGCGGTTTTACACTGCTGGAGCTGATGGTCGCCATCAGCATAACCGCGGTAATCGGGCTGATGTCTGCCACTATCCTCAATACGATGATAGACAATAACAACCAGGTACAAACACAGCACAAAGCATTGGTGCAACTGGAGCGGGCGCTGCAAATATTCCGCGATGATGTAGAGCAAATGGTAATGCGCCCGGTGATTAAAACCATTTACAATGATCAGAGCTTTGTTCCGAGTATCGATCAGAGTCAGCTGATCAGCGATGGTGTGCGCATCGAGTTTAGTCGCTACAGCCGCTATCCCGGCGCACAGAAAATCCAGCAGCGTCTCAGCAGGGTGCGTTATCAATTGGATGACGGCCAACTAGTGCGCGAATCTATCGCCGTCGCCAACCCGGCTAGCAACCAGGATTGGCAGCGGCTAGTGCTGTTGCAACAAGTCGAGCAGCTGCAGCTGGAATTTCTCTACGACCGCTGGGAGAGCTACCTGCTACTGGGCACTAAAAACCCCAGAGCAGTGCGCATCCGCCTGGATACTCAGCGCTGGCCCAATATCACGGTAGTGGCCAGTATCAGCGGAGTTGACCAATGAAACCTTATAATCGACAACGCCTGGCAACTCTGGCAAAAAGCGCTAAAAAATCTAGCGGTGCAGCACTGATTCTAGTCTTGGGCATACTCTCGGTGATCGGCGTTTTAGCCGTGCAAATAATGGACACAGTCGATCAATTGACTCATCAGCAGCGGGGCCTGAAGCAACTGCAGCAGAGTTACTGGTATGCCCGCGCCGGTGAGCAATATGCCGCCTTTCTCAGTAAAGATTACCTGTATACAAAAATGCTTAAAGCTGAGCAGAGGGAATTGAGCTTCCCGATCGAGCAGGGAGTACTGCAAGTCACCTTAAAACCGCTGCAGAACTGTTTTAATCTCAACAGCTTTTCCGAACGCAGCGGCATTGACGTCATTAACCGGGCTTTTATCGATATTATCGACAACCCGGCGATCAGCGTCGATACCCCCAAAGATGCCGCCGCCAGAGCCCTGGATGAAAATTTAAACGGCATTGCCCTGAAGCGTCGTCAGTTACAAGCACTCTTCGCCATGCATGACTTAGACAAAGACAGCAGTGACTATTTTGCCGACCGTTTAATCGACTGGCTGGATCTTGATACCCTGCCGAGCGGCTATCACGGTGCGGAAAACACTTACTACGCCTCAGAGCAGCCGGGCAAGCTGACTCCTAATCAGCATATGGTGCTGCTCGATGAAATGGTTGATTTTCTCGGTGATAAATTCAGCCAGTACGCGTCGATCTTGCCCTATCTGTGCACTCGCCCCGGCGACAACAGATTGCAGATCAACATCAATCAACTGAATGAAGATAACGCCTTTTTAATCAGTGCGGTACTGCTGGACAAGATTGATAAAGAGACCGCGATTGCTATTATTGCAGAGCGGCCGGAACAGGGCTTTAGCAGTCTCGATGACTTTTGGCAGCTACCGGCCTTTAAAGACATAAAAATCAGCGTTATGCAGAAAAGCAGCCTGTCTCTGGAGAACCGCTATTTTCGGGTGCACAGCAAAGTCAGCTACAAAGATGCCAACTATATCTCGATTTCAGTGATCAGAATTAATGGCAAGAAACAAGTGCAGGTAATGTCCAGACAATACGGAGTCAACTCTTGAGCAACTACTTTTTTGTGCAACTTCCCCGCAACCCGACAGATGCACTGCAGTGGCTGCGCTGGGATACTAAAAAAGGCTATCTGGTCGGTCGCGGCGAAGCGAATCGCAGTGACATAGCAGCAGTCGCCGAGAGCAGTGATAATCTGAGCATTTTGCTGGTTCCCGGCGAAGATGTGCGCTCAGTCTCTGTTAGCTTGCCAAACAAAAGCCGTGCAGCACAGAATACTGTGCCCTTTCAACTCGAAGAGCACTTTAGCAGCCCACTGGAAGAACTGCATTGGGTCAGCGGCAAAGCGCGACAGCTCAGTGTTACTAGCTTAGTCACCGAACAACAAAAGATGCAGCAATGGCAAAAATTCGCCAGCGACACTCAGATCAAATTTCGCCTGATACTGCCCGACTACAGCCTGTTGCCGGGCGCCGAATCCTCGAGAAAGTTAAAGACAGCGGCAACTGCAGGCAGCGCCTGGAGTGATGGCCAGCGCATTCTGCTCAACAACTCACAATTTCAGGGCGCCATCAGTCCGCTGGCTTTCGCCCGCTATCAAGCTGAGCTCTGCCCCGTAGCAGAGCAGCAATTAAATTATTACTGTGCCGCTGAACTGTTAGGGTATTTCCCCAAATCTAGCTGCCGAACCCACTCAGATTTGCTGTCACTGCTGGCAGAAAATTTTGTGCAGCGCGGTCTGTTGAGCTTTAGCAACTTGTTACAGGGGCAATACCAGCTCAGCGGCAACCTCAGTCAACAGTTTAAATATTTTAAGGGCGCAGCCATCGCCGCTGCGCTGCTGTTAGTAGTAGGGCTAGCCCACTACCAAGTTGACAGCGACCAGTTGGCCGTTAAAAACCAACAGCTTAAGCAGCAGATGACTGCTCTGTATCAACAGCTGTACCCCCGGGATCAAAGAATTAGCAATCCACATGCACAGATGCGCGGCAAGCTAAAGAACAGTGGAGCGAGCAGCGGCCAGCACTTGCTCAGCTGGCTGGCGCAAGTATCGCCAATATTGACCCAGCAGCAGATCACCCTAGTGAATTTAAAATACGATCAGCAGCCGGCGGTGCTGCGCCTGCAGATCGAAGCCAGTGATTACAATGTGCTGGAAGCCACAGCAGTGGCCATCAATCAGCTGCCCGAAGGGGAAATTAGCGCCAGTTTAGGTACCTTGCAAAAAGCTTCGCAGTCGCAGATTGTCACCTCCATTTTAACCTTGCGGGAGAACTAGCATGCTCAGGGAAAAATTTTACGCGCTGTCACTGCGCGAACAGCGCATAGTGACCATTACCGTGCCGGTGGTGGTTGCAATGTTGTGCTGGCTACTACTGCTAAAACCTATGCTGGATAACCGCGCTCAGCTGCAGCTCAGCTCGGCTAAAAATCAGCAGCAACTGAGCTGGATGCAACAAAATGCCAACCGGGTCAGCGGTGCCTGGCTGTCATCCAATGATGCTGACAGCCCGAAAGATCAGAGCCAGTTGCGCCAGGTAATGAATCAACTACTGAAAGCGCAAAACATCTCTATCCAGCGGATTCAGAACGTCAATGAAAAGGATGTCAGCTACCGTTTGGACAACAGCGACTTTAATAATATATTGCAGCTGTTAAAGAGTTGCCAGGATAGAAACATTCAGATAGTGCAGCTGCAGCTCACTAAAGGAAAGAATATTGGCAAGGTAAATACCCGCTTAACCATAGCGATACAAGGGTAAATTAAATGTTAAAAGCTACCATGTTTTTTCTGCTGATATTTTGCGCCGCACTGATAGCCACTGCACCTATGCAGTGGGTTTACAGCCAGCTAGATAACAGCGATGATCCGATAACATTGAGCAATATCAATGGCAGTGTCTGGTCTGGCAGCGCCTCAGTGCAAGTGCGTAACACTCAGCTAAACTACCAGGCGGACAACTGGCACTGGGATTTTCAGCCGCTGTCACTGCTCAGTTTAGAGCTCAACTGGCGCCTGACCCATCAACAGCAAAAGATCGATGCCGAAATCGCCACTAGCGCCTTTGCTTTTGGCAGCGATTTAAATATCCAGCTGCACTCCGACATACAAAGCTTAGTGCCCATCAATCCGCTGTTTAGTACTATATCGGGGCAGTTCAGCGCCCAATTAGAAAACTTTAGCCACAGCAACTGCAATGCTCATAGAGGAGAAGTGCAACTGCAGCAACTGCAATTTATGGGGTTCAAGCTACAGCAACTCAACGCCCATATCAGCTGTAGCCCAGAAGGCCTCTATAAAATAAGCTACCAGAGCCAGGACCCAGCCACCAACATCAAAGGCAGCCTGACGATCGACCAACAGGGCAGCTATCAGTCCTCAATGACTGTCAGCTCCAGTGATTCGCAAGTGTCAGAGCAGTTGGCGACATTGGCGACTAAGACGTTGAGTAAGGGGAAATATTTGATAGAGACGGGTGGGGACTATTAGTTGGAAGTCGCAAGTCGTCAGTCGCAAGTTAAAAAACTCACTACTTACGACTTACGACTTACGACTGACTACTCCAGCTTCGCTGGTTTGTAACAATCCCCGACAACGGAATATCCCAGCTCTCTACCGCCAACTTATCAACTTGCTGTAATTGATGGGCCAGTCCTATTAGTACCGGCAGATGTTTTTCTGCGCAATCAGTCGCTGTTTCCAACATAAAGGCAAAACTGCGATCGTAGTAGCCGCCCCCCATACCCATGCGGTTGCCCTGATCATCAAAGGCGACTAAAGGGAGCAGTACTAAATCTAATTCAGCTGCCGGGATGCTTTTCTGGTAGGGAGTAGCAGGTTCCTCTATGGCGTATTTATTGCGGCACATGAGGGTGTTGTTATGGTAGTGCACAAACAGTAACTGATTATGTAAATCCGGGTCTAATACCGGTAAATACACTTGCTTGCCCATAGCCCAGCAGTGGTCGATAACTGATTGCGGGTCTATTTCACCGTCGCTGGCTAAATACAAGGCGATATGTTCAGCGCTGTTAAAACTGTTTAGTTGTTGCAGATGATGCAATAGCGAAGCGCCAGAGAGTTGCTGTTGTTCTGCGCTTAATGCTTTACGGGCATCGCGCATTTGTCGGCGTAATTGTTGACGGGCTTCCATAGCGTTAATCTCTGTGCATAAATAGGCTCAGATGATACAGGATAAACACAATTGTTAATGCCCAAATACGCTGCGGGTGCAGCTAAAAGCGTAAAACCAAACGGGAGATAAAAAAGAAAGGTGGCCCCCAAAGTGCCGGTATCGGCTACGGCCCTGAACCCGTAGGTTCAAGGAGGGAGCTACTGGGATACATTAGGCTTTCCGTAAACGGACATGCACACAATACCCACAAAACAGCACCCATATTGGGAAAAATCGGCTCGAGGGACTACGCCAACGATCGAACACCCCAGGGACTAAATTCATTATAACTGTATTTAATTAAATTGCTGCGAATTTAAATTAAAAAGGAAAATATGTGGTTGAAATGTGTCCTCCCGGAGGGAGGGAGTAATGAGTCGGAAGTAGGAAGTCGCAAGAAAAATACAGGCTAGAGTTTTGTGTTGTAAAAATCTTACATTGTTTTTAATCTTAAAATCAATTGATTAAAGTGCAGTTTCGCCTGCGGCGAGTTCATTTCTTTTAAATGGGACAAGGCTTCCGCGTCCTGCTCACGCCCCTTACCTTACGTCCTGTAAGCAAAAAATACGGAACCAGCGCGCTCCTTGCCATCCATGGCACCGCTTAATACCGCTCGTCCTGAACATAAAAACTCCACCCTACTATTGCCGAAGGACTCCTACGCTCTGAGCTAAATGATTGGCCGTTCATCAGCGCCATCTCGATAATTGCTCCATGCATTATTCTACCTCCTACATCCATGTGCTCGCAGGCGCATTCACTCTTTGCATCATCCTGATGCTCCGCTTCAATCATTTAACTCAGAGCTACGGCGGCACTATCAAGGGTACTGGGCGGCTTGGTCGATAGTTTTACAATAGATAATCCCATAGATAAAAATCCTATGTCGCTAACTCAGCGGTCACACAGAATTATTGTCAGGCTCGCCCTTAGACGATGTTCAATAGTATTTAGTATATTTCTGGATATCGCTTCTAGATCCCTAGACAAACTATCGGGGCCCTCTGCCGTCAGATCCATTTCAATGTCCGGGACAACAAAGACAAAGTATCTGACCGACACCAAGTCTCTACAGAAGTTAAACTGCGCATAGTTACTTCTTAACTTTAAGTCATGACAAATAGTAGAACTGCTAAATATCTCAGCCAAAACCTGAAACTTAGCCCTAGTTCTGTCGTTATTGGGTTGTCTTTGTCCAGCTGCTAGCGTTATGCTGCAACTACAGATACAAAATCTGCCTGTAGTTTTTTAGAGGGATCTAATATGAACACAAGTTACGTTTTATCTTTTTCCGCTCAGGACAAGCCCGGTATCGTCGAGCTGCTCTCCAATACTATTTCTAGCAATGGCGGCAACTGGTTGGAATCGGCTATGTCACATCTGGCTGGCCGCTTTGTCGGTATTGTGGTGGTGGATGTCGCTGAGGAAAGTGCCGGGGCGCTAGTAGAGGCCACCGCTGGTTTGTCTTCGCAAGGGATCACAATTTCCTTTGAGGTGATAGAAGATGAAGTGCAGGAAGAGACTGAATATCTGGCTCTGGATGTTGTACTGACAGGCCATGATCGTCCGGGAATTGTCCGTGATATCGCCAGCGCTTTGGCCAGGCAAGGTGCCAATATTGAAGATTTAAGTACTGAGTTGGTATCGGGGTCGATGTCTGCAGAGCTACTGTTTAAAGCGGATATTCACGTCAGCGTGAAGAGCAATGCCGATTTAGATGATTTACAGGAAGCACTTGAGGCGATAGCCGAAGATCTGATGGTCGACATCAATATCAATAACTAACTTTTAATCGCGAAAGTTATCCAACCTCTGAGTGCAAAACCAGATACTCAGAGGTAATTACATACTTAAGGAAGGTCCCTCGCCTTTAACTTTAAAGTCGATAAGCCAGTGTTTGGCCTGACCTACCTCACGCCTCACGCCTCACGCCTCACGCCTATTTTTTCCTAGCTACTTACGACTTCCTACTTGCTACTTTCTATTTCTGTTTATTCCAAGGATTATCCAGGTACTCCAGATACAGCGCCTCTACCTTGTCTCTGGCCCACTGAGTGCGGCGCAAAAACTTTAAGCTAGATTTAATGCTCGGGTCACTGTTAAAGCAGTTGATGTTGATCCGCAGTCCCAGCTCTTCCCAGCCGTAGGCATCTACCAATTCCTGTAGAATATCAGCCAGCTTTTTACCGTGTAGTGGATTATTGGCTTGTTTGTTTTGCTCGTTGTTGTCGCTCATAAAATTGCCTGAAAGTTACTTTTCAATCTTAACCAGCTGGGCCGAATGGCCATGCTGTGGGCTTTATCAACAGGCCAGTATAGTACCGGCCTGTGAGTAACTACAGTTATCTGGCGTCGAGCATTTTCTGTCCGCGGATAACTGCAGCGCGTACCTGATTGGGTGCAGTGCCACCGATGTGATCTCTGGCTGCTACTGATCCCTCCAGGGTCAGTACTTCAAACACATCAGCTTCAATATCTGCAGAGAATACTTGCAGCTCTTCCAGGCTCATTTCCGCCAGGTCTTTACTCTGCTCAATGCCGTAAGCCACTGACTTGCCAACCACTTCGTGGGCATCGCGGAACGGCATGCCCTTGCGGGTCAGGTAGTCAGCTAAGTCGGTAGCTGTTGAGAAGCCGCGCAGAGCCGCTTCACGCATTTCTGCTTTCTTCGACTCCAGTGCAGGCACCATGTCAGCGTAGGCACGCAGGCAGCCTTTGATCGTATCGATAGTATCGAACAACGGCTCTTTGTCTTCCTGGTTGTCTTTGTTGTAGGCCAGTGGCTGTGACTTCATCAACGTCAGCAGTGACATCAAATGTCCGTAGACACGGCCACTCTTACCGCGTACCAGCTCAGGTACATCCGGGTTTTTCTTCTGTGGCATGATCGAGGAACCAGTGCAGAAACGATCCGGCAAGTTGACAAAGTTAAACTGTGCCGAAGCCCATAGCACTAGCTCTTCAGACATGCGGGTCATGTGCATCGCCAGGATACTGGAAGTGGCGCAAAACTCGATAGCGAAATCGCGATCGGAGACCGCATCTAAGGAGTTTTCCGCCGGACGATCAAAGCCCAGTAGATCACTGGTCATCTGTCTGTTGATTGGGTATGTGGTTCCCGCCAGCGCCGCGGCACCTAATGGCGATATGTTTACGCGCTTGCGGGTATCGACATAGCGCTCGTAATCACGGCTAAGCATTTCGAACCAAGCCAATAGATGATGGCCAAAAGTCACCGGCTGGGCCGTCTGCAAATGGGTAAAGCCGGGCATGATAGTGTCGGCTTCGGCCTTTGCCAGGGTCAGCAAGCCCTGTTGCAAACGACTAATCTCGCTGAGAATGTTGTCGACTTCATCACGCACATAGAGGCGGATATCAGTGGCCACTTGGTCGTTACGTGAACGCCCGGTGTGTAATTTCTTACCGGTTGAGCCGATTTTTTTAGTCAGGGCCGCTTCGATATTCATGTGAATATCTTCCAGCTCTACCGACCAGGGGAAATCACCGTTTTCAATTTCGCTCTGAATTTCAGCCAGGCCGGTTTCAATCGCCGCACACTCGTCGCCCGTTAGCACACCGGCTTCAGTAAGCATTTTGGCGTGCGCAATAGAGCCCTTAATATCTTGTCGGTACATACGCTGATCAAAGTCGATAGAAGCGGTAAAACGAGCGACGAATGCATCTGTTGGTTCTGTGAAACGGCCGCCCCACTGCTGGTTAGTCTCTTTACTCATTGTATGTTTTCCTTGTAATAAATAGATATCGCTGAAAAATTGGCGAGATTATAACAGTTTTGATCCGCAAATATGCCGATAGCATGCTACAATTTTGCCAATTAACTACAACCCATATTTTCAGCGCCAATCCAGCTGCCAACTGGCGACGACAATTGCTATCTATATAGCAGCAGAGCCTTACTTCGCTGTCTATTAGCGGGTTTGTTTTAGACATTCCCGGGTTATAATGAAACATCTGAAAGCTGCAAACTGGCCCGTCTGGATACAGCTGTTCACTGCCAAACAAGCACCGAAATCAAGTTGTCAGAAAACGTCGGGAGCCAGCAATAGCCCCGGGCAACCCACTGCTAAAAATAGAAAATTATTAGGATCAGGATATGCCACAAAAAACCATCCGTATTGCCACCCGTGAAAGTAAACTGGCGATGTGGCAGGCCGAATACGTCAAAGCCGAACTAGAACACCACCACCCGGACATTACAGTCGAGCTACTAGGTATGACCACTAAGGGTGACATACTCCTGGACACTCCACTGGCAAAGATCGGCGGCAAGGGGCTGTTTGTTAAAGAACTTGAAGTGGCGATGCTGGAAAAGCGTGCCGATATCGCGGTGCACTCGATGAAAGATGTGCCTATGGAATTCCCCGAGGGGTTAGGTCTGGCAGTTATCTGCCCTCGGGAAGATCCCACCGATGCTTTTGTCTCTAACAACTATAAAAGCCTGGCCAACCTGCCCGAGGGCGCAATAGTAGGCACTTCTTCACTGCGCCGTCAGGCACTGATTCGCGAACACCGCCCCGATTTAAAAATCAAGGATCTGCGCGGTAATGTGCAAACCCGACTGCGTAAATTAGACGAGGGCATGTACGATGCAATCATTTTAGCCAGCGCCGGATTAATTCGCCTCGAGCTTGAACAGCGGATTCGTTTTCGTCTGCCGATCGACTTGTGCCTGCCAGCGGGCGGCCAGGGTGCGGTTGGCATTGAGTGCCGTCTCGATGATCAAGACACTATAGAGTTGCTCAAACCACTGCACCATGTTTCCAGCGCCTACTGTGTCATGGCCGAGCGTGCCATGAACAAGAGACTGGAGGGTGGCTGTCAGGTACCTATCGCCTGCCATGCGTTACTCAACGAAGATCACTCGGAACTCTATTTGCGCGGCTTAGTTGCCAAGCCAGATGGCACTACCATTTTGCGCGATGAAATCCGCGGTCTGCCAGGTGATGCTGAAAAAATCGGCACTGAGTTGGCAGAGCGGTTGTTAGCTGCCGGGGCTGGAGAAATTCTCCGCGCCGTTTACGATCAGCAAAGTTAATTGATGAGTCAGCCCTTGCCACTTACAGCAAAAGTATTAGTCACCCGACCAGAGCACCGTCAAGCGGCGCTGTGCGAGTTATTGCAGCGCAACAGCCTGCAGCCGGTCTCCTTTGCCACCATTAAAATTGCTGCCAGGGACTCCAGTCACACTGATTACGGGCGACTAAAGCAACATATTTTGGATTTGGATCTGTTTGATATTATCATCTGTGTCAGTGCCAATGCCGCCGCTATTGCCGGTGAATTAATTGAAGATTACTGGCCGCAGTTACCGCTGGGTATCACCTGGATAGCGATCGGCAGCGCCAGCGCCAGGGCGCTGGTCAAATACCAGATACAAGCGCTGACACCCGCGGCGGGCCACGACTCGGAAGCGCTGTTGCAACTTACACAATTACAACAGCTTGCAGGCAAAAAAGTATTAATTTTAAAAGGAAACTCAGGCCGGCAATTACTGTCTGAAACCTTACGCGATAGAGGAGCTATAATTACTGAAGCTGTACTCTACGACCGGATCATCGCAACTTATACTGATCAGCAGATAAACAACAGCTTATATAATTCAGGCTTATCCGCTATTCTCGTCACTAGTGGAGAAGCATTGTGTAACTTAACCGCAATCGCCAGTGGTAGCCAAAAACAGTTCGAACATAAATCTTTACTGGCCACCCCATTGATTGTACCTAGTACTCGTGTAGCAAAAATTGCCTCTACACAGGGATATTACCGGATAACTGTAGCCCGGGCCGCCGATAATCAGGCGATGCTGGACGCGCTACTCACAGTAAAAGGCTTGGAAGCTGACAATGAAGAAACGCAATAAAATAATTACCGAAGAAAAAAAAGCCACTGATACCAACAGTGTTGTCAGCGAAATCACTCAGGGCGAGACTGTCGCAGATAAAGCGCCTGACAACTCTGAGTCGATAGCAACCAAAGCCGAACTGGCATCAGTTGCAGACCCTGCAGATCCAATAAAGACTGACACTGCAGCTGTTGCTGCCTCGGAGCAACAATCGCTACAAGGTAAGGGCGATAAAACCACTAAGCCCACAGCGACCGGTAAAAAAACCACTGAGAAAGTGGATAAAGTTGTCATCGACACCAGCAGCAAGCGCGATACACAGCCCACTAAAGCAGTGAAGCCGAGCGAGAAAATGCCAGAAAAATCATCCTCCGGCCCGGCAAAGCTAGCAGTAGTAATCTCGCTGCTAGCCCTGGGATTAACCGGTTATCAATACTACCAAAGCCTGCAGGCCTCATCGGCTCAGCAACAGCTGCTAGAAGGTAAAATCAGCCAATTAGAGCAGCAGCTGAATAACGGATTGGCAACCGCTAGTAGCAGTGCCGAACAGACTAAAAGCTTAGTTGAGAGCAGCATTGCTGGAGTGAATAACAACCTGCAGCAACTGCAAGCGGCGACCGCAGAAAAAAGCGCTGATCTGCAAGCTCTGCAACAACGTCTGACCAAAAGCATTCAGCAAGTTAGCGCCTCAGGTTTGCAGCAAAATTCCCGCCGGGACTGGCTGCTGGCAGAAGTTGAATACCTGCTGCGCTTAGCCAACCAGCGAGTGTTAATGGAGAACACCCCCATTGGCGCCCTGGCACTCTTACAATCCGCCGATCAGATATTACAGCAGACCGACGATGTCTCAATTTTCTCAGTGCGCAAGGCCTTAGCCGCCGACATCGTCGCGCTGGCCGCTGTGCCGCATGTAGATCAAGAGGGCCTATACCTTAAAATTGATGCGCTTAGCTCGCAGATCAATCAGCTGCGATTAGTGCCGGTGTCCGACCAAAAGCGCCTCACCAATTCCATCAATGAACTGGCCACTGATGCGATAGAAAATACCGAGAAAAATAGTTTTGCCAAAGTCTGGGACAACATCAGCACCGAGCTAAAACAACTGGTAGTGATCAGACACCGCGAGGAAGCTGTCGAGCCATTGCTGTCTACGGCGCAACAAGCCGGACTGCTGCAAAATTTGCACATTTTATTTGAGCAGGCGCAACTGGCACTGTTACAGCGCAAGCAGACCCCCTACCTGCGCAGCATCGAAAAAGCAGAGTTGATCATCAACAGTTATTTTCAGGCCAAAGATGCCACAACAACAGCACTGCTAAAAGGTTTGCAACAACTTAAAGGGCAGCAAATTAGCGTGCCGCTACCGAGCATCGCCGGCTCTCTGAATGCGCTCAAAGCCTATTTAAAGCAAGCCGCTGAACTTAAAGCTGGGGAGGCAGGCTAATGATTCGTCTATTGATTCTGTGTTTTACGGTGTTAGGTGCTGGGGCGTTCCTCGGTACATTGATGAAACAAGATGAAGGTTATGTACTGATCTCTATTAACAATACAACGGTCGAGACTAGCTTCTGGACCTTTATATTTCTCGGCTTCTTGATCTTTTTAGCCGCACACTGGAGCCTGAACTTATTGTTCCGCATCGGCCTGCCCGGTAAGCACTTTTTTGAGTGGCGTAAAAACCGCATCGCCCGCACGGCGCAAAAACGCACCTTCAAAGGATTGGTTGCTCTGTCTGAAGGCCACTGGTGGCAAGCGCAACGGTTATTATCACAAACTGCGCCCACCGCTGCACAGCCACTGATTAACTATTTAGGTGCCGCCAAGGCCGCCCACGAGCAAGGGCATAAAGACAATACTGATGATTTCTTTGCCCAGGCGCGCGCCATCGCCCCGGAGGCCGAAGTCAGCATTGGCCTGCAGGAGTCCGAAGTCCAGGTAGATCGCGGTGAAATCGACGCGGCGACTATTACCTTAAAACGTTTGCATGTGCTAGCACCTAAACACTCGCGCATTCTGCGTGAATTATCTGAGCTCTACCGGCGCCAGCAAGAGTGGCAGGGGCTGATTGAGCTACTGCCAAAATTGCACAAGTTCAAAGTCTTTGAGCAACAGCAACTCACTGAACTAGAAGCGCTTTGCTACCGCGAAATGCTATTGTCGGTGGTGACTAAATTGCCGATCGAAAGCACCGCAGAGACTCGGGTTAAAGCGCTCAGCAGAGGCTGGAAAGCACTGCCGAACAAGCTCAACCAGAGTGTTGAAATGATGCATACTTACGCGCAGGCACTGATAGAAGCACAGGCCTTTGACGAAGCTGAAGTTTTTCTTAAAGACCAAATCAAACGCACTTGGGATGATTCACTGATTACCCTCTACGGCACAGTGCCCAGTTCCGATAGCTTGCGCCACTACAAGCAAGCGGTGGCCTGGCTGAAGAAGCAACCGAATAATGCCATACTGCTGCTCTGTACAGCCCGCTTGGCGATGGCCCACAGCGAGTGGCAGAGCGCAGTGCAATATCTTGAGAAGAGCATCGACATACTGCCCTCTGTTGAAAGCTACCGCGATCTGGCCCAGCTACTTGCCAGCTTAGGTGAGCAGGAGAAATCCCTGCAAATGAGCCAGAGAGCACTGGCGCTGACCGAGGATAGCATCAGCGCAATACCCCTGCCCCTTCCCACAGCAGAGCAGCAAGTTGAGTCAGGCGAGCCACAGCTGCAAGCAGCCGCTAAAGCTTAACGTTGCAACAGCTTAAAAGCACTGGAAAAACACAGTGCTTTTTAATTTCTAGTCCAGAAAAAATACTGACAAGCCCGCAGAAAAACAATAAATAGTTTCACAGCTTGTCCTGTATCCACCGCGCTGTTTAAGGATTTTTATGCACATAAAGTCACTGCTCAATATTGAACTGCCGATTATTCAGGCCCCGATGGCCGGGGTCCAAGATCAGCGCCTGGCGATAGCAGTCACCAACTCCGGAGGCCTGGGATCGATCCCCTGCGCTATGCTCAGCCATGCACAAATAACTGAGCAGATTGAACAGTTTAAAGCGCAGAGTGATGGCAGCTACAACTTAAATTTTTTCTGCCATCAGACACCGGCGGATAACCCGGGTGCGCTGCAGCGCTGGCAGCAACAGCTGGCACCTTACTACGAAGAATTCAATATCCAGCCAAGTAATTCAGCCGGGCCCTCGCGCAACCCTATCGATCAGCAGATTGTAGAGCTACTGGCCCCCTTTAAACCCCCTGTTATCAGTTTTCACTTTGGTCTTCCCAACCGAGCAATACTGCAGCAGATCAAAGCCTGGGGCACGGTTGTACTCTCCAGCGCCACCAGCGTTGCAGAAGCACTCTGGCTGGAGCAGCACGGCGCCGATGTCATTATCGCCCAGGGAGCGGAAGCCGGTGGCCACCGAGCGATGTTTTTGGAGACCGATCTGAGCGCTCAGCAGGGCACCTTCAGCTTGCTGCCAAATATCCTGAATGCGGTATCAGTGCCAGTGATTGCCGCTGGCGGCATTGCGGATGCCAATGGCGTCAGAGCAGCGATCAGCTTAGGTGCCGGCGCCGTGCAGATAGGTACCAGCTATTTGCTTTGCGATGAAGCGACTACCAGTACACTGCATCGTCAGGCTCTGCTATCGCCAAGTGGCAAGCACACTTGTATCACCAATGTGTTCAGCGGCAGGCCTGCACGTGGCATCATTAATCGAGCCATCACTGAACTGGGCCCGATCAGCGAAATAGCGCCGCAATTCCCACTCGCCTCTGTGGCTTTCGCACCGCTACGCAGTGCCGTTGAACAACAGCAAATTGGTGATTTTTCGCACTTTTGGTGCGGCCAGAACAACAGCGGCTGCCAGGCCATCTCCGCCGCACAAATGACAAAACAGTTAAGCGCGGGATTAACAGGAGTTTCTACCAATGCACATTAAGCTGGAAAATTTTTTACAGCAGTTACCGGTCGCGGCTGCGGGGCTGGCGCTGGGCATCGCCAGCTTGGGCCTGACCTCAGGGACACTCTATCCGCAATTGGCATATTTGCAGTTAGTCACTAGCTTGATAGCCGTGCTGTTAGTCATTTTAGTCGCCAGCAAGCTACTGCTGGCCCCACAGAGTTTATGGCAGAGCATCTCTGATCCAGCGGCCGGGCCTATGTTGCCCACTATCGCTATGGTGTTAATGATCGCCAGTGAAAACCTGCCTGTAGCAGCGGCCTACTATCTGTGGGGCGCTGCGGTCGTGTTACACTTACTGCTGTTACTCGCTTTTATCATCAGCCGCTGGCAGAATTTCCAACTGCAGCAGCTGGCCCCCACCTGGTTTATCCCGCCAATAGGTATCGCCGTCGCCTCGCTGACCAACCCCGGAGCCGAAACATTTACCTTTAGTTACCTGCTGTTAAATTTCGCTATTTGCTGCATGTTATTGATGCCGTTGATGATCTACCGACTCTGGCGCCACCCGGCACTAGCAAAACCGATTAAGCCAAGTTTAGCGCTGTTTGCGGCACCGCCTAATTTATGCCTGGCAGGCTATTTAACTTTCTATCAGAGCCCCGGGTTAATAGCAGTGAGCCTCTGGGTGGTGCTGGCTATGGCGATGAGTTTGTTTAGCTATTACTGTTTTATTCGCCTCTACCGGGATAGTTTCAGCCCGGTATTTGCCGCTTTCACTTTCCCGGCGGTAATCGGCGCTGCGGCTATGCAGCAGACTGCTGAATTTTTCGCCTACCGCGGGGTCGACGCTCAGCTAGTGCAATTATTTTCCAGTATTGCCCAAGTGCAAATATTGTTAGCCGCGCTGATTACCACCTTGGTCTGCTATAGATTTATCAAACATTTTTACCAGATGCATTCGCAAGCTACTGTAGCGAGTTGAAACTAAAGCGTAATTAATCAGTCGAAGCTCGGGAGTTGTTACACATTTAAGGGCAATTGCCCACTTGTGTACTATGCTCAATTGATGTCGTTAAACCTGCAAAAGTAAGCCAACTACTTAAAAGGAAATAGCATGTCTATAAAACCTTCTCCACTGGCTGTATTAGCCCTTTCACTGATGTTTGTGGCGGGATCCGTCGCTGCGGCCGACCCCAAGATAACGGCCGAGCAAGTCAAAGATAATATTTATATGCTGCAAGGCGGTGGCGGCAACGTAGGCCTGTTTATCGGTAAAGACGGTACTTTTTTAATTGACGATAAATTCGCCCCGATGAGCGCGGCGATCTTAGCGCAGATAAAAAAGCTTGGCGGTGATACCCCCAAGTATTTACTCAATACTCATTTCCATGGCGATCACACGGGTGGCAACCAAAATTTTGGCCAGCAGGGGGCGATCATTATCTCCCACGACAATGTACGCAAGCGCTTGCAACAGGGCTCTTATATCGCCGCTTTTGATATGAAAACCCCGCCTGCGCAGGCGCCTGCACTGCCGGTGATTACCTTCGCCCAGAACATCCACTTGCACCTCAACGGTGACAACGTTAGTGCCATCCATATCCCCAGCGCGCACACCGATGGCGACAGCATCATTCACTTTAAAAAAGCCAACGTAATCCACACCGGTGATACTTTCTTTAACGGCTTTTATCCTTTCATCGATGCAGCCAACGGCGGCACCGTCAAGGGCATGATTGCCGCTGCCGATACCATCCTGGCACTGGCCAATGATCAAACTAAAATCATCCCAGGACACGGCCCACTAGCTAACAAGGCGGATTTGCAAAGTTTTCGCGACATGTTAGCGACTGCCTATAAAAGTTTGTCGGCACTGAAAAGTCAGGGCTTAAACGCCGATCAGGCAGTCCAAAAGAAGCCATTAGCCGCACTGGATGCGCAGTGGGGCAAGGGCTTTATGGGCACGGATAAGTGGATCAAAGTAGTCTATCCAGCGGTTGATTAAAGGATTGCTCTAACCGCTGGCAAGTTGCAAAACAACCCTCAGCAATACATTGGCTCCGGCCTCAATATCAGCAGTTTCTGTATGCTCTGTGATGTTGTGGCTTATCCCTGCTACGCTGGGGACAAAGATCATCGCCGTCGGGCAGTTAGGGGCAAAAGATTGTGCATCGTGCCCAGCGCCGCTGGGCATACGCAATACACTATGCCCTTGAGCCAACGCAGTTTGTTCAACTAAGTTCAGCAGCTGTGGGTCGAAATCTACCGGGGCAAAACGCACTAACTCTTTGCAGTTAATCTGCACCTTTTCGCTGGCGGCAATTTTTTTAATATAAGCCGCTAGCTGTTGCTCGGCACAGTGCAGTAACTGCTGATCAGTATTACGCAAATCGACACTGATACTAGCACTATTAGCGATCACATTGATCAGGTTCGGTTTTAACTCTATAGAGCCAACAGTGGCCACTTGATCTCCGCCCATTTTCAGCGCCAGCTCACGGACAAAAGTGGCTATTGCCATCGCCACATAACCGGCATCGCGACGCAGATGCATTGGGGTGGTACCGGCGTGGTTAGAGACTCCTGAAATATCAATTTGGCTCCAGGAAATTCCCTGCACACCCTCAACTACACCAATAGTGATGCCCTGTTGCTCTAGAACCGGGCCCTGTTCTATATGCAGCTCTAAAAAGCTGTGAACTCGTTGACTGCCGCATTCCAGCTGACCCGCGTAACCTATCTGCTCTAGCTGCTGGCCTAAATGGCTGCCGTCAAAACCAATAGTATCGAGCATTTGTTGAATATCCAGATGCCCTTGATGCGTCATACTTCCCATCATATCCGGGGTATAGCGAACCCCTTCCTCGTTAGTAAAAAAACCGACCGCAATCGCCCGTTCAGTCTCAATGCCTGCATCATTTAAACAGGCAATTACTTCCAACCCAGCCAGCACCCCTAAGTTGCCATCGTAATTACCACCAGTGGCCACGGTATCTATGTGCGAGCCGATCAATATCGGCTGCGCGTGCACAGTGCCTGCGCGGGTAGCAATCACATTCCCGAGCTGATCTATGCTCACCTCTAGTCCCAATTCACGCATCCAACTGACTACTAAATCGCGCCCCTGCTTATCGGCCTCACTCAAGGCAATCCGAGACACCCCACCACCGTCCAGCGCACCACATTGCGCTAACTGCTGCAGCCGCCCGGTTAATCGTTCAATATCAATTTCCACTCTTAAACCCCTCACTCTACTCACTGCTAATTACTTACCACTTACGACTTCCTACTTCCTACTTCCTACTTCCTACTTCCTACTTACGACTTACGACTATGTTTTCAAACATTGCTGAACCAACTGCACCCAATAACTAGCACCTAACCCTAAGATGCCATCGTTAAAATCGTAGTGAGGGTTGTGTAAAGCACAGCCGCCAATCGACTCCGTGCCGTTGCCAATCAAGGCATAACAGCCAGGTTTGACCCGTAACATGCTGGAAAAATCTTCAGACACAGTAATTGGCTCGCAATTACCATTGACCTGGTCGCGACCAAAAACGTGTTCGGCGGCGCTGACACAATTAGCGGTCTCGGTATTGCTATTGATCAGCGGATAAAAGGCGTGGCGAAACTCAAATTTATGCTCGGCACCTGCGGCACTGCACAACCCTGCAACTATCTCACCCATGCGCTGTTCCAGCTTTGCCAGGGTTACTTCGTCATAGCAGCGACAGTCACCTTTGAGCAGCACTTTTGAGGGGATCACATTGACAGTGCCATCAGTAATAAACTCGGTCACCGAAACGACCGCCGGCTGGCTTATGACACTTAAATTACGCGACACTATCGTCTGCAGCGCCAGCACTATCTGTGAACCCAGCACTATTGGGTCAACCCCTACATGTGGCATAGCAGCGTGGCCACCCGCTGCCTCTATGCTAATTTCAAAACCGCTCTCGCTGGCCATGAGTGCCCCGCTGCGCACCGCAAACTCACCCGCAGCTAACCCAGGCAAGTTGTGCAAACCATACACTGCCTGTATATCGAAACGGCTGAACAGCCCGTCATCAATCATTGCCTGAGCACCAGTTCCGTGTTCTTCTTCAGGCTGAAAGATAAAGTACACCGTACCCTCAAAGTTTTTAGTCTTGGCTAAATGTGCCGCCGCACCGAGCAGCATACTGGTGTGGCCATCGTGACCGCAGGCATGCATTTTCCCGCTGTTTTGTGAGCGATATGCAAAAGTGTTTTGCTCATTTATTTGCAGTGCGTCCATATCGGCGCGCAAACCAATACTGGCGGTACTTGTACCATTGCGTAAAATACCCACCAAGCCGGTTCTACCGATATTAGTCACTACTTCTATGCCAAAGCTGCGCAGTTTCTCTGCGACAAAAGCAGCGGTTTGCTGCACTTCAAAGCCACACTCTGGATGAGCGTGGATTTTCCTGCGCCACTGCTGCATCTGCTCAATTAACGGCTCGCTTAAAGATACTTTGCTAGATGAGGTCATTACTCACTCCGAAAAAATTTGACTATCAGTTCATTGCTCTAATACTAGCGACTTAAAGTGAAGGATTTCTGCATTAGTGAATTAAAAAATGCAGTTTATCGGCGCTGATTAACTCAGAGGTTATTAATTTATGCGCATAAATAGCTTAAACTCATACAGCGAAATAATTAACCCCCTTTGATCAGGAGACATCAGTGGCTGGTAACAACCTACAATTGGATGATTTTGATACCCATATACTGCAACTGATGCAAGTGTCTAATCGTATCACCAGCGAGCAAATTGCTGAAAAAATTGGCCTTTCTGCCGCCGCCGTGCAGCGCCGGATTAAACGCTTGCGCGAAAGCAAAGTGATAAGCGGGGATGTCTCAATCGTCAACCCTAAGCTGCTGAATCGCCCCCTCACCTTAGTTGTGCAGGTCACCCTGGAGCGCGAGCGCGCCGATCTGATGGATGCGTTTAAAAAAGAGATGAAAGCTAACCCGATAGTACAGCAGTGCTACTACGTAACCGGCAGCTCAGATTTTATCCTGATTATCACCGCCAGCGACATGGACGACTACGAAGCTTTTACCCGCAGCTGCTTTTTCGACAACAGTAATATTCGTAACTTTCAGACTAATGTGGTGATGGACAGAGTGAAGGTGGGATTGACCGTGCCGGTGGAACGACGGGAGGCGTAGGGTGTAAGTCGGAAGCCCTCTGTGTCAGGATTGTTGTCACCCCTTAAAATTATCTATTAACCAATTATTGGGGGCGGTAAAAAGAGA
>JABSQZ010000037.1 GCA_013215505.1 Oceanospirillaceae bacterium
CCACCAGGTAGCGACACTTCCGCCTCGCCAAAATGTGCCAATAGCGGCCCCAACACTAGAATCGAGGCGCGCATTGTTTTGACTAAGTCGTAGGGGGCGCTGTAGCTTTTGATACTGCTACTGTCAATACAGACCTGCATATCAGCAGTGCGATCAACTGACACTCCCATCCGAGCAATCAGCGCTAGCATAGTATCGACATCGTGCAGCGCGGGAAGATTACTGATGGCCAGCGGACCTTTAACCAGTAACGCTGCAGCTATAATAGGCAGCGCAGCATTTTTTGCGCCAGAAATGCGCACTTCACCTTGAAGGCATTTACCGCCTTCGATTAAAAACTTATCCATGATTACTCTGTGCCTTTAGTCTTGAAGTTTCTGCCACTGGGCAGGGGTATAAGTCTTAATCGTCAACGCGTGAATACTGCCATCGGCAATTTGCTGGTTAACACACTGATAAACTAACTGTTGACGCTTCACTGGCATCAGACCACTAAACACATCACTGACCACGGTAACTTCGAAATTACAACCTTCACCTGCAGTAATCACTGAGGCTTCGGGAATTTGAGATTCAATAATATGCTGCACTTCTTCAGCTTGCATTTAACACTCCAAATATTTTATAGATGATCGCTGTACTTTTGACACAGAATGACTTGTTGTAACTTAGCCGTGCAGCGCCATAAATTGCAACCAACCTTCGATGAATCTTATATGAAGATTAGCGCTAGTGTAATGTCGCTGCCAATCAGTAAGCTGGCAGTAGAATTTGCCCGCTCCCGCTGAATTGGCCGCTAAGAAACAATATTTTTTCTGAATATTCTCAATAGAGAGAGCACAGTTTTAAAAAGTACGCAGATGATAACGAAATTACCTAAAAAAGGCGATGCGGCAAGATGAATTTATCGATTTAAATACTGAAAAGGTGTCGATTGAAAAGATTTACCCTATCTATTGCAGAGTTAAGGTAAAGAGCCGATTCTGCGCTAGCTTGAACGCACACAAGAGACTCAAGCTGATAATGTTCTAGGTGAACAGTGCGGCTACACCGACCGATTCAGCGATTAAAATCATCTCTTGAGGTACATTTTTATAAGTGACAACACAACCATCAGCCATCATCCGCTGAATACTTAAACAGAGCGCCAGGGAGGCGGTATCCACCTTGGCCGCCGCTGAGAAATCTACCACGATATCACTGTTAAATGCCTGTGCTAATTCTTTAACGGCGCAGTGCACACTTTGTACAGTAGCAAAAGTGAGATCTCCACTGATCAATAAAGCCTGCTGATTAAAACTAACTTGGCTAGTCATTATTACCTTATTATTTTTTCTAATTGGAGCCTACTAATGCAGGCTGGGACAGGCCTGCAGTATCTGCAGGTCCGCTGACATCCTGCGGCTATTTCTTGGTCATTTTTTCTGACCATTCAGCTATTGCAGCAGAGACATTGCCCTTGGAGTTTTGCGCCATATTGGAAAATTGGTTTTTAAAAGTGACTCGCAAGTTGAAGCCATCCAGAACAATGTTCACTAGTTTCCACTGCCCATCAGTTTTTACCATGTAATTAACAATACTGTAGGCTTTATCATCCGCCGACAGTACTTTCACGGTGACTTTTTGCTTGTCCGGCTTAGGACTAACACCCCGAGGTTGCACCAATTCGTAGGCCTTAATGTTAAAGCTTACCAATGTTTTAGCGTATGTTTTAATCAGCGTTCTTCTGAATACTTTCTCAAAGTCGAGTTTATCTTGGGCTGACGCCCGACGGTAATACTTCCCCATGACAATTTTTGCAATGTACGGGTAATCGACAGTGTCTTGGGTCACCTCAGCTAATTCACCATACAAGGGCTCCAGATCAGCATCTACTTCACCTCTGTACGGAGAGACTTTATCGAGCATTTCCTCGATCGATTGCTCTACTTCACCGGCGGCCTCTTGCCAATTAGCCATCACCGGAGCATTTACTGTTATTAGCAGCACTAAGCTGCAGAATAGGGATTTAATTTTCATCACTCGTCTCAATCACTTACTTTATTAAATAAAAACTTACCGATCAGCTCTTCAAGCACCAGCGCCGACTGACTATCTTCGATAACACCGCCATCAGTCAGCACTTCCTCTTCGGCACCCACGGACAAGCCGATATACTTGCCACCGAGCAACCCGGAGGTCAATATCTGCACTGAACTATCGATACTTAGGTAGTTAACCTCGGAAAATATATGCATCTCAACCACCGCAGTTAACATCTGCGGATCAAGTTTAATATTAGTCACTGTGCCTATTTGCACCCCCGCCAGAGTGACCTCGGCTTTTTTAGTTAATCCACCAATATTATCAAAATGGGCATATATCTTGTAGGTATCTTGCTTAGTACCCGACAAGCCACTGACAGTCACGGCCAGAGCCAGGGCGGCCAACAAACCACAAACCACAAACAAACCCACTAATATTTCGATAGTGCGTGTGCGCATCTTAAAACTCTCCAAACATCAAAACAAAATCCTCAGTCAAGCTAACCAGCCAGCTACAAACAAACTTAGTGTTCAAATATTACCAAACATCAATGCCGTTAATACAAAATCTAATGCCAGTATCATTAGCGATGAATAAACCACTGTTTGAGTCGTCGCTTGAGATATACCTTCAGAGGTAGGCACGGACTGCAAACCTTGATAAACAGCAATCCAAGTGATTACAAAACCAAATACCAGCGACTTAATCACACCGTTAAGCACATCGTCGTAAAAATCTACTGACGACTGCATCACCGACCAAAAAGAGCCGCTGTAGACTCCCAGCCAATCAATACTAACCACTGCACCGCCATAGATACCGACAATGGCAAAAATCATCGACAGCAACGGCATCGAAATAAAACCGGCCCAGAGCCTGGGAGCCACTATTCTGCGAAGAGGATCTACACCAATCATCTCCAGTGAAGCCAATTGCTCTGTGGCCTTCATCAAACCTATCTCAGCGGTGAGCGCAGAACCTGCGCGACCGGCAAACAACAATGCCGTGACTACTGGTGCCAACTCACGCACTAAACTCAGCGCTACCATCTGCCCAACGGCTTGCTCAGAGGCAAAGTCAACTAAAATAGTATAACCCTGAAGCCCCAGCACCATACCGATAAAAAGTCCGGATACGGCGATGATCAACAGTGATTTGACCCCGACGCTATACAATTGTTTAACAATTAAAGGGATACTGGTACGAGGTTGTGGCCACACAAACAACGCATGCATTAAAACAAGAGTAGCCCGACCAAAACCTGCCAGTTTTTCAATAAAATGTCGACCTGTAACTGCCAGAATATCCAGCATAAAAAATAACGCCCTCAAATTTTATTATCCAATTAACTGATCCATCAAATTGACACTGGGAAAATGGAAGGGAACCGGCCCGTCCGGATATCCATGGATAAATTGCTGTACTTTTTCAGAACTTGATTCACGTATCTGTGCTGCAGTCCCCTGAGCAATCACCTCTCCGTCTGCCAATATACAAATATAGTCGGCGATGCTCAGAGTCTCTTGAATATCATGGGAAATAATAACACTGGTATGGCCCAATGACTGATTAAGTTTCTTAATTAAAGTGACTAACACCCCCATACCAATAGGGTCTTGGCCGGCAAATGGCTCGTCATACATGACAATTTCCGGGTCCAGGGCAATGGCGCGCGCCAGCGCTACTCTTCTGGCCATACCTCCAGACAATTCACTGGGCATTAAATCGATGGCCCCACGCAATCCAACCGCCTGTAATTTTAACAGCACTATGTCACGGATCAACTCGGCATCTAAGTCGGTATTGACCTGGAGCGGAAACGCTACGTTTTCAAAGACCGACATATCAGAAAACAATGCGCCACTTTGAAACAACATGCCCATTTTTTTACGCAGGGCAAATAATTCAGCCCTCGCCAGAGAATGCACATCCGATCCCCGCACTGTCACCCTGCCGGAATCGGGAGTCAACTGCCCACCTATCAGTTTCAAAAGCGTAGTTTTACCTGTGCCTGAGGGCCCCATAATCGCGGTAATCTTACCTTTAGGAATGCTGATGTTAATATCTTTAAATATACAACGATCAGCGCGCATAAACTTTAAATTGCTGATCTGTATTACATTCTCACTGACACTCAACCTAACTTCTCCAATGCAAACCCTGCGGATAAAATAACACTATTAAAACGGCTGTGCTGTATGTCTATGTATGTATGTATTTGTCGCCAGTGGGCCAGGCGATGTTTGCACAGCAGATAACTTGACCAGAAACAGGCCGCACCAAACATGCAGCATAACCTAACTGTTATGCTTAAATCACAGTGACAATTATAAATATAGTTAGAGCTTTACAAATAACCAAATAAGAACAATAAATTCAGGGTTGGAATGCATCAACCGCCACTGCTGTTAAAATTTCAGGCGGCAAATTATAGCATTTGGATTACCATTAAAACAGCTGCTTAGCATATATATCTAGTACTAATGACTGTTTTAACTTGCACCTCTGGGCAGTTCTGGTCTAATAGCAATTTTCCAGTCTTGAGTGCTAAAATCCACACTATGTTATATCCTATTATCAGCCTTGTTATCGGTCTAATTGTTCTTGTATGGAGCGCCGATAAATTTGTTCTCGGCGCCGCCTCTACCGCCAAAAATTTTGGTATGTCACCACTACTGATAGGGTTAACTATTGTCTCTTTTGGCACTTCTGCACCTGAAATTCTCGTTTCCATCATGGCTACCATAAGCGACACCGGGAGCTTAGCTATAGGTAACGCCATAGGATCGAACATTGCCAACATCGCCTTAGTGTTAGGGGCAACAGCACTTATCGCCCCACTGCCGGTCAAAAACACCGTGCGCGGTAAAGAGATGCCACTGATGCTGGCGGTAACTGTGCTCGCTGGGGTACTGTTATTTAATCTACAACTGAACACACTGGACAGCGTGCTGTTATTTATTGCCCTGGTCATCTCTCTGATTATGTTTGCCCGCTTCCAAAAAGGCCTGCACGACCCAACAGTCGATGAAGAAGAGATTATCGACATGAGTACTTTTAAAAGCATCTTATGGTTGATACTGGGACTGGCACTGTTAGTCGCCAGCTCTAAGGCATTAGTATGGGGAGCGACAGAAATAGCTGTGTCACTGGGAGTCTCTGATTTAATAATCGGCCTTACGATCGTCGCTATAGGTACCAGCTTGCCAGAATTAGCGGCCTCTATCGGCAGCGCCCTAAAAGGACATCACGACATAGCGATTGGCAATATCATTGGCTCCAACATTTTCAATTTAGGTGCGGTAATGGCTATCCCTGGATTGTTATCTCCGATTGCCTTAGACGCGCAAGTATTCAATCGGGACTTTTTGCTAATGCTGGCACTGAGCGTGCTGTTGCTGGTTTTTTGCTACATGCGCAAACCCGCCGCGATTAAACGCCCGGAAGGTGCTGCGTTATTAGCCATCTATGGCGGATATATGCTAATTTTGTACGTCACATCCGTATAACTCAGGTGCATCACATAATGCCACAGCAAAATTCTTATCTGCACTCTGCCCGAAAAACTATTCAGCTAGAAGCCCAAGCGGTCAAAGATTTACTGGACCTACTGGACCATAATTTCAGTGCCAGCTGTGATGCTATCCTCTCCTGCAAGGGTCGGGTTATTGTCACCGGCATGGGCAAGTCGGGGCACATAGGCAACAAAATAGCCGCCACTTTGGCCAGCACTGGCACACCGGCTTTTTTTGTTCACCCGGGAGAGGCCAGTCATGGAGACATGGGCATGATCACCACTGCCGACGTAGTGCTGGCATTGTCCAATTCCGGAGAGGGGGCGGAGATTAAAGCAATATTACCCTTGATCAAGCGCATGGACATTCCCCTGATCAGCATTACCTCTTACCCCAACTCGACGATAGCGAAAATGGCAGACTTTAATTTAAACACTGGAGTGCAAACTGAAGCTTGTCCCCTTAATCTGGCGCCGACCTCCAGTACTACTGCACAGCTGGCCATTGGCGACGCATTAGCCCTGGCGCTTTTAGACGCCAAGGGGTTTAACGCACAGGACTTTGCCTTCTCCCACCCCGGCGGTCAACTGGGAAGAAAACTGCTGTTAAAGGTTGAAGATGTTATGCACAAAGGGGAATTTATTCCCAAAGTAGAATCTAACACTTTATTGACCACAGCCCTGCTCGAAGTAACAAAAAAACGTCTGGGCATGACTACAGTTACAGATGACCAGGGCGCACTTATCGGTATATTCACCGATGGAGATTTGCGCCGCGCACTGGATAGCGACATCGATCTTAAAACCACCACCATCGATCGCGTGATGACCAAAAGTACCACTGTGATTGAAGCCAATGCGCTGGCCGCACAAGCCCTGTTGCTAATGCAAAATAACGGCATAGGCCAACTGGTAATAGTAGACCAACAGCGCAGACCGATCGGGGCGCTGAATATGCAAGACTTACTGAATGCGGGAGTACTCTAATTGAAACGTATCTCAAACCCGGCACTGCTGGATAAGGCGCGACAGATTAAATTGGCGGTATTTGATGTGGATGGCATCATGACCGACGGCAGCTTATATTTACTGGCTGATGGCAGCGAAATTAAAACCTTCAACACTTTAGACGGGCTCGGACTTAAACTGCTGCAAAATAATGGCATCCAAACGGCCATTATCACCGGCCGCTCTTCAGAGCAAGTTAAGCAGCGCGCCGCCTCTCTGGGGGTTAACTATTTACTGCAAAATCGCGATGACAAACTCCAGGCACTAAAGGAAATATGCAGGGATAGCGGACACTCACTGCAACACTGCGCCTATATAGGCGATGATCTCCCGGACCTGGCGGCAATCAGAGCCGTGGCCTTTGGCGCCACAGTTCCCAATGCACACCCGCTGCTGTTAGAGCAGGCAGACTGGTGTACCGGCAGATCGGGCGGAAAAGGTGCTGCGAGAGAGTTTTGCGAGGCAATCCTGGATGCACAAAACTTGCTGGACAACATTTATAACGAGTATCTCTAATGATATTTGCCCGCCGCCAAGTCCGCCTGGTATTGGCGCTGTTGCTGGTAGTGGCCGCAGTAGTCTTCTGGTCAATCTCTGATAATGGCCAATCCCGATTAGCTAATTCAGATTTAACAGAGGCGGCTGATATCGACTTTTTTATTGTCGATGCTGACTTCAATGCCTTCGATAGCTCTGGACAATTAAGTCAAACCGCTACTTCGCCAGAGGTGAAACACTTCAGGCAAACACAACAGAGCACCTTGCTTACTCCGCTGATTACTACTTTTCAAGGCAGCCGGATATCCGCCACTATCAATAGCCAAACAGCAGTAGCTGACGACAACAGTGACACTGTCACTTTCTCAACGAATGTGCGGGTCACTAGCTACAAAGAAACAGCGGCTAGTAGCTTTTTAAATACCCAACTTCTACATTACAACCGCAAGAACAATAGTATATACAGCGAAGAACACGTTGAATTTACAGATACATTAGGTAATATCACCACTGCAACTGGTCTATTTGCCGATATCCAGCTGAATACTTTAGAATTAATAACTAACGTCAAAGGGAAATTCCATGCCAAATAAATTGCAGTCTAATCCATGTTTGACTCTTGCCGTCACTGCCCTCAACAGCAAATTCAAACTGGCTCTGCAGCTAACCTTCGCCCTCTGCGCAGTTTACATAGGCTCAGTGCAAGCACTTCCTGAAGACCGCCAGCAACCCATAGATGTCGTCGCCGACAATGCGATAATGAATGACAAAACCGGGATTACGGTATTAACTGGCAGCGTTAAAATAGTCCAGGGAACTATGTTGATGACAGCAGATCGCCTGGAAATATTTCGCGATTCGCAAGGGGATATCAATAAAATGATAAGTACCGGTAAACCCGCCTACTTCACTCAGCAGCAGCAACCCGAGCAGCCTTATTCCAAAGCCTGGGGTGAGCATATGCTGTACTCTGTCGCCAAGCAGACAGTCACTATCACCGGTAACGCCAGAGTTGAACAACTGCAAGACAAATTTACCGGCGAAACTGTTATTTACCACATGGATAAAGCCATCGTTAATGCGATCGGTGGCAAGCAACGAGTGAAGATGATCATTCAGCCAAAGGGCAACAAATAAGCTATGATGTTATCGGCAAAAAACCTCGCCAAGTCTTACAAACGCCGCCCTGTGGTTCGCGATGTCAGCATTGAAATTTCCAGCGGCGAAGTCATCGGTTTGCTGGGACCTAACGGCGCAGGTAAAACGACTTGTTTTTACATGATTGTCGGCCTGGTCAATGCGGACTTTGGCGAAATCACTCTCGACGGCCAAAACCTGACCCCCCTGGCCATGCATGAGAGAGCCAGAAGTGGCATCGGCTATTTGCCTCAGGAGCCCTCGATTTTTCGCAAACTTAGCGTTGAAGACAATATTTTAGGCATTTTAGAAATGCGTAAAGACCTCGATAAAGCCCAACAAAAAGCCAAAATGGAATCCCTTTTAGAGGAATTCAACATTCAGCATATCCGCAAAAATATGGGTATGAGCTTGTCGGGGGGAGAGCGTCGCCGGGTCGAAATAGCCAGGGCCCTGGCCACCGAGCCAAAATTCATCCTCCTGGATGAGCCCTTTGCCGGTGTCGATCCAATATCTGTCAATGACATCAAGCAAACCATCTTGCACTTGCAGTCAAAAGGCATAGGTATTTTAATCACCGACCACAATGTCAGAGAGACTTTAGATATCTGTGAAAAAGCCTACATTGTTAACGACGGTTTCATCTTGGCCTCAGGAACTCCCGACGAGATATTAAACAATGAGCAAGTTAAAGCAGCATATTTGGGTGATAAATTTTCCCTGTAAATATTGACTGGCACATTGCATTCAAAGCATTTTAGAGTATCTTTATAGCTTATATGAAACAATCTTTAGAGTTAAAAATTGGGCAACACTTGTCCATGACCCCACAATTGCAGCAGGCTATTCGCTTACTGCAGCTCTCATCCCTTGATCTGCAACAAGAAGTTCAGGAAGCTCTCGATAGCAACCCCTTATTAGACACCCCAGAAGATGAAAGCCGCAGCGAAAAAAGCACCCAATCACTAGACGACAAAGAACGCCAGCAGATTCAAACTATTAATACGGATGATGGCGAGTCGAGCAGTGTAGAGGCTAGCGGTAAAAGCACCGAGGCAGAACTGGCGGCGACCGACGACACCGCCGAGCAATGGAATAACGATATTCCGGTTGAACTGGCCACAGACAGCAACTGGGATGATACTTTTCAGCACGGCCCCAGCAGCAATAGCCATAGCCATAGCGACCCCAACACTATGGAGTCAAACGACACCACTGAGGAGAGCTTACAGGATCACCTGAATTGGCAATTAAACCTAACGCCTATGAGCACCATAGATCAGCTCATTGCCGAGAATATCATCGACGGAATAGATAATGATGGTTATCTACGCACTGAATTAGATGAAATCTTGCAGCAGTTTCAAAACAGCAACAATGTTGTTTTACAAGAAATTGAAATGGATGAGATCGAAGTTGTACTCAGGCGCATTCAACAATTCGAACCCGCGGGTATCGCGGCACGCAATCTCAGTGAGTGCTTAACCATTCAACTGCTGCAGCTGCCCGAAGACACTGAGCACTTGCACAATGCCAGCAAAATAGTCAATCAGTATATCCAACTACTCGGCAGTCACGACTACAAAACGTTAATGCGTAAAATGCGCCTATCCGAAAAGCAGTTGCAACAGAGCATTACCCTTATTCTCACCCTTAATCCGCAGCCAGGAGCCAGCATTACTCCCAATGCTGCTCAATACATTACCCCTGATGTCTTTGTGGAAAAAATTGAAGGCTTTTGGCAAGTGCGCCTCAATGGTGACAACAAAGTTAACCTGAAGATCAACAACACTTATGCCGACATGATAAAACGTGCCGATAACAGCGATGACAACAATTACTTAAAAAATCACTTACAGGAAGCTCGCTGGTTGATTAAAAGCATCCAGAGCAGGTACGATACCTTACTAAAAGTTTCTCAGCAGATACTCGAGCGCCAATTGGATTTTTTTGAATTCGGGGAAATGGCCATGAAACCTATGGTACTCCAGGACATCGCCGAGGCGGTAGATATGCATGAATCGACAATTTCCAGGGCCACCACGCAAAAATATATGCATACCCCTAATGGCATTTTTGAATTAAAATACTTCTTTTCCAGCCATGTAAGCACCAGTGATGGCGGAGCCGCCTCTTCGACTGCTATCAGGGCGCAGATAAAACAGATTTTAACCACAGAAAACCCAATCAAACCATTAAGCGATAATAAAATCGCTAAACTACTAAAAGACGAGGGAATAAACGTAGCACGACGCACCATAGCAAAGTATCGCGAATCTATGGGCATTGCTCCATCGAATGAGCGAAAACGTTTGCTGTAACAGTTGTATTCAATTAGAGATATAAAGGAGATTTTTATGCAAATCAACGTAACTGGACACCATGTAGATCTCACGGAACCACTGCACCAATATATTCACTCAAAAATTGAAAGACTAGAGCGACATTTTGATAATATCACTAACGTACAAGTCACTCTGAGTATTGAAAAAACCAGACACAAGGCGGAGGCAAATCTGCACTTGTCAGGCAAAGAAATATTTGCCTCGGATGAGCAAGAGCATATGTATGCTGCTATAGACGGTTTGTCAGATAAATTAGACCGCCAAATAATTCGCCATAAAGAAAAACTCAAAAGCCACAAGTAACGTAACTAAACACTATGCCTATAATTAATTTACTGTCCTCCGATCTTGTTATTCACAACCTCGAGGGAGGAAGTAAGAAACGCACCATAGAACAGATCAGCAACATCATCAGCGACTGCACCGATACTGCGACACAAGATGCAATATTTAGCGGTTTAATCGAAAGAGAGAGACTAGGTAGTACGGGTATAGGTGAAGGCGTAGCTATACCCCACTGCCGCCTTGATGAGCTGACTAATCCAGTGGCCCTGTTTATTAAATTGCGCGAGCCCATTGATTTTGATGCCATAGACAGGGAACCTGTCGACCTGGTTTTTGCCCTGGTGGTACCCGGGGACAGCTGTGACCAACATTTAAACACACTCGCTGAGCTAGCTGAGTTGTTTAGTAAAAAAGACAACCGCGACGCACTGCGTCAATGCCAAGATAGCCAGAGCCTCTACCGACAACTCGCCAGTTTAAGCAGTTAAGTCTAGACCCAGAAGAATTAAAATAAACCACTATCCTTATGGTTTTTATATTAAAGTATTAGACTTAGTAGTAGCGAGGTGGCTTTTATGAAACTAATTATCATTAGCGGTAGATCTGGATCCGGGAAAAGTACCGCTATACAGGTACTTGAAGATATAGGTTTTTATTGCATCGATAACTTACCCGCCGCCCTGTTACCGGAGACCATCAATTATTTATTAAGCTCCTGTGATCAGGATTTGACTGCCCCCGCTCCTGCGCACAGCGCTCAACCAGAGCTCCCTAAAAGCGCTGCAGTACAAGACAAAATAGCGCTGTGTATTGATGCCAGAAACCCCTTTAAGCACTTGTCACAATTGCCGGGTATCATTGCTACTCTCAAATCTGGCAAACAAAATTTCGATATTGACTTTATTTACCTGGACGCCAGCGATGAAACCTTGATTCAGCGCTATAGTGCTACCCGACGCCGCCATCCGATGGCAGACCAAGTGCAGGGATTAAAGTCTTCAATTGAATATGAAAAGACGGTACTCTCTGCAATCGCCGATATGGCGTCGATACGAATAGATACTACCCATTTGTCACTGTATCAGTTACGCGATGTGATTAAATACCGAGTCGCCGAGCGCACCGAACAAAATCTTTCTTTACAGTTTTTATCTTTTGGCTTTAAACATGGCGTGCCTTTAGATGCAGACATTGTTTACGATCTGCGCATACTACCCAACCCGTACTGGATTGCAGAGCTCAGATCTTTTAACGGGTTGGAGCAACCGGTCATAGAGTTCCTGGAAAAACAACCGCTAGTCACACAGATGATAGATGATATTAAAGCTTACTTAGAAAAGTGGTTACCGCATTTTCGCACCAACAATCGCAGCTATGTGACTATTGCCTTAGGCTGTACCGGTGGGCAACACAGATCTGTGTATATTGCAGAACAACTTACTGGCCATTTCCTCCCGCTTATGGATAATGTATCTGTCTATCACCGTGAAATAAAACGCTGATAAGTAAATATATATTCATATTGAAACCACGCCAATTATTATAGGATGTTATGCATGCCAGCTGTAGATATTGAAATTATTAATAAACTGGGATTACATGCAAGGGCGGCCTCAAAACTTGTCTCAGTCTCCAGTAAGTTCTCCTGCAACATCACTATCGCCAAAGGCGATAAAATTGTTGACGCCAAAAGTATTATGTCAGTGATGATGCTAGCGGCCAACAAAGGCACTTCCCTGCTCATCAGCACCGAGGGTGAGGACCAAACTCAAGCTCTGGAGGCTATCACCTTATTAATCAACAACAGGTTTGACGAAGAAGAATAGTTTCTTGACCTTATTATAATTGCGCCACTGTTAGTATTTGTAATTGAGCTATAATTTTTAGATCCACACTTCATATCTGTCAGAGTTAATGTAAGCATGAATCAACAGCGAAGCTTTTCTGAATTAGACAGATTAACTCAAGCTTTGGACAGCGGCGCCTTTCAACAAATACGATTTACTTTGAACAACACCATGCAGCCTGTTGAAGTTGCCCAGCTGCTGGAAAAGTCCCCTCCCAAAGAGCGCCGCATCCTCTGGCAACTGATCCACCGCGATAACGAGGGAGCAGTATTACAACATGTCAGTGACGACATTCAGGCCGATATATTATCGCGCATGGATCACAGCCGGGTACTGGCGATCGCCGACTCACTGGATACTGATGATTTAGCTGACCTTTTGCAGCAACTCCCCGATACCGTGATGCGCGAGTTGCTGAAGGCCATGGATAAGCAAAACCGCGAGCGAGTGGAGCAGGTTTTGTCTTTCCCGGAGGACACAGCCGGTGGTTTGATGAATACCGACACTGTGACTATAAGACCCGATATCAGTGTTGAAACAGTGCTCAGATACATTCGCCGTCACGATGAAATTCCAGAGATGACCGACAGTTTATTTGTCATCAGCAGGCGCAAGCAATCTTACATTGGAATTTTGCCGTTAACTAAATTATTAGTCTCCGACCCCGACATAACTGTCCGGGAGATCATGGTCACCGATATAGAGCCGATTCCGGCAAGCATGCCCGATCATGAAGTGGCACAATTATTTGAACAACTGGATTTAGTGTCAGCCCCAGTGGTCGACCCCAGCGGTAAGCTATTAGGACGTATTACTATCGATGATGTGGTAGACGTTATCCGCGAAGATGCGGATCACTCACTGATGAGTATGGCCGGGCTGGACGACGATGAGGATACTTTTGCCCCAGTGTGGAAGACCAGCAAGAGAAGAGCGGTGTGGCTGGGAATCAACCTGATAACCGCTTTTATTGCCTCGGCGGTCATCGGGATATTTCAGGACACAATTGATAAAGTGGTTGCCCTTGCGGTCCTAATGCCGATAGTCGCCTCTATGGGCGGTATTGCCGGCAGCCAGACACTCACTCTTATCATCAGGGCCCAGGCTCTGGATCAGGTAGAAAAGGCCAATGCCGCCTGGCTGGTTCGCCGCGAACTGATGGTTGGTGCGATCAACGGATTACTTTGGTCTGTTGTGGTCGCCGGGGTCGCAGTTCTGTGGTTTGGAGATTATACTATAGGCTTGATTATTGGCTTGGCAATCATTATCAATTTAATAGTTGGCACTTGTTCAGGGTCACTATTACCTATACTGCTAAAAGCTAAAGGGGTTGATCCGGCACTTGCCGGCGGAGTTGTTCTAACCACTATCACTGACGTGGTAGGATTCCTGGCATTTTTAGGGTTAGCCACATATTTTTACGGATAAACTAATGACAAACGATAAATTCGATACGATAGAAGACGATGAAGATGATTGGATAAGCAGATCATCACTAAAACGAGATGCAGAGGCATTGCAGAGGCTAGGGGCCAGGCTGATAGATCTCAAGCCATCTCAGCTGGATAAAATCCCCATGGACGAAACCTTGCGTCTGGCAGTAGACGAGGGCAAACGCCTCAAGCCCAGAAGCGGGGCGATGAAACGCCATCATCAATACATTGGCAAGCTGATGCGCTTTGAAGATCCCGATGAGATCGAGCAGGGGATAAATGGTTGTGATATGGGCCACGAGGAATACAACAAAGTATTTCATCGTCTGGAGCGCTGGCGCGACCGATTGCTAAACAACGACGAGGGAATGCTGGAAGTCATATTAAAAGAGTATCCGCAAACTGATATCCAGTATCTCAGACAGCTTATCCGCAACACGCAAAAAGAAATTGCCAGCGCTAAGCCCCCTCTTACCGCCAAAAAATTGTTCAAGTATCTACGCGAGCTCGAGAACTGTTAAGCGATTCTGCGAAATGGGGAAGAGAAGACTATCTTCCCCAAACTCCCCACTAACAACTCGCCAACAACTCTTTCCCCCTTTATAGCGAGAAAAAGCACATCAGACAAACAAGAGCTGTGCTGACAGTTATATAGCTGCAGTGGCTAATTAGCCTTATTGTTACCTTGTTTATTTCTTTGCCCCGTTAATTGGGCTTATATTCGGATCTAACCAGGAACCAGAAACCTGGTAGCGTAAAGCGGTCAGCTTAGCCAGTTTTTTGCCCAGTAATTTATCGATAATGAAGGCGATCCCGGCAACTTGAGGAGTCGCTAATAACAGGGCGGCGATAGGCGCATTACTGGTCAGTGGAATAGCAACTAGCATTTTCTGTTGCAGAGTCTGATCGGTAAAATTTATGCTTCCGGACATCTCCACACTGGCTGAGCTACCCTGTAATTTAAGGGGCTCTATACTGCTGGCTAAGCCATTTTGCAACTTGTAATTTGCCGTGACAGTGTCGAAGGCAACACCGGACTCGAGCAAATCAGAGAAGTCTAATTTAAGACGTTTTATCACTGTATTTAAATTCAGAATACCAAAGATGCGCAAGAAGTTTGCCGATGTTCCCGCCTCAATGATTCGACCTTGCTTTAGCTGGAAACTCATCGTTCCGCTGAGACTCCGCTGGGCAATATCCCAGGGATAGCCAGGCCATGACAACTGCGTCTGCAAATTTCCGGTTTTATTTTCCAATACTCGATCAAAGCCCAACTGCTTCAATACCGCGCCGAAATCACCACCACTCGCTTGCAAGCTCAACTCAGTGGTAATATTTTTTGCTGATTCGAGCCAGTTGATTTTGCCGCTAATTTTAGTCTTGGCTATCCCTCCCTGAATCGCATTTATGCTATAGCCCCGCTGAGTCGGAGCAAGCATGGCACTCCAGCGACCTATATCTAATGTATTGAGTACCAACTTGTCTATGCTTAGTTTAACACTGGGCCAGGCTTTGCTGTTGATAGAAACCTGATTGATGCCAGTAATTTTTGAACCTTTGTCGCCCTTGTCAGCAGCCGATTTTAATATCAGTTTATCCAGCTTAAGTACTATCGACTGTTTGGAATCATCTGCTATCAGTGCGTTCCCAGAAGCAATAGCAGTGTCGAAGTTAACGCGCCAAAAACCGGGTGCGCGATTTATTTTCACTCTGCCACTGGGCACTGTACGGCCCATCAGAGTGACATTGCTCAACTCCAGGTCTATGTCTTTTAATTGTGACTGCAAAGGTGCAGTGTCGGGCAGTGCATCTAATTTTTGCCCCTGCACTAAGACCTTTGTATTACTACTAGTGGATGCTAAGACTTGATCCAGGTTGACCCCGACCAGACGGCCACCGAGATAAATTCCGGCTTGCGCTGGCATTGCAGGCCTGGCCCCACCAAAGATAATACGGGTGCGATTGGCACTTTTAGCCGCTAAAAGACCAGCGGTTTTAACTTCGGTATTTGCGGTACTGGCCAATAGGGTGATACCCCGCACCAGATCGGCATAATTATAGCGCCAGATCACACCCTGCTCCGAATTGTTACTGAGCAACTGTAGCTTCCTGAGCTGCTGTGGACTTTTACCCCAAGGTGCCGGGAGATCGATACTGATCCCCAGCAGGTCCGAATTCACCACCAACTGATTACAATTGCTCTGGCCCTTGCACAGATCTAGCCTGGCGTTAAAAGAGCCAGTGCCGGATAACTGGCCGAGCTGGTCTGTTTTCAACCACTTTTGCAATTCTGCAATCTCAATAGCAGCACTTAATGCAACACTGGTCTTTAGCACTTTTCCGTCAAGCTTAGAGACCACAGACGCTTTACCCGGGTGGCCAAAGACTGACAGTGTCATAGCATTACTCTGTAAACCTGTCACAGAGTCATATGCCAGCTTACCGTTTATCTTAGTAAAGTTAAGCTGATATTGACTGTCGACCAGTTGCGCATTTTTCAAAGTACTGGCAATTTTCACTGAGAGAGCGGTAGCCGGGATTTTCGACTCAGCCGATGCCTTGTGCTTATTGTTAAGTGGCACGATTAAGTCCAGCGCAGTGATATGTTCCCCACCTAGCTTCCATGACTTTAACACTTCAGGCAGTAAAGCAATGGCAGGTTTTTGCTGTAACTTGCTCTGCAATTTTTCGATATTTCCCGATAGCAAAGCCGATACTGTGACCGAAGCCTCGGAGAGTTTCTTAGTCACAGATAATCGTTTCACTTTGTTATTGGCAAAGCGGCCAGTTTCAGAGTGGACTTGCAGATTGCCGTCGCGCACTGCTATATACAAATCAGTGGCGTCATAGTTGGGCCAGCTCTGATCAAAATTCACTTTTGCATCCGCTAATCGAAAATACATTTGCACACTGGGAGCTTGTAGACGCACCCGCTCTTTTCTAATGCCATAGCGCAGTACAAACCCCGCCTCTCGCAACTGTCCAGCCAGGGCAGCACTTTCAATCCAGCTACTTAGAGACTCGCCTACCAACTTAGCGGGGATATAATTTAGCGCATCATTAACACTGCCACCTCTCATCCCTATCATCAGGGTTAATTCAGCCTGCTGCTGTTTGTCAAAAGGCACAAGCACACTAAATCGACCATTGGCGCGTATTTTACCCCGAGCTAAAGATAACAGCTCAGAGTTAACCAGCAGTCCTTCAGGCTTTCCCTGAGCATGCTGAATCTGCCAGGAAACTCTACCTCTCGCCTCTGGGTAGTGCCATCCGCGAGAGTATATCAGCGGAAATTGTAAATTCAGATCTGTACTGTTTAAATCTATCTGCCCCCGCTGTGCATTCATTTTTAATTTGCCGCTGACACCACTGACGGCGGGAGCTCCTTTGTAAGCGTCTACGGAGACCCTATTGAGGTCGGCTGTTATGGAAAAAACGCTAAGCTGCTGATCACTCCAGTCGACATTTAAATTCTGCACTTGTCCCTGTAAATTTAACGCTTCGACAATCTCTTTAAACTTATCATTAAGCCGTGGCTGGGTCAGTGCAATTCGACTAAGCTGAGCCAAATCTAGCGCTGAAACAGCAACTTGCGACAGGTAATTTTGTTTTTTCTGAATATATGTGACACTGGCTCTGGGGATTTTTAACTGACCGTCTCCGGCTGCGATACTGATATCCGACAACTGCAATTGATGTACACCACCCTGGGAACTCAGAGAGAAATGCACTCTGGAATTATCCAGTGTAGGCAGCGACGAGTCGGCGAAAGCCAATTTAGCCACAGACATGTTGCCACTGACACCTGAAACTACCCCATTTTGTAACTTGGCCCAGACCTCTGCATCTAAAGACAGTTGGTCGATGTCAATACCGAGCTTAATTAAGTTAAAATCTAATATCTGCTGCGACAGCTTTTCAAATTTTGCATAAACTAAAAACGGCGTTTGCACAATATTGTCTGCCAGCTGCTCAGATTGCACAGCAAACTTTACTTTTGACCTCTCGCCGTAGTGGTCTAATTTTGCCTCACCGCTGATCTGGTGCATCAGATCAGAATTTTGCATCAAAAACTGAATGGGGCCGACGCGCCTCGGTGGACGATTTTCCGGCCTCAAGATCAAACTTGCATCGGTAAATTCAACCAGCGACTGGCTGGAGAAAACAGCCAGGAGCCTGTTTAACGCCAACTGCTGGACAGTTTTAGCGTCTGCGTCAATAACTTTTGGGACACTGCTCTGCGCTGCTGGCAGGGACAAAACGCTCAGCCAGCGCCCCTGTACTTGCTCAGCACTGACAGCTAGTCTATTAACCGACAGCTGTTTAAAAATTGGCACTAAATGCTTTAGACTCAAACTAAAATCAAGCTCTCCCTGCAACTCGGAAATAGTCACAGAGCGGTTCGGGAAACGGCTATTGGAGAAGCTTAAATCGGTTATTTTAAACTGCGGATTGGCCTTCACCCACAGCGCTTCGATATTGCCAATGGTGACCTGGGTCTGCAATTTCTCGGATAGATACTCAGCCAACTCTTGCTTGTACTGATTCGCTTCCGGCAGTGCCACACGCACTGCTATAACACCACTGGCAACTATCACCAGCAGTGCAATCAAAAATATCAAAATCCAATGGCTTGTTTTTTTAATCATTGCGCAACCAAACACATTCCATAAAGCAGCTCTACTCCCAGACCTTATCTAAGCACTACGTCAAAATGTTCCGGCCCATAGTGGCTATCCACAGTAAAGTGGATCGCTTTGCTGATAAAAGTTTCCAACTCCGCCAAATGATCTGAGGCTTCATCAGTAACATATTCAACCACCTTTGCCGAGGCCAACACTAAATAGGACTCAGTATCATAAGCGCGATGCTGGCGTAAGATTTCACGAAATATCTCGTAACAGACCGTTTCAGGGGTTTTGACAAAGCCTCTGCTATCACATTGATCGCAGGCTTCACACAATATATGCTCTAGACTCTCGCGGGTCCGTTTACGGGTCATTTCCACCAGGCCAAGCTGGGAGACACCCATGACCTTACATTTCGCGTGATCTTTCTCTAATACTCGCTCCAGGGCCCGCAATACTTGACGCTGGTGATCTTGCAGCTCCATATCGATAAAATCGATTATGATGATGCCGCCCAAATTCCGCAACCGCAACTGCCTGCCAATCGAAGTAGCCGCTTCTAAGTTGGTTTTAAAGATGGTTTCTTCTAGATTACGATGACCGACGAACCCCCCGGTATTTACATCAACTGTCGTCATAGCCTCAGTTTGATCAATAATCAGATAACCGCCAGATTTGAGATCTATTTTTCGCCCCAGGGCACGCTGCATTTCCTCTTCGACATTGTACAAATCAAAGATTGGCCGCTCACCCGGATAGTATTCAAGATGCCCCAATAGTTCGGGGACTAGCGCGCGGGTGAAATCCTCTGCCTTGTTGAATGTCTCCCTTGAATCTATGCGGATCCGCTCGATACCGCCGTGTGCCATATCCCTCAGGGCACGCATATTCAACGGTAAATCTTCATAGACTACAGCGGGGGCGACCACTCTTTTAATCTCTTTATCGATACTGGACCAGAGGCGCTTCAGGAACCTGATATCAGACTTCAACTCTACATCACTGGCGCCTTCTGCCACTGTGCGAAGTATATAGCCACCCTTTTCAACTTCATCTTCTTCCAGAGTGCTAATCAGGGTACTGCGCAACCGCTCGCGCTCCACCGGGTCTTCAATACGCTGTGAAACACCGACGTGGGTATTATTGTGCATGTAGACTAAATAGCGTGAGGGGATAGAAATATGCGTGGTGAGCCGGGCGCCTTTAGTACCCAGCGGATCTTTGGTCACTTGTACCAGTAGCGACTGCCCCTCTTTCAATAAATAGGCAATCGAATTGCGATTTTTTTCTTCAATAGATAAATCTTTACAGATAACCTCATCGACATGAATGAAGGCCGCCTTCGCCAGACCTATTTCCACAAAAGCCGCTTGCATCCCCGGCAGCACTCTCACCACCTTGCCTTTATAAATATTACCGACTATGCCGCGCTTACTGGTGCGTTCGACATAAATCTCTTGGGGCATGCCATTTTCTATGATGGCGACCCGGGTCTCCATCGGAGTAAAATTAATCAGTATTTCTTCGCCAATATTGGTTGCCACAATCACTTCCCTTTTATACGCAGTGCAGCATAAATATTAGAGCTGCACATATCACTTAAAAATTCCAGATAGGTATATTAAACTCCAGCAACAGATCTGCAGTTTCCACAACAGGCAAACCGACGATCGCAGAGTAACTCCCTCTTATTTGCTTGACAAAACGAGCTCCGACGCCTTGGATAGCATAACTTCCGGCTTTATCTGCAGGTTCACCCGTCATCCAGTAGCTGCGGCACATTTGCTCGTCCAGCTGGCAAAACTCAACCTCAGAACTAACCACTATTTGTCGCAGTTTGTCACGGTTAACTAATGCAACTGCCGTCATTACTGTATGCCATTTACCCGATAATGACATTAGCATATCGACTGCCTGCTGCTCGGACTCTGGTTTACCCAGAATTTGCTGGCCGATTACGACACTGGTGTCAGAGCCCAATACAGTGATGTCCCGGGCAGACAATGACAATATCCGCTGGCACTTTTCTCTTGCCAGACGCTGTACGTAGTCCGTAGCAAGTTCACCAGAGCGCAGGCTCTCATCTATATCTGCCCCCTGAGCTTCAAAGCTGACCCCCAAATCTATCAAGATTTTCTTTCTTCTGGGAGAACTTGAGGCCAATACTAAAGTATTCTGCATCTTTGGCACCCTACTCATGAGATTTTAAAGGTCCGTCTGATACCCCGTAATAATACAAACACCCAGGGCCATAACAGGGCACTGACAACCGCGGGGATCAAAAATTGCAAATCATCCGCTTTAGTACCTGCCAATGCCTGCAACCAGTAGAAAATCAGTTGGTTGGCTACTATTAATAGAAATATCACCAGTGCCTGTTGCCACAGCGGGAACATCCGCAATCGCTTGTGCATCAGCAGCGCACAATAGGCAATAAGAGTCAGTGCTATTGCATTAATCCCCAATACTGACCCTTTGAGCACATCTAAAAGTAGACCAATGATCCAGGCAGACCCCACTCCGAAACGCTGTGGCAGTGCCATGATCCAATATATAACAAACAGCGCTACAAACTCGGGCCGCCACCACTCCAGCATTCTTGGCAGCGGGATTTGCGACAGCATTAGCGCCACGATAAAGGTCCCTAAAATAATCATCAGACCACCAGGACTATGCTGATTCATGCTCCGCACACAACCGTTAAACGCAGCATTATGAATCTCCACCAGCAGTCGCTTTCGCAGCCGGTTGCTCACTCATGCTGGAAGTTTCTTGCTCAGCCTCACCAACCATTAATACATAGCGGCTGTTATCTAGCCTTGCTGCCGGTTTTGCTTTCACAATCATAAACTTGCGACTGGGGTCACGTTCTACTGAGATAATCTTTGCCAGTGGATAGCCATAGGGGAAACGCCCGGCCAGGGCCGATGTTACCAATAGATCACCGACTCTGATATCAGCATTATCAGCTACATGAGTGATATCTAGTTCACCGTGACTGCCTTTGCCTAAAGCTATCGCGCGCATCCCATTGCGAACAACTTCTACCGGCAGTGCGTGGCGCCCGTCGGTAACTAACATGGTGCGGTTTGTATACAGTGACACTTCGACTACCTGGCCCATCACTCCACCGGCATCTAAAACTGGCTGGCCGATAAAAATGCCATCTTCACTGCCTTTATCTAAAATTATCTGGTGCTGGAATGGGTCCGGATTGACACCGATCAACTCTGCCAGCAGCACTTGATCGTCAATTTTAGCACTGGCATTCAGCAATTCGCGTAAACGTACATTTTCTGCACGCAGAATCATCATTTGCTGGACTTTTTTCTCCAACAGTATTGAATTTGAACGCAACTGATTGTTGTCTTTTAGCAGCGCTGCCCGATCGATCAGCACCGAAGAGATATCATCGGCCACGCCAGTTGGAATATCTACCAACCATTGTACCGGTGTTAAAATGACCGAAATGGCCGAGCGAATGGAGCGAACAGAATCCCCTCTCAGATCAGCAATCACCAGAGTTAAGGCGCCGAGCAGTAATAAAAGTAAACTTAGGCGAGGTAACCCGCCTCGAAAGATAGGTTTCAATTTAACCTCCGACTAGAACGAAAGTTAATTGAGCGACCAGCGGCCGCTCGTTGCAGCAGGTTCAACACAAACAATGAGCCCTATTTACTGAAGTGCGGGTTAGTCGTAGGAAAGAAGCTCAAAAGCCTGCTTATCAATAAGCTCTAACGCGCGCCCGCCCCCTCTGGCAACACAGGTAAGCGGATCTTCCGCCAGGATAACAGGCAGGCCAGTCTCCTCGCTGATCAAGCTGTCGATGTTGCGCAACATTGAACCACCGCCGGTTAATACTATCCCGCGCTCGGCAATATCTGAAGCCAGTTCGGGAGGGCATTGTTCCAAGGCACTTTTAACCGCTTGTACTATCGATGAAAGCGGTTCTTGTAACGCCTCTAAGATCTCGTGGCTGTTCAAAGTAAAACTGCGAGGAATTCCCTCGGCCAAGTTTCTACCGCGGACGTCGATCTCCAGCACTTCGCTACCTTGGTAGGCGGTGCCTATCTCCTGTTTGATCCGCTCTGCAGTCGCATCACCGATTAAACTACCGTAATTGCGGCGCACATAAGTGACAATCGCCTCATCAAAGCGGTCTCCACCGACCCGTACAGAGTCGGCGTAGACAATACCGTTCAATGATATAACAGCAATCTCTGTGGTTCCGCCACCGATATCCACGACCATAGAACCATTGGGTTCGTCTACGGGTAATCCTGCGCCGATAGCGGCTGCCATAGGCTCTTCAATCAAATGCACCTGCCTGGCACCCGCACCCATGGCCGATTCTTTAATCGCCCGTCGCTCTACCTGAGTAGATTTGCAGGGAACACAAACCAATACTCGCGGAGAAGGTGTGAAAATCGTATTGTCATGCACTTTACTGATAAAGTACTGCAGCATTTTTTCAGTGACGTGAAAGTCGGCGATAACACCATCTTTCATTGGCCGAATCGCGGTGATGTTGCCTGGGGTGCGCCCCAGCATACGTTTAGCATCAGCCCCTACAGCAGCGACGGTTTTTTGGTTTCCATTTTGACGAATAGCAACAACAGATGGCTCGTTGAGTACTATTCCTTTGTTACGGACAAATATGAGTGTATTGGCTGTTCCTAGATCGATTGATAGATCGCTAGAAAAGAGGCCTCGAATTTTCTTGAACATTGTTATTGGGGACCCCGAAAATAAAGGCAATTGCATCGAATTTTAAAAACAGCCAACTTTAACAACCGATGACAATTAGAGCAAGAAACAATTAGTCTATTCTGCATTTCTTTGGTAAATTTAGCTGCTTAATTGCTTCGCCTAACCTGGATGTTGTTTCATTTTTCAAATTTATCGAAAAGTGCGTTGGTTTTACGGCATTTTTTATTCATGCTCGGTTTTTTCAGAGGCCTGACCCAGAAAACCAACCCAAGCTAAAGCCACAGACTGAGCGACAGCCCGACAATCCCGATACAATATCCTGGCTTAAATTACAGAGACCTTTATTCCATGGCACTAGACAGACAAGATGTTGAAAAGATCGCCCACTTGGCGCGCATCAACATAGACAAAAAAGACATAAACGAGTACTTGGGCAACCTCACCAGCATTCTTGATTTAGTAGACCAAATGCAGCGCGTGGATACTCAAAATGTTGAGCCTCTCTCTCACCCCTTAGATGCCATTCAACGCTTAAGAGCGGATGACATTACCGAGAGCAACCAGCGCGAGCAACTACAACAAGTGGCACCAGCGGTTGAAGAAGGTCTATTTTTAGTCCCTAAAGTAATAGATTAACCGCCAACAGGATTCTATACATGTTTAGCAAAACAATTGCACAGCTAGCGCGCGGCCTAAAAGATGGCGAATTCAGCAGCTGTGAAATCACCGAGAACTATCTGGACCGGATATCCGCCCAGGACAACAAGTACAACAGCTACATCACTGTCACCCCAGAGCTGGCAATGCAACAAGCCAAGGCCGCTGACGCCGTGATCGGGGCAGGCAATGCTGGCATCATGACCGGCATTCCTATCGCCCATAAAGATATTTTTTGCAGCAAAGGCACCCGCACTAGCGCCGGCTCAAAAATGCTCGACAACTTCATTGCCCCGTACGACGCCACACTGATTGAGAAATTTAACGCCGCCAACAGCGTCAGCTTAGGCAAAACCAATATGGACGAGTTCGCCATGGGCTCCTCCAACGAAAACAGCTACTACGGCCCAGTCATCAACCCCTGGGGCGAAAACCGGGTACCTGGTGGCTCCTCAGGCGGTTCAGCAGCAGCTGTAGCCGCTCAGCTAGCCCCTGCAGCCACAGGCACAGATACCGGCGGCTCTATCCGCCAGCCCTGCGCACTGACAAACTTGTCCGGCATCAAGCCGACTTATGGGCGCGTCTCTCGATTTGGCATGATTGCTTTCGCCTCTTCGCTCGACCAGGCGGGACCTATCGCCAAAACAGCTGAAGATGCCGCTATATTGCTCAATGTCATGGCCGGCTTTGATCCAAAGGACTCAACCAGCGCCGACAAGCCAGTCAGCGATTACACCGCCAGCCTTAACCAGCCATTGGCAGGGTTGAAAATCGGCCTGCCGAAAGAATTTTTCAGTGACGATTTAAACCCACTAATGGCAGAGCAAGTTCAGGCAGCAGTAAAAGAATACCAGGCGCTCGGAGCACAGATTAAAGAGATCAGCTTGCCTAACACTGCCCTTTCAATCCCCGCTTACTACATCATCGCCCCCGCGGAAGCTTCTTCGAATTTATCGCGTTTTGACGGCGTCAGATACGGCCACCGCTGCGATGCGCCGCTAGATTTAGAAGACATGTACAAACGCACCCGCCAAGAGGGCTTTGGCCCAGAAGTCAAACGCAGAATACTGGTCGGCACTTACGCTTTATCCGAGGGGTTTTACGATGCTTACTACAAAAAGGCCCAGCAGATCCGCCGTTTGATTCAACAAGATTACATCAACGCACTCAAAGAAGTAGACGTGATCATGGGGCCTACTACACCACAACCGGCGTTTAAAATTGGCGCAAAAACCTCCGACCCGGTTGAAATGTATATGGAAGACATCTACACGTTATCGCTAAATCTCGCCGGCCTCCCCGGCATGTCCATTCCTTGCGGAATGGTGGATGGCCTACCCGTAGGACTGCAAATAATAGGCAATTATTTTGCCGAAGAACGTCTTTTAAATGTCGCCCACATGTTCCAACAGGCGACCGATTGGCACAAAAACACAGCCCCTGGCTTATAAGGAGTATATTATGGAATGGGAAGCTGTTATTGGCTTGGAAATCCACGCCCAACTTGCAACTACAACAAAGATTTTTTCTGGCGCCAGCACAGCATTTGGTGCAGAAGCTAACACTCAGGCCTGCGCCGTCGATCTGGCCCTGCCCGGCACTTTGCCAGTGTTTAATACTAAGGCATTGGAAATGGCGGTAATGTTTGGCACCGCCATCGATGCCGAGATTAACAAAACTTCTGTTTTCGATCGCAAAAACTATTTTTACCCGGACTCACCTAAAGGCTACCAGACGAGTCAGTTATTTTACCCTATCGTCGGCACGGGATCACTTGAAATAGAGCTCAGTGACGGCAACAGCAAGCTGATAGGCGTCACTCGCGCCCACTTAGAGGAAGATGCCGGTAAATCACTGCACGAGAAATTCCCCAGCATGACCGGTATCGACCTCAACAGAGCGGGCACCCCACTACTGGAAATAGTCTCAGATCCGGACATGAGCAGCGCCGAAGAAGCAGTCGCCTACGCCAAAAAAATCCACTCTATAGTCACTAGTATTGGCATCTGCGATGGCAATATGGCAGAGGGCTCCTTCCGGGTTGACTGCAACGTCTCTGTGCGCCACAAAGGCGAGCAAAAACTTGGCAATCGCACCGAAACCAAAAACATCAACTCTTTCCGCTTTATCGAAAAAGCCATCAAAGGCGAGATAATCAGACAGATTGAAATACTCGAAGACGGCGGCAGCATCCCACAGGAAACTCGCCTCTACGATGCAGAAAAAGACCAGACCCGCACCATGCGCAGCAAGGAAGAAGCCAACGATTATCGCTACTTCCCCTGCCCGGATCTACTGCCGATCGTTATAGAAGATGACTATATCGATGCCATTCGCAGCAAGCTCCCCGAGCTACCAGATGCAAAAAGACAACGCTTTAGCGAGCAGTATAATCTAGCCGCCAAGGACGCCGCGGTTATCAGCGGTAACAGAGCCCAGGCCGACTATTTTGAAATTGTTGCCACTAGCACTAAGGATGCCAAACTTGCAGCTAACTGGCTACTGGGAGAGATGGCAAAAACACTCAACCAAAATGACCTGCAAATTGACCAGTCTCCGGTTGACGCCCAGGCACTCGCCGCTCTACTGCTACGGATAAAAGATAACAGCATTTCAGTCAACGCCGCCAGGCAAGTATTTGAAGCTATGTGGAATGGAGAGGGCAGTGCCGATCAAATTATTTCCGACAAAGGGTTAAAGCAAGTAACGGACACTGGCGCCATTGAAAAAATTGTCAGAGAAGTCATTGCTAATAGTGACAAACAAGTTCAACAATACATTGCTGCCGAACCTGATAAACGCGGTAAAATGCTCGGCTATTTCATGGGACAAATCATGAAAGCTTCCAAAGGCAAAGCAAACCCCGGGCAAGTTCAGGGACTGCTGAAACCAATATTAGACAGCCTATGTAACTGATCTGCAAGCTACCGGGAGTAATTCCCGTTAGCCCACTGCCCTAGCCTGCAGAACCCATTAAAGCTTCTACAATCGCGGACTGCGCGCTAAACACCCAGATAACTCTGCATAACGCCCGCCAGACAATTCACTTAGGACGAATATTAACCTCTATGGTTTCAAGGTAATGCTTCAGTAATACCTGCTTGGAGCGGACCATCAAAGCCCGGGTATCGACACAGGCATAGATAGCACCATCCTTAACTGCCAATACCTGCTGTTCCTGCATCGCTTTAATAAAGCGATCGATGCTTTTAGGGTCAGTGTACTCTGGAGAGTGAAAGCCAAATTCAACGTGCAGCAATGAGGCCAGACGCACCGACTCATCAACAAGGTCAGTAACAGTCAAATCCCGGTACTCTTGCAACAATTTGAAAACGATATAATAGCGCAGCAGATAGGGCTCTACTGTCTGCATTAAAGCAACCGAAACAGCGGTATTGCGCACCTGCAGGCAATTTTTATCCTCGATCAGCAATTGCTGAGAAACCAACAACTCTCTAATTTCCCGCAGCGCTTTGGTTATTTGCACACCCTGCCACGGCCAGTACAGCTCTTTCGCCAGATGCGGATACACCCCTTTAATCAACTTGGGCACTGTCTGCACTAAAGGCTTGGGGTAGCGCTTGGCCACCAGCAAATACAAGCCCACCAACAAGGTCAAATGATGAATTTGATTGCGATAGAAAGTCATTTCACACGCTTGTTCCGCGGTCAAATAGACATCCGCACTACTGACCGATAACTGCCCGCGAGCTTCAGCCATATCTATCCACTCCCCGACACTGCCTTTGGCAATACCCGCTGGAGCGTTGGGCATTTTCACCAGCACCGAGGATAATTGCCCCACCCGCTCGATCAACTGCTCTCTGGTTAAGCGCAAACGATGCGTGGCCAGCAACACGGTCGCCAATAATGCCGTTTCATTGACATAACAAGCGCCATTGATATCTTCCATTACCTGGCGGGCCAATAGATTACTACTGACTTTCAGATTATCGAATTTAGAGAAGCGCTCATTGACAACGATAGGCTTGGCATAACTAATAACAGCATCACCGAACTTACCTTTGAACAACTTCAAACTCTGCAGTAACCCAGAGAGAGATTCAGGCTTTTTCTGCCCGTTGGCTAACTGCTGGGCATAACTGCGTGATTCAACCAGCTTGTCATAACTAATCCACACGGGTACTACTGCGATTGGTTTGCCACCCTCCTGCAGAGAAGCCTGCAAAGTCATCGCCAACACCCCGCTTTTAGCCGGCAGTAAACGACCTGTCCGCGATCGACCCCCTTCAATAAAATACTCCAGAGCGTGACCACTGCCGTGCAACTGCTTGATGTAGCTTTTAAACAACGCCCCGTACAGCGGATCGTCATAAAAAGAGCGACGCATAAACACCGCACCCCCTAGCTTTAGAGCACCGCCCAGAATAGGGGCATTTAAATTATCTCCGGCGACCACATGCGGAAGCATCAAGCCTTGATTATGCAGACTCCAGGACAAAAGCACATAGTCCATATGACTGCGATGACAGGGAAGAAAAACCACTTGATAATCTTTAGCAATTTGCCTTACTGCATCTACCCCTTGTATTTTAACCTGTCTATATGTACGCCTAAAGAACCAACCCAGCACACTACTGAACCAGCGCACAAAGCTAGGACTCAGGTTAGCAGCGATACCCCTGAGCTGCTGGCGGGCATATTTCTCGCTCTCGCCAAAGCTCAGCTGCTTCTGCTCAGCGTAAAGTTCAATAGCGCTTTGGATATCATCCTGATTGATGATTTTTTCTAATAAGCGCTTCCTGTTAGAGAGGTCGGGACCGAAGGTTGCCGTCCTTCTCTGATTAAAGTGCCGCTGCAGCATCTTGACAATTTTTACCGCTTCAGCACCTGAAGGCTGTAACCCACCCTCGTGCATCAAAGCCTTTAACGAAAAGGGAGAATCCAACTGCAGCAATGTTTTTCGACCGTTAATCAGCAGGTGTAGTAGACGACTCCACCAGCCTTTAGGCCCCCAACGCTCAGAGAAAACCACACGCCACCAAGACGACTCTCGGTTTGGAAAATGTCCGTGATAGAGGGTCACAGGTACAATTTTTACATCGATGTTTCGCTCGGAAAATTCTAATTTTTCAATCAGCGATTCGAGTCGATATAGCAAGGCTTTTTCACCGTTAGAATCTGCCGACAACAGGCAGCGATGGGCAACTTGGGCCCCTTTCTCCCGCAGAGACAAATTCAGCAACGCCAAGTGCTCAGAGCGCGAGGTTTCTAACACATAGATAACTTCTGTACTGATACGAAGATGTTCATCACCTAAAATTTTGGCACTGACGAACAACTTATTGAGCAGTTTCCCGATCAAACTCATAAAACCATTATCACCTAAAGTTAATATTTGTACTTTACTACACAGAACGCTGTCGTTGCGGCGGCTATTTAAGACCTTAAATGCTAAGTTTTAGCTAATCTGAGTAAGTGGAAAACCAAAATCACCTTTTATACTAGTGATTCAGTAATGAGGCGGCGGCGCTTCATCTGCTTCGACACTGCCTTCACCAGAGTTTGCCATATTGACTTTCTGATTGAGCATTGTAACTATCCGGGCCAAATCCATTAACACTTTATCTTGTTTGGCTACGACATCATTCAACTGATCTATCGCTTGCTCTTGAAAGGCAACCCTAGACTCTAACTCGCTAATTCTATCTTCCATCTGAACCCTGTAAATCTATGTTTAACAACTTTAGTATAGCTATCTGCAGCAAGCAGCGGACATGCTGGCAAACCCGGTTCGCCTATTAGCGATATACCATCAAGCCAGATGCGTCTCTGAATGATTGTAGATATCGAGATCCAAGCACCGACTGTAGAGGCACCGGCCCTAGCGGAACCGCTAACAACCAGACTGAGACACCTACAAACTCCCTACTGCCGGGCCACAATCTGTTCACTTGTCACTATGGGAACAGACGAGGGCTGCTCCCGAGCGGCGTTACGGCCATCACCTGACTCTTCATGGCCCGCAGAGAAGACAAAGAACTCAGTCAGAATCTGCACAGCACACTCCAGCAAAACAACTTATAGAGCCGCTATCTTGACGACCGGCGCACAAGGATATCCGCACCCAACAACAAGGTAAATAATTATTCCAAGATAAACTACAATAGTCTTAAATGATAATGCATATCATTAATATATAACTGAATATATTAGCCAATTTAATCGTAATTACCTGCCGGTTTGCAGTTAAATACAGTACTTATTGTAAAACCACCCCAGTTACACATAATTCAATTGAATCTTTGTAAAAAATTCTGTATATCTGATCACCGTCCGCAGAGTGAGCTAAACCTTAGAACTGTCTGATATTTTATGGGTTTATTCAAGCCGCGGTTTTTTATTTCATTAATTAATTTATAACTAGACAAGAGAATATTAGATGAGTGGTAATCAACTTATCCGCAGTGTCATCGCCAGTGCTATAGCTGCGGTATTAATCCCGTTTTTGTTAAAAGAGTTTGCAGAGGCTAGTCTTAATTTTGAAGCTTCTGTGTTAAGTATAATCTTTGTAGTTGTTCTAGCGGCCTGTGCATTAAGCACATTCGGTTCGTCGGCAAATACTGGCTCCGATTATTCCGCCCAGAGAGAAAATGGTGCGGAATACGACGATGAAGAATTTGAAGACGATGATCGTGAAAACGGTACGGTAAAATGGTTCAATGTCTCTAAAGGCTTTGGCTTTATTACCCGTGAAAATGGCGATGACGTTTTTGTTCATTTTCGAAATATACGCGGCCGCGGTCACCGCTCGCTAAGCGAAGGGCAACAAGTTAAATTCCACACCCGCGACAGCGATAAAGGCTTGCAGGCCGAAGACGTATCTATACTTCGCACTTAAGTACAGCGAACCCTAAAGCTGCGGTGTTCCAACCGCAGTTTTTCTCTATTGCTCTAACCCGCCAAACGATAAAACCTTTCGCTGACTATTTTGCAATACATCTAAAGCACCTGTTGGGCCATCAAAATAATGGCTGCTGATTCTGCGACTGCCCCCATAACTTGATGACATCTACTTCAGACCTGCGCGCATGCAGCAACTGGCTAAAATACCTTGCCAGCTCCGGTGCCTTGGTATTATCGGGAGTATGGAAGAAAAAATAAGGTGTCAATCCCTGATCTAACCACTGCGCCGCTTTACACGCCCACTGTTGTAATACCTGCTCCCCCAGGGCCCTATCCATAGGTACTATCACTCTGACAAAAGGGCTACTGCCAGTCACGACAACATGGGTGGGGACTTTCGGTTTGGCTTTTAGCGCTTGCGCGGTGACCGGATCCGGATCTGCGCTATGGGCAAATAAACTGCGGGTATCAAAAATAACCCGATTTACATTGTAGCTTTGCAGCAGCTGATTAAAACGGCGCTCCCGATGATCTTTTTTATAAAAATCAAGATTCCTCACTTCCACTGCATAACTGAACTCTGTGGGCAGGGCAGACAGAAATTCTTCTAGCTTTGTCAGCTGCGCCACACTAAAATTGGCGTCAAGCTGTAACCACAGTAAGCCCAACTTGGATTTTAACAATGACATTCGATTCAGAAATTCGCTGACCTGCCGCGAACAATGAGTAAGACGTTGTCTATGGGAAATTTCCTGGGGAAATTTAAAACAATATCTAAAATATTCAGGGCTGGTTTCATCCCAGAGGCGTATATTCTTTTCGCTTGGCAGCGCATAAAAAGAGCTATTGCCCTCAACGCTGCAAAAGCTTTTTGCATACTGCTGTAAAGAGCTATTTTCCGGCGAGTTCCCTGTATACCATTTACTGTGATGCCACTGAGCCAAGCCAAAATAGATATTTTTGGACATATAAATTTCTTTACCTTTAACTAGCAGTGAAAACAGTTTCTTTATCGACGGCGACAGGTTAGTCTTTTCAGGCTAAACTTAATAAAAATAGATGTTTTTTAGCTAAAAACAATTTAAAAACAAACAACATAAAAGGTACTACTGCAGTATGGATTTTGCTTCTCTGATTGGCATTGTATCGGGAATAGCCCTCATTGTATCGGCCATTTTTTTAGGCGGCTCCCCAGATGTGTTTCTCAATATTCCCGGGATTATGATTGTTGCCGGGGGCACTTTAGCCGCCACTTTACTGACAGTGCCTTTCAAAGATGTTCTCAGCGGATTCAAAGCCGCTTACTTTGTCTTCACCAGAGACAAGACCAACGCATCAGATATGATAGATACTATGATTGAGCTAAGTAAAATAAGTCACCGTCACGGTCTGTTAAAAATGACTCATATAAAAACAGACTCCAAAGTGCTCAAGCGTGCCTGTAACCTTTTAGCCGAAGCGGCATCTGAACAAGTTATCCGCAATACCTTACAAAACGAAATCGACTCATTGATTGCCCGACACTTTGCCATCCAGGACGTCTTTAAAAAAATGGCCGGCTACGCCCCTGCTTTTGGTATGATCGGCACTTTGATCGGTTTAATCCAAATGCTCAGCGAGCTGGATAATCCGAATACCATCGGCCCGGCGATGGCCGTTGCCCTACTGACTACTTTTTATGGATCCCTGTTAGCCACTATGGTTTTTTTGCCTATCGCCGGAAAACTTCGAGCGAGGACACTTAACGAGGTCACTAATTTACAAATAATCCGCGAGGGCAGTATCAGCATATTGACCAATGACCAGTGGGCACACGTCTACGAGCAGCTTTCGGCTTATCTACCAGAAAACAAACGCGCCTCAATATTCCCAGGCAGCGAGTAATTTGCCATGAAAACAGCCATGGAAATTCACGAAGAACCGCAACAGAACGCCTGGATTGTCACTTTTGCCGATCTGATGACCTTATTATTGGTATTTTTTGTACTGTTATTTTCCATCTCTACACTAGAAGAAGATATCTATGTGAAGACCATTGAATCCGTTAAGACGGCATTAAAAGGCACGGGTGCCGGAACCATTGAGGACCCTTTTTCTATAAAGACCGAAACTGGCACTGTCCCCACAGATTCAACAGACCCCTCAGTAGAGACCGGTGATAAACAGCAAGCTCCTACAGTCGAGGAGCTGCCCGTCATTATTACTCCTTTTAACCCCGCTCCACCTCAGCCGCAAACCAGCAGAGAAGACCAGCAAAAAAGCCAGGACCTGGCCCGAGTATCACAGTCCGTCTCCCAGCTGATGAAAAGCGCCACTGCCAAAGGCCAGGCTAAAACCTATCAGGAGACAGATGGTAAAATAGTCATCAGCGTCCGTGGAGATTTATTCTTTGCCGCTGGTTCTGCACAATTCAACCGTGAAGCTATGCCAATTATGGACGGTATAGGTAATATACTGCGAAAAAACACCGAGTTTAATTTGGCCATTGGCGGACACACCGACAACGTCCCTATTAGTACTAATAGATACCCCTCAAACTGGGAGCTGTCGGCGATCAGAGCGACCAGCGTTTTACGCTATTTTGTCCGCGGCGGTATGAGCCCAAATACAGTGACTGCCACAGGATATGGTGAATCAATGCCGTTAACGGCGAACAATACTGAAGAGCAACGCAACCAAAATCGAAGAATAGAATTTGTCCTTGAGCGAGAACCCCAATGAAAAAGCCTTTATTTGAAATCGAAGACTTAGACGATACTAATCGCGTCGAATACCGAGTGTGTCCTTCAGAAGATGACCACATAAAGCTTGTCATCGCCGGCAAAACCGTAGAAGTTGAGAACATCTCCGCCAATGGTATCGCTTTTAAATTTGTCGGTAATGTAAAAAAGGCCACTTACAAAGTCACTCTGGAAATCGGTAATGGCGATAAACATCGCATTGAATGCGCGATTAAAATTTTGCGCCAAGCGGCCCCTATATACAGCGGCGTATTGATCGACCTTTCAGCGCTGGATTCAAAGTTGATAGGCCAGTTTATTATCAGCAGCCAAAAGCGCGCAATCCGCGGTGGCACAGCCTAACACCCCAGCTGCTTTGCTGCATAACACTGCCACCTAATGGCTTATTTACAAAAAACAAAAAAAATAGTTGCAGGGCTGACAGAAGGCTGTATACTTCGCTCCACAGTTTGAGAGGAAACACTTAATCAAGCAATTACTTAAACAAATCAAGGGTTTAAGTAAGATTAAGAGTTTGTTGATGCGGGGTGGAGCAGCTTGGTAGCTCGTCGGGCTCATAACCCGAAGGTCGTAGGTTCAAATCCTGCCCCCGCT
>JABSQZ010000004.1:0-122879 GCA_013215505.1 Oceanospirillaceae bacterium
CTTCTATGGGCATGCGCCAGTTTACTAAGACCGCTCTTGATCGCCTTAAATATTTTCTTGAAAAAATAGCCAGTGCCGACGCCTTAGTTATTTCTTTTGCTGAGCACAATGGTTTTTACAGTGCGGCCTACAAAAATATCTTTGATTGGGCTTCGCGCATCAATATGAAAGTCTTCCAGGACAAACCTATGCTGATCATGTCAGCGTCTATCGGACCCAATGGTGGAGCCAGTGTACTCAATGCTGCCAATCAATCTGCGCCTTTTTTTGGCGCACTGATTAAAGCATCTTTCTGTATTGGGAAATTTCACCAGAAGTTTGACATTGAAGTACCGGCACTCACCGATACCGAGCTTTCGCTGACTCTACGTCAATCTTTACAGTCTTTAGTCCAAGGATAGAAAATGAATACTACGTTGAAAAAATACAGCCTTTTACTATTAAAAATCTTGGTCGCTGTCGCTTTTATTGCCGCTGGTACTGCAAAACTTACCGGGGCAGAAATGATGGTAGCAACATTTGACAATATTGGTGCAGGACAGTGGTTTCGCTACTTAACCGGTGCCATTGAAGTGACAGCAGCGATACTATTGTTTATCCCAGGAACCCAAGCATACGGTGCGGCTTTTTTGCTCTGTACTATGATTGGTGCAGTCTTCACTCACTGGTTTATTTTAGGGCCAAGTGCAGTACCTGCGTTAGTGTTAGGCACCCTGGCGACAATTATTGTCTATGTTCATCGCCAACAATTCAATATTTTAGTCCCTCGAAAAAACGCCATCAGGTGACAAATAAGAGAACCCTGAAACTTTAACACCAACAACAGTAGCAGACGCAAATTGAAGAAAAGGGGCTAATCAGCTAGCGACTGATACAAGGTGTTAAAATGAATTTTGCTGCCGTACCTGACCTCGCTAGATTACCGGCTTTTAAGACGACCGGCGGGTACCCCTAAATCAGGAAAATTGATTCCATAGTCGCTCCCCAACCGGGCCGACTATAGTCTCCCTTTTTCGCACTAACATAACCGTAGCCGTGTTTGAGGTGGGGATCCCCTCCACATTAATTGGGATCAATTGACCATTTTCCAGTTCGTCTGTAATTAAATGCCTGGGCAATCTACCCCACCCTAACCCGGCAATGGTCAGCTCTTTTTTTGTTGCGTAGTCATTAACACTCCATTGACGCCCAGCTTCAAGAACATTAATGCTCACCTTTGGATGCAGCTGAGCCGTATCGCGGATAATAATCTGAGAATATTGCGCGATATCTTCTTGGCTGATGGCGCTGTCATATGTTTTTTTTATGTATCCAGGTGCTGCAACGTTTATTAACGATACTTCATCTATGGCAATTGCCTCATGTTGGCTTCCAATACCGACCTTAGGGGTTATAGCTAGTCTAGCTTCACCTTTGTCTATTCTTTCCATCACTCCCCCTAGAATTTCCGTTGTCACTTTGAATTCTGTTTCAGGAAACTCATTCATAACTGCTTTAATTTTTCCCAAAGCATAAGGAAGAGGACATACACCACTGATAACAATATGAAATTCTGGCTCAACACCCGCAGCCATCTGATGACCTAAAGACTCTAAGCCTTTTACTTGTTTAAGCACCAACAAAGCGCGACGGTAAAATGATTTCCCTTCAAGGGTTAATGCAGGTCGATATGTATTACGGTCAAAAAATAAGATACCGAATTCGTCTTCTAACGATTTAACAGCGGCACTAACAGTTGATTGGGTTTTGTGCAGCTCTTTTGCTGCGCTGCGAAAGCTACCTAGTTCTGCAACGGCAATAAACATCCTCAGTTTCTCATTTGTCATAATAATCTCGTTCGTTTTTTTCGATTGAAATGATAAAAACATATCGTTATCTACTAGTCAACATAAGGAATATCCTTCTCTTACCAGAGCGGATTTCAATTATTGAACAACAAACTTAGGACACCAGACTATTGCTACCAGTTAATCAGGAAAAAATCATGAATCAATCCAGATCTCTATTTTCGAATGCACAAATAGGTCCAATGAAAACAGCCAACCGAATAGTAATGGCAGCTTTAACGCGTGCAAGGACGGGACGTTCAGGTGCACCTAATGCGATAAATGCTGACTATTATTCGCAACGCAGTGAAGCGGCCTTCATCATCACCGAAGCGACAGGCATATCCAGACAGGGACACGGCTGGCCAAATGCCCCGGCCATATACAGTTCTGAACAGTTACAAGGTTGGAAAAAAGTGACCGATGCAGTACATGCAAAGGGCGGCAAGATATTCATGCAGCTGTGGCATATGGGACGTACCGTACACCCAGATCTACTCGATGGGCAGTTGCCCGTAGCACCTTCAGCTATTGCAGAGTCAGGTCAAGCCCATACCTACAGCGGTAAAAAACCCTATGTTGTACCACAGGCCCTAAGCCCGGCCGACATCAAACAAGTTATCGAAGATTATCGCAATGCGGCAAAGAACGCATTACTGGCAGGATTTGATGGCGTTGAATTACACGCAGCAGCGAGTTATTTGCCGGCACAGTTTTTACACGATGAAAGTAATCAACGCACTGATAATTATGGTGGTTCTATCGAAAACAGAGTCAGATGTGTTATAGAGGTAATTGAGGCATTAACTGCAGTGTGGGGAGCAACTAGAGTCGGCATAAAAATATCGCCGCAAATGGGCTTGGTAGACTCAAACCCTTTGGCGTTATTCCAGGCGTTAATCATTGAGCTCAATAAAGTTGATTTAGCATATTTGCAGGTTATGCAAAGACACTTTTTTGATGCTGAGCAACCCAGCATAGATCATCAGATTTTACGCAAATTGTTCAACGGAGTTTACATTGCTAATGGTGGCTATGACCGGGAAAGTGCTGAGCAAGTAATTGTCGATGATGGCGCAGATTTAGTCAGTTTTGGGCGTGCATTTATTGCTAACCCCGATCTACCTCAGCGTTACCTAAACAATCATCCTTTAGCTAATTCTGACCCCGATAGCTGGTTTGTCGGTAATGAAATTGGGTATTCAAGTTACCCATCATACGACAACCGAGCCGAATCTTGATCTGATGATTCAATAACGATGGTTCTAAACCATCACTTTTAAAAAAACAACATCACAAATTCACATTGAGGAATTTACAGCATGAAATTTTTAAACGTAATTGCGACTATGATATTAGCCGCCAGTTGTTCGACGGTTACTGCAAATGAGAACTCAACATTAACAATAAAACATACTGGGGTCTTGGAATTCGCGCCTGACGGAACATTGTTTGTCGGCGATAATGTCATAGGTGCTATATTCGCTTTTCCGATGGCCGGTAAGCCTAATGATAAAGCAGTTGAGATCAATGTATCCAACATCGATGCCCGAATAGCGAGCGTTATGGGAGTTGGTCAACATTCGATCCTTATTAATGATATGGCTGTACATCCAGTGACTCAAGAAGTGTATTTGTCTATCACTAGAGGAATTGGAGTAGGATCTTTACCAGCTCTGGTAAAGGTCTCCATCTCAGGTGAGCTAACTAACTTGCCGTTAAAAGAACTGGATAAAACAGTACAGCTGTTGCAGGACATGCCGGAGGGTGAGAGATTCCGTAAGCGAGGAATGATGGCTGCCGCTAATAATAAGGATTTAGCAAAGTACGAATTACCTCTAAACACCTATGCTATTCTAGATATTGAGCATTATCAGGGTGAGTTGTTCGTCGCTGGTATCAGTAATGAAATGTTTGCAAGTACGTTGAGAAGAATGGACTACCCTTTTAAAGGGTCTCACAGTTCCTCACAAGTGACTATGTATCATACTGCTCACAACATGTACGAGAGCAGAGCACCTATCAGACAGATGTTAATTAAGGAAATCGATGGTAAGGCACAAATGATAGCTGCTTATACTTGTAGCCCAATTGTGTTGATTCCACTCGATCAGATAACAGACGGTGCTAAAATTAAAGCCAGTACTGTTCTGGACTATGGCAATGGTGAACCTATAGATATGGTCAGTTATACTCACCCTTTGTTAAAGAAAGAGGTGCTGTTTTTAACGGCTAAAGGTAGAAATCCACAGATAATACCCCTAGATGCTCTTAACAATGCCAAGGTTTTTGATGAGACTAACACGCCCGATCATTTCTTAATGGATGGGATGGGGTTGCCCGTAGGACCTTCAGGTTTCACAACGATGTTTGTTGGTAAAAGTACTCAACTGGATGTATTGAACCCTGGTTGGTTGTTAAGTCTTACTCGGGACTCTGAAACAGGCACTTTAGATATGCAATCATTACCTAGTTGGTTCCCTATCACAATACACAACCTGCTTGGTGAGTTCGATTTTTCCGATGTAGCTTTACCTAAACTATGAGAAATCTGCTCTTGGTAGTTTTGTTGTTAGGGGGCCTTATAGGTCCTCTAGCCGCTAAACCAGCCGCTAAAATTGAATCTGTATATCCTTCCAGTAGTCACCTGCCTGCTAATACCATCCGCTTCTACATCTACTTTTCAGAGCCGATGAAACAAAAAGTAAGTGCATCTTATATACACTTAATCAATAGTACAGGTGTTGTCGATACTCAAGCATTTATGAATTTCGGGACAGAACTATGGTCTCCTGATGCGAAGAGATTAACGGTATTGCTAGATCCTGGCAGGATTAAGCGGGGTGTAGAGACTAATGAAGCACTCGGTTCCGCCTTACTTGTTGGTGAGAGCTATAACCTAGTGATTGATGGTCATTGGCCTACCTATGAAGGTAAGACCTTAGAGCGAGGCTTTGTTAAATCTATTGTTGTTGATGCTCCATACAGAACATTACCCAGCCTTGAACATTGGCTTGTCATAGAGGCTGTTCGCTCTCAACTCAAAGTTAGCTTAGACAGAGTTTTTGATAGTGCTCTACTTAAAAGGTTTGTAATGATCACCGATAATAAGGGATCACCTATCCTAGGTAAAATCGCTCTCGGAGCGAGTGAGAAGTCATTCACATTTATTCCTAATAAACCCTTTGAAAGTAAGGCTATCAATATTGTTATTGATCCGCGCTTAGAGGATATCAGCGGTAATAATTTTGCAGGTCTGTTGGATTCTACCATAGGTGCTAATAAGGTGGAGCCTGTCCTAGTAAAGAGGGTACTCATATTTGACTAAATCAGCAGGCAGAAAGTCTTACATCCTCAATGTGGCTGAAAAGATTTTTGAATAGCTTAGTTACTTGAGACCTCCTTGATACTGCCCATGACCATTACAGTTAGCTAAGGTTGATACAGGAGTGGCTATCGTCTGAATCGGCCTTAAGCGTTCTAGTATTGGTTGATTAACCAGGTCAGGAATTAGAGTTAGGCCAAGTACTTGCAGTTAACAACCCTTGCCTATACTCGCTCAGAATAGGTCCGTTCAATTTCGGGTATTTTTCGGTACCCGTCAGTTTCTATTGGATAGAGTAGACTCAATTTTTTGCGGAGTTAAAGGTAAAACATACGGGTTCAATTAGCCTTTTTTTCCCTTTTAGCTGCATACATACGCTTGTCTGCCTTATTCAATAATGCATCAATACTTTCTTCATCATCTGGATAAGTAGCAGAGCCGATACTGGCACTGATTTGTAATCTTTTACCATCGATACTCACCCAGCCTATAAATTTATCATCCAGGTGACGACGCACGCTCTGCATATCTGATTTGTGATGAATATCATTGATTAGAATTAAAAACTCATCCCCCCCTGTTCTAGCCACCGTATCAGTTGCCCTTACACAGGCAAGCATTCTTCTAGAAGCCTCTATTAACAGGCTATCACCGGCTTTATGTCCTAGGCTATCATTGACGGTTTTGAAATCATCTAAGTCCAGGCAGAAAACGCCGAAGGCGGAGTTATAGCGTTTACTGTAAGCCATAACTTGTAACATACGGTCATCCAGCAAACGTCTGTTTGGTAAGTTAGTCAGGTGATCATAAAATGCTAAATCATGATTGAGCTGTTTTGACAAAGAGAGCCTGGTGACCAAATAGCCAAATAGACTTGCAGTGAGTAAACCAAAACTATGCAACAGCAAAAAAATACCGTCATTTGATTTCCAGCCGTCTAACGGCATCGCAGCAATCTGCCATGTTCCATTTGGTAACCTAACCGACGAAAATATCGCCTCTTCAGAAAAAAGCTCAATATTACCCATAATGATATCGCCGTCTTTGCCTAATCCATCTTTTCCTCTTATGGCAAACACAGTTTGCTGCCTCAATTCATCAAAGTCGGCTGATCTGAAAAAACCTTCCGTCTTTATCACTATCGAGGCTAAACCCCAGTAAGTAGACTTATTTACTCCAAAGTTTCCCGCTATATTTGTCCGAATATAGATAGGCGTTCTGACAATAAAGCCGTTTCCCCCCTGGGCTAGATCTACAGGTCCTGCTACCACTGTTCCTCTTAAGTCTATTGCCCTTTTTACCAATGGCCATTGTTTCTCATGTTCTTCATAATTCAACCCTAAAGCCGCCTCATTGCCATCAAGAGGGTAAATATGGGTTATAACATTGTCTTTAGCCAGCCCTATATTTCTGATATTGCGGCCAGTAGCAATTATTTCTCTGGCAATCTGATTAAATTCATTTTCGTCTATATCAGGATGAGCCGATACATGAGCCATTAAGCCCGCTGACAAATACAGCATCGAATTGAACTCACCTTCAATTTTCGCCCGTGCTGTAGCAATTTTATCAACCGTAGCACTGCGTTTCCTCTCGTGCTGATTAGCAAGTAATAGACTGATAATTAGCTCAAAACCTACCAAAAACAACACGAATGTAAGCAGTCCGAGAAGAATGTGCGGGATAGCATGTTTTGTAATCTTTAATTTCAACATGGCTGTCTTAGCAGTAATTAATACTTAAAGAGAAACAGATAAAGCACAATAATTAAGCCGAATATCAATTTTTGTGTAACATCTACATTAGAGCTTTTAATTAGTCTTCAGACTGCCATGAAATCAACAACTCACAGCCGCCAGAAGAAGAGGCACTGGCACGGATTCCCTTTGTGAGTAGAACGAGCAAATGAAACTAAACTTAAGCTATGAATGCTAAAGGGGGTAAGGGAGTCTAGAGCCAAAATTACGCTCAATCAGTCGCCAATGAATATACTTGGTCGGGGATCTATTACAATGAGCATTCTTCTTAAAAGGATTGTCGAATAAACAAAGGGCTGCGCCAACTAGATGATTTTCTGCATCCTGACCGCTGATAAAACGTCCGCTGTGGGTGGTGAATTCAAAGGGTCAGTGCAATACAGATTATTCTTAGTTAAAAAGAAAGGGAATATTAAAAGTTTAATAATTAGAAGGTGTCATATACCGGAAAATGAACGTTTATTAAAGAGTTCAGAAAGACTTTCTCGCAAGCTAATACCCGTTATAGCTGGATGGTTAGGGTTAAGTACTACTATTTGCTCTAGCCCGGCAGATACCGCTGTGCTGGGTACTACCAATCCTAGCGAGGAGCATTTATTCAGCCATTCATCGCCTAGTTTCTGAGTAGAGGCAGGATAGGGAAATTGCGCCCAATCCTCAGGTAACTGCTGATAAGTAATGTTTTCCAATGTCGTATCATCTGCGATTTCATAGATTCCCAGGCGGTATGATAGAGGTACCAGCCGAGGTGATGGTAAATAATTTGCCATTTCCAGCAATGCGGTTGCCGGTGATAGCGCAAAATACAATACTGGAAGGCCAGCTGAGTTCCAGCGCGCGCCATCCCTGTAACCCGCACCTAAACCGCTATAGTTTTCCAGGAACTTCTCAGGACAGATGCGGTATAAATGCATTAACTGAATTCACCCAGTTCTATCTTTCGTAACACCTCAGAAACCCATTTTCGGCCATCAAAGGTATCGAACAGATCAACAGGTTTATCGCCAGCCAGTGCCGGTATCCCAGTATTCAACCACTGTAGCGCTATCTCCTGGTCGCCCCATATTCGAATCGCCTCTGCAGTCACACGAAAGGTATCCAGAACCTCTTCCGAATAATGGCGATTCAACGTTTTTTTGCTATAGAAGCGACTAAGATTGGCTGAATTTGTTTCAAAAAGACGAATAAACAGCTGCCGGTTTATCAACTTAGTACCGGCTTTTACCGCTGCGCCGGATATACCAGCTCGCACTGTGCGGATATAGACTGCCCGATCTGTTAACGCCTCAGAGGGGATTTTCGCCTCTTTAAGAAGACTTTCAAAAGCTAAGCTCATCATTCTTGCCTCTAGCATGGGATGCTTTTTAGTATACATCAAAAAGATGATAATCAACTATCAATATGATGAAACCTTGAATTTCGAAGTATGTAAAGGCTTAAACATTAGTAGCTTGTTTTGATCTCAAGCCAGGCTCTATAGAGGAGAAGAGTCGATTAGCAATTCAAAGCTAAAAATACTCCCTTACCTTTGGAGGTTACTATCACGCGGTAATCTGGTGGTCTATCAAGAGAGCAGATATTCCAAATATAAATATTTCCCTGCAAAGCATTCCAGGATCAGCGCATTGATACTCAGCAGTATTCACAACGACTATTTTTTACACAGGCACTTGTTCTTTCTGGCGACTTTTCGCAAGCTAAAATCGATATTGACCTTTTGTTGACCACACTGGCACTGCAGCAACCAGTAGCGTTTTTTTGGCGTCCAGTTATCCGCCTTGCCTAAAACTGTATATTTTCCGTAGCGGCGGCCGGTTCTGTCATGCCGCCCTTTGAGCTTTATCTCTCCCGAGTATACTTGCAACTGCGGCTTTTTCTTCTCACTGGCTGGTAAGTTTTTATCGACAATCAATCCCGACAGTAATTGCTCGCAGCTGATTGTCATCTGTGTACCGCAGTCGGAAATCACATCGACTTCAGTCTCGCCCCAGTACTCGCGGATTTCCAGCCAACCACCCTCTTGTTTCTGGTATCTCTGCCCCGCTACCATCGCTGCTCTCTAGTTCCAATTATCAATGTTAATAGCCAAATTTATTATTAGCTTGTGCCTGATGGCAGTATAAAAAACCTTTAGTTAATGGGTTCATTCCTGACATAACAGCCATCTTCCAGCTTACTGAAATAACTCTGCAGCAGCGGGTGATTGATAGGTGTCGGGCTTGTATCTGACTTTAAGTTTTGCTCTGCGACATAAGTGGTGATGTTGCTGTCGTGTACTAACACGTGATACCAAGGTTTATTTTTAGGGGGGCGTGATTTCGCCATATTTTCATACCAGGCATCTGTGGCGCAGAATTTGCGGTCTACATCAACAATCACCCCTCGATAATTAAACAATTGATGCAAAATCAATTCACCCACAGAGAATTTTGCCCTGCTAATATCAGTCACAGTTCCCATCGGCTAACCTCCCAAGTTGAACTTATAGACATATGTTTCAGTACAATCACTAATCTTAGCTGATTTTTTCCGCTTTGCCTGCCGATAACTCAAATACCCAACGGCTGGGTAGCCAACATTGAACTTCTATTACTCGATTTTTTGAACCACTGTGCCAATTTCTGCTGCTTGTTGTCTGTAGAAAAATCCAGCCGTCTACTGGCTATATCCATCGCACAAACAACAGCGATAGCGGCCAAGCCAAAAGGCTGCTGCAGTTTTTCTAGATTTTTTTCTAAGTACAAGAGACACCTGACAGCCCTGGCTCTCTCTAGCTGAAGAATCTGTTCTGATACTTCAGCCGGCGCTCGCCTCGCCTCTCGCACCCAGACACAAATACTTTCTAAGAAACTCAGGCAGAATCCTTCAAACGCATAATCTTCGATGTTATGTAAACTTGCTGTCACATTATCTCTGTTTGCAGTATGCGCCAAATACTGGGCAATCATTCTGGTATCACAGAGAGTATGTGAATCATCTATGTACAGTGCCGGTACTTTGCCACTGACAATGAAAGTCAATAACTCACTGTCTGGATCTCTGACTGTGACAGTTGTTATTTCAACCGCAGCCGCTAAACCCAGTTCATCGACCAGTACTCTGGCAACCCGGGAAAAGGGTGAATTAGGCGTACAAAACAGTTTCATAATACCTTCTAAATAATTGTTTTAATTATATTTGTGTTTGCGGCTATGTTTTTTTGATACAACCATTACTGAGCATAGACCAGTTACAATAAAGGCTATAAGCTGACAGCACAGCTAAGTGTACACTTTAACTTACTGTCGTAGCGGCCAAGATTTAATGATTTGGTACTCGACCCCCGATTCATGGCTAATCGATTGAAAAACATGCATAGCTTCAGCGCTGATAATCAAAGGCTCTGTAAAAAACTTTTGGCGCTCATCAGGTAGCACAGTGGCCTTACGCAATAAGGTGATATGCGGGGTATAGACAGTAAACGGATCTTCTAATGCCACTGTTTTGGCTATTTGACGTATTTTTTCAACACTCTGTTGCAGTTTTTCATCGCTAGCGATACCTCGCAAGCAGATAATTTTTGGCTTGCGCCACAAGCTCAGCTGATCCAGAGTTAAGCGATAACTGGGCCAAGTTTGACTGCCGATAGCGCGGACAAAAGCATCCGCCTTTTCCCGTTCAATAGTACCGAGAAAGAACAAGGTTATGTGCAAGTTATCTGCTGGCACCGGGCGTCCTAATTCACCCAACTGCCGCTGCAGTGTCACTAGAGATTGCACTTGTGGCACACTAGGTTTCAGTCCTAAAAATAATCTTATCTGCATGCTGCTCCACCTACACTGTCACGCTAGTATATCGTCTTACTGGCGTCGCTACATCCGTACAAATACGCTGGCGCAGCACCTGGATTAAGGTTATATTTTACTCATCACTGTTTCCAGCTCATGGCAATATCATGACTATTAAGCCACAGCCGATCACCGTGTTTTATGACGGCGCCTGCCCCAGATGCGTGAAAGATCGACATTTATACCAGCGTTTGGCCGGGCGCAATGGCCAGGACATCATTTGGTTTGATATTACCGGTCAGGACCGTTATTTAAAAAATTTAGCCATAGACCCTCAGCTGGCGTTGACCGAATTACACTTGCAGCTGGGCGATGGCAGCATATTATCTGAGCTCGACGCTTACATAGTGCTAATGCAAAGAGTGAATTTACTTAAGCCTTTGGCTTGGTTAATCGCCCTGCCGGTTATTCGTCCACTGTTAGCAAAACTCTACCATCAACGGGTGCTACAACGCTTAAAAGCCAGCGGCCGAATATAGCCGCAGCTATAAATTTAAAAGTGGCTATCAATCGGATAACGCTATTTATTACTTACAGCTAAGGCAAAAGAATTAACAAATCAGAAAAAATCTCTGAGCAGCGCATAGTATTCGGCTTTATTTGATAGGTCGTTGTGCCCGCTACCGGCAATAATATGCACTGTTCGTTGCGCCTCAGGAAATGCCGCTATAAGACGCTGCGAATACTTTGCTGCTATCACTTGATCATGCTCTGCCAGAATTATCAGAGTCTTTGCCGCTATTTGCGGCACCTTAGCGACAGAATCAAATTTATCTTTCAGTAAAAGTGCAATAGGAAAAATGGAAAATCTATCTCTGGCGACATTCATGACGCTGTCATAGGGAGTGATTAACGCCATTTTCTCAATCTCGCGCTCGGCGGCCAGATAAGTCGCTACCCCCGACCCCAAGCTCCGGCCTATCACAGCAACGCTTGAGTGACGTCTGGCCAGAATATCGTAGAATTGCAGTGCATCGCTGTTCAGGGCTTTTTCTGTTGGCACACCGGTACTGGATGCATAGCCACGATAATTCACAGCATACAGAGTATGCCCCGCTAAGGCCTTGCCCAGGGTTACTGCACTGTTGGCCACCGATTCGGCATTGCCACCAAAATAGATAACGGCCCGCTTGCTACCAGGGTTGAGCACCAGCACATCAATTTGCTCCCCCTGATTGAAAAAAGATTCAACGGGTAAATTGTCGCTGCTGGCAGCAGAGGGGAAATAGATAAAACTTCTTTGGTACAAATACAACAGTATAGCGAATAGCATGTAGACTAAAAACACTGAACCCAAGACAAACATGAACACTTTCATTTTACTATGACCCTCCATGGAGGGTTAACTAACCACTGACATTCTCTATCATCATCTGCCATTGCAAGATCCTTTTCAAAGCACCTATAGATACAGCTATTAATAGCGATCATACTCTGTTTGTGACTGTTTGCTGTCACCTATTTATCAGCATTTCATCTATATAGCTGTTCACTAAACAATTCCAGGATGAACATTAATCAGCCGATCTAACACTCTAAAAACCCTGCTATCCGCTGCAGAGTGTACTCAGAATGACTCTGATTGTTATTTTATTACTTTACGTTTACGTAAACTTCCCCTATATTCTAATCTCTATCAATAACAGATGTATAGATTAATGACCGAGAAAATTAGCTACAGCATCAGTGAACTGGCCGCTGAATTTGATCTGACTACTCGTAGCATCAGGTTTTATGAAGACCACCAGCTGTTAAAACCCAGTCGACGTGGCCAAACCAGGGTTTACTCCCGCCAGGATCGGGTGCAATTAAAACTGATACTCAGGGGTAAGCGACTAGGGTTTTCACTGCTCGAGATAAAAGAGCTATTTGACTTGTGGGATACCACTAAAGGCGGCAGTGAAAAGCAACTCGAGCTGTTAATGGCGAAAATTGATCAGCGTCAGGTTGCTCTCAAGCAGCAGCAACACGACATTAATATGCTGCAGTTAGAATTAGACAATGCCCAACAGCGCTGCATAGAAGCGTTGGGCGAACTGCGAAATCCATCTAGCTAAAGGTATGGATGCGCTAGTCGCGATAGAAAATAATGAGAGGAAAAATCATGATTGCACAGTATCGACAAATGAATTTTGGTTTAGGTGAAACAATTGAGATGCTACGTGAGCAAATCAACCACTTCGCCAGTAAAGAAATAGCGCCCAGGGCCGCACAGATTGACCGCGACAATGAATTCCCTAATGATTTGTGGAGAAAATTTGGCGACATGGGACTGCTGGGTATCACTGCCGATGAAGAGTACGGTGGCGTGGCAATGGGTTATCTGGCGCATGTTATCGCCATGGAAGAAATCAGCCGCGCCAGCGCCTCGGTGGGCTTGTCTTATGGTGCTCACTCCAATTTATGTGTCAATCAGATCAACCGTAACGGCACTGCAGCACAAAAAGCGCAATATTTGCCAAAGCTGATCAGCGGTGAGCATATCGGGGCACTGGCAATGTCCGAGCCCAATGCTGGCTCTGATGTAGTGTCGATGAAATTGCATGCCAGAGACAACGGTGATCACTATCTGCTTAACGGCAACAAGATGTGGATCACCAACGGCCCCGATGCCCACACTTATGTTATTTATGCAAAAACTGATCTACAGGCTGGTGCGAAAGGCATAACTGCGTTTATCGTCGAGCGAGATTTTCCAGGCTTTAGCCGTCAGCAGAAGCTCGACAAGCTGGGGATGCGCGGCTCCAATACCTGTGAGTTGGTATTTCAGGACTGCCCTGTCCCTAAAGAAAATATCTTAGGTGGGCTAAACCAAGGGGTTGCGGTACTAATGAGCGGTTTGGACTACGAGCGCTTAGTACTTTCAGGAGGGCCACTGGGGATTATGCAGGCGGCACTGGATATCAGTGTGCCCTACATTCGCGATCGAGAGCAATTTGGTAAAGCTATTGGTGAATTCCAGCTGGTACAAGGGAAAATAGCCGATATGTATACCCAGATGAATGCCTCAAAATCTTATACTTATATGTGTGCCATGGCTGCAGAGCGCGGTGAAATTAGCCGTAAAGATGCGGCCGGTTGTATTTTATATACTGCGGAAACTGCGACTAAATTATCACTGGATGCCATTCAGCTGTTAGGCGGCAATGGCTACGTGAATGAGTTTGCCACCGGGCGTTTACTGCGCGATGCAAAACTCTATGAAATAGGCGCCGGCACCTCGGAAATCCGACGCATGCTGATCGGCAGAGAGTTGTTTTTAGATAACTAATATTCTATAAAACAATGATATAAATACAATACTGAATGTATATTAGCGAAGAGATAGAGCAGATGCCAATATTAGAATCTAAAATCAACCCGCACAGTCCAGAGTTTCAACAGCGCCAACATGATATGCAGCTGGCGGTGGACGATTTACAGCAAAAAGTGGCCACTGTCATCAATGGCGGTGGTGCAAGTTATCGGGCGCGGCATTTAGCCAAAGGAAAAATGCTACCCAGGAACCGAATAGATGCACTGCTGGATGCAGGCTCTGCGTTTTTGGAGCTATCGCAACTGGCAGCTTATCAAGTGTACGCAGATGACATTCCCTGTGCTGGCATCATTACCGGTATCGGTGAAGTCAGCGGGGTCAAATGCATGATCATCGCCAATGACGCCACCGTTAAAGGCGGCACTTATTTCCCGCTGACAGTGAAGAAACATCTACGTGCCCAGCAGATAGCAGAACAAAACAACTTACCTTGTATCTACCTGGTGGATTCCGGTGGCGCCAACTTACCGCAGCAAGATCAAGTTTTCCCGGATCGAGAGCACTTTGGCCGCATCTTCTATAATCAGGCGCGTATGTCTGCCAAAGGTATTGCGCAAATAGCAGTGGTCATGGGCCTTTGTACCGCAGGTGGCGCCTACGTCCCGGCAATGGCCGATGAGTCTATTATCGTTAAAGAGCAGGGAACTATCTTCCTGGCGGGCCCACCATTAGTCAAAGCCGCTACCGGAGAAGAAGTCAGTGCCGAGGCACTGGGCGGTGCAGATGTGCACTGTAAAATCTCAGGGGTTGCCGATTACATGGCGCAAAATGATGCTCAGGCACTGCAAATCGCCCGCGATTGCATAGCCAGTCTTAACTTGCCTGCCGATTCAGGTACTACTGATGACATAGCTGAGCCTCTGTACGATGCCAGTGAATTGTATGGCATTGTCGGCACAGATCTGAAAAAGCCTTTTGATGTGCGTGAGGTGATAGCGCGGATTGTCGATGGCTCTGCATTTGATGAGTTTAAAAAGCTCTATGGCAGCACTTTAGTCACAGGCTTCGCCAAAATACACGGCAAGCCTATTGGTATCCTGGCCAACAACGGCGTGCTCTTCAGCGAGTCAGCCCTTAAAGGCGCGCATTTTATCCAGCTCTGCTGCCAGCGTAAAATACCGCTATTATTTTTGCAGAACATTACCGGCTTTATGGTCGGAGAGAAATACGAATCTGAGGGCATCGCCAAACACGGCGCAAAATTGGTTAATGCAGTCGCCTGTGCCGCTGTTCCCAAGTTTACTATTTTAATTGGCGGGTCTTTCGGCGCCGGTAACTACGGCATGTGTGGCCGCGCCTACGATCCGAACTTCCTGTGGATGTGGCCCAACGCCAGAATTTCGGTGATGGGCGGTGAGCAGGCAGCGGGGGTAATGGCAACAGTAACACGCGATGGCAAAGAGCGCCGTGGTGAGCAGTGGTCAGCTGCAGCAGAAGAAGCCTTCAAGCAACCTATCATAGAGACCTACGAACAGCAGGGACACCCCTACTACGCGTCCGCCAGACTTTGGGATGATGGTGTCATCGATCCCGCGCAAACTCGTGATGTGATTGCGCTAGGCCTGGCAGCTGCACTCACTAAACCTATTGCAGATACTCAGTTTGGTATTTTTAGGATGTAAACACCGCTGCTACCTTCTCTGGATTACAGGACATATACATGAGTCAGACCAACGTTATATTAGAGTTAGACGACAACGGCATTGCCACTCTTATCTTAAACCGTCCGCAAGTGCGCAACGCATTCGACGATCAGATGATTGCCAGCCTGATTGATGCTATACAGAGCGTCGATCACAACCCCCGGGCTAAAGTATTAGTACTCAAAGCAAATGGCGATCACTTCTCGGCCGGTGCCGATCTGAACTGGATGGCGCGTATGGCCAACAACAGTCCGGCACAAAATTTAGCCGACGCCCAACAACTGGCGAAGCTGATGGACGTTCTGAATCGACTCAGCAAACCTAGCATGGCTATTATTCAAGGTGCTGCCTATGGCGGAGCGGTAGGTTTAGCGGCCTGTTGTGACATGGTATTTGCCGACGCCAATAGCACTTTCTGTCTCAGTGAAGTAAAACTGGGACTGATCCCCGCGGTTATCAGCCCCTACGTAGTCAGAGCCATTGGCGAGCGCCAGGCGCGGCGCTACTGCATTAGCGCTGAGCCTTTTAGCGCCGAGACCGCCAGAAACTTAGGCCTGGTGCACGAAATCGCCAAAGATTCACTGGCACTGCAACTACAGAGCCAGCAGTGGCTGAGCAAGTTGCTGAAAAATGCTCCACTGGCAATGGCGGCGGCAAAGAAGTTAGTCATGGATGTCAGCCAACAGCAGATTGAACCCACCCTGATTGCCGATACCGCCCAGCGGATAGCTGACATCAGAGCCAGCGAAGAGGGAGTAGAAGGACTCAGTGCCTTTTTGCAGAAACGTACACCCCACTGGCAGCAAGGTTAATGCAACGTGTTTTTCTTATTCTTGCTAGACACTTTAAACTTTTTCTCAGGCACAGCTTCAAAGCTGCACCTAAAGGTAGCCATTTATGTTTAATCGAATACTAATCGCCAATCGCGGCGAGATTGCCTGCAGGGTCATAGAGACTGCCCAGCAACTCGGAATTCATTGCATCGCGGTATATTCTACAGCCGATGCTCAAGCCCGACACGTACAGATGGCCGACGAAGCTTATTTACTGGGCCCGGCGCAAAGTAGTGACAGTTACTTGCGCGGCGATAAAATACTTGAGATCGCGCAGCTCAGTGGCGCTCAAGCGATACATCCGGGCTACGGTTTCTTATCGGAAAACGCCGAATTTGCCGCAGCCTGCCAGCAGCTCGGCATGGTGTTTATAGGCCCGCCCGCGGCGGCCATCGCCGCTATGGGCTCCAAATCAGCCGCCAAGGAAATCATGTCAAAAGCGGCTGTACCTTTGGTCCCCGGCTATCATGGGGATGATCAAGACCCCGACGTTTTAAAACAGCAGGCAATAGAATGCGGCTTCCCACTGTTGCTTAAAGCCACTGCCGGTGGCGGTGGCAAAGGTATGCGGGTAGTAAATTCTCTGGCAGATTTTGCTGCGGCACTCAGTGCGGCCATGCGCGAGGCAAAAAATGCCTTTGGCGATAGTAAAATGTTGATCGAGCGCTACATGACCCAGACCCGGCACATCGAAGTGCAGGTCTTCTGTGACCAGTACGGTAATGCTGTGTACCTTTCACAACGCGATTGTTCGATACAGCGTCGCCATCAAAAAATCGTCGAGGAAGCGCCCGCACCTGGTATAGATGAAGCTGTGGTAAAGGCGATGGGTGAAGCGGCCATCAACGCAGCCAAAGCTATCAACTATGTTGGCGCCGGTACGGTGGAGTTTCTCTACAACGAAGATCAAAGTTTCTATTTCATGGAGATGAATACCCGGCTACAAGTTGAGCACCCGGTCACGGAAATGATTACCAAGGTGGATTTAGTGCAGTGGCAACTGCAAATAGCCAGTGGTGAAAAATTGCCATTGAGTCAGTCGCAGGTCACTGTCAGTGGACACGCCATAGAGTGCCGGGTTTATGCAGAAGATCCCAATAACGATTTTTTGCCAGCAACCGGTCAATTAGATGTATTACGCACTCCAGTGACCAATGAACATGTACGTATTGATAGCGGTGTCGATGAAGGTGATCAGGTCAGTGTCTACTATGATCCGATGATTGCCAAGCTCATTGTCTGGGGAGAGAACCGCCAGCAGGCAATCGCCCGCATGCATAAAGCGCTTGGTGACTACCGCATAGTCGGGGTAAAAAACAACATTGCCTTTTTACACAGTGTCATTACCAGCCCCGCCTTTGCCAATGCCGAGGTCGATACCCAGTTCATCGAGAAGAACCGGGCAACACTTTTTTCTGAAATAGCAGATCCCAAGTATTTCCTGGCCATCGCCAGTTGTTGCCAAATATTGGCGCAAGCCAATAACGCCCATGCAGATAGCCATAACTCGCCTTTCTCCCACAGCGGTCAATGGCGGTTAAATCAAATACCCTGCACTGAAATTCAGTGGCAGCCCCCTGGCGATGATCAAGTTGCCTCTGATTGGTTAGCTGTGATTATAGAAGTGCAAAATAATCTCAGCAGTGCGCGTTCTCAGTGCAGTGTATCACGAAGTTTTAGCGTCAGGGTGGGCGACAGCAACTTCGAAATTCAGGCCAGTTTAAGCGGTGATCAGCTATGCGTAAGCATCGACGGCAAGCAAATTAAGATTCACGCCTATAGCAATAAAAAGCAGCTAAATTTATTCTATTCAGGGTTGGCACTGCAATATCAGTTACCAGATATAGTCAGCTCTGCAGACGATTCTCATACTGACGCTGCACTGTGCGCACCGATGAATGGGCGGGTAATCGCAGTACTGGTAGAAAGCGGCCAGCAAGTAACCAGCGGCACACCGCTGATCATCATCGAAGCGATGAAAATGGAACACAGTATTGTTGCTCCCCATGACGGCACTGTTGAAGATATATATTTTATAGAGTCTGATCTGGTCGCTGAAGGCGATACCTTAATTGCCTTGTCTGCCACTGTTGATACAACTACTAAGGCTGCACCATGAGTATGCAAAAGGTCAAAATTGTCGAAGTAGGCCCTAGAGATGGACTGCAAAATGAGACGGCCATCATCAGTAGCCAGACAAAAATAGATTTGATCAATCGTTTAGCAGACGCCGGCCTGCAACATATAGAATCCGCCAGTTTTGTCTCACCGCGCTGGGTTCCGCAAATGGCGGATGCCATGCAAGTAATGCGCGGCTACACCGCTAAAGCGGGAGTCAGCTACAGCGCTTTAGTCCCCAATTTGATCGGTCTGGAGAAAGCCATTGAAGCCGGGGTACAAGAAATTGCCGTCTTCACCGCCGCCTCTGAAGCCTTTTGCCAAAAAAACATCAACTGTAGCGTTACTGAAAGCTTAAAGCGCTTTACCGATATTATGGCGCTGGCCAGCGAGCGGCAGATTAAAGTACGCGGCTATGTCTCGACAGTGCTAGGCTGCCCCTATCAGGGCGACGTTTCACTGGCGCAAGTCAGTGATGTCAGTAGTCAGTTGTATGAAATGGGCTGCTATGAAATATCACTTGGAGATACTATCGGCATCGGCACCGCTGATAAAGTTGAGCAATTGGTGCAAATTTGTAGTAAAAATATACCACTGGCAAATTTGGCGGTACATTTCCACGATAGCTACGGCCAGGGCCTAGTCAATATCTACGCCGCTTTAAACCAGGGAATACGTACCATCGATAGTTCAATTGCCGGTTTGGGTGGTTGCCCATACGCCAATGGCGCCACCGGTAATGTCGCCACCGAAGATGTGGTTTATATGTTGCATGGATTAGGTTATGAGACAGCCATAGACCTGGATAAACTGGTGGCAGCTGGACATTGGATCAGCGATCAATTACAACGTATGAATGGCTCTAAAACAGGCCTGGCGATGAACAAAAGACGTTGATATAAACTCACTGCTACTACCCAGATTTAAAAATAATAATAGATTGGACCGACAATGCCAGAAAAGAAAACAGCACAAATCGACAGCTATAGTCGTGGAAACTCCGACATTCCCCTTTTAGAGATGACCTTAGGCGACGCCTTCGATCGTACCGTAGAGCGCTACCCAGAAGGCGAAGCACTGGTCGCGATCGAGCAAAATATCCGCTACAGCTACCGAGAATTACAACAACAAGTTGATATTGCCGCCCGGGCATTTTTAGCGCTGGGGGTAAAAAAAGGTCAGCGGGTCGGCATTTGGGCTCCTAACTGCGCCCAGTGGTTAGTGACTCAATTTGCCAGCGCAAAAATAGGTGCCATTCTAGTTAATGTTAACCCGGCTTATCAGCTTAGCGAATTAGAGTTTACCTTAGTGCAGTCAGGTATAAGCGCTCTGGTGATGGCGGATGATTTTAAAAAGTCTGATTATTGCCAGATGCTCAGGACTTTGGTACCTGAGCTGCAGCACTGCTCTATAGGCCGTTTAAACGCTGATCGGTTTCCACAGCTTAAAGCGGTGATTAATCTGTCAGAGCAACAGCATCCCGGCATGTTGCGCTGGAGTGACTTTTGCCTTAATGCCAGCCAGATTGAGCAAAGTCAGTTGTTGATAATACAACGGCAACTGCATTTTAACGATCCGATTAACATCCAATACACCTCCGGGACTACAGGTTCGCCCAAGGGAGTAACGCTCTCACATTACAATATTCTCAACAATGGCTTCTTCGTCACTGAAAATATGAATTTTAGCCACAGAGATAAACTGGTTATTCCCGTGCCACTCTACCACTGCTTTGGTATGGTGATGGGTAATATCGGCTGTATCAGCCACGGCGCTACCATGATCTACCCCGGCGCGGCTTTTGATCCATTAAAAGTGCTGCAAGCGGTTGCAGATGAGAAAGCCACCGCCTTGTACGCTGTCCCTACTATGTTTATCAGTATGCTCGAGCACCCACAATTCAATAGTTTCGAGTTGCAGAGTTTACGCACAGGGATTATGGCCGGCTCTATCTGCCCGGCCCAAATCATGAAAGCTGTCAATCATAAAATGCATATGCATGAAATTCAGATAGCCTACGGTATGACAGAAACCAGCCCGGTCTCCAGCCAGAGCGCCGCCGATGATAGCTTCGATAGACGCATGCATACCGTTGGTCGCACTCAGCCACATCTAGAACACAAAATTATTGATCCGCACAGCGGTATCACGGTGGCACGCAATCTTACCGGCGAGCTCTGCACCCGCGGTTACTCTGTGATGCTGGGGTACTGGCAAGATACTGCGGCAACAGCTTCAGTCATTCAAGGCGATGGCTGGATGCGCAGTGGCGATTTAGCAACCATGGATGAGCAGGGGTATCTGCAGATTGTCGGTCGCATCAAAGATATGGTGATACGCGGTGGTGAAAACATCTACCCCAAAGAAGTGGAAGATTTTTTGTACACTCATCCGCTAGTCAGTGAGGTGCAAATTACCGGCGTGCCGGATCAAAAGTACGGAGAGGAATTAGTCGCCTGGATTAAACTACGATCAGACGCCCAGCCATTGGATGCAGAGGAAATCAAACAATATTGCCAGGGAAATATAAGTCACTATAAGATCCCGCGCTACATTAAGTTTGTCGATAGCTATCCCCTCACGGTGACGGGGAAAGTGCAGAAATTTAAAATGCGCGAGATGGCAATGCAAGAGTTGGGGCTAAATTAACCCAGAGCTGGAAAATGTGATTTTCCAGCTCCCTGGCCCTTAAAACAAACAATCATTAGATTGGGAAATCAGCTTATTTTGCTTTAAAGTTTGCACATACCACCCCCGCGGTAATCACTAACATAGCGACTACCGTGGTTATATCCAGTGCCTCGTTGAGGATGCTAAAGGCCAGTATAGCCACCAGCACAGGGGTCAGAGCGCCCCAGCATGCAGATAATTCCGCGCCCAGTTTATTGATGGCGTGACCGTAGGTGATCACTGCAACTAATCCACAAAATCCGCCCATAACCACCAGCTGCGGTAAAATCTGCTGCCAGGGCACAGCGCTTATATTAGTCTGCAAGATTCCCAGTGGTGCCACTAATAATAATACGCTGGCAGCGCTGATGTTTAGTATCGCTGCAGTCTCTATACCTGACAACTTCGCCAATTTTACACTTACCGTGTACACCGCCCAACAGGCGGCAGCGACTATATAGAGTGTCGATCCCAAGAGTGCAGAATTTGTTGCTGCACTATCGCTCTGTGCCATCAATATGACGATGCCCAGCAGCACCGCACTCAAACCCAGCAGTTTACGTTTTGCCAGGCGCTGGCGGTAAAACAGTACCGCAATAATGGTAACGAACACTGGCGCGACCCCCGGTACTAACAAGCTGCCAATCACTGCTTGCACATTTCCCGATGCAATCACCGATAGTAGATAAAATGGCAGACCCGCACCGACCATTATCCCGAGCAAATAGCGTTTTTTGACTTGAGCAATTTTAACTCTGGAGCGATATATAATTGGCAACAGCAGCAGAGCTGGCAAGACAAATCGTAGCAGCGCCATGTCGAAGCTGGTGAGTGGGGATTGAGCACCGCTGCGCAGGGCGACAAAATACGATGACCATATGACTAAAGTAGCAACTAATGCCAGTACGCCTGAGTTTATCGCCGATAATCTCAATTTTATTGCAACGACTTGCAGCATCTTTTATTCCTCGGATTTAACAGCTATATTAGGGCGCTATTATCGATCAAAACAGACGCAATTATTCGCCATTATTGGCTATATAATCTGATACATTTGACGTAAAGTAGCGTTTATACCTAACTTTATGATTGAAAACGCTATGGATAGAATAGATAGAAGAATATTAGAACTGTTACAGGTTGATGGCAGGCTGAGCACAGCTGAGATTGCTGAACAAGTTAACTTATCACCCTCACCTTGCGCCAGGCGGATAAAAAAACTCGAGCAAGATAAAATCATCATCGGCTATCAGGCCAAAGTTTCCCGGCTCAGAGTCAGTTTAGGCATGACTGTGTTTGTGCACGTCAACTTGAATAGCCACCAGGAAGCTGATTTAGAGCACTTCGAACAAATCATCAGTGCTATCAACCACGTTATCAATGGCCATGTGGTCTCCGGCCAATACGATTATTTGCTGGAAGTGGTCTGCGCCGACCTCATCGCCTATGAAAGTTTTATGCGCCAACTGCGTATTATGCCGATGGTCAAAGACATCAACTCTAATTTCACCATTCGCACGTTTAAGGAGCAAACTGCTCTACCTATCTTCGACTGATTCAGGCACAGAGGTTCAAGCTAACAACTTTTAGCACACAGAGTCATTGCCACATCTATACTGAGTTGCAGTTGTTTGCAACTCGTCTTTGCGACAATAAGAGTAATCCCTGAGCTTAATTACTGATTAACTTCGGGGTGAGTTACATAACAGAAATACCTCCCCTGCCCCTATTTTATCTCAATAGCTACAGCATTAGTCAGCACTTTTGATTTGTTAACTTTTAGCTTTATTCACTTTTAGTTTTATTGTTGCATATTATATGCAACAATACTGTCTGACGCTTTTCCCACTCTGATCAGGAAAGATAATGAACAATTTTGACAGCCATAAACGACCGCAGCATGGCGCAATTTTACAGCTGGCCTTTCGTCCATTTTTTTTGCTAAGTGCCAGTTATGCTATCTGGTTGCTGATACGCTGGAGCCTGACATTGATGGGTATCTGGCCCTGGCTCAGTGACATACCGCTATTGCCCTGGCACGCACATGAATTTCAATTTGGCTTCGCCATAGCCGTTGTACTTGGATTTTTGCTGACAGCGGCGCAGACCTGGACCGGCCAGAGCGGTATAAAAGGCCGACCGCTATTGGCAATAGTCTCCCTGTGGTTAATCGCTAGAATAGGCATGAATTTAAACAGTTATGGTCTTTGGTTTAGTTTGATTGCCGATACTGCCCTGCTACTGATCAGCGCTGCAGTGTTATTGCAGATGGTACTAAAAAGTAAAAATTATAAAAACTTAGTGTTTGTGCCTTTGCTGGGCATCTTTTTAGCGCTGCATCTGGCACAACTTTATGCCATGTTTGCTGAAGATGCACAGCTCAGCAAACAACTGAGCTACGCCACCAGTTGGTGGTTTGTATTGCTGATCAGTCTGATTAGCTCCCGGGTGATTCCTTTTTTTATCTCCCGGGCAACCCGTGGGAAAATCTCCAGCGAGCCGCTAGTGTTTACCTTAGTGACTCAGCTGCTGATTCTGGCAATTTTTATGCAAACATTGCTCAACTACTCAATTGGCATCGAGATTCTGTTGGGCTTTTCAATTTTTGCCCACCTCTATCGCCTGTATTCATGGCATCACCGGAAATTATGGGCTAACCCTATGCTCTGGTCTCTCTGGCTCAGTTATGCATTTTTGCCTTTGGCACTGATCACATTATTAGCCGGCAACGGTTACAGCAATGCCATGCATCTGATTAATGTAGGCTTTATCGGCTCGATGATAATGGCCTTTACCTCGAGAGTTTCCCTCGGTCATACAGGGCGAGAAATAGTCACTAGCCGGCTGATTCTTTTGGCATTTATATGTGTTATCTGCGCAGCCTTGAGCAGGGGCATGTTAATTATCTGGTTTGCAGAGCACAGTCAATTACTGATGTCGGTAGCCGCGTTGTTCTGGCTGGTGGCGCTTTTTAGCTTTATTGCAAACTATCTGCCTATTTTAACCCGCCCTAGACTCGACGGTAGAGCTGGCTGATTAAGCTCCTTAGCTGTGCAATAACGCTTTAAGGTGGGCAACCACGGTATCACCCAAAGCGTTAATAGCATAGCCACCTTCTAACATAGAAAGCACTCTTCCCTGGGCATGCTGATCGGCCAGAGCCACTATTTTCTGGGTTATCCAATAATAATCCGCATCACTCAAGCGGTGTGAAGACATTTGATCTTCAATGTGTCCATCAAACCCCGCAGAGATAATCAGCAATTGCGGGGCATAGTCATCGACTGCTGTTAACCACTGACTTACCTGAGAGCGATATTCTGCAGAGCTGATATTGGCCGCTAAGGGTAGGTTATGAACATTTCCCGGGGTTATTCCGGCACCGCTGAAGGGATAAAATGGGTGTTGAAAACTGGAGCAAAATAAGATGTTAGGGTTGTTTTGCAGTATTTCTTGAGTGCCATTGCCGTGATGCACATCGAAATCGACTATCGCCACCCGCTCCAGTGAATATTCTGCAATGGCGTGCAGGGCCGCTATGGCGACGTTACTGAAAAAACAAAAGCCCATCGCCGCGGCCCTCTCAGCGTGATGTCCGGGGGGTCTGACCGGACAGAACGCAGCTCTATGCTTGCCTTGCATCAGCAGATCTACGCCCATCACCCCTGAGCCCGCTGCATATTCAGCGGCCGCCAAGGTCTCTGGCATCATCTGCGTATCGGCGTCTAATTGGAAAATACCTGAATCTGGAGCACTGGCATATATCTGCTCAATATATTGCGCTGAGTGAGCTGCATGTAATTGTGCTGAGGTTACTTTAGCGCTCTGATAGTGATGCGTGCGGGTACTCAATTCAGAGCTGTTAATTTGCTGGTCAATGACCTGCACTCGGCCCGGCTGCTCCGGATGCCCCACCCCCATGTAGTGTAAGCTACACTGCGGATGACTTATAATTGCAACAGACATACAGACTCCTTATGCTTAGTGACACTGAATAATATTTTGTATGAACGATGACAGCAATGGTCAGCGGTCACTTGTTACCCTTGAAACTTGTCCGCAAAGTGAATATTTTTCCTGCTCTCCTAATCTTGTATTCATAAAACTTGGCCTATACTTGTGCTGTCATTGTCAGAGCCTAGCGGTTAACTGTGGTTATTGCTGTAGGCCAGGAGAGTATTATGCAAATAGGAGCAACCGGCCTTAACGCCAGTCTGACTACTAATATCCAATCTACTGCAGAAAAAATTGCATCCGGCAAAGCCGTCAACAAAGCATCAGATAATCCAGCGGCTATTCAAATCATACAGCAGTTCACCAGTCAAATTAATGGCCAAAGCGCTGCCTACGCAAATGTCATTGACGGCGTCGGTGCCTTGCAGACGGCGCAGGGGGGCCTGTCTCAAGTTACCGATAGTTTACAACAGTTACGGGAATTGGGTATCCAGGCGGGAAACGGCACGTTGACCGACAGTGACAGAGCGGCCATCCAAAATCAGGCAGATGAGCTGGTCGCCGGCATCAAAGACAGCTTAAATGGCACTACTTTTAATAATAGATCGTTACTTAATAATGCGGATAACCTGGAGACACAAACAGGCGCAGAAGCGGGCCAACAACAGTCACTCTCCAGCTTTGATCTGCTCACTGAATTTTCCGATCTAGGACTGTTCAACTTAGATTTCAGCCAGGGGAATACCAATGACACTTTAACTAACATTGATAAAGCCCTGGATATTAGTCAGCAGGCGGCCAGTGCATTTGGTGCCGACCAAAACAGACTGGAATCAACCGCCAATACCCTCAGTACTTCCATTTTCAATCAGAGCAGTAGTCGCTCGCAGATTGAAGACAGTGACTATGCTGAGTTAATTTCGCAGCTGAGCAAACAGCAACTGAACAGAGATGTTGAAATCGCCATGCTCGGACAGGCAAATGCCAATAGAAGCCAAGTACTGCAATTATTGAAAACTTAATCACGGCTAATTGAAGCTAAGTAAGCCCAGGCGGGCTTTGCTGCAGACAAGCATTTTTTGAACGGGACAGCGCAGATAAAAAAGCTCGGAGAACCGAGCTTTTTTTTGTTTAGTCTGGTAATTGTTGAATGCGCTCACGTATTACATCGATTCCAGGTTTATCTCGTAACAGTTCCTCTTTAGTCAATCCCGACAACTCGTGCGGAAACACTAACCATTCTGAGGTTTCATAGAGATAATAATCGGGTGCCCGGCCGGTTTTATTGTTGCCCGGTTTGTAGTATGGGGTGGCAATTTTCATCACTGGAGTATTGCGACGACACTTACGTTCAATATCTTGGACAATTTGTGCCACACTCAGACCTGAATCATAGACATCATCTACAATCAGCAAGGTATCTTCAGCATTTACATTTTTGATAATGTAATCAAGCCCATGCACACGAACATTGGATACCCGTTCTGCAATACCTGTATATGAAGAGGTACGTATAGAAATGTGATCACACTTGATATCAAAAAAGTCTAACAATTCCTGAACAGCAATGCCTACAGGAGTGCCTCCACGCCAGACACCGACGATATAATTTGGTTTGCAACCACTGTCTAGTATTTGCAACGCCAGGTTGTAAGAATCATCCAACAGCTGTTGCGCATCAATATATCTTTTTGTCATGTTATTCCTAAAGCACTATATTTTTGTTTAGGGGCTAATCAGCCCTCAAACTATTGTTTAACTTGAACTTAAATCGCAAAATTTTGTCAAAAATTTCGTTGCCCAAGGTTAGTGTTTGTCACTAACGAGGCTGCAACTTAATCCGCTGCATTAGCAAGTTATTTTTAGATCAGCGAAAAGGCTGTAGCTCTCGTACGGCACATTTGCATAAAGCTGCAGCAATACCACTAACCTGCCCCCTTAAGCATAGGGCATTATAAACAGTTATTTAAATTAATCCCCGTATAACAGAAAAAAACTGACCTTATAGTCAAAAAATTAGCCCGATAAGTGCTAACATGCTGAATATAAATATAAAATTTACAGCTGATGGAGTAGGTAATGTTATCAAACCAATCGAAGTACCTTATTTCCTGTGTAACTGCGCTGGTCTTAGGACTGGGCAGTTACAGCCTATTTTACCAACAGCCATCAACGGCTAAATCTCTGGTAAACAGCAACCGCTTAGGAGGAGACTTTAGTGTCGAGACAGTCAATGGCCCCTTTCATCTAGCCGATTATCGAGACAAAATTGTGGTGATCTATTTTGGTTATACCAGCTGCCCGGATGTGTGCCCCACCGCCCTGGCAATGTTGGGTAATATTATTAAGAAAATGCCCGAAACCCAGCGCCAACAAATTCAACCACTTTTCATCAGTGTCGATCCAGAACGTGACAGCTTGGATAAGATCGATAAATACGGGCAGTATTTCTATCCCAGCCTGATTTCGGCAACCTCAGACAAACAAAAAATTGATGCTATTGTAAAAAAATACGGGGCCTATTATAAAGTCAACAGCCCTGAAGGGTCCGATGATCAATACTTTGTTGATCATACTTCCAGATTATACCTTATCAATAAACAAGGTAAATTTGCTGACACAGTACCACACGATTTGATAGCAGCAGATCTACAAACAAAACTAGCGTTACTGGTCGATTGAGGAATACCATGAAATATTTTATTGGATTTTACCTGACATTTTTTTTTAGCACTTTTAGTTATGCCGAATTAACAATCACACAGGCACATGTGAGAGCCATTCCTCCGGGACAAAAGGCCAGCGTAGCTTATATGACTCTCACTAATAACACTGCACAGGATGTCGTCATATCTGGTGCAAACAGCCCATTTTTTATGTCCATTAACTTACACCGCACTGCTAACATCGATGGTGTAATGACGATGAGAGCGCAACCGGAACTGCGCATTGAACCCAATCAGAGTGTCACCCTCGCACCCGGTGGCCTGCACTGGATGTTAATGGGGCTCAAAGGTGCGTTAAAACCCTCCGCTGAGGTGCCTATTAGTTTAATTTTTGCCGATGGCTCAGAGCAGAAATTGCACGTGATTGTCAAGACGATAGTCAACTAATCATCCCGGGTTGCCCAACACCTTGTTCGAGTGGTATCAATTGCGCAATATTTCATTTAATTACTGGTAGGCGTGGCTGTTTATAATAAAACGGCCCATACTCCCGTCACTTGTGTAAACAGTTAAAGCTCAATAGCCCTTCCACTACCCATCTTCCATTTTGGAGCCATAAATGCCACTTACTGATGTCGATCTTGATTCACTAATCGCCTCTGCCGCTCAACTTAAAGAGCAATATCGTGTTTTTCAAGCACGGGGGTTAAAGCTAGATATGACCCGTGGCAAACCTTGTGCAGAACAACTGGATTTAGCCAACCCGATGCTGACAATATTAGCCCAGTCGGATTACCGGGATGCCAGTGGTGTCGACTGTCGCAACTATGGTGTTCTGGATGGTATAAGCGAAGCTAAAGCACTGTTTGCGGAGTATTTAGAGGTCTCCACAGATGAATTATTTGTCGGTGGTAACAGCAGCTTAGGATTAATGCACGATATCATCGCCAGGTGTATCACCCATGGAACTTGCGATTCTGATCTGCCATGGTCAAAATTAGAGACGGTGAAGTTCCTCTGCCCGGCCCCGGGTTATGACCGACATTTTGCCATCTGCGAGCACTTTTCAATTGAGATGATCAGCGTGGCACTGATGGAGAATGGTGATCCAGACATGGCGCAGATCGAACAGCTGGTTGCTAAAGATCCCAGTATAAAAGGACTCTGGTTCGTGCCTAAATACGGCAATCCCAGCGGCCTGTCCATCAGCGATGCAGCGGTAGACCAACTGGCTAAGATGTCTTGTGCAGCCAATGACTTCCGGATTTTCTGGGATAATGCCTATCATGTTCACCACTTAGCAGAACAACAAGATCACATAAAGAATTTACTGACGGCCTGTAAGAGCGCAGGCAATGACAACCGAGTGTTTGTTATAGGCTCCACTTCAAAGATCAGTTTCGCAGGTGCTGGCATCGCCGCACTTGGCGCCAGTAGCAAAAACATCCACTGGTTGCGCCAACACGCATCCATTCAGACCATAGGCTCTGACAAAATTAACCAATTGCGCCATGTTCGATTCTTTAAAGATTTTCAAGGCATTGAAGCGCACATGCGTGACCACGGTAGAATACTGACACCAAAGTTTCAGACTGTTGAGCGAGTCCTGAAAGCCCAATTGGCAGGTAAACATCTGGCGCAGTGGTCCAACCCTAAGGGTGGCTATTTTATAAACTTAGATGTCCTGGATAACTGTGCCACTAAAGTTGTCGCTATGGCAAAGAATGCCGGGGTTGTGTTAACGGCTGCAGGTGCTACTTTCCCCTACGGTAACGACCCCAGAGATAGAAATATTCGTATCGCGCCAAGTTTGCCTTCTGTCACTGAAATTGAACAGGCCATGGAGATCTTATCCGTCTGTATTCAATTAGTCTCTATTGAAGTACTGAGCGACGAAGAATAGTAATAAGCAGCTAAAAAAGACGACTTGGGTTAGGGTTAGCAAAAACCCAAGTCGTGCAAAAAATCATTCTGTTGAGTAAAGACCGGCACTTATCACTTGGCCCCTATACAGGTAAACACTGTGCCGGCAGTAACACCACTGGTTGAATTTGCAGTGTTGAGTAACAGTGAAGAACCGCACAACAATCACTGTCTTACCGTTAAAGGGTAGTCTATGAATGCAGGACCTTCCAATACTAAAGCTATTTAATTGTAAGCTATTAGTATCAAAAGTTATTCTCTGTGCAGGCAATAGCGCAACAGAGCCAATAACATGCCTTCACTTTTAGAAAACGACATTTTGCTCCGCTAGTTACGGATTTCGCTACCGCTACACATAATTTTGAGTGCCTAGCGGCCTATGTGTCAACTTATTAATAATATAGAAACAACAGCTCAAAGCGGCAATACCAAACACTAAATTACCTGCGGTGTTACCCATAAACACCCCATCAGCACCCATAAAACTCACCCCAATCATGACAAAAGGCACAGTACCTACGGTTGCTTTGGCGAAGTTGAATGCAGTGGATATCAGTGGATAGCCTAGATTGTTAAAGGCGGCATTGGCGACAAACAAAAAGCCGTAAAAACTAAAAGCGGGTCCTATCCAGATGGCCACAAAGCGCATAAATTCTGCGCCCTCGTCGGTGGCACCAAACCAGATAATGAGTGCATCAATGCTCAGATAAAATATCATCGCGGCAACCACACAATAACTGGTGACAAACAGACAGCTATCGTACAAAGTTTTTCGCACCCTGGCGAAGTCTCCGGCACCAAAATTCTGTGCATATATAGGCCCTACCGCTGCTGATAACGCAAAGATAACACCGAAGGCCACCGGTGTTATTCGCCCTGTTATCGACCATCCAGCCATATAGCTTTCACCAAACTTTGCTATTTCATAGGTCATATAGGCATTGGCAAAAGGAGTCGCCAATTGCGTCGCCATGGCGGGAATAGCAATAGTAAAAATCTTTTGCAAATGTTGCTTAAAAACATTGAAATTGAAAGCGCAATAAAAATCATGTCTGGCATAGATAAAGTACAAGGCCATAGCCCCTACCGAAAATCTCGAAAACACCGATGCAATAGCCGCACCTTCAATGCCCAAATCCAGCCCAAAGATAAAAATAGGGTCTAAGATAACATTCACCGCTGATCCTGAGAGCATGGCTAACATAGACAGCTTAGGCGACCCCATGGCCCGTAATAGCGCACTACCGGACATAGCAACGGCCAAGAATGGCAAGCTCGGTAAGATAATACTCAGGTACTGATCTGCATAGATCAGAGCGTTGCCACTGGCACCTATCAATTCTAATAGTGGGGTTTTAAACAGCCAGGTTACCGCAGCGACTAAGGTGGTAAAAGACACTGAAAAGACAAAATTATTCAGGGCCAAGCCCCTGGCTTGAAGATCTTGTTTTGCACCTATTGCCCTGGCGACTGTCGCCGACATAGCAATAGAGAGACCGATAGAAAAACTCATGTTAAAAAACATGATACTGGCTGCGAATCCAAGGGCGGCGATAATTGCCTGGTTCTCTAACAAGGTTAAAAAATATAAATCAATAAGGTCGACGGCAAACAGTGAAACTAAACCGACAGAGGACGTGAGCGTTAAAGTGAATACATGGCGCATGATTGAACCGTGCAGGAATTTTGCCACAACCGGGTCTTTTTGATTTTTCAGAGGGATACCACTAATCTAGCTTGAAGTGTTGATTACAATAGAATGTACCAGACAGTACTGTATTTAGAGTATTTTTGAAATTGGCATTACATTATCCGAGTCAAAAACGCCTGCTTTTTGCTCAGCTGTTGATAACACCAAGAGAATAACTTAATTGCAGATTAAATGCAGTAGTAATCTATGCTCTGAGGGTTTTGTTATTGAGATGCGCAAAACAATTTCATATTGTTTTGCGCAGAAAAAACGTCAGTGACCAACCGCTCAATTAAGGTCTTACGACCCCGTGGCGGATGGCCAGATGGACTAATTCAGAGTTATTAGTCAATGATAGTTTTCTCAATATATTAGCTCTGTGAGCATGTACTGTTTTATTAGACAAACACATATTATCAGCTATTTCAGAAGCTTTACGGCCATCAGCTAACAGCGAAAATATTTGTATTTCTCTCTTAGTCAAAATGGTTAATGGACTTTCAGACTCTTTACCTTCTAGCTGATTTTTAACGGTCGGTGATAAATATTGCTGACCGCTATCGATTGTCTTAACCGCCGTGATCAGCTCATTAGCAGGGCCACGTTTAGTTAAAAAACCTTTGGCCCCCGCCTTAATCACTGTCAGTGGAAAGGGTGCCGTATCATATCCGGACAAGACCAGTATTTTGGCACTTTTATCAAAAGCGAGAATACGCCGGATAGCCTCTATGCCCCCATGGGTGCTATCAGAAGTTCCAGAATCAGACGGCAGGGACAAATCCATCACCACTATATCTGGAAGTTTGTGTTTGTACAGATCATAGGCTTCAATGCTGGATTTCGCCTCTGCGATGACATCGATGTCTTTTTCTGAGTTCAAAATACTTTTGAATCCAGCTCTCACAACTTCGTGATCATCAACAAGCAACACTTTAATTGTCATCATAACTACTCAACTGTCAGTCCATTATTTGATAAAAAGATGTTTCGCCCTCGACTAAGCGCCCTTGTATGTATGGCTAGTATTGATTTCCATACAGTACTCGGATGCCTGTTCGATATTTTTGCAGTTGGCGGGATAAGCAACTAATTCATCGCTGTAACCTATCAATTTAATCCCTTCACGATGGCAGTGCTCAAGTACTTTTTCCATCGCTTTTATCACTGCAAGCTGTCGGTCGGAAAATTCTATTTCCCTATCCGCATCTACTCTTTTCTTACTGGTAACTTGCTGTAAAACGTAATCATCTTCATCCAACAGCTGTACCGTTTTCTCAGTTAATTTCTCATTGATTAAAACGGTCTTCGCCTCGTTAAAAACCTCCAAGCTATAACAGTTAACAACATCTTGTTGTTGACACTTTAGCAATATAGTTTTTATCTCTTGATACGAGACTTTTTCTGCTAAATCATATTCCATAAAAATCCAACTACGTTTCTGGCAAAATTAATTTTTATTATAGTTCAGCAACTAACATATTATCTCTATCGGCCAAGTTGCTGAAAACTTTCCAATTGTTCTTTAACATTATCATATTTTGCGTCTTGTTGAGCAATGACTAACTCCAATCTATGCATTTGTTTGATGCTCGCTTTCTCCTGCTCAAACAACTGGTGCTGCAATTTCGTACATTGCTCTTCTCTGGCGCTGATTTGAATTTTCAAATCATGAATTATTGTCTCATTAACTTTAAGGTTTATTCTTGCCTGAAACAAGTCATCCGATTGATTATTAATGTCATTATTCGACTCTGGCTTGGCTAGCAATATCTCCTGCTGTTTATTTAAGCGGGCCAAATCGTCTTTTTTAGCGCGCTCTTTGATCAATGAGGACTCCAGTTCACTGACTCTTTGTAGCAATGAGTTTTTTTGCTCTACTAACTGCTCGGTACCTTCCAGTAGTCTATTATTCTGTTGCTGCACAGCCAGCAGTGTCGATTGCGTTTCAAATAACTGCCTTTCATCCACCCGACTTTGCTTCGCCGCCGCTGTCGTTAGCGCCTGGCGCTGCTCGTCAAGCGCCGCATGGGAATAAGCTAATGCCTGGTCCCAGAGCTTGGATGCTGCAGTGATCACCGGCTCTGGTAGCGAGGGGTGCTCACTCTGCCTGGTTAACCGCTGCGATAAACCTGCCCACCACAAATTCAGTGCATGGTTAATGGTGGTTATGCTGCCGCTACCTATTAAGTTACGTACAGCCTGTTGGGTCGGTCGCTGCCCTTTTGCTAATAACTCATCTGCAGCACGCTGCACTTTGTCACTGGTATCTGATTTCATCGGCATAAGATGTACTGTTTGTGTATTGTTTAATACATCTTAGCCCAAAAATCTTTAACATAACCTATCTAATCATCTTTTTTACAAATACCACCACAAATAAGGCGATAGTAAAGCTCCCCATCAGAGCTTCTGTCGATGCCAAAAATCGACTAAATCCGTGCGGCGCGATATCGCCGTAGCCTAAAGTGGTAAAGGTCACGACACTAAAATACATCGCATCAAAAAAATAATACATATTTTGCTGAAAGCTAAGTGACCAGCTCAACTGAATCAACTCTCCTGCATAAGTCAGGCCCGAGAATGCATAACAACAGGCATAGACCAATATAAGCAGCAATGTAAAGCCTATAATGCGCAGCGGCTCCTCTCCGTAACCACAAAACAAATCCACTGTTTTTGACAGAACCCGCCCCCCAGAAAACAACGGCAACTGCATTCTTCTGGCGACCATTTCACTGCGAAAAAAACGCCCTGATAATTCAAACAACCCTTCATCTTCCGTCACTTTACGCAGATGACGGTAAATCTCTTCTGCCTGCTGATAGAGATCTTCTTTTTCTCTGGGATCATGCACTTCGCGGGCTTTTTTGAACTGCAGTATTTCAGTGCCCCAGTTTATATGCTCCAATTTAGCATGTTCAAAATTAGCGCCCAGTAAATTGCAGTTTTCTAAATTAGCACAATGCAAGTTGGCGTATTTGAAATTCGCTTTCATCAATGAGCAACCGGCAAAATCCACCATAAAACAGTGTGCAGCCTCTAGATCTGAACGATAAAAATCTGAATCGATAAACTTATAACCGAATCGAGAATTACGATTAACTAAGTTTATATTGCGTAAATTTAATCGAGCGAGCTTAAACCTCTCCATTTGAGTGCCTTTTTTAGCGCGCTCCTCCAGGCAACGAGTAATATCTGAAATGGCGGAATACTCACCTCGCTGCCAGATATTTGCATCTTCTAGGGCTAGCTCGTCGTATTCTTTGTGCAAGATTTAGTATCCTCAACAAATGACTGTATAGTTTCTATGCAGCTAAAAAAGCTTTCTCTGAGTTAATCTCTACTCTATACAGCATAGACAAATATAGAAAATTGTCCTAATTCAGTTGGGTTTTTTATTTCCTCATATGCGTAGCTTAGGCACTGAAGAATTTAATCGGCAAATAATATAGAAAAGCGGGAGTTGTCTGGTCGGAGGCCTTTTTACCTCAAGTTGCAGACTGGGGGCCATCTTAAAGCAATTTAAAGGGGGTTAGTGAAACAAAATCACTTAATCTGACTAGCATGCTAGCGACTACTTGTTGTGGGGAACCTGCTTATCAACGGATGTTATATCCAGTTCTTTTGACTAATGCCATCCGTTGTCACAGGTTATTATCAGGGAGCTGTTATTCCCCTACACTGAGCATTAGTTCGTTGACTACGCCTTGTGCGGCAGCCGAAAGTGCTGCCCTCTTACGGGTGATAATACCCACCTTACGAGAAATAACGGGATCTACTAAGGGTCGACAAACTGCACCTAATTCCTTCATCTGCTCATGACATAAAGTTGGCACTAAGCCTACACCCAAACCTATCGAAGCCATACGCCCGACCGTGGCCAATTGGTGCGCCTCAAAGGAAACCGACAGACTCAAACCATTATTATACAACTCTCGTTCAATTTGCAGACGCATACTAGAGGGGCGTTGCAATGCAATAAGCTGTTCATTGATGACCTCGGACCAACTGATCTCAGCACGACTAGCAAGTGCATGATCGGCACTCAAAGCAGCAATAAAGTCATCTTCGAATAAGGGCTGGAACAACAGGTCTTCGGCGTCACCAGGGTCAAAACTAATTCCTATTTCAACACGACCGCTGCGTACCATTTCCACCACATCTTCAGCGATAACATCTTGCACTGCTATGTTTATATCCGGATGCTTTTTACGGAAATTCAACAAGATGGAGGGAAGCTGATTACTGGCAAATGAAGGCATACAGGAAATAGAGATTTTCCCACGGTACAGGGAAAAGCGACTTTGTACTTCTTCAAACGCATCGTCCCAATCCGTTAACAGTCGCATTGCTGTCTTGTAAAAGCCCTCACCTTCCGGGGTTAGCCTCAACGCCCTGGTGGTCCGCACTAATAATTTGCCACCGAGCGAGTCTTCTAAATTTTTGATGGCAATACTTAAAGCCGGCTGCGATAAATGTATTTGCTCGCAGGCCTCGGTAAAACTACGGGTTTTAGCAACCGCAACAAAAGCCCTTAATTGCTTTACCGTAAAATGAGTATTCAAGCGTCACCTCCCAAGCCAGTATTAAATTTCCCGAAAGATACTAGCAGATCAATTTGGATTTATAAAATATATTAATAAATATTTATATTTTTTATATTTGATAAATATAAAGACTTACTACAAACTCAAGGTAAATCTCAATATAGACACGGAGGTAATTCAATGTCTGGTTTTAATAAAGTGGTAGATAGCTACGAAGAGGCAATGGCCGGCCTGGAAGATGGCATGACAATCTTGGCCGGTGGTTTCGGGCTATGCGGTATCCCTGAAAATTTGATTAACCAAGTTAAAAAAAGCGGCGTAAAAGACCTTACCATTGTGTCCAACAACTGTGGCATTGATGGTTTTGGCCTGGGAGTTTTGTTAGAGGACCGGCAAATCAAAAAAATGATTTCATCTTATGTCGGGGAGAACGCTCTGTTTGAGCGACAGATGTTAGCCGGTGAGCTTGAAGTTGAACTAACTCCTCAGGGAACTTTAGCGGAGAAAATGCGTGCTGGCGGAGCAGGTATCCCCGCTTTCTACACTGCAACAGGTTTTGGTACTCCAGTGGGAGAGGGTAAAGAAGTTAGAGAGTTTTCGGGTCGAAGTTACATTCTGGAAGAGTCTGTCACGGGTGATTTTGCCATAGTTAAAGGCTGGAAAGCAGATAGATTTGGCAACGTAATTTACCGTCATACGGCGCAAAATTTTAATCCTCTTGCAGCGACGGCGGGCAAAATCACTGTAGTAGAAGTGGAGGAGATTGTAGAGCCAGGCGAGCTCGATCCCGCACAAATACATACACCAGGCATTTATGTAGATCGCATCATCAAAGGTAACTTTGAGAAACGCATCGAACAGCGGACAGTGCGCACTAACAAATAACCAACTGTTATTTTCTTTATATAATGCAATTAACAGACGATTTAAGTCATGCTAAGTAAATTAGCATGACAAGGAGCAGAGTAAGGACTATGGCACTTTCTCGTGAACAAATAGCAATAAGAGTAGCCCGTGAATTGAAAGACGGCTTTTATGTGAATTTAGGTATTGGCATTCCCACTTTAGTGGCCAATTATGTGCCAGACGATATTGAAGTAATGCTGCAATCTGAAAATGGTCTATTGGGAATGGGCCCCTTCCCCACAGAAGATACCATCGATGCAGACATGATCAATGCAGGAAAGCAAACAGTTACTGCAGCGATCGGTGCATCTATTTTTTCCTCCGCTGAATCTTTTGCTATGATTCGTGGCGGTCATGTCGACCTTACAGTACTGGGCGCTTTTGAGGTTGATGTTATGGGAAACATCGCCTCCTGGATGATTCCGGGAAAGTTGATAAAAGGCATGGGGGGCGCGATGGACTTAGTGGCGGGAGCTGACAATATCATCGTAACTATGACCCATGCATCTAAACATGGCGATTCAAAACTTTTAAACAAATGCTCTCTGCCTCTCACAGGGGCTGGCTGTATTAAAAAAGTGCTGACTGATTTAGCCTTTATGGATATTGATAATGGTGCCTTTATACTGAGAGAGCGGGCCCCGGGCGTCAGCATAGAAGAAATAATCGACAAGACCGAAGGTAAGTTGATTATTCCTGACAATGTACCTGAAATCGAATTTTAACCCCAGACCTTTGCTGTAGATCACAATAGTTGTACTATTTACTGCAAATAGTACAACTATCTATATAATAACCGCCCGCCTAATTAATTTCCCTACGGACTGGACAAAGCGCATAATTTTTATAAAAGTAGTACAACTTAACAGCAGCCAGCATAGTCATCAGCTCGCGGTCCCTATAGTACCAACAAGCTAGAAACTGCAGAGGTTATTCCCATCCACTTTAACCCTGCAATTGACTCTCCATTATTTTTTGAAAGGTTTAACATTGTATAAACTCATTTTTTATGTCCCCCAAGAGGCTTGTGAAACTGTGAAACAAGCTATATTCAGCACTGGAGCTGGTACTCTGGGTAATTATGCAAATTGTTCATGGCAAGTTTTAGGGGATGGTCAGTTTATTCCCAGTGGCATCGCCAATCCACATATTGGCGTCGCAAATCAAGTTGAAACTGTCGCTGAATACCGTGTTGAAATACTCTGCACTGAACAAGACATTGATGCTGCGGTAACCGCTTTACTTAACTCTCACCCCTACGAAAAGCCTGCATTTGAGGTTTATCACCCAGAGGAAAAATACTTCGGTTTTTATACCAATTAAGATTAAGACCGACAAAACAATCGAGTAATCAATATTTATTTACGCTCTGGGTAAATTCCTTGGAATACGCCTATCTGCATTTACACTGCAAAAACATTTCCCCTAGACAACTATCGTAATGCAAAAATTTTTTGTGTATCATCAAGCACAAATACAGCGTTGAAAAGTGTCGCTTGTACAAGGTGCTTTTTTATACAGTATTTTCACTACAGCAGCTTTACACTAGAATCAAGAAACATGCAAAAAAGTCCGCTGCTATCGAGCTTGCAGGGGATTCTGATATCTAGGCATCAGTTATAGGCATGCTGTTTTTAACAGCATCAATATCACCTTTTAGCGACCCCAATGGAAACTTGTGATTGATACAGCAGATAATGAATCTAGTACTATTGTAGAGCTTCTTGCCAGCCAAGTGCGCCGGGATATAACTTTTGGGGTATTGCTCCCCGGTGCAGAACTTAATCTTAGTACTTTAACTCACCAGTACGGCGGCAGCGCAAAATTCTTGCAACAAGCACTGATCCTGTTGTCGGGGGAAAGCTTAGTCGAAGTAAGCTCGCAAAGCGGTTTCCGAGTTGCCTCGACCAAAAGCACCAGCATCAACAATCTTGAACAAGTGCGCGTAGAAATAGAATGTATAGGTCTAGAATGGTCACTAAAAAATGGCAATATTCACTGGCAGGGCTCCGTTTTAAAAGCGCAGCAGGCTCTATTAAAAGCCTTTACACAAGTACAACTTGACCCGAAAAATTTTTTTCTCGACTGGGAAGAAGGTAATAGACAGTTTCACCACAGCTTACTTGCTGCCTGCGACTCGCCGCGTTTAATAGCGATGCAAGATCGACTTTTCAAACAGGGAAGCCCGCTTAGGTTGGCAGATTTACAAGAGAAACGAATTGATTTCCAGTTGTCTATCAAGTCATTAAATGCGCTGGTAGATGCAATTTTGCAACATGACATTGAGCGTGCTAAACCCTACCTGAAAAAACTAATCCGCTGTGAAGGAAAAATCACTGACAACCTTTAATTAAAATTTGTGGGATATGCAAACATCTCCGCTGCCTCTGAGTTTTACTGGCCAGCCAGAATTTAGCTATCTGTTAGCTGCAAGCGGCTGAGCGAATGCAGCAACCCATTGTTAGCCAATAGACTAAACTCCTCTTATCACCAACGCCGCAGCTGAAGAATTCAAAATATGCACATTAAGACTAACTTGCACCCATTAAACCTGCACAATAAAAGTTACGATTTCCCATCACTTATTGAAATCTACCCTGATCTTAAACAGCATCTGGTTAACAGCCACGACCGGCTGACGATTGATTTCGCCAACGCCGAAGCGGTTAAATCTCTGAATTGTGCTTTACTAAAAAAACATTATCGGATTGATTTTTGGGATATTCCCATGGGCTACCTCTGCCCTGCTGTACCCGGTAGAGTTGATTACATTCACTATTTAGCCCAGTTACTTGAACAAAACTGTGACACAGGCAATATTCACGGAGCCAATGTGCAAGTGTTAGATATTGGCACTGGAGCCAGCTGTATCTATCCGATTCTCGGTCAACGTATCTACAACTGGCGGTTTATCGCCAGTGATATCGATCCTGTTTCAATTGCTTCATGCAAACATATTATCAACGCCAACAAAGGACTATCCAGCAAAATAAAAGTAGTTCAGCAGCCTGAGAGCAACGCATTCTTTGCCAATATCATCAAACCTGGGCAACAGTTTGACCTGACCTTGTGCAACCCGCCTTTCCACCGCTCGTTGCAGGACGCTCTGGCGGGTAATTCACGCAAAAGGTTGAATTTACAAAGAAACTCAAAGTCTAAAGCACAAGTCGCAGCCATCGAAAAAAAAGCCGTCGCAGCCCTTAACTTTGGCGGTCAAAAAGCAGAGCTTTATTGCTCCGGCGGTGAGTTGAACTTTATTAAAAACATGATAATAGAAAGTAAAAACTATCGCGAGCAAGTTTTATTCTTCAGCTGCCTGGTATCCAAAAAAGATCACTTGGGAGATCTTAAATTGGCTTTAAAGAAGGCCAAAGTAGCAGAGTTCAAGATAATAAAAATGGCCCAAGGTCAAAAAATTAGTCGCTTTATCGCCTGGTCTTACCTGAGCAAGAGCCAACAGCAACTGTGGTACAAAAAAAGACTGTTATCTAAACAGATCTAAGGCCAGATCAGCGGGCTCACCCAACCAAGTGGCCAGTTCCGTATGATCACGCAAGTCATTGTCTGTTAAAGGATGCACTAAGACCGTCAGACCGTTCCTGTGCGCTTCCAGCCAGGGAATTAGCTGATCAAAATCACTGCTATTGAAACTGATCTGGCAACTCCATTGCGGATGCGGGCCGACTAATTTTGCATGCCTGTTGCCAACCTTTAAGCAAAATTCATCAGCTACAGTCTGCAGGATCTGCAGCGCCATTGGCTGTGTCTGACTGTTGTAATACAGATGGGCATGATAGTGCTGATGGCTGTTCACAGGTCTGGCGATACTACTCATAGTACATCCTATCGTTTTCCAATCTAAAGAAAATTACAGCGCCACTGGGCGCTAACAACCACTTTAAACATTGAATTTAATTAGCTTTTTTCTGCGGATAAGTCTAACACATGCTGCGGCAGTATATTGGCAACACAACGCTCGTTAAGCTTGCATACATATAAAGGAATCAGCTATAGTTTTCCCTGCGTCTATCTGACCCGTAAAATACAGAGGTGTGACAATGTTTATCATGAAAGTCGACCAGAACCTTAGCATTGTATTTTTACATCAAAATTATAAACAACAATTCTTTGAGCTATTTAAAAGTAACAAATTGCAGCTTTCACGATGGTTTAACTGGCCAGTGAACTTTCAGTGCGAAGATGATTTCTTGCAACTTATTCAACATTCACTGTTTGAATACGCCAGGGGGACTTCACTGCAGTGCGGTATCAGTTACCAGGGAGATTTTATCGGCTACATAGGTTTGACCAAAATCAATCCGATGCTGGCAAAAGCAGAGCTAAGTTATTGGATTAGCAAAGAGTATCAAGGGCGAGGTATTATGAATGCCGTGTGTCGGCAAATGATCCGTTACGCTTTTGAATTTCTCAATCTAGAAAAAATTGAAATTTCAATTGCCACTGAAAATATAGGTAGCCGCAAAGTCTGTGAAAGTTTAAATTTTGAGCTGGAGGGAATCCTTAAACGTGCTGACACTTTGAATGGAAAAGTGGTAGATCATGCCAGATATGGCCTTTTAAGAAACACAAGAGTGAAGGATTAATTTTAAGCAGAAATTTATTCTACAGGCAATTGTAATCAACATGATAGAAGATCATAATCTCGCTACATAAATACCAGCAACATATTTACTTGAGTAGTTAAATGCCTAATAAAATAAACATCGGGGTCGTTTTTGGCGGCCGCTCTGCTGAGCATGAAGTCTCTCTGATGTCCGCTAAATCTGTAGTAGCGGCCATGGATAAAGAAAAATACCAAGTCCATCTGATCGGCATCACTCACCAAGGTAAATGGCTGTATGCTGACAGTCAAAAGGCTTTGGAGTATAAGACGGTAGACGAGCAAAGTCTGACACCTACCAGTATCGATTTTGCCAATGCACGTGGTACTTTGGTCGATAATACTGCAACAGAAAACAACGCTGTATTGGCAAAATTAGACGTTATATTCCCTGTTCTTCACGGCCCCTATGGCGAAGACGGTACCATACAAGGACTGTTCGAATTATCTAACCTGGCCTATGTTGGTTGCGGTGTCGCCTCCTCCGCCATTGCTATGGACAAGGCGCTGGCCAAGCAGGCATTTAAAGCCGCTGGTTTGCTGCAAATGGATTACCAGATTTTTAAGTATGCGGCTTTTTTGGCTGACCCCGATTTAGTGATTGAAAAAATCGAGCAGCAATTTACCTACCCGGTATTTGTTAAACCAGCCAACATGGGCTCTAGTGTAGGTATTACTAAAGCACATCATAAAAGCGAGCTCAGCAGTGGACTCAAGCATGCATTTGAGTTTGATAATAAAATAATTATCGAAGCTACAGCAGAGAATTGCGCTGAAGTGGAATGTGCAATATTGGGGTTGGATCAGCCTAAGGCTTCTGCTGTCGGGGAAATATTAGCCGGGAAGGAGTTCTATGATTACGAAACCAAATATTTTGATAATAAATCGGCAACGATTATCCCCGCTCATCTTCCCCAAACAGTGATGGATGAAGTCAAAGCAGCGGCACTCATAGCATTCGATGCTATCGATGGCAGCGGCCTGTCGAGAGTAGACTTCTTTGTCAATCGCGACACTCATAAGATATATATTAACGAAGTTAACACTATGCCCGGGTTTACCCCTATCAGCATGTATAGCAAATTATGGGCTGCCAGCGGTGTGCAATACTCAGAGTTGATTGATCAGCTGATTGAGCTGGCACTTACAAGACACAGCCAGAAAGCCAGACTCTCCAATCAAGTATAAATAAGTTGGCTTAAGGAACTCCCATCCATAAATAGCAACCAATCCTATGGTTACTATTTATGGATGTTATCGCTTTGGTCAATTTGTCATCGCAGTAGCGGCTGCAAATGCTGCAGAAAACGATCGGCGCCGACTAAACCTAATATGCTCATCTTCGGTTCTAATTTCCCCGATTTATTATAGAAGACCAAGGCCGGAGGACCAAGCACTTTGTATCGTGCCAATAGTGCTCTCGCCTCGTCATTGAATTCAGTCAGGTCTACCTTTACTAAAGCAAAGTCTTTCAGCACAGTGGCGACCTGCTGCTCTTCAAACATGTACTCTATTTCTACGCAGGAAATACACCAATCGGCATAAAAATCCAACATCACAGGACGCCCCTGAGCTTTTGCCTGTGCCAGCAGTGGTGTGATCTGTGCTAAGGAAGTCACTTTTTCAAAGGTATTCTTCTGTCGATCATCTTGTTTAGCTGTGATTACCCCGGCAAGCGGCTGTAACATATTGCCACTGCCGGCGAGTGAACCCACTAATAAACTCAAGCCATAAACTAAAAATATCAGCCCTAAACCTTTCATCATTTTTTGCAGGTTTGCCGCCTTGGACTGCAAGCTACTTAAAGCCCCTAAGTAGATAGCACTGACAATTAAAGTTGCTGCAGTTAATAACATAGTCACTTGTAGCGGCACTATTCTATCTAACATATAGATAGCCATGAAGATCAATAACACCCCAAAGCTAGCTTTCACCCCATCCATCCAGGGGCCTGCCTTAGGCATGAAATGCCCTGCCGAAACCCCTACTATCAGCAGTGGTACTCCCATACCGATACTCAGGGAAAACAGCGCCAATCCACCCAGCACTGGATCTGCAGATTGACCAATATAGATAAGAGCACCGGCCAGTGGGGCCGCCATACATGGACCTACAATCAGCGCCGACAAGACCCCCATCACGGCTACGCCAATGAAACTGCCGCCTTTTTGCCCATTGCTAACCTTGGTTAATTTACTCTGTAGCGCTGCAGGTAACTGCAGCTGGTAAAAACCAAACATCGACAGTGCCAATATGACAAATATGGCGCTAAATAAAATAATAATCCAGGTTGCCTGAAACAGAGCTTGTAAATTTTCTCCAAAAATCCCGGCCAATACCCCGGCGGCAGTATAAGTAAATGACACCGCTAATATATAAATACTGGTTAATAGCAGCGCTTTAGATTTAGTAATGCTCTCCCCTTGCCCTGCAATAATACTTGAGAGGATTGGAATCATCGGGAATACACAAGGGGTTAAAGAAAGTGCCAGACCCGCCACAAAGAAAGCACTGAGAATCCACACTAGATTGCCTTTGGACAACAATTGGCTAAAATAATCGTGTTCGCTTGCCAATCCTTGAATAGCGGTGCCGGTAGCATTAGAAACGCCACTTAAAGTTGTTTTCCCTGTGCTGGAAGCAGCGATGTTTTCTATTGCCGGTGCGCCGATGAGAGTCACTGTTCGCTGTTCAGTGACTGGCGGATAACAGACTCCACCATCCCAACAGCCTTGATAATCAATCTTTAAATTAACTTGTTGACGTCCGCCCAGATTAGCCAACTGCAGCACGATTTCACTACTGTGATAATAGACCTGGACTTTACCAAACAATGGGTCATCTTTTGCCTGCGTTTCGCTGCGGCTAATTTGAGTAATGGTGACGCCATCATCGGCACTAAATTTCATTCGCTGATCATAGAGATAATAGTCGGGAAGCACATCCCAGCGCAGTAGCAGTTGGTTATCCGCCAAAGCTTCAGTGTGTAATACAAAAACTTCTTCGACAGGTCGCGGATCTGTGACTTTGGCTTTACTAAATATCCCAGCGCTAACACTCGTTACCAGCATCAATGCCACAAACAAAACTAAGCTGGTTTTTATTTTATCGAACCCAATACTGAACAATTCACTACTCCGAGGTAATTAGTTACCGAAAAATCAACAACTAGCAACAAATAAATGCTACTTAGCAGCCTATTGACTACAATCTGCAACGCTAGTTCTATTTAATTTTCAGATTTGACATTTTACAGTGATTGCCCGCTTTTACGACCACTCACTACTGAGATATTCAGTAATGCCGCGGACCATGCTGGCAAACACATAGCTCTCAATGACCGCCAGCTGTGAAATCTCTGTTATTTGCATTTAAATTATATATTTTCTTGGTAAAGCATTGAATATCCCCTTAAGTCTACTTATACCTGCGGATTTTTTATGGTAAAAAGGTTACACCAATTAGAACCGAGCCAGAGCCCATGGCAACATCCGTGTAGGAAACTCATATCCATGAATAATGATCAAGTAAATAATTTAAATGTCGAGAGCTTTTCGGTACTCATTACTCCCCAAGGATTAAAAGATAAACTGCCGCTGTCCAATGCAGCGATGCAAACTATCACTGAAGGTCGTCAAGTCATTCGCAACATTTTAGACGGCAGCGACAAGCGTATTATTGTAGTAATAGGCCCATGCTCGATTCACGATGTAGACGCGGCCATGGATTATGCTCAGCGTTTAAAAGAGCTGTCAGCTAAAATCGATGATTCTATTTATGTGGTAATGCGGGTGTATTTTGAGAAACCTAGAACTACGGTAGGCTGGAAGGGATTAATTAACGACCCACATTTGAATGACTCTTTTGAAATAGAACAAGGATTATTCACTGCCCGTAAGTTATTGCTAGATTTATCCAACTTAGGTTTACCTTTAGCCACAGAGGCGCTGGATCCAATTTCGCCTCAGTACTTACAAGATCTTATCTCCTGGTCGGCAATAGGTGCGCGTACCACTGAGTCACAAACTCACAGAGAAATGTCATCTGGCCTCTCCTGTGCAGTGGGCTTTAAAAACGGCACCGATGGCGGCCTGGCTGTGGCAACCAATGCACTTAAATCAGTGAGCCACTCACACAGCTTCCTCGGCATCAATGCTGGCGGTGAAGTAGCCATCATTAAAACTAAAGGTAATCAGTACGGGCACTTAGTATTAAGAGGTGGCGGCGGCAAGCCTAACTACGATTCAGTGAACATCAACAGATCTGAAAAGGCATTGGAAAGCGCGGGACTTAAGGCGAATATCATGGTGGATTGTTCACATGAAAATTCTTCTAAAGACCCAGCAATTCAGCCTTTAGTGGCACAGAATGTAGTCAACCAGATTGTTGAAGGCAATAAATCAATTATCGGCTTGATGATAGAATCAAATATCGGATTTGGCAATCAGCCAATGACCGAAGACCCCGCTGATCTTAGATACGGCGTGTCAATCACAGATGGTTGCATAGATTGGCAGCAGACAGAAGATTGCCTGCTGGATATGCATGCCAAATTAAAAGATCTTCTACCCAAGCGCTAACCGACAATAGCCTTAGTCTCCTCGAGTCTAGGGCTGTTCCCAATCCCCTGCGGCATCTAGATCTGATTGTTTCTGCTCTACCCAAGCTTTAGATTTAGCGGTTAACTCCTTTTTCCAAAAAGGGGCTTCTTTTTTCAGGTAATCCATAATAAATTGGCTAGCCTGGAATGCTTCAATTCGATGAGCACTGATAACACCGACAAACACAATGTTATCATTTATGTTCAGTTCTCCGACTCTATGTACCACTGCTATACGGCCTAAATTCCACCGCACTCTGGCCCTTTCTACGATGTTCAATAGGCATTTTTCCGTCATACCAGGATAGTGCTCTAAAAACAGCTGCTCTAAATCTGCCGCAATGCTATCTCGGACAACACCGGTGAAGGTGACCAGGGCCCCGTAACTGTTTTCACTTTGCTGTAACCAAGCATTTAATTTTGTTAAATCAAAATCTTCAGTTTGAATTTCTATTAAATTTTCTGACATTTTAACTTCCAAAGGTTAATAGGGTACATCTTAACAAATCCAGTGCAGCTGTGGCGAGAGGTGCATTCCAAGATCTTTACATAGGACAAAAGACCGTCCCTGGCTAAAGCTATCATTCCCCAGGGTGTCATAATGACCAGATTGGGTGCTCTGGATGCCCAGCGAGCGGGCCAAAACGTGCTGATTCGCTTTCAAGTAACCTGTAAATGACCCGTCATTTATACTACTTAGCTGTTCAGCAGCGAATCTCTTTATAGTGTGCACAGGAGATAACAGCCTTGTTCGCCTGTTCTTTAGTCCGCTATTCTAATACTATTTTTTAATTTGTTTATATTTTCCTGTTATTGATGGTAAAGCTTACTTTAGCTAATGGCTCAAAAGGGATACTATACAGCCTGTTTGATTACAGCCAATTCTCTGCTCATCTTTACTGGCAGAACAGCTACATTTAAATCAAGACAAATCTTGCGATAATCCATACCCCATTATGCAGAGAGTAGAATACAGCTAAATGAGCAACCAGATAGATAATTCAAAAACTAAAGTGATAGTAGGTATGTCAGGTGGAGTAGATTCCTCTGTATCAGCATTACTGTTAATACAACAGGGCTACCAGGTCGAAGGACTGTTCATGAAGAACTGGGACGAAGACGATGGTACCGAATACTGTACGGCACTCGATGACCTGGCGGATGCCCAAGCTGTCTGCGACAAATTACAGATCACTCTGCACAAAGCAAATTTCGCCGCGGAATATTGGGATAACGTCTTTGAACATTTTTTAGAAGAGTACAAGGCAGGACGTACTCCCAACCCGGACATTCTCTGTAACAGAGAAATAAAGTTTAAGGCATTTCTCGAGTACGCCCTGGAGCTGGGGGCCGATTTCATCGCCACGGGACACTATGTCAGACGTAAATTAGTCCATAATGCGGATGGTTCTTGCAGCGTGCAAATGCAAAAAGGGCTAGATGGCAATAAAGATCAGAGCTATTTCTTGCATCAAGTGGGCGAGTGCGAACTAGCTAAAACTTTATTTCCGGTCGGCGAGTTGCTTAAACCTGCTGTTCGGGCACTTGCTGAACAACACGATTTGATCACTCACAACAAAAAGGACAGTACCGGTATCTGTTTTATCGGCGAGCGCCGCTTTAAAGATTTTTTGCAACAATATCTACCGGCACAACCGGGGAAAATCATCACTGAAAAAAATGAAGTGATTGGCGACCATTCAGGCCTTATGTATTACACCATTGGTCAACGTCAGGGCTTGCTAATTGGTGGACTGAAAGATTATCCGGAAGAGCCATGGTATGTAGCTGGCAAAAATTTAGAGAAGAACCTATTAATTGCTGTGCAAGGCAAGCAACACGATTTACTGTTTACCAACTGGCTCAGTGCCAGCGACATTTTCTGGATAAATGACCAGGCCCCTGCCCTACCCTTTAGCTGCAAAGCCAAAGTACGCTATCGCCAGGAAGACCAGGATTGCACTTTGGTCTTAGACCCGCAGGGAAATTATCGAATTGATTTTGCGCAGCCGCAGCGCGCCATTACCGCCGGCCAATCTGTAGTGCTCTATCAAGACGATATCTGCCTGGGTGGCGGAGTTATTGAAACAACCGGAAAATAGCATTTGCGCATAGCGTATTAACTTCAGCAATAGATCAGGAGACCAACCGTTAATGTCCAGAAACCAAGATGAACAAGCTATAGCGGTAGCCGCTATGTTTCAAGCAGCCTCGTTAGTCGATCAGATTGCCAACAAAGGTATGACTTCGCAGAGCAGTTTTGAAACGTCTATCAATAGCTTATTTGAAATGAAGCCCGATAATACCGAAGCGGTATTTGGCGGACAGAGGTTTTTACCGCATAATCTTGGTTTAGGGTTGCGCACATTAATGGATATTGTCGATAAACGTCGTAACGACAATTCAAATCATGTTACTAACTATGTATTAGCGATGATCATGCTGCAGCAGAAGCTAGCCAAGAATGACAAAATGCTTTCACTAATGGCCGAGCGCCTGGAAAACCTCAGCGATAAAGCGCTTAAATATTATTCACATGACCTCGTTGATGCACAACAGCAACCCAGTGCCAACTACACCCACACCAATATTATTGCCGGCCTCGATGGACTCTATCAAGATACCATCAGTACTTTTAGTTTTCGCATAAAAGTGCAAGGCGATCCAAGGCACTTACAGAACAAAGAAAATGCCGCCAAAGTACGGGCATTATTATTAGCGGGCATCAGGGCAGCGATTTTATGGAGACAAGTCGGCGGCAGGCGCTGGCACCTGCTGTTTTTTAAATCCAGAATCAGGCAGAGCGTGCAAAAAATATTAGATGCAAATTAAACATTGCCTTTTTAACAGTCGGTGAGTCGTCTAGAGCTGCTTTACCCTACGCAGCTCAGTTTCTGCTCACTCTGCGGTATATCTACTAAACAGCTACGACGCGTTCCATATCTGCTGCCAGGCTCATAGACTGGCAATCAGACCCAATCGGGCATACCCGCTGAGTTGAATTTCATATATAATATCGCACAAATTTTCTAATCAATTGTACACAGCGAGGATATTCATGGATCTTTCTGCTCTCTCCGCAGTATCACCAATCGATGGCCGTTACGGAAGTAAAACCAAAGATTTACGACCAATCTTCAGTGAATATGGACTTATTCGAAACCGAGTTATTGTAGAGATAAGATGGCTACAAAAGCTCGCCAACACTTCACAAATCACTGAAGTTCCAGAATTTTCCACAGCGACCAACCAACTGCTTAACGACATCGTCGATAACTTCAGTGAAACTGATGCATTGCGTGTTAAAGAGATTGAGCGCACCACCAACCACGATGTAAAAGCGGTTGAGTACATGATTAAAGAAAAGTTTGCCGGCAATCAAGAGCTGCAAGCTATCAATGAATTTGTACACTTTGCCTGTACTTCTGAAGACATTAACAATTTATCGCACGCATTAATGCTTAAAGACGGCCTGGCCGTTATGCTGCCAATGCTTGAGCAATTGCAAAGTGAAATAGCGCAGCTGGGCAGAGACTTCGCCACTCAGCCGATGCTCTCCCGAACCCACGGACAAACAGCGTCTCCAACGACTGTCGGCAAGGAAATGGCCAATGTCGCCTATCGCCTGAGCCGCCAGATCAAACAGCTGAAAAATACAGAATTTTTGGGTAAAATCAACGGTGCTGTAGGTAACTATAATGCGCACATCAGCGCTTATCCTGATGTTGACTGGGAAGAGCATGCCAAGGCATTTATCGCCAGTTTAGGCCTGGATTTTAACCCTTACACTACGCAAATAGAGCCTCATGACTACATCGCCGAAATGTTTGATGCCTTTTGTCGCTTCAATACTATCATCATCGATTTCGATCGCGATATCTGGGCTTACATTTCCAATGCCTACTTTAAGCAAAAGACTATCGCTGGCGAAGTTGGCTCCTCTACCATGCCACACAAAGTAAACCCGATAGACTTTGAAAATTCAGAGGGTAACTTGGGGATTGCCAACGCGGTGCTGCAGCACTTATCCGCCAAACTACCTATCTCTCGCTGGCAGCGTGACCTTACCGACTCCACGGTATTGCGCAACATGGGTGTTGGTATGGCATACAGCATGATCGCCTACCAATCTACCCTAAAAGGCCTGAGCAAGTTAGAGCTGAATGCGTCGGCGATTGATGCCGATTTAGAAAACTCCTGGGAGATTCTGGCAGAGCCGATCCAAACGGTTATGCGTCGCTATGGCATCGAAAAGCCCTACGAAAAACTAAAGGAGCTGACCCGCGGCCAGGATATGAATAAAGAGACAATCAGAAGCTTTATTGATACCTTAGAAATGCCGGAAGCTGCTAAAGATGCCCTAAAGCAAATGACTCCGCACAACTACATTGGCAACGCTGCAGAGCAAGCCAAGCGTATTAAGTAAAGACTTCAGCTTCAGCTATAGCCAGTTGCTATAGCTGAAGTTTGTATTGGTGTTTTAAATTTTATAGCCACAGCTTAAAGAGACAACAACCCCTCTCCGGTCTCATTCACAAGCACTTCTGTGCCGGCTATTTTACCGATATTGTCGCCTTCACAAACCAGCTTTCCTATATTTGTGGTAAACAGCATGCCTCGGGTTCTGCTGTAAATTGCTGTTCGCCCCGCTGCGGGAGAATCGGCTAGCAGGTCTACTACTTCGGCAATTAGCTCACCTTTTTCTACCCATTCACCGAGTTCTTTAGTCCAGCACACTATGCCCGTTGCCGTGGCCCGCACTGAATCAACCGCTTCCAGATCAGTAGTCAATACACGGGTCTCGATCATCGACGGGGCCGCTTGAATCACATCCTTAGCAGAGAGGAAATTTACCAACCCCTGAGCGTCAACTTTAGCCAGCTGATCATCTACGTCGGCAAAACCGCGCAATTCAATAGTGGCAGTAAAACAGCTAACAGGACAGCTTTCACTCTCGATTGCTATCCAGGGCAGTATATGTGCTGCATCAAAGGGCGAACCACCCGGCTCATCCTCAAGCAATACAATAGGAGAGCGCATGCATTGCGCCAACAGCTGCGAATCTTGCCGCTGCCTGTAATTGGCATAGATATGTACTAAAGCTTGTGAATCACAGTGCAGGTCTAAGACGATGTCCGCATCGATAGACAATTCCAATAGTGTCGCTTTCAGCTCGGCCAGGGGCGTTTGAGTCGGCAGTTGTGCCACTGCTTTTCTCAGCGCTTGCCGGTACTGCTCAACACTGCTCTGTGGATCTTGGTCCCGCACAGCTTTAGTGACTGCCGAAAAGTCTGGCCAGTGGCGATTAAAGTTACCCTCTGCACTGAAAGAGTGACGCCCCAATACCACACCGTTAAGGCGCTGATCCATGCCTATAGGGTTGGCATAGGGCACGATGACAATTTCCCCGCGCAATAAATCGCGCTTATCTAAATCCATCAGCTCAGTTATCAGATGCTGTAACGTGAGCAATCCCGGCCATTCATCGGCATGCAATGCCGCTTGCATATAGACTTTAGGGCCAGGTTTTGCAGCGTTAAATCTGTGCACTTTAAGAAAGCGCTGGGTGCCCGGACTGGAGGATTTTAATGCAATTTGTTCGACGGTATGCGACATTGAGAAACCTAAAAGTAAAATGCTGGGGAAGAGACTAACAACCCCGTATATTGCTGTTTATAATATACGGGGAGAACAAAGACTAAATCTATGACAGATTCCTCTACTAATGACTAAAATCTGCAGCCGTGGCTAGAAGACCGATGAAATAAATTCTTTACAACGCTGACTGGTAGGATTATCAAATACTTCTTCGGGGGTGCCAAATGCCTCTACTTTTCCCTGGTGTAAAAACATCACCTTATTAGACACTTCACGGGCAAACTTCATCTCATGAGTCACTATTAACATAGTGCGCCCCTCCGCGGCCAGGTCCCTCATAACCTTCAATACCTCACCGACCAATTCCGGATCCAATGCTGATGTTGGCTCATCAAACAACATCACTTCAGGGTCCATAGCCAGTGCCCTGGCGATAGAGACCCGCTGTTGCTGGCCACCAGACAACATACTGGGATATACATCACGCTTATCGGTTAACCCTACTCTTTCCATCAGTTCTTCAGCGTATTTAGTCGCCTCTTCTCTGCTCTTTTTCAGCACCAATATCGGACCTTCAATGATATTTTCCAGCACTGTCATGTGCGGCCACAAATTAAAGTTCTGAAAAACAAAACCTAAGCGCTGACGCACTGTCTCTAGCTGTTTAGTATCGGCCGCCTCCAAGTCACCCATTTTGTTGCGCTTAAGCTTAATCTGCTCACCGCTGATTTGGATTTCACCTTCTGTGGGATTTTCCAACATGTTAATGCATCTTAAAAGTGTGCTTTTACCAGAACCACTAGAGCCGATGATAGAGATAACTTCGCCGGCCTCAGCTTGCAGATCTATACCCTTTAACACTTCTAAACGACCAAAGGTTTTGTGAATATTCTTAACGTTAATTGCGATTTTTGCCTGGGACATACAATGGCTCTTATAATTTTAAGGGACTCAGCGAGTCACTATTATTAGGATGAATAGCTCAACCGATATTTCAGTTTGATGTGAAAATAATAACTCTCATTTATTCAAACAAAACTAATTTGCAGCCGAGATTATCATACTTAGGGTTATCAATCGGATAATAGCCATACAATAGTCTAAATAAATGTCGCATTATTGAAATATATGACAACTTCTGCCGTATCGGGTGGAGCAGAATGATTGTACTATTGCACTTCAATAATTTTGTAATTAACCGTCTCAATGTCACTGCATAGAAACTTTTATTACATTTGATAACAATAAATAACCCAAGCGGATACTTATCATGAAAAAACTGCTAGCCACAGCAGCCCTTACGGCTGTTACTTTAATGTCTGGTGCAGCGCAAGCTGGCGATGTTGTAAGAATTGCCACTGAAGGTGCTTACCCTCCGTGGAACGCACTAAACAGTGCCGGTCATCTTGAAGGCTTTGAAATCGATTTATACCAAGTACTTTGTGCCCGCGCTAACTTAGAGTGCACTATGGAACAAACAGCTTGGGACGGTATCATCCCCTCTCTACAACAGGGTAAGTTCGACGTCATCATGGCGGGCATGTCTATTACTGACAAGCGCAAGAAAAAAATCACTTTCTCCCGTTCTTATGCGTCCAGCCCTGCAGTATTCGTCGTAGGTAAAGACTCTGCAATGGTTGATTTCAAAGTATCTGCTGACAAGATTTCACTGGCTGATTTAGATGCCAACGAAAAGACTAGCCTGGACGCCACTTTAGCGGTTCTTAACGGCAAGACTATCGGCGTGCAAAAAGGCACAATCCACTTAAACTTCCTAAAAGAGTACATGAAGGGCAATGCCACTATCCGTACTTACGAGACTCAAGAGCAACTAGATCTTGATCTTCAATCTGGTCGTGTTGACGTGGCTTTTGCAGCTGAGAGTTACTGGCACCCTCTTTTTGCAAAGCCTGAGGGAGCAGATTTCCGCGCCATCGGTCCAGGATTTTCTGAAGGCCCATTCGGTGAAGGCGTTGGTCTAGGTCTTCGTCAAGAAGATCAAGAACTAGCAGACAAGTTCAGCGTTGCTATCAATTCAGCAATCGCTGACGGCACTGTTTCTAAGCTTGCTGTTAAATGGTTCGGTTTTGACGCTTCAAGCAAATAAGTTTACACTTTGATCGCAATAGCAGGACAGGGCAACCCGTCCTGCTTTTTTGTATTAGAGCAAAACAATAATAACAAGCGCTGTACAACAAAATTTCTAACTTTTCCTAAATCAAAAAATTAGGTATTCCTTTGGATCTAACAATCTTAAGCTGGGGAGCTAGTGGCTGGGGCGATGAGTTTTTTTACGCCACTTTAATCACTATTTCCGTGGCAACCTGCTCATTTGCCTTTGGCATAGTGCTCGCCGCAGGTGCTGCCACAATGAAACTCAGTAATTACCGAGTCTTACGTATGCTTGCCAATGGCTACACTACAGTAGTACGCGGCATTCCAGAACTACTGATTATCTATCTGATTTTCTACGGCGGCAATAGCATTTTAATGTCCATCGCCAAAGATGTTTTTAATTACCATCAATATATTGAACTACCTATCTTTATGATGGGTGTATTGTGCATCGGCTTGAGCTCGGGCGCATATTCAACCGAAGTTATCCGCGGCGCGGTACTGGCGGTCCCGATAGGTACTATTGAGGCAGCGAAAGCGATAGGCATGAATACCAGCACCCGCTTTAGACGTATCTTACTACCCCAAGTCGCACGCTTTGCCCTGCCAGGTTTGGGCAATGTATGGCAACTAACGTTGAAAGAAACCTCTTTGATATCTGTTATCGGTCTCGCTGAAATTGTGCGCATCGCGCAAATTGGCGCGGGCAGCGAAAAAGAGCCTTTCACCTTTTTCTTGGCCGGCTTGATCTTGTTTTTAATTTTAGCATCGCTCTCAGACCGTGGTTATATATCACTTGAGAGATGGGCTAATCGCGGCGTAAGGAGAGCTTAATATGGATTGGGATATTGTCAACGAAGCGATACCTGCCATTTTTGCAGCACTGCCTGTCACTATTGCACTCGTATCTGTTTCGCTATTTTTTGGTTTCTTTCTCGCGGTCACAGTCGCTCTATGCCGACTGAGCCCATACGCAGCATTAAACAAACCCGCCTATGTGTTTGTCTATATTTTCAGGTCTACCCCACTACTGATCCAGATGTTTCTGATCTATTACGGCTCAGGGCAGTTTAGGGATGAGCTCGACGCCATAGGATTATGGCAGTTCTTTAAAGACCCCTGGTTTTGCGCCATTTTGTCTCTGACCCTGAACACAGGTGCCTATACCAGTGAAATTATCCGTGGCGGCATCCAGTCAGTCGCAATCGGCCTCATTGAGGCAGGCAAAGCTTGCGGTATGAGCACTGTGCAACTTTTCAGACGTATCACTTTCCCTCTCGCTATGCGTCAGGCGTTACCGGGCTACGGAAACGAAGTAATTTTGATGGTTAAATCAACGTCACTGGCAAGTACCATTACCATCATGGATATGACCGGGGTCTATAAGGAAATTGCCTCCGATCATTTCAGTCCTTTCGAGCCCATCATTGTCGCCGGTAGCTTTTATCTGATTCTTAACTACATAGTGACATTAGCTATTTCTAGAGCGGAAAAGAAATTCGCTATTCACGCACACTAGCGAGTAATAGAAAAAGGATTAACCACAACAGGGGACGCATTGAGAGAGACCTGGGCACTCTCTCATCACCTCCCCTGTGCTGCAGCCAATTCCATTCTTTTAGCTACAGGCAAACAGCTTGCTTAAAAATGTTAACCAGGCAAAAAGTCTCGTACAATCAACAGCCAAAACCCCAGTATCATTTTCAACAGCCATTTAATGCCGCTGCACAGCAGCAACTTGCAACTACTGGTCAATACATAATTCGAAGTCATGTTCTGCAACCGACTCTCCATTGATCAAGATGATTAAACGCTGGATTCCTGCATAGTAGCGCCTGGTGGTTATTTTTCTAATCTGATGCTGTTTGTGCAAAATCACTTTTTCACCTGCCGCTAGCTGTAGGTTTTTAAATTTAAACACTTTACTCTTTTGCTGGCCATTGGCTTTGACCAGGGCCAGGGCAAAATCCAACACCATATTCTGATGCTCCTCGGCACAGGACTGAACGGTTACACTAAAGCTCAGAGACTCACCTAAGTGTATTTTAGCACTCGACAAGTTCAGATTTGTCACTTTGCACTGCGGCAATCTAGTGTAGCCCAAAAGCGGATACACATCGGCTATCCCACTTTTAACCAGCGTTCTGGTCGCGTGCCTGATCAGCCACTGCACTTCCTTAGAGGCGCCTTTGAGCCAGTGCTGACAGGTTTCTATGACTAGCTGTGGATGATCTTTAGCGATATCATTTAAATGATTTGCCACTGAGCGGCGCACATATAAACTTGGATCATCTTTTAACCGCTGCAGTAGCGGAATATTAACCTGTGGGGATTTGACAAAAGATTTTAACTGCATGCCCCATGGCAGCTTCGGCCGGGTCCCCTCGGATACTAAGCGCCTGACATTTTCATCTTCACTGTCGACCCATTCTGAAAAATACCGCTGGCAGAGTTGTGGGTATTTGACAATGAAAGGGCGAATGGCAAACTCGGCGGAAAAAAGCGCAGTCAAATACTTCAACAGCGGCAATGAGATTTCAGGGTGATCCAATCCGTATTTAGCGACATAGTCTATCACCGGCCAAGCGGCAAAAGATTGCAGCGGATCATCTTTGTCACCTGCTACCCATACATCTTTTATACTTGACAACAACACTGCTGTTTGCAAAAAATCTTCGGGCAAATGCCGGGCCAACACATCAATCAGATGCTCGACTCGCTGCTTCAGTTCAAGTTGATCAATCCCCTGCTGTGCTTGGGTAATAAACAGCTGTGGGCTAAAGTCTGGTATTAATTGAACGAAACTGGCCGAAATACGCTCAATCGCATTGCTACTTAGTGCATTCTTCATTTGTTAATATTCTCATCACAAAAAAAATAGTATATTGCCTGAGTACTGACAAACCTGTCAGTAGAGAGTCATTTCTGGACATTTGTCCCAATTAAATGCCACCTTAACAATAGTCATAACAGGCCGTCATGGAAAAAATCGCAGTTTTTGTCGATGTACAAAACATTTACTATACAACCCGGCAGGCCTACCAGCGGCAATTTAATTATCGGAATTTCTGGAAATCAATCAGCTGCAGGGCTGAAATCGTAACAGCAATCGCCTACGCCATTGAAAGCGGTGACAGTGGCCAGTTTAAATTCCAATCGGCGCTAAAACATATAGGTTTCCAGGTAAAACTAAAACCTTATATTCAGCGCGCAGATGGCAGCGCTAAAGGTGACTGGGATGTCGGCATTACTATAGATATCATGGAAATAGCCGCCACTGTCGACAAAATAGTACTGCTGTCCGGGGATGGAGACTTTGCGATGCTACTGGAGAGAATATCAGCCAAGACAAAGGTTAAAACAGCGGTTTATGGCGTCCCTCAACTGACCGCAAAGTCGCTGATCGATGCCTGCGATCAATTCTATGCTATCACTCGCGAAGACTTATTATAGAAACCAGAATAACCCGGTAGCCAACCAGCAAGCTCCTGGTAGAAATGCTCTTTTATTAAATTTTAGACATAAAAAAAGGCGAATCCCGAAGAATGCACCCTTTATTCGCCCCTTAGGGCTCTATTTGCAGGCTAGATTATAGCGCTACAATGTTCTCAGCTTGAGGGCCTTTCTGGCCTTGTGTAACTGTGAACTGGACCTTTTGGCCTTCAGCTAGAGTTTTGAATCCGTCACCAGCGATAGCGCTGAAGTGAGCGAAAACGTCTGGACCTGATTCCTGCTCGATAAAACCAAAACCTTTAGTTTCATTGAACCATTTTACAGTACCAGTAGTAGTTGACATATGAAAATCCTTTAAATTCAAGAGTAAGTTTACCTTAATATAATATTAAGGCTATCGGCCGGAAATGTTGCTATTACTTATGAATATCATGACGAAGCATGAAGAACAGGACATCGCAATGGTACATAAATACGGAACTTATTTTCTAGCTAAGTGAATTATATACACCTTTTATCTGCGGTCAATATTGAAAAGATACTTTTTGCTTAAATATTTCGATTAAAAGCATTTAAATCAATTTTTTATATGCACAGCAGACAACTCAGATCAGCCTACAACAACTTGCTGAGTATTTTACACTTACACAGATAGCCCGCCAAATCGTCATTTCAGCTATAGATTTAATTTCATTAATAGCTTATTTATGTGGTAACTACAATCCAGTTGAGAATATATTTTGCAACATTTCATAACTCAACTATGATTAGCTTAAGTGGGGTATAGGTGATTGATTAATTATAACATTAGCGCTTGAAATTACGAAAAAAAGGTTTAATAGTACTTGTTCTCATAGGATTAATTTATCGCTAGTGGTATCATAAAATCCGGCTGCAAAAGGGACGGAGAGCCAGGGTTAAAACATGGCCCGATTTGAGAGGTTTAGGAGTTTTGAAATGTATGATTTTTTGATTGATGACGTAGAGATTGATCAAACTGATGACACTGACAACATATCACCGCCATGGAATATACTGATTGTAGATGATGAGCAATCAGTGCACGATGTTACCCGCTTTGCCTTAGATGATGTCAGTTTTGAAGGTCGTGAGCTAAATTTCATCTCCGCTCTTTCCGGCAAAGAAGCCAGAGAAGTCCTGTCGGCAAGAGATGATATTGCCATCGTCCTGCTCGATGTCGTGATGGAAACCGATACCGAAGGCTTAAAAGTCACTAAGTGGATCAGAGAAGACTTAAACAACTCATTGATACGTATTATTCTGCGCACCGGCCAACCAGGCCAGGCCCCCGAAAAACAAGTTATAGTCGATTACGACATTAACGATTATAAAAACAAAACTGAACTCACCTCACAAAAATTATTTTCCAGTGTTATCTCAGGTATTCGCTCCTATCGAGACCTCTCTGCGCTCAATCAAAATAGAATTGAATTAAAAAGGGTCATCAAGGCATCCTCACACATTTTCAAAGAGCGGTATCTGCACGAATTCACCAATGGAGCTCTATTTCAACTAACCTCTCTGCTCTACTTAGAACCTAATGCCGCACTGGTTAACTCGACCGGTATAGCTGCTCTAGAGTCAGGACACAAAGTAAAAGTAGTGGCGGCCATAGGCGAGTATCAAAACTTAATTGGCGAAGAACCCGGAGATATAATCCCTGATACTGTGCTTGATCACTGGTTAAAGAATACTGAATCCGGATATAGCATTATCAATCCCAATGAAGTCATAGTGTCATTTACCACCGATGATAATCACAAGAGCTTGCTCTATTTACATTCGCATAAGTTAATCACTGAAGACGCCAAAAATTTAATTGAATTATTTGTACAAAATATTGCCATAGCCCATGAAAATTTGCGTCTATGGCAGGAAGTAGAAGAGACCCAAAATGAAATCATTTCAATGCTCAGTGGCGCCGTTGAAACCCGATCTAAAGAAACCGGCAACCACATCATCCGCGTCTCTAAAATCTGCGAATTGTTGGCGACAAAATACGGTTTACCCGAAGATGAAATTTATGCCATTAAACTCGCCTCTCCCCTGCATGACATTGGCAAAGTAGGTATCCCCGATGTTATTTTGAATAAGCCTGGCAAACATACTCCAGAAGAATGGGAGATAATGAAAACCCATTCCGAATTAGGCTCTCAAGTCTTAAGTGATTCCAAGCGCCCCATTATTCAAAGCGGTGCTATTATCGCTATGCAACACCATGAAAAATGGGATGGTTCAGGCTACCCCAAGGGACTCTCAGGCACAGACATCCATATTTTCGGACGCATTACAGGGCTGGCTGATGTATTTGATGCACTCTGCTCTAAGCGCTGCTATAAAAATGCCTGGACGGTTGAGGAAACCATGGCGTTAATCCACGACCAATCTGGCAGTCATTTTGACCCGGATTTAGTCAAATTGCTGGAAGATAATTTGGCGGCTGTTCTGGAAATTCAAAGCCAGTATCAAGACAAGAACTAGCGTTCGTCAATCATTGCCAGTTTTTCTCTTGGCACTTTTTTTTGCAATTAGCTGGTCTGTCACAAATTTAAGATCATAGATCGCAATAATGACTACTGGTTGTACAGTTCCAGCAATAATCAAAAGCCGCTCCATTAATTTCTGCACATTTCACACATTGCCAATCTGCTAGCTCCTTACTATTAAACACCGCCAGCAGCTTTTGTGCTCTCTCATAGTGCAAATCTTCTACAACCCAGAGCTCCAGCCAATTATCAATAGGCGGCAATTCTCCCACCCCAGCGCTGGAAAACTCGTTCTTTAAAAATACTTTAATACTGGAAGCTTCGACAATATTTTTGGCATTTAATACGATCAAATTATTTGCATGCGTATAGATTAATTTCAAATGCACCTCACTGTTATTAGAGCAAAAAAATACAACCCCGCCTCTTGTTAACATTGACTGTTAACAAGAGGCGCCTGTGGACAACAGAGCATCCTAATATCCAGGCATAAACCACAATTGACCCACTATCAAGACAGAAACAGTCAGGTTACTGTGCAGGTCCACAGGCAGTTTTTAGCCTGCGCAGCAGCTGTCTGTTGCTTAGCCAAGCGCCTGGGCCAGATCGCCCAGCAAACATTCACTCTCTTCAAGGCCGATAGACACTCTAAGCATGCCGTCGCTTATCTGCATCGCCTGTCTTTTTTGTGCACCCATTTCCCAAAAGATAGTATGAGCGACAGGGATTATCAAGCTACGAGTATCGCCTAAGCCTGTCGCTTTAATGAATACTTCCAATTTATCTACAAAATCCAAACATTGATCAGCATCTACCAGCTCAAATGAAAACAACCAAGAGCCAGCTTTGAATAGACGACAGGCTTGCTGATAGGCATTGTGGTCTTCCAGCATTGGATAATAAACCTTGGCAACTTTAGGGTGTTGTTGCAGAAAACGCGCCACTGTCAACGCCGTAGCACTGCTCCTCTGCATACGAATCGCCAGAGTTTCCAGCCCCAAACTTATCTGATGCGCCGCATGAGAGGACAGCGTAGCCCCCATATCCCGCAGGCCCTTTTTTCTGATCTGCTGCAAGCCCCATTTACTGGCATCTCCCTTGCGGTAATTGACAAAAATGTTAGGATATTTTTGCCAATCATATAACCCCGTGTCTATCACCACCCCCCCTAATACTTGTCCCTGCCCCGCCGCAGACTTGGTCAATGAGTGGATGACTAAAGATGCCTTAACGGATTTAGGTTTAAATAAATACGCTGACAAGATAGTATTATCAACCACATAGACAATGTTAAGCTGTTCACACAACTCACCTATGGCCATTAAATCGGGAACTTGTGTACCTGGGTTGGCCACTGTTTCGACAAAGACAATTCGAGTATTGTCCTGGATTGCAGCAGCGACATTCTGCACCGCTGTGGCATTCACTCTTGTGACAAGAATGCCTAAGTTTTCCAGAGTGTTAAAGAAGCTTGCGGTATTGCCAAACAAATGCTCTGAGACGACTATATGGTCACCCGCTTTCACTAATGTCAGGAAGGTTGCGGCAATTGCGCCCATACCCGTTGCAAAAGCAACTGCTCCACAACCTTCTTCAATTTTCGCCAGCTTAGCCTCTAGTACCGCGGTAGTGGGTGTTCCCTGACGAGAATAGGGAGAGTTCCCTTTTGACTTACCCTGAAAAACATTAATCAAATCTGCAACTGAGTTATAGGTATATTGAGTGGACGGGTGTAGCGGATAGTGCACCCCGCCATTGGCATGCTCTATCATTCGGTCGAAATGCACCACATCAGCAGTAAAATACGCTTCTTCGGTTGGCGGGTTTTGTAGGTCTGGTTGATCTATCTTTTTCATATTGCTGTAAATTCCCTGAATTAACGACTGCTGATATTAGTGCTTTGACGAAGTGTTCAACAACTAAGGTATCAAATTAACATACGGCCAAGCATGCAATTGTTGTCAACAAAAATATGGCTTTTCACTTTATGGATCTGCTAGCTCTGCTTGCTATTAATGGCTTATTTTCTGGATAGCCCCGGGTTTAGCTGCTGTTGATATTAATCGTTTAGCAAAGTGTATGACATCTGTGAGAGCAGCAAGTTTCTACACCAGAATACAATACCCCTGAGAAATTAAGAACCAGAAGTTTAGATTGTTAATATCTAAGTAACAAGCAAATAAGTCAGATGCGATATTACCTTGCAGAGCATTCCACGATCCAGGCATCCCCTCAGTGGCAGGCTACCAACAGATATGCTAGAGCAACTATGCTGTTCGGTCTAATACAGTACCAATCGCTTTAAATCCCGCTGAGAAAAAACCTAGCCTATTCGCATGTCTGCAAAGCTTATTATCTTTATCAGCTAAAGCTTAAGTGTGATTCCAGCAACCGGTTGACTATCGCCGCTTACCCTAACAATCTGAAAAAACTGACGCCAAAGCCATTATCGCCCGCTGCTGTTGTTGCTGATTAAAACCTGCAAAGCCTATTACCAATCCCTGGCGCTTATTTTCACTGCTATAATAATGGGATAACGCTTTTACCCCCACCCCTAACTCTCTCGCCCGCCGACAAATCACCTCATCGCTGAATCCTGCAGCCAATAGATACACACAGTGCATACCGCCATCACTGGGCACTAATTGTAGGTACCCAGAGAGGTGTTGTTCAACCAGTTGCTGCAACAGATTGCGACGCGAGAGATACAATTTTCGCATCCGCCTGACATGGCTGGAAAAATGCCCGGCAGCCATAAATTGCGCCAGTGTCAACTGCGGTAAAATTGACACATCACCTTGCATTAACTGCTTAGCCAGGGTAAAAGGTCGAACTAATTGATCGGGCAATACCAGATAGCCAATACGGATTGACGGGTGCAATATGCGACTAAATGTTCCGGAGTAAATAACCCGTTGCTCAGTATCCAAACCCTGCAGGGAAGTTAATGGTGGGCCATCAAATCTAAATTCACTGTCGTAATCATCTTCAATAATCCATCCTCCCTGATCTGCTGCCCACTGCAGCAAAGCCAACCGACGCTGCAAACTTAACGTATGCCCCAGTGGATAATTTCTCGAGGGAGTAACCACTGCCAATTTCGCTAAATATTGTTTGTCTGGGGATAAATTAAAACCTTGCTCGTCACTCTCTATCAGTATTTTATTGGCACCTACCGCGTTAACGGCACCCTCGATACCAAAGTAACAAGGATCTTCAACAAAAACACCTTCACCTGGATTGAGCAACATTTGCAGGGACAAATAAATAGCTTGCTGGGAGCCAGAAAAAATCAGAATATTGTTACTGTGGCACTTTACCCCTCTGACAATTTGTAAATAGGAAGCTATTTGCTCTCGCAGTTGTGCACAGCCAAGCCCTGAAGACACCAGTTGATGCTTCATTACCCGCCCGGCATAATTTACCGCGCGCTGCCATTGCATCCAGGGAAACTCAGCTAAAGCAGGAATTGCTGGTTCTAACAAATATTTTGCATAGGGAATTGTGTGATGATCTTGCCAATTGAGCCTCTCAGCCAATTTAGAGAGTTTTTTCTCAGCTTTAAAAGAGCGACTGCTTGGAGTCTCGTCGGCACGGGGAAAAGCAATAGCCGCAGAGTGAGTGACAAAACTTCCAGAGCCAGGACGCGTTTCGATATAGCCTTCTGCCAGTAATAACTCAAATGCCGATTTTACTGTATTCCTGGATAATTTTAGCGACTGAGCCAGCGGTCGACTCGCAGGCAACTTCGCCCCCGCAATCATTTTTCCTTCGATAATACTCTGTCGCAGCGCTTTGAACAGCGCAATATAGCGGGGAATTTTTTCCTCTTGCAACAGTGGTAAAAACAACTCAGATGGAAATTCACTCTTGTTCAATTTCATAGCGTTTTACCTCTGCGATAGCTCACTTGCTAAGTCGCTCTAAGGTAGGAGCCCAGCACTCTGACTTTATATGCTTGTTGTATCTCAATTAATGCAGCCGCCACATTGGCATCTTGTTGGTGACCATCCAAGTCGATGAAAAAGTGGTATTTACCAAATTGCTGCCGAGTGGGCCTTGAAACGATTGAGGTCAAGTTGATCTGCCGCTTGGTAAATTTAGCTAAAATACCTTCCAAATATCCCGGCTGATCGTCATCATCCAATACAATCAGGCTAGTTTTATAATCGCCTGAGCAACCGTTGTAATCTTCTATTTGCTCTGCACTAAACAACAGAAACCGAGTTTGATTATTTCTATAGTCATTGATATTTTCCACCACGCTGGCGAAGTTACGAGTGTCTAGCAGATGCCTTGGCACTACCGCTGCAGCTTTAGCTAAGTCACCCATGCTGTGCAGTGACTGACTATTACTTTCAGTACTGACAAATTTAACCTCATGCAGAGCATCTAAATACTCCGCACATTGTCCTTTTGCCACAAATTGAACAAACACTGTCTCTATGTCACTAATATGTTTTGCCTGGCTTACCAATGAGAATTGGATCGGCAGTAACAGTTCGGCGCCAATATACAAATCGGCATCTATCAGATGATCTAATACTAAATTGACATAACCTTCAGATAGATTTTCTATCGGTAGCATACCCATTCTTACATCCGAGCCTATCGCCAATAAAGCTTTTTTAAGGGTACTGTAATACACTATCTCTAAATCAATAGAGTGTTTCTTCAGGTAGGATTTTGTCGCAACTTCAGAAAAAGTCCCCTGAGGACCTAAAGTTGCTATTTTATTGAGCAAAGTCATCGCCTATATAACTGTAACTTAAAGCGAACTTGCTGACTTATAAGTTAGATATTTATTGAAACCTCAAAGACCTCAGCCCACCAAGGTTTTGATTAAAATTATGCAGCGTTAAAATCCAGCACCGGGTTCTTCCAGATAATCCATCTCCTCTTCGGTCGAGTCTCTCCACAGCAGTTGGTTTCTGTGCGGGTAGCGACCAAATTTTTTAATGACATCAAAATGCTGCCGGGCGCTGTTGATATTTCCCTGGATACCGACATCTGCAAACAGCTGCTCGCCGATAGTGTGAATAGCAATCGATTCACTGTGCATAAAGGGCATATACAGGAAGCTTCTTTCACTGGCGGATAGCTGCATATCAGCTTTGACTCTGATCGCCTCTTGGGAAAGTGTCAGCGCCATGGCATCTGTGGCAAAGGCCTGAGCTGTGCCCCGGAACATGTTTCTGGAAAACTGATCCAAAATCACAATTTCAGCTAGGCGGCCGCGGCTATTATCACGCCACTGATACAATTCACCCAAACTGGCCTGGTTATAAATATCATGAAAACGCTCATTTATTGCAGCATCCAACTCCGGGTCTTTTTTCCACCACTGTGCGGGAGTTAGCTCCTGAAACCAATATTTTAGTACTTCTTCATAATTCATAACTATTCCCTGTTACTCATAATTTACGGTGCATAATAACAAACATACGACTATTGCAGCATAAGCTCTGTACAAATCCTTCACATGCCCACTAAGTATAAACTATAACTTTATTGCTGTGGGATTTATGCCATAACTATCAAGTAATTAATTTCGCAATCCACAGGATCAAGTCTGCATTTTCTCAATTGCCGCCAGCACCCCCAATAGCGGACTGGCCAAGATAGACGCAGGTATTTGATCGCAATATTTGATCGCACCTGCCATCGAAGCCTGGGCTAAGACAATGATGTCATAATCGTGATACTGGCTATTTATTGTCCTGGCAATGCACCGATGATAGTTGTCTATTTCACCCGCGCCAAACAACTGCCAGGCGGATTCTACAGTCACAGTGCTCAATTGAACTTCTCTGCCGGCATTCAAGGCAGAACTTTCTAGCAGCTGTACTGTGGGCTGCAAAGTACTTTTCAGAGCTGCCACAACCAGTATACGATCTGCGCTTAATACGGCTTTATCTGCCATGGCCCGATCGATACGCATAGCCTGAAAGCTCAAATGAGTGTCAGCGGATTGCTCCGCCACCTCCCCTATTGTAGAGCAAGTACACACCACTACAGCCGCTCCATCAACTGCCAGCTGGCGCATTTGAGTTTTAATATCGCGCTGTAAATCACTGTCCAGACCGAACTCTATAGCGCGATTCAACAGCGACTCATTAACTTCATGCACAACATTGAATTTTACATCTAACTCCTTAATAATATAACCAAATGTTTCTATATGCACTAATGAAGTATGTAAAAAGGCGAGTGATTTATTGGGCACTGTTGTTCCTCTTCTTAGGGAGCATGCGATCAACTCCAATACGCCTCTGGCGTACAGAGAATTTCGAGATCCAGGCATCGTACCCAGAGGGCATGCTAATTACAGGCGAGCTGGTTGCCTACATGGATGTGGGTACTTAGACTTTGCATGGAGCAAAAAGCCTGTGCCCGGCGAAAATCGATAACAACGAGATCGAGATGTTCCTTAGTTAACTAATGGATGAAGTCTCGTTTATTTAATGCAAATATTCTATTCAAACAAACTCAGCGAACCCTGATCTTTAATTTTCCAGTCAACCTCAGTTTCACCTTTGCCGGCTAACCAGGCGTTAGTCACAGAGAAGTGTTTGCAGCCAAAAAACCCACGGTAGGCAGATAGGGGCGAAGGATGGGGAGCGCTGAGCACTAAGTGTTTTTGCGTGTCGATATTTTCACCTTTAGCCTGGGCATGGCTCCCCCACAATAAAAACACACAGTGTGGATTCAATGCACTAATTTCAGCAATCAAGGTATCGGTAAACCTCTCCCAGCCCAGTTTTGCATGAGAGTGTGCCTTAGCTCTCTGTACAGTCAGCACTGTATTTAACAGCAGTACTCCCTGCTCAGCCCAACTGCTTAAATCTCCGTGCTGCGGTGTTGCAAAGCCATCAATGTCTGTCTGCAACTCTTTGTATATATTTACCAGAGAGGGCGGGACTTTGTCATCTTGACCGACTGAAAAAGCCAACCCCTGCGCTTGACCAACGCCGTGATATGGGTCTTGGCCTAAAATCACCACTTTTATTTTGTCGATATCAACATAATTAAAAGCATTGTAAATATCCCGATCTTTTGGATATACCTCAATACCTTGCGCTCTTTGTTGCGCAATTGCATCGCTTAGAGCAATGAAGTAATCTTGCTGTTGCTGCTGCTCAATTATTTTCTTCCAGCGCTTAGGTAGCGACATATTTTTTCCCGATGATGATTTTCTTTTTCTGTAAGCTGGCTGCTATTGAAAAGAATAATATCTGCTATGTGCAACAATCACATCATACTATTTGAATTATTAGGTACCAATAATGCAAAGTATCTCCTGGCTGGCCCTCTCCTGGTGTTTTATTCCAATCATCATTATCAGTGGTATCTATATCGTCTGGAAAGGCGACGTTAAGGAAGTCCTGATCGCCAGCACTCGCATGTTAGTGCAGCTAATCTCGGTAGGCTATGTATTAATTGCCATGTTCAACAACCCGTCACCCATTTTCACTTTGTTGATTATGGGCATTATGATCAGTGCCGCCGCCTGGATAGCAATACGACCGGTACGCCATCATCCAGGGTATCTGCTGCCCGCCTTCATCTCACTGCTAGTGGCTGTCAGCCTGCATCTGTTTATCTCGGTGAAGTTAGTCTTAGACATGCAAATATGGTACTTGCCTAAAGTGATTATCCCGCTAGCGGGCATGTATTTTGCCAATACGATGAACGCTATCAGCCTGGCAGCTGAACGTTTTCACGCTAACTTGCACGAGGGAAAAACGGCTCAACAGGCGCGAATTAGCGCCTTTAAAGGGGCGATGATCCCGCAGATAAACACCTTACTTGCGGTGGGTCTGGTCTCTCTGCCCGGGATGATGACCGGGCAAATATTATCCGATGTCTCTCCGCTGATTGCCGTCAGATATCAGATAATGATTATGACCATGTTGTTAGGCGCATCCGGCCTGGGCGCTGCATTGATGCTCTGGCAATTGCAGCGAAAATCCGCCCAGCTTAAGCTGCAGTCCAGCCCCCATCAACACTGATGTTAGTTCCGGTAATGTTCTGAGCACTGTCTGAGCACAAAAACAGTGCAGTACCGGCCAGCTCTTCAACTTCGACAAACTTTTTGGTCCACTGTGCTTTAAGCATAACATCCGTTTTCACTTGCTCTTCACTGATACCTCTGGCGATCGCAGTATCTGTGACTTGCTTTTCCACCAGCGGTGTCATCACGTAGCCCGGACATATAGCATTACAAGTTATGTTTTGCTCGGCACACTCCAAAGCGGTGGTCTTAGTGAGACCAATTACTCCATGTTTAGCCGCAACATAGGCAGATTTAAAAGGCGAGGCTACCAGACCATGAGCAGAGGCTATATTTATAATTCTGCCCCACCCCGCACTGCGCATAATAGGGATCGCCGCTTTGGTAGTATGAAAAGATGAAGAGAGGTTTATCGCCATAATGGCATCCCAGGAATCCTCTGGAAACTCATCAATAGGTGAGACTTTTTGAATACCGGCATTGTTTACCAAAATGTCCAGTGCGCCAAAACTCTCCAGGGTGGTACTCATCAAATCTCTTATTTGTGCCGACTGTGTCATGTCAGCACCGTGATATTGCGCTTTTATGCCGTAGCCGTTTAATTCTTCTAAAATAGCTTCAATAACTTTTGTATCCCCAAGACCATTGATCATTACGTTGATACCAGCGCGCGCAAACCCCTGCGCTATGCCTAGACCTATACCACTGGTAGACCCGGTGATTACTGCTACTTTACCTGCGACACTCATAGCCATTCCCTCTAATAATTATTATGAAAACATGCGCATATTGTGCCTTAACCGCCAGCTAATGCGATCCAATTTTTTTATCAATCTATAGGAACATACAATCTCACCGGATCGGACTGCAATTGTGTCGCTTCAGTCCTGGCAGCATGACTCAGCATCAGCGACAAATCACCGATGCAACTGCCGCAGCTATTCCCGGCGCCGGTCAGCTTACGAATGCTATCCACACTCGAGTGCCCCGCCTCAAGTGCCGCTTTTATATCTTTGACTGGCACTTTAAGACACTGACAAAATAGCTGTTGATTTTGCATAGTTTCTACATCCGCAGCGATTGGCTGTAGCCTTCCCCTGCTACCGGCAGCTGGATTAAAAAACTGGTTCACCCAGCCACCGGGCAAATTCTGCTTTTGCCTGGCAACAAACACAGCTGCTTGCGGCTGCTGGTCAGTAAAATAACTCTGCCGATAGTACTGGCTTTTATCATCAATGGCTTTTAGATGACTAGACATGCCGATTTTTTGCAATAAGCTATTGAGTCTCTCGAACAACACTTTAGGCGGCTCTTCGCTGGCCAAGTGGTAACAAAAACCACCTGCGACAGACTGCTGTACTTGATAAAAACATATATCCAGCGGTAATTTATCGCGCACCAGCAGCTGTGCCTCACTGTTAACCAGAGCGGGCTGCAAATCTACCTTGGCGTGCTTAAAAGCAGGTTGTCCGGAGATAGGATCAACATTTGCGGTCACTAACTGACCCACAGTGCCCTGCCGACTGTTGCTATTGGACCAGTGAATGGCCATAAATAAATTTTTACGGGTTTGCGAAAAGCTGTACTTTAATCGCACCAGCATAGATCCCTGGCCACTTGTTATCTGCACCAGGGATTGATCCGGGTAATGGCACTTCGCTGCATCCGTCGGATTTATCTCTAGCAGAGGCTCGGGATAATGATTTGACAGCAGCGCCGATTTACCGGTGCGTGTCTGGGTATGCCATTGATCTCTGACTCGACCGGTATTTAGGATAAAGCTTGCGTTGCTGGTTGCCAGCTGTCGATCTGACACTGCTATCAGCTGGGCTCTCTTTGATTTAGTGTAATAGCGCTGATCGGCAAACAGCAACTGATCGTTTATCTTGATAAGCTCGCCTTTTGCCTGTGGCCACTGAATAGGTTTCCAGGCTTTATACTGGGCCTCACTGGTGTCACTAAACGCCGATATATCAAAGGCCCGAGAACCCTTGTTTGCCAGCCCCGACAAAGCGGCGTGTTCGACAAATACATCCCTGGCTGATTGATAGCTAAATTGCTCTGCAAACCCCATATGTTTGGCCACTTGGGCAATAATCCACCAATCTGCCCTGGCGGCGGCGAAAGGTTCTAAAAAGGCCCGCTGCCTGGAAATCCGCCGCTCTGAATTAGTCACTGTACCGGATTTTTCGCCCCAGGCCTGAGCAGGTAAAATCACATCGGCAAACTGCAAAGTGTCGTTATTGGCCACACAATCACTGACAATCACCAGCGGACATTTACTCAGCGCCGCCCGCACTTGTTCATTATCCGGCATACTGACTGCCGGGTTGGTCGCCATTATCCAGATGGCTTTTACGCTGCCATGCTCTATGGCCTGGAATAAATCCAGCGCTTTCAACCCAGGCTTAGTAGCGAGCTTGTCACTGCGCCAAAATTCAGCCAGAGCAGAATGCATATGGCTATCGTCAAACTCTATATGACTGGCGAGAGTATTGGCCAGCGCCCCGACTTCTCGCCCCCCCATCGCATTTGGCTGACCGGTGATGGAAAAAGGACCACAACCTTCTCTGCCTATCTTGCCACTGGCCAAGTGACAATTGATGATGGCATTCCCCTGATCTACTCCTTGAATAGATTGATTGATACCTTGAGAATACAGCGTCACTACTTTGCCACTGTTTGCAAAAAGCTCAAAGAACCGTTCGATATCAGCGCTTTTTAAGCCAATCTCAGTCAACTTTTGCGCATCGATACTTGCTGTTAACAAGGCTTGTGTAAGCCCTTGTGCTGCACAATTGAGCTGATTGTTCCGGGCCAAATAATCCAGTAATCCATTGTATAGAATCAGGTCACCGCCGGCAGCGATGGGTAAATGCAAATCAGCGAGTTCGTTAGAGGCAGTAATTCTTGGATCGATCACTACCACTTGTAAATCCGGCCTGTTGCTTTTCTCCTCGCGAATACGTTGGTAGAGAATAGGATGGCACCAGGCTAAATTGGAGCCCGTTAGTACAATTAAGTCGGCTTTAGTGATATCTGAATAACTCATAGGCACAACATCTTCACCAAAAGCCCGCTTTTGCGCTGCGACTGCCGAGGACATGCAAAGTCTTGAGTTAGTATCGATGTTGCCAGAGCCAATGAAGCCTTTCATCAATTTATTGGCCAGATAATAATCTTCAGTAAGCAATTGCCCCGATACGTAGAAGGCTACGCTGTCCGGCCCGTATTGCTTAATAGTCTGCTGTAACTGCTCAGCCACATGTGCAGTGGCATGCTCCCAGCTGACCGACTCTCCCATGATCTGCGGTTGAATTAATCTATTACTATTATCAATTGTCTGGGCTAAGTTCTGACCTTTGATACAAAGCTTACCGAAGTTGGCGGGGTGCTCAGGATCGCCACTGACTAACAACTTCTCCCCGCGGGCGCGCACTTGCACACCGCAGCCAACACCGCAGTATGGGCAAGTTGTTTTTATTCCCTGCTGTGCATCCGACACGATTAGATTGGGTACCGCCTGCAACGCTTGATTCTTCACTAAAAACTCCTGGTTATCGATAACTCTAATAGCTTAAGCAATCATCAAGCCAAGTAAGAATATATAAATAAACCAAATAACATCAAACAGTTATCTTAATTCGTTACAACACTTTGCACTATACATGCAGCTATTGAGCATTCTTGCCCAAAAATAACGCACCGCTATCCACTATTATGCCATGTTTTTGTGCACAGCTAAGCGAACCAGCTACCGCTGACACAGCAATCACCCTATCGGATATTTTAATAATATTATAAGTATCAATACTATAAGTAATATTTTTACTGTTTAAGGAGCAATTGGCCCCCTATTTGCTTTAGACCTTTTATCGACACGAGTGAACTCACCGTAGAATTATTAGCCAATAGGTATTGGAATGAGCAGACAGAAAGTAGTAATAGTGGGCAACGGTATGGTTGGGCATCATTTTATCAAGCAACTCAGTGCTGAGCACAGTGACGATTTCCAAATAGTCACCTTTTGTGAAGAGAGCCGTCTCGCCTATGATCGGGTGATGCTGACCAGCTATTATACGGGTAACAGTGCCGATGACTTGGCCCTGACCACTCCCGAACAATATGATCAACTGGGGGTCGAGTATTACCTCAACCAACAAGTCACCGCGATTGACGCAGCGGCTAAAACTGTCACTAGTTCAACAGGCCTTTGTATTAGCTACGACAAATTAGTGCTGGCAACAGGCTCCTTCCCCTTTGTGCCACCAGTTCCAGGCAGAGAACAACCCCATATACACGTTTATCGTACCTTAGATGATTTGGATGCGATTGCTGTCTCTGCTAAAAGCGCCAAAGTCGGAGTGGTCATCGGCGGTGGTTTATTGGGCCTTGAAGCTGCCAATGCCATTAAGCAGCTGGGATTAAAAACCCACGTTGTTGAATTCGCCCCAAGATTAATGGCAGTACAGCTAGATCAGGGGGGTGGAGAGCTGCTAAAACAAAAGATCAGTGACTTAGGGGTAGAAGTTCACACCCAGAAGAATACTAAAGAAATCGTCCCCGGGGAAAACTGTCGCTATCGCATGAATTTTGCCGACGGCAGTTATTTAGAAACTGACACTATCGTTTTTTCTGCGGGTATCCGCCCCAGAGATAACTTAGCCAGAGAAGCTCAACTAACGTTAGGTGAACGCGGCGGTATCGTTATCAATGACCAATGCCTTACCAGTGATCCTGATATTTACTCGATTGGCGAGTGCGCATTGTGGGATAACAAAATATTTGGTTTAGTTGCCCCGGGTTATGCCATGGCTAAGACGGCGGTCAGCCATCTAACTGGCGCAGATAAAACCTTCAAAGGCGCCGATATGAGCACCAAGCTAAAGCTGCTCGGGGTTGAAGTTGCCAGTATTGGCGACGCTCAAGGCAATACTGTTGATTCGCAAAGTTATAGTTTCATCGATTCAGCGACGGGCGTTTACAAAAAGATTGTCATGGATGAGAGCGGTAAAATTTTGCTCGGTGCCGTGTTAGTCGGTGACAGCAGTGACTACGGACAATGGTTGCAACTGGCGTTAAATAAAATCGAGATAAATCACCCGCCTGAATATCTGTTACTGCCACAAATGGAAGGGCAAACGGGTGGGGCAAGTACCGGAGTGGATGCCCTCCCCGATAGCGCACAAATATGCTCTTGCCTGGACGTCACTAAAAAACAACTTTGCGAAGCCGTCGCTGCGGGGGCCACAGATATTAACGCACTAAAGTCATGCACCAGTGCGGGTACCGGCTGCGGTGGCTGTGTACCGCTACTGACCCAAGTGATGAATGCCCAACTGAGCCAGCAAGGCGTCAGTATCGACAATAGTTTATGCCGTCACTTCAAATACTCACGCACGCAGTTGTTTGACATTATCCGGGTTAAAGAAATTCGCAGCTTTAACGCGCTGCTTGACGACTGTGGAGCGGGTGACGGTTGCGAAATTTGTAAACCTGCCGTGGCCTCTATGCTGGCCTCTCTTTGGAATGAACATGTACTAGAAGCTGAACTGCTCAGTTTACAAGACACCAACGATAACTTTTTAGGCAATATGCAAAAAAATGGTACTTATTCAATAGTGCCACGCATACCCGGTGGTGAGTTAACTCCCGAGCACTTAATACTCATAGGCCAAGTGGCCAAAGAGTACAGCTTATATACAAAAATCACCGGCGGGCAACGGATTGATTTATTTGGCGCTCAACTGCATCAATTGCCGCACATCTGGAAACGTTTTGTCGATGCCGGCCTAGAAACCGGTCACGCCTACGGTAAATCACTGCGCACCGTAAAATCTTGTGTCGGCAACAGCTGGTGCCGCTATGGAGTGCAAGACAGCACTTCGATGGCCATATTGCTAGAGCAGCGCTATCGCGGCATTCGCTCTCCGCACAAGGTAAAAATGGCAGTCTCAGGTTGTGCCCGTGAATGTGCCGAAGCCCAGAGCAAAGACTTCGGCGTTATCGCCACAGAGAAAGGTTGGAATTTATACGTCGGTGGCAATGGGGGTATGCGCCCCAGACATGGAGAGCTGTTTGCCAGTGACATCAACGATGCCACGTTGATTCGCTACATCGATATTATCTATATGTTTTATGTACGCACCGCCGATCGTTTACAGCGCACTTCAGTGTGGATGGAAAACTTAGAAGGGGGTCTCGATTATCTGCAACAAGTCGTTTTTGCTGACAAATTAGCCATCAATGATGAATTAGTCAGTCAGATGGAACACTTAATTGATACTTATCAGTGTGAATGGAAAACCACCCTGCAAAGCCCCGCCAAATTAAAGCGCTTTAGCCACTTTATCAATAGCGATAAAACCGATGACAATATTATCTTTAGTACCGTGCGTCAGCAAATCAGTCCCACTGATAATACCCCTGAACTAGCCACTGAACGGTAAGATTGGAGCATACTATGAATTCAAAAGCGCAATGGATCGATATCTGTCAACTGCATGATATCCCACCCAACACTGGCGTCTGCGCCGACTTCCAGGGGCAGCAAGTGGCACTTTTTCACTTGCGGTCACGCCAATTTGGAGCACAGAGCCAGGTCAAAGCGGTGGCTAATTTTGATCCCTTTTCCAGAGCTAACGTGCTCTCTCGCGGGTTAATTACCGAGCAACAAGACAAATACTGCATTGCCTCGCCGCTATTAAAACAACAGTTTTGTTTAGATACAGGGCTCTGCGAGCAAGATAACAGTGTCTCAATCTCTACCTTCGATAGCAGAATCCATCAAGGGTTAGTGCAACTTAGGGAGGCTTTTTGAAGTGAGTTCAAAAAAATTCCAATTATTTTCACTCAGCCCAGCAATGAAAACTTTACACTTTAGCTGGATGGCATTTTTTATCAGTTTTCTGGTTTGGTTTAATCATGCACCACTGCTGGGCATGATTGCCCAGTCACTGAATTTAAGTTCAGAGCAAATAAAAACACTGTTGATATTAAATGTCGCACTGACCATTCCGGCGCGCATCACAATTGGCATGCTGACAGATATTTACGGCCCGCGAAAGACTTTCAGCTTACTGTTGCTAGTCTGCGCTTTCCCCTGCTTTATGTTTGCCCTGGCGGATAACTTTGAACAATTGGCGCTGGCGCGCTTTTTACTTGGCTTTATCGGCGCAGGTTTTGTCATAGGCATTCGCTTGGTTAGCGAGTGGTTCCCGGCTAATCAGCTAGGTACCGCTGAGGGAATTTATGGCGGTTGGGGTAATTTTGGCTCCGCCGCTGCAGCGGGTGTTCTGCCTCTGCTGGCATTGGCCTTTGGCGGCGAGGATGGCTGGCGCTGGGCAGTGGCGGTTACCGGGGTGATCTGCCTGCTGTACTCTGGAATTTTTTACGCGGCAGTGCGCGATACTCCACAGGGGGCCACCTATTTCAAACCTAAAAGCGCTAAAGCCATGGAGGTGACTAGCGTCGGCGATTTTTATCTGCTAATTCTAATGAAGTTTCCGCTGTTTGCCGCTCTGGCACTACTGGTGTGGAAACTCTCCCCCAGTGGCGTGCATTTAATCAGTGAGAACTTCAGCAGTATAGCCTATGTCTTTTTGATTCTATTGTTGGTGATAGAAATACGGGCTGCTTATCAGGTAAATAAACAACTGTTTACTTGTGAAGTTGAGCCTATGCATCGCTATTCATTTCGCCAGGTAGCCGTTTTAAATGTATTGTACTTTGCCACTTTTGGCTCGGAGTTGGCAGTGGTCTCTATGTTGCCATTGTTTTTTGCTGAAACCTTTAATTTAAGTATGTTAACGGCGGGTTTACTGGCCTCTAGTTACGCGTTCATGAATTTAGTTTCCAGGCCTCTGGGGGGCTGGATTAGTGACAAGTACGGACGTAAAAAAACCTTATTAATTCTCACCAGCGGGCTCTCTATGGGATATGCAGTAATGGCCAGCATCAACGGTCAATGGCCATTATTTTTAGCGGTAATCGCCGCCATGAGCTGTTCCTTTTTTGTTCAGGCCGGCGAGGGAGCAGTGTTTGCTGCAGTGCCTTTGATCAAACGCCGATTAACCGGGCAAATCGCCGGAATGACAGGTGCTTACGGTAATGTAGGGGCGGTTTTTTATCTCACTGTACTGTCATTTGTCAGCTACAATGTGTTTTTTCTGGTGATCGCTGTCAGCGCTTTTGTCGGTTTGCTGATGTTATTCTTGCTGCAGGAACCTAAAACTGCCATGGCTGAAATACACCTGGACGGCACTGTGGAATTAATTAAAGTAAATTAACCTTGATAATAACTATGCCCAATACTTCCAAACTAGATAAAATACAGACAAACCAGCTACAAATCGACGTTGGAGGTTACTCCAGTGCGGGGGCCAAAGCCGCCAATCAAGATGCTTTTGCGGTCAAAATCAACAGCGGGGCAGAGCTGCAGCTCAAAGGGCATATCGCCGTGCTCGCCGATGGCGTTTCCAGTGCTAACTGTGCTGCCAGGGCGAGTCAAATGAGTGTCTGTCATTTTATTGAAGAATATATGGCCACCCCACAGAGCTGGTCGGTTAAAAAATCAACGGCCAGAGTGATTGCCTCTCTGAATAACTGGCTCTACTCGAGGCAGCGATTGAGCACCGGGGACAATCAACCCGAGCAGTGGTTCAGTACCTTCAGCGCTCTGGTGCTGAAGGCCAATCGCTGCTATCTGTTTCACATTGGTGACTGTCAAATTGCCAAGTACAATGCCGACGGCTATCAGGTACTGAGCAATCAGCATGCAACTTCTACGGGTGTCCTCAATCGCGCTCTGGGAGCTGCCAAGCATATCGAAGTCGATTATAGCTATACTGATATAGAGCCCTCAGACATTTTCATCTTATGCTCAGATGGTGTGTATAATTTTGTCTCCAGTAAAGCGATCATCAACATTTTGCAGGGCAGTGACAACTTAGAACTGGCCAGCCAAAAGATTACCCAGCAGGCAATCGACAATGGCTCCCAGGACAATGTGACTTGTCTGTTGCTGCAGATAAATCAAGTGCCCAAAGCCGATTTTAATCAGCAACTGTTTAACCGCCAACAGCAAGTCATCCCCCCTTCGCTGGAACCTGGGGTTCTGTTAGACCACTACCAGATACTCGATATATTGCAGCAAACCGCACGTTCCCACGTCTACCTTGCCAGAGATCAACAGCAACAAAAACTGGTGGTAATAAAAGTCCCCTCGGTTAATTTCAGCGATGATCGAAATTACTTACAAGCTTTTATCAAAGAGGGCTGGATTGGTGCGCGGATCGATCACCCTGCACTCATGAAGATCTACCCTCAGGCGGCACAGAGCCAATTTCTCTACCACAGCTGTGAATATATAGAGGGCCAGACCTTGACCCAGTGGATGCGCGACAACCCACAGCCGACACTTAGCAGTGTGCGCAATATTGTGCAGCAACTAATCAGTGCCCTGCGGGTATTGCAGCGCTTAGATGTAGTGCATTGTGACGTGAAACCGGACAATTTCATCATCGACAATCAAGGGCGAATTAAACTGATTGATTTTGGCAGTTGCAGTATAGGTGCCTTTGACCAGGACATTACCCCAGAACTACCTTTAGGCACCTTGTGTTACAGTGCCCCAGAAGTTTTATCCGGCGCTAAAAATACTCATCAAAGCGACTTGTTTTCGCTCGCCATCATCGTCTATCAAATGTTGTGCAGCAATATGCCTTACCGGGAGATTGCCGACACTAACAGTATTCCCAGCAGCTTCAGTCAATGGCATTATCGGCCGCTGCGCAGTCATCGAACAGATCTGCCTAATGCTATAGACAGAGTACTTAGTGAGGCCTTAGCGGCCGACCCTATAAACCGCTACAGTCACTATTCTGAGCTGATTAGTGGCTTGCAGAATCTGTCTGAGCTGAATTCCTCCACCCTTATTCGCAGGCCTTTACTAGAACGAGACCCGATAAAATTCTGGCGGGGTTTAAGCGGGATTTTAGCAGCATTACTGATAGGGGTACTGCTGTTGGGCTAGCGATTATTGTGATCCTTTATAGGAAAAATTTGAAAGCCCCCTCAGTTGTTTATCTGTGTCAGTAACTGTAGATATTCAGCACAGGACTTTAAGATAGATTCGAATAATTCCAATATTCTGCTGGCCTAAAAACGGCTAATGCCCATAAAAAGCTGCACCCTGAGAGGCGAAGCACAGCGCAATGGAATAATGTATCTTTTCCAAGGCATCTGACAAGGCTATCGCGCCCTGCTGTCGCTCCTTGCCCAGGAGCCGTTTAGAAAAACAAGTTAGCCGGATTTAAGCCTGTCCTTCGGGCCGTGCACAGGGGCCTGCACTTAAGCACTTTTTCCTCAGCCAACTCTATGCCTTTTTTTCAAAGCTAGCGCTGTGACCACTCCAGGCTTGAGCCTTACGCTGTACCTTGTATCAGTGATTGATGTTTAGCTATTGCATTCAGCAGAAAGCGCACGCACACACGCACCCGCTCAGTCGACACTAAATCAGGGTGAGTCAAAATCCACGCGGGGATGAATTCAAATTTTTCTGATTGCTGCATGCGCATCAGTGCGGGCTCCTGATCAGCCATAAAACAGAATAGATAGGCAAACCCCAATTCAGCTTTTACCGCCTGCAGTTGCGATGATGGGTCCGCCACATAATGACGCGTATGGCAGTTAGCATAATCCGAGTCAGCCTGCCAACGTGCCAAAGTACCCCGAGAACTGTCTCGAAGCCAGTTAATCCATTGGCCTGTCGGATTTTCGCCGGTAAAGCTGTGCTTTGCCATATAACCCGGTGTCGCATAGAGTGCATTGGCAAAATCTGCTAGTCGATGCCCGACTAAATGCCCTTCTGGCTCCGCCTGAAAACGAATAGCAATATCTGCATTACGACGGGTCAGGTTGGCTATTTCGTAAGTGGCATCGATCTCAATCTGTATTTCTGGGTAGAGCGCAGCAAAATCGGCAATCAAGGGCATTATCAAATATTGCGCTATCAGAGGGGGCATGGAAATGCGAATCGGGCCAGACAATGTCGCATCACGGCCAAATATTTCCCGCTCCATACTTAGGATCTCACTCTCAACCCGCTCTGCCCGCTCGACCATCGCCTCGCCCACCTCTGTTAAAATAAACCCTTGCGGGTGACGGACAAAAAGCTTGATACCCAGCTGTGATTCCATGGCCTGTAATCGCCTTGAAACCGTTGAATGACTTACCCCCATCAGCTTAGCGGCAGCGCGTACTGAACGGCCGCGCAATATGGCCAGGAAAATTCGTAGATCATCCCATTCAAATACCTTCATGCATTTTTCTCTGTTTAGCCCTTATTGATAATTTATAAAATCCCAATTCATTGCTGGTGCAAAAACGGAACACGAGCAGGCAATTATAGCCAGTTACTAATCATTTATAAACAAGTTACATTAGCTTTATCGAGTGTCCAGATGCTAAGGGCGCAGTGAAATAGGTCCAAAGGAGAATAGTCATGAGTATTAAAAAGAAAACAGATATTTTAGTTATTGGCGGTACCGGTAACGTGGGTACGCCCCTGGTTGAGTTACTTAGAAAAGCGGATGTCAACTATAAGGTTTTGGTACGCAGTGAAATCAGTGAACATAAACTGAAAAACCAAGGGGTTGCCACTGTGCGTGGTGCTTTAGGTGACTGGCCAAGTATTAAAAGGGCAATCGACATGGTAGATACAGTATTTCTACTGTCCAGTCCGGACCTTAACTTGTTCGAGTTGCATAAGGGCCTGATTGATATAGCGTCTGAAAACGGGGTACGAAAAATTGTCCGTTTATCCTCACAACCTGCACAAACCAATGCTGATGTGCCTATGTATGGCATGCATGCCCAGGCCGATGATTACTTAATAGCCAGTGGCATAGATTATGCGATATTAAGACCCGACTACTTTATGCAAAATATGCAGAATATGCATGCCCCTTTTATTAAGCAAAACAACATGTTTGCCCAGTACCTGGGGGATGCAAGCATTCCTATGGTAGATACCAGAGATATCGCCAAGGCCGCATTTCACACTTTGCTGGCAGATGAGTTTAATGGCCAAATCCACTACATTACCGGGCCACGCGCTATCTCTTTCACCGATGTGGCCAACGCTTTGAGTAAATCATTAGGTCGTCAGATTAATTACATGTCGCTGTCATTCGAACAGCAAGTTGCTGGGTTTGAGTCTGCGGGGATTCCAGATCAAGTAGCAGATGGGGTTATGAAAGTGTTCCAATACTGGGTGGATGCAGGCATCAGAGAGCCGCAGTCGGACTTCGAAAAAATCACTAAAACTCGGGCCACCGACATTGATCAATGGGCCGTTGATTTTGCCGGTTCATTTTAATACGACACCAATAACGGGGCGTTTTGTGCCCCGCTTTTACTGCTGTTGATCCTTTAACCTCTATGTATAGTTACGGAAACATTATGCCTGACTTTCCCCCACTGTTGCCCCATGGTGATATCCAACAAATTTTTACTGATGTTTTTTTAGTTAGAGGACAGATCAGAATAGAAGCTGAGCAAATCAGTGAATTTAGTCGAAACATGATTATTATTCGCCAGCAAGACAGCCTTACCTTAGTGAATACGGTGCGACTTAATGATGCTGGACTAGCGCAACTGGAGGCACTGGGAACTGTTCAGCAGATAGTCAAGTTAGGAGCATTTCACGGTCGTGATGATGCATTTTACCTCGATCGCTACTCAGTACCGCTCTGGGCTCCAGCTGGCATGACCTATACCCGCGGTGAAAAAACCACCCTGACGCTGTTGGAAAACATGCCGGGGCCAACAACAGATACAACCGTTTTTATATTTGATACAGCTAAATTGCCCGAAGCCCTAATACTGCTTCAGCGCGAAGGTGGAATTCTAATTAGCTGTGATAGCCTGCAAAACATGTTGGGCCCAGATGAGTACTTTAATGATATAGCGACTGAAACTAAGGCCAGACTTGGCTTTTTTAACCAGGGGACTGTCGGCCCTGGATGGTTAAAATATGCCGAGCCTAAAACGGCTGACTTTGTCCGTCTCAAGGCATTGGAATTCCGTCACCTGCTCAGCGCCCACGGTGATCCTCTGCTCAATGATGCCCATCAGGCTGTCAAAGCGACGATGCAGAAACTGTTCGATATATAATTCAAACAGTAGACAAATATCCCCGGCAATAAATGTAAAACCTGTTGCTGTGCAGCAAAAACTTTACTGAAACATTTATAATAAAGCGGTTAAATGACGTTTCGTCACAATAACGTGACGTATCGTCAAAATAAAGCTATTTTTACTTTACATTAGATTTGTACAGGCCTATCTTTGACGCATCGTCAATATAAAGCTATTTGATCTACTGCGTGCTGACAAATCAAACCTAACAAGAAAAGAGTTTATGAGCCCTAAAATATTCAGCCCCGAAGAAAAAGATGCCCGCGAACAAGAAATGCTCGACTGCGCCAGGGATATCATCAAAGCCGATGGCGAAGTGGGGTTGACTATCGATAAGCTGGTTAAAAAGCTGCCCTACTCTAAAGGCACAGTCTACAACCACTTTACCAGTAAAGAAGACATCCTAATGGCACTCTGTCATCGACATATGACACAAATGGCCGAGTTGTATGTCAGAGCTCTTTCCTTTGAGGGTACTAGCCGGGAAAAAGCACTGGCGGTGCATGTCGGATCCCTGTTACAAGCCAAAGCACATCCCGATGATTTTATGATGGCGATCACCGTTAAAACCGCCGGATGTCATGACAAGGCATCAGATGCGCGCATGCAGGCCCACCAGCATATTGAAGGCAAGATTCTCACCCCGATTTTTAATCTGTTCAGAACCGCTTATGAGAATAACGAATTAACGCTACCAGAGGGCATGGCCGTTGAGCAACTGGCTTTTTCCAGTTGGAGTATTGATTTCGGTACCCAGATTTTGTTAATGGGTGAAAATCGCGGTTGCGGTTTACGCACCCAGTTAATAGTAGAGCGAGAGCTGGTAAACAGCATTAACTTGTTACACGACGGCATGCTCTGGAAACCACTGGCCAAAGATTACGACTGGAAAGCATCGATTCAGAGGATGAAAACTGAAGTTTTCGCCAAAGAAATGGCCATCATTAAAGCGGCTGGTATTGAGATGACCGTCTAACACAACCAAATTCAACACACTTTATCTGAGCTTCCGGGAATCGCCTGGACGGGATAAGGCTGTCACCAACAAATTTAAAAAATTAACATAAAGGGAGTAACCATGAGAGAACGCATCTACAATTTTGCACTCAACAGGCCATGGCTTGTGCTATTGCTGGCAATAGTACTGGTTTTTGGCACTGCGTACGGGGCAAAGAATTTAGTCTTTAAAGGGGATTATAAGGTCTTCTTTAGTGAAGAGAACCCACAGCTGACAGATTTCGAAGCCATGCAAGAAATCTATAGCAAATCAGATAACGCCGTTTTTATTTTGGAGCCCAAAAACGGTGATATTTTCACTCCTGAAAACTTAACTGCAATTCACTGGTTAACCACTGAAGCCTGGCAAGTCCCCTACTCTACCCGAGTAGATTCAATTTCTAACTTTCAGCATACGATCGCCGAGGAAGACGACCTGATTGTTGAAGACCTGGTATTGGCCCCCGGAACTTTGACTGCGGCGGATATGCCCAGAATCAAACAAATAGCCACCTCTGACCCTTTATTGTTAAATAAAATTATTTCCAAGACCGGTCATGTCTCTATTGTCAATGTCACACTGCAACTACCAGGTTTAGATCCCATTACCGAAATTCCGGAAGTGGCCTCTAAAGTGCGTGCGATCCAGGCGGCATTTGAACAGCAGTATCCAAACTTTAACGTGCAGTTAACCGGCATGGTAATGATGAATACTGCTTTTTCCGAGACGTCACTTTCCGATAGCGCTACTTTAGTGCCAGCGATGTTTGGTATTGTACTATTGACGATGATTTTGCTACTGCGCAGTTTCAGTGGTACTTTTGCCACCTTAATAGTGATTATTTTCAGTATTGCAGGCACCATGGGTGCAGTGGGCTGGTTCGGTTTCTATCTTACCGGTCCCTCAGTCAGTGCCCCTACGATGATCATGACCTTAGCCGTCGCCGACTGTATTCACATACTGACCAGTTACTACTATGAAATGCGTCACGGTAAAGCCAAAAAAGAAGCACTGCAGGAAAGCTTACGGGTCAACTTCAAGCCTATCTTGTTGACCAGTGTGACGACCGCTATCGGTTTCATGAGCATGAACTTCTCTGACTCACCCCCCTTTAGAGACCTAGGTAACATGGTCGCTATCGGAGTGATGTTAGCCTTTGTCTTCTCGATCACGGTATTCCCGGCACTATTGATGATACTGCCTGTTAAACCCGGTAAAGCGACCGCTGACAACCATGGCATGATGGAAAAATTTGCAGAATTTGTTATCGCTAAACGTAAACTTTTATTACCGGTAACGGCTGTAATCATCATCGCCATCGCTGCATTTTTGCCACAGAACAAACTGGACGATAACTTCGTCGAATACTTCGACACGACAGTAGACTTCAGAAAAGCCACCGACTTTATGGAAGCTAACCTGTCGGGTCTGTCATTGATAGAAGTATCTGTTGATAGCCAGACTAGCAGCGGCATCAATGATCCTAAATTCTTAAAGGCGGTCGGTGATTTCAGCGAATGGATGCGGGCACTACCCGATACTGACCACGTCAGTACTATTTCCGATGTTTTAAAGCGTCTTAACAAAAACATGCACGGTGATGATCAGGCGTATTATCGTCTCCCAGAAGAGCGAGAGCTTTCAGCACAGTATCTGCTGCTCTATGAGATGTCACTGCCCTACGGACTGGATTTAAACAACCAACTGAACGTTGATAAATCTTCTACCCGTATCATAGGAACGTTTAAGAACTTAAGCTCTAGTGAACAAATTGCCATAGAAACCAATATGTACCAATGGTTCGCAGACAATGCCCCAGAGTACAAAATTGACATCGCCAGCCCTACCTTGATGTTTGCCCACATAGGACAGCGCAATATCAACAGTATGCTGATTGGCACTACAGCCGCTTTGATACTGATATCCATACTACTGGCAGTTGCCCTGAAATCGGTCCGCTACGGCGTGATTAGTTTGCTGCCTAACTTAATCCCGGCATCACTAGGATTTGGACTCTGGTACTTTATCGATGGGCAAGTCGGTCTGGCACTGTCGGTCGTGGCAGGAATGACTTTAGGTATCGTCGTCGATGACACTGTACACTTCCTGACTAAGTACAAACACGCCAGAGATAAGTATGGCAAGAGTAGCGAAGAAGCGGTTAGATATGCATTTAGCAGTGTCGGACGTGCCCTTTGGATAACTACCTTAGTATTAGTGGCAGGCTTTATGGTATTGGCACAGTCAACTTTCAAGCTAAACGGTGACATGGGATTATTGACAGCTATCACTATCAGTGTTGCACTGATCGTAGATTTCATCTTCCTGCCGCCTCTGCTGATGATGTTGGATGCCAGAAAAGAAAAGAAACAGCAAAAAGCCAACAATATTAACAACCCTATTGTCGATGATTCTAATCTCGCTTTTGCCAAAGGAAACGCAAAATGAAATTTAAAATACTAACCAGCACTTTAATTGCTGCTTCAGTTCTGACTTTAAGTGTAAATTCCGCATTTGCAGAAACGCCTGAGGAAAAAGGTTTAGCTATCTCGGAGCAAATCAAAATCCGTGATGACGGTTGGGTCGACATGCTTGCGTCTATGAAAATGGTGTTGCGTAACAAGCAAGGCCAGGAGAGTATCCGCGAAATCCGCATGAAAGTATTAGAAGTTGCCGATGATGGCGACAAGAGCCTAAGTATCTTTGACCGCCCCAGGGATGTAAAAGGCACTGCCTTTTTAAGCTTCTCCCACACTCAGGGAGCTGATGATCAGTGGCTGTATTTGCCGGCTCTGAAGCGGGTCAAACGCATTGCCTCGCGGAACAAATCCGGCCCCTTCATGGGTTCTGAGTTTTCCTTCGAAGATCTGGCGTCTTTCGAAATCGCAAAATACACTTACAAATACATCGAAGATCAAGCTTGTGATTTAGGTCAATGTTTTGTGGTTGAACAGTACCCTACCGATAAAAACTCCGGCTACACTAAACGTGTAGTCTGGGTGGACAAGGCGGAGTACCGGATGATTAAAACTGACTTTTACGACCGTAAAAACAGCTTGTTAAAAACGTTAACCAGCCTGGATTACCAACAGTACAAAGGTAAGTTCTGGCGTGCTAGCACCATGAAGATGGTCAATCACCAATCAAAGAAAAGTACCGATTTGCAGTGGGTTGACTATCGTTTTGGCAACGGTTTAACCGAGTCAGACTTTAATAAAAACACTCTAAAACGGGCCCGTTAGGATGAAGAAAATCGCATGGATAGCGATTGGCGCGGGGCTGTTATCACAGCCCCTGGCTGCCAACGAGCTATTTTTTGAAGCGACCGCTAAGGTCAGTACTGAAGTCAGCCTGTTTTCGCAACAGGGACAGTTTAACAATCAGGACTATCGCAGTAATCTGTCTGTTGCATTAGAGCCGGAATTTTTCTGGGAGTGGAATGACGCCAGTGACAACCTGACCTTCAAACCTTTCTTTCGTGTCGACCAGAGGGACTCTAAGCGCAGCCATGCGGATATTCGCGAGCTTAGTTGGGTGCATTTAGCTGACGACTGGGAGCTGCGAACAGGTGTGCGCAAAGTTTTTTGGGGGGTCACGGAATACCAGAACTTAGTGGATGTCATCAACCAGAGCGATACTGTTGAAGGCTTGTCTAAAGGTGAAAAACTCGGCCAGCCTATGCTCAACTTATCCTTAGTGCGTGACTGGGGAATAGTCGATCTGTTCCTGTTACCGGGATTTCGCGAACAGACCTACGTCGGTGACGATGGACGGTTCAGGTCGGGTTTAGTGGTCGATAAAGACTCTACCAGCTATCAATCCAGCAAAGGCAGTAAACATGTAGATGTCGCCGCCCGCTGGAGTCATTCAGTAGATGTATACGATATAGGTCTGCACTGGTACAAAGGCACTAATCGCGCCCCGCAATATCAGGTGATTTCCAAAGAGGGTAAAGATGTACTTAAGGCTAATTATCAGCAGATGGAGCAAGTGGGTATAGACGCTCAGGCGACCATTGAGAATTGGCTGTTAAAGAGTGAAGTGATTTACCAGGATAACCCCAGTGATAACTACTTCGCCAGTCAGCTGGGTTTTGAATATACCTACTATGGCATTCAAGAGTCCTCGGCAGATTTGGGAATACTGATGGAGTATGGGTACGACCAAAGAGGAAAAAAAGCCAATGCCCTGTTGCAAAACGACATCGGCATCGGTGCCAGACTGGCTCTTAATGACACCCAGAGTTCATCGCTACTGATCGGAATGATCCACGACCTGGATTTCCACAGCAATAGTTTTTCCTTCGAGGCAGATAGACGCATCGGTGAAAACTGGAAAGCTACCATCAGAGCCAGAGTATTCTCCGCGGATAACAAGGATGACTTAGTCAGTAACTTTGCCAAAGATGACTATGTCAAAGTAATCTTTGACCGCTACTTTTAGGCAAGCATTGCACAAATGATCACTTATCGGGTTCTGTCCTTTAAGTGATTTTTTTTGCCTGCTATGGCGTTTTGTCTGTTACCAGGCATGCAGCTGCTGTTAAATCTATGGTCACTGAAAGCACTCTGCTATAGTGGTGCCTTTTTTCGCTGCTACTGCGAATGTTTTGGTCAATAACCGATGAAAAATCAAGTTAAACCCAAGAGCACAAACACCTTACTAACGATGGGCAAAATATTCACTTTTATCGCCCTGAGCACCCTGATGGGTTGCGCTGCCAAACCGGGTATTTCCACTGCGGTAAATTGGAGCAAATTGGATGGCTGGCAGCAAGATGATCACAGCCAATTACTGTCGCCACTGTTGTTGCAGTGTCCTAAGTTAAAAAACAAACAAGCCGCCTGGAAGACTATTTGCCAGCGGGCCGAGTCCTTAGCGTCCGATGATTCCGGGCAAATCAAAGCGTTTTTTCAAAGACATTTTCAACCGCATAAAATTGTCGGCAACAACAGCAGTAAAACCGGCATGATAACTGGTTACTACGAGCCTTTATTAAACGGCAGCTATGTAAAAACTTCGCGTTTCAACTACCCTCTGTACAAAAAGCCCGATAGCTTAATTAAAGTATCAGCCAGTACCAATTTACTCAAAGTTAAAGATAATCGTGCCCGCGGTAGAATTCACTTAGGTCAAACGGTGGCTTTTTATTCTCGCGCACAAATAGACGGGCCAAAACAACCACTGGCTGGAAACGAATTACTTTGGGTAGATAGCAGCGATGATGCTTTTTTCCTACATATCCAAGGTTCTGGATTAGTACAAATGACTGATGGATCTGTAGTGGGTGTTGGTTATGCAGAACAAAATGGGCACCCCTACCGGGCTATCGGCAGAGACCTTATTGAAATGCAGCAGATAAGCAAAGAAAATATCTCTCTACAGTCAATCAAAGCTTGGTTAACAGCCAACCCGGACCAGGCAACAGCACTGAAAAACAACAATCCCAGCTATATCTTTTTTAACTTGCGCGAAAACGTAGAGCAGGGACCGCGAGGCTCACTAAATGTGCCATTAACCCCGGAGCGCTCTGTGGCGGTGGATAGAAAAATCATCCCCTTAGGCAGCCCGCTATGGCTCAGCACCAAACTTCCTAACAGTTCAGCGCTGTATCAGCGATTAGTTTTCGCCCAAGATACAGGTGGTGCAATTACCGGACCTATACGTGCAGATGTTTTTTTCGGCCGCGGAGAGCGTGCAGAAAAATTGGCCGGTGAAATGAAACAACAGGGTTCGATCTTTATTTTATTACCAAAAATTTAGCACTAGAGTGCGCCGTTAAAGCTTAACTAGCTAGCTGCTGTGAGCTTTAGCAGGTCAATGGAACCCCTTTGTAGCTCTTTATAGTAAAGCCTTCACTGAAGCTATGACCCTTACTGTTTGCAATTGACTACGGCTGACACCCCCACTACTCTTTTTCTATTAATGCCCACCATCAGTGCGATTAGATCCTTTATTTTCCATCACTTTATACTATTCTTTAGTTAAATCTTATAGCGCTGCGTCAACAGTAAAACTAAGGGGCAGGCCCGTCAGATAATTCGATTAACTTATTACTCGAGGTCTACATGAGGAAAATTCTATCGCTTTTACTCGCCAGCTTAACGTTGTGTTTCAGTGGCCTCACTATGGCCACCCCTGAAACTATCCTCATTTACAGTTACCACAACCACCCACCTTTTGTTACAGGCTCGTACACAGGACTAACTTATGACTTAGCCGAAGCACTGAATAAGAAAGCAGCGGGTCGCTACAATTTTCAAGTCAGTATTGTTCCGCGTAGCCGACTCAACTACTACCTGAAAAATTGGATCGACGGTAAGTGCCCCGACAGCAACTGTGAGCAGAATTGGTTAGTGCCCTGGGTTAATCCAAAGTGGGGCTTTATCCGAGGAGAACGCGATAATTATCTTTGGCACCCGTTATTTACTGACAGTAATGTCATCGTCTCACTGGTCACTGACTCTTTCATCTACAGTAGCCCTGATTCATTAAAAGGACGGGTATTGGCAGGCATGCGCGGTCACCGCTACGTAGGTATAGATGAATTAGTGGATCGGGGGGAAATTACCCGCATTGATGGCAACCGAGAGCGCGACAACATTATGAAGGTGTTGATCAATCGGGTCACAGCCACTTTACTGCCTACCTCCACCATGCAGTATTTGTTAAAAAATGATAAGGAAATAAAAGCCAAGGCAGAACAGTTAAAGCTCGGTGATGAAAAACACCAAATTTACGTCCGGCACTTGATGTTGCCTGAAACCCGCACTGATTTATTGCTACTTATTGAAAGTATTCCGGTGCAGCAGCTAGTCAATATAGAGCTGGCTAAGTAATTATGGATTATCAAAAAGTGCCTTTGACCCAATCCATAGGCGTAGAGCTGCTGAAAAAAATATTTGGCGTCTACTGTATCGCCGCTATTTTTATTACCTTGTTTCAGGGTTGGCTCGAATATTCTCAAACCAGAAACCGGGTAGTTCAGTACATGATAGAGCACCAGCCATTAGTAGAAGATGGTCTGGCAAATGCCTTATGGCATCTGGATCAGCCGTTGATGGACAGTCTAATTAAAGGCATTTTATCGCAAAGCACTATTATTGGTGTCAGTGTATACAATGACAAAGGTGAAATTCTGGCACAGGGAGGCAATACAAAAATTGCTAGCAGCACCCGGCCTATGCTCACAAAGTCAGCTGAGGAAATCGACAGTGACCGATATAGGCACCAATTTTCATTATTTGATCCTAATAAATTAACCACTGGCGCCATTGGGCAGGCGGTCTTTTACACCGGCAATGATGTTGTCATAGAAGAAGTCAAACCGACCTTAATTTCGCTATTGACAGCCGCGGTGGTCAAAACATTGATACTCTGGAGTGTTTTTATCTACTTTGGACAAATATTATTGAGTCGTCCACTCAATCAATTAATGGCGTTAGTGCGTAAATTACCGATGGATAGCGACGACAGCACCGATCCACCAAAAAAACATAAACTGAATGAATTGCAGCTGTTTGAATTTGCCTTAACGGATATCACTCAAAAGTTACGTCATACTTTGCGTTCGCTGCGATCTTCGAACGACCAGTTAAGCAAGATCAACTTACATTTGCTGCGGGCGATAGAACAGAGTCCGACTCTCTCTACTATTCTTTCAGCACAGGGCAAAGTGCTGTATGCCACTCCCAGTTTAGCTGAGCTGACCGGTTTTAATCCGCAGGAAATTCAAACACTGTTCGATCAGAATTTTGTCAAAGCACTGCCGTTTCAATCGCTGGTAACACGCTCAATTAATAAGAATTCTAAACAGCAAAAGTGGAGCGGTGAAGTAAAAATTCGCAACAAGGCCGGGCAGAACATCTATTTGCACGCCAGTTTGTCCCCGGTCTATTCCGAGCAAGGTCAAATTGAAGACTACTTGTTTTCAGCTAACAACATCACCGAACTGAAACAGCTGGAATTGGAATTAAAAGAAAAAAATATTCAACAACAACAAAACATAGTACGTCTGCAAGACACTAAAAATCAACTGCTACAATCTGAGAAGATGGCATCAATAGGACAGCTTGCCGCCGGGGTAGCCCATGAGATCAATAACCCGGTGGGTTTTATCAATGCCAATGTTGACACTTTAAATAATTACCTGGTGGATCTGTTCAGCCTCATTGAACAGTACGAACGGCAATCTGCAGACCCTGCGCTTGGCTATCAAGGTAGCGCCAAACTGAGTAAAGATATTGACCTGGATTTTCTGCGCCACGATATCCCGGAAATGCTTAAAGAGACCCAGGAAGGGTTGCAGAGGGTTAAAAAGATAGTCGCTGACTTAATGCTTTTTTCTCGCACTAATGAAACTGAATTTGAAAGTTACGATTTACGTTTAGTACTTGAAAGTACATTGAATGTTGCCTGGCACGAGCTTAAATATAAGGCGGAGATTATTAAAGAACTGGATGATATACCTTTTATCGACTGTATTCCCTCTCAGTTAAATCAAGTATTTATGAATTTGCTAATCAACGCCTGTCAGGCATTGCCAGAGCGGGGGACTATCACTCTACGCAGCAAAAATGATGGCGATTTTGTCATTATTGAAATAGAAGATAGCGGTTGCGGTATCGAACCTGAAAATATAAGTCGTTTGTTCGATCCCTTTTTTACCACTAAAGAGATTGGCAGTGGTACAGGTTTAGGTTTATCAGTCTCCTATAGCATCATCAAAAAACACCAGGGCGAAATCAGTGTTGAGAGCCAGCTTGGCAGCGGCAGCTGTTTCTCTATCAGACTGCCGATAAGACAACCTGAAGTTAAACAGTTGCCAGTGGATATCGCTAACAGTGCGACTTAGTCGTGGTTAATCTACCAGCTCTATACCTAAGCCCTCTAATAACCTGACAGCTTCATAGCGGCTAAATTTGGCGCCTTTGATACTGTTATTTTCGATATCTATCTGATAATTACTCGCTTCACTAAAATCAACGCCAGACAGATTAGTTTTGCTGAAGAGGCTACCGGTCAAGTCTGAATGACTAAAACTGCCCTGATTAAAGTCCCCTTCCCTGAAATCGACATCGCGGCAGCGACAATCAATAATTTTAAGCCCCTGCAGCTGCAGAGAAAAAAAACTGCTATCATTTAGCACTGACTGATCGAACACAACTTGAGAATCCAGTGCAATACTCGGCCAGTGGACTCTGCTCCAGTCAATAGCTAACAGTTTGCACTGTTTAAAAAGCACTTCATGCAACCGGCAGTCCTGTAGCGATACTAAACTTAGATTAGAATTTGAGAAATCACATTCTAGAAAATGACAATTGATAAAAGACGACTCATTAAAATCACAGTTTTCGAAGTGACAATCTTCAAAACTGATGTCAATAAACTCAGCCCCCGTTAAAGTGACTTGTTTGAAGTGTTCTGCATAATAAGATGTTTCAGTGAATTGAAAAGCCATAGTGAGTCTCTGGATGGGGGGAGGATAATTATTCTGTTTTGCCAGTGGATTTTTTGAACACTAAAGGCAGCCGCTGTTGGTACCAACTGATAATACCGCCGCGCATATTATAAACCTTGCGAAATCCCAGTTGCTGCATCAGCGCAAAAGTACGGGTACTTCTCACGCCAGTTCGACAGTACAGCAGGTAGGTTTTATCCCTGTCTAAAGCTGCCACATCAACGGCGAAATTTGCAGCGTAAAAATCAAGCTTGTGAGCCCCCTTTATATGGACTTCACTAAACTCTTGATCGGTTCGCACATCCAGCAGGTAAAAATTTTCACTATTAGCCCGGGTTGCAATTATTTGTTGCGCATCCAGCGCAGAAATATTTGTAAACGCACTCTCAACAGCCGCGGCTGAAAAGGTGATTGCAGCCAAGAGAATAAAAGTAAAGTAACGCAGCATAATCACAGTAAGTTTAATCCTTTGAGTTTATTAACAGCACAAAAGTAGACAACAACTGCAATAAAAGTTCCTCTCTGGTGAACACAACATAGGGATAAAAAGCGATCTGAAGACCGCTTTCAGCACCCTTGAATCAGATCACAAATAAGTCCATAAACTCATTCACAGCAGTCTTTTCCAGCTTTGTCTGATCGGTACACAATTGGTAGATAGTTTGACTGCGGTCAGCGGGAAATCGGGTGGCTAAATTAGCCTGAAATTTTTTCTCCAGCAGAGGTATCCCCTGCGCTCGGCGTCTACGATGGCCAATCGGATATTCCACCACCACTTCTTCTGTCGCTGTGCCATCGATGAAGTAAATCTGAATCGCATTGGCGATAGAGCGCTTATTTGGATCGTAGTAATCCTCACAGTACTGTGGCACTTCTTCGATCTGCATTTTTTCTCGCAATTCATCAATCAGAGGATTGTCACGGTGAAAATCGTCTTCATAGTGCTCCGCTATTAAGCCACCAAAAATCAGTGGTACTGCCGTCATATATTGAATGCAGTGATCGCGATCTGCGGGATTGGCCAATGGCCCCTGTTTGGAAATAATCCGCACCGCCGAATCGTGCGTGCGGATCACTATTTTAGCTATTTCAGAGAGTCGATCTACAACCAGAGGATGCAACTTAACCGCCGCTTCACACGCGGTTTGTGCGTGGAACTCAGCGGGGAAAGAGATTTTAAACAACACATTTTCCATCACATATGTGCCGTAACTCTGTGAAAAACTAAAGGTTTGCTTATCCGCAGTTTTTAGCTGCTGGTCCGCGACGTTCTTGTTGAAAGAGACAGCGTAAAAGCCCCATTGCTTGGCAGTCAGTACCCCGGGGATCCCCATTTCACCGCGCATGGACATGTCCGCTAAACGCACCGCTCTGGAAGTTGCATCACCTGCCGCCCAGGATTTTCGCGATCCGGCATTCGGTGCATGGCGGTATGTACGCAGCGCACAGCCATCGACCCATGCCTGAGAGATAGCCGCCATAATCTGCTCGCGATCCCCGCCGAGCATTTTTGTCACTACCGCGACAGATGCAACCCTGACCAACAATACATGGCATAAACCCACCCGGTTAAACGAGTTTTCCAGTGCTATCACACCTTGAATTTCATGCGCTAAAATCATTGCCTCTAACACTTCGCGCATTAGTAGCGGGGATTTTCCCTGGGATATTCGCAACTGCGATAAGTGATCGGCGACCGCCAAAATACCGCCTAAATTGTCCGACGGATGCCCCCATTCAGCGGCTAACCAAGTATCGTTGTAATCTAACCAGCGAATGATACAACCTATATCCCAGGCTGCTTTCACAGGATCTAACCGGTACGAGGTACCTGGGACCCGAGCACCATTGGGCACTTGCGTTCCCTCAACGATAGGACCCAAATGTTTAGTACACTCGGGGAAGCGCAGCGCTAACAGACCACAGCCCAAAGTATCCATCAGGCAGTTGCGGGCCGTATCTAGCGCCTCGGCGGATTCGATTTTAAAGTGGATCACGTAATCGGCGATGTCTTGAATGACAGTATCGTAATCAGGACGATTGTTCAGGTCTACATTTACACTCATTGGGCAAAATCTCCAGGTTAAATTAAAGTGGCAAAAGTGCTTATTACCTTTGCGGGACTTGTAAATTTCAACGCTGCGTGAACCGCCGAGACAAAAGTCAGCGGTGACACAGCCAGGGAGAGTGAGGATTCTATGATCCCACCCTCCCAACCAGGTTCTGCCATTAATGCGTTGGCTAACAGTACTTTGCTGCTGGCTACAAAAATATGCTCTAAGTATTTTTGCTCTGTTTTAGATTTTAAAGCTATTTAGCTGAATGAATTAAAAGCTGTCTCCTGGAATTCTCACCCACCCTTCCATCAACACTCTGGCGCTGCGACTCATCACTGCCTTGTCAGCAGTCCACTGCCCCGCCACTAAGCTCGCCTTAGCACCCACCAGTAAAGTACCTGATGGATGACCAAAGTTAACTTCATCGCGCTCTCCGCCACCGGCAGCAAGGTTGACTAATGTCCCTGGTATTGCAGCAGCAGTACCAATAGCCACAGCGGCTGTACCCATCATGGCATGATGCAGTTTACCCATAGACAACGCGCGCACCGACAAATCTATATCCGCTGCTGCAATGCTCTTGCCACTGGATGACAGGTAATCAGCACTTGTAGCTACTATCGCGACTTTCGGTGTATGTTGGCGGGCTGCCGCTTCGTCAATGTGGCCAATAAGCCCCATCTGCACTGCACCGTGGCTGCGGATAGCCTCGAACATGGCCAGCGCCTTCTCATCAGTATTGATGTCATCTTGCAATTCAGTACCGCTATAACCTAACTCTGCTGCGTTAACAAAAATAGTCGGTATCCCTGCGTTTATCATAGTTGCCGATAATGTACCCACTCCTGGTACTACCAGATCATCAACAATATTACCGGTTGGGAACATTGCCCCATCGCCACCCGCTGGGTCCAAAAATTCAACTTGTATTTTTGCCGCCGCAAAAGTCACACCATCGAGTTGGAAATCTCCGGTTTCCTGCACTTCGCCATTGCTGATAGGCACATGCGCAATAATAGTTTTACTGATATTTTTCTGCCAGATACGCACTGTGGCAATGCCATTTTCTGGTATGCACTGTGCATCTACTAAGCCACTGCTGATAGCAAAGGCACCGACAGCCGCCGACAAATTACCGCAGTTGCCACTCCAATCGACAAATGCTCTATCGATGGCGACTTGACCAAACAAATAGTCCACATCGTGATCAGCCACCGTACTTTTAGCGACTATCACTGTTTTACTGGTACTGGAAGTCGCACCGCCCATGCCGTCAGTTTGTTTACCGTAAGGGTCCGGACTGCCGATTACCCGCAGCAACATTGCATCGCGGGCAGCTCCTGCAACTTGTGCCCTTTTCGGTAAATCTTGTAATGAGAAAAATACACCTTTACTGGTGCCACCGCGTATATAAGTGGCTGGTATTTTTATTTGTGCTACATGGGACATGAAACATTATCCTATTTATAAGCTAAACTGCGCATAAATGCGCAGCAGTTAAATCCTAGAAACCTAAGTGACAGCCTCTACTTATTAACTACATATCGTAGATAAACATCACCGACCTTAAGCCGATGATGTTATTTGTAACTTCACAACTTTTCAGTTAAGCCGCGTCAGTATCTTTAGACTCTAAAAAATCTTGGGCGAAGCGCTGTAACACACCGCCGGCCTCGTATATAGAAACTTCCTCTGCGGTATCTAAGCGACAAGTGACGGGAACTTCCACAACTTCGCCAGTTTTGCGCCTGATGATTAACGTTAAAGTAGCACCCGGAGTGCGCTCCCCGGTCACATCATAGGTTTCAGTTCCGTCAATCGCTAGCGTTTTACGGTTAACTTCTGCCTTAAACTCAAGCGGTAACACCCCCATACCGACTAAGTTAGTGCGGTGAATACGCTCAAACCCTTCAGCGACGATGACTTCTACCCCGGCAAGACGTACCCCTTTCGCCGCCCAATCCCTTGAGGAGCCCTGGCCGTAGTCGGCACCGGCAATAATAATTAACGGCTGCTTGCGAGACATGTAGATTTCGATTGCCTCCCACATCCGGCTGACTTTGCCTTCAGGCTCAATACGCGTCAGTGAGCCCTGGACAACTTTTCCATCTTCCATCACCATCTCGTTAAACAGTTTAGGGTTGGCAAAAGTGGCACGCTGCGCGGTCAAATGATCACCGCGATGGGTAGCATAAGAGTTAAAATCGACCTCAGGCAGACCCATTTTATCCAGATAAGCGCCTGCGGCACTGTCCAGCATAATGGCATTGGAAGGTGACAGGTGGTCAGTGGTAATGTTGTCTCCCAGTACTGCTAAAGGACGCATCCCCTGCATGCTGCGCTCTCCCGCCAGTGCCCCTTCCCAATAGGGAGGGCGGCGAATGTAGGTACTCTGGCTACGCCAGTCATACTGCGGATCAACTTTGGCAGTAGCTTGCTCTTTAATTTCAAACATGGGAATGTAAACCTTGCGGAACTGCTCAGGTTTAACGCTGGCTGCGAAGATTGCATCTATCTCTTCATCCTTCGGCCACAGGTCTTTGAGGGTGATATTATTGCCACTGGCATCCACTCCCAATACATCTTTTTCAATATCGAATCTAATAGTACCGGCAATAGCGTAGGCTACCACTAAAGGTGGTGATGCTAAAAAGGCCTCGCTGGCATGGGGGTGGATACGCCCATCAAAGTTACGGTTACCCGATAGCACGGCCGTGGCGTAGAGATCTCTGTCGAGGATTTCCTGCTTAATCTGCGGGTCTAATGCGCCGCTCATGCCATTGCAAGAAGTACAGGCAAACCCCACTATGCCAAAGCCTAATTGTTCAAGTTCCGTGAGTAAATTAGCATCCTGCAAATACAACTGCACTGCTTTCGAACCCGGGGCCAGTGATGTTTTCACCCAGGGCTTACGCGTCAGTCCGAGAGCATTGGCATTACGTGCCAACAATCCCGCGGCGATCATATTTCTCGGGTTACTGGTATTAGTACAGCTAGTGATGGCAGCGATGATCACCGCGCCGTCGGGCATCTTACCCGCTTCATCTTCTACTTTTCCGCTGATCCCGCGGGCCGCGAGGTCAGAGGTGGGGACTAGATTGTGTGGGTTAGAGGGTCCGGCAATATTACGTACGACAGCAGACAGATCAAAAGTCAGGACCCGCGGATACTCTACTTCGGTCAATGTATCCGCCCACAATCCTGTGGCCTTAGCGTAAGTCTCCACCAATTTAACTTGCTGGTCTTCACGACCGGTCAACTTTAAATAGTCGATAGTCTTTTCGTCGATGTAGAACATCGCCGCAGAGGCACCAAACTCCGGGGTCATATTAGAAATAGTGGCACGGTCGCCCAACGTTAGCTTAGCAGCACCTGCGCCGAAAAACTCCAGGTAGGAGGAGACAACTTTTTGATCGCGCAAAAATTTGGTGAGGGTTAAGACAATGTCAGTGGCGGTAATACCCGGTTGTGGAGCACCGGTTAACTCAACGCCGATTATATCTGGAAGGCGCATATAAGAGGCGCGACCCAGCATAACACTCTCTGCTTCAAGACCACCAACACCTATGGCAATAACACCCAGGGCATCGACCATAGGTGTATGGCTGTCTGTTCCGACCAAAGTATCCGGGAACGCCACACCATCGCGCGCCTGAATCACCGGAGACATACGCTCTAAATTAATTTGGTGCAAGATGCCGTTGCCCGGGGGGATAACATCGACATTATCGAACGCTTCTTTGGTCCAGTTGATGAAGTGGAATCTGTCATCGTTGCGTCTGTCTTCTATGGCGCGGTTCTTAGTAAAAGCATCTTTATCAAAGCCACCGTGCTCTACAGCAAGAGAGTGATCTACAACTAATTGGGTGGGAACTACTGGGTTAACTTTTGACGGATCTCCACCCTTTTCGGCAATTGCATCACGCAAACCCGCTAGATCTACCAGTGCTGTCTGTCCTAAAATATCGTGGCAGACAACTCTGGCCGGGTACCAGGGAAAATCTAAATCACTTTTACTTTCAATAATTTGCTGAAGAGAAGCGGTGAGCATTTGCGGGTCACAGCGCCTGACTAAGTTTTCGGCTAAGACACGTGAGGTGTAGGGAAGTTTTTTATAGGTGCCGGGCGCGATGGCCTCAACGGCAGCACGAGTGTCGTAGTAGTCCAGCTCCGTGCCCGCTAAGGGCTTACGGTTCAAAATATTCATTCTGTCATCCAATAGTTTATGCAGACGAGACGCAGTAGGCAGCTAATTGTCATAGCTGTCCTCTACGTCTTCTTTATGTGGCGATTAAATTACCTGTAACTCTAGCTTGCTCGCAGGGGTTACTGGTTTATTTTCGATCTTCAATAGACACCCATTGAGCTGATTCGGGGCCAGTGTAATCGGCAGATGGACGAATAATTCGGTTATTAGCTCGCTGCTCCATCACATGCGCTGTCCAGCCTGAGACTCTCGAACAAACAAATATCGGGGTAAACAATTTAGTCGGGATACCCATGAAATTGTAAGCCGATGCGTGGAAAAAATCTGCATTGCAGAATAACTTCTTCTCGCGCCACATCACCGACTCAACCCGCTCTGAGATACTGTAAAGTTTGTCTTCACCGAGTTCTTCAGAGAGTCTCTTCGACCACTTCTTGATGATTGCGTTACGCGGATCACTGGTGCTGTACACCGCGTGGCCAAAGCCCATGATTTTATCTTTTCGCGCCAGCATCTGCATTATTTGCTGTTCAGCTTGTTCGGCGTCAGTCATGCTCTGGATCAATTCCATCGCCGCTTCGTTAGCACCACCGTGCAGTGGGCCTCGCAGTGAGCCGATCGCTGCTGTGACGCAGGAGTGAATGTCAGATAAGGTTGAAGCACAAACTCTGGCGGTAAAGGTAGACGCGTTGAACTCGTGCTCGGCGTATAAAATAAGCGATGCATTCATTACTTGCTCATGCAGGGCGCTGGGCTTTCTATCGTGTAACAATGTCAGGAAATGTCCGCCGATCGAATCCACATCACTGGCACGGGTATCAATACGCACACCGTCATGGGTGAAGCGGTACCAGTAGCAGATAATAGAGGGAAACACTGCCAGCATGCGCTCGATATGATCGCTCTGCTGGCTGAAATCTTGTTCAGTCTCTAAATTACCCAGCATAGAGCAGCCGGTACGCATCACATCCATAGGGTGAGCATCTTGGGGAATATTTTCCAGGACTGTTTTCAATGCTTCAGGCAGCTCACGCATAGACTTTAATCTACTGATGTAGGCTTTTAGTTCAGCGGCATTCGGCAGTTTGCCGTTAACCAGTAAATAGGCCACTTCTTCGAACTGAGCTTTATCTGCCAACTCTGCCATGTCGTAACCGCGATAGGTTAAACCTGCACCGGTTTTACCAACAGTACAGAGCGCAGTTTCACCTGCGGATTGTCCGCGCAGGCCCGCACCCGATAATTTTTTTACTTCAGCCATCTCTTATCTCCTGTTATTTTCTTTGCCGTCAACGCAATCCTCAGCTGACGCCTTGATCATTGCCGCTACTACTTATTTTTGCCCTGGGCAAAGAGTGCATCTAATTTTTGTTCAAAATCGTGATAGTTAAGGAAGTCATACAGTTCCATCCGGGTCTGCATAGTATCAATCACTGCTTTTTGATCGCCGTCATTTAACAAAGTTTCATAGACGTTAAGCGCCGCTTTGTTAGCGGCACGAAATGCCGACAGTGGGTATAGCACCATAGTGGCACCGTTTTCTGCCAACTCTGATTTATTGAACAGTGGCGTGGCGCCAAATTCAGTGATATTGGCCAACAGGTGGCCGCCATTAATACCTTTGGAAAAAGCCGCATAATCTTCAAGGGTGTGTACAGCTTCGGCGAAGATACCGTCTGCTCCCGCTTCCAGACAAGCCTGGGCGCGATCGACCGCGGCGTTTAACCCCTCCATTTGAAAGGCATCGGTACGGGCGATGATGAAAAAATCGTCATCCGTCTTGGCATCTACTGCCGCTTTAACGCGATCGACCATCTCTTGGCTGGAAACTATTTCTTTATTGGGACGATGGCCACAGCGCTTTTGCGCTATTTGATCTTCCAAGTGCACAGCAGCAGCGCCCGCTTTTTGCATTTCTTTGACTGCGCGACCAATGTTAAAGGCCCCGCCCCAGCCTGTGTCTATATCTACCAGCAGTGGTGTTTCTACCGCACTGCTGATACGGCGCACATCTTCCAGCACATCATTCATCGAAGTCATGCCTAAATCTGGCAGGCCATAAGAGGCGTTGGCAACACCACCACCTGATAGATACACCGCTTGATGCCCTACCCGCTGTGCCATCATTGCGTGATAAGCGTTGACAGTGCCTACTATTTGTAACGGGGTATTTTCAGCCAGCGCCTGGCGAAAGCGTGCGCCTGCAGTCAATGAAGCCATGGGAATCTTCCTCTAATATTGTGGTTCTAATAGGGTTGGAGTAATTATTTGCAAACACACGAAAGTCTTTCGAACTTGCCTACCAATAATTAATAAATGATTTTTAAACTAGTTTCTGCTCTATGTTCATTCTTGCAGCACTGATGTGCCGCCGCATTAAAATTTCGGCCAACTCAGGATCGCGAGATTCAATCGCATCGACTATCTGCCGGTGTTCTTTTAAGGCTCTTTTTGGCCTGGAGCTGGAGACACTGAATTGGTATCGGTACATGCGCACTAAGTGGTAGAGGTCACTGCCCAACAATTCCAGCATCTTTTCATTTTTACTGCCTTTAACAATTCGGTAGTGAAAATCCAGATCGCCCTCTTTTTGAAAATATGAGAGACCGTCTTCTTGCTGAATTGACTCTTCGTGGCGGTCTAATAAATTGCGCAGATCATCAATTTCTTCCTGGCTCATGTGCTCTGCAGCTAATCGAGAGGCCATACCCTCAAGAGCTTCGCGCACCCGGTAAATTTCAATCAGCTCTTTAACACTCAATTGAACCACCCGGGCTCCAACATGCGGTTTCAACTCTACCAGACGCAACCCTTCTAAGCGTCGAATCGCTTCGCGCAGTGGTCCGCGGCTGATGCCATAAGTGCGCGCCAGTTCCGGCTCACTGATCTTAGTTCCAGGGGGGATTTCACCTTTAACAATGGCAGTAACTAACAGATCCATCACATTAGCGGCTAACGTTTTATCACTGTCAAAGCGACTGTTTTTCGCATCTGCTGGCAGATTCTGCTTTCGATTTTCAGCTATTACCTGTTTAACCACAATTCACCTAATGTATTTACGCCACCCAAGATTGTCGACAATCTTTTCAGGGCACAAAGATACTCCGCTTTGGTTGGTCGGTCAACTAAACTTACTAATATTGTCGACAACTTCCCTAAACACACTACGAAACAAACGACAAAAGACTAAAATTAAGGGTTATACTTAGATTCTGTTAACAACCCGGGGGTTTCAACCCACAAGCGCCTACTAAAACCCCAATAAAAAATATCGATATCTGACCAGTATCGACTGATTTTAAGCTTGAAACTTACTATGAAATTTATGCTTTGTAGACAAAAGAGGATAATTGCTGGAGAAACTAGCTAAATTGCGCGGCGGCAACAGCGTTAAAAATGCGCGCTATTTGCCTGGGTTTTTGATAGGGCAGCGAATGGTCAGTACCCGCAATACTGTAATATTGCCAGTCCTGCTGCTGAGCTGCCAATTGCTGGTGATAGGCGTGCATTGAGGGAACACTTAATGCACCAATGATGCTAACCATTTTTCCTTGCGCTGCCACTAATTGCTGACGATCAATGTTCTTCGCCGCCAAATTGACACACTCAAGCGCATTGGCGAAGCCCAAATGTCGTTGCATCAACCTTTGTATAGCCAATTCCTCTACACTGGCGATGCTTTTACGATTAGGTGAGATTGTATCCAAAAAATATTTAACACCCGCTCTCGCATCTCTGGAGCGCAACTGCTCGACGACGTCAGCATATAGAGTACGCAACGCCTGTGAATCTTGCCACAATTGTCTGTCCAGTAAACCGGGCTCCAAGACAAATTGCTGCGCTACTTGCTGCGGGTATTGCTGTTTATATAACAAAGACACTAACCCCCCTAATGAGTAACCAGCTAAATCAAATTCGACCCAATTCAGTTCGCTGCATAAACACTGTAAGTCATCAACCAGTTGCTGAATCCCAAATGCCGATTCACAGCCTGACTTTTCCACAGTCTCCCCCATGCCACGCAAATCCGGCACTACAATAGTCTGCCAGCCCTCCAGCATCGATACTATATTCGACCAGGTATTTTGACCGGCAACACCTGCTCCGTGCAGCATCAGCATACGGCGGTTATTTGCAACACTGTTACTTTCGTATATATAGAAGCAGCAGCGCAACTGACCTATTGCCAGCCAGCGCTTCTCAACAGTAAATTTTTTATCAACTAAGCTCATTATTCAGCTACTCAAACCCTGGTGAGAAAATTTAAGTTTTGCATCCAGAAGCCAAAAACGATATATCAGCACAACAGCGACAAAGATCAGCCCGGCAGCCAGTCCTAACCACACCCCTACACCGCGCAACTCAAAGGTAAAGCCTAGAATATAGGCAATCGGCATACCCACTATCCAATAGCCAACAATTGCCACATACATAGGTACTTTAGTATCGTTGATACCACGAAGGGCCGCTGCAGCGACCACTTGCCCACCATCCGCTATTTGGAATAAAGTAACCACCAACAAATAGCTGACAGCATAACCAATGGCCGTTGCATTGGCGGCAATTTCTGGGTCTAAAAACAGATGGATCAACCACTCTGGAAACAGGTAGAAGATAATTAAGGTTACTATCATACAGCCAATGCCCAGGCCGATTGAAACCCAGCCCGCGACATTCACTGCACTGCTATCGGCTAAACCGTAAGCATAACCTACTCTGATTGTGGTGGCGTTTGACAAACCCAGCGGGATCATAAATGCGATTGCGGTGATTTGCAGCGCTATTGCATGCCCGGCTAATTCTGCCGTTCCCAGCCACCCCATCAAGATTGCGGCCGCCGAAAACAACCCACTTTCCGAGGCAATCATCAAGCCCACTGGCCCGCCCAATTTTAATATTTTGCGAAAAATGCTCCAGTCCGGCTTGTAGATCCTCACCAGTATGGAGTACTTCTTATAGCGCGGGTGTTTTAACACATAGCCCAACAGTGCCAGAAACATCATTGTGTTAACTAATGTAGTACTGATACCAGCACCGCGTAGCTCCATGCGCTCAAAACCAAAGTGGCCAAACATCAGCGCATAATTCCCCAGCGCATTTAAACCAATAGCAACCAAGGTAATTTGTAGAATCACCTTAGTATCACTGTGCGCCGAGACCAAATTGCGCAATACAAAAAATAAAAACACCGGAATCAAATACCAGACGGCAGTATCCATATAAGTCGAAGCCAGCTTGGCGACCGATGCGCCCAATCCCAACATTAAGATGATGTTTTCTATCTGCAGCAGTAGCGGCACAAAGATTAAGCTCATCAGAGCAGCCAGCCACAGGCCCTGCCGAGTGGTGCGCCTGATTTCAGTATGATTTTTGGTCGATAAATTTTGTGCGACTAGCGGAGTGATCACACTAAGCAGGCCTAATCCGGCTAACAGAAAGGGGTGCACTATGGCTGTAGACAAAGTACCCGCTGCCAGATACTCGGGACCTAACCAGCCCATCATCACTACATCAGTGGTATTAATGGCAATGACTGCAAGCTGGGCGATTACCAGTGGCCAGGCCAGGGAAAATGTCTTGCTTAACTCGGTGATATATTGCTTTAGTGTATTGTTTTGTTTCATTAAAAAATAACTCCAAAATAGTCCTTGGGATAAACCACAGGGACGACAAAAGCGAAGCAACTCGATCCAGAGTTGCAAATGTGCATCGACAGCTTTTGTTATAACTTATAAGGTGCAAATAGAAACTGGGGAACATACGCATCACAGTACTGCGCCTATGTATCATCGAGCCGAGTCACAGAGCAGATACTTAGTGGTGGTACTGTTTACAGAACCGCTGATGGCGATAACAACGTTACCGGCTCAGTAAACCCTTTGGGTTTATCCGTATATTCCTTAGATAAAAACAATAAGAACTCTATTACCAGGGTAGAGTTACCCGGCAACAGACGATTAGATCGGCTTATTTTTTACTGCAGTTTTGCCGCTACCATACTCCTTATTACGGCTATGGACAAATGAAATAAAAAGCTCTACTATCTTCGCCAGAACTTACATAAACGTTTGGTAAATATATGGAATCTTTGGACTAATTTTCGTTCACAGGAAGCGGCAAAACTTTCTGGAAAATTAGTTGAATGGACTCGTTATTAAGATAGACAGATTGTCGGCAGTTGTTGTTGAATAATTGAATTCTTAACACATTCCAGAGAAACCCAACAATAATAATACGCAATTTACCATCTTGAGGAATATCCATGTTTAAGCTAGCCGCCAACCTCTGTCGCTCTACCGGCTATTGGTTTTTAATATTTTTGTTTGCTCTGAGTCTCGAAGTTATCGCCTTGTATTTCCAGTATCAATTAGGTTATGGCCCCTGCGTCCTCTGTGTTGAAATACGCGCTATTGTCGGGGCTATCATGCTGATAGCTATGTTGGCGATGCTGTTTGCCAACAATAGAACAATGGCAAATATTTTCAATATTTTGCTGGCGGCTACCGGAGCTTTTTTCTATGACAAAGCAGATTATCTACTGCGCATAGAACGAAATTTAGTCGAGAGCGCCTGTGGCTTCTCGGCTGACTTCCCTAACTGGATGCCATTAGACAAGTGGTTACCTAGCGTTTTTGAGCCCTGGGAGGCTTGTGGTTACACGCCCAATCTGTGGTTTAACATCACCATGGCAGAAGCGTTGGTTTACTGTTCAATCTTTATTTTTGCGCTCGGCAGCCTAGCACTGTTACTCAATCTGGTCGCCGGTAGACGAGAGCATACTCTGAACTTATTTAATCACTAGTGGCTCAACAGCAGCTGCGCTAACAGCCGCAGCTGCTTATCTATTCGCTACACCTCAGCTATTTACAGCGCTGCCAATTAACTATACCCCGCCAATAAATTACAGCACAATCCCATCTGCATCACTTATTTACAACAATCATCGTAGCCCTCTAGCATAAAAATATGCCTGGCGACATTCACTGCTAAGTGCTGTAGTTTTCATAGCTGCTCTATAGTTCGGGGTCAGTATTTTGCACACTGCTACTGTTATTGCTGACAGCGGTATCAATATCTATGTCACTTTGCTCAACGACACTGGGATCCTTGTCATACAGGGCACTCTGCTTGTAGTCGGAGTGAAAATGTCTTAAAAAAACCATAATAACGGCGGCCACAGGCAACGCGATTAAGATGCCGATAAAGCCAAACAACTGCCCTCCCGCCATAATTGCAAAAATAACCGCCACCGGATGCAAGCCTATTTTGTCACCGACTAACAGCGGAGTAAGTACCATCCCCTCTAGCGCCTGCCCCACCAAAAACACCAAAGTTACCCAAATCAGGATACTGGGATCAGAAAACTGCACCATAGCGGCAATGATGGCAGCGACTATACCTACGACAAAGCCCATATAGGGAACAATACTGGCCACACCCGCCAACATGCCAAGAATCAGGGCTAAATCCAGACCCACCATCCACAAGCCGATGCTGTAGACAACACCTAGCGCCACCATCACCATTAGCTGACCTTTGATAAAGGCCCCTAACACTTCATCACATTCGCGGGCTAAATTATTGATATTCCCCTCAACATCCCTGGGCAGTAACTGCTTAATTTTTCCGATCATAATATCCCAGTCACGTAACAGATAAAAAAACACAACCGGGATTAACACTAAATTGGCCAACCAAGCCGCTATCGCCAGACCGGAGCTGGCAATACTGCCTAGCACATCGTTGACTAAGCCACTGGTTTGCTTGAAATTATCACGAATAAGACTCTTGATGAAAGCGAAGTCAAAACTGCCAATATCTAAGCCTAAATGCTGCTGCAAAAAAGGCAGCACTTGTTGCTCTAATAGATTTAGCGCCAGAGGTATTTGTCTAATCACTACCGCTAACTGATGAGTGATTTTCGGGAGCAGGACCAACAGCATAGAAAAAAAGAAAATCAGCATAAAACTGAACACTACCAATACAGCATTGGTTCTATTGAGCTTCATCTCTTCAAGCCTATCTGCAAGGGGATCAGCTAAGTATGCCAGCAGCGCCGCAATTAAAAATGGCGAGAGGATCGGTGCCAGCAGATACAGCAATAAGCTGATCACTAAAGTGACTATTAATAAAAACCAACGCTGTGAAAGTTCCATTATCTGCCGTGCTCCGATATTGCTTAATAATTGCCCGTGAGTTTACCAAAGCAACCGCTGAAAGTCTCAATAATCAAAATGTTAGCCCTGCAATATGCGGATGCGAACACTCCTGCGTCAACAGTTAGGGGGTCGGGCTCCCCCCGACAGAGAAACGATGCAAAGTGATGCTGCATTTAGCTTAGATTGTTGTGCTGTAATCGGCATATAACATCAGTGCCCCTTTACCTTAAGGTCAAACATTTTAACCCGACAATGCCGCTACTTTATTGCAATCTATTGTTATTTCAGAATAGCTGTTTGTCGGGGAGCATGTTAGAATTCGCCGCGAATAATTCACTGCCCTATTTTTGACTTTAAAGGTCTCTTGCTATGTCTAATGATTCAAATCCAACTTCCCTTAGCTATAAAGATGCAGGTGTCGATATTGATGCAGGTAATGCATTAGTAGAACGTATTAAGCACATTGCCAAAAAAACTAAACGCCCTGAAGTCATGGGTGGGTTAGGAGGATTTGGCGGTTTATGTGAAATACCAGCGGGCTATAAACAGCCAGTTTTAGTGTCGGGTACTGACGGTGTTGGTACCAAATTACGCCTGGCCATGGATCTGAACAGACATGACACTATTGGCATCGACTTAGTCGCCATGTGTGTCAACGATCTGATTGTTGCGGGTGCCGAACCCTTGTACTTTTTAGATTATTACGCCACTGGCAAGTTAAATGTAGACACAGCCACCGCGGTTGTTTCCGGTATAGGCAAAGGGTGCGAATTATCGGGTTGTGCCTTAGTGGGCGGTGAAACGGCTGAAATGCCGGGTATGTACCATGGCGAAGATTATGACTTAGCAGGATTCTGCACTGGCGTGGTTGAAAAATCTGAAATTATCGACGGCTCTAAGGTGAAGACCGGTGATGTACTATTAGGTGTCGCCTCCTCTGGCCCTCACTCTAACGGTTACTCGTTAATCCGTAAAATCATAGAGCTTAACAACGCCGACTTAGACCAGGATCTCGATGGGCGCCCACTCAAAGATGCACTGATGGAGCCGACTCGAATCTATGTGAAGTCAGTTCTGCAACTAATCAAAGATGTGCAGGTAAACGCACTATCGCATATCACTGGTGGCGGCTTGCTGGAAAATATTCCAAGAGTACTGCCGCAAAATAGCAAAGCGGTCATCGACAGGAGTTCCTGGAAGCTTCCCGCTGTATTCCAGTGGTTACAAGAACAAGGTAACGTGGATCCCGTAGAAATGTACCGCACCTTTAACTGCGGTGTTGGTCTGGTTATCTGCGTCCCAGTTGAGCAGCAGCAGCAAGCCCTGCAAAGCTTAGCCGACAATGGCGAAAACGCCTGGGTGATCGGAACCATTGCAACGGCTGCTGAAAACGAAGAGCAAGTTGAGATAGTTGGCTAATAATGAAAAAGCGTATTGCGGTACTAATTTCCGGCAGCGGCACTAATTTACAAGCTGTAATTAACGCCGTAGATGCAGGCATAATCAACGCTGAAATAGTACTAGTAATAAGCAATAAGGCGGATGCGTACGGTATAACCCGTGCGCAAAACGCCGACATTGAAACATTGGTACTGCAACATACTGACTATAACAGTCGCTTGGATTTTGATCTGGCGATGCTTGAACAGCTTGAACAAAAAAACGTTGACTTAGTAGTGCTAGCGGGCTTCATGCGTATTTTGAGTGACGAATTTGTCCGCCACTTTTCTGGTCGCATGCTCAATATCCACCCCTCACTGCTACCAAAACACAAGGGTTTGCATACCCATCAACGGGCGCTTGAGGCCGGTGATACTGAACATGGCTGCTCGGTTCACTTTGTCACTGCACAACTCGATGATGGACCCGTGGCACTGCAGGCAATAGTGCCTGTCACAGCGACTGATCGCGAACAGCAGCTTCAGCATAAAGTACATTTGAGAGAACACATAGCCTACCCCAAGGTCATCGCCTGGTTCTGCGCAGATAGATTGCGCTGCATTGACAACAAATTATATTTAAATGATGAACTTCTTCCCGCCAATGGTTTCAAACTACCGTTTGATGCTCTGGATTGAGCAACCAATAGCAGTTAGTCTGTCCTTTTTTTGTATTTAAAATACAACATTTTAATTGGGCTAAGGCTAGCTTGAATTCAACTACCAAGGTCAGGTTTTATGTCTTTACAATTTTTACTTTCGAAAAGCATGCTAAAACGCATATCTTACTCGGCACTGTTAGCATGCATTAGCTTACCAAGTTACGCCCTAGAAGCTTACCAGGCGACCTACACTGCCAACATAAAATCGGGCCTGAGTTTTAGCGGCACATTAAAGCGCAGCTTATCTAAAGTAAGTGATGGGCAGTGGTTGTTTCAAGACAATATCAGCTCCATGCTTGCCTCAATAGAAGAGAGCAGTAATTTCACCATTGACGACAACAAAATACAGCCACTTAAATATCACTACTTACGCAAAGTATTAGGCAAAAAGAAAAAACGCGATATCAGCTTCGACTGGTCCAAAGAAACTGCAGTAAATCGCGACAATCAGTCCTTTGCATTACTTTCTGGCACTCAGGACAGTATTAGCTATCAGTTACAACTACAGCTGGACTTACAACGTGGTGTACGCGGTAATTTTAGCTACCCTATTGCCAAAAGAGGCGCAGTCAGCAATATTAAATTTGTTCAGGTTGGCCGTGAAGTGATTGACACGCCAATGGGGAAATTAGACAGCATCAAGTTAAAGCTTGACCGGGGTGCAGACGCCAAGCGTGTAACTTATATTTGGTTCTCAACAAAACACAATTTTATTATCTCTCAGTTACAACAGACTGAAGCCGATGGTAAATCCTATTCTATTGTCCTTAAAAAACTCTCATAATTTACATTCCTCAAGCCCTTAGCCGCCCTGCAAGCCCTTGGCAGCTAGGGATGAGAATACTGTCTGTTACTTATCTATCTATCTGGAATTCTTGCCATGCATACAGAGCGCGCCGAAAACTTATTACAATGGTTATTAAACGAGGAAGACTGCGAGAACGATGACCGGCGCTTTTATTGCAGCTACTTAATAGCTCACACTAGCCTGGCGATGTCTGATGATGATAACGACAGTGATTTTTTTAGCATCATGGCCACAAGTTTGTCGCAAACATTGAATAAAGACAAATTATCCGATCAGGACAAATCAGGAATTAACGCACTCTGGCTTGAAGCTTGTGACCTGCAGACAGAGACCCACAACGGCTAGCAGCTAATAGCTGCACAGTGCTAATCTGCTATTAATCCTTAATTTTTTTCGACTATTTTTCTGCATAAATTATTCTTTACGAATAAACTAAGGTATTATCCACTCACTTTATTTATCCTATCTATAATGAGATTGCTGTTAATTTTGTACTTATATTTCAGTCGACTTTAGCGGCATCGATTTTTGTGAAAACAAAATATTCAGAGGCATAAAAATGATTCATCAAATTACTAAAGCAATAGATTCTGTTTTTGGCATCAAAACTGTCAGCGCACACTGTGATGTTCCCTGCGGCATTTATGATCCGAGCACCATGCAAGTTGCTGCACTATCTGTTATTCGCTTCATCGACCAGATCAATGAATTAGACGGCAAAGAGCTGACTCTTGCAGACCACGCCAAGCTAGCGCGTCTAGTGGCTGAAAAAGAAACACATGCTGCCAAAGTTAAAGAAGAAGTGCGCATTGTTTGGGGTGATTACTTCAAAGCGGCACAGTTTGAAGCTTGCCCAGGTACTAACGAACTAGTTCACAGCATTATGCTTGCTGGCTCTAAGTGCAAACAGACTATCGATCGCGCTGCTGGAGAAGAGTTACTTAAGCTAGTAAACGAATTTGCTGTAAGCTTCTGGAAAACTAAAGGTGTTGAGACTTTCACTGCGACTTGCCCTTACCCACCAGCTCTAGATGTTGTATACCCTAAGTTAGGCTAAACACATTAAGTAGCAATGCTCGCAGTTGTCACGGTAACTGCGAGCACTTTTACCCTAGCTACTCCCATCTATAATGCTCTATATCCGTCGAATTACCGGCAACAGCATGTATCCGACTCTCAGAGATGGAGACTACATCTGGGCACTCAGACGCCTGCGCGGTCACTACCGACAAGGTGACATAGTACTGGTCGACCACCCCAAATACGCAAAAATCGTTAAACGAATTCAAAGCATTGATAGCAATGGTCTATTTTGGCTGACAGGAGATGGCATCGAATCTGTTTCTAGCACAGAGATGGGGCCGATCAACCACAGACAGATATTAGCTAAAATGTTTTGGCACATATGTCCTAAAGACCATAAACAATGACAGCTGACTGCGCTCAAACCCACTCAAAGCCCGCTAAAACTAAACCTTCCAGTACTGCTGTAACTAGATCAACTGCTGCTCCATCGCATCAGCATCACGCGGCTTAGCTACAAAATATCCTTGCAAGTAATCGATAGCTGCACTCTTAACGTATTCCTATTGTTGTTGTGATTCAATAACCACAGCAACCACTATAATTGACATAAGATGGGCAAAAATAATCATTGAGTGAATAATTTTTTTCATTTTCGCTATCGTCCAGCCGCTCTTGTATAAAGGATTTATCAATTTTCAAATAATCAATATCCAGGCTCGATATAAGCCGGAAAGAACTGTATTCGGCTCCATAACAATCTATGGATAATTTAATACCCAGTGACTTGAGCTCACTCAAAACACAGATAATATTATCGGTATTATTAATCAGCGTCGGTTCGCTAATTTCAAAAATAATCTTGCTCAGATCTATACCCTGTAAACTTTTTAAATTTAATACATCCTCGACTATTAGCTTGCGAAAAAACAGCCTATTGGACATGTTAAAACTGAGCTCGACAGTTACTGCACAGATTTTTCTCCTGCCATTTCGACAAGTTCTCAATGCCTTTGAGGATAATTTGATAACTTAGCTCTGCAATTAAACCGCTATCTTCTGCCGGGGACATAAAACGGCTGGGCTCCAACAGGCCAAATTGCGGGTGTTGCCTCCTCACTAGCACCTCAAAAGAAAAGTTTTCACCCTGCTGATTTACTATGGGCTGGTAATAGCTGCCTATTTCATTATTTTTCAGAGCCTGTTTAAGCGTTAACAGCAGCGCATCACGTTGCTGCAAATTTTGCTGAGCCGCGATATCAAATACTTGATAATTATTGCGCTCCGATTGTTTCGCCAAATACATAGCCGTATCTGCAGCCTGAATTAATTCATCAACATCACAGCCATAGTCCGGATATTTAACCACTACGATACTGCCTGGCATATACATTTCATAATTATTGTATTTGAAAGGACGCTTTAACACGCTCAACAATTTTCCAGCCCCCTTATCGGTCTCAGTGCCATCATTGTCATCTTCAAAGATCACCGCAGACACATCCACATCCCGCCCTACATGGGTCAGACGCTACTTTCATCCCGTAGTAAGCTATGCCCTGCACAATGCCCCAACTCATCAGTAATACAATTAGAGTGATCTAAATCTATACACATTAAATAGAGGTCGTGTTGATTTCTTTTCGCCTGATACATAGCATTAGTCGCAGTCTCCCTGAACATAGTTCTTGGGCAGCTGAGTCAGCGCATCACGGAGCGCCATATACAGCAGTGCCTGTTCAGATTTATTGCGCTCCCTGATATCCCGGAAAATAAACACCCCGCCAACAGCACTGGATTGAGATTAAGCAGCAAAAGATAAATCTACATTGACAGATTCAATGTCTTTGTTAAATAAATGGATATTTGTTCCACGAATCAATGAATTATCTTTAATAGCAGAGTGATAGCTACTGTGCTGCCAGTTGCCTAAATAGGGAAGATCTGCAGAGATGATCGTAAAAACATGCTGATTGGTTAGCATATTTTCGCTGTAACCTTAAGAGCTCAGTGGATTCCGGATTCACATAATCAATGAAAGCGAATTCATCGATACTGATTATGCCCTCTGCGCTACTAGCCAGGGTATTTTGTTTGGTTTTGCGCCTGCTCTGTCAGGAAAACATCTCATCCTGTAAATTTCTTTTGCCGCTGTACAGCGCTAAAAAGAAGGCTACTTAAGAGCGAATAATAAAGGGATCGAGAGGATGGCAGCTAAAGTCTACTGCGCCAATTTCATAGTCTGAATGTAAACAATTCTGATCGGTTTGGGTCAGGCGACAATACAGATCACCAGAATGTCACGGGTTTTAGGGTGCTTCTTCAACAACCTCAGATTTCTAAGCCATCCAACTCCGGCATTTGTACATCCAGCAATATCAGCGAGTAGTTATGATTTTTTAACAACAGCGACAACGCCTGATTACCCGAGTTGGCACAAGTGACGCAGTTACACTGATCTACCAACAACTCCTTCAATCTAAGCAGATTGGATTGGCAATCACCGCCAATTAACACATTGCCTCGGTAAATTGTGGCTCTTTATTATAATGAAGCTGCGCATTCATTGAACTTATCTCATCTGTCATTCATTCATTCATTGGAGCTCGCAGTGAGTACCGCTGCCAACTATCATGCAAACAAGTGTTTCGCCACTGTGGACGAGAAGCTCCAGGCATATCTGTAAACTTCTAGCCCCCAGCTTCTGAAAATAGCAGCAGGTATGACTTTGCGCGCAAGCTCCATAATCACCTTTAGATCGGTGATTTAAATAAAGCTTAGATTTATTTTGTAAATAGTTAGATAAAGAAGATAAAAAAACCATGAGCAGGCTTATCTGCTTTTTAAAATCTTATAACAGACAGTTTTCGCTGTGTTACAGCACTGATAAAACTTCATAACCAGCTGATTTCATGGTTATTACTAGATAGGATAGATAGGATAGATAGGATAGATAGGATTAAAACCGATTATATTTTCTAATTAAATCGGATCGACACTCTGTTTGAGAGAATTTTTATATCAGGGGACTGCAAGCAGGGACTGAGGCTCATTGGAGCAAGAGTTTTCAGCGGCTGCCAGCACCACAGCTCCCCAAACAAAAGAGCTGAAGGAATTATACTGGGTAAAGACTAACTAGAAGAGGGAAAACGCTGGGGTTCAATTTCCAATTGGACTCTGAATTTTTCATACACCGACTGTTTGATATCTTCAGCTAATTGCAGCAACTGGGCTATAGTACTCTCGCCAGTGTGTATCAGCACCAGCGCCTGTTTAGGGTACACTCCAACGCCCGCATCGAGATAGCCTTTCCAGCCGCAATAATCTATCAACCAACCCGCCGCAACTTTAATCTCACTGCATGCCGTTGGATGACCTACAATCTGAGGGTAGTCACCTTGCAGTTGTTGAAATTGGCGGTGACTTATCACCGGGTTCTTAAAAAAGCTTCCGGCGTTGGCCACCTTAGCCGGGTCAGGTAATTTTTCCGACCTGATTGCACATATCGCCTGAAACACATCAGCCAAGCTAATTTTCGATAGTGATTGATTATCTAAATAATCCTTAAGCGCTTGATATTTGACTTTTATAGCGGCATTTTTTTGCAACTGAAAATCAACCGAAGTGATGATAAACCGGCCTTTAGCACGTTTGAAAACACTGTCCCGATATAAAAACTGGCACTGTGAATTATCCAACTCGACAAAGTCTTTAGCCCGGCAATCCCAGGCCCGCACTTTTACCAGCACATCTTTAAGTTCGGTGCCATAAGCGCCAATGTTCTGCACCGGCGAGGCACCGACCAAGCCGGGTATCAGAGCCATCGTTTCGATGCCCTGCCAATTATTTTCTACGCTCCACTGCACCAGCTCATGCCAATTTTCGCCAGCGCCGATGCGCAATACTACATGCTCATCTGATTGCTCAATGACTGTTCTGCCCATCAATTGCATATGCAGTGTTAATCCTGGGATATGTTCATCGACTAACACATTGCTGCCACCAGAGAGCACTTGATGATCAAGCTGATGGCTTTGTGCATACGCCAGTGCCTTCAACAAATCTGCTTCATTGGCTATTGCGGTAAACTGTTCCGCTATAGCATTAAAGCCGAGTGTGTTTAAAGCAATGATATTTTTGTTAGTTTCTATGGATAACAAGGTAAATCCTGAAAAATGGGCAGCTGGCAGTGCACAGTTATTAGTCAAAGCGGCTAGTTTACCTGTTTAATTGATGCTTTGCCCGCAACTGCGACAATAAATTTTCACTGGCATCCTCTAATAAATTCAACACATGATTAAAGCCTTGCTCTCCACCAAAATATGGATCAGGCACTTGGGTCTCACTGCCAATGGTATCTGATTTATAATCAAGTATTAAGCTGATAATTGCACTACTGTCTTCGGGTTGCAGTAGCTGTAAATCAAGAAGATTTAGCTCGTCCATCGCCAGTATATATTCGAACTTATAAAAATCATTTCTGCTGACTTGTCTGGCCCTGAGTTGTGCTAAATCATAGCCTCGCTCAGCGGCATATGCAGTCGCTCTAGCGTCTGGTGCAACGCCTATGTGGTATTGCGAAGTCCCCGCAGAGTCAATGTTGATTTTTACATCCAGCCCGGCATCTTGCACTAATTTTCTGAACACACCCTCGGCTGTTGGCGAGCGACAAATATTGCCCAGACAGATGAATAGAACACCTATTTTATTCATATTATTCATATAGTTAACCATGAAATTTGCATGAATACTGACCCCAAATATGACACATTATGAGCTATATAGATCAAAGGGTTACATTATGGTTTTCAGAAAGAAAAACGAACAAAACGGACATAATCAGCCACAACTCACCATACATTATATAGACAATTAGATCTCTATAAGGATTCGCAATGGAATTACATTTTGGACACTAATTTGCAAAGGAATCGATATGGTATCAATTCACAATATACTGGTCGCATCTGGCAGCGTGTTTTTTCTGCCGATGATAATTGTCTTTATTGGCGGTATTTAAGACGAAAATCTATCCAATCCACAATCAAGCTTCCAGGGAAAAATTACAACTCTTTACTCTCAGGGAATTGACATTCGTTCTTCGAGGGATCTCCAGAGCCTTATTTCCCTAATCGGGGTTGAACCGCAACGAAGGTTTTCCTCGCGGAAAGCCATTTCCCAATTCTCCGCTTTAGTTAATTGACTACATACCAAATCTGCACCGGTTAAATTAGCTCCTGACAAGTTTGCATTGGTTAAGTTAGCTTCAAGGAAGAATGCATTGGTTAGGTCTGCACCGGTTAAGTCTGCGCCGGTTAAGTTAGTTTCCCACAAGAATGCATTGGTTAAGTTAGCTTCAAGCAAGAATGCATTGGTTAAGTTAGTCTCGTTCAAGTATGCGCCCGTTAAGTTAGTCTCATTCAATAACGCACCGATTAAACTAGCAATCCCCAAATGTGCTTCGGTTAAGTTAGCTCCCGACAAGTCAGCACCGGTCAAATTAGCATTTACGAAGTCGACTTCGGATAAATTGGATTTTCTTAACATTACCCCCGGGAGCTGTGCTTCAGAAAGTGAGACCCCCTCCCCCTCTTCAACTGATAAATCTATTCCAGATAATCTCTTGCCTATACTATGAAGGTATTCCATTGCTTCAGTTTTTCCACTGTTTCCTCCTGCTTTTACTGTCAATAATTGCCAAGCTGAAACTTTTCTCGCTTCGCTTCTAGCCTTTCGCTCTTCTGATGCCATTTTTATTTCCCAGCCAAGTCCGAATAATGCCAAAATTAATGCATATGGACCAAGGGCTTTTAACAACTTTGTAAAGTGAGCATCAGTAAGCCAATCAGCACAGCCATGAATAAACCTTGTCGCTTGGGTCATTGAAGTTTTGCCTTTGACCTTCTCTATTTCCTTCAATCGCTTTTGATAAGGTAACTCAACACTCCTTCGTCTACTCATCACATCCTCATAAAATATTATTGGTTAATCAGCATACTGGATTGTTATATATAGTTATTTCCAAGATCAAGTCAACACTAATGCGCAAATAGTTAATACCAAGACCGCACCCATAAAGAATATCGCACACAAATTACCCGTTTAAGACCAGACGTCAGACTTGGACAGCAGAGTGTCTTGTGACGATTTATTGATGGGAGTGATACCGATTGTTGCTTATGAGAATGCAAGCGATTAAATTAGACGATCAGAAGCGTAAGGTATTGTTAGAAGGGAACTAACTTCAATGAATAAAGAAAAAATGAAAATCCATTTAACTAACGGATTAAATGAGAAAACCATTAAGGCCTTTGCTCTTATCCCGTCAAGAGCCCTTTGGCTGATTTGGGATTTTTCAGGTGCTAGGTTTATTTGGCATAAAATTCGCCCTCTTAAAGAAAGCAAAAACAAGCCGCCAGGATACCGTACTCCAAGCACCTTTATTTTATGGTGTATCACTATCTATGTAGCAGCCTTCGGCTTAACTTCCCAACGATTTGAAAATAAACTAGATAAAGCCGAGCACAAAGCTAATATTCTTGTTGCACAATTAGGGACTGATAATTTCTCGTCTATTATTGCAGGCATTCCACGAATACAGAAGGCAGAATGCCCCGTTGAGCCTAGTATCCTTGATTATCATTCAATTTTCTCATCTATATTTAGTCCTAATGGAATATGCAAAAGCGTTGTAAATGACCTAAAGGGAGTAGTGTCTGATTGGAGAATGGACCTAGCTGAAGTAAATTTGAATGGGGCTGATTTGAGTGGTGCTAATTTGTTTAATGCTAATTTTGTTGATGCAGATTTGAGTTGGGCTGATTTGAGTTTGGCTGATTTGAGCTTGGCTGATTTGATTGAGGCTAGTTTGTTTGAGGCTAATTTGTTTGAGGCTGATTTGTTTTATGCTGATTTGAGTAAGGCTGATTTGAGTGGGGCTTATTTGAGATGTGCTGATTTGAGTTCGGCTAATTTGAGGGGGGCTAATTTGAGTGAGGCTGATTTGAGTGAGGCTAATTTCAGTGAGGTTAATTTGAGTGAGGCTAATTTGAGTCGGGCTAAATTGAGGGGGGCTAAATTGAGGGGGGCTAATTTGAGGGGGGCTGATTTGAGTGAGGCTGATTTTAGCGGGGCAAAGAGCATAACTTATAATCAACTTTTAACTGTATCCACTTTATATCAAACTAAAGGTCTTGATCTTTTGCTGAACGCTAAGCTTAAAGAGAATAAGCCTGAACTCTTTGATAAACCTGAAGACAAGAATTGAGCCTATGTCAGCACTTCATAATATACTTGTCGTATTTAGCGGAGTGCTCAAGACTAGAAACAAAACCTGGATTAGGTGTTTATTATGACGGGAGCGATTATATTTGTGCCGGGCTTAAAGATGGTGGTTGTTAAAGAAGCTGCTTGATCTGCGCAGACTCCTTCGCGCTGCGCACTCAAGCTGTAGACATGCTATTCATTAGGATTGCAAAAAAGCACATCTACGAATATTGGTGTCGGCTGGTGTATCAGTTACCCCCAGGTAACACGCTGCACCTTTTTCAATCTGGAGTTCCTGACTTATGAGCTCGTGGTCTTTCGATTCCGGCCTGACCGGGCCTGAAGGCTCTCCTTTCTTTTTTCTACATCTGCTATACAACTGCAAAACTCTCTCTCCTTGAAATTCCCTGTTGGTGTTTTCATACTGTTATCCTACTGGTATGGGCTAATTGTTCAGTTTCTATAACATTTTCTTCAGATCTGTTTTTTATAAACTAAAACCTGTTGTTTATTAGTCACCATAAAACGGTTTTAATTGCATTTATACTTTTGTATAACAAATATATAAAATAAATTTCTTGCTATATTTGGAGGCCAGATGAGATAGCGCCTGTAGAAAGCCTTAATGACATTAAGGCCGTATTCATACATATTCAACCGAATACATTTCCGCGTTCCTGATTGAGTTTTTCTCAAGTGTTAGGCTGTCACATACCTTTAATGCTGCATTGTTAATTTACATGTTTGATTTAATGTATTGGGTTTTTAGAAAAGCGCAACGACGAACCCTTGCGGTAGAGGGTTGAATGCTTGTGCCTAAAAACCGCCTAACTTCTGATTCCGTTGAAAACTCAGGACTCGCGTACTCATTGGATGCGGAGTCATCCTGGGCAGCTATCAACACTTGGTAGTATTCCGTTTCTTCTGCTATATTAGCCATGTCAATTTCCTTTCATTTGCCTGATTCGAGTTGATATAGGCCTCGAAAGTTACAGCTTTCGAGGCCTAACTTTTTCTACTGCGGTTCATTCCTTTTTAAGAGGGGCTTCGAATAATTTATCTCTCACGCCGCCTCCCCTTCTTTTTGCGATCTGGTTTTTCTCTCTGCCTTTAGCTCTTTGTAATCCTCAAGATTTAAGCCGGCATTTTTTAATAACGGGATGAGCGTTTCCCGGTAAACGATTACCTGCATAGAGCCGCGCTTTGCGTTGGATTTCTCCATATCATCGTATTCAAGATGCTCTGACTTCATGCCCTTTTCGGATATGCGCCATACCAGTCTCTTTTTGCGATCATAGAATGAATCCAGCAGCCCAATGTGCCAGAGGTATAGATTGACGTTTTGCGCCTTACCTTGGCCGTTTCCAGGTATACATGCCCCCTCGCCAATTTCAGTTGCGGTCAGTTCAGCCGCCTGCACCTCACAAACAAGTTTTGTAATGCCTAGATTCTCCAGAACATTGATACCGTCTTCTTTCATGGTCCAGTTGTTCGCTGCCAGCAGTGCCTTGTTGCCTTTTAACCCGGACATTTTTGCCATCTGAAGTCTTGCGCGATGATTTTTGGACACCTGCGCAAAGCTATCTGCCGCTGGCAGTTCTAATGCGGTGCGTCTGTTTACGTTGACTGAGGTTTGTTTGCTAATCTCGTCGTCCAAGTGATGGGTTAATGCAATTTGTGCAGTAGCGTTAATGAGCATTATTGGCTTTCCAAAAGTTGCTTTAAAAACGGATCCAAGTTTAGGATCCGTTTTTAAAGCTGGCGCAGCAGCTGCGCCAGCTTCTTCTCTGGTTAGTTCAACGATATCTCCAGCATCTATATAATTTGAATAAGCTTCGATTGATCTTATTAATCTCATGAAATCTTTTTGTTTTTCGTACTTGCCGCCATCCGAACCAGAATTATTCCGATACGCCTGGTGAAAGTAATGGCTCGTGAAATACATCTGTCCTTTGTATTGGATAGGCTGCATTAGCGGGTTTGTGATTAGGGTTATGTTACTCATGACACCTCTCCTTGTTTAAATCGCTCCGGAAAATAGAGCCTGGTTAGTTGATATACAACTTCTGCATTTTGAGAGCGGCCGTTTAATTGGGCTGACTCTTCTATCTTGCGCTTAAGGTCCGATTGCATCCTTAAGCCGAAAGGTGGAATTTGTTTTGCTTTCATTGCTGCTTGACTCCTATATGGCTACTTGACACCTATAAGATAGCTACAACCTCAAGACATGTCAATTAGACACTATTAAAAAGATGTCAATTTGCTGCTATTCTTTTGTTAATACAATGTAACAATTCAAGAAGCGAATATATTTTATGACTGACAGCAAGTATCCCAGCGAGAGCTTAGATAAATTTATGCTCCGCTTCCCTGACGGGATGAGAGAGAGAGTAAAGGCCGAAGCGGCAAGGCGTGGCAGGTCCATGAATGCTGAAATAATTAATAGACTAGAGCTGAGCCTTGTTAATGATGCATATAACGAGGAGACCCTGACTGCCGTTCAAGCAAGATCCCTATTGGAAAGTACGGTAGATCACGGTCACGAAGCTCTCTTGGCTAAATGCTTCGAAGAAATAAAAGCGAGCGTCAAGCAGGGGTACCCTCACTCGGTAGTTGATTCTACCTTAAGGGAATGGAAGCCTACTTCATCAGATGAAGTATATGCCAAGGTTATAAAGCCTACCAAAAGGAAGCTGGAGGAACTTGGGTATACTGTTGAATTAGAAGGAACTGATATATTTATTGCTTTTTAATACAGAAATAAGCGGGCGTAAATCTTGCGCCCGCTTTTAAAGCCAAATACAGATGTAGGATTTGGGCTCATAGATCACTAATTAAATTATTATTCCAATAGAACAATAAATGGGTTCCATATTGGAGCCCTTTTTTGAAAGACTAGCATCGTCGGCTGATATCAGTCTATCGGGGTTATTGATTGATACGACAGCGCAGGCCATATAACTACAATGATTTGCATGTATCAATATAGATTACATACTTAATCTATTGTAATATTTACTTATTTTTTGGAGCGGATAAAAATTCATGGAAGAAAATACAGATCAGACTAAGTGGGCTCCTAAAACCTTCTTTTTTGAAGCCGTATCTGGGATATTAATATTTATTACTATTGCTTTGGCGGCAATCTTTCTGAGTTATAGTGTAAGCTATTTAGAGGCTATTAAATTTGACCCAGTAATTATTTATGGCTTAAAAGCTGCGGAGTATGCCATTTTTGGCTGCGACCTGTTCCTTTTTGCCGTATTTTTATTTGCTACTACAAAGAAAACCTATAGGGGGCTTTAATGGAAACCACATTATTCTCTGAATTTAAGTCTACTTTTATTACCTCAGCTCATAATTATTTTTCGCCTCTCGCTAAAATATGGTCTTTTGTATGTACTTCCTCAAGGCTTGAAACAGCGGCTCGTTTGCAATTAGATGCATTGAATAAAATTGAAAACAAAGTGTTAAATCTTGAGAGCCAGAACAGGGATTTATTGGGGTTAGTTAGATCACTTCAAATAAACCAAAAATCTATTAGCCTCCTCCATGCAGACTTTGAAAGAATAAATCATGAGGCCCATAGGATTGATACTCGTATTTCAGGCAACCCAATGAAAATGCACAGTAGGAACATTAGGGTTAAAGCGAACTTAGCCAAAGTACGGGGGCATCATGTAGGATCAGCAACAAATTCTCCTTTACAAGGAAAGGGAGCTGTCCGGTGGAAAAAATCGACGAAGCACGAACGAGATCAAACATCTTGAAACAGTTCACCCGTAGCGAAGTTAACCAATACTGGAATTAGTCTATTGGGTTTATACTACGATGCAGACGAACAGACCTAACAACCACACCCTCTATCTGAAAGTCATCACCAGGCTTTCAGTGTATAGCGCTAAAACCCCTTAAATGCTATTAGAGCAAGGAGCACAGTATGTCTATAACTAAACAACACATCCAAAAGCTTCAATCTGTTTGTTTGTGGAGCACCTTGTCATTATTTGCTATTCGGATAATTACCTTCTGCTGTTTTGCATATGTTGGCTATACGCATTTTTTATTGGATCAAGGTATCACAGCTCTTCAGCTTGGAATAATTCTGGCATGTACATCAATTTACCAAATAACATCCTACATAAAATTTAATTCAGGCAAAGAGTTAGTTAATGCTCTTAGTGACTTCAGTGTCAGCTAGCGGCCAATAGCGGTCATTCTACTAAGAGTTTATTTGCCCTCTGATCTCCTCTTGTCATTCATCAGCGATGACGCGTAATAACTCTTTGAGACGTCTACCGTAGTAGGGTCTTACCACATGCGCATTATTAAGGTTTTGGCTTAAAGTATGACCGAATGTAAATCAGTTAATAGGCTTCGTGTTAAACTTATTTGAATCTAACTGAGTCATTGTATCCAAAGGAGAAACACAGAAAGGACAGAACATGAAGCTTGTAAATATCATTTTTGCAATAGTAAGTATTTTTATTATCAGCTCTTCAATTCAAGCTGAGGGGAAAGGAGAATGATGTGGCTTAATGATCTTGTACTACCTTAATGGGTAAAATAACTCATGAATTTTAAAGGTGAAATTAATGCTTAAAACTCGTCGTGCTTTCTCAACCGAATTCAAACTAGATTCTGCTGGCTTAGTTTTAGACAAAGGCCATTCAATTGCTGAAGCATGTGAGGCGGTCGGCACGCTATGCGTCGCTGGGTCAAACAATTACAAGCTGAGCGTGGGGGTGTGACCCCAGCTGCTATAGCAATGACAACGGATAACCCTAATGAAAACAACCTCTTTGAGATACAGCAACACTTAATGGGAACATAGCCATGATGAAACAAATGTTACTATTATTTTTGATATGGGCTGTGTCTTTGTCTAAAGGATTTGCTGAGGAAACCATTCGCATCTCTACTGGAGAATTCCCTCCTTTCCTGTCAAAACATTTGAAGCACAATGGAGCAGGCCTCCGTATCATAAGGGAAGCCTTCGCCTTGAAAGGGGTGAAAGTCGAATACGGATTTTTTCCATGGAAACGAGCTTACCTATATGTCAAAGACGGAAAATGGGATGCCTCAGCGACTTGGGCACGAAAAACCGAACGTGACAAATATTTGTATTTCAGTGATCCCTTATATCAGTCTACCTATGCATTTTTTCATCTTAAAGACTATCAATTTGATTGGAATACGTTAGATGATTTGGAGGGAATAAATATCGGGGCGACAGGGTCATATACCTATACACCTGAATTTTACCAAGCCATTGAAGAGGGAAGGCTCAAAGTTGAATTTGTTTCTTCAGATGAGCAGAATTTTAAAAAACTGCTGGCAGGACGAATTAAGATCTTCCCGTCAAATATAGACGTTGGTTATGACTTGCTTGCAAAAAAATTCTCAATGCAGGAGATCGAATCGATCGTCCATCATCGAAAACCGTTCCTTTCGGTCCCTACTCATCTCGTGTTTTCTAAGAGAGTCAAAAAAAACAAACGGTTGCTAGCGTTATTCAACCAAGGCTTAAAGCAACTCAGGGATAGCGGTAAAGTGGATCAATATTTTGAAGAATCTCGCAAGGGGGATTACATCATATGGAAGAAACCTGTTAGGTCAGTTGAAAATTTGAACTTAATTACCGCTCTAGAACCCCCGCAACAATACCTAGAGGATGGAAAGCTGCAAGGGA
>JABSQZ010000004.1:122979-195307 GCA_013215505.1 Oceanospirillaceae bacterium
TGTATAATTCAAAATAGACTAATTAGTTCTATTTTCAATTAAGGTTTTTAGAGCCTTGTTAAGACCTGTTACCAAATGTTTTTTACTTATTTAGAATATGAACATTGGTAAGCCCCTAGTTTTTCAGACCCATATTTGGTTCTCAAAGTGCCTGTTATCAGATTTGTTAAAACGGCAGCTATGTGTCATGAACAGCCTGACAACTCTTTTTAACAACCTACTAACAAAGTCAATATCCAAGTTTGATTCAATGCGAGCAGCTTTTGGATATGTGGTCACTAACTATGAATCTATTTGAAATGTTTCTTTGTAAAAATCCCGATTGAAGGTACGACTATGTCTCATGGACAAAATAACAAACCTGATATAATTTAACTTAATAAAATTATTGCTCTTGATACCAAATTATGAGGAGGAAACAGGATGAGACTCGAAAGAGCTACCTGTATTAAGCCGCTTAATCCAAGCTTTTCAAGCCTTCTTCCTCAGATCCGATGTTTCTTGGTATCAATAGTTCTGATCCTTTCGATGTTTATTGATCCCGCAAAAGCTGATCCATTTGCGCTAACTCTGGCAACGGGCGACGATTATCCTCCATATACAGACCTTGAACTGCCTCGCGGCGGCATGGCGACTAGTTTGGTGCTCAACGCCTTCGAAAAATCTGGTTATTTTGTTAAAGAAATCAAATGGCTTCCTTGGAGTAGAGGATATGCCCTAGCAGAGCGAGGAAAATATCATGCTACATTCCCCTATGGTTGGACCGCAGAACGCGCAGAATCTTTCTTTTATTCAGATCCTTTCTTTCCGTCGATAAGCTATGCTTGGTCGACCTTGGGGCAATCAAACACTTTAATGAATGAGGAAGATTTATATGGGAAGGTTTTTTGTAACCCACGCGGATATGCTGACTTCGAGAAAATAAGGGGGCTTATGGATCGAAACTTACTCCGCCGTGAGACACCCAATAGCATGGAGCAATGCTTCAAATTGTTGCGGGCAAAACGGATTGACTTTGTAGCTGCGACCCCTAGCGATGCCATGAATGCACTTTTAGCGGCTGGGATAACGCCAGAAGAGGTTCAACAATCTGGATTCTCTATTTCAGAATTACCGCATCATCTTATTGTATCTAAAAAATTACCAAGGGCTCAGGAAATAATTGATGCCTTTAACAATGGATTGAAAATACTTCGGGGAAACGGGAGTTATGAGGCTCTAATAAAAGAATTCAACTGGGTCGAATAAATGAACAAGGCCATTTTTCAATGTTGAATTTGATATGTCCAACGAAGTAATAAAGAACTGCATTTTTTATCAATTAGACGTTATAGGCAGTGATTTTATCTGGGAAGCACCCAGTTCTCTAGACGAATTTTTAGTTCCAAAAACACCTTTTACCAGGGCTCTGAAATGTCGGCTTAGTGTCATTTGCAGACATCAAGCCTTCATCGAAGAAGGCTGTGTTCACAAGTTTTTTGTAAACTCCCTATGCATTCTGACCGAGCTAATAACAACACCCTTAACCAAAAAATCTTCACCCTCTCTTAATTGATAGGTAGAGAATCCTTTACCTGATGAGATGAGTCTTTGGCGCTTGATGTCAATTTTCTTGCAAATAAAATCGCCATTTAGATTGGCTACAATAATATCGCCATTCCTTACCTCAACAGCTTCCGAAACAATTAATAAATCACCACAATAAATACCGTCTCCAGTCATGGAGTCACCTTCGGCAAAACAGAGATAGGTTGCTTCAGGATGCTGGATTAGGTAGTTCTCTAGGTTCAAACCTTGTTCTTTATATTCTGTTGCTGGAGACTCAAAGCCTGTCATACCGCATTTAGCGGGCGTGGTAATTATTCTTAACATGGAGGAAACCTATACTGTATATATGTACAGTATAAGGTATTTTCGAAATCGAGCAATCTGTTTTTAACCGGCGTAGTTTTTGGCTAGGATTACATAGTCAATTGTCATGTTATTCCTGATATCAATGACATTTTTCCAGTTGCCGGTATAAACCGAATATTCCCAATAAGCACTTAGGAAAACTTCATTTGCTGAGCTTTGATTGCCTTTATCCCAGACCAACCTTTTATTAAGAGGCTCGGCAACATACGAGGCACCGCCCCCACCCTTTGCGCCATTGTAGGTGTCAAAATCTTTACGCCCATTTGTTGTGGTGCTGCCTATTTGGTAATAGGTGTATGAGCTGGTTAGATAGCTATATAAGGAATCTACCCTGTTCCCACTGATGGAGTTCCAATGTGGGTATCTTGAGAACGCCGGACTGCCATTGTTTGAGGTGATAATCACTTGTAGATCGTCAAAATCATAGGTACCACCCAGGCTAATTGCCTTACCGATAGACCCATCAGCATTGCGCCCTTGGACGTTCACTGAACCACTTGCAATTATAGTCATGAGGTCTGGTGTTAGTGCGGATGTGCGCCCATTGCCTGATACTCTAACCACTTGATTGCCCGATCCATCATCGCCAATCAATATTTTTTCATTGCCATCACCGTCGTACATCACAAACTGATTGTTTTGCGCATCGAGCACCATTTTCCCATTAGCGCTTACCAACTGCACGACACCAGTTTCATCAACAATGAATTTGTTATTGATGTTAATGCTGCCGCCAGTGATATAGCCCAGATATGCATTGATTGCGCTTAAGGACTCCACAAACATATTCGCCGCAGTAACAGAATTGGCTGCCAGGTGTGGTGTCTCAATGCTGTTTTCTGCAATCTCGGTCTTTCCGATTAGCCGGCGCGTTAACGAATAGGCCGCTGACACCGTTAAATCATCATCACCCCATACATCTACCCCGGCCACTCTCAAATACACCGTGCTGCCATCAGTGGGCAGCGGGACCGCTATTAATAGTTCAGAGCTAAGGGCTATTGATTGATTGAATACGCTGGCAACAAAATTTGCATCACTTCCCTGCCATACCCTAACACCGGCATAATCAGTTTCGTTTGGAGTAGTGACGGTGATAATTGCCTGGTCGATAATGGCTTCAACTTGCACTGCACCTAACGCGCCAATCTGTGGATTAGTAGCTGCTAAATCTGCTGACTGAGTGCTACTTGCACCCAGGCTATCGAGCGCCCACACCTTTACTGTGAATGTCCGGCCTACTCCGTCCCCTTCTGCCTCTTTGTAGCTATAACTGTATTCTGGATTGGTCGTGCCTTCTGTGCGTTTAATCGCGCCTGTATCGTCATGGATGGACACTCGCCAGTTACTTATGCCTGGCGCGGCATCCCATTTAATCTTGCAGTGTCTGCCAACAAACGGCTCTGACAAGGCTAAATTTGTGGGTGAGTTTGGCCTTAATGCGTCTTGATCTTCAGTTGAATATGAAACCTCCTGCTCTAACCAGGGGCCAATTACAGCGCTCATAGGACGAATGCGGAAACGATTGACGGTCTTATCAAAGGGAGCTTGGTACCAAAGATCAGAAGTTGTAACCAGGCTCTGCCAACTGGATCCAGCATTGCGGCTAGTCTCAAGAATGAAGCGCTCGGCATTTGTAACAGGCGACCAAGTAACATTCAGCACCGGGCTGGAGTATCCGCCCGTAAAGCTAATACGCAAACCTCGGACTTGTTCCAAGTCTTGGCTAAACACTGAAGGCAAAGCAGGCACAGGCATAGTGCCGTTATCGATCAGGTCATCATAATTATGGACTCTGGGGTCGTCGTATTCACCAGACAGCTCGAACTGTAGCCCACCTACCGGCGATATATTGCGCATAATAAATCTGCGGTTTTGTTTATCTGCTACCCCGAATTGAAAGCTGGTTCGTTTTCTGACAAAACCGGTATAGATAACTGCATTCTCGCTAGTGCTAATGACCACTTGATGCGGACTATCTCCCTCAGTCACTGCAAAGATCCCCTGCGGCTGATTCAGAATGTCAGCCAACTGAATAACGTGTGTTTGCCCCTCTTCGAAGACTACCGGCTCAGACAACGTTAAGAGGGTTTCACCGCCGACAATCTCTGCTGCTTCTACAGTGCCACTGGTTCCCCAGTTAGACAAAGCATGGCTAATCGCTATGCTGCTGCCATAGTCTGGAAGTCCACCAGCCAGCTCAGTTTTAAAGACGACACTGCGGTTTCTAAACTCTGTTACAGCCGCTAAAAACATCCCTTCTCGATAAGCATGCTGTCTTGTTGTTACGCCTTCTAGCTTAACCTTTTTCGGGTTTAAACTGGTATTACCGGGCAGCGCGCAGATGATTGTTTGTGGCAGGTTGGTTTCGTTATCAATATATGTGACTTCGACAGAATCATCTGCCCACTGGTCCTGTGTTGTATACGGGATTTGTGGCGAACCATTGATAATCTCAGTCATGCCGAATTGATAATCGGCAACTGCTTTGGGCTCATCCCTGACAATGCTATAAACACCGGCATGCTCAATTTTAACCGCTCTGCCTGCTCTACAAATTAACTGCAGTGCGCTGTCGAGTGTGCCCTTAGTATCAAACCGATAATCAAAATAATCGCCTCGGGCGTCCCATATATCAGCCAAGCGTTTGATGGGTTCAAGGTCTAAATACTCATCGGCATAACCGCCGCCCCACTTCCCTTTCACCATGTCACAAAAAGCCCAGGCAATGTTTCTGCTTGGCTGATCTGCAACCCATGCGCTGCCGTCCCAAACATCAACTAAGCGCTGATCCATGCAACTGAATTTTCGCTCGGACTGCCCGGACAGTTGCCCTGTGACTAAGATTTTTACTGCCCAGACTGTGTGATCATATGTGGCGTCAGATTCAATGAAAGCCTTTAGCTCGCTCCAGATCAGATCATCGCGCAAACGGCTATTGCCAACACTGGTTGTATTGGTTCTTTGCACCCGGATTTCATAGCGACCTGCAGGGACGTTTTGACCAACTGTATGACGGATAGCATCATTTGTTTTGTCTGTGATCGAATGAGTTAGCAGCGGCAACCACCCACCTATTGCCACTCCACTATCATCAATTTCTCGATATTCAGCGCTAGCAGTTACTGTTGCATTAACCAAATCGCCATTATCATTATGCAAATACAAGCCATTTAATATTAGATCTATCTCGATGCGTGTACATTGAACACCGTTAGGACATACAGTAAAGGGACCGGACCAGCCAACGAAATCAGGATCACTCGTGGCATGCAGATCAAGGTTGGCTACTTCATCTGAAGTAATAACTTCTGAGGCGAACAATTCAACCTTTTCGCCTGGCGCGCACAGCTGCTCGGTAATGCTCTCAAATCTATCAAAGGGAGTGTCACCAATTTTCCTGCCTGATAGCTGGTGTTTGCCCTGGCCAATCGAAAATAAATTGAATAAGTATTGCTTGCCGTTCTCGTAGCGTCGATAAGGCTGCGCTGCAAAATCTGGGTTTGCTCTATGGAGGCCATAGCTGACCGGGATGGGCTGGCCTAATCGGGCATTATTACCCTGGGCGCTGGCGTCATATGTGGGGGATTGTTCGGGAAGGTCGCGGAAGTCTTTTTGCTGCTGCTGTCCCTTCATTTTGCGCATTTGCACATAAGAATAGGCAGCTGTACCGGCAGAAATAGCGGCTATTGCGATTGTAATCGGATCGAAAAACGGCCGGGGGCTCAATACAACAACATCACCTTCAGCAACTTTTAGTTCTCCCCAGTTTGCTGGGTCTATTTGCTTACCCTGAATACGGGCGATTACTGGCTGCGTTGGTCCGGGGATGTGTTTAGAGGTGAATTTAGAAAGGATCTGATCAAGTGATTGACCGGGCTCTATATCAACCATGTGAGCATTTAGGGGATTAAATAGATGGGGCTGAATTTGTAGTTGGCACATATTTCCAGTATTCCACTTTGTTGAAATTGTTTAGCTCATGTCTGTTATCTAGCGACACACCGATACCATCACGGCAGTGCAATAAGCGGCCGCCGTTAATGTCTAGCCACATTCCTACGTGGTGCCACAAACGAGCCGCTGACATAAGCACTAAGCAACCGTCTTCAGGCTGTTGCACTTGCACCCAGTTGCCGGTTTTAATCTCTTTGGCGACCACTCTATGAAAAGATTTCGGGTTCGCCGTGGGTATCTCTAAGTGGCGATCAAGATCTAAATTGAATTTCTGTTTAAAGCCAAAGCAAACCAGCCCCCAGCAATCAAAATACTCTGGTCCAGTGGCGTATTGCTGCCAATGTTTGCCAATCAAACCAGCAACCCAAAGATTGTTCATGATGCAAGCGCCGGATGAGTTGCAAGCTCATATAAAATAGAGGGAATGGTTTTGTTAATGGTGTCGTTAAAGACCAGGGAGCATTGAACTCGGGCCCCGGAAATAGTCGGATTGATGACGGTCAGACGGTTATCAATGCGCCCCGGATAGTCAAGGTTGGTTTCTGCATATTCCCGCACAACCGCAGTTATCCGCAGGCGCTCAGAGTGATCGGCGACTTGCTCTAATTGATTAACTGCATCCGTAGACAGTGAATCTAAAATAAGCTGAATGTCTCTGCGGCCATGTGTGGATTTTTCCGGGAATTTAATCGAGAAAGCACCGGCCTGAAATGTGGCAACATCACCATTTTCGAGGGTGACCGTTAGCGGCTCTAATCGATAATTAACTAACCTGATTCTGCCGGGAGCCATGCCTTCCATATTGAATGCCGGGTGTATGAGCTCAATACATTGAAACTTAAATGTACCTGTAGGCACACTGGCATAAATTTCATCGAGCAGTTGTCGTGCTATTGCTGCGTTACTCATGCCAAAACCCGTTTGTGCAGTGCCTGATTTCGTGAACAATGTAGCCATCGAAATCATTAACATTCATATAGAGCTCGCAAGCACCAGCTAATGATTCAGGAATCGCGCAAGCTTCAGCTTTGTGCCCACATTTACCCCTAACCGCTGCAGCAGTCTGCAAAAGGTTAAGATTGATTACATACCGTTTGGCCTCGGGCGCTATCAATTCAGGAACAATAGGAATTCCTTTGTCAGCTATCCGGCTCCCGGTCATGTTTGAGCAGCCTGATGCAACTAACAGGCACAAAAAAGCCGCACTGAATGCGGCTAATTTAAGAGTGGGCCGGATCACAATATCACCTCTGGCTCTGGCTCCACTGGGTCTAATATATCGCGCAAGAGCTGTTTAGCATTAACCAATGTCTTACGCTTATCAACACTGTGGATGGTTGAGCTCTCAATAAAATCATTGAGAATGTTAATAGTCGGGATTATTTCAACCACTGCCAGTGTTAGCTCATCTGCAGCGGCTATCAATGCCCCTGCGAAGCGCTGAGCCACCAGCTGCCAATCATCAATAGATACAGCAATCAAGATTGCTAATGCTGCAGCATGCGATTCTGTGGCTGTAACATGGGAGGGGTTTGGAATATCTGCGCCGGTTTCATCTTGAATTATTTCAGCTGGCGCTTCATCGCTCTCAAGTAGCAGAGTTGTGGTTTTAAATACTCGCAGCGCTGACTGGATATCTATCAGCGTTGCTAAGTGGTTATTGTCCTCAATAGCCTGCCTGGCCATCGCAGCTGCAGACAATGCTCTGGGCATATACTGTTCATCGCGATATTTTATCGCCCCAGTTGCGTCATAACTCTCGGGCAGAATCTCCAGCAGTAGCGCATCATTAACTCTGGCTAATAGTTGTTCATCACCATGCTTTTGAATCTGCGCGTTAAATGCCTCCTGGCGCTTTCGAATCTGGTTTACAGTCCATACTTTACGATCTGTAACTAAATTAATCATAGTGACACCTCGATAGCATCGGCATCGATGTCAACGATACCAGGAGCAGTGGCAAATCTGATAAACCAACGGTAGCCATCAAATTGAGCAGTCCAATCGTCCTGTGATCCCTCACGTTTACGGATACCATCAACAATGGCGCGCTGTGGTTTCCAGCCCCGGGCCAGATAAAAATCAGTTGTCGTTGAATCGCCTTCACCTAGATTAACTGTGCGAACTGATTCCGGTCTTTTAGCTGTCACCGCTCTAAGATTCTTTTCAGGGACTGCAACAGATACCCCAGTGCTACCGCTCACTATGATTTCACCACCATCAACAGTTAACGCTGCGATAGTTCCAACTCCCGCATCGACTGCAATTGATTCAGAAATACAAGTACCGTCTAGCCTGTGAATTTGTCCATCGTCACAAGCTATCCAATCCTGATTTCTGTCTGAGTCGTGTGCTAGTGCTTTAACATTGCCGGTAAGCATTGAAGGGCTTTTCAGCTTGTTGAGCATGTCGCGGTGTAGCTCACGGACTTGGTCGGCTGAAGGGATAGTATTCGATACTGTTAGCTGTGAATATTCAATGCCAGCTTGAGGAGCCACTACGCTAGGAGATCGGCCTAAGAACATTTCCACATCATCGGAGAACACTGGAAAACTATTTTCACTAATAACATAATCCAGCAGCTCAACCCCGTACATAAATAGCTTAAACCGCCTTGCCCCATAGTATGCGAATGTTATTGCTGCGACCTGATCAACCACTTTCATGGTAGATGTTTCAGTTCCTCCTGATGTGCTTTTTGTCCAAACTGCAGGAAAACCCGAGCCATTAAGGTGGAGGCGTATAAAGTTCACCTCACCACCGCCAGGCGACCCTATTTCTAATAAAGTCTTTACACTGGTAGAGCTGTAGGGCTTTACTGTAAATGAAACAGCCCACTGCTCGTCATTTTGAAGAATCGAGTTCCAATCAATATTATGCGAGAGATAATTAGCATTCTCAATTCCACTCCACACCGCTATATCACTACCCGCTGGTTTGGCTCTGGTTAGTGTGCCGTTGATAATGGCGTGATTGTTTCTGCCGCTGCGGTCTTGGGTGGCTAGTTTAACTGAGATGTTGTCGAGTATGACTTCAAAAACAGCACTACCATTACCACCAAATCCAAAGCTTTTATCATCACTACCTAGCTTTATTGTCTGAGAAAATCTCTGTCCTGCGGACAAAGTGTAGTTTTGGTTATTAGATACGTCTAACGCCCTAACTGTCCCAGTTGTGGATATAACATCAGCCTCTACTAATACTACATCCCCCTCCGCACCTAGATCTTCCCAACCAGCAACTCCCCAACTACTTCCGTTCTCACTTATAACTAATTGGTTGCTTACATTTGCAATTTCACAGGAGTTTATTATTGTACAGTTACCAATACCTGATGAACTAAAGTCACCATTATTAACCAGATCCCCACCACTAATAACCCCCTCTTCACCATCGCACATTATCGCTGTTTGTACGTCACCGACCATGTAGGGAGTTGAGTAATCTTGCATTACATGAGCAATCATTCCCGCATCTTTATCGCTGGGGTTTTCTTTGATCACTGACATGCCATCATCTGATTCGATTGAATTTCCAATAATCTGATGACCGCCAGACAAAGTTCTTACAGATCCTATAGATGATTTATATGCTGCAGCAGTACTAGCCAATAGCGTCCCTATTGCTAAAGTCGATAGGTCATAAACCCGCCCGTCGAGCTCGCGCTTTGCTAGCAATCTTTCCTGCTTATAATCAACAGAGAATATTGGGCCAGATGAAGGCCAGTCATCTACACTCCAGCCACCATCATTATTAGGTGTTAACTCACTTACACCGCCTTCAGTGGCAACTGCAATTGTCGGCATAGGGAGGCCGGAAATAGGATGGTGTGGGGCGTTGTCTGGGATATATGCGGCTATGGCATTTACACGCCCGCTTACTAGTCCCCCAGCAGATGATTCACTGAAACCTTCCGCTGAACTTGAATCAATCCCTCCATTATATTTATACCGATAGTCCTTAGAAAAAGCGGATACTTCATTGATGGAAAAATCTAGAATAAATAAACCGTAGCCCCCTGATGGGTATTCTCCTGCTTCGCGAGTCGTTCCGACAACAAGTGAAGCACTAGAAAATACAATATCGCGGATGGGATATTTTTCTTCGCCTATAACATTCGCCTCCGGCCAATTAAACTGAGAGTTGTTAGGCTTATTAATCATTTGCCAAACCGGTAAGCTCGGCTTAGTTAAATCATGCAACACAATGCTATCTGCAACAGCGATTGCTAAAATTTTAGTAGGCGCACCCCACTTATAACTATGCTCTGCCCATACATCATCACTCACTGCTGTAGCTACTACATCAGTGTAAGTATTAAGTAGAGTGGCAACAGCTGGAATAACGTAATCTTCATCACCGATAGAAGTACTAACAGCCAAATCTTTTGCAGTTTCTGCCAGGGCGGCTGCCGTTTCTGCTCGGGTCGCTGCGTCTGTCATCGCGGTTTGTGCCGCTTCTGCTCTGTCAGCGTTTGTAATGGCGGTGTCTTTGGCAACATTTGCGCCTGATAACGATGCCGCTGCGCCGGTTTCTGCTGCTTCAGCCGCAATTTTATTCGCGTCAGTATCATTGTTAGGTGTAATGACGGCATCTTTAATCGCTTTGGCGATACTCGGCCAGGTGCCCGAATCAGTGTCCACCGTTTCGCTATCGCCACCATGAATGAATGCCTTAAGCTTATCTTTTAGACCCGCTATTTCTTCTACATCATTTTTTATGTTCGACATTACCATTCCCCGTGAACGACTTCGCGCAGCCCGTCAGTGCCGAGCTGGAAGTTATGAATATTTGTTTGCAGTAGTTGTGTGGATTGATCTTCAGTGAGCGTTGCGGCTGGCAGATCAGAGGTAATAAGATGGCACTTTAGTCGATAATAATTGCCGTCCATTACCGCTCTACCTTTGCCATTTTGTGCGAATTTTGCAGGCACAGTATTCAGTCCAGCCCCCGTCTTCAGCTCAATATTGAACCAGCTATCACCCTGGTTAATATTGCTGTACCACCATTGTTCAAAAATTTGTAATTGCGCCGGAGTCAAAAGCAGCGTGGCTTCATGGTCCATTATTAACTGCGAGGACATTAAGCGAGATACCGGCGGACTGCCTGGCATTCCAGAGTGCTGTCGGTTGTCGCCAATGTTGTAGCTGTAGCCTGCGCGTAAAAAAGTACCAATCTGCTCGACGGGCCATTCTTCCAGCTCGGCTGAATCAGATTCAATAAGCATATTTTCTCCCTGAGCTACCAGCCCGATTCCCACCAGAAACACTGCAAAGGGCTATGCTCATGTGACTGCTGATGGAAGATCTAAGGTTATTAAATTGCACTTTAGCCGATAATATTTACCGTCCATAACTGCCCGGCCTTTCCCATTCTTCGCAAATCTGGCAGCTACAGTGTTCAAGCCCGCCCCTGTCATCAACTCTATATTGAACCAATCGTCACCCTGGTTTGTTTTGCTGAACCACCACAATTCAAAAAACTGTAATTGCTCGGAAGTCAGAAGCAACGTTGCTACGTGGTCAATTATTATTTGTGAGGACATTAAACGAGATACCGGCGGGCCTGCCGACATTTCAGAGTGCTGCCGGTTTTCTCGAATGTTATAGTTGTATCCCGCGCGCAAAAACGAGCCTATCTGCTCAGCTGGCCAGTTTTCCAGTTGGGCTGAACCAGGTCCAAAAGGCATATTATCTCCCTGAGCTTCCGGCCCGACTGCCGCCTAATACATTTTCAATGGCCATCGCGGTTTCGCCAAAGCCTCCATGGATACCCTCGGCAATATGCTTGTCAGCCTTTTCCAAGAAAATTTGCACCTTCCCTTCATCGTCCATGAATCCAGTAGCAGTTACCGGTTCGCCGTTGTTGTTGATAACGATAGTGAAGGTCCTAGCTGAATTGCCGCCACCAGATGAAATATTGTTTCTGTGCCGGGGGTCAGTATCAGTAATTACCTCTTCACTTTTTAATATTTTGGCGTAAACCTCATTATTTCTTAGGCGGGTGCTGTTGCTATCCGCAGCTTGACCACCAATACCGCCAGTATGAAAAGTTGGCATTGCTACAGCGCTGACCGCAGCACTTAGTGCACCTGTTTCAGCTAATGCCATACCCACTGCAGGCAAGTTAAAGGGGAAAGCCGCAGAGGCCCACGCCTTGCCAATAGCCTCTTTGCTTGATAGCAAAACGCTGGCCAGTGAATAGGCTTTTTGGGCAACGAACATCGCTTTATAAATGCCGCTTTGCTCACCAGAAAACACCTTGGCAAGCCCACTCATGCTATCGAAAACTTTCTCGGCAGATTGGAGCCGCACTTGGTTCCGAGCATCTTCAATGCCTTCCAAGTTTTTCTGATGGTCTTTGTGATTTTTCAGGGTTAAATCGGTGTGCTTTTCCTCAATCAAGCGGATTCTTTCTTTGTTCCCTTTGAGGGCTTCAATTTCCGCTTCCCTCCAGACGTTAAGAGTTTCCTGCCGTTGCTGCCACTGCTCAGCCTCTAATGCTGATTTCTCTAAAAAGCTCTGCCGTACTGAATCCATTTCATTGCGACTACGCTCTAACCGCATTTGTTGCTCTTTGGCATGCTTTTCTTCCTGCTTTCTAGCGGCCTCTGCCGCCTTACCCGTCAATCCCCCCGTCCCTGATCCGCCTGGCTTCTCTCCATTTAATGAGTTTGTGTAATCTTCAGCGAGCTTTTGAAATTTTTCACGGTTAGTTTGTATCCAATTATCAATATTTTCCGAAGGCAGAGGGGCGTTTAATAACTTTAAGTACTCTTCTTTAATAGCTTGGTAGTCTGCTTTTGCTGACTCGACATCAATTATTGTCGGGGACTTTTTAGCTAATTGAGCATTAATATCTGCCTGAACACTTTTGAAAAAATCAATATGTTCTGCAGCTGCGTCAACCACAGCCCGCATTGGTGCTGTAGCAATCTCTACTAATGACTTAGTATTGCTATGCGCTTCTGGAGATACGCTGAAAGCTCCCTCTATCATCGAGGCTTTTAGCTTTGCCCATGCAGTCTCAATAGCTGCAAAGATCATCACCCAGCCTTTATAGGCATCGCCAACTTTGCCTACTGCGCCGAAAATCGAATCTAAGCCTTCGGTGATAAACAGAGACATACCGCCATGCTTTTTGGCGTTCTCGGTGAACATCTCGCCAATACCCGCAACAATTGGTGCTAGTTGCGTTGTTAGCTCCTGGGAGAATGCAGTTGTTGTGGCTGATACCCGTGTCATGGCATCGTTAGCCATTTCTACTTTTGCCGCGTCAACCCGGCTCAGAGTAATCCCAAGAGCATCCGCCTCTGCCGCCATGTCTTTCAACCCATCAGAACCGGTTGCCAGCATGTTAATCATTGCTACACCGCCGGAGTCGAATAGCTTAAATGCTAATCGCACCCGCTCCGATTGGCTCCCGACATTTTGAAAAGCATCTGCCAGTGTGTGCAACTGCTGATCAGGGGTCATCTGGCCAAGCTTTTGCGCATCGAGGCCCAGCTGCTTAATGGCTGGCGCGGCTTCTCCGCTCCCCTGCGCGGCCTCTGCGATACGGCGAGTCATACGTTGCATTGCCATGTCTAACTGACTGGCACCCAAACCCGTTAACTCAGCGCTATACCTGAGCTGAGACAAAGCCTCTGTGGAAACGCCAATGCGATCGGCAAACTTTGCAGTCTGATCAATCAGGCTGGCTTGCCGCACATAGATAGCAGTTAATGCCGTGGTTAAGGCAACCGCTGAAGTTGCAGCGGCAACACTCGCCGCCTTGAACGCACCAGAAACCTTCTTTTTCCACTGCCCTGCTTTTTGTTGTGACTTTCGCAATTCACTAGAGAATTGAGCACTATTCGCATAGAGCGCCACTGTTAGTTTTGCAATATCAGACATAGATCACATCAATAGTCGTTCGCACATAGCAACCTGCTGGTCAATATCTGCGACATCGTTAGGGGTTGGTTTTTCTGGTGATGATTTGAGGCTGAAATACCCGCCCCATAAGGCAAGTAATTCAGCATCAGCGTGGTAGAGGTTTCTAGGATCTTCGACGCCAAGCACTTCAGCAAGCTCAAAGCAAAAATGCAGTGCCGAGTCGTCGGTTAATCTTTTTTTGCTGCTTCAACTCCTTCCGATCCGCCATAACTAGCGCTATAAACTGCGTTTAAAGCTTCTGCGATCTGTCCGGGGGGATAGGTTTCTAACAGCTGCTGGGGTTTTACCGATTTTGACATCGGCTTACCTTTCTCATCGAGGATCGAATCTAAAATAACGCCAGCGGTATAGAGGTTAATATCGTCGGTAACTCCTTTGCTTCTTAATTCAGCCATTTTTGCATCAATTTCGCTTAGCCTGGCAGTGGACATACGCTGGACAGGAAACTTGCCCTCAAGCATTTTCACTTGGATCGGTTCGCGCTTTGGCGGTGCTAAAAGTTTACTTTTTAAGGTCATGCTATATCTCGCTTAGCTTGTAGGATTATGGAAAATTAGGCGGTAACGCCCCGAGTAAGGCCGTTTTGTTTGCCAACTATGGCAACTTTTAACGCCTCACCTCCGGTTGGCTCTTCCTGACGCCAGCCAGACAGCACAACAATCAAGTCTGACCAACGGCCATTCGGGAATTCAACGCGAATTTTAACGGTCTCATTAGCTTCAGCTGCAGTAATTAGCCCCTGAAGGTCCGCATCAGCCGGGTCATCCCAGAACATAAACTCCTTGTCTTCCCCCTCTGGCATATCCGAAATAAATTTCTTTTCGGTATCGATTAACCGGGTAACTTCAACAAACCCAGCTGTCTTTCCAATGGTTCCAACCCCGTCTGCGTCTTTCAGCAATTTTAAAGTTTCTGTCGTGTCATCAACAGCACCCCATAAAACTCTAGTCCCAGAGGGTAATTGCATGTATGTACCCGGTTCAGCTATCGGCATAATATTTCTCTCTTTAGTATGTAATTAAAAAATCACGGTTAAATTGGTAAACGGGCATCCCCGGTTCTTTGTTAAGTTTTTGATCGAATCCCGATTGAAACTCAATCAATTGAACAAAAAAGCCCGATAGATCTCCGTGAAAATCATGCAGATCACTCATCAGCTTTTCAGCGATAGCTTTGCCTGTCTCAACTTCGTCGTTATAGACAGTGATAGAAATCAGATCACGCCTAAGCCCAGGGCTTGATAAATTGCCGCTCATCATCGATGGCGAGATATTTCTATAAACAATTGTTCTGTTTTTACCGGCGGGGCTTTCCAGCCAGAAAGCGTCAAGCGGCGTATTAGCCTCTAACCACGCCAATAAACCTTGTTCGATAGTCATTAGCGGGCTCTCTTTTGGGTGATACGGCGAATTTCAGCGGCGAGTTTATTTTTCATTGTTCTAACCACCAACTCTTTATTGTCGAATAATGATGCGCGCATAAATGGTGTGGCTGTTTGTTTTGCCGTCCCATATTCAGCGGCGATCGCTTTCTGAGAATGCGCCTTTGTCGGACCTACTCGCACAGATAAAGCGGTAGTTTTACCGGCCTTTTTATCGAGTTTTTTAGTGGTAATGCCAATTTTTTCGTTCATGTGCTGAGTACGGGCTGCGATTTCACCCTTATCTGCTTGGGCTGAAGGAGCGCCCGATTTATCTTTATCAAAAGGCGCTGTGCGTTTCATTTGCTCTTGAACCGGCTTCATTGCTGTGCGGGCTGCCGTTCTTAAAGCTTTCAAGCCAACCTCTGCGCCCAACGCCGTTAGCTGTTTCTCTAAATCAGCAAGCCCTTTCACTTCCCATTTAATTTCCATTACCAGGGCTCATTTACAGATTCGTCTAGCGTTTCAATAGCACTATCCACGATACTGTTATCAGTAAACTCTAACTCTTTAAGTCCGTTTTCAGTGGAGCCAATGAGTATTTTTTGACGACAAAGTGGGTCGCTATCGTCAACATTAGCCACGCGTATTAATTGCCCACGCCAAGCGATAACCCAGCCTGACGATATCTCTCGCCATCCAATTACGATGGAATAGGTAATTTTGCTTTGCTGGGAATCTCCCACCTCTTGCTCTGCTGCCTGCTTAGTTTTTATAGAGGCCCAGGGAGCAGCAACTTTGACAAAAGAGTTGTTAGTTGGCGCACCTGATTTGGACTTGCCAGCTTCAGGTTTATAAATTGTTATTTTCTGATTTTTCCGACCCGCTACTACATGCCTCACAGATTCACCACTCTTTGGCCGGCTAATAGCGAGTGAACAGAATACTCAGCCTCTTTGCTGGCTACTCCGATAACAGATCCCTCCCTGTTCTGATGCCAGTGAGATGCCAATAGCAAAATTGCTTGCTTTACCACATGCTTGCACTCACCACCCCCACATTCAAAGTGGATAGTCACGGGCTGAGGGTGATTAGCCTTCGTTGCAGGCCAATCTGTTAAAGGCACGACTGCGCCACAAATCGAAACCAGATCAACGATATAGTCATCAGCTGATATCGACGTATTGCCTCCAGCAGAATCAAGATATTCGATAAACAAGACTTCGTTTATATTAGGAGTTAGCTCAAGGTGGCCTTGTCCTGCAGGAAATTTACCCAGGTAACCCAAGGTTTTTTCGGCATAGTGGCGCCCGGTGTATTCTTCGCAGTACTCTCTGGCAGCAATGATGTAAGTCTTCAATAATTCATCTTCTTCATTAAAGTCTTCATCAATCCGGCACTGAGCCCGCAAGTCATTCAGACTCACAGGTTCAACCGTTGGCTGTTCAACCACAAAAAAAGGCATTAAACAGGCTCTTTTTCGGTTTCTTTACGCTCGCCAGGCCATACCGCAGCCCCTTTTTTCACTAAACCTTGGGCAATGTCCTCTGAAAAAGCTGCGATATCACCTCTGCTGTAGCGCTTATAAGGGCCAACAAACTCGACTCGCACCAATTCATTGTCTGCTTTCTTTGGAGAAAGGTTTTCTTTAGCGGGTTCAGTTTTATCTTTTGATTCAGTGCCGTCTTTAGCATCTGAACTAGAAGCAGGCTCTTGAGCGCCTTGCTCTGTGGGTTGTTCTGTTTCGTTAACAGAATCGCTGGCAGTACCAGTTGCAGCAGCTGAATCAGGACTTGCGACCTGTTCTTGAGTGCTTTCATCAACAGATTTAGTGCCATCATCAGTCGCAGGACTTTTTGTTTCCTTCTCTGGTTGCTGGCTCGTGCCTTGCTTACTATCATTTAGTTGCTGCTGTTTTAAGCGTGCTGCTGCCGCTTTTGCGTTACTTTTAGACATGAATATTTCCTCTAAGCGATAATTGCCGCCACCCATGCGGCGGCAATTGGATTAAGACTCTTAGCTTTCGCGCTTACCAGGTAACGGCAGTACCCAACACTAAGCCTTCTACATGTCTGAAGCCGATATCGTGTTCCATCACAACCCGGATCAATGATTGATTTCGAGCAAAAGCAGAAACAAGATTGCCGGAGCCGTCTACATAGGTGGCTTCTTTAGAGAAGTCGATGGTCATATTCTCGCCTTCACCAATGACTACATCATTGAAGTCAGCAAAGTAGATTTCTGTTTCGGTACCACCGCCCAAGTTGGTAGGAATAGTGGTGCTGAACTCTACTGGCCAGCCTTTGAGGTTTCTCTGCCCCATAGGCAATGAGAGCTCCGGATAAACCTTGTTGCCATTGCCATCGCGCAACCCTGCAAGCTTCATATAGGTGCGAGGCGAGAAGCCCCAGCCCGGGCGGATTAACATACTGTCGCTTTCCATTAGCTTCAGAACCAGGTTGTCTAAATAGGCGTCGATTGTTGGCAGATCAGCGGTACCGCTCCAGGTGAGCGTTCTGCTTGCAGTTGTTGCCGCTGCTTTGAATCCGATCGGTGTACTGTTAGTACCATCATCGCGGAGGAAAGCTTTGTCCTCGCGCGCGGCCATTGAATTAATCATGTCATTAAGCACTAACTGCTCAATGTTACGGCCGGCTTTGCCAATCAATTGATTGGACATTGGCACCAAAGTAATCATGGTTTTAGCCGACAGTTTCACATCGCCAAATTGAGATTCAGTAGCCTGAACATCAGCACCTTCACCAACATAGCCAGAAGAAGCGCCTGAACTCATACTTGGCATGCTTAAGTTGCCATTCGGTAGAGGAATAGACACGGCTCCCAGACGCCGAACAATGGTGCGCGGACGTAACAAATCAATAGTCTCATTGAGCATGTTCTGCGGGATTAAAGCACCACCTGAACCACCGCTTGTCTCAATAGCCATAGAGACACCAGAGTCATTAAGCTCTTGCTTGGCAAATTTTGCTGATAAAGACAGATCGCCACCGCCGGCAGCTATCGCCATTACTGTGCGCGCTACACTTGAGCCAGCATATTTTTCCGCAGGTTCTTTAATGTGTACTGCAGCAGATTCACCAGCAAAAGCTGTAACAGGTTGTGCCGCTGCGGCGGCCATCTGCTCTGCCTTTTCTAGTCGCTGCATACTGGCAGACATTGCGTCAATTTCGGTGGCCAGCTTTTCAAACTGCTCGACCTCTTCGGCTGTGATACTGCCTTCAGCTTCTTTGGTCGCTAGCAACTGGATCTGAGCGTTTACTTCTGCACGCTTGCGACGGATTTCTTCAAGAGTCATACATTCACCTTTTGTGATTAATTAACAGACATAAAAAAGCGGCTTCCTAGAGTTAGAAAACCGCTGTGGGGATAGCTCCGCCGCAAGGCCAGAGCCGATTAAGATTCGTTTTGTATGGTTAGGCAGTTACCTCCAAATCAATCTGCTTAGCTCGGATGCCAATTGAGGGTATTTGTGCCGTCATATCATAAGCACTGGCCAAACCATCAATTGCTTCTTGAGCCGGGGAGATTTCATCGACAAAACCGATTGATAATGCCTCTTCTGCCGAGAAGAGTTTTGCCTGGGTATCTATGACAACCTGTTCTTCTAAATTGCGATATTTAGCGACTGAAGATACAAACTGCTTATAAGAAACATCCAGCCGACCGTCTATTTCAGCGGCAGCTTCTTCTGTAAGTGGCTCATGCTGGCTTGCATCATTTTTGCGGGCGCCACGGTAAAAAGTATTGTATTTAATGCCGACTTCTTTTTCCCAAACGCTGACCTCGTATGTCTCCATGATAACCCCGACCGATCCAACGCCGCCGGTTGGACTGCAGATTACCTTGCTACATGCTGCGGCAATAAAATATCCCGCTGAGTAAGCCGCAAAATTGACGATAGCCGTTATCGGTTTAATACTTCGGGATTGATAAACAAAATCAGCGAACTCCATGCAACCCATGGCCATGCCGCCGCCGGTGTGCAGATCCAATACAACTTCAGATACATCCGGATGATTTAATGCCGCGCTTATCTGAACCCGCAAACGCTCATAACTAATCAGCTCTGAACATGAATTATCAATAGTCCCACGACGAGAAACTAAAACACCGTGTATAGGGATAATCGCGATATTGTTACTTATGGTCATGAGCTTGAGCTCATGCTCTTCGGCTGAGGAGCTAAGCAAGCTGGTACCAGCAAGGTCTAATTGGTCGCTACTGTCCAGTTTTCCGCCTGTTAACCGCGGCATTAGCACAGCTTTAACTGCTGAAATAACCTCTGGCGTTGCGTATAGCGGTGTATTAAAAACCATAGCCGCCACATGTGGATAATTAATCATTGTGCCTCGCATAGAATGTCCTCAATTACTTTAAGCTGCTCTGGTGTTGCGTCAGTGGTTTTCTGCAACGTGGTTGAATCGGCCATGTTTAATGGCGTTAAGTATTTACCACCACCCGCGATAGGCGGCATATTTTCCATACGGCGAATATCGTTGACGGAAAGAAACCCCCACTGCCGGCCAATGGCGTAAGACTCATAACGGGACTTTTGATCTCCGCGCATCAAGCTAGAAACGTTAAACTCAATGTATAAATTTTTACGCTCTCCTGGTAACAACAAATCGCGCATCATTGCCGCTTCGCGGCGTTTCAGCCATGGCAGCAAGGTATTAGTAACGAACTGCAGTCCCTGGTGTTCAATGTTATTGAAGGATGCTTTCTCAAGGTGCTGAATCATATGCGGGGGAATTTTGAATAACCGGCAGATATCAACGACATTGAAGTTCCGGCTCTGTATTAGCTGAGCTTTCTCGTTATCCATGGATAGCTGCTTGTATTGCATGCCCTCCTGCAATAAGCCCACTGAAAATAAATTGGCTAAACCGCTATTACGTTCTGCAAATGAGTTAAGGACTCTATCAATGCCTTCCTGAGTGTTGATGGTCCCTGCTTTTTCTGGTCTTTCAATAACACCGCTCATCGTGGTACCGCGGGAGAAAACGGCTGACGCATGTTCTTCTGTGGCCAGCGCCAGACCAATTACATCCTTATTCGTCTGCAGTGGTGACAAGCCCACATAGCCATCAAATGAGAAGGCCTTAATATGATGAACCATGCGCATTGGCAGAATTCCATCAATCCCCTGAATATCGTAATAAGGGAGTAGATCCGGACCTTTAAGCACTCGCACTTTTTGAGGGTTAATCGGGAATAATTCTGTCACGAATCCGGCACTGTCGCGTTCAATGATTGAATAATCATTGCCCTCGGTACCCAACGCACCTTGGCTTTGTTCATAAAATTCAAAGGCGGTATCTTTTCTATTGGGCTTATATTTAATCACATCATACAAAGGATGATCTGTTGCCTTTTCTCTGCCGCCGTCCTCTTTGCGCCGGTAGAGTTCACAAGGCAGTTGCGACACTGATTCAGCCAACAAAGTCACGCAGGCATGGAACGCCGCATTGGCCATGGCCGTTTCTCTAGTGACCAGCATCCCCGCTCTGGAAGTGCCGCCAGACATTGAGCTGATCCATCGGGAAAAGTCCTGAGAACTGGGTCCGGCACCAGCATTAAACAATTGTGGAAAGAACATTATTTCTCCCTGCTAGGCGTTTGAACGGCATTCCTGCGGGCTGAGGATGCAGCCATATAGGACCACCACAACAAAAACAAGCCGCAAGTAACAAACCCAGCCGGCTCATAGATAGACCACGCGCCATATGTAGCAGCAGACAACCCGATCAGACCAATTACAAAAACTAAAATATTCATTAACATGCTACATCCGTTGAGTCGTAGATTGATTCTTTGTTACCAGCGGGCTCTGCCTCCCGTAACATCCAGCGGCCAATAGCCATAATCAGCGCCACTGCGCCGTCTATTTTATTGTCGTTACCTTCTTTCACCGGTCGAACAACATCATCATTACCAGGTAAAAACTTACCGACCACATTTGACACACACCAGGTCATAATTGGGTGGCCATCATGATGAAAACGCCCTGAATTTATCGCTGCCTCCAACTCTTTCATTGGATCGCTTAAGTTGGTGTAGTTCTGGGTAATAGTGACTGGTTCAAGCCCTTCATCCATCAGGTGATGAGACAAGTTAGTTGCTCCGTGCGGGTCAATGCCGGTGCAAACTACAGGTGATATAAACTCTGTATCTTTAGCCTCAGCGAGTATTTCGCGGTAATCAATTTCGGCACCATCGGTAGGTATTAAAAACTCGGAGTTAACCCAGCCCTGGTACCTGTCTGACAGGCGTTTGTTATCATCATCAAAAACCGTATCCTCCGGGACCCAGAAACACGGCGCTACACAGTAATAATGCAGCCTGCCCTCTATCAACTTCGAATAAACCCGGGGCATGCTGTTCATATCAAGTTTTCTCGCTAGGTCCATTCCTAAGATGCATTCTTGTCCCTGGAAATGCTCTAGTGCCAAATCCAGGTCTTCGCACTTTTTCCACTTTTCCATGTTGAAGAAAGCAGTTTTACTTTGTACCCAAATATTTAAATGCTTGGTTTTGAATGAGTTCACATGTCTAGCGTTTTTAATGGCCCGCTGTTGCTGACTAAGCAAATAATCTTCTTTAACTGAAATTCCCATGTTCGGGTTTGCTTTGCGCAATGCCTCAACACTGGTCCAATCATCGCCTTCATCTATCGTGTAGATAATGCCAAACAACTCTTCATCCGGAGTTGTGCCTTCCAGCATTTCAATAACGCGAGATCGTTGCTCAAAGCAGGGTCCTGCAATGTCTGATCCGGCAGTTGTGATAGCCCAAATCAAGCCTTGTTCCCGGGCACCCATACCGGAAATCATCGTTTCATATAGAGCATTATCTGGATGCTCGTGGTACTCATCAACAACAGCATAGGACGGAGAGGAACCATCCCCCGGGTCACCAATTAAAGGCTCAAACCTTGAATCATCACGCTGAATATTTAAGTTCTTAGCATTAACTTCTATACCGAAATGTGAAACTAATTCAGGTGTCTTTAAACACATTCGCCTGGCTGGCCTGAAAACCTCCCAAGCCTGCTTCTCTGTGGTGGCTCCTGAATAAACTTCAGCACCTGATTCACCATCGGCCGCAAACATATAGATGGCTGACCCGGCACCAATCACAGACTTACCGTTCTTTCTGGGTATCTCAGAATATGCTTCACGAAAGCGCCGAAACCCGTCTTTTTTTCTTCTCCACCCAAAGACACAAGCAAACTGAAAACACTGCCAGGGCTCAAGCTTTAGTTTTAGATTTTGTGACGCCCATTTGCCTTTGGTATGGGGTAGCTTTTCTATAAACCGACAGACCCGCTCCGCGTGATCCCGGCTGAATTTATAGGGATAATCCTTTGATTTACTTCTATCCAAGTCATCTAGATGCCTTTGACAGACTAGAACTACATACCGACATGCGATTACTTTTCCGGCTACAACGTCCCGCGCATACTTGTTTGCAGCGTTAACGCTTGGGTAGCTAGCCATGATTTAGAACTCTCCAAAAGCGTTTCCTTTATCCCCTCCGTTCGTACCCATCAAGCGGCCTCTTGCTGCAGGGTCTAAGCCCAGTGCAGCACCAAACGAAGACATTTGTCTAAGCGCTTCATTCTTCGATGTTAGAGCAGGATTTTTAATTGGGCCTCCTGTGGCGCCCTCAATCACTAATCCTTTCTCGCTTATTTCAACTATCGATAATCTAAAAGTAGAATATGCCGAGCAAAACGCTTCGACGTTATGCAGATCTGTTACGGCCAATATTTTCTCTTGGCACAATAAAGGGCAGATTGTTTCCCACATGCCGCGCGCTAATTCATCCAACCAATTTGGCGGTTCAGCGCTGGTAATAGTCGCAAACTCAACTGCATCTTGGTTAACGCGCCTACTGCCTGAAAGTTGTTTTTGCTTGTTCGGTTTTCCTTTGGATCCCGACTTCCCTTTAACTCCAGCCATAAAAACCGCTCACATCAAATATCGAATTCACAAATTTCTCGTCATGTTTCACCAAGTTTTATTTTTATTCTCCGTACATATAAAAATCTTTCTAGGTGGCAGTGTCCGCTAGGGCCAAAAGCTGTAGAGATTTGATCCCCCCTACCTATGGGTTATCAGCAGGAGTACATCAGCTTGCCTCTAGCAGATTCTTTAGCCGTCTTCTCATCATGACAAGGCTTGCATAGCCATTGCAGGTTAGGCTCGCTGTCATCACCACCCTCGGCCTTGTTAATTATGTGGTCACATATGCAGCCAGATAGATAAATGCCTTGAAGTTTATGCGCTTCACATAGCCCTTTTGCTCTGGCTCTAATCTTTTCTCGCAACCTTCTCCACTTGCGACCGCCTCTTCCTTTCTCTGCTCCCTGCCAAGTTCGGTCCTTGGCTTTACTCTGATGCTCATCACAGTAACCATGCTTTGCTGTACTGTTCCCAGCACACGCCCGGACACGACAAGCTTTAGGTATTCTCGCCGGCATTGCTGGTCCTTAGTCATAGTTGGTGATGATAATAGTAATAGGGAACAGAGAAGCTTTAGTCTCTCAAGCTACGCCAGGCTCTGCCGCCTTGCCCTGGTCTTACCTCTCTCATCACTCTTGGTTTGGATTTGAATGAATGAGCCGTGCAATATCCATAACGCTTAATAGCTATGATTGAGCATCCGCTTTCTTTGCACCTATTGGGAGCTGTTCGCGGCATGCTTACCAGTTACCCTGGCCTCCAATGCGAACTGCCAGGTAAACCACATTGCGCTTCCACATTGGAGCTGGACAAACTACACAGCCCATTGCTTCGCGGATAATTAAGTCGGCCTGCTGCTTTGTCATGCCCTTGCATAGATGCGTATAGCAATAGTCGTGTATTACTGCCGCTGCCCGAATATGCTTTGAGGCTGGATGCATAAACCAATGAAGTAATTTCGGGATCGATGCCAGGTCTGTCCGGTAGCCAACTGGTACTCTTACTGTCTTTTTCAGCAATATCGAGTAGTAAGCCAGTGGCCTCTGGTTTATCCAATCGTCCGTCCCGGCTATCGGGTGAATATCCCAGTAGCGTAGGTCTGTTATAAATGCCATTTGTCACCTCCGATAAGCCTAATTGATCGAGGAACACATCACGCACCCAATCAGGGTTGCAAATGCCGTTCTTTGGATAAGGGCTGATTTTCTCCTTGGCCAATCCCAACAGAAATAATTTTGCTGTTGGTGATAGCCCGTCACAGCCTTTCGTTTTCAGGGTGTGGATATAATCGGCAATACCTTCAGTTTTTTCGCCAACGGTATTTAGAACGTTACAACCTGCGAACATCATGGTTGCCATGAGTAATAGGAATATTTTCATATTGATACCTGGTTTATCGTTTTTGGAGGGCCAGATCAGTGAGCTTGTCTAGCTTGCGGTTGATTGAGTCTAGAGTGCGGTTCACTCGGGTTTCTTGTTCTGCGATTGATGCCTTGTTGTACTCAATGTCTTTGGCGTTTTCAGCAATGCGGGTGTCTTGCCCGGCGATAAAGAAGATGCCCGCGATCAAAATCGTCATCGTAGTTAATACATGACTGATTGAGATGTTTTTATCCATGTGCCATCCCTGGGAAAGTCTTCTGTCGGCTCCAGTGTAATTAGGGCTCTCTATGTTGTTATTCACAGCAGATCCCTTTCTTCAACGAGAGTGTAAGTAAAGCGAGAGCCGTATAATTTTGCAGACTTCTCGCAGAGCTCAATGAAGTAATCAAAGTTATTAGGGTTAGCTAATACCTGACAGCCAGCTGACCATTTGTTAACTTGCTTGCTTTGCCACTTGGATGACGCGCGGTGAATGTTGATGCCATGCTTACCGGTATCAATGGGGCAGTCAGTATCAATCGTAGAGTCTTTATTGTTATCTCGATAAACAGGTAACTTTTTAGCTTGGACTAGAGCTTGGTATTTGCCCTGGTGCACACCTAATTGATAACAGCCTCTATGTTGCCCGGGAACCAGAACAGCAGTGCCACCCCTGTTCATTGGATGCTTTCTCCAATAAACACCAGGATCAGTTGTTGCCTCGTAAACCTGTAATTCCCACTGGCCTCTCTCTTTATATGCAACAGCTATAAAGTCATTGAATGAGTTAGATTCCATGTCCTTTGTGCGTATGCCAATAATATTAAGGTTGTGGTCGCCGTTCTCAAAGAAGGCATAACCCAGACGAGTTAAAGCCTCACGCAGTTTATCAACCGTGATATCAGTTTTTATCATCTGGGATTCTCGAATTTTGGATATAAAAAAGCCCGGCTCGAAGGCTAGGCATGATGATTTGAAAAGAGTGTAGCTAATGCCCTAATAGTTTATGAACATTAATTAGACTTGTTTAATTTTACTCACCGATAAACAATAATCTATATCCTAAAGTTGCCAATCCGATATATACAGGTATTGCACCTAGCCAAGCTATAAATAGTGGCTTTTTTGTCTCCGGGCTGATTTTTTTAATTAAATTTGCATATACTTTTGTCATATTTATAAATATGCTAAAAAATACTCGCATACAAATCAATAGATAAAATATAAAAGTGAGACCGAAAGTTGACCAGAAAGATGGTTCTAAAAAGAAGTGTGTTTTATTTAAAACTCCTTTCTTTTCTATCAAGTCAGATAACGGCCGGAAAAAATAACTTTCTTCGGCTCTAATCATAGTTACTATTTGACCGTCTAATTTCACCCAGTTCACACTGTAATTACCGGGGAGAAATTGCCTAAAAACATTCACTGCACCATGAAGAGAAAATAGAAATAGGGCCTTTATATCCTCAAAATTATTAGGAAGAAATGGAGAATGTAAATCTATTAAATAACACTTTTGCGTCAATGCTTCCTTACTTGAGCGGTAAAACCCTCCAGAATGAAAGCCTGAATCCTCAAGTTCCTCTAGTTTTTTTAGATATTTACTGTGAGCTTCGTCAAATTTTTTACAACTAGTTATTGTATGATTCACTTTAATCATACTAGACTTACTTATATATTTAATAGTCGTAGAAAACTCAATGCCGTTTACATTATCTCCCTGTCTATAATAGTCAACATAATCAATATCTTTCAGTTCACCTTTTTTGTTTAAGGTAGGCATTCCAGAAATTATCTGTATATGATGATCTCTGTTTGTTAAGAAGTTTTCTTCAGCTTTTTTTGATTCATAGCCTGAATTACCATAATTATTATGGTAAAAATATTCCGCATTATAATTCTTATGTAATTCCAGCTTGATCACACCATTCAGATTATAAGTATAGGCAACAAAAAAATACGATAAAAACAAAGATACTATTGCTGCCAAAGACCAGATTAATACTGTTAATGCTATATCAGAATATAAAAGCATAAAAAATGACCAGCCACTCTTTTCTTTTTCAATCAACCTCGAGAAATACACCGTTTGGTAAAAAGAAACCAAGTCCCCGAAATAGTTTACAATTAATAATATTACGAACAATCCAATATTATGATTAGTGAACATCAAACTAATAGCAGATTCTTTTGTGTCGAACTCTTCTATAGCAATATACTCTATGTAATAGAAAACCAATACCATACACAGAGATAGAATAGTTGCATAAAATAGATTTTTCTTGGTAAGAAACTTATCTCCTATAACTTTGTTTAAAATCATCTGAGGATACTGCCAATAGTGTAGCTTTATAGTCTCACTATTATCCGAAAACCATTTATCATAAATTTTATTCGAATGGATTGGATTTGCAGTTTCCCAAGAACTTAAAAGTCCGCAAATCCCAAGCCATATACCCATAAAGGTTGTAATATAAAATAACATACCTGCCCTTTGTATTTTTTAGGACAGTATACCTAATAGTGCATACCTATCAAATTTTAGTACTACAATTCCCCCCCAAACATAACAATAATACTAGGATATAGTCTTACAGGCATAAAAAAGCCCCGCTGATTGGCGAGGCTCGTTCTAAGTCAGAAATGGCACTATATATAATTGAGTACTGATTGTGACGCTTAAAAGTGTCATCGTCAACAATTAATCATGTTTATTTATACAGTCATTTTACTATTGGGCTTGTCAGTCAATAAAGACTCAGTTCTAATCTCTATTCTTGATCGAATTAATGTATAGGGTTTAAAGCAATCTTTAATCCGGCATGTTATGAGAAATGGTGATCTCATCCCCCCTCCAGGTGAAGGAATGGGCTCTCCGGTTTCCATCAAAAAATTTATAGCCCCGTGTATCGAGGGTGAGTTTTCCCGGAGATGGATGGCATGGACTTCGCTAAGAATTACGATATCCAGTTCTAGCAGTACATCAAGAAACTTTTCAATTAAGTCATCGTAGCCGTCTAAGTTGTTTTCTATATTTGGATCAAAGCATACTGACACATAAGCGCGCTTAGCTATGGCGTGACTTAAAATTTTAACGTTAAGAGCTTTCTTCAAGTTCTCGTAACGCTCTAGAAATGAAGCCACATATTCCGGTGGATTATTTTGCATCATGAAGAAAACTTTGTTTTTTACAAGAAAACTAAATATATCATAGAAAACCACCTTTAATTCAGAGCTGCTATCACGGAATTCTGAAACGCAGCGATGTTCATGCTTAAGGGCCGTTTGCTCTTCCCAGTCGCCTATTGCTCGATATGCTAAAAACGCCAAGAAAGCAGTTGCTAATCCTGCAAGCAACGCTCCAGTCGCTGACAAAGCATCTAGCAAATGATCAAAATACCCTTCTGGCATAAAGGCAATCAAAACTATCAAAACACAACTAAACAATAAAATGCTAGCTACAGCAATCAGCAGATTAGCAACCAAAGCTATCTTTTCCCACGCTTTCATATTTATTCCAAGATCCTTTTGTTTAAATGAGACAAAGCCGTAATTAGCTACGTATTGATTACATACCAGATATTCTGGCCTGCAATAATCAGCATTAATCCAAGCCCTAAAGCATAAAGACTCAAAGCAGAAATAATAGACTTTTTATTATAATATTCGGCAATCCGTTGCGTCATATAAAAAGCAGTTTTCGCTTGTGGGTGCTTCATATTGAAATTTGGGGAATGGAACGCTTTTGCAATATCTAGATCATCTAGAAACTCCCCGTTAGGGGGCATCTGTACTCGGCTAAAATTTCTCACAAAATTATTCGCTATGGCTTTTTGATCATCGTCTCTAAGTTCATATTTCGGAGTAAATACCAGTTCTTTAAACTCCAAACTTAGCTCAAGAGGATCTCTCCCTTGTTTTTCATATTCCTGGAAGCTTCTATACGCTTTTAAGGTTTTTGGGCAGCGAATTGTATAGATAACGTTTGCGCAGCTAAAGACTATCGCCGCGTAAAAGAAAAGCTGCCAACTAAATGGCAAAGAAAGTGGTACATCAACGGTTTCGCCAAAAATAATAACGCCTAAGCTTCCTTCTGTATTTGACAAAAGCTTTGCAGCTATTGGAACGACCAATAGCCAAATATAAGATGACTTTACAATTGCGCTATCTGCCAAATGGCGCGCGTAACTCCATTTTAACTCCGGCATCCATGTAGTATTCTTGGTTTTTTCTTTACTCTCGCTCATTCCGACATCCTTTGCGTGATAAATCCAAAATTAAAAGCATAATTATTATACAGTTATTGAAAGTATCATGCGATTTTAAGCTGTTCAAGCTCATCGCGAAAATTCAGCTGATCCTCGATAATACCCCATGCCCTTTTCTTGTTATGCCGGTATGCGCGCGTTTCTATCAATAAATATTCAGCAACTTCCTGATCTGTGTGCCCTCGCTTATAGACATAGGTCAGATAGCTTGCAGCCAATAATGCCGACAACTGTTTATCTTCCAGTTTAAATATCAGCATTTTAGCCAGACCGAAATCATAATGTTTATTCCGGATAAACTGCATCTCATTAATCATTTTCTCATCTGGCGAGTCATTGTATTGGCGTAGATCTGCAGCACAAAACCTCGCTGCAAACTTCTTTTTTCTAAGCAAATCCGAGCCGCTATTACTAATATATTGCGTTGCCTCAAGCTGTGAGGGAGTATGCCACCCAGCATCACGGTCGACACTAAACATAAATGTGCAGTAAATATCGATTAGCCTTTGTATTCTCTGTTTCATACTCGCTCCTGATGCCCAGTGTTAATCGTTTCTAAACCTGCCGCCATTAAGAGGTTTTAAGTCTTCAAAGTGGCCTTTCTCTTGTACTTCTAGCTTCTGCTGGTACCAGGCTATTTTCAGATCCTGCTTTTTCAGAATTTTTAGCAGCTCTATAACCCAAAGCTCTTTATCTACGGTATCCCCGGTCTCTTTATCGAACACACCGTTGCCGTCACATGGGTCGCATACCTTCCCTTCATACACGCCCGGGGCAACTCCTGTCCTGCAGCAGCCTGGGCAGTCCACCAGCTTGTTGGGATTAACTCGCTTTTGCATGCGAGTACTCAATTGGCTGCTCCGATAGAAGCTAAAGCAAACACACCCCAGAAGACCAACGCAGTCGATCCAAAGCATAGGATTATCAAAGTTGTGTAATTTTTACGCTGCTGCATTTGCCTTCATCGCCTTTTCAATGGTTGCTATGGCTGTGCCGTCAGTGATCATCGCCCCAGTAAATCTCAGAACATGCCACCCAAGCATTGCTGCCTCGTTGTACTTCTCGCAGTCTTTTCGGAAGCCGCTGATCGTTAAGTGGCCGCTTTTCATTACCACGCCTTTCCTGTTTCGTCTGCCATGCATTTCTGCCCCGCCCTCTGCTTCAACTGCGAGCATTAGCTCTGGCCATGCAAAGTCAAAGCGCCATCGTCGGGTAGGATGAAATCTCAGCTCTGTTACCGGCACTGGCAGTTTGCTGGCTCTTATATCAAGAGCCAGAGTTGCTTCAAGCTTGCTTATTGGGATGCTAAATCCTCCGGCTGGAAGTTAAATCTCCTATTTGGTGCTCTAAGCTTGAGCTCTAATCGTGCCAAAGCATTCCAAGCAGTGTGCGCCGCATGAAGTAGATCTGAGTCTTTATCAACAGTTTCGCCGCCACCCTCTTTCATCATGTGGCGGTAAAGGGCGTCTGTATATCGAGCCTCTCCGTTAACTACTTCTAGCCATCCGTGATCAGTGTATTTATCGGCTCCAAATGTCCCCACTTCTCCAACGGCCAACAGTGCATTTCCAAAGTCACCGAGGACCAAGCCAAGGCGAGGTTTCCCTGCATCTAGCTTGGCTCCCTTCTCATGTTGATCAATGCCATCTGGAGTCTGCTCACCATGTAAATTATTCAAACTAAATACTCCATATTTTTATAAGGGTTGGCAAAAGGCACATCATTACCTGGCATCGGCGCTGCGCTCTGCGGATGATGGACTGTTGTTGATGGTAGAGTGCCGTTATCGTGTCGACCTTGCTGGCGATTCTGTTGCTGCTGTTGAGGTGCTGGTTGCTGGTATCCGCGCAGCGGTCCATCTTGCTGGGGCCTGCCATCAAGCATCTGCATTTCACTAGCAACGATTTCAGTTGTGTACCGATCTTGACCATCTTGGCCCTGCCACTTCCGCGTTCGTAACGCGCCTTCGATATAAACCTTTGAGCCTTTTCGCAGGTACTCACCGGCGATCTCTCCCAGGCGATTGAACAGAACTACTCGATGCCACTCTGTACGCTCTTGCTTCTGACCGGTTTGTTTGTCTTTCCAGGTTTCACTCGTAGCTACGGTTATGTTTGTCACAGCATTACCAGAAGGCAGATAACGAACTTCAGGATCACCGCCAACGTTGCCAATTAGGATTACTTTGTTTACGCCTCTAGCCATTACAATTCTCTCCAGTTGTTATGCTTAATTTTCATATCGCTAACACCTGTTGTTCTATTCCACACCAAACCGGAGCAGAATTATGGCGCTCTATTCTCTCGGCAATTACATCAGCTCGTTGTCCAGCTGTAGGCGGCTTATAACTACCAAACCGGCTTAGGCTCCCGCTGTTCACTGCGGCATTTGTACTGTCTGCGCTGGAAAGTGGTAACTTAGAAAAAATACCCGGATCAAGCATACGAAGGCCGTGCAGCTTTGCCCGGGGCCGACCTTCTGAGTCACACGCAGTTTTCATAACATCAGAGATTCTCTGCCACCAGCTTGCTGTCCCAGGTGATGCCCATTGTCCTGACGAGCCCAGTGCTACTCGTGAAAAGTTTGTTACCAGGTAATCTAAGTACTCAAGCGATTCATGCAGATGCCAGACGGGTACGCTCGATACGCCTGTGCTCTCGTTAACCCATCTATCTACTAAGTGCTTGTTCTCTTGCTCTGTGCCATCAATCTTGTCGGGTATCAAACACCATTCAAATCCTGGATGCTGGTGAATGCCCTCTACCCATGTTTTATACGCAATGAAATCAATATCTCCTTTGCCAGCTCTCCAGTGGCTAAACGCCCCATTGTCCAAAACAAATGATTTGCAACATTCCATAACCGCTCCGATATCATCAGGCCGATAAAATGAAACAAGCGCGTGCCTTCCCATTAAGAACCGAGCTGCATCTTGTCGAGTTCCGCCGATTGGAGTTCCGTGGTAATGAATCATTACGATGCTCTCCCAATAATATTCAATCTCAACTCATCGACATCGATGACTGTTTGAGCATGAAGCTCCAGCTCGGTACCGAACTTTCCCTGCCAGATTTTCGGACCAGCATGAAAGGCAATACCGTGGCCGCCTGTTCTATGGTGTGGGTGGCATAGTGGGATTGTTTTCTTGTGGCCAGCTCTTTGACCTAGACCGAAACCAGTGCGTAGATGGTGTATTTCTGCTGGTGATTCTCCAAAACCTTTATTGCGGCACACTACGCAACCGAGGGAAGCAGCATCAGACATCCAAAGCTTTTCTGCTTTAGTGCTCATGCTGCCTTTCTCCACACATAGCCCAGATGGGATTTACGATCCCCCTGAATACAGGCTCTGATATAAAACCGGCTAAACCCTGCTTGAGTAGCAGCACAGAAGGATTCGAAATTAAGGATTTTTTTACTCTTTTTATGCTCGGCCACTAACGCCGTAGCATCCTCTTTCTTTTTAATCTGCTTCGCTTTTATTTTAGCCAGGACCGCCTGATGCTCAACAAGGGTTATGAGTTTGTTCTGGGTGATATTGGACTTTCTCCACTCACCGTTGATTTCAACAAACACCAGGCCTCTGATGACGCGGTAATTAAAAGACCAGAAGTTGCTATCGCTATGTTTATGAGTTGTTGTTTTCACCAGTCCAGATCTCCATGTGCTGACGAGAATTTTTTACCCTTGAAGGTTTCAAGGCTTCCGCCAGTGCCAGTTTTTCTTGTTTGAGAGCGTTTGAGGTTGGATAGCAGCTTGTGCTCCCATTCCGCTTGGTTGAGCTGGATGTTTTGAGTCATCCACCAACTTCGGAACTCGTTGATTAGGTCGTCTTGTTCGTCGGTGGACAGGGTTGAGATATTCACACCCCTGAATTTACAGGCTGCTGAAAACTGCTCTGAGGGTTGCCAAGTTTCTGACATTGAAAACTTAGGGCGAACATCTGTACTTACTGCGAACAAGTCAGGAGGAGCTATCTGGGAAGGGGGTTCTCTCTCTGTAGTAGTCTTTGTTATATTCTTTGTAATCATTTCATCATTTTGACTATATGCCATTTCATCATTCTGACTATTTCGATCCACTCGTTTTGACGATATCGATATAGTCAAACTGGGGACATCGATATTGTCATTTTGACGATATCGAGTTTCATTGGGCTTGAAGCCTGTTTTGTGATTTTGGCTAACAGGTAAGTCTATTAATTTCTCTGTCTCTACGGGCAATTCTTGTGAGAACATTTCAACTTCGAGTTTGCCCATTTCTTCATAGTTAATGGTGAAAAAAGTCACTCGATCATAGACACTTCGCCCAAATTTAGAGGCTAGTTTCTTTCGTATAATTAAATTTCTAGCCTCTAAAAAATCAAGAATACGCTCAAGGGTGCTTTTCGATAACCACCGCAACTCCCCTTCTTTCTGATTGGCTTTTGGCTTTTTGAGAATCCATTCATCAATAGATTTATAAAACCAGATCTTTCCTTCGTACTCGTATTGAGATATACCCACCAGATAGTGAATCTGCTGTAGAACTATGGCTTGCTTGATACCCAGTTCCACGGCTAAAGAAGGCAAGACAAGCAATGGCGGCTCATCTATTAATAATTTACTCACGCCGCAGCCTCGTTAGATAGGAGCTCTGCCAGCCGGGCCAATCCTTTCGGAGTAATCTGGACCTGCTGAACAAACCTGTCGAAGCCCTCAAAGGCATCAGGCTGCTTTATTGTGTAAGTATTGTGACGGATTAAGCCTTGTTGGATTTTCGGCTGATACGCTACCCAGTGCCTATTTCCGGGGCGTTTATATATCCACTGATGTTTATTCAGCAATGAAAACAATTTCCTCGGTGCAACTTGCAGCTGCTTGGCTGCATCGGTTATGCACATATTTCCTACTGCACCGGATAAACGCTCTAAAGCCTCAACCTTGGGCTTTTGCTCATCTAACTGGATAGCCAGGCGTTGGTTCTCTTGCTCAGCATCCATTGCAATTCTTAGGATCTCGAAGCGGGATAATTGAGCTGGTTTCTGCACTGGGGCCAAAATTCCATTTTTATAATTCAGAAATTCTTGATTCACATTCAGTTGAAATTTCGGGCTAATCCAGCCTGCGTAGCTAACAGCCAATAGTTCATGAACAAAAGTGCCTCCATAGCGCCCTTGTTTTGCGACTATCAGGGGGGAGTGGGAATCTTCGGAGTTAAAAAGTTCATCTATTAGTTCTTTGGTCCCTTCAAGCCTTAACCAATCAGCAGGCTGCTTGGAATTTTTGTGTAATTCCTGATTTAATTTAAGGTGAGCCTTATGAAGTGCATTCAAATTAAAACGGCCTTCACCATCAGTATGGATATCAATACCGGCTATAACTGGAAACTGGATTACATTACTCATGATTAGTGCCTTTCTTATTTTGTGACATGTCACGTTTTGGATACACTGATAAAAAATGCGTAACTCCTTTATTATCAAAGCTCTCACACACATCAAATAAAGGAATTACACATGTCTCAAGATTCAAATGAACGAATTGTGGCCGATATTCTTATTGCTAAAATTAGTTGTTGCCAGTCTTCAAACTCAACTCCTTCAGCGGAAAAATTAGCCGAAGAGTTTCAAATTTTGTATAACCAGCTTAAATACGCAGATAACCCTCATAAAAAGCCGAGCACGCTAACTGAGGAACACAACCCTCCGTACGGCACTAACTAGGTTCACGCGCTAGCCCTGAATCTCGATAATCTTCAGGGCTTTAACTGCCGATTTTGCGTACTCAACAAGGCATGGTCTGTTTTGTTGGCCCGCATGCCTAACCGCGGCATCAAATGCACTTTGTTTCTGCTCTTTGTCCAAATTGATCTTGGATAACATTTCTTCTGTAATTTCCATAATCCTCTCCTGCTCCTTTGTGGAGGTGCTTTCAATAACGAGCCCGTACACCTGGCCAGTAAAATAAATCACGCCTTCCATTTCGAGATTGCTCAGCACGTCTTTAACCACCAGCGGATCAATAATCCCTGTAATAGTCTGAATCTCGCCCAGAGTGGCAGTATTGCACTGCATTTTTTCAAGTAGCGCTCTTACTCTTAGTTGCTCAAGCATGCTGTGTCCCCTTCTGGATACAGTTGAAAAAGTGCGTAATCCCTTTACTATCAAAGCTCCAACACCAATCTAGTAAAGGAACTACGCGTGACTGATAAAACTTATAACTACAAACTCGCTTATGTTGAGAAGCGGCGAGAAGAAGATCCCACTAGCTACTCAACTGATGACAAATGCTACGAAGGTGACGTGATCCGGCCTGATGGCGCGTATTTTCACTTCGTCTGCAGAATCACTCATCAGAGCGGTGCTCCTGTATTGCATTTAGGACCGCCTGCTCAAGAGGCTGATGAGGCATCGCAGGAAGCGCAGCAAGAAGGACGTTTCTTAACAATGTGAATGTCATATTCTCTGCTTCACGTAAGGTGAATTTACAGCGTGGCCACATCAGTGGAATCAGCATATTGCAGCCCGCCGTCTCTGCTCCACTCATCGCTATTGAGATTGCGGACTGTAATCTCTGTCCTATAGTAGGCTCTGTCTCAAAGCGGACCCGCTGACCTTCATTTTTAGGCTCAAAGTGCACTTCTTTATTCAGAGCTATTCGTTTTGAATGATTTACAAAGTCTATTAGCTGGCTTCTGCTCATATCCTTTGGCTTTAATTCGATTAGGGAGTTATCAGCCGTTCGATTTAAACAGCCATATTGGCCGCTCGAGAAATCAATCTCGTTGGTCTTACTAAGCTTAACCAGCGCCTTAACTACTACTGATCGATGGAGCCCAAGAATATCCACCAGCTCTTCAATAGAAGATGTATTTCCTCTGGTTTTATTGAAGTAGGCCAGCACTCTTGGTTGCTCATGCATTTCGGGCAGTTCTTCCAGATAAGGCTTTAGCGTGATGCCTCCCCAATAAGAGCGGCCTGTTTCCAAGTTACGAAGCTCTTCAGCATCCACGCCGTAATCCACCAGCTCATTGAAGGTTTTAATTTCAAAGCGTCTGTTTTCATTATTTCCATCAGGCAAGCCTAGGAAAAATGCACCCTCTTCAGTTTTGGTGACACAGATATCAAGTAGGCTTTTGGTGTTCTGGTTGTTCTGTGGCATCTGAGTATTCCTTTACTGTATGGATGAACATGGTTCTGAAGAAATAAAAAAAAGCAGATAGTCTGCTATTATTAAGCGGCTTGAGAGTAAAGGGATGGATCGTACTTGAGAGCACCACCTGTGATCCGCTCAAGTCTCATAGCCTGCTTTTCGGGGATGATTTTCCCCCATTGAGAAACAGCACCTGAAGTGATCCCCAGCGCTATATGTAACAGCTTTACACTACCTAAATGATCAATTGCATCTTGCTTATACATGTTAAGACTCTAACCTATTTAATTAGATATCTAATGTATTGGCACAGACAACTAATGTCAACATAAAGTAAGATATCTAATATGGAAAACTTAGGAGAGCGCCTCCGACAACGGCGCAAAATGTTAAAACTGACCCAGAAGCAAGTAGCAAAGGATACGGGGTTAACTCCCAGTTCTGTTACCCAATGGGAGCTAGGGGCCACAAAGCCATCTGGAGAAAATCTCTATGCTCTTTGTAAGACGCTTCAGTGCGAGCCAGACTGGCTGCTTTACGGAAAAGGCAAACCCTCTAATGAATATTATGTTGCCGAGCCTTCTATCTTGGACAACAAATCCAAGCTTGGAGACGGTGAAACTGAGCTACCTTTGTATACCGAAGAGCAGATTGTTGCATACAGCAAGGACCCTGACGGGGCTTACGTTGCGGGATCTAAGATAAGATTCAAAATATCCGATCTTGCCAATGTAGATATTACCAGAGCTGTTTGCACTACGGCCCCGGGTAATAGCATGGGCCCCTTCATCCCAGACGGAGCATGGGTCGGGGTGGACACTTTAAACACAACAATAACTGACGGAAAAATTTACATCATCGAGCATAGCGGCATGCTTCGAATCAAAACACTGTATAGAACTCCTGGGGGCGGAATGCGCCTAACCAGCTCTAACAGAGAAGAGCACCCAGATGAAACTTATTCCAATGACGAAAGTAAGAACATTAGAATTATCGGCCGGGTATTTTGGTATTCCGTATTGGTCTAACATTTTCAATTCCCCTCTTCCTTATGAAACCTGCATCTAGCAGGTTTTTTTTTGTCAAAATATTAGCAATCTAAAATAAAAATTAGAATTCTGTTGCTTTTGAAATGTTAGAAGTCTAATATTATTTCAAATAAACAGATTTCTAAGGCGAACAAGATGCTAGCTAAGTCACTAGGAAACGAGCACAGACCGAGCCCTAAAAACGTTCTACCTCGCGGCGATTACATGGCAGTTGAAGGTATCACGGTAGGTGGTCGTAAGATCACAGCTAAAGAGCTCCAGGCTCCATTGGGCTATCTAGCAGGGTATTCACAACAAGAGCTCGCAGATTTAATTGGATGCTGCAAAGGAAACATTCAGCAGAAATGGCAGTCATTGTTTTTTAAGCTGGGCACATACAACAATGGCATAACGACTATCAAGCTGATTGATCTAGGCGCCATAAAACACCTAGTGATTTGTTTCCTCATTGCTTCTAGCACGCTAAGCGGCATTAACCCGGCCTCTACTGATCCGATTCGCCCTCCCCGCCCTACCGTTCAAGCCAGAACAAGACGCCAGGACGACATTGCAGGGCTAACAGCATGAGCAACTTGATGAGCTTCTATATGTTCATGCTTGCCATATTTGGGGGCATTTCAGCTCCAGTTGTCCTGGTGTTTCTATTCATCGCCACTAAAGCAAAACTGCAAGGCGGGGATTTTTTTAAAACGCTTTTACGCTGCGATGAAATTTATTAAAACAATAAGGAGTAACTGCAAATGCTATCCAAAATACCCGATCAAGTCATAGTTTTCAGCGACAAAGAAACAGGGAAAGTTTACGGCCAAATTAAAGTTGCCGCGGCTGCAGAGGGCCAGGTAACCATCGAAAACAATTTCCCTGGCTCTACTATTGTCGATACCTATGTAGTCCACCAGCTTAAACAAGTGGAGCATGCGGCATGAGTTATTACTTAGTGCTTAATTCGCAAGGCAAGCTGATCGGGAATATGCAGTCGGTGGGCAGTACCAGGAGTGAAATTCTAAAACGAGCCAGGGTGATTTTTGGCTCGTGTCGGATAAAGGAAGGTAGCTAATGGCTAAGGATGCGGCTCAGCGCAAAAGAGAACAGCGTGAACGTGAAGCCCAGCACCTTCTTGATGTTGGTGCAGAAGATTACAAGTGCACTTTCTTTAGACAAACCTTAGAGGATTTGGGGTTTCTTAAAACCGCCGGCGACTTTGAGCAGGTTGATGAAGTGATCACCCTATTAATTAAAAACGCGACTCAAATAATAAAACGTGACATGTCACAAGTGGACGTATTACTAAAAGTGCCATGCCACAAAAAGGAATCTGGAAATGTCTAATACAGCTAAACCCCAATTTAGTGCCACCCCTGAGTGCCCGTATTTTGTATATGGAGACAGCGGTGAAGGGTTCGTATATTTCAACAATGAAGCTGAGCGCGATGCTTACGCAAAAGTTTTAGTTGATGGATATTATGCCGATGGATGGGATGAAAACGTCGAAGACGTTGTAGCAGGCAAACTAACCCACACAACTCAGGCCATCAACAGGGTTGAGCGGCCTGGCAATATAGACGAAGAGGGCTATGACGAACAAGGCACGCACTGGGAACCTCACTGGAGTTACATGTGCAGCTATGAGCTGTTGAGCCTAAGCAATAAGGAGGCAGCTAATGATAGTGGCAACCTATAACGAGTGGCGGGACGGGACTCTACTGCAGGTAGAGCTCTCTGAGTCCAAAGCAATGCGCCTGGTCAAATGCGCTAAATGTAAAGGTGAAGGGGATGTCGAGTGCTCCTGTTGCGATAGCTTATCCTCTTGCGAGGAATGTGAAGGTGAAGGAAAAGTGGATATTGACGATCTGCCCAGCACAAAGCACCTTTTCACAGCCAAGGAATACTATGACGAGGTAACAACAGATATTAAAAAAGCCTGCGCCTTTACCAATAAAAGCTTTTTCCGTGAGGTGCTGCCGTTTATTCGAGTTTACAGAAAGCAGTTTGGTAAAAGGCGGCGAAAGTACCCTCGCAGACTAACCAAACTCGCCGCTTAATTGCGGCTTAGTGGGTAGCAAGCTTTAAACAAGTGCTATAAAGGTGACTACACATGACCACTCAAAAGAAAATGAGCATTGATGAATACATTAGCAGGGAATTTGTCGAAGGCGCTGGTCCCGGCCGCAGAACCATAGTGAGCTTGATCAAGAAAGGCATAGTTCCAGGCATTTCAATAGGATGGAAGTATTGGGTGTATGAACAAATAACTGTGGCAGACGAATTGATTAATAGTGTTTTACGGAAAGTTTCATGAACAGACCTAGAAAAGCAAACAATAAGGACTTGCCCCTAAACCTTTACGCCGAAAAGAAAGGCGAGGTTATTTATTACATTTACAAAAATCCAAAATCGGGAGAACGAACCAGCTTTAGAAAGGATAGGACCCAGGCAATACTGGCGGCAAACCAGCTAAATACCATGCTAGTGAGCCAAGTCTCATTGGTCGACAAAGTACTAGGGAGGGTCAACACTTTTGATACCTGGCTAGTTAGATACGCCAAAATTAGAGAACCAGAAAAAACAGCTAAGAAAACCAAGGAACAGCTCGCCTACGATATAAAACTAATGAGCAAGTTCTTTGGGCCAATGCCTATTCAAGATATATCTGTTTTTCATTGCTCCGAGTTCTTTGATCAATGGGTGTCTAAAGATCAAAACAGGATGGCATCCAGAACCAGGAGCCAGTTGATCAAGTGTTTTGATTTTGCGGTGGGTCATGGTTACTTGAATGATAACCCTGCCAAGAAAACCTTGCCTATTATTGTCTTTGTTAAACGAAAACGACTCACACGAGAGCAGTTCAATGTCATTCTCTCTTTTGCCTCAGAGCATATCCAGCGAGCCATGATGCTAGGCTTGATTACCCTACAAAGGCGCGAAGATATAGCTACCATGAAGTTTTCAGATGTGAAAAACGGTTTTCTTCATGTCGTCCAGAAAAAAACTGAGAAGTCTAAAAAAGGAAAGCGTTTGGATAGTTCTAACGAGGCGGCGTTTTTACGGATTGAAGCCACTCCCCAGCTTCAGGATTTGATAAAGCAATGTAGGTCCACCGGTGTTTTGTCTAAATATTTGATTCATCATTTGTTTAGCAGGAAGTCAATTGGCGCTTTAGATACGGAAGTATTGAAGGGAATGCCATTGCAGCCAGATAACATCACAAGAGGTTTTGCTAGAGCGAGAAATACTTGCGGTTTGTTTGACGACATGACAGCTAAAGAGCGCCCTACTTTCCATGAAATACGATCACTTGGCGCACATCTGTATGAAAAACAAGGCATTGACCCACAGGCTCTTTTGGGCCATACAAGCGCAACAATGACAGCTCAATATTTAGACGGGCACGGTACAAAATGGACAGAAGTTAGCGCAAATCTAGTCATTTAGTTTTACGAAAGTTTTTAGAAAGTTTTCAGAATTTTAAAAACGCACCCTTAAAAACAACGACTTAAAAGCATGTTTGTATATTGCCCAGACAGATAAATAGAATACCGATTTTATTCTTATTATTCATATAGTTAACCATGAAATTAGCATTGATATCGATCCCAGAAATGGTACATTATGATTTATATAATTCAAGCAGTTACATTATGATTTTCAGAGAGAATAATGAACAAAACGGACATAATTTGCCACAATGCACCAGTGCATTATATAGACAATTCAGTCTCTATAAGAATTCTCATTAGGAATACAATTTGCTCACTAATTAGCAAAGGATTTCCTATGTCAAAAATTCACAATATATTGGTCATATTTAGCGGTCTGTTTTTCCTCTCGATGGTCGTAGTCTTTATTGGCGGGGTATTCAAAAGCAGAATCTAGCCCTGAACAATGGTGTGTATTGTGACAGCTGGAATACTATTTGTGCCAGGCGTGTTGTCGGGCTTTATCGTTGTTATTGCCTAGTCACGACAACTATTTTGGAATAAGGGTACCGGCCTATTGCAGACGCTTTATTACCACCTCAAATAAGTATCTATCTGTTTATAACACTGTAGTGTCTTTATAAAGCGAATGGTGAAAAGCCACCTTTAATGGCCCACACCAGCTATCCGCGATAGTTTTGAAATTTTACGGCTTGGTTTCCGTTCAACTATATGCAAAAGAGAGCGTAATTGTCCTTTTATCTCAGAAGTAATCAACGCTAATCTGAAAACTGATTACGTCCGTTTCTTTTTGCTTTATACAGTGCTTCATCTGCTTGTTTGAGTAGGATCTGAGGAGCTTCTATGTCTTTATTACTGTTGGAAGCAACGCCGAGGCTAATTGAAATACAATCACCGATGGAAGTACCTTCATGAGGAATTGCGAGAGCGATGATGCAATCTTTCATTGTATTAGCAACTGTCATTGCCCCTTCAATATCTGTGCCTGGTAATACGGCTACAAATTCTTCTCCGCCATAACGCGCCAGTAAATCTATGTCTCTGGCGCAGACTTTATCGAGGGCTTGGGCTACTTTTTGCAGGCAGTCGTCGCCGGCGGCATGACCATAGATATCGTTAAATTGTTTGAAAAAATCGATGTCGATCATGATAAGAGAAATACAGCCCTTCATTCGAATGACTCTCTTCCATTCATGTTCTAAGGAAACGTCAAATCGCCGTCGATTGGCAATACCCGTTAAGGCATCTGTGATATTCAAATGTTCAAGCAGGTCGCGTTGATGTTTTAGCTCAATATGGTTGGAGACACGCGCAAGGACGATGGGTGGTGAAAATGGTTTTGATATGTAATCCACTGCGCCCAAATTCAAACCTTTAGCCTCTTCGGCTTCTGTCGCCTTGACGGTAATGAATATGATTGGAATTTGTTTCGTCCCTTCATTCTTTTTCAGAAGTCGACAAACTTCATATCCATCAAGGCCTGGCATGATTACGTCAAGTAAGATCAAATCCGGCGGTTGATCTGAAAGTGCACGTTGTATGGCCTGTTCGCCATTCAGTGCGATGATGGTTGAATAATCCTCAAGAAGCGAAATGAGCACGCTGCAATTAATTTTCTCGTCATCAACGATTAAAACTCTGCCCTTTTTTTGCATACTAATTAGCCTCTTAGTCCTGTTTTTGCAGATTGTCCATTAGCTTCTGTAACTCAATAGCGGCGTGGTCGAATTCAAAATCATCCACCCGTTTTCGTAGGGTTGTTCGATGCTCTGGAAATGACTCTCCAAGTACCTTTTCAAGCTCTGAAAGACTTTCCATAGAATTGCCATCTCCCGAATGCAGCTTCTTTAACAGTATATTGCTAAGTGACTTCGCCCTGTCCCAATCTATAGGACCATCGGTCGTGCCAGAAGTTGAGTTGTTAGCTGATTCCTCGTCTATTGATATTGACGCCAGACTAGTGATAACGATTTCAAACTCGACTGCGAAGAGATCGAACAGGGCTGCATCATATTGATTTTTTTTGAACAGGATTTCTAAATCTCTCGCATGTATTACCAGTTGGTTTGCGCCGAGGTTCCCTATTGATCCAATAAGGCCGTGGATCAAGATAGCTGCGTCCCCATAGGACATTGCTTCAGTCAACTGAATGAGAGTAGAGATCGTGTCTTTTTTATCCTGGTAAAAATCGCGCATTAGCTTTAGCAATAGACCATCATTTCCATTGACGCGCAATAAAGCGCTTTGCAGATCAAACCCAGCCAATTTTTTAGGTAGTCTTGTATGAAGAGTAGGAACAGAATCCGTTCCATGTCGATCATATATTTCCCGAAATGCGGGCCTGATCCACAACACTAAAGTGTCAAATAGTTCATCTGGTGAGATCGGCTTGTTAATATGTCCATTCATACCTACTTGCAGGCTTTTGTTATAATCTTCTTTCATCGCATTGGCCGTCATTGCAATAATGGGCAGCTCATACCCTAAATTCAATTTTCGGATTTCTATTGTTGCGGTATGTCCATCCATTTCGGGCATTTGAATATCCATCAAAATAATATCATATTGATTTATTTGCACCGCTTGCACGGCTTCTAAACCGTTATTGGCAATGTCTACATGAAGCCCATGCCCTTCTAATAATTCTCGGGCAACTTGCTGATTGGTCTCAATATCTTCCACCAGTAATACCTTTGCGCCAAGGATTTGCGAGAGTGCTTGATCATCTCTTTTTGGCAGGTGATGAACAGTTATGTCATCGTCTACTTTCAGACCCAGGGCTTTTTGTATGGTATTCAGCAGCAACGTTGGTTGGACCGGTTTTAATAGATATCCTTCTAAATTATTGCTGCTAACTTCTTTCATAACTTTGGACTGTTCATAGGCACTGACCATAATAATCGCGGGAAGGGAAGCTGAGCTTTTCAAATCACTGATGCGGCCTGCGCATTCCAATCCATCCATTCCGGGCATCCGCCAATCCATCAATATGAGGTCGAAATGATCACTGTCCTGACCTTGTTGCGCGACGATCAAGGAATAGGCATCTTCTCCGCTTTTCGCCGTTTGCGTACTCATCCCAAAGCCCTGAACTAAAGAGCTGAGAATAATGCGCGAGGCCTCGTTGTCATCGACAATCAATACGCGCTTGTTTTTCAATTCTGCGATGGATTGAGTGCATGCCGTGTTTTCCTGATCTATTTCAAAGTGACAAGTGAAAGAAAATGTGGATCCTGTGCCTTTTTCACTTTTGACAGAGATTTCTCCATCCATTAGCTGCACCAGTTGTTTGCATATGACCAGCCCGAGGCCACTACCCCCAAATTTTCTGGTGGTAGAGCTATCAGCCTGGACGAAAGGTTTAAAGATTTTCTTTGTCTCTTCTCTGGTCATACCGATGCCGGTATCTTGTACATCGAATTGTAATGTTACCTTGCTTTCCGATTGTTTCAGGCAGGAGGCTGAGAGTGTGATTTCTCCACTTTTTGTAAATTTGATCGCGTTACTTGCCAGGTTGGTTAAAATTTGCCCCAGACGTAAAGGATCTCCAATCAGGTTCTTTGGCAAATCCCATGGGTAAGAGAGTAAAACCTCAATGTCACCGTTATCCGTTTTTGATCTCAGTAAGTCACATTGATATTCAAGCACGTCATCTATGGAAAAAGGGATATGTTCGATTTCCAGTTTCCCAGCTTCAATTTTAGAAAAATCTAAGATGTCATTGATAATACTCAGTAGATTGTGCGAGGAATCTTGGATTTTGGATATATAATCATATTGTTGCGGGGTTAACTCGGTCATTAATGCTAAATGGCTAAATCCAATAACGGCATTCATTGGCGTGCGGATTTCATGACTCATATTGGCCAAGAACAAGGATTTTGCCTCTGATGCATCTTCGGCAATTAGTTTATCTTTTGTTAACGTAAGCTCTGTTTCTTTTTGGTCGGTAATATCCCAAATCTTAAATAATATACATTCTTGATTATTAAAAGTGACTGGATCCCATGTAAACTCGGCCCAAAATTTACTGCCATCTTTACGCTTTAATTCAGCTACCTTTGCATGGACATGGCCATCTTTTTCAAAAATTTCGACAAATGCGTCACGATCTTCAATGTTCGCCCACACATTATAGGAGATCTTCGTACCCCATCCTTGGGAGCTATAACCGAAGATTTTTGCACAAGTGGGATTAGCATAAACAATAGTGGCGTCTAAAAGACGACTGACTCCTACCGCTACGGGGCTGGTATCTAAAATAGTTTTGAATAACTGCTGGCTTTCATGAAGTTCAAGTGTCCTTTCTTGCACACGTTGTTCCAGAGTGCCATGTGCTTCTTTCAATTCATTTTGAGCTGTCTGTAGCTGCAGTAAAGAAAGTGTTGATTCTTTCAGTGACTCCTGGAGTTCGAACTCAATTTTTTTACGATAGGTAATATCTACATGGGTCGTGATTACTTCCGACCAGTCTTCTTCATGGCCAGGAACAATCAACGCATTAATCTGCAGTTCAATCGGGTTGTTTTCCGAAGTCAGGTCTGCAACATCTATTGAGGTTACCCTCAAACTATTGGCAAAATTGGTAAGTACAATAATATAGTGAATATACCAATCTGAAGTACGCGCTCTACCTAAACTATATTCCGCCTCTATATAGCTTTCCAGATTGGCAAATTTATGCATTTCTAGAAATGTCTTGTTTGCATAAATTGCACGTATTTCAGAGCAAACTTCTATAAGATGATCTACATGCTCGTTGAAATAAGATTGAAAATCGGTGATTCCTTGGTCACGCAATTTATCTATGCTGTTTTTGACCAGAGAATAATCTTCTAATAATACCCCCACGGGCGAATTATGGAATAACGTTTTAAAGCGTTCTTCGCTTAATTGAAGCTTTGATACATGCTGCTGATTTGACAGTTCTTTTTCTCTTAGTTTGGTGATGTCATTGCCAACAAAAAGAATGTTGCCATCGTCCAGGATATGGTCGCTTACTTCGACATAGCGCCCGTCACTCAATTGATATGACTCTTTATCATAGGGCGTGTTTCTTCGATCCATACGTCGAGCCAACCACTGTGATGTTGTTTGGTTGTCACCCACTATTCCACCGGTTCTAATCAGCTCTTTCAAGAGATCATTATAACTTGCGCCCGGAATAAAAAATTTAGAAGCCATTTTATAAAAATCACGATAACTACGATTACAAAAAACAATAATGTCTTCGGCATCACATAAACAAATCGCTACAGGAATATTTTCTAATGCAATGCCAAGTCTTGCCTGGCGTCTTGCAGATTCACGTTCCGTTACGTCGGAATATACTAATATTTTACCTTTTCCATTTGGCGTGGTATTACCGCGTATTTCAAGCCTTTGGCCGTTGGGGAATATACGTTCCCTCACAAAAGAATTTGATGATTTAATTTGCTGTATAAATTTTTGAAGATGAGATTCTTGTTCGCTGTTATCAGAACCAAAGTCTCCCCGCTGTCGTTGAAATTCTAAAATATCATAGAGTGTTTTGGCGTTAGTAATAATGTCTTCTGGTAAACTATAGAACTCTTGGTATTGCTTGTTATATACCTGGATATTGAGATGTTCATCTAACATCAGCAAGCCATCCGGCATATGTGTCAGTGCACTTTCCAGTACCTCTGACAAACGTTTCAGCTCTTGTGTTCTTTCTTCTACTTTGACTTCAAGTGTTTTGGTTAGATCATGTAATTCCTGATCGCGTTCTGTTCTTTCTATTTCAGTAGATATACGACGTGAGAAAAGCTCAAACAGGGTGACGGTGAAATCTGGGTTTTCAATTTTTTTCTCGTGTAGGGCTACCATTATACCGATCATGTCTCCCTGAGGGTCACATAATGGGATGCCTACATACCCCTCAATATTCATGTCTATTAACAACTGATCATCGGGGTAAAGCTCACATATGCCTTCAGGGTAAATACACAGAGATTCAGCGTTTATATCCGCACAGGGGGTATCATTTAACGAATATTCAAAGTTTTCAATCAGTTTGCCCTTTGCCACTAGACTTATGGTTCGAGAGGTATTCTTTTCTTTATTTAACCGAGCAATAAAAGTGTAATCGGCACCTATGTGCTTACCTAGTTCCAGGGTTAGTCTATCGAAAAACTCATGTCCACAGGTTGACTTTAAACTTGTGATGATTTCGGGTAAGACATGCTCAAAATCATTCATAGGTGACCCCTTTATCTTGATAAGATCGTCATGGGTTTTGTAAAGTAATCACAAGTTATGGGCAAAAAGCTGTGATAATTTTTCGGTGCTTCCAACAAGAGTTATCATCACAAAAATCCCTGAATACATTTTGAGCAATTACTCTAAGGCGCATGCGATCAAGTCCAAAACGCCTTTGTACGCCTCGAAGGGTGAGCTTAAAAACGTCTAACTACTTTGCCTTCACGGATGTAGGTACTTAGATTTTGTCTGGAACAAAAAATCTGTGCCTTCACGGATGTAGGTAAGAGTCGATAGCAGGACGCGTAGCCTTGTCAGTGTCCCATCTGGCCTTATGCGTTATAACTTGTGATTTACGAACTCCCTGGCGCGTGACACAGGTTCGGCGACTTGCTCGTCAATATCTCCTGGCCCATATTCGCCACGTTTAGCGTTATAGGGCATTACTTCCTCGGGCTTCATGCAGGGCCGGCTAAATCTTGTAGGAAAATCATGAAGTTTCAAACATTTTTTTATTGATAAAAATATAGTTTAGGTCGAAGTCTAACTATGGGTGCCCCTGGCTCATATTTTCCAGCGTAAGTGATAACAGCTTTTCTAACACTGTTTTAGATCCAATATAATTAAGTAAGGACCCCATTTAGTTACTCCCAATCAGTGAAACATCCAAGTGGCTTAGTAGCATAGATAGAATTAGCGACAGTTAATATAACTGATAGACCTAAAGTTTCAGCCCTGCTTGATTTTTTTGCTCTAAGGGTTTTTCATGTTTTTGGTAAATGCGCAACTGTCCGAATTTCCAACTAGCTTTAAACTGGCTGCTTAATGTCGATTTCTGAATGGGGTTGAACAAGGGAAGGTTACATTCAGCTATATCAGTTTTTGAGCCAGGGTGTTTAATAAGACCATCAAATATTGACGTTAATTATGCATCAGTTGCAATATCTATCATGCCACTTAGAGAAGACAGTTCATCACTAACAATGACTCCTGAACCTGTACAGGAGGTTGCTATATACAAACCTTTGATCTCCTTACCCGATACTTTATTGAGGGTAGCCCTCAGTATGGTGAAACCTTTGTAAGTCGTCTGTAGTTTGCGGTTACCCGCGTTAGTGGGCTTTAGCCCAAGAGCCTTGCTCATCCTAAGTCCCTAATTGGTATTAATGTAGGGATATTTTCAAGCTTTGAGGGGATCATTACTTTGCATGCTATGCCCTATTATGTGCGTAGGGTGACACTTTTTATCGAGCGCTGAAATGTAGGAACCTGCAAGGTTTAATCAGGCAGTCGATGAAGCGAAGCAAACTCGTAGAAACCTGTTGGGTCTCAAATATAATAAAAGACAAAATATTCAAACCCTGCAAGTGCATATGTTTTCACTTTGGCCCCATTGATAATGTCCTCAAAGATTATCTATTTGAATTCCAAACAAGGCCATAAAACTATATCTAGCCCTGATCTGAAATGTTAGGGCTTTTTTTTGTCTTGGATTTACGATAGGCGCGTTATGCACATTTTAAGACACTGGATGCGCAGAATCATTTATTCCCTCAGCCGTAAAATTCCCGAGCGCGTTGACATGAGTTAGCGCATCAACCTAGAGAACCATGAATGAAAAGTATCAAAGTTAGTAACACTGTCACCTTGGATGGTAAGCAGCATGGAATAGCCAAAGGTGTTTTTAAGTTTCCGATAGTGTTCACCTACAAGCCATTTGAAGAGGGCAGTTTACTTGCTCCAAGCGATGTTCAAAGCTCAACTCCAGAAATGGCAGAAGAGTATAAAGATTATTTTACTCAGATAGCACTGGCAATTATGTTAGATGTTAGTCTATTAAACACGTTGATTGAAGACAGTGACAGGTGCTTCGATTTAACACTGTCAGAGGTTAAAGAATACTTTGATACCTCTGTGGAAGAAGCATTTGGAATACTGATCAGAAGGGAGTTTACATTTATTGATAGTTCAAAGCAGACGATAATTATTAGCTCTGCTCAAGCGACAGCTGTAGTTACTGTTACCAAACTGTAAATAATTAAACGCAATAGTACTATTGAAATGCGCTGACTGAGGCGTTGGTGCATCAATTGAGTAGTAGATAATAATCATTTACGACATTCTTATTAGGGTCAACAGTGTCGTTTGTACAAGGTGAGAGGTTGGGATTTGAGGGTTGTAGCTGGGTACTGAAGCAGCCCAAGGCAAAATTGTTGGCCTTAAGCTGCTGCAATAACGGTGATTAGTCTGTCATGTCTAACCTACTTAAAGACTACCGTCTTATTGCCATCCAGAAATACCCGGTGTTCAATGTGCAGTTTAACCGCGCGCGCCAGTGCGAAAGTCTCGGTATCACGGCCTACTGCCACTAATGATTCCGGGCTGTAGGTGTGATCCACAGGCTGCACTGATTGCTCAATGATTGGTCCTTCATCTAAATCGGAAGTGACGTAATGGGCTGTGGCGCCAATCAATTTAACCCCGCGAACGTGTGCCTGGTGATAGGGCTTAGCGCCTTTAAAGCCCGGTAAAAATGAGTGGTGGATGTTAATTGCACGGCCCTTGAGCTGGGTGCATAAGTTATCGGTCAACACTTGCATGTAACGCGCTAATACCACTAATTGGGTGCCAGTCTCTTCAACGATTTCCATCAGTGCCAGTTCTTGCTCGCGCTTGTTGTCTTTATTGACCGGCAGGTAGATAAACCTGATACCTTCTCTCTCGGCCATAGGGCGCAGATCCAAATGGTTTGAAACAATGGCGGTAATTTCCATGTTCAGTTCACCTTTGCGCAGACGATACAGAAGATCATCCAGGCAGTGGTCGAATTTGCTCACCATAATCAGTACTTTAGTGGCACTGTTGGCATCGAACAAGCTCCAGGTTAGATCGGATTTTTCAGCGACATCATTAAATTGCAGTTGTAGCTCTTCTAAGGTGATGTCACCTGATTCAATGTAGCCTACTGCACGTAAAAAGAACTGGCCGCTCTGTTCATCGTCATACTGTGAAAGCTCGCTGATATAACATCCACGTTCGGCTAAAAAGCTAGTGACACCAGAGATGATTCCGCTACTTGCCTTGCAGCTCACTTTTAGGATGAATTGATTTTCTTTAATTTTCTCAGTGCTCATAATTTTACCTTTAATTCCTTCACTGGAGTGTTAAAACGAGTAAAGCTTTGTGATTGGGTACCTAGGAACATCTTCAGATGTGTTTCTGGGTTGTTCTTATGTCCGTATGAATAGCGATATTCTAATTAAACATCAATTAGACCCTTGTCTGATAGCACACTCAAATTGACTAAAGCTCACCCGTTTTATAATGCTGCTTAACAAAATGCCCTTTAGGGAACATATGATCAAGTCCTGTATCTTCTCTGCGAGCTATAAAGCGGTCAGATGTGCGACAGACAATGCAGCGGAATGACGAGTCCTTTCCAAATTGTCTAACAAGGCTTCCGCGTCCTGCTATCGCCCCTTACCTAAGTCCATGTAGGCAAAGCAGATGACCGTTTTATAACCCGCCCGTAGGGGCGTTCATAGCATCCCGATCGAATGTTTATCGCACCCACGGGCATGATAACTTTCGACAGGCACAGACTTTTTGCTCCATGCAAAGTCTAAGCATCTACATCCATGTAGGCGACCAGCATGTCTGTAATTAGCATGCCCTCTGGGTACGATGCCTAGATCTCACAATGCCAGAGGCGTACAGGACTTGATCATATGCTCCTTAGGTTGGTCTGCTCCAAATGGTTGCAGATTAATGTTTAGGCGGCTGATAATCAAGTAATGCCTTAGAGACATGTGAACAAGCCCGCTGAGAAGGTATCGAATTTTCTGGCGTGTTCTGTACCTGCACCTGCACCTGCACTTAGATAGCTGTCCACAGCTTGATTGGCAGTTCTATGTTACTCTCGCTCGGACTTAAATTATAACCGATCAAACCTTTGCAACAGGCGCTCACTTATGTCTCTCCCGCTTTATCATGTCAATGCTTTTAGCAGCAATGCCTTTGGCGGCAACCCTGCGGCTGTCTGCATCTTATCTGAACTGCGTGACGATGCTTGGTTGCAATCGGTGGCGGCACAGATGAACTTGTCGGAAACAGCCTTTGTTTTTGATGATGGCATCAGCATATCACTGCGCTGGTTTACCCCCGAGCGTGAAGTAGATCTCTGTGGTCACGCTACTTTGGCGAGTGCCCACGCGCTCTGGAAATATGGCTATCGGGCGGCAGAGAGTGAAATTGAGTTCCATACAAAATCTGGTATATTGACAGCACAGCTAAGGCAGGGACTGATCCAATTAGACTTTCCGGCAATTGCACCTGTGCCAGTAGTAGCCCCTGCAAAGTTGATCGAGTTATTGGGGATTACACCCCTCTACAGCGGAAAATTTGGCGAGAAGTACTTGTTTGAAATCGCCACTGAGCAACAGCTGTTAGCCGTTAATCCCAATATGACGGAACTATTACAACTGCCAGAGCGAGGAGTGTCTGTCACTTGTGCCGACAGCAGTGGTCGCTATGATTTTATCTCGCGCTATTTCGCTCCCTGGGTGGGTATAGATGAAGACCCGGTCAATGGCTCATCGCACTGTGCGTTAACACCATTTTGGTCACAGCGCCTGGCTAAGGCACATTTAACTGCCAGGCAAGCATCCGCACGTGGCGGAGATTTAAGCTTGCAGCTGGCAGGAGACAGGGTGAAAATTAGCGGCACAGCATTGACGGTGCTAGCCGGTGAGCTGTTGCTGTAATAGGTTATCTGCTGGGGAGAGCAAACCCCTCATGTAAATCTACTGGCTTGCCTTTTTTAGTTACCAGTTCGCCAATCTGATAGAGATTTTGTGCAGTTTGGCGCTAATGGTAAAAGCGATAATGGCCGCTGCCGGCCAAGCGACAATAAAAGCGTTGCCCCAGTGGAAAAAGAACTGGCCATTAAACCCCAGATTAATCCAAGTTACCCAGCCAGTCATCATTGACGAAAGCATCAGTGACATTAATCCGGCAAATATTACTCTCTGTTTCATTAATACATCCTCTTTTGTAAGCGACAATCTGGCCATCATAGCTATTTGCAATATTGGGATATATACTGATTTTCTCAATCTATAATTGCATAAATGAAATCATGTTTGACGATATAGTACTGTTTGTCCATATAGTAAAAAACCGCGGTTTAGCGGCTGCAGCTCAGCAGCTGGGGATGCCCGCTGCGACTATAACCAGAAGACTGCAACGTCTGGAAGCAGACAATGGCTGCCAGTTGCTGCACCGCTCGGCGCGTCAGTTTGTATTGACTCTAGAAGGAGAGGCCTTTTACAGTGCCTACGCACCCTTGGTGGAACAGTTTGAGTCGACCCAGCGCGGCTTGTCGCAGCAGCTGCATGAGATGTGCGGTAAGTTGAAAGTTCTGGCACCGACTCATATATCCCATGGAATTTTACAGCCGATGTGGTCGGGTTTTATTAAAGCCTACCCGCAAATCCAATTAGAACTACTGCTGAATAATCAGCTCGAAGATCTGCTGAGTGCTAAGGCCGATCTGGCATTGCGCATCGGCCCCCAGCAAGATTCACTTTTGTATCAAAAGCGATTGGGCACTTTACATACGATACTGGTGGCTTCCCCAGAATACCTGCAGAACCATCATCTGTCCGCCAACATTGAACGGCTAAAAGATCACCAACTGTTGGGATCTACTATCTTATCGCACTGGGAATTAACCCATACCGACAGCGGCAAAAGAATCCAGCTTCACCCAAGCTTTAATACCATAACCAATGATTTACGATTGATTGCCGAATTTGCCATCGATGGACTTGGCATTGCTCTATTGCCTCTTAGTGAAGTTTATAAGCAGTTGCAATGCGGTCAGTTACAGCATGTCTTAGCTCGTTGGCAGGGGCCTGTGCGGCAGATATTTGTCCTCTGGCCAAGTGGACGTTTGCTCAACGCAAAAGCGCAATGCCTGAGGGAATATATGCAGCAGTATATAGAGGAAAACTTGGCAGACTTTTAGTTGGGTAAATGACTAACATATTGTTGTTATATGATTAGTTGTTGGGTTGGCAGTATTTAGCAGACCCCAGATAAGTTTAAACCTCAAGAGCGGAGCTCTTGAGGCTAGGTATCAAGAACCGGCTACTAAGGCAGGTATTTGACAGCTTTAAGATAACAGTATTGAAAAAATTTGTATCTACGATAAACACCCTAATAAGCGAGTCACCTTCGAATTAGAATTATTCCTAGAGCTGTTATGTTGTGCCTTGTGCCCAGAAAAATCAGACATAAAAAAGCTCCTGTCAGGAGCTTTTATAGTTGTTACAAAAGATTAATTGGCTATTGGGAAAAAGGTCCCTGCAGGCCGTTTTTTTGCATTGCTGTGGCATAGATATTAGATTGCAGTACTAACTCAGAGCCGTATTGTTGCAGCATTTGTTGGCGGCGATCCGGATCTTTGGTGGCGCTGATAGCACCCCAAAAAGCAGCCATTTGTTGCGCCGATTCACGCAATTGTTGCAACTGTTGCTCGTCTAAGCTGGCCAGCTGTAGAGGATTAACTTTGCCAACACCGTTGACGGTTTTAGCACCTGCGTCAGTGTAATTCTCTGGCAAATCGCCTTTCAGGTTTGTTACTTTTCGATATTGAATCACATCAAATATCTGATCAACGGCTTGCTTAGCGCCCTCCACCCGGGACATGTGCTCAGTATCGGCAGCGGCGTGTGGCAGCAGCTCCATCTTGCCCTGATGTTTAGCGTAGATGTTGCGATAGGGAACCATTGGGCCGCTAAGTTCGCCGCTGTCCGGATCTTTAAACAGATCGGCGTCGATTGCCGCATAGCGGATCTGGCCACTGGCCAATGCCGCATCCAGTGCATCGATGTCCACCACTTCACCGCGGTCGTAATTGACCAGTACTGCAGCAGGGTTCATCGCTGCAAATACTGCCTGATTGATTAAACCGGCGTTGCTGAAACGGCCTGTGTCAGCATCTAGCGCTCCCAGGCCTGTGTGTGGGCTGATGACATCTGCATTGCGAGCTGCATCGACGATAGTGGCGGCGTATTCAAAGCCCTCTGATTCTATCCAGCGCTGGTGCCCCGGGCGAGCATAGACGGCAACTTGCATACCGAAAGCGGCACCGAGTTTGGCCACTTCACGACCGATGTTGCCATAACCTATCACCGCTAAACGCTTGCCTTCAAGCTTAGTGGTCGGGTATTGAGCGAGGTTTTTACCGGTGTCGAAATCACCCTCTACAACCAAGTCGTGCATGCGCTGCACTTGCAGATCCGGCAATACTTTTAGCAGTGCTTTAAAGGCCGCCTGAGCCGTTGCTCTGGAGTTAAAGCTAGGAGTGTTCATCAATGGCGCAACACCCTTGTCGCCGTTGCCGCCGCCCCAGCTGCTGGACCCCATGTTTCCAGTACCGGCACCAATACGTACTCCGCCTAAACTAAATCTGGCGGCAGCGGGGAAGAAAGTAGCCGCCGCTATCGTAGCGTCATACTGACCATCGCTGGTTTGCTCTAATAATTCTTGCTCACGACTCAGATCTGGCTGGTAAAAGAAGTGAATTTTACCCGTCTCTAACTCGGTGTTTTCAGGGATAGCGCCAGTGTGAAACAGGCCGCCTTTGGCGATGATATGTTGCTGCACTTCGCTGTAGTCGGCCTGGCCTTGGGCATCAAATTTCATGCCGATTAAATCAGCCACTAAAACTTTGTAAGCGTGTTGCGGGTCATCTTGACGGGCATCTGTGGTTGACTGTTGGTTGCTCACTGCAGCTGTAAAATTGCCACCTTGTTCAGTGATCAGCTCTTCTAAGACTGCAATTTTGCCACGTAAATAGGCAAATTTAATGTTCTCTAACAGCGCGGTAATGTCGGCTTGCGGTCTGATGCCACCGATCCAGGCGCGATAATCACCGGGAGAACCCGGGAATGCATTGACGTAGCGGGCGACATCTAAACCTTTTTCATGGCTGCCATCTGAGTGGGTAATGCCTTCATAACCTAACATTTGCTTAGATTTGGCAACAATGCGTTGGTTAATTGCATCGTCTTCAATATCTGCATCTGTCACTTTAAGCAGTGTCACTGCAGCACCACGAGCTTCTGGATTGGCAACGCCCAGTTCAAACAGAGGGTTGACATCTATCCAGCTATTGACCAGTTGGCGGTTGTCCATAGAGCGCTGATTGAGGCGGTGCACATCACCGATGTTCTTTTCATTACGCAAAATTCCAAATGTGGTCTCGGCGAAGGCTAAAGTGCTGTAAGTGTTGATAATGCCACCGAGCATTTTATCTGCTTGAGGGTCGTAGATAGGGCCCATAGCAGTAGAAATTTCACTACTCAAAGGTGCACTGGCATCTGTTGGCACTGCTATTTTTAATTGTCTGGGAATCGCCCATGATGGCTGCTTTTGATTTTTATTGATCAAGCTCATAGCCGCTGGGGTCATAGAGATCACATAGTAGCCAGAGACACCGCCGATAGCTTTTTGGAACGGCATAAACATGTTGCACTTTTCCAACATCTGCTGCACTAGATCAGCTGACCAGGGCATTGCACCTAACATAGAAGTAGCATCTATAACGGCGTGGTGTTGCTCGGGGTCCAAGTCAATCCACTGCAGTAAGTTAATGATTTCCGCTTCTGTATAGGTGGTGGCGCCCGTGGTCTCGTGACCGACGCCGAAAAATAATTTAATCCCCTGCTGCTGCAAGTAACTGGCACTGGGGATGTTACCTTCCCCCTCGGCAAATAGCAGTCGGTTCTCATCACCGTTGCTGGCATAGCGGTGTAGCTCAGTTAACTGGATGCCCCAGGACTGGCGAAAGAAACCACCGGCTTTAGCCGCTTCAGACTCAGGTTTTGGGGTATCGACAAAGACTAGCTGTTGCGGGTCGTTAGCTGTCATCATGTGCATTGCTGCTGCCGTAAAGCCACTGTGGCCGCCGCCGAGGCCGATGGCCATTTTATTCTGTTTCGGAAAACCGAAGTAGCGATGCATTTCACGCATCATGTCGTTAAGGACTTTGTCCGCAGGGTAGCCGCGGTGCATGCCTCGGCCAATTTCGGCAGTGGTAAAGCTGCCGATTTTGTTACCACTGTCGTCTAATTTGGGATAGTTAGCTTCGATCCAGGTATCAAATTCGAAGCGCAATAAGCGTGCATCAAGCTCGTTTTTAGTCATATCGGTGATTGGACCGACACCAAAAAATTGGTTGCTGGTAGCATCTGGAGCACCATTACTACTAGAGTTAATCGCTGCGTTGCGCGCCGCTTGAAGTTGATCTATTGAAGCCATAATAAATTACCTGCTTAATGCAAAATAAAAAGACTGTATTTATAACAAAAATGTCCCCAATATGAAACTTAGTTTCCTATAGTAAACAAAATAGGCAATTCATTGTCTCGTTTAGACAGACTAGCCACCCTCGGAATTTACAACAGCAGAATCAGTATTGATCATGTTTTTTAAAATATCTGGATATTCTGCATTTGCAGTATTTAATATTCTCGCATGTTAAATGTTTATATCTATTAGGCTTTATCGTGCTTTGAAAGGCAGTGTAAGCGGATCAAAATATTTTCTCATTTTGCGTTGTAAATTAAGAAAAATACGCTAGAGAAGGCTGTTAGTATATTTAAGGTAGGGTAATGCCTTATTTTCAATCTGTAGGAGGTAAAGGTAATGCAATATTCAGATATTCATTTTGATGTGCTCAATGGCTTAATTAGTGAGTGTCGCATCACCGAGGCAGATGGTTGGTACAAAATTTCTGTTCACTATTCTGCAGAGAATCAATGGGAAAACCTTACCTTGCAAAGAAGGGGGCTGCGCTTGTATAAAAGTTATCACTCTGCCCTGAAAGTATCTGAGCAACTCGGTTTTAATGAAGTCACTGTAATGCGTTAATGAAACACTGGTCACAATTGTCACTGCTAAGTTGATTTTCTATATAAGGTTTTGCCTGTTTGTCGGCAATTTGTAATAATGGCGCCCGGCCTTTATCTTGTTATTTATTCCCTGCTAAATATAGACCCCGATGGCAGCATATTGTCTGCAGTTAATGCAGTGGCACAATCTGATTTTGCATTTTCTCCGGGTCGTTGTAGAAGTGATTGATTTAATGAGGTGTTATGGTTTTTCTGATCAATACTGATAGCTTTGTCTGCCGATGAAAAGAGAGTTTTATGAAAATAGATAATACGATAAAAGTGGGTATTTTAGGCGCATCTGGTTATACCGGGGCTGATTTAGTACGTTTAGCGGCGGCGCATCCGCATATGGAGCTGACAGTATTAACTGCCAATAGCCATGCTGGTAAGCGCTACGGGGATGTCTATCCACATTTAGGCGCTTTGCAACTGCCGGACTTAATCACTATTGAACAGGCTAATTGGGCAGACCTGGATGTTATTTTTTGCGGCCTGCCACACGGCACTACCCAGAAAATTGTCGCATCTCTACCTCGACAGGTAAAAGTTATAGATTTATCAGCAGATTTTAGATTGCGCGATACCGAGACCTATAAAGAGTGGTACGGGCATGAACATTTTGCACCGCAGCTACAAACAGAAGCTGTCTATGGCTTGCCTGAACACTATCGAGCAGAAATTAAAGCGTCTAATTTAGTCGCTTGCCCGGGTTGTTATCCAACCGCGGCACTGCTGATGTTGATCCCTTTGTTAAAAGCTAAATTGCTCGATCATAAATCTATCATTATTGATGCAAAATCTGGCCTCACCGGTGCCGGCCGCGGTTTGAAACAAAATACTTTATTCGCCGAGGCGGGTGAGGGTATGAGTGTCTACGGGGTTGCTGGACACAGACATGCCCCGGAAATTGAGCAGGAGCTATCTGTCGCTCTGGGCGATGAGGTGATGGTCAGCTTCACCCCGCATTTAATACCGATGAACCGGGGAGAGTTTGTCTCTACTTATGCCAATTTGGCTGAGGGGGCAAGTGTCGCTGATATTCGTGAAGTGCTTAATCAGACCTATCAGGACGAGCCATTTGTGCGCTTGCTGGAGCAGGGGGCGGGCATAGGTACTCAGTATGTCAGAGGCTCTAATCAATGTCTGCTGTCGGTGGCTGAAGATCGAGTGCCCGGGCGGGTACTGCTGTTCTCAACCTTAGACAATTTAGTCAAAGGGTCCAGTGGTCAGGCGATTCAGAATATGAATATCATGTTTGGCTACGACGAGACACTTGGCCTGCAACAGCAGCCGATGTTTCCTTAAAGGCTGATAAGTCGTCAGTCGTCAGTCGTAAGTAGTGAGTAGTAAGTAGTGAGTAGTAAGTAGTGAGTCAGGTTAACCAATGTGGATTGCCTGGCTCGTTATAAGCTGCTGTTAAATAAGATTTTGTTTTCTTTTGGTGCTTTTTCTGTGCGCTAGAATCCTATCTCCCCATCTCTGTATTAATATTTTTCTCTTTATAATCATCACTATTTTAAGTCTTTCTTCGATTAATGATTAACCAGCCATTTCTAATCCGCTTTAATTTGCAACTACTTATAGGCTGTGTCGCTTTCCAATAAATTGTTGTCGCAACACTGTTAGAAGCAACAGCCGTCAACTCATAATCTAAAACTCAATTAGTTTCGCGCCGCCAGCGCAACGAATAACTTTGGGGTTTTACCGATGTCTGAAGAAATTTACGATGATGAAGATCTGGACCTGTCTACACTTGCCGACGATGAGCTGGTGGAACAAATGCACGATGATTTATATGACGGTATGCGCGAAGAAATAATCGAGGGCACTAACATATTGTTGGGCCGCGGCTGGTCTCCGGATAGAGTATTAAATGATGCATTGGTTGGCGGCATGACCATAGTGGGGGTCGATTTCCGCGATGGCATATTATTTGTCCCTGAGGTGTTAAGTGCTGCCGGAGCGATGAAAGGCGGCATGCAAATTCTGCGACCGCTACTGGCTGAGACAGGCGCTGAATCCGTTGGCAAAATGGTTATAGGTACGGTTAAAGGCGACATCCACGACATAGGTAAAAACCTAGTGGCGATGATGATGGAAGGCGCCGGCTTTGAAGTCATAGATTTGGGCATCAATATTCCGGTTGAAAAGTACCTGGCTGCACTGGAAGAGCATCAACCCGATATATTGGGAATGTCAGCGCTGCTAACGACCACTATGCCCTATATGAAAGTGGTGATAGATACCATGATCGAGCAAGGTATCCGTGAAGATTACATAGTCCTGGTAGGCGGAGCCCCGTTGAACCAGGAGTTTGGCGATGCGGTGGGAGCCGATGGCTACTGTCGCGATGCTGCTATCGCTGTAGAGATGGCAAAGGAGATGGTCGCTCAACGTCGAGCGGCCTGATTCAGAGGGCCGGCAGATGTCTAATCCACAACCTACAGTCGTAGCCCCGGCGCTTATTATCTGTTGCTCGGCACTGCTGCGGGAAATATTAGATTTTTGCAAGCTCAATCACTGGACGCACTTTGAAGTGCAGACCATTACCGCTGAGTTGCACAATACGCCCGAAAAAATTCCGTCGGCTGTTATGCAGTTAATCGATGTTGGCAAACAACGTGGTCAGCAAGTGTTTGTCGGTTATGCAGACTGCGGTACCGGAGGGCTGTTAGATGCGCTGTTAGCCCGGGAAAATGTTGAACGTATCCCCGGTGCCCACTGTTATGAGTTTTACGCCGGAACTGAGCAATTTGACGATTTCCAGGAACAGGAGTTAGGTACCTTTTACCTGACTGATTTTCTGGTGCGGCACTTTGATCGACTGGTGATTCGCGGCTTGGGTCTGGACCGAAAACCTGAGTTACTGCCGGTCTATTTTGGCAACTACCGCAAGTTGTTGTATATCGCTCAGAGCGAAGATGCAAATCTGCAACGACAAGCACAGCAAGCCGCCGGGAAATTAGGCTTAGCCTATCAATATCAGTACAGCGGTAGCGGCGGTTTAGGCCGTGCGCTGAGCAGTTTTAATCGACAAATCGCGGTGCAGTTAGTGCAGTAGTTTTCTACAGGGGAGTACCTGCAGTGTTAACAGGAGTAGTCAATGTATAGTGTTCGTCGCTGGGCAGTGCGCCATGCTGGAGCTTTAGATCGCTTTTATCAGGGGTTTGAAACGCTGATAGTTAAGTTGCACCCGCTGTGGGAAAAAATTGGCTATCAACGCCTCGAGCGCCCGGTCGCTAAAATTGAGCAGCTGTGCAAAGGGTTACTGTTTGACTGCAAAATGTGTGGTCAGTGTGCTCTCAGTGAGACCGGCATGTCCTGTTCAATGAACTGCCCGAAAAACTTGCGCAACGGTCCCTGTGGTGGAGTGCGACAAAATGGCAACTGCGAGGTTAAAGAGGACATGCGCTGTGTCTGGGTGGAGGCTTGGGACGGCAATCAAAAAATGCACACTGGCGAACGTATTTTAGCGGTGCAGTTACCGGTAGATTTCAGCAAAAAAGGTAGCTCTTCCTGGCTCAGCCGGGTTCGAGAAGTTCAACAACAGGCCGTGACCAAGCACACAGCTGAGCAAAGCACTGGGAAGCAGCAATAATGGTTATTCACGATGAACCGACACCGGGAGAAATGCTACCAATTCTACCCGGACATAGCTCGGCCGGACGCTTAGAGCGAGTATTGCGCGCCGGTCACTTCGCGGTGACCGCAGAGCTGGCACCACCGGACTCGGCTAACCCGCATGATGTATACGCCAGAGCAGAGCTTTTTGATGGCTATGTGGATGCCATGAATGCCACCGATGGTTCAGGGGCAAACTGCCATATGTCCAGCGTGGGTATCTGCGCACTGCTGACTAGAATCGGCTATGCACCTATTATGCAAGTATCCTGTCGCGATAAAAACCGCATCGCCATTCAGGGTGATGTGCTGGGGGCCGCCGCTATGGGGGTTTCAAATATTCTCTGCCTGACAGGCGATGGAGTGCAGGCGGGTGATCACCCGCAAGCTAAACCAGTATTTGATCTGGATTGCATGTCGTTACTGGAGACCATTCGCGGTATGCGCGACAAGGCCGAGTTTCTAAGTGGTCGCAAGTTAACCGATCCACCGAAAGTATTTTTAGGGGCCGCCTCTAATCCCTTTGCCCCACCATTGGATTTTCGCCCGCATAGATTGGCAAAAAAAATCGCCGCAGGTGCCCAATATATTCAAACTAATTACTGTTTCGATGTGCCGCGTTTTAAAGAGTTTATGGCCCGCAGCCGAGATTTAGGACTGCTGGAAAAAGTATTTATCTTACCCGGTGTCGGGCCAATGGCATCCGCGCGCACCGCCAACTGGATTCGCAATAATGTCCCGGGAATTTACATACCGGATGCGGTGATAGAACGCCTGGCTGGGGCTAAAGATCAGAAGAGAGAAGGACAGCAGCTGTGTATTGAACTTATTCAGCAGCTCAGTGAAATAGAGGGAGTGAGTGGTATACATGTCATGGCTTATCGTCAGGAGGAGTCAGTGGCTGAAATAATCGAAAGCTCGGGGGTATTGCAAGGGCGCGTTCCCTGGTACCCGGGGCGGGATGAAAAACTGTTACAGGAGAGAGCAACATCATGACAGATACTATTGTGAGTTCGGCGACTAGAGAAACGGTGTTAGGTTTCGATCGGCCCTTTGTACTGATCGGCGAGCGAATTAACCCCACTGGGCGAAAAATGTTAGCTGCGGAGATGAAAGCCGGAGATTATAGCCGGGTGAAGGCCGATGCCCTGGCCCAAGTTGCCGCCGGCGCTCATATCTTAGACGTTAATGCCGGTATCCCGTTGGCAGACGAGCCGAGAATTCTCGCTGAAGTCATCCAGCTGATTCAATCTATCACCGATATTCCGCTGTGTATTGACTCTTCGATAGTGGCCGCTCTCGAGGCGGGTCTGGCAGTGTATAAAGGTAAAGCACTGGTTAATTCAGTCACCGGTGAAGAAGAGCAGCTGCAGCAAGTATTACCACTGGTTAAAAAATATGGCGCCTCAGTAGTGGCTATTTCCAACGATGAAACCGGTATCTCTCAGGATCCGGATGTACGTTTTGAAGTGGCGAAAAAAATTGTGCAGCGCGCTGCCGATTACGGCATTCCCGCCTGTGACATAGTGGTAGATCCGCTGGTGATGCCAGTGGGTGCGATCAATGATTCAGGTGTGCAAGTGATGAAACTAGTACATCGACTACGCACTGAATTAAAAGTGAATACCACTTGCGGGGCCTCCAATATCAGTTTTGGTCTGCCAAGTCGCGATGGTATCAACGCGGCCTTTTTGAGTATGGCGATTCACGCCGGGATGACTTCGGCGATCACTAACCCACTGCACCCATCTGTGGTGGCGGCCACTCTGGGGGCTGATGTGATGATGGGCAGAGACCCGAATTGTGCCAATTGGATCAAACACTTCCGACAGCCAGTAGAGGACGTCGACGGAGCTCGCGGTCGTCGCGGGAGTCGTCGTCGCCGTGCTTAATATCAAGGAACCTGAAGTGGTTGTAGGTGCCAAAAAAGCGGTGGTGGTTTTTACCCCCAGTGGCCTGCGCGGAGAGTTTGCGCTGGGCACTAGTGTGTTGCAGGCAGCTCAGTTGTTGGGTGTCGATCTGGAGTCGAGCTGTGGCGGTAGAGGTATCTGCAGTCGCTGTCAGGTGGTGCCCAGTATGGGTGATTTCCCCAAGCACGGTATTCACTCAACCTCTGAGCATCTCTCAACCCCCAGTGAGTTAGAACAACAGCACCGCAAGCTGGATTTAAGCACCGGTCGACGCTTGAGTTGCAGCACTTTGATTCTCGGCGACTTAGTCATAGACGTGCCCGCCGATAGCCAATTGCACCGCCAGCACATTGTCAAAGAGGCGGTCGCGTTAACGTTAAGCGTCAAGCCGAGCGTACAGTTGTTCTCTGTGCAAGTTCCGGAACCTGATATGCATCAGCCCGCCTCGGACATGCGTTTGTTGCAGCAACAATTGCAACAACAGCACCATATCAGTATTCAGGCCAGTGATCTGTCCGCTATCCAACAGTTGCAACCGGCGCTGGCCAAAGGCGGCCGGACAGTGACTGTGGCAGTCTATACGGATGCCAATGAAAGTAACGAAATTACCGCACTTTGGCCGGGTAGGGAAACTAATTGTTACGGGGTGGCCATAGATCTGGGCTCCACCACTATCGCCGCGCACTTGTGTGATCTGCAAAGCGGTAAAGTGTTGGCCAGTGCCGCCAGTATGAACCCGCAGATTCGCTTTGGCGAAGACTTGATGAGCCGGGTTTCATACGTGATGATGAATCCCGGTGGCGAGTTGGAAATGTGTGCTGCAGTGCGCGAGACGCTGGCAAAGCTGTGTGCACAAGTGGCAAAAAAAGCCAGAATCGAACGGCAGAAAATTCTCGATCTGACCATTGTCTGCAACCCTATAATGCATCATTTACTGCTGGGGATTGATCCCACACCGCTGGGCACAGCCCCCTTTGCGCTGGCCACAGAAATGCCGCTGCAACTAAAGGCCAACGACTTAGATCTGCAATTACATCCTGGCAGCCGGGTGTTTCTGCTACCTTGTATTGCCGGGCATATAGGTGCGGATACGGCGGGCATGATCTTGGCCGAGCGGCCTGATCAGGCCGATGAGGTGACATTGCTGGTGGATATTGGCACCAATGCCGAGATTGTATTAGGCGATAAACACCGCATTCTGGCAGCTTCCAGTCCGACCGGGCCCGCTTTTGAAGGGGCGCAGATCAGTTGCGGACAACGTGCCGCAGCCGGTGCCATAGAGCGGGTGCGCATCGACCCGCAGACCTTGGAGCCCAAGTTCAAAGTTATTGGCTGTGATCTGTGGTCTGATCATGCTGACTTTGCCGCAGCTACCGCCAAGCTGAAGATAAGTGGTATTTGTGGCTCGGGGATAATCGAGCTGGTTGCCGAGTTATTCCTCGCCGGTGTGATCACTACTGATGGCGTCATAGATCCAGAGATGGCTAAAAAAAGCACTAGAGTGGTGGCAACCGGGCGCACTTATAGCTATGTATTGCACAGCGGAGATAAGACATTATCTTTGACCCAAAACGATGTGCGGGCGATCCAGTTAGCTAAGGCCGCATTGTATGCCGGTATCCGTCTGTTAATGGATCATATGGGTGTCAACAGTGTCGCTCGTATTGGTTTAGCCGGTGCCTTTGGCAGTCATATAGATGTTAAGTATGCGATGTTACTGGGGTTGATTCCGGACTGCAATTTGCAGCAGGTCTCAGCGGTGGGTAATGCCGCCGGTACTGGTGCGCGAATCGCCTTACTGAATAGGCATAAACGTCGACTGATAGCCACAGTGCTGGAAAGAGTAGAAAAGGTAGAGACGGCCATAGAGGCTAAGTTTCAGGATCACTTTGTCGCCGCGATGGCGCTGCCGCACAAGAGTGACCCCTTTGTACAATTGTCCAAGATAGTGCAGTTGCCTGCGAAAAAAGTCAGTACAGTTGAGCAGGGCAATGCCCGTGGCAGGCGTAGGACACGGGTTAAAAAGCCCGCCCAGTAAGATTGAATACAGGGAAGGTGCCCGGTTTAGTCCCGGGTGTTTTCCAAGCGTCGCTGACGCTCATTTCTGGGGGGTATACCGTAGTAGTCCCGGTAGCATTTGCTAAAGTGCGGGGGCGAGACAAACCCACAGGCGAGGGATACGTCGATCACTGACTTAGCGGTCTGCAGCAGTAATCTGCGGGCGCAATTGAGTCTTAGATCCATGTAGTAGCGGGTCGGCACACAGCTCAAATATTTCTGGAACAGCCGCTCTAGCTGCCTTCTCGATACGCCGACTAACTTGGCCAGTTCATCGATGCTCATCGGCTCTTCAATGTTCGCTTCCATCAGGGTGATAGCTTCAATCAATTTTGGTTGGCTGGAGCCTAAGTGCTGTTGCAAAGGAGTGCGCTGGCGGTCGTGACGGCCGCGAATTCGATCGCAGATAAATTGTTCGGAAATATTAGCCGACAACTTACCGCCGTTTGTGTCTGTAATTAAGGTCAGCATCATATCCAGCGGCGCGCTGCCACCGGCACAAGTAAAGCGATCCCGATCAATCTCATACAGTTCATCGGACAGTAGCACCGAGGGAAAATCTTCGCGCATACTGGCCATGTTTTCCCAGTGGATAGTGCAGTGATACCCTTCCAGTAAACCGGCCCGGGCCAGCAGATAGCTGCCAGTACAGAGGCCGCCAAGTTTAATTTTTTGCCGCTGCATTTTACACAGTAGTGATTGCAGCTGTTTGGTATAAGTTTGAGATACATCCACTCCGGAACAGACAAAGACAATGTCTAAATCGTCAATAGCATCAATGGAGCAATCCGGGGCAACCATTAAGCCATTGCTCGCCGGTACAGGGTTGCCATCTAAAGTAAGCACCGGCCATTGGTACAAAGTTTGTTTTGACAGGCGATTGGCCATGCGCAGCGGTTCGATTGCAGAGCTAAAGGCAATCATAGAGTACTGAGGAACAAGTAAAAAACCGAAACGTAGCGTCGATTTGGGCTCTGAGGGCATCGCTATTCTCTTTTATACAACGGGTTATTATTATGATAGTCAAATTAACACAGTTTTTAACTATTGGAGGAGAATTTAATTTAAATAGTAAAGTCTCAGTCGCGGGTAGTGAGGAGTTAGTCGTAAGTCGTCAGTCGCAAGTCGTGAGGGAGGTCAAGCCAAGTAGGGCGGGTTATTCAGTCTTGAGTAATGTTTGGTGGTGCAGTGATTTTAGTGGTTACTTAAGGGGATAAATCTTGTGGGTATTGCACAGTTGATACTCACTGTAGCAAGTTGGAAGTTGGAAGTTGGAAGTTGGAAGTTGGAAGTTGGAAGTCGGAAGTCGGAAGTTGGAAATCGTGAGGGAGGTCAAGCCAAGTGGGGCGGGTTATTCAGTCTTGAGTAATGTTGGTGGTTGCAGTGATTTTGCTGGTACTTAAGGGGATCAATATTTTGGGTATTGCACAGCTTGCTACTAACAGTAGCAAGCTGCAGTTGCTCAGTTTATGAGATGTTGGAATCGGGGAATTCGGCTTTGCGTTTTTGCATGTAATCTTGCAGTGCCTGGTCGATTACCGGATCTAGTTCCGGGGGCTGGTATTCCGCTAGCATCTTCTTCCAAAGGGCATTAGCACGCTGCTCCTGGGTCTGTCTGCCATCGATTTCCCACTGCTCAAAGCTGTTGTTGTCGGCCAGAGAAGAGCGATAGAAAGCGCTTTTAAAGTTTGCCTGGGTATGGGCGCAGCCGAGGAAGTGCTTACCCGGCCCCACTTCGCGAATCGCATCCATAGCTTGACCATTTTCCGACAGGTCGACGCCTTTGAGCATCACTGCCATCATTCCGGCTAAGTCGGTATCCATAACGAATTTCTCGTAACCCATCGCCAGTCCGCCCTCCATCCAACCGGCAGTGTGCAAAGCAAAGTTGACCCCACCTAAGACCGTTGGAATCAGTGTATTGGCCGCTTCAGTAGCAGCCTGGGCATCCGGTAATTTTGCCGCACAGAAACTGCCTCCAGATCTGAAAGGAACCCCAAGGCGCCTGGCTAATGCTGCCATGATGTACAGCACCAGCGCGGGCTCTGGAGTACCAAAAGTGGGCGCTCCAGACTGCATCGAAATCGAGCTGGCAAAGCTGCCCAGCACGACTGGAGCACCTGGATTGACTAACTGGATAAAGGCCATGCCGGCCATCGCTTCAGCCAGAGATTGTGCCGCTGTACCCGCGACAGTCACTGGTGACATAGCGCCTGCCAGGATAAAGGGGGTGACGATACAGGCCTGGTTATTGCGGGCGTAAACTTTAGCGGCACCAAGCATAGTGTCGTCAAAAGTCATCGGCGAGTTAGCATTAATTAGACTGATCAGTACCGTTTTGGGTTTGCCGCTAAGTGGATCTATGTAGTCGTCGCCAAACAAAATTTTGCACATATCGACACTGTCCTGAGCTCTTTCAGGGGCGGTAACTGAGCCCATGAAAGGTTTGTCAGAGTACTTCATGTGCGTGTAGAGCATGTCAAAATGGCGCTTGTTAACCGGTAGGTCAACAGGTTCGCATATAGTGCCACCAGAGTGGTGCAAACTGGATGATGAATAGGCGAGCTTAACGAAGTTTTTGAAGTCTTCAATGGTAGCGTAGCGTCTGCCTTTATCCATATCATAGACAAAAGGGCTGCCGTAGGCGGGGACAAAAACGGTGTTTTTACCGCCTATCACCACACTGCGTTCGCTGTTGCGGGCATGCTGGGTGAATTCCCTTGGGGCGGATGCCTGAATCAGCTGGCGGCACATTCCCCGGGGAAATTTTACCAGTTGTCCCTGCACATCTGCACCGGCATCACGCCATATCTGCAGGGCCTCTTCGTCATCGCGGAACTCTATTCCCACTTCGGCGAGAATGGTTTCGGCATTTTTTTCAATTAGCTGTAAGCCCTCTTCATCTAAGACTTCATAGTAGGGGATCTTACGGGTGATATAAGGGGTGATTGGTACTACTTCGTTGGCATCCCTGGCCCGACGGGCTGCTCTGCCGCCTCTGCTGCGCCTGGATGGTGCCGCTGCCGCTGCTGTATCACTCATAGTAGGTTCTCGCTGTTTAATGACATTAAATTGGCTGTTAGTGCGGGATTCTTTAGCGCCCAAAGCTGGAGCGTATGACCCACCGGGTAATTTCGAATTTATCCAGTATGCTGGCCCCTATAGATGACAGCTAATCTGCGCGCGACTCCGATCTGTGTCAAAGCGTCATCATTTGAGAAAACACCTGAGTAATCAGAGTAGTGCATCGACTGGGTAGCGCAGTAGATGGAAGCAATGGCTAAGAGCGAAAAATAGGAAAATTACAAGCGCTCCATATTTAGCAAAATACGGGTATGATGGTTTTAATGAAATGGCAAAAGATACGGTATGGCTCAGGAACATGCACATAAGACTGGTAGTTTTTATATGATCCATAAGCGTACCGGGCTTATTCGCATGTTTTGTTACGGAGGGTTTGGTAATGCAACAACGATTTAACAAACACATTATGTTAGTTGAAAAGTGGCTAATTGATCACAACAGTGTCAGCCATGATCAATTACAAGAAAATTACATCACCGCCTACGATACTAATTGCACCCTAGACAGCCCTACAGTAGCGGCATTTGCCGCCCTTACCGATGATTGTGCAACCCAATACTGGCTGGAAGCATTTTACCGTCAAAGCGGTGACAATCGTGGGGAGTACCTTGCCAAACTGAAAAGAGAAAAACTCAACCACAACTAAAATGTGTTGTGGCTACGCCTGCCACAACACATTAAAGTTTCCTACTCGCTACTCGCTACTCGCTACTCGCTACTCGCAACTTTCAACTTTCAACTTTCAACTTTCAACTTTCAACTTCCAACTTCCAACTTCCAACTTCCAACTTCCAACTTCCAACTGGTATCCATGCATTTTTTCCAGATTCTACTAAGCTTTAGACAGCTCTGGAATAAATGCCGACTTCGCTACAGTAGTGAAGCTAGTTTGCATCAGATAAGGACACGGGATGTTGTGACCTAGAGCTATATCCAATGACGGTAAGTCAGATGATAGGGAAGTTATTAATATCAAGCGCGATAGCGCTAGCAGCAGCGGCAATAATCACAGCGACAATAGCTATTGTAGGCACTGATGAATACATCATTATCGCTAGTCCAATAGCGCTGATGTTACTGGCAGTGGCACTTTTTTGTTATGAAACCTCGCCAGTAGAGCATGAAAATGTGGAAGAAATTGAAAAAGACCATGATCAATAAAAGCCAGAGCACTTATTTGTGCTGTCAGGCTCTGTAAATTATTTATGCTTAAAAGATCCAGATTGATTGCCATCGCAATTTTGCTGCTGGTTGTTGCCTTCGGCATTATTATTTTTATTGCGGGTTTCTATATCGTTGGTTTTTTTATGGCGCTACTGAGCATTGGTGGCTCATGCATATACCTCGGCTGTGTTGATGCTGAGGAAATTATCGATAACAGAGATAATCAGCCAGTAACAACTGATAAGGCATAGCACAGTCGTAAGTCGTAAGTTGTAAGTCGTGAGTCGTGAGTCGTGAGTCGTGAGTAGTAAGTGTGATGTTGCTTAAGGGTCATCTGAACAGTCATACACGCACCCTGTAGGGTAGGTATCTAAGAGCCTATCAAGTTTGCCAGAAAACTTGATAGGGACTAGCCATTACGCTTTGTTTCCACTCGTGGACCAGGGCTCTTAGTTATCCACGGGGAAGATGCGGGAATTATTCAGAGGCTCCTTAAGGGACTTAGCTCTGAGTATGTCTAATTCTTGGTTGACTAAATGTTCCAGTTCTCGTTTATGCATTTTGATTTCTTTAGAGATGATACTGATTAAGGCAAATTCCAACTTTTTCATCATTCTGGGGGAGAGAGGAATATCCCCCTTAATGGTAGAGACATTAATTATCTGTGGAGTTTGTTCTTCTAGGGCATATTGCAGCTCTGAGAGACTGATCATTATCAATAAAATCCTTTTTTATTATTAGATATTTTAAAAACAATTAATGGACCACAACAGCTATCACTAATAAGCAATGTCCAGTGATTGAACCAGGCATAGAAAGCGCCTTAGATAAAATACACTATTACTGAAAAATAATTAAGACTTAAAAGGCAACAAAGTAATCACTCTCTTGATGACACAGATCGTGTCAATGCACAGCGTCAGATTCCAATAGGGCAATCTCGTCATCAATAAAATCCAACAGGGCTTGATGGCGATGTTTCATCTCATCAGTAATGATACGGACTAAAGCCTGACCCAGCTTTTGTTTCATATCTAAAGACAGCTGGATTTCACCGTGCAGTGAAGAAACTGAGCTAATTGTAGGGGCTTGTTTATCCAGCGCGAATTGAAGTTGATTGAGATCCTTCATAAGTATTCACTCCCATCTATCTCTTAATAAAATGACTTTTTATGCTACAAAAAGTCATAGATTTTTTCTTATTGTCACTAAGAAATAACACACCATTCTCGATCTGCTAGATTTAGTCTAGTATAGAAATGACAATATGCAAATAATTCTTTTATTGGACAATGAGTTAAGGGAAGTCAATGAGTATTCATATAAAAACAACGTTTATATTTTGTTTATAAAACTTGAAAAATTAATACAATACGTAGCTGGTTATGTCTTTGATATTTATGCTCAATAAAATTTAAAAATCTATACCTTATTGAATATTAACAGATTAATATTGTTTAAAAAATTAAGTTGGATTTAAATGAATACTTATATAAATTCTTCCAGGCTTCCTATATGCCTGCATGTTTAATGGCTTTGACGGTTTAATTAGGCGTAGCAAATCTCCCATCAATGCGCTGGATTTTTTGTATTGAAAATACACTATATTTAATTTAATTTGCAAAACAGCATAACGCTAGGCTCTGTGAATATGTTTACAGACAATAAAAAGCTGCTGACAATATCAGCACAGTCATAATTGGCAGGAAAAGTAGTAGAGTGGATGCGGGACTATCTGAATTTTTTACCTGTCAGTAGAACTCTGTTCCCTCTCCAAGCAAGTAAGAATCCCTGGACTAAAGAGCAGCTATGGCAAACCTAATTTAGAGTATCAAGTTCAGGCGGGTGGCATCTAATCAGTTAACAGCAGGCAGATGCTTGGTCACATTATATGAGTAATGAAGGTTAAGGGTTGTCCCCGTTGCGTCATCGCTCTTTACCTACGTCCTTGTAGGTAGAGCAGATGATCACCGGGCACACCTTGGTGAGTTTTATTTTGCTATCTTTGAAAATTTATTGCCCCTCAGTTAGCTTCTCTATTTCAACATCAATAAAGTCCATTAATTCTCTTTTATATTGTCGAACTTCGCAGTTAACAGTTGCTTCGAATGATAGTTCTAATTCTTTTATCATCTGCGCAGGCAGTGGCTGTTCTTTGTGCAGCGCAGGCATTTTGCTAATAACAGGCACTGGATTAACGGACTCGAGGTACAACACATTTGAGTTAGACAAAGCTTTATCTCCACTTGGAACTTATAAGAAAAATGACTAGATCACCAAAAGTGTAGTAGAGAATTTTTGATATGCAAAAAATTAATCAAAATAAATTAGTATGGGTCTGTAGGAAAGCTCAGAGTGTAAAAGCCAGCCTACAATAACCGAATAAAAACCCACTAGAATCATTGTTCAGGATCCATTTGTTGGGTTGGCACTATGTTAGTAACGTAAGATTTTATTCAAGATTTCAAATAATTACAAACCGTCCAGTGTTTTATTGCCAGCCATCAAAGTCATCGCCAGTGCACAAGCTAGCACTGCACAGTGGTAACTTGATTCCTGAGTTTTAAAGTAGATATGTTGCTAAAACCAAATTAAAACATTGTTTCAGTCAGGATAGGTTCAAACTACTGTGTGTAAGCTGCATCATTCAAACAAGATATGAGTTTTCTACAGGCAAAAAGGAGGTGTCTCAATATCAACCAGTCGTTAACTAGTTGGGAAAAAACTAGTGGCTGAAAAAGATTAGAAGTGATCAGCATGGCTAGAAAAATAAAAAAAGTAAGTGCAGTTATCCGTCACCACCTTGGTTATATCGGCAATACTATTAATGGCTTAGTTAATGGCCAACGCTTTATTACCCTACATAGTTCTATGGGGGCGGTGTGAATACAGTGTATAAATTTTCCGCCGGCAGATTGATTTGGCAACCCATCAGATCCTTCCTTGAACAGCAAATTGTTATAGGCAAGCAAATAGAGTTTGTTGAATCATCCGGGTTTATGACCCGAAATTTTGTAATTAAAGGCTGTGATGAAGATGTCAGGCTCATAGTGCAATCACTAAAGTCCTGGGCACAAGATAACGACTACAAAAAATAATAATAACTTTGATGTAAATGAGTTTCTGTGTGGGGGGATCAAAGTGGCATTCGTTCAGACTTAATCAGGCATACAAAAGAGCAATGAAAATTAGCCTTCATTACTTGGCCCTACAGGGAATGTTGTTGATTGATAAACTTAACGTTGAAACTTTTAGACTGCCATATTAATCACTGAATAAAATCCTACACCCCTTTAGTTTCATCCCTAAATGCATTGCCGTGAACGGGGGTTCTGAGTCTATTTGGCGAGCGTACCTTCTCTAGTTGGGTTTTCATGTTTGTTATGAACAATGACCTAAATCCTATGTCTAACCAAACAGAACTTAATGTTGTTCAGCAGACACTTAAAAAACTAAGCTAATTGCTTGCTTTACTTCTCGGTCTATTGCACTCGATGGCACATGAATGAACAGAACTTTTCTTGATACCTCAAAGTTATGTTATCAGGAGATTAAAGTACCGGTTAATAAAATGTTGAAAGTTACTTGCTGATATTCAAAATCAACTACTCGAAAAGTTTGTGAATATAGGTTGTTATTCGCTGAATTCGTAAATAGCACTGAGGAGTTTATCAACAGGGCTAAAGTTACCAGTGATAAAAACAATAACAATAAAACAAGTATGTAGGCTAAGTACATAGTACGGTATGGAGTAGTGACTATATCTGCCTACCTCTTCTGCTAACAGCTATACAGTTATTCCCCTTTCTGTGTAGCTGTTACTTTCTCAGCCATGTATTCTGCTGCTGATTTTATGCAAACAGCTAAGTTTACTCTAAGACTTTCGACACTAGCTGGCTAAAGATT
>JABSQZ010000004.1:195317-211761 GCA_013215505.1 Oceanospirillaceae bacterium
CCCCCCCCCCCCAATATTCCGGACAGCTATTTAAGAGCAGATAATCTACTTTAACGGGTAAATACATCTCTACCCCACGAAGAACATGTTTAGCAGAATCCAAAAGAGAAGCGGTTGCTCTGCCTCTCCCAGCAGATGCTTTTATTGCTCAATTTACCCGAAGTATGGGAATCAACTAGAAGCGTTGGAAAAAGTTTAGAAAAAACAGGCTTGTCCTTTGATAGCCACCAGTATCACTACTCCCATTTATGTAAAGGCTTGTCAAAGTTACAGCTAGATATACAGATTCGCTAAGCAATGAGTAGTATGATTTGTCCGGGGCTTATGTAGAAACGTAATTTGCTTTAACTGGCGGCAAGGGTAGCTGGTAAAGGCATAGCAAAGAGTGCCCAAGGACTGCAAAGTCAATCACAGCTCTTGAGTATTAAGAATATTGCACAGCGCACTGATTCAAAGCTAGGCCAAGATAGAGGTGAGGGAGCTTGGCAAGCTTAAAATGCTAGGGGTTCTGGCTATCAGAGGGTGGTAGTATTTCTGTTTGTCTTCAATTGGTTACAAGTAGTTGGTTAGTTATGTTGCCGAGTAGCGCATATAGACCACGATAAGACCGGCAGCAATTAAGACGACACCCGCTGCTTGTCCGAGGTCATTGCCAAGCTGGATGAATGTATATATACCAGAGGCAATATAGATAAAAGGTAATAAAGCATAAATCTTTTTAGGAAACATATTAGCGACTCCTTACTATAATGTTTGTAAATAATACCATTGTTAGCTAGGCCAACATCATAGGCATAAGTTGCATTCTACTATTGTTTTATTAAGCAACCCCTCGTTAGCAGTCTGTAAATTTTAGCGTGCAACTCTTTTAATCTCTTTGTTTGACCAATGCAGCGAGCCCTGGCTATATTGTCGTCCGCGGTTGGCCAGTATTTTCTGGCCGCTATTGCCCGCCACCACAAATACATTCTATGGTTAATCAGCATGATCTGATTCTAGCCAGCAAAGCTAAAGCTTGCCGTGTTCGGCGTGCGTTATTTCTATGCATGGATAAGCTTAGTACCTGGCCAACACTCCACGGGAAGTAAAGCTGTCTTTTAGGGGGATAAGCAAACAAGGGAATGTTTATCTGCGAACGCTATTTATACACGGAGCCAGAGTAGTGTTACTGCATAGCGCTAAAAAACAGCTAAATTTAGCTGCTGGGCTCAGGCGTTATTAGCCAGCCGAGAACATAATAAAGCTTGTGTAGCAGTGGCCAATAACATGACTAGAATGGCTTGGGCAATATAGGGATGAAATGTATTGCTTAGCCTATTTAACAATGTGGTCAGTGTAAAGACCGATAGCGCTGATTGAATATAAAAGTAATCCTTAATATTGAGTAGAAAAAAACAATGATCGGATGGTGAGATAGGTTAGAAACTGCTCATTTAAAGCCTGGCTTCTGCATTGGCTGTATATTACTAAAGCCGTACCGATGATGAGTAGAAAGAGAGTGCAGAACCATTGGGGCCAGGGGGGAAGTACCTCCATAATAGGCCGGATATATGAGAGAAATTGACAAATCGCACAGCACTATGATGATGTTTTGGGAGATAACTTGGTTGTGTACGGTGTCTCAGGCCAATAGAAGCCTATCGCTAAGTGGCACTGCTACTTTGATCTGTGGCATTACATCAGCATCAGTAATTTGGGCGTGCGCACTTTATATTGTAGGCACAGACCGGGCTAGTCCTTAAATACATAGGCAATGAATATCAAATAGATCTATACTGTATATAAGTACAGTATAGGTTCTCTCCATGTTAAAACTCATAAACACCCGCGCCCAAGCTGGCATTAGCAACTATGTAGCCCCAATTGAAGAATGTAGCCATCTAGGCCTGAACTTAGATGAGCTTCTTATTGATAACCCGACGGCAACCTTTATAGGCATAGCGGATGGTGAATCGATGACAGGTTTGGGAATATATTCCGGTGATCTGCTGATAATTGCACGTGATACCGATGTCAAAAACAACGACATTATAGTTGCAGACTTAAATGGCGAATTTATATGTAAGCAAGTAGATAAAAAGAATGGTCGATTGTTGTCTGCAGCTAAGGGGTTTGAGCCCTATACACTAAAAGCTGGTGACAGCTTCCAGGTTGAAGGGGTGGTTGTGAGGTCTATTCGATTGCATCGCGCAATAAACAATATACCGCCGGCATAGTCGGCTTTAGTGGTGCAGCCCCATGACATATTACGGACGTTTTAGTGAGTAGGAAAATTTGTAGATACCATCTTTCCCAATTACAAATATGCCATTGATGAAGGCCCCTTTATGCTGTTTTCTTACTTTTTGCTATTTATGATTAAGCTGTTGATATTTAGTCTGAATTTCGAGAAACACCCCGTTCATATTAATAACATCGTAGGCACGCTGAAAACGTGCCAACATTTCTTTAGATACTGATTTTTTACTAAAGCCAAAATAAACAAAAGTTTGATTAAAATAAAATGGATGCAGTTTAAACTGTCCTTTTGCTAATACATGTCTGATGCGATAAGCGGCTGTATATTGATTACTCATAATCCCTAACACTCTGCCAGCACTGAGCTTGGCCATATTACTCTTATTGTCTGCATACTCAAATTTGTCTGAAAAATAGAAGTCAGTATTCATCTTGTCGGCGAATTCAGGCCCGTAGAAAACGGCACGATCAATGCCTATCCGCTTGGATAACAGTTTAATATCATCCAACTTATCTATTTTAAAATGACTATTTTTAGCGACTGTTAACACTTGTGTTTCATCCAGCATTGGACCGATAAAATCTGCATACTTTTCACGCGGCGCTGTGACTGTCATATTTAATAGCAGATCTATGCCGCCTCTTTTTAATAAAAATAATGCCCGTTTCCAGGGCACATCGACAAAAGTAATCTCACATTTCGCTTGTTTAAAAAGCGCCCTGGTCATTTCAACTGCCAAGCCCTGCCATTCACCACTAGAATCCTGATAATATTGCGGGGGATATTCAGTTACGCGCACTGATAAATTACAAGTTGCATAGCTAATTAAGGGGAAAAGACAGATACACAATCCCAAGAGATAGCGATACATAATCACTTTCTTTAATACAAGTTAGTTAAAGGTAGGTGGCGAGGGGTACAGGTTAAGCGCTTTTTTGCTTCAGAGGTCGAATCTAAAAAATGATATTCTACTCCAGCTTTACTGTAACAACGACTTAGCTGTCCTTTTATCAAAGATTTAAAATCTACATCTTCTAATATTAAATAACCAGCAAGTAGACCTTTCGATCTTCTTTTTATGAGGGTTTGGGTAAGAATGTTTTCTGCTTCAGGAGTGAATAAACTCATTTTATGCAAGGTAATAATTTGATTCCAATGTGAATCTTCAAGCCGTTGAATACAGACTTCTAAGGCTTTATTGTAATGCTTGAGCACCTCGTCATTAAACGGTCCAGTCGCGTCAACAAGTAATAGCTTAGCTTCAATTTCTATCTCGAATACGCCATGCTCTTTAAATTTCATCCAACACCATGTATGTATAATTCATCCTTGAATATCAGCTATTTAATAGCAGTGCCGCGCTTTCATCAAGAGTGCCGATGCAATACAGCTTTTCGTAGGCATAAAGATTAGGTACAGCTAATTATGCAAATGAATAGACAAATTTTCAGGTATACAGCCAGTGTTTCATTGGTCAAGGAAGCTTTTGCTTGATACCGCCATAAGACTCACAGTTTCAATACTCGCTGATAAGCCAGGATTACCCTAAGGTCAGATACATTGCGGACGTTTTTAAAACGATGAATTACTACAATATGATGGTACTATTTTAGGTGAAACTATCTGGGCGTAGCCACATGCAGGGGTTTGTGGGGGCTGAGAGTTAAAGACTCTCGGCTACCCGGTTAGCTATTAACGGGTGTGAAATGTCGATGTAATTACTTTCCATTGATTCCCAACCATTAACAAATTATACGATTGCCGCCACTCACGTATCAGGCCGTGATTCTCGTTAAGCATTTCCCAGGTCAGTGTCACTAACATGCTTTTCTTACCTATTGGAGTAACGTCGTAATCTTTAGTAGAAAAATATTTGTACCCCTCTAATTTCCATGTATTGAGAACATCCGTAAAAAAATTCAGCGCAATTTCATTAGTAGACATACTCGCTATGGCACTGTCAGGTCGGACGCTGATGAAAGGTTCAGCAAATAATTGAGAGAAGGCGGCCATATCTCCACTATCAAAAATAGTATTGTAGGCATTAAAGAACTTCTTCGCTTCTTCAAACATATTGTTTTCAATCTCCATATTTTTTATGCGTAGATAAAGGTTCTAGCTCTGCTAGGGGGACGTTAAGCATTAATCAGTCCAATGTCTGCCTTTGAGCTATATCTTATTATTAAAAATTTCATCAAAAGCCAAACTGAGTAAATAAATCTCACTGCTTGTTCATCCCACGGAGTAGCCCAATAAAGCCTGGGAGTTGCTGATAAGGTTTTGTCCTATGCAGGTGTCAGCACAGGGATACTCGATTTTTTTATTCTTTCCTCATATAACTTACTCAGTGCCGTCTCAATAGTTAAGCTCTGCTCTTGTTTACAATAAATTTCTACAGTACGCATGACAAACTTAATGTTTTGCTTGTGTTCGATGGAAAAATTTTTGCATTTATCTTTTAATTTTTTCTGGTAAATTTTACGAGTAATCTTTTCATGAAATATATTAATCGCGGTATCAAAACAATTGTTATGTTCAGTGAACATTTGTATAAGTTTGGCTTTGGGAATCCGATATGCTTTACTGCCATAGTCTAACGCATCTCTAAAGTTATCGAATTTTTCCCCTAAGACTGAAAACACTTCATTTGTAACATAATGCGCGCTGTGCTTTTCACCATCAGCTTCAAAATCAAAACCTTTAAATGTTACTCGTTCATAAGACTCTTTACCTAAAACTATGCCTGCATTGACACAGTGTTTTAACTGGTACGCCAAATCATCTATCTCGTCTGGGTCCCATACTTCATATATGCGAATGGCTCTTTTATATTTACGCGCTAACATCCGTTTTGCCACGTCTACGCGTTGGCCTAATAAGCCACTTTTATCATATTTCAAAAAGTCAAAGCACTCTCTACAAGCGGGTACTTTGTAAAAGTCAGCTTCTTCACGAGTGTTCAGATAAAACGCGGCATATTTTATCGGCGGTGTTAAGTCATATTTAGTTGCAATACAACCGCAATAAAAGCAGGTATTGAAATTTTTAGCATCCAATGCACTCATTAGACGATATAGTTCTGTTTCATCATGCATTATTACACTTCCTCTTTTACTTTTTGAAAGTGACTACCTTCTAGGGAAGCAGGGATTAAGTTATCAAGATTTGCAGCTATAACTTTGCAGACTAATTCAGCTATAAAACCCTGATCTATTACTCAATAAAGGCAAAATTATACCTCAATGGTGGTGTTTTTAACTTTATTTTCGTCTTTTAGAAAGTACTATCCTAGCGTTGTAAGCAAAGTCCTCCAGTCAGTCACAATTGCCAACGTTATCCCGTTCCTGATCTTTAACTTGTATCTTGTTTTACAGACCTTCATCGCCTGTATAAATACATTTAGTATTGACCATTAATAGGTGCAGGGAATCTACTCTATGCCACCCTGAAGTGGCAATGTAAGCGTTATTCTGAATGAAATAACGTTTCCAATTAAAGCCTACAGGCAATGCTGAAGAATACTTTCAATCTCTTGTGCAGTTAGCTCAATCGGATTGTTACGGTTACTTGCGGCGTTAACCAACTTAGGTAAAGCACTTTTTGTAATGCCATAATTTGAAAATTTAGGAATACTAAAGCGACTCTCCCATTCAAATAAGTGGTGGGTTAACTGTTCGCAGTAATAATCATCACTCTTGTGTCCCGCTCCAAACATTCGGCCCACGTTTGCCATTTTCTGAGTGAAATCAACACCTCCATTCGTTACCAATGAGGAGCGTTCTTTTAAAGCTCGATGATTTACTTGATTGGCTTTTGCAACTAACGCAGCACAAGCCACGCCATGGGGGATCTCAAAAAAACCACCTAAAGGCCCCGCTAAACCATGCACGATACCCAATCCGGCATTGGCTAGACAAGTACCAGAAAGTAGCGAAGCAATAGCCATACTGCCACGCACATTGGTATCCTGACTTCCCTCAGCAAAGGCTTTCTCTAGGTTATCAATCACCAGCCTAAGCCCTTTTTCCGCCAGGGCATCACAGATCACGTTCGACTTTGTTGACAGGTAAGACTCTAATAATTGGGTAAAGGTATCTAGCCCACTGCAAGCCGTCAGCAGAGGTGGACAGCTGGTCATTAAAGAAGGATCTATCCATATTTCATCAGGAATAAGGCTTTTGTGGCGAATAGATTTTTTATAGCCCTGCTCCCCAACTTCGCTCAAGACGGCATTGGCTGTCATTTCACTACCGGTCCCCGAGGTTGTGGGAATGGCTATAAAGGGTATTTTGCTACCTGTTAAAGCAAGGCCTTTGCCTACCCCTTCTAAATGATCGAACAACGAGGTTTCAAGGGGTAACATCGCGGAAATTGCTTTAGCTGCATCTACAACGGAGCCACCACCGATACCGACGATTTTGCTAATTCCACGTGACCTATATTTAGCGCACACGTCATCGATCATCTGCGGAGTGGGTTCTCCACTAATCTGTACGATTTGATCATCCGCGATGTTTATTCCATTGATACGCACAAATGCTTCGAAATACGTTGAGAAAATGCCACAGCGGCCACCGGTTACCCACAATATTTTCTGGCCGTTTTGCGGTAGAGCGGAAGCTATATTTCGCACGACGTCCGCACCGTAGTGAATTTCTGGCCAATGGGTGAAGTTGAATGAAGACAATAGGTTTTGCACACTCATTTCCCACACCTCTGTGTCTCTGCTGATTGCAACAAATTGCAACGAAAGTTGCCTGCGCCTATTACACTGCGTTGGTCGCTTTTTGTGGTCGCCGCTATAAAGTCATACAGACTTTCGAACTTAACATACACATGTTTACCAGTGACGATCATGATTATTCCATTGGTTGGGTGTTTAGTTAGGGGGTTGAAGTTATCTGTTAATTCGGGGGAATTTAGCTGATTAGGAAGGGGAGGTCTATCTTTTTGTCAAGTTAGATAAGGCGGGGCCCGCACATAAACGAATTGAGAAGCACCAGCAAATACTAGCTTTACCGCTCAGTTCAATAGTCACTACATCGATACTTATAGTTGATCACTACTAATCAAGCTACTGACTTTTAAACAGTGTGGCCAGTGATAGCTACAAGGGGCTGTCCGGACTGTTCGCTGACAGCTCAATGTCTACTGGTTAGCTACTCAGCCTCTACCCACTGCTTCAATATAATATATCCTTTTATGTGTCCAGTTTACTAACCTTGTTCATAGCTCCTTGATCTAGGCGAAAACAAGGCAGAATGGGTTGAGTTCAGGCTCTCTTTTACCTCCTATATATGGCAATAAAAACAAATGATAGTGATGTGATTGATGTCTTTGAAGTCGGAACTCGCCGAACTCGCCGAACTCTTGGCGAAAATTAAAAAACTGAAACAAAGGCGTAGATTAACGTTTGTTGGGCAGTGTTTCAGTATTGGCTAACATCCCTGTCAGCCAAGATTGTGATGTTAAAACCCAGCTAAAACGATTTTTCCTTTTGATTTTCCAGATTCCAGTAGTGCGTGAGCAGCGATGAGATTATTGGCATTGATTGTGCCGAAATCACTGGCCACTGTCGTCTTCAGTTCACCCTGATCGACCATTTTAGCCACCTTTGTTAGCAGCTGGTGCTGTGCAATCATATCTTCAGTTTGAAACAGCGAGCGGGTAAACATCAGCTCCCAGTGGACAGATACACTTTTTCTTTTAAACGGCATAATATCCATAGAGTCAGGATCATCAATTAACGCCATTTTCCCCTGAGGGGTTATCGCCTCGATGATATCCGACAGATGATCTGCGGTATTGGTCAGGCTGGCGACGTAATCTACTGACTTTACTCCCACTGCAGCTAACTCTTCAGGCAGTGATTTATGGTGATCAATCACCAGGTCGGCGCCTAAGTTGCTAACCCATTCTCTGGTTTGGTCCCTGGAAGCGGTCGCTATTACTGTAAGTTTGGTCAGTTTCTTTGCCAACTGAATCATAATCGAGCCCACTCCACCGGCCGCACCTATGATCAGCAAAGTTCCGCTGCTATCAGCATTCAGATTAAAGCGATCAAACAGTAATTCCCAGGCGGTAATTGAAGTAAGGGGAAGTGCTGCGGCCTCAACATCAGTAAGGCTCAGTGGCGCTTTGGCAACTATTCTCTGATCTACCAAATGATACTCAGCATTGCTACCTGATCTGTCTATAGCTCCGGCGTACCAAACTTTATCACCTACTTTAAACAGGTTGACCTGGTCTCCTACAGCTTCAACGGTACCTACTGCATCCCAACCTAACACTTGGTGTTCATTTTCTGCGGGGCTAACCCTGACTCTGATTTTTGTATCTACCGGATTGACTGAAATAGCTTCAACTTTTACCAATATATCCTGGCCACTGGCAACGGGCACAGGCAACTCAATATCGATAAGGGCTGAAGGATCGGTAATAGGCAGGGATTTTTGGTAGCCAATGGCTTTCATTTTCTGTTCCTGATAATAGTTAATTTAATGCAGTTCGACACGACTGAAGAATTATAGATATACTCGAAAACATAGCAAGTACGCACAAAAATGTGCTGTAGTATCCTTTTGTATACCTAGATGGTGGGAGTAATGACGATGAGAGAAAGCATGAGACACAGTAACTACGGCAATAATTTCGGTTGTCCGCTTGAAGCAGCGATCGAAGCGATAGGGGGAAAATGGAAAGGAATTATTCTCTACCATTTAATTGATGGGGTAAAACGTTTCAATGAATTGCGGCGCCTTATGCCCTCAGTGACACAGCGGATGCTCACTAAACAGCTTCGCGAATTGGAGGATGACGGTATTATTTTGCGCCATGTTTATGCTCAAGTGCCACCCAAAGTCGAATATAGCTTTACACCCTTTGGCAGCACATTAATACCTATTCTCAAAGACATGGAACAATGGGGTAAAGTGTTTGTGGCCAGACTAGATGAGATCAGGGATCAACAGGGCAGTTAACAGGCCCGGCACTCAATCGTTTGTTCACCAAGGTTCTCTCTGCACTGCAAAAGCTTTAGTAATTAGTTGCAGCTGTTGCTCAGTACTCGATGCAGCTATATAGGATAATGTCAGGGGTGCCGATGAACAATAAATTGCATTTATTTATCGATAGTTAAGTATTGTTGCGCTTAAAAATTACGTTCTGGACACTCAGTAGTGATAGTCAGGAAGCTATATCTGGCAGTTACCACGGTAGGTATAAAACTTAATCCTAGCTATACAATACTGAATTTTTAGGAGAAAGAAGGAAATAACGCCATTGCTTTACTACACTTATTTCTATTAGGAATGTTTGTTGCTAAGGGATTATCGTTTTGATAAAGAGTGTAGTTAGTCGTTGTTATTCTTTATTTCACAGCAGAAGTTGGCTTCAACTGTCGCTGTCAGTCGGTCTCGTCTGTACCTTTAGTTCCGTCAATGCCCTATCCCTACCTCAATTAATTGAATTGTCAGTGCAAGATCATCCCTCAGTAGAAGTTCTACAAGCCAGAACCACTGCTGCTGCAGCGGTGCTGGATGGCGCTAAGCAGAAATTTAACCCCAGTTTTTCATTGGATGCAGAAACTGTTTATAACACAAGCAGTACTGATGCCTATGCTGGCGACAACCACAAAATAACCTTCAGTGTGACTCAGCCACTGTGGAGTGCCGGCAGATTAGAAGCGGGCCGCGATCGGGCAGTGGCCAGAACCCAGTCGATTAAGGCGCAGACGGAGCAGAACAGGCAGTCGCTGGCGCTAAATGTGATCCAGAGTTATGGCAATTGGCTAAGTGCCTATAAGAAGCGCCAGGCATGGGCAAAAAGCTTAAAAGAGCACCAAAAGTTGCGTAACCAGGTCAAGCGTCGAGTGCGGCTAGGTTCCTCAGCGAGAAGTGATTTAGCGCTGGCGGATGGGCGATTGGCGGCCACTCGTGCTGAGTTGGCGTCGACCATCGTCGATGAACAGATCTCTCTGACTAGACTATCGCAGTTGGCCAGGCAAAAGCTCAGTTCTATTGACTTATCAGTGGGGCAGCCACAGACCAAGGCAATCGAGGTCATTTCCACACAGCAGCAGCTTTTGGATGAGGCGAAAAAAATTAGTCCCAATGTACACTTGGCCAATGCACAATTAGATCTGGCCAGAATTGCCAGGCGAGAGCAAGAAAAAGTCTTTCAGCCGACCTTATCACTTCGACTTGAAAGTCAGTACGGAAATTATAGTAGTAAGAGCAGTGCCATAGATACCCGTATATTTTTACAGCTACAATCAACCTTTGGTCCGGGATATGCGCAGAGTGCCGGGATAAGGGAAGCAGTCGCTCAGCAGCAGGCAGCCAATGCCAATATCGCCCTGGAGCAAATTTCAGTGGTGGAACAAGTGCTGATTGATTATCTGATCGCTCAGTCCTTTACCGAGAGGATCAAAGCGCTGAAGCTGTCACAGGCCACCGCAATACAGGTGTCCGCATCCTACAAAAGGCAGTTTTTGGCCGGTCATAAAAACTGGCTGGATGTACTTAATTCCGCTCGTGATTTAGTCAATAGCAGCATCAAGCTGGCCGATGCACAAACTAGAAATTTAGTGGTCACCTGGCGTTTAGCAATTTTAACCAGGGGAGCCGAAGGCTACAAGAGGGGGATCATATGAACCATACCTCTACCTTACAACCTTGTCTGATAAAAATCTGCCAAATGCAAAACAGCGCTTTTGATCGGCTGGCGATTCAAGAGGCCTGTATCAGTGTTGATGCGCAGAGCAGTGCCAGCAAGCAATTGAATGTAGTTACTGAAGTACTGCATTTGAAAAGCGCCAAGTGGGTTGGCAAAACAGATCCCTCAGTGTTCCCGGCTTTGGTTTGCAATTCGATGGGCGAGTGGGGAGTTATCGTCGGTCAAAATGCCAGTAAAGAATGGATTATCCAGTGGTGGCAAGTGCGTGAACATCAGTGGAGTGAGGGTAGCCATCAATCACTGACCGGTTATAGCATTGCCAATATAAATTTAAAAAAGATATTTTACGCTGGTGGCAGCCCAGTGTACCAACTGATCCGTGGTGAAGTGTTTTCGCATAAGAAAATTTTATTTGAAGCGGTGCTGGCAGGCATTGCAATTAATCTGGTGGCCCTGGGTACTTCTTTTTACACCATGCAAGTATATGACCGTGTGGTACCTACAGGGGCCTCGCAGACTCTTTATGTACTGACGATTGGCGTGTTACTGGCAATTATCTACGAATTATTTTCCAAAAAAGTGCGCTCGCGGCTTTTCGATCGTTTAATTGATAAGGTCGATCAGCGTTTAGCCCGCAGTATTTACCTGCGTTTTTTGGCGGTGCGTATCGATCAACTGCCGAGCAGCGTCGGTACTTTGGCCTCGCAGGTGCGAGGTTATGAAACGGTTCGTAACTTTATGACCAGTATCACTACGCAATTGTTGGTGGATGCACCTTTTGCCTTGATGTTTGCGTTAATTCTAGCGGCCATTGCCGGACCACTGGCACTGATACCGCTGTTTTTTTTCTTAGTGAGTGTCAGTATCGGCCTGTACTACCGGCGCAAAGTTTCGGCCCTGGCCAGCAGTGTCAATAGTGCCGTTAACTTTAAAGTCGGCTTGATGGTAGAGACCATTGAAGGTGCTGAAAGCATCAAGGCCGGTCAGGGGGGCTGGCGAATGTTATCGCGCTGGATGAATACCACTGATGAGTCCCGTAGCTACGAGCGGCAAATGCGCAATATCACCGAGCACTCTGCTTATGTAATGGCCTCCTTTCAGCAGTTCTCTTATATTTTACTGGTCGCCAGCGGCGCGCTGTTGATCAGCAGGGGTGAGATGACTATGGGAGCGTTAATCGCCAGTTCGATCTTGTCCGGAAGAATCTTAGCGCCGGTCTCATCTATCCCCTCACATTTAATGCAATGGGCGCATACCAAAGCAGCATTGCGGGGCTTAGATCAGCTATGGGAGCTGGAGGATGACCACTTTGGCACCGACCATCCGCTGATTCTGGAAAACATCGAAGGGCGTTTTAGACTGGAGGATGTCGAGGTAAAATATGGCGACCGCAAAGCGCTAAAGATTGACAAATTACACATAAATGCCGGTGAAAAAATTGCCATCTTAGGCCCGGTAGGCGCGGGAAAAACGACTTTACTACGTTTGTTGACGGGTATGTATAAGCCTCAGCAGGGGCGTGCGCTACTCGATGATATAGATTTATCACATATCGCCAAGCCTTGTCTGGCTGAGGCCACGGGTTACGCTCAGCAAGAGGGGCGTTTATTTTCCGGTACCTTACGAGACAATTTAATTTTAGGTCTTATAGATCCAGGGGATGAGAAAATACTAAATGCAGCACGAACCACAGGCTTGCTAGAAGCTGTCATAAATGCCCATCCTCAGGGACTACAACAAGCAATTTTTGAAGGGGGCACAGGCTTGTCAGGAGGACAGCGGCAGCTGGTCAATCTAACAAGAGTGTTTTTATTGGATCCCAAGATTTGGTTACTGGATGAGCCGACCGCTTCAATGGATCGTAATTTAGAAGTGCAACTGATTACAGCAATGGGCCGGCAAATTGGCAGCGCCGATACTTTGGTATTGGTGACCCACAAACCAGAAATGCTGGAATTAGTTGAGCGAATCATTGTGGTCGCCAATCAACAAATTGTTATGGATGGTCCTAAAGCTCTGGTGTTGGAAAAAATGCAGCAGGTCGCGCAAAAGAAAAGAGCTTAAGTTGATCAACTGAGAGGTGAAGGATGTCGGCCCAAAAAAAACTGCACAGTGTTGAAGAAATTGATCAGGATATTGAGCATCGACTGGCGATTAATGATAGTCAGGCATTGCCCATTCATGATGTGGAAGAAAAAGAGAGTCGCCCTTTTCCGATGGGGTTGTTGTTATTTGTCGGCCTGGCATTTTTTATCGCCTGGGCTTCAGTGTTTGAAATAGAGCAAAGTGTCAGAGTGACCGGGCAAGTTGTGCCCAGCGCCCACGTGCAAATAGTCCAAAGCGTCGATGGCGGTACCCTGGCACAGTTATTGGTAAAAGAAGGTGATCGTGTGATCGCAGGGCAATTGCTGGTTGTACTAGAGCAGCATCATACCCATGCAATTTACCAAGAGGCCAGATCGAAAACGGCGGCTATCACAGCAGCGCTGATCAGAGCCAAAGCAGAGAGCGAAAATACAGCACCTGTGTTTGGCGCAGAGTTCTTAGATTATACCCAATACACCGGCTTACAACAGCGACTTTATCAACAGCGTCGACTGGGGCTAGCCGATGAAATCAGTACCTTTGAATTTAGTCTGACGTTGGCTGAAGAAGAGTTATCTATCAATGAAAAATTGTTTGCCGGCGGCGATATTAGTCATTTAGATGTTATGCGTAGCCGTCGTCAAGTGAATGAAATACAAGGTGAAATTAGTAAAGTAAATAACCGGTATCGGCAGCAAGTACGCGAGGAGGTGGTTAAGTTGGCCGCTGAGCTTCAGGAGAGTCAAATCAGGTTGCAAGACCAGCACGAGACAGAAGAGCACTCGGACATTACCGCGCCCGTCGCAGGTGTGATCAATTATCTTAAATTTAATACCATAGGTGGGATTCTCAGGCCGGGAGAGGAAATAATGAAAATTACTCCCACAGAAACTGAATTGGTCATAGATACAAAAATAGAGCCAGTTGATATAGGGCAAGTGCGGGTAAACATGCCGGTGGCGATTAAATTGGATTCCTTTGACTCTTCTATTTTTGGATCTATCACCGGTGACTTGAGCTACATCAGCTCGGATATATTTCAGGAGCAAAATACCGAAGACACCGCACACACTTACTATCAAGCCCAGGTTAAAGTCGATCCGGATTATCGCAGTGCCAACGCGAAATTTCGAGATATTGCGCTAAAACCCGGGATGACAGCTACTATTGATATACGCACTAACACGCGAACAGTATTGCAATATTTAATGAAGCCCGTCTACAAAGCTTTTAGCGGGGCACTGAGTGAGAAGTAACTGACCGAGGTTATTTCGAACCAAGTACAAGCGGAAGACTATCATGTTATACATCCATACTGGCAACAACTCTCAGTTCTTAGACCAGGGACAAACTCACAAAGTCCAAACTCAAACAAACGAACAGTATAAAGTCAGCTACGATAATCAGGGACAACAATTAGTTAAAGGGGCTTCTGTCGGCTGGGTGAATCACGATTTGCTGCTGCAATACCCGGACGGGACCCAGATCGTACTGCAAGAGTTTATGCTCAATTGTCAGGGAGATGATCACTGCAGTGTCAGTTTGCCAGATATAACCTTATCGACTTCTAACACGATCAGTGACAATAGAGATGTGACTGAAGATAGTGACGAGGATCTAAAGTTACTGGGGGAGCTACTCTATAACCCGGAACAGATAAAAATTGACGGTATCCATCTGCAGTTAGATGAGGCGGCAAGCCTGCAGGATCCAATCGTGATGCAACGGTTAATGGAACTGGGTATTGAAGTTGCCGATCAGCAGATAGCTGAAACAGAAGTCTTCATTGGTGGCGATGATGATGACCTGTTCATAGCAGAGTTGCAGGAAGTCGTTGAAACAATACCCCAGCCCAGATTAGACATTACTCTGGCGAATAGCGCGCTGAAAATTGGTGATTCTACATTAGTGACCTTTAGTTTTAGCGCAGTACCAGTAGGTTTTAGTGTTACTGATATCAGTATCGCTAATGGCAGTTTATCCGGTTTTACAGTGACTGGGGATGACCAAGTTTATACAGCAACATTCACTCCTGATGCGGGTGTTGAAGCGGCCACAAATGCTATTAGTGTCGGATCCAACTGGACTAATATTTCCGGAAATCAAGGCGCGGCGACAAGTTCCTCCAATTATAGTATTGATACCCTGGCACCCACTCTGGCGATCAGCTTAACAGACAGCGATCTGTTAGTTGGAGAGACGGCAGTCGTTACATTTAGCTTCAGCGAAGTACCCATAGGTTTTAATATCGCCGATATAAACGTCGAAAACGGCAGTTTAAGTGGCTTTAGCGTTACTGCAGACCCAAGGGTATACACCGCCACTTTATCCCCCGATAACAATATTGATGATGGTAGTAACATCATTAGTGTCACGGCCAGCTATAGTGATGCGGCGGGAAATCTGGGATCTGCCGCCAGCTCTGCCAACTACAGTATTAATACTGTCACACCGACTGTGATAGTCACTATGGCGGATACGGACTTGGCAATTGGTGAATCATCCCTGGTCACTTTCACTTTTAGTGAAGATCCACTGGGCTTTACCAGTGCAGATATCAGTGTCGACAACGGCAGTGTCAGTGGCTTTACCGTCACCGCAGATCCGGCAGTTTATACCGCGACTTTCACCGCAAATGCCAATGTTGAAGACAGTAGTAATTTAATAACTGTCGGTACCGGCTACACTAACACGGCTGGAAATTCGGGCATTGGCGCCTCCTCAGCAAACTATAGTATAGATACAATAGCGCCGACAGTGGCTATTACAATGGCGGATAGTGCTCTGCAGATAGGTGAAACTTCCTTGGTTACCTTTACTTTTAGTGAAACCCCAATCGGTTTTACTCAAGGGGATGTTAACGTAGAAAACGGTAGTTTAAGTGGCTTTACTGTCACCGCTGATGACAAAGTCTATACGGCGACTTTTACTCCAGCTGCCAACACAGAGGATAGTTCTAACATAGTCAGTGTCGGCACCGGTTATACGGATGCGGCGGGGAATACGGGCACGGCTGCTACTTCAGCAAATTACAGCATTGATACTACTGCGCCGACAGTGGCTATTACGATGGCAGATACAGCATTACAAATAGGTGAAACTTCACTCGTTACCTTTACTTTTGATGAGACACCGACAGGCTTTACTCAAGGAGATGTCAGCGTAGAAAATGGCAGTTTAAGTGGCTTTACTGTCACCGCTGATGACAAAGTTTATACGGCGACTTTCACCCCCACTGCCAACATAGAAGACAGCAGCAACATCGTTAGTGTCGGTACTGGTTATACGGATGCGGCGGGTAATACCGGTACCGCTAATACTTCGGCTAACTATACGATAGATACAACAGCACCGACTGTTGCCATTACTATGGCAGATACAGCCTTGAATATAGGCGAAACCTCGCTAGTCACATTTACCTTTGACGAAACACCGACAGGTTTT
>JABSQZ010000038.1 GCA_013215505.1 Oceanospirillaceae bacterium
GCGAAACGCAAAAAAAGACCCTGGAACTCATAGGAAAATTCGTCGTTCTGGTATTGGCGGGCGCATTATGCAGCGTTCTTTTAGTCAATACACAAGGAACAAAACTGCATTCAGGTGTGTCAGTAAGTCTGCCTGATTATTTTATTAAAGCAGTCGATGGCACCAACATTGCAGATGGCGTGGGTAGCTGCGGTACTGCTGCTTTCAGAAAAAGTAGAGTTATTGTTGAGGATATCCAAACTCATTCATATTGGGCTAGGGCAAAAGGGCTTGCTGCTAAAGCCCAGTTAGCATCTTGTTGGTCTGAGCCTATTATTGGAGCAAACAAGCAACTGCTTGGCACCTTTGCAATCTACCAGCGTAATCCGAGTACCCCTACTGAAGACGATTTCAAATTGCTTGAATTCGCAGTTCAGCTAAGTGTGATAGCCATTGAACGGAATCTGTCAAATGAAAAGCTTCAGCTTTCTTCCCGTGTCTTTAGCAATACTAATGAAGGCATCTATATTGCAGATATATCGCGGGCCATTATTGATGTAAATCCCGCTTTCGCAAGTCTCACCGGATACAGCCACAGTGAAATATTAGGCCACAAGACAAGTCTCCTCAGGTCTGAAAAGCACAGTTCTGCTTTCTTTGAAGATCTATGGCAGGAGCTCATTGAGCAAGGCCACTGGCAGGGCGAGATCTGGATGAGCAAGAAAAACGGCCAACACTTTGCCGCCCGTCTCTCCATGTCTGCACTCACCAACGATGATGGTGTAACGCAACACTACGTCTGTTTATTCTCTGATATAACCCAAAGTAAACAACAGCAACAAAAGCTGGAATTTATGGCGCACTATGATGAACTCACTAAGTTACCAAACCGCACGCTACTTGCAGAGCGGTTTACCTTAGCAATTGCTCATAGTAAACAATCTGACACTCAGCTCGCCGTTTGTTTTCTTGATCTGGACAATTTCAAACCGGTCAATGACAACTATGGCCATGACATAGGCGACCAATTACTCATTGCAGTGGCCCAACGAATCAGAACCAGTATCAGAGATGAAGATACCGCTTCACGCCAGGGTGGTGATGAATTTGTCCTTCTGCTAGGTGATTTAGAATCACTTGAACACTGCGACGATATTCTGCAAAAAATTCTATACTCTCTTGCTCAGCCTTATACTATTGATGGACATATATTTACCATCACTGTGTCAATTGGGGTAACGCTATTTCCTGTTGATGATGCCGATTTAGACACTTTACTACGTCACTCTGATCATTCGATGTATCAGGCAAAGTTGGCAGGTAAAAATCGGTATCATCTTTTTAATCCAGAGCAAAATCAACAAAAAATTCAGAAACGGCATCAACTTCAAGAGTTACAACAAGCCTTTTCTGATAGCGAATTTTCTTTATATTACCAGCCAAAAGTCAATATGAAAACTGGAGAGGTATTCGGCGCTGAAGCGTTGATTCGCAGATTGCACCCTGAGAAAGGATTGATTCCACCGGGTGAATTCTTACCTATTATTGAAGGTACAGAGCTAGAAATTCTGATCGGTGACTGGGTTATTAATGAAGCACTGAAACAAAATGCTGAGTGGCAACAGCAGGGGGTGTTTATTGAAGTGAGTGTTAATATTTCTTCTTATCACTTGCACTCCCCGTCATTTTTAATCCAGCTTGAAAATACTTTGAACAATCACCCCAATCTAAAAGCTAGATATTTACAATTAGAAATATTGGAAAGCAGTGCGCTGGGTGACCTAAATGCCATCCGCAGTATCCTCAATACCTGTCGGGAGAAATTTGGAGTGAATATCGCTCTGGATGATTTTGGTACAGGTTATTCTTCACTGACTCACCTGAGAAACTTACCTGCTGGCACTATTAAAATTGACCAAAGCTTCGTAAAAAATATGCTCGATAATCCTGATGACTATGCCATTATTGATGGGGTGCTTGCTCTGGCAAGTTCATTTAATCGAGAAGTAATTGCCGAAGGTGTTGAAACAACAGAACACGGTCTGATGCTACTAAAAATGGGCTGCAATACAGCTCAAGGTTATGGCATTGCCCGTCCCATGCCAGCAACTGAGATGCCAAATTGGTTAGATAACTATATCCCAAACCAGCAATGGCTAGAAAGCAGAATTGTGTGCCCCGAAAAAGATAAGATGTATTTAATAAATCAGGGTAAAAACAGCACACAAATTTAATAGTAATAGTTCAATTCTATAACTATATAAGCTGGTTGTAAGTCAGCTATTCAACATTGTCTTAGTGTTAATTGGACTAGCCGGCGTTTTAATTACTTAAATGGCAATTAACATTAAAAAACAGACCCTTTATCTTCAAAATATTACTGAAGAAAAGCTCGTTGTAACTGGAGAAAACTTAGTCTAAAAACAACAGAGTTAGGAGGTACACTTCAACTTACCAAATAACATCCTACGTAAAATTAAATTCAGGTAATGAGTTAGTTATAGCTCTTCGTGACTTCAGTGTCAGCCAGGCCCCAGAATCGGCCTGTTTTGATATAAACAACTGGATCACATTTACTGTACAAGACACAGTTTTTATGGGACAGGCAAGTTTTTTATAATTCAGGCACGGCGTCATGTTTCTATAAAAAAAATAAAGACTTTTTAATATTTATGATAGGCTGTTAAAACTTGGTGTTTAGGCTCTGTGTTTTTGCAACCCAACTTTGCGATATAACTTAGACCCCCTTCTAAACGTAGCGATATCAGCCGAAGAAAATATCATAGATGTATTTAATAGCCTTGCTGACCTTTGGGAAGATTGTTCAAATACATAGTTTTCATGCTGCCAATGTCATTCCTGATACCACTGCGCCAGCTGGAAAAAGGTTCGTACTGAATGAAATCTGCCCTTATATTAGTTTTTGGATGCTGCCTATTCCTATCCAGTTGGAGTGTGCAGTCTATCAATCGTTGTACCGATGCTAATGGAAAAATGGCCTTTCAGAACAGACCTTGTCCGGACAGTAGTACCTCAGAGACCATAAAATCGAGTATTAGTAATACAGCTCCGACAACCATTGATGGCGTACAGTTAAAAGAGATAGCTATCGGTAAAAATAAATCATTTACCGTCGGCCTACCTAAAGGCTGGCAAGCCACGGTGCAACCCACTGGCAGCGGTGCGATACGTACTCTCAGGGCTGTACCCAGACAAGGTGACACATTGTTGTTGCTAATGAGTTTTCTCCCCAATCGCCAGTCGTTTGGTCTGGATTCAATAGTGCTCGATAAAATACTTCAGGGTATCCATGAGCAGCACAGCGTTAATCCTGATGAAAGGCGGCTAGCGTCTACCCCGATTAAACTTGTATTTTCCAAGGGTGTTGGCCACGTACTGAGCTATGTGAATGTGACTTTACAGGCAGACAAAAAACGCCTGCCTGCTGAATATTCTCATCTGACTACCGGCGCGCTGGTGATTGATGGCATCACGGTTTCTGTGAGCGTACTGAATAATGATCCAAGAGGTGACAACTATGCCAAGGCGCTACTCGCGCTAGCGACGATTATTTATAAGGATAACCTAAAAGCCAAGTAAAAATTGATAAGGCCTAGCTTTATAGGCATTTACTTGGTTCTCAAAATGCATCGAACCAAGGCCGTGTAAATGTCAGGTTTTACCGTTACCCAGGCTGACTTGCAAGCGCTCAATCATCGGTTAGCTATGACGACTGTCGGCCAACTCCAGACATTGGCAGGTAAGGTAAGGTAAATAGTGTAGAGGGTTTACAGCCAGCTCCTACCGACTGTACGCTAGGCTCTGGGTTAACATTGTAAATGTGTCGGGTAAAGTACCAGCTATTACAACGAATAAATAGACTATCAAACCGTACCTATCTAAGTACGGTCTTACAGATATAAGTTACAGGATTTATATCTCAATACATTAGCTTCTTAGCGTTAAAGTTGCTACCAACAGTTGTATATCTAATTCCTATCCGAAACCATGTGTTTGATTTCTAAAACATTGAAATTGGGATCTTCAACAAAAAAGGTTTCTTGTTGATAAGCAGTACCTTCAAATCTGATATATGGATCATCTAGAAAGCCGTTACTGGCCACTACATTAGCTTTGACTTGTTTGTAGGCATCCATAGATAAATGAACGCCAAAATGTGGAACGCACACTTCCCCCATATCCACCTTATGACGGTTTCGCTCATTACCTTTAGACGATCTTGGTTCAGATGCATGCAGTGTTAGTTCATTCCCCCAGAAATTGATGTCCTGCCATTTACCTTCTTCGGCCATATCAATTTCACACCCAAGTACATCTTTATACCAATCAACTGTCTTTTTTAAGTCTCCAGCCTCTATTGCTAAATGAAATCTATTGCTACTCATATTTGATCCTTGCTCGTTGAATTTCATTCATATTGTATGTAATTGTTAGGGCAATTAATCACCATTTTTCACCCATATAACGAGGCTTATTGGCAGGAAATTCTAATTAATTGTGAGTTTTGATATAGAAAATGCTAAAAATTAAAGTTTAAATTTATTCATGTTGACTTGAAATGTTTTAATTCTGTTTTTAATGATCTACTCAAAGTTGCTGGTTAGGTTGCAAAAAAGCTTGAGCTCACAGTTAAGATTTACACCCCGATCTATACCGATAATCAAGCTACTGGATTCGATCTTCTCTAAAGTATTTGCGTTGTATGAGGCCGTTAACGGCCATATAGCTGACATACCAGTCCATATATAATGCTCAGTATTCATTAATAATGGCACTATCTTATCTGATTCTTTAGCTGAGATTTAAGCCAAAGCATAGCGTCTTCTTTAACATCAAAGGTTCTTATCTTTTGATCCTTAATCGCTGGAACAAGAGTCTTAATAGTGCCTAATAGACTGTCGCGTTCTATTACTATCGCCTTAGCTATCATAGGTTGCGTGTTCAACCATTGATTGAGCATTTCTAACTCCTGATAGGCATTCAGGGTAGAGCCAATTAACTGCAAGTCATTAACTAATATACAGAAACCTTTTTCATTACACTGCGCTACAGCTTGTTTCACTTTCTGCGAAATATCTTTATAGTCGCATTCGTTAAGAGAGCCCCAGAGTGTAATCGATATAATATCGTCTTTTGTTGATACTTCGTTATTACCCTTTGCCATGGCCATCTCACCACCTTTTCCATTCAGTCAATTAAGGAAATTATAATTACTATCTGGTGTTTCACCCTCTGTATTTACATCAACATATTGTCCATTTGCGTTTATTAGCTAGTCGCTATAGTAATTATAGTTGTGGCATTAAAGGTGTTACATAGAAATAAATCTAATTTAGCCTAAGCAAGGCAATGCTAAGCACCCCATTTTCCAGGCGCTTATTGGGTTTTCGAGGTACCTTTTATAAGGTCCGCTAAAATGGCAGCTATATGTAAGGTCCTGCGGTTTGCCAGTGATCGGCGGTATCGGCCAAAAGTAGGCATTTCACATATTGAATCAACACCATTAAATTTAGTGAAAATATAAAGCAACATATTATTAGAGTTTTCTGCTCTATAGAAATTAATTTAATACATGATAGAAACAATATTTATCATGTATTAAACTATACTGCTCGGCTGAAATGTAATTAGTTCTCTTTCTATCAAGTGGGTTCTCTATGCTGTTGGGTGCTATGACAAGAATTTTGCAAACAGAGGGATTTACCGTAGAAAGTAAGTTTAAGCTTTTGAAGAAACCTTGGTTTTCGAGCGCAGTTATTGCATCAGTATTTTTATTGTCCGCACCTACCTCATTTGCCGCAGAAGAGCATAGCTGCAAAAGCGTTAAAATAAATGGTAGTAGTCGATGGTATCCGTTCTCTTATCGAGATAGTTCCAATAATCTAACAGGGATTGCCTACCAAGTAGCGGAAACTCTTTTCAAGCGCCTGAAAATAGATCTTACAGTGGATGAGCCTCAACCGTGGAAAAGAACTATAATGGGGTTGAAATATGGCCGGCTGGACATTCTATCAGGAGCTTATTGGGACGTTCAACGAGCTGAAAATTATGATTTTAGTATTCCATTTTCCAGTGACGAAGTACGGTTGTTTGTTAGAAACGATAGCCTTGTAAAATATCCGGACTTGATCGCGCTACGAGGTACGACAGGAAGCAAGCCTATAGGCATATCCCTAGGGCGAGTATTCGAAGAGAATCTCAAAAGCCATGTAAAAGTAATTGAACCAGTCAGTTACGAGTCCATGATAAAAATGGTCTATTTAGGCAGAGTAGAATGGTTTGGCCTGGGGCTATATAACGGTCAGAAACTTCTAAAAGACCTAGGGTATGAAGATGAAATTTCTCCCTTGCCATACTCAATAGAAACAACACCAGTGCATTTTATGCTATCAAAAAATTCAAATTGCAGCTCGTTGCTAAAACGAGTGAACGCGGGCTTAGAAGCGCTAATAAAGGAAGGGGTGATTGAAGAAATAATTGAAAAGGAAACACAGAATCTGATACTGATAAATTAACCTAATATCCGCTCAATTTTTCAGCAAAAAAAATTTACTTCTAAATGCAAAGTGATGCCTATTTATAAAACTCTGCTTTGTCTCAGGACTAACAATTCGGTGATGATAGGCATGAGTGGCTAACGGCCAATGCACTATACCTTTAGGGTGTTAGATGAATTTTTGAGAGTCCGGCAAAACATTTATTGAAGATATGATAAATTAGCTGGAGGATATTTTAAACAAAAATGTATATGTTTGTTTCAAATTCATGAGCGTCAGAACTTTTTAATCAACGAGTTACGGACACAACACCCCTTGTAAGGTCCTATTTGAAACAAGTTATTCAGGCTAGTCATCGGGCATGTACAACGATCAATCAACATAACTATGGTCGACAAAGAGGCAGCATTCATTCATAATCTCGACTATCTAGGAAGGAAACAGTACTAGGCGGTAAAAGGTACTCGGATCAATCTAGAACGTCTTAATTCTCTGTCTCGATTGAAACCCAATCCTTTGAAATTAATCAGTAGGCAGCAAGCCTTTTATTAAGTGAACCTGTATCCTCCCACGGCATTACTCATTGCTTTCGACAATACAGTTAAAGCCGCACTAATACTGTTCGCCAAACAATAAATACTCAATGAAAAATTTGTGGAGATAATTTTGGACTATTTTGAAGTGTTGGGAGTTGAAAAATCAGCCTCGCAAGATGATATTAAAAAGGCCTACAGACGTTTAGCCTCAAAACTTCACCCTGATAGAAACAAATCGGACGATGCCGTTGAGCGCTTCCAGAAAATTCAAGAGTCGTACGATGTAATATCTGACCCGCAAAAGCGCAAGGTATACATTGAGCAGGAATACACTGAGGTATTGAACCCCAGGTCGTTCACTAAATCCTATTGGAACAGAGTTTTAAATACTTAAGAGGTATCATGTCTGAGATCAATTTTGTACCCGGCTATTTGGTAGATGACTATCAACTGCTAACTGAAAATATAGAATCTTATAAGGATCCGGAAGAACCTGATTTATTTAACAATTATATTGATAGTTTATTAGCCCAGTTAAACAAGACTCCGGGGTTTTTAGCGGGTATGCCCGACCAACTGGCCATATGTTTACTATTGGTCGTCAAGTTGGATTGCGCCAAGTTGGCGCCTTTAAGTTTGCATTCAGAGCCAGCATGGGATGACGTAAAAACCTGCGTCAGCATACATAAGAGTTATCGACCTTTACTGTCGACGTTAGCCGATAAGTTTCAGCATCAATTAAAAATAGCTTTACTGCTGCTCTGCTATTATGAATTAGGTGCGACAACGCAAGAGTTCAACGCTGAAAAAGATGACAGTGAAGAGCTCCAAGACCACGAAGATCTCGACGAATACCAAGGTCATGACCAAGAATATCTTGACGAATATTAACACTACAGATAAGTTGACAGGATTATATTTTGAGCCAACAAATAGCCGTTTTAGCTGAGAAGGTCATTGCCATCACCCATGAGAGTGGTCGCAATGGTGGTGATATTTTAGAGGATATTGCCTCCACAGAGGGCGATCAAACAATGATCGCTGTTATTTCTGAGTTAGACATCATGAGTGTCGCAAAAATATTGCGGGAGTTCGACGCCACCATTCCATCGATCGCTGCATGGTTGATGGATCCAGAAACAATAGGAAATATGCTGGATGTAGAACCTTCGTATTGGGAGCAAGAGCTTCAAAAAGGTGCCTTTAACGCACAGGACTCAGTGAAGTCCATGCTATCCCAAATATTTCTAACGCAAAGTGATGACGAAGAAAGAGAGTTGGCAATACTGTCTGCCATCGTAGAATCCGAAACTGGAATTCTGTATCTCTCGCTACCTTTCATTGGCTTTGATTTTGATTCTATCGATCATGTGGAAGAACCGATTTCTGGCAGCGATGAAGAATTACTCCTTAAGATAAAATCACTTGATATGTCAATTTATGAAGAGATCCTGGCCACTTCTGAACGTGGTGACTTTGAGAAAATTGAAGCCATTCTTAAATCACAGGCTAATAATATCAGAGTGGGCGACATCAGTAACGATACTGACGATATGTTTGAGCCATTATAAAAAGGGAATAGCAGATGAATCTTGATAAAGTCAGGGCCAGACCCTTTTTATTGCTTATGATCAGTGATGCCGTTGAAAGCGGATCGCTGACGCAGGAAAAACTGGCGGAAATAGAAAGCCAGCTAGTCGACATGTCGTTAAAAATAGCCAAGAATTTCTTCTCCCCTGTTATAAGTCATGACTTAAAAAAGTCTTGTTCTATTGTGATGGGCGTAACGACACTTGGACTATTAAAACTCTGTGGAGGCGATACCCTCAGAGCGAGAAAAATCCTCTTAGAGGATTCAGTTATCACCTGTTTCCGCAAGGGATGGGAGAACGTAAACAGCTTATTCAAAGCGCATGGTGGCGAAGCTGATCGCGCCACATTATTGGCTAACTACCAATACAGAGACAGCGAATACAAAGACATCGCATCGATTCATGAGTCACTTCTGTGTGAGCAGCTAGACGTTAACCTGCTAATAGAAATTGCAGCGAAGTTTAAAAATCCGTTGTCAAATATGGACATGGATCCTCATTATACTGATGAGATATCCATAAAAGCGGATGTTCAGCTATCAGTATTTGAAGCTCTGATGAAGCGTCATGCAATTGGTCATGAAGATTATGATAATTTTAAAGCCCTTCTGCTTGCCTACCGTGATCAACCCGATATTTTTTCGGAAGAATTCAGTGAAGCCACTGAGACCATATTGAACAAGTTCGATACTGAGATAAGTCTTCGAATAGAAGGCTGGTTTGAGAGTATTGAAGATGACTTTGAAAATATTTTTCAGCTACTTGCCGTTGAAAATAGCGGGCCCGAAATTTACATCAGCATTTTTAACGAAATTTTGCGGGGAAATATAAACGCCAAAAAATTCATGCATGCATATGAAAGCCTTTTAAAGGCAGAGAAGCAACTGCACCCAAACCTGAAGAAGCAAATAGAGGCAGAACACTCTTTCCAAAACTTACTTGAAGAGGACGACAGCTATTTGTCACACGACGATGTTCTTAGTGAATTAAGTCACAACATCACTGATGATAATTACTAAGCAGATATTTTCAGGTAACCCAAGTTGCTAAACAAGGCTATAGCAATGCACAATACAGACTTGGGTTTATGTGCAAGCAAGGGCAAAGAGCTCTTCAAGATTATGTTATTACTCGTTAGTCAGTATTACGTCACCCAATGGTTAGTCCCCATAGCTTCGTGACTCTGGGGCTATCGGACCTGCATACAACAGATCAAATCAGAATTCACCGTCATAACCCGACATCGGGTCTTTATCAAACAAGGCAGCATTCATAAACTTTTTTGCATATTCTGCATGCATTCTAACTGAGCTTATAACAACACCCTTAACGAGGAAGTCTCCCCTTCTCTTAGTTGCTAGGTAGAGAATACTTCACCTGATGAGATAAGCCTTTGACGTTTGATATCAATTTTTTTCAGACAAAATCGGCGCCTAAATTGGCTACAATAATATCGCCATTCCTTTCTTCAACAGCCTTTGAACAATGCATAGATCAGCAGATAAAACCGTCTGCGGTCATCAAGTCACATTCGGCCAAACAGGCAAAAGTAGCTTCAGGATGCGCAATCAATAAACTCGATGTACTAAGGCCTAATTGTTTACGCCTTGCTGCTGGAGAGCGCCCACACCTTCGCTGTGAATACCCCGCCTACTCCCCCGCATCGGCGTCCTTATAGCTGTAGCTGTATTGCGGGCTGGTCGCGCCTGCTGTGCACTTTATAGCCCCTGAATCGTCATATATAAAAACCCGCCAGCTATTTATGCCTGGCACTGCGTCCCATTTGATCTTGCAGTGTCTGCCGCCAAACGGCTCTGATAGGGCCAAGTTAGTGGCCGAGTTTGGCCTTAATGCGTCCTGGACTGCATTTGAAAATGCAATTTGTTGCTCTAATCAGGGATCAATCACATCGCTCATAGGGAGGATTCGAAACCGATTAACGGTTTTATCAAAAGGAGCCTGATACCATAGATCTAGAGTAGTGACCAAGCTCTGCCAGCCAACGCCAGCACTGCGGTTAGTTTGCAGAATATAGCGCTCGGCGTTTTCAACTGGATAAGGTTTGTTGGCTCAAAGGGTACAACAACATGAAAATTCTATCAGTACAACAAGGGCCCGGTTTGAGCCATAGCAGTCACTTTGTATTGAGACAAAAGAGTAACGAATATCGAAACTTTTAAAAATTTACACTAGCTTCAATTTCCGAGCCCATCAGTCAGCGCAGAATAAACTCAATTCGAGATTGAATGGAAGAGACTAATAGTGAACACTAATTTTGTATCAATTAAATCAGCCTATTACCTTAAATCTGATCCCGGTTTGGTCTAGGTCAAGGACCCAGAAGTTTCCATAGGGCCCGACACTACACTCGACCCTATGCGGATTTTGACACCGAACGTTGTGCGGTTGCCACAGGGAGGTTTGAGTATGTATTATACGGGTCTTGGTCCTGGACGTAGAAAAAGCGCATCATAGGGTTACATTCTTAGTGCCGTCTTTAAAGACGGACTGAATTGGTCGAAGGAGCCTGGCATCAGAATAGATCTTCACGGGTCCAACGCCACCTATCGGCTACTTTGTCCTGATGTAATACCGTTTCCCGATGGACATTGTCGAATGTAATATGAAGCAGAAGATCAAGAAGGTAGCAGATGCATCCTAAGTGCAACATCTGCATAATAGTAAATGGCGCTAAATTCTTTAATGCTTCTCCTGCGTGTCATTTCAGCAGTTTCTATTTTAAAAACGTTGCTGTGGTGCTTCTACTGACGGCCACAGCTCTCATTGGAGTACTTTTTAGCCATGATAAAATTGCTTGATATCAACAACCTGGAAAAAGAAGATATTTACCAGATATGGAATGGGGCTGCAAAAGGGGTCGTCAGATCAGATGAAGGTAATATTGCCTGGTCATTCGAGGGCAACGGAATCCGTACCAGAACAACATTTATTCAAGCATTTCAGCAGCTTGGGCTATCTTATGTAGAGCTTCCTAATTTTTTAAAAACCCCTGAGTCAGTTCAAGACTTGGCTGGTTATATGGACTCATTCTATTCAATGTACGTTCTTAGAGATAATAACCATGCAAGAATGTTGGAATTTGCAAATGCTACTACAAGACCTGTCATAAATGCTATGTCTAGCGAGGCACATCCTTGCGAGGTTTTAACAGATGCTTTTTATTTGCAATCCAAATATGACTCTTTGCCAGAACTTCGCATATTGTTATGGGGGCCAGTTACCAATGTGTTCAAGTCTTGGTATTCACTATCTGCAGTCTTAAATCTCAATTTGACGCATATTTGTCCCCAGAATTATCACGACAGCAAAAATAAAGTTGTCTTTTCTGATGATATCAATGGTCAGTTTGATGTAGTTATCACAGACGCATGGCCCACTGGTTTCTGTGATGATAAATACACTTTGACGCAGCGCATATTAATGGACTTCGGCTGTCCTGAACTATTACCAACGCCACCTGTTACTGTCGGTAATGAGATAATGTTTACTGCACAGACTTACCCTAAATTCGCCGGATATGCTCAGAAAAAATCACTCCTTGCGGTGCAACAGTCAATAATTTCTTACCTGCTAAAGGACTAATCGGATGCTATGGGGCTCTGAGCGTTAATCCCTACACAGCTCCCCCTTTAGATTTGCACAATGGCTGCGATCTTATAATCCTTAACAAGTCAGGCTATATGTGTCTTTATCAAATACTCTTCTCTAGGTTTTTAAGCTCTACTTTAGCTGCAGTATCTTGTTTAGAGTTCGATGCTATCAAATGGGCATTAGGTACGAATTTTTAGGCCTTGCCCAGTAACCGCTCGATAATATCTGTATCTGCTATCATCTGCTCTAACCTGCGAATATTTGCCAGTCTTCCCTGCGGATCGTCAGCTGTGTCACTTGTCCAACACTCCTCAGATGTAATAGAGCTCATAGGAGCTTGGCCATCTTCATAGCTATCCACGGCAACATTTTTGGCCCCGTATTGTGATCGTAACTGTGCCACATAACTAACCACATCTCTACCCGTTGCCGGGAAAGCTGTTCTCGTTAAAGACCGACCGCTGCGGTTGTAGATTGCGACTATTTGTCCTCTAACTTTGATGACGTTTTTCATATCTGTTGACTCCCCTGAATAGTACAATTTCTATTTGGGTTTGCTTTTCTGCAACATGCTCAAACTAAAATTCTAGCTTGAAATATCCGGCAGTTAACAGTCGACTAACTACCGACGGGAGCTACTAATAAGTCCTTAATCTACTAGGTCCTTGTGCTTGGGATGCTATTAACAGCAGAGATATCGGACTTAGATCATGCTCCTTAGGTTAAAACAAGCAAATTACATGCCTAAATTTCAACTCCCAGATATTACCCACCACAGATGAACAGTAAATTTCTTTAGTGGATTTATGACCTTTCTCAGCATCTGTTTGTGCAGACATATTGGCTGGTAGTCTTGGTATGCAAACTATTTATCAGCTGGCTGATTTATCCCCAGAGTAGCCCATCAGCCTATGTGATTAACTTGCGGTACAATTTTGCCATTGCCGCTTGCAGCTTATTGCCGGTACTCGAGATAACAACCGTTGATGCAGGACCAACCACTAGAACTAGTACTTAGCGAACTGTTAAGCTATTAATAGCCCGGTCTACACTTAGGCGTTTGATCCACCTGGAGAGTGATTATTATGCAGTCTTATTTAACATTGCTGGCTGAAGTACGCCGTTGCACTCTCTGTGAACCACAATTGCCAATGGGGGCAAGACCGGTACTGCAATTACACCCAGAGGCTAGAATACTGATCGCCGGTCAGGCACCCGGCCGCAAAGTGCATCTTTCGGGAATACCTTTCGATGATGCCAGCGGCATCAGGCTGCGGGAATGGTTGGGAATAAGTGCCGACACTTTCTATGACCCGCAACAGATAGCCTTACTGCCAATGGGGTTTTGTTTTCCCGGGACCGGTAAATCGGACGACCTTCCGCCCAGAGCAGAATGCGCTGCCACTTGGCGCACCAAATTACTGCAGCAGCTGCATCAAATACAACTCACAATTGTATTAGGCAAGTATGCTCAAGCTTATCACCTACCGGGCCCGAGCCGCTGCGTAACAGATTCTGTCAGTGACTGGCGCAATACCTGGCCAGCGATACTGCCGATTCCCCACCCCAGCCCGAGAAATAATATCTGGCTGCGGCGCAACCCTTGGTTTGAAAGAGAGGTTGTGCCGGCATTGCAGCGACAAGTCGCTGAGGTTTTAGCTGCAGTCAATTGAACGCAGAGCCAGAATAATGAAATAATAGAATTAGTTGGCTTTTGGGGTCCTAGGTTAGCGGGTAATGTTCTCCAACTTCAACCACAGAATTTGAGATGAAATATAATTGACCTGATGCTAGCTAACGCCGGATTTTAATTAAGGAATTGCAACCTAAATGCCGACACCTAAAGATGTGAATATCTACCACCAGAAAGTACTTATCAGATCCTTTAGGGATGCAGACCAGAGAGCGGCTAAGGATCTTATTATTTTGGGATTGGCTGAGCATTTTGACTGTATTGATCCCGCGCTAAATCCTGACATTGATAATATTACGACCCACTATTTGCAAAAAGGTGATGTATTTATTGTGGCTGAGCTAGATGATAGATTAGTGGCCACTTTAGGTTTAGTTTATATCAATAACTATCAGGCTAAGATAGTGCGCATGTCTGTTTTAAAAGGGTACAGGCGCCAGGGCATTGCGCGCAGTTTATTGGAGTACTGTATCAATTTGGCGTTAGATCTTCCGCTTCAGCAGTTAATGGTTTCTACTGAACATTCATGGACGGCTGCAATTAACTTATATCGCGAGTATGGCTTCGCTACTTTTGACCGAGACCCGATAGATGTACATATGAGGTTAAATTTGCATGAGTTCAACAGCACTCGCTAAATTTTCTGCTATGAACATATAGGTTGTTTAAAGTGACTAAAGACAGGGAGAATATGGTGAAAATTCTGCGACCAGATATTAGAGTTTGAGAAGTTATACCGACTTTACAACAATGAGCTGCTACAGCTTTAGCTGTAGTCAATTGAATCCCATGACATAAAAATGCCCTCTGCCAGTTAAGCCAGCAGAGGGCGTTATTGATGATGCCATTGGCGACGGTTAAGTCGGAATGGTAAAACCACTGTCGACATCGGCATTTTGCCCCCGATGGCGCAAAAAGTGATCGGTTAGTACTATAGCCACCATCGCCTCGGCAATAGGTGTTGCTCTGATACCAACGCAGGGATCGTGGCGCCCCTTGGTGATTACTTCGACTTCGTTACCATTAGCGTCTACCGAGCGACCCGGCAAGCGCAAGCTAGAAGTAGGTTTGAGCGCCATATGGGCGATCAGATCCTGGCCGGTAGTAATACCACCTAAGATGCCGCCCGAGTGATTAGATAAAAAGCCATCAGCGGTGATTTCGTCGCGGTGTTCAGTACCCTTTTGCTCAATACAGGCAAAGCCATCGCCTATTTCGACACCTTTGACCGCATTAATACTCATTAGGGCATGTGCTATTTCAGCATCGATACGATCAAAGATAGGCTCGCCTAAGCCCACTGGCACCCCCATAGCACGTACCGATATTTTTGCACCGATTGAGTTGCCTTCTTTGCGCAGTGCATCCATATAGTTTTCCAGCGGCTCAACCAAGCTGGCATCAGGACAGAAAAACGGATTGGTATCGACACAGTCCCAGTCAAAATTGTCGTAGTTTATTTTCAACGGCCCCAGTTGCGACAAGTAACCCTTAACTGTAACTCCTTTGCTGGCCAAGAATTTTTTAGCCACGGCACCCGCCGCTACCCGCATCGCTGTCTCACGGGCAGATGCTCTACCACCACCGCGGTAGTCGCGAAAGCCATACTTGTGAGAGTACACATAATCGGCATGTGCCGGACGAAAAGTGTTTTTAATATTGCCATAGTCTTTGGAGCGCTGATCGGTATTGCGGATTAACAGACCAATAGATGTCCCTGTAGTTTTACCTTCAAACACTCCGGAAAGTATCTCAACCTCATCAGCTTCACGGCGCTGCGTGGTGTGCCTGGAAGTGCCGGGTTTACGCCGGTCTAAATCCACCTGCAAATCGGCGACTGACAGCTCAATTCCCGGAGGACAGCCATCTATAATACAGCCCAGAGCCGGCCCGTGACTTTCGCCGAAGGAACTGACTGTAAACAATTTACCAAAACTATTACCGGACATATCTCGTTATTATCCTTGTTATAAATGTATACATGCAGTCTCTTTTAGACTGCTGCAAAGAGAAAAATATCGATTAAAACAATGCCGCGTACTGTTTTAATTCAGCCGCACTGATCACAAACACGCCGTTGCCACCCTCGGCTAGTTCAACCCAGATAAAAGGCACTTGTGGAAATTGCTGCATCAAATGAACTTCACTGTTACCTACTTCGACAACCAGCAAACCATCCTCGGTTAAATAGTTGCACGCCTGAGCCAGCATTATCTTACATAACTCCAGGCCATCATCACCGCTTCCCAGAGCCAGTTCCGGCTCGTGATGATACTCTTCAGGCATTTCTGCCAGGTCTTTTTTATCGACATAGGGAGGATTGCTGACGATCAAATCGTACTTTAGTTCAATATTGGCAAATAAATCACTTTCAATAATTGAGACTTGCTCAGTCATCTTATGCTGTTCGATATTGATACTGGCAACCGCTAATGCATCGGTAGAAATATCCGCCAGATCTACCTGTGCCTCTTCAAAGGCGTAGGCACAGGCGATGCCAATGCACCCGGAACCCGTACACAAGTCCAAAATTCTGTTGACAGGCCCCGTGCGTAAAAATGGAGAAAATTGTGTCTCTATCAATTGCGCTATGGGTGAGCGCGGGATCAGCACTCTACTATCGACAAAAAATGGCATTTGCATAAACCATGCCTGGTTGATGATATAAGGCAGAGGCTCCCGCTGCTTAATACGTCTGTGCATAAAAGCGAGTATTCGCTGCTTTTCCGCGGCTAGCAATCTTGCATCCAATACCAAATCGTCGGCATCCCAGGGCAAGTAGACGGCGGCTAATACCAGTTGTTTAGCTTCATCAATAGCATTGACATGACCATGGCCTAAATATATTTTCTGTTGCATCATTTGCGAATAACAGAGGCGAATGTAATCGCGAATACTCAATAAACTTTCCGGGCACTGCTGCTGCTCAATCATAAAACGTATCTGACAATTAAAATAAAGGCGCTATTGTAACCTTTGGCCTATATAAATCATACGCAAACTGACGAATTTACTGAAACTCGTCAATCAGCAAATGCTTGATACAGCAGTTGCTGCAGCATCAGATTTTTATCTATAATCGACAGCGACAGTCCCCGGGCAAAAAAGAAGTGATAAAGATTTTGCCAAATTAATGCCGCGAAGTTATGCTCTACGCTAACAGTTTAACCAATACAGAACGACATGCCCGATTTTGACGAACCTATCTTTGATGCAAAGCCCGAATACAGTGATAAATCCCCTGATACTTTTGCCCAGGCTGTTGTGGGAGTTACCCCTTTTGACCAGGACAAAGCGAACTTGCGTGCTAAGCCCAGCATCAGGAAAAAGCAAAACAAGTCCTATCACCGTGAGCAGGCCACCACCGACACCACCCAAATAGCCGACGGCTTATCTACCGAAGCCGTCGATATTGTCGATTCTGATCAGGCACTGCTATTTGCGGCACCCGGGGTGCAATTAAAAGTGATAAAACGCTTGCGCCAGGGACATATTTCCTGGGAGCAGGGAATAGATTTGCACGGCTTTAATATCGACAGTGCCAGGGATGAATTAAGTCAATTCATTCGCAGCAGTTTTCATCAACAGTGCCATGTGGTGCTGGTTGTGCACGGTAAAGCTTACAGCCAATCTGGCCAGCAGCCGCTGCTCAAGTCTTACGCCAATGACTGGTTAAGACAACTACCTGAGGTACTGGCTTTCTGCTCTGCACAGGCAAAAGACGGCGGCACCGGAGCCCTTTATGTCTTATTGCGGCGCAAAAGGTAAACACAGCGACATACTGGCCTTTTTATCGCCAGATAAACACACAATCTACTTTACCTTAAGATTAAGTTGCAGTAAGTTACCCACTTTATTACAACCCTCGGAGTTATCGTTTTCCAATGGAAAAAGCATTTGCCAAGATCATAGAAAGTATCGGAGAAGATATAAGCCGTGACGGCCTTGTCGATACGCCAGCACGCGCCGCAAAAGCAATGTCTTATCTAACCCGGGGCTATACCCAATCGCTAGATGAAGTAGTTAACAATGCTCTTTTTGACTCTGATAATAGCGAAATGGTGGTGGTTACCAACATTGAGTTTTACTCTCTGTGTGAACACCATATGCTGCCCTTTATTGGCCGGGCTCACGTCGCTTATATCCCTCAAGGTAAAGTCATAGGCTTATCTAAGATTGCGCGCATCGTTGATATGTTTGCCAGACGCCTGCAAATCCAGGAAAACATGAGTAAAGAAATCGCTGAAGCTATTATGCAAGTGACCAATGCTGAAGGCGTTGGCGTGGTCATTGAAGCAGAACACATGTGCATGAAAATGCGCGGTGTAGAAAAACAAAACAGCGTGATGAAAACCTCAATGCTACTCGGCTCGTTCCGGGTCCGCGCAGCCACTCGTGCAGAGTTCTTCTCACTGGTCAGCTAAAGATTGTAAACCTAAGCGCTAGCCACAAACAATTAAAGGAGCTAGTGCTCCTTTAATTGTTTGTGGCTCAGTATTTATTTCACTATCCGCCATCAATTTAGCCATTGCCAGCCAACTGACAAATTTATCATTGCTATGTGCTGACGCTAGTATTAAATTATAGCTCCGTACAGAGTTAAGATATTGTATGGAAAAGTGCTTTGCTATAATCAAGACTCATAATTTTCAACCCCGGGGCATAATTGATGAGAGCATAAATCTCACTGTATTGCTTATATATAGGTTTTTTGATGAACACACTAACCAGTAAAACCCTTTCTATTTTGAGTATCAGCATAGGCATGGCAGCTATGCTTGCCCCTTTGCAGAGTCACGCCCAATCACTGCAACAAGTATATCTCCTCGCCGTAAAGTCCGATCCAGTACTGCAGCAGGCTGACTCTAAATTAGTCAGCAGCCGAGAAAACATTGTTCAGGCTAAAGCGGCACTGCTACCTACTATCGATGGCGAGTTAAAAAGCAGCTGGAATGATGACTCTAACGCTAGCCCGAATAACAGCAACAGCTATGAAATCAGCCTCAGACAACCGGTTTATTCTCCGGCGCTGAATTCAGGCTACAACAAAGTTAAAATCATTGATACTCAAGCTCAGCTGCAGTACCAACAGAGCCAGCAAGATCTTATCATCCGCACCGTGGATGCCTATATAAACTCAATGATTGCCGAGAGCAATCTGGGTACCGCCCAGGCACAAGAACGTGCCATCAAACAACGCCTGGATACTGTAAACGCTGAGTTTGAAGTAGGCGTGATAGCGATCACCGATGTTCATGAAGCAAAGGCTTCATACGATAACACTAAAGTAGATCTTATTATCAGCGAGGGCAAGCTGCAGAACAGTTATGAAGCCCTGCAGCGTTTAACCGGACAAGTTATTACCGATGTAGACAGCCTCAGTGAAAGCTATGCGACTACCGCGCTAACCCCCACCGACCCTCAGCACTGGATTAGCCAGGCACTGAGCAACAATATATCGGTACTGCTGGCAAATCACAGCATTGATTCAGCCCGTGAAGATACCAATATCGCCAGCTCGAACATCAAACCTTCTGTCGATCTGACCGCTTCTCACTCGCGCACAGATCACAGTGTCACCGGACAAAATACCAATAATCGGATCTCACTGGTACTCAGTGTGCCGCTTTTTAATGCCGGTTCTCTAAACTCTAAAATACGCCAGGCACTTTCGGCAGAAGATATCGCCAAATCACAACAGCAAGATACCATCAGAGCGGTTACCCAAGTTATTCGCAGCTTAACCCGTGATATTCAGACCAACGCTCTGGCCATTGCCGCCAGAAAACAGAGCATCATCTCTAGCAGAGCGGCCCTTGCAGCGATCAGCGAAGGATTTACTGTAGGTACCAGAAACATTGTTGACTTACTGCAGGCCGAGCAAGCCTTGTTTAGTGCCGAAAACAATCATGCCACTGCCCGTTTAGAGCATTTAAGATTACAATTTAAACTGAATTTCCAGTTGGGATCAGTGGCTGAAGAAGATATAACCGAACTTGCGCAGTGGATGACAGCTTCCTAGAGCCAACAAAAACACAGCCATAAAAAAAGCAGCCTGCTGAGATGCAAAGGCTGCTTTTTTATGTCCGATTACCCGCGTCTAAATCTATACCCCTAATACAGCGCAAAGCGTCAGGCGTTGTGCGCACGGCGGTTTTTCCCCTCAATATAAATAACTGCAGCGAGGGGTTCTACCTGGATGAACCCATATTCTGCCACCCGCAGTCACAAAAACCAAAAATACTCTCGCTAGTGAATTAACGGGGGCTGATCTTCATTACCCGGGAGAATTAACTGCCCCTCTCCATCTAAAGCTAAAGCCCCACGGTCGGTAGCTAGCTCTAGCAAGTGATCAATAACCATTTGGGTTATATGGCTGGAAATAATAATACCCGCTGGCGGGTCACTCTCAAACACATCATCGACCACTAAATCATCTGCACGCAATCCTAATAGCAGAGGGTTTTCTATCACTAGTGGTGCGATTTCTTCCGGGGTAAAGACACTGTGGGCACCCGCCACTTCAATCGCCAGGCTATAGGCATCTAGAACCTGACTGTCCAGCTGCTTAATGAATTCCGTTTCAGCGCCATGTATCAGTGTATTTAACACACTTACCCCAGGCTTGCTTATGTTTTCCAGCGCCGTTTTTGACTGGCTATAATCTTCACTTACCTGCAACAGAGCATCGGCGGCCTCGATCTCACCATCGCCAATCTGTATCGCTCCCTCCGCATTGGTTTGCAACCATCCATAGTGCACCGCCGCATCTAATAAAGACTCAAGAGCAGCGCTGCGAATGTTCGCCGAGATGATATGCCCGGCACTGGGGTTCTCAGCTTGCTGAAGATCTCTGATCAGCTCACCCGCTCTGGCCGCTAATAAATTAGGATCTTCGTTGATGATTTTAGCCAGCTGATCAGTACTGATACTCAGTTGATTTTGACACAACTTCTGAGCATTTAAAAAAGGATCAAGTCCAGAGCTATGCTGTAAAATCTGCACATACTCGGTACGGATATCATCGAGAATTCCGGTTAAAATTTGACTCATAATAGTCACCTGTAGTAACAATACTGTAAATTAGACAACCATATAAGACAATTAATGGAAGGTAATACCGATGGGAGCGACTTTATCTTTTAACTGGTCAAAGTAATCACGTAATTGGGACAATGGCTTAAGTGCATAGTCGACCGGATCTGCAGGAGTCGCCAGCCAATCCAGCGCCCAGACTTTAGTCATCAACTCATATTCGCCGATCAGTGCATCCAAAAATATCATCACAGCTTCCACTCGGGGGTCTGTTTCCAAAACTTCCGGTACATGAGGCATATAGATAGTTAAGTGCAGTTTCTTATCATTGTTTTGCAGAGCAAACCAATAATCAGAGAGCTCACACATTTCACCTGCTACATTGATACAGCTGGGAATGGGATCGTATCTATGATTAAACGCTTTAAATTTTATACCACTGACGTCGGGCGCAGCCCCCACCAGAGATAACACGGAATGGATCGACTCTGGGTAGCCGTCACAACCAAAGATCATTTCAATCGGCCCCTCTTCATCGGCCTCGAAATGAAAGGTCAAGTTCTCATCGATGCTCTGCAACCGCTGGCGATAATCACCCAGCAGCATTTCCGCGTCAAATTGATTGTCGTCGCGACTTTCAAGCACTTGCTCAATGGTCATTTCCAGCTCTAGCCAAAAATCTGCTATTTCTTTTCCGTTATACTGCATAAGAACTTAATTTACCTCAAGCCCATTGTAAATTGAGAGGAGCACAAGTAACTGCCCCTGCCTACTATTGGTAGCTGGTGTTTATGCACGGGGCACGACCACTCCAGTTTGCCCCTGATACTTGCCCTTTCGGTCAGCATAGGATGTCTCACAAATTTCATCGGCACCTAAGAACAACATCTGCGCCACACCTTCGTTGGCGTATATTTTTGCCGGTAGCGGGGTAGTATTAGAAAATTCCAAAGTAACATGCCCTTCCCATTCTGGCTCTAACGGAGTGACGTTGACAATTATACCACAGCGGGCATAGGTACTTTTTCCTAAGCAGATTGTTAATACATCCCTGGGAATTATAAAATATTCGACCGTGCGCGCCAAGGCGAAAGAGTTTGGCGGAATGATACAGACATCAGACTGTATATCGACAAAGCTACCCGCATCAAAGTTTTTCGGATCGACGATGGATGAGTTGATATTGGTAAATATTTTAAACTCAGGAGCACAGCGTACATCATATCCATAACTGGATGTACCGTATGAAATAATTGCCTCGCCATCTACATTCCTTACTTGCCCTGCAACAAAGGGGCTAATCATTTCATGTTCTTGCGCCATACGGCGAATCCAACTATCCGCTTTTATTCCCATTTTCCCATCCAAATGAATACTAAAAATCGCATATTATAACGATATAATTAAATAATTGATTGCTTATTTTTAGCCGCAGCAAAAATAGCAGAGCATTTTAAAATATTGCCTCGCTGATTTTAATCTTCAACAATAGACAACTGTGGCCCCTGATTGCCCTGAGAATTTAACTGCTGCAACCTGGCGCTGACCTTTCTGGCAATCGCCCGATAATTTGCCGCGATAACCCCTTCCCCATCAGCCGCCACAGTAGGCAATCCAGAATCAGCCTGCTGGCGAATATCTATGTTTAACGGCAGCGCACCCAACAACTCACTTTGGTACTCACTGGCGATACGCTCACCACCACCGTCGCCAAAAATATGCTCTTGATGACCACAGTTAGAACAGATGTGCACACTCATGTTCTCAACCACACCCAGGACCGGAATATCGACTTTGCGAAACATTTCAATTCCGCGTTTAGCATCCAGAAGCGCGATATCTTGTGGAGTAGTTACCACGATAGCGGCAGTTATCGGGACTTTTTGTGACAGTGTTAACTGTATATCTCCAGTCCCTGGTGGCATATCGATTAGCAGATAATCTAACTCACCCCACTGCGTTTGATTGACCATTTGGGTAATGGCACCGCTGACCATTGGCCCACGCCATACCATAGGGGTGGTCTCGTCGATCATATAGGCGATAGACATAGACACTAGACCCAGAGCAGAGATCGGCAGCATTTTATCATCACCCAGGGGTTGCGGATGAGTCCCAGGTTTAATACCCAACATCATACCTTGACTTGGACCGTAGATATCCGCGTCCAATATGCCGACTGTTGCACCTTCCACAGCCAGCGCCAGGGCCAAATTGACCGCCGTTGTTGATTTACCGACCCCACCTTTGCCTGAGGATATAGCCACAATGTTTTTAACCTTAGCAAGACTGGGCACTTGGCTTTTTTGCACTGCAGCCTTAATGCTAAAGCCTTGTTTAATAGCAACGGACACGGCACCGGCGGCGATCAATAATTGGCTTAGTTTTTCCTCAACAGAGGATTGCTCTCCTTTGTTTACATAGGGAAAAACTAAACTCAACTGTACTGATCCACCATCTTCAACAAAAGACTCAACAATACCGGCACTGAACAAATCAGTTTGCAAATACGGGTCTTGATAACTGGCAAGAGCAGTCTGTAAGCTTGATGAGATATCCATGGTTTTACCTATGCTAAAAGAGAGATTAAAACAAAATTGTACAAAGCATGCAGAATCTACACTTTTCTCTGTAGAAACACACCTACTTCTATGTGATCCGTGTAGGGAAATTGATCAAAAATAGCAAAGCGACTAATGCTGTGAGTTTCGCCGAGCGCCAACAAGTTCAATTGCAGAGTCGCTGGATTACAAGAGATATAAATAATGCTGTCATACTTAGCCACTTGCTTAATCGTCTCATCATCTAATCCTGAGCGCGGTGGATCTACTAACACAGTATTAAAATCATAACTGTTCAAATCCACATTTTTCTCTTTCAGGCGTCTAAATTCTCTGACTCCCTGCAGCGCCTGAGAAAACTCTTCACTGGACATTCGCAAGATTGTGACATTTTCGATAGCGTTCGCTGCAATATTATATTGCGCCGACTTCACTGAACTCTTTGATATTTCAGTGGCCACTACCGCATTGAAATTTTTAGCTAACGGCAAGCTGAAATTGCCATTACCACAGTACAACTCCACCAAATCTCCGCTTTGCTGGGAAGTAACATCCAGCGCCCAGTTAAGCATATGCTTACAGACTTCGGCATTCGGTTGGGTAAAGCTATTTTCGACTTGCTGGTAAATCATCTGCCTGCCGGCGACATCCATCTTTTCGATAACAAATTCTCGGCCCAAGGCAATTTTAGTTTTACGCGCCCGACCTATCAGCTCCACTTTTTGCCCTATCCTCGACACTTGAGCCAAGTTATTTTGCAGTTCAACAGCCGCTGCACGCCACTCGTCTCCGATCGCCTTGTGATAGAGCAGACTGATCAGTAACTCACCACTAGTAGTACTCAAAAAATCAATTTGAAATAACTTTTTTCTCAATAATTCAACCGGTCTGATCAGATCGAGTAATGCAAACATATGCTGTTGAATAATTTCACTGACCATAGGGCAACTGGTCACTTTAGAGTGCAGGTGATTACTGCCTTTTTCAAACATTACATAATCGAGTTCATCACCATCGTGCCACACTCTAAATTCAACCCGCATGCGATAAGCAGAGGTTGGCGAGGCGAACACTTCTACTTCTGGAATTGAAAAGGCGGTAAATTGCTCGCTAATTTGTTGCTGCTTTTGCAATAACAATGCTGAGTATTGACTCGGGTCTATATTAGGCAGGGACATTCAAACCTCAATGGGGAACTGACAGTATCTTTAATAGGGGTAAATTAATGCTAGTGCGATGGAAGTTGATAGGCTAACTCGCAAAAATAGCCAAGAGTTGCAGCGAGTAGCCACCACTAACTGGCAGCGGTACACCCAAGGACAAACTCATAGCTAATAGTTGCAATCACAATCTGATAGATCGCAGCTTAAGATTGGCGGAATTTTAACAGAAGGCCCGAGGGCAACCTAGACAATTATCTAAATTAACAATAATCGCCCAGTATTGCCTGCACAAGCTCCATTGAGTTCTACTTGAGTTGTAGTACTCGACTGGAAAATTTAATCCCATCCCAGCCAGAAATCATAAAGCTGCGGATGTTTTTATGATTTTTCGCCTCAGGGGTATCCAGAACATCTTGATAGAACCGACCAAAACACTGCAGTGTTTGCTCTTTATCAAGTCGGTTCAGATAGGCGAAACTAAAGATCTTTAGTGATCCTTCATTCTGTCCCGTTGCATTACTAACCATCCGATCACCGCTGCCGTTTCTAAAAGAGCAAGGGGTAAAACTATAGTTCTCACTGATCACAGCCATTGTGTCTTCAAAATCAACCTTTCCATCCTTTAAGGCTTCCAAGTACTGCACTACGCTTATAGACATCTTTATTCTCAAACTTCTAAAGGGTGTATGCGCTAATTTTTCAGCGCATCACATCTTACACTAATAAAAAAATAAAAAACCAGTTCCTTTTTAAGGATAGATCAAATATTTCAAACTTTTCACTAAATTTGGTTCATTATCGGCAAAATTCACCGTAGACTAGCGCTTTTGTGTTGCACACTCTACAGTCGGATATTATGTCAAACAACAACCGTAAAATATTAGTCACTAGCGCTCTCCCTTATGCCAATGGCGCGATTCACTTAGGCCACATGTTAGAGTACATCCAAACTGATATCTGGGTGCGCTTTCAAAAACAACGAGGCCACAACTGTACGTATGTCTGTGCAGATGATGCTCACGGCACGCCTATAATGCTCAAAGCCGACCAGTTGGGTATCAGCCCACAACAGTTAATCGACCAATCCAGCGAAGAGCATCAGCGTGATTTTAAGGCTTTTATGGTTGGCTTTGACAATTTTTACTCTACCCATTCAGAGGAGAACCGTGAGTTTTCCTCGATGATTTACAATCGGCTTCGCAACGCAGGGCATATCGCTAAAAAAACCATCACCCAAGCCTATGATCCTGAGAAAAAAATGTTTCTGCCAGATCGCTTCGTCAAAGGTGATTGCCCTAAGTGTAATGAAAAGGACCAGTATGGTGATTCCTGTGAAAAATGTGGCGCCACTTACTCGCCGACAGAATTAAAAAATGCCTACTCGGCCATATCCGGCGCCAAACCTATAGAGAAAGAATCCGAGCACTACTTTTTTAAACTCGGTAACTTTGAACAATTCCTGCGCCAGTGGGTCGATACACACGTGCAAGAGCAGATGAAAAACAAACTCAACGAGTGGTTTGATTCCGGCCTGCATGACTGGGACATCTCTCGCGACGCACCTTACTGGGGTTTCGAGATACCCGACGCACCGGGAAAGTATTTTTATGTCTGGCTAGACGCCCCAGTAGGATACATGGCCAGTTTCAAAAACTGGTGTGACAAAAATGACACTGATTTTGACGAGTACTGGAAAGCCGATTCAAGCACTGAGCTGTACCATTTCATCGGTAAAGATATCGCCTACTTCCACTCGTTGTTTTGGCCGGCAATGCTTGAAGGCGCGGGGCTGCGCAAACCTAACGGTGTATTCTGCCATGGCTTTGTCACCGTAGAAGGTAAAAAAATGTCCAAGTCTCGCGGTACTTTTGTGATGGCCGAGACCTACCTTAAGCATTTGCGCCCAGAGTATTTACGCTATTACTACGCCGCCAAACTAAATTCTGGTATTGATGATATCGATTTGAATTTAGAAGATTTCCGTCTCAGAGTTAATGCCGATTTAGTCAATAAAGTGATCAACATCGCCTCTCGCTGCGCCGGCTTCATCAAGAAAAAATTTGATGGACAGCTCTCAGCGAAACTCTCTGAACCGGCACTGTTTCAAGCAGCCGCCGACAAAGGCGTGCAAATTGCCGAGTATTACGAGAACCGTGAGTTCGGTAAGGCGATGCGTGAAATCATGGCAATTGCCGACCAGGCAAATCAATATATAGACAATGCTGAGCCTTGGGTACTGGCTAAGCAAGAAGGTAAAGAGCAACAAGTTCAAGACTGCTGCTCAATGGGAATCAACTTGTTCAGAGTCATCTGTGCTTACCTGGCACCCGTATTACCGCAAGTGGCCGAGGATGCACAACAGTTCCTGAATGTTGACAATTTCGACTGGGATCAGATAGGTCAACCGCTGCTGGACCACAAAATCAATAAATTCAAACCATTGATGCAGCGCGTTGAAGAGGCCAAGGTTAACGCCATAATCGTAGACAGCAAACAAAACATGCAAGTTGTGCAACAAGCGAGTAAAGCGCCAACCAAAACTCCTTTGCAACAGCAACCTATTGCCGAGACTATTGAGTTTGCTGACTTTGCTAAAGTAGATCTGCGAATCGTTAAAATAATCAATGCCGAGCACGTTAAAGGAGCTGACAAACTACTGCGTTTAACCTTAGATTTAGACGGTGAAACCAGGAATGTGTTTGCCGGCATAAAATCAGCCTATAAGCCAGAGGAACTGGTGGGCAAACATACGGTAATGGTGGCTAACTTAGCAACTCGCACGATGAAGTTTGGCGATTCAGAGGGCATGGTGTTAGCGGCAGGACCCGGTGGCGAGGACATCTGGATACTCGAGCCGCACACAGGTGCTAAACCCGGCATGCGCGTCAGCTAATAAGCTCATCGCAACTCTCACCGCTACTATCTTGTTATATCAGTGTAGTATCGGTGGGAGATATCAAACATCTTGGGGTCTACAACCGCT
>JABSQZ010000039.1 GCA_013215505.1 Oceanospirillaceae bacterium
CGCTACTCGCTACTCGCTACTCGCTACTCGCTACTCGCTACTCGCTACTCGCTACTCGCTACTCGCTACTCGCTACTTCCAACTTCCAACTTCCCTCTTTGTTAATGACAATGCTAAAATCCCTATAATTATGTAAAGATAATGTTGGGATTATGGAAACCTTAGATAAAACAGATCGAAAAATCTTAGCGATACTGCAGAAAAATAATAATCTATCGGCAGCGGAAATTGCCGAGCGTGTCGGGCTCTCACAATCGCCTTGCTGGCGTCGGATAAACCGGTTGCAGGAAGAAGGCTTTATTATTGGCGGCGTCGCTACCTTAGACCGGAAAAAATTGGGCCTCAAAGTAGTTGTTTTTGTGCAGGTTAAGTTATCTATGCACGGTTGGAACATGCTCAATGAATTCGAAGAAGCTATTGTCAGCTTTCCCGAGGTATTAGAGTGTTGGACTATTTCCGGCGGCATGGATTTTACTTTGCGGGTTGTGACTAAAGATATCGATAGCTATGAGCACTTCTTAAGACGTAAATTATTGCAGTTACCACATATTAAAGAAGCGCAGAGCCATTTCACTATGACGGAAGTGAAAAATACCACTGAGTTGCCCCTGGAGCTAATTTAGCTTTGAGGCTAAAGGCAGCAGTGGCTGCTACTGTTCAAAAAGTTACCTAAGCACTCTACTTAATCGAATTAGCTAAGCTAAATATAACGGAACTGGCACTAGAGCTGCTTTAGTGCACAGTAATTTGGAACAGTCATATGAAAATAATAAATGCCACTCAAGTACAGCAAGTGCTGCAATACCCTCAATTGATAGCAGCGTTACAGGCAACTTACAGCAAAAGATTTGGCATGCCTGCCAGACAAGTGTTTGCCTTGAGCGAGGACGGTGCTAACGCTGATGGATTTGCCGTGTTACCTGCCTGGAATGATGAAATTATCAGCGTAAAGGCCTTTACCCACCTGCCGCAGAATCCAGCAAAAGGCTTAGACATGATCCACGCCCAAGTGATGATGTTTGATCGCAGCACCGGCGAGCCTCTGGCGCTGGTGGACGGCACAGAATTAACCTATTGGCGCACCGCCGCTATTTCGGCATTGGCGGTTAAATTACTGTCTCGCGAGGACAGTAAAACGTTACTGATTTTTGGCACTGGGCATTTGGCTCCGCATACCGTTAAGGCGATCAGTTGTGTCAGAAATATTGAAAAAGTCCTAGTCGCGGGGCGCAGCGAGGAAAAAATAACAGCCACTATCGCTGAGATAAAGGCGCTGCTAGATGGCGTTGACTGTACCGCAGTGACTGATCTGCAAGTAGCAGTCTCACAGGCAGATATTATCAGTTGTGTTACCGCTGCCGTAGAGCCGTTATTCCCTGGGCACTGGGTCAGCGGGGGAACTCACGTAGATCTGGTGGGAAATCATAGTCCTGATAAAAGGGAGTGCGACAGTCAGTTAGTACTCACTGCAAAAGTCTTTGTCGATAGCAAGCTTAATGTCATGGCCGAGGCGGGGGAAATTCTGCTACCTATTGCCGAGGGGCTGGTCACTGAAGATGTTATCCTGGCGGAGCTTGCCCAGCTGTGTTCGGGGCAAGTTAAAGGTCGGGAAAACAGCCGTGATATCACTCTTTTTAAAGCAGTGGGGACGGCTCTGGCAGACCTGGCGGCCGCGCAATTAGTACTGCAGCTAGTAGATTGATGTTAGTGCTATAACTGCGCCGACAGTTCTCAAGCACTTGAAATAACGCTAAAACTCCCAATATAAAAGTGATCCAAAAGCGGTCAACTTTTGAATCTGACTTAGAGTTATCTAAGGAGTTTGTATGCGCCCAGAAAAATTTACAGCCAAATTACAACAGGCGATTGCCGATGCCCAGTCACTGGCAATCTCCAAACAACACAATCTAATTGATCCATTACATGTGCTGGCGGCATTTATGCAGCAACGTGCCAGTACTGTCCACACTCTGCTCGCCAGCCTAGTAGACTTTGCGCAATTACAGTCCGATGTAGCTACTGCAGTTGATGATTTACCCCGTATTACTTATGCAGATATTGATGTGCGATTGTCTCAAGATTGCAGTCGTTTATTCAATACCGCAGAAAACTTATCACAACAGCGAAGTGATCAGTTTATAGCAACCGAAATAGTGCTGTTGGCAATGCTAGATGGTAATACTCCGGTGGCGAAATTACTGACTAAAGCCAAGCTTGATAAAGATAAATTACAGGCTGAAATAAATAACTTACGCGGTGGTGACAAAGTGCAAAATGCTAACGATGAAGATCAGAGACAAGCTCTGGATACTTATTGCATCGACCTGACGGAACTGGCCGAACAGGGCAAGTTAGATCCTGTGATCGGCCGGGATGATGAAATACGTCGCACTATCCAAGTATTGCAGCGGCGTACCAAAAATAACCCAGTATTAATAGGTGAGCCCGGGGTAGGTAAAACTGCAATAGTTGAAGGGTTGGCGCAGCGCATTGTCAATGCTGAAGTCCCCGAGAGCTTAAAGCACAAGAGAGTGCTGTCACTGGATATGGGGTCTTTATTAGCCGGCGCTAAATTTCGCGGTGAATTCGAAGAGCGGTTAAAAGCCGTGCTTAAAGAACTGGTCAAAGCTGAAGGTCAGATCATCCTCTTTATCGATGAACTGCACACTATGGTTGGCGCGGGTGGTGGGGAGGGTTCTATTGACGCAGGTAATATGTTGAAGCCGGCTCTGGCCAGGGGAGACTTACATTGTGTCGGAGCCACCACTTTAGACGAATATCGTAAAACTGTAGAAAAGGACGCTGCACTGGAGAGGCGTTTTCAAAAAGTATTAGTGGATCAGCCCGACGAGCAGAGTTCTGTGGCGATTTTGCGCGGTTTAAAAGGGCGTTATGAAGTACACCATGGGGTTGATATCAGTGACTCCGCCATCATAGCAGCGGTCAAACTATCGCAGCGTTATATTACCGACCGGCAGCTGCCGGACAAGGCCATTGATCTGATTGATGAGGCCGCCTCAGGTATTCGACTGGAAATGGATTCCAAACCGGAAGAGCTGGATAAGTTAGAGCGGAAAATTATCCAGCTAAAAATGGAGCGGGAGGCGCTGAAAAAAGAACGTGATCAGGCTGCAGTGCAACGATTAAAAGAGTTGATCAAGAATCTGCATAAATTGCAGCAATCTTTTGCCGATTTAGAAGAGATTTGGCTAGCCGAAAAAGCGGTGTTCCAAAGTGCCCAAAAAATAAAAGAGCAGTTAGATGCGGCCCAGGTCGAAATGCAGCAGGCGAGCCGTGCTGGCGATCTAAGTAAAATGTCACAAATTCAGTATGGCTCAATTCCCGATTTGCAGAAACAACTGGCGGTTGCCGCAGAGGCGCAACGGCATGCGGAGCAGCATAACCAGTTGTTACGTAATAAAGTCGGCGAGGAGGAAGTGGCTGAAGTAGTTAGTCGCTGGACCGGTATTCCGGTACACAAAATGTTACAAGGTGAGCGACAGAAACTCTTGGCTATGGAGAGCGAATTACAAAAAAATGTCATTGGTCAGGATGAGGCGGTAACCGCTGTCGCCAATGCGGTGCGCCGCTCTAAAGCGGGACTCTCAGATCCCAACAGACCCAATGGTAGTTTTCTGTTTTTAGGGCCAACAGGTGTAGGTAAAACGGAGCTGTGCAAGACCCTGGCACATTATCTGTTTGATACTAAAGAGGCCATGGTACGTATCGATATGTCTGAGTTTATGGAGAAGCACTCGGTCGCCCGGCTAATAGGCGCCCCTCCGGGCTATGTCGGTTATGAGGAGGGTGGCTACCTGACCGAAGCGGTACGGCGCAAACCTTATTCAGTACTACTGCTAGATGAAGTCGAAAAGGCTCACCCTGACGTTTTCAATATCTTGTTGCAAGTACTGGAAGATGGACGCTTAACGGATGGCCAGGGGCGCACTGTTGACTTCAGAAACACCATAGTAGTGATGACCTCAAATTTAGGCTCGCAATTAATTCAAAATTTTAAGGACAGTGATGACTACCCATTAATGAAAACTGCGGTAATGGGAGAAGTGGCGAATCACTTCAGGCCTGAAGTGATTAATCGCATTGATGAACTGGTGGTATTTCAATCATTAACAAAGCCGGAAGTGGCGAAAATAGCTAAGATTCAATTGGCTCAGTTGCAACAGCGATTAGCAGAGAAAGATCTTAGCCTAAAATTGACAGAGCAGGCGCTGCAGCAGCTGGTGGAATTAGGCTTTGACCCCAGCTTCGGTGCCAGGCCGCTGAAGCGGGCTATTCAGCAGTGGCTGGAAAACCCGCTGGCGCAGGCACTGTTGTCTGGAAAATATAGCCCGGGAGCAGAAATTATCGTTGATATAAAAGAGGGGGAATTTAGCTTTAATTGATTACCGAACAGGGCATTGGCTGACGCTGATGTCCTAATCCACTAATCCACTAATCCACTAATCCACTAATCCACTAATCCCTATCGATAATATCCAGAGTATGAAACCAAAAGAGCTGGCACTGCGTATCAATTAATAGTGAGAGTATTTTGTAACTTTGGATCTTAGACATGCCGGCAGCGCCTAGAGCAATTAATAATATACAGACAGTTATCGAACAGTTATCAGTCGCAGGCTCTGATCAGCAGCGACTGGAGATAATAGAAAGCGTACCTATCGACTTAACAGAACTACGCCCTTATCATCATTATGGGAGCTCGAGCTATGGTAGAAATCTTATCTACACTGGCGTTGGATTTGAAATAATATTGCTCTGTTGGCAGCCGCAACAGTATTCTACTCCCCACGATCACCAGGGCTCACTCTGTATTATGAAGTGTATTAGCGGTGAGCTAACCGAACAGCGCTATCAGCTGCAAGCTAAAGCGGTTAATAATTGCATACTCAGCCCGACTGAACGGGTGACTTTTTGTGATGGAGAAGTCACTTCCATCACCGATCAGCAGGGGTTACACAAACTGGGTAATGAGACTGCAGCAGAAGCTTGTTCGCTGCACTTTTATTTTCCACCAATACACAGCGCCAACGCCTACAATGAGCAAGATGGCAGTCAAAAAACAGTGCTGAGTGTGTTTACCAGTGAATACGGGGTAAAAACAGCAGTGACAGCCACTGAAAAAGTAAAGTTGCAGTCAGTCAGTTAGATAGGCTAAGTAAACTGTGCTCAGTTTGTTTGCCAGTGAATTTGCGGTGAAAATATCAGGCCGTCAGATAAATAAATAGCTGTGCAAATTTAAGCCACAGCGTTTGAATTTATTCACATCTAGTGAAACTGATCTGCTAGAATAACGCTCTATTTTTTACCGGCTCTCGAGGTTCCCTTGTTAAGTTATCAACACAGCTATCACGCTGGAAATTTTGCCGATGTGCACAAACATCTGACCTTATCTTTAGTGTTAGATTCCCTGAATAAAAAGCCTAAACCTTGGAGTTACTTTGAGACGCATGCCGGTACCGCCCTGTATGATTTAACCGCTGAAAATGCTACCAAAACAGAGGAGTTTAAACAGGGCATAGCTCTGCTACAGGGCTTGCAATTGTCCAGTGTATTTGATTCATATCTGAAAGTTGTTCAGCAGTTAAATACCAGCACTAAGCCTTGTGATAAGTATCCGGGATCACCCTGGTTCGCCAGTCAGGCTGCCCGTGAAACCGATAAAATTTCTCTGATGGAATTACATCCTGGTGAGTATCAGCAACTAAAAGCTGTCTTTCACCGCAATAGCGCTGTGGCAGTACATCATCGAGACGGTTACGAGGGGGTGTTGAGTTTGCTACCGCCAAAACCTAATCGCGGGTTAGTGCTGATAGACCCATCTTATGAAGTGAAAAGTGAATATTTGCAAGTGGCAAAATTCATCGACAAAGCCTATCACCGCTGGAGTAATGGCTGCTTTGCAATTTGGTATCCGCTATTAAAAGCGGGTAACCACCGGGAAATGTTGCGCAAAATAAAACTCTCTGGTATTCGCAAAGTCTTGCAGGCCGAGTTCTATGTGAAATCCGCAGCGGATGAGCGTATGTACGGCAGTGGTATGCTATTGATCAATCCACCCTGGCATTTAGAGCAGCAACTACAGCAGGTCAGTCAGTCACTGTATCAACACTTAGCAGATAATTCTGCAGCGCCACCGGAAATTCAATGGTTAGTGCCAGAGTAACATTGTGCTGGGAAATTGCTGGCTGAGAAAAAGCAAGTTACAGCTGCCGGTAGGAAGTCGTCAGAGTTTTAGACAAAAAAAACGGGTTGCAATAACCCGTTTTTAAGTAGAATTTCTAGTAAAGAGCGTTGGCATCTTTAGCCATATCTATCAGTAAATCTATAAACAAGGTATCGGCCTCAGAGTGCTCAACGGGGATTTTGATGTTGGTCGTGGCCGATAACTCATCGGCAATTAAGATATGTGCGTTGCTGGCGTTGTAGTGTTTTGCTGCGATTGCCAGAGAAATACTACAAATTTCCGGCTCTGAATAAATTTTGCGAATTAGCAGCGCCATCTCGTTAATGGCGCGTTCTTTATTAATTACATCTGCACTTAGCATGCTTGTCTCCTCGAAATATATAAGCCAAATATACCGCTGTCTGCACTGTTGCGCATCCGAATATTAAGATATTAGTGCATTTCATTCTTTTTTGGCTGATTTTTCGCCTTTGGCACAAGTTGATTGGTTGAATCAAGAGGGGCAAAATGCGAGAATATTTTTCTTAATTTAGCGGCTCGCAATAATTATTAATCACTATCGCTTAGTAGGTAACCCCGAGCGGCAACTTTGTGAGAGAGCAAACCCAGCTTAGTCCAGAAGTCTGTCGGTAGAGACGATCCTCTTACCTTCATTCAGATGAACGTAGTCACAAGTGGTAACATGCAAACAAGTTAGAGTCAGCTCTGTAAGCCAGAGCTGCGCCGGACATATCAGCATGCTGCACAGACCATGGAATCACTAGCAGTTAATGTAACAACACAGTTGCAGTCATGTTTTTCCTACAGAATCTCTGAACTGTTCATTCGCCGAGTTATACGGCGTAGATTTGAGGGTACAAAAGTGGAATTATTATCAGGCGCAGAAATGTTAATTCGCGCCTTGCAAGATCAAGGTGTAAAGAAAATATACGGCTACCCAGGTGGTTCCGTTTTACATATCTATGATGCGCTATTTCAACAGCAAGAAATTCAACACATTTTAGTGCGTCACGAGCAGGCTGCCACCCACATGGCCGACGCCTTTGCCCGTGCCACTGGAAAAGCCGGTGTGGCGCTGGTCACCTCTGGCCCTGGGGCGACTAATGCAATAACGGGGATAGCCACAGCTTATACTGACTCTATTCCTATGGTGGTGATTACCGGCCAAGTGCCCAGTCATTTGATTGGTGAAGATGCTTTCCAAGAGACTGACATGATTGGCATTTCCCGACCCGTAGTGAAACACAGTTATAGTGTTAAGCACCCGTCGGAAATCCCGGGGATTGTCAAAAAAGCTTTTCACATTGCCGAGTCTGGTCGTCCCGGACCTGTGGTCATCGATATACCTAAAGACATGACCAATCCGACCGATAAGTTTGAATACAGTTTTCCAAAAACGGTCAAAATGCGCTCTTATAACCCTGTTGCCAAAGGGCACAGTGGTCAAATAAAGAAAGCCTTTGATCTGTTAATAGCCGCTAAGCGCCCAATCATTTATGCCGGGGGCGGAGTAATCATTGGTCGCGCCTGTGAAGAATTAATTGAAATAGCTAAAACTTTAAACTATCCAGTGACTAATACCTTGATGGGGCTGGGTGGCTATCCAGGTACCGATCGTCAGTCCGTGGGTATGTTGGGCATGCACGGCAGCTATGAGGCGAACATGACCATGCACCACAGCGATTTAATATTCGCAGTGGGAGTACGGTTTGATGACAGGGTAACCAACGGCCTGGATAAGTTCTGTCCCACCGCGAAAATTATTCATATCGATATAGATCCAACGTCTATCTCAAAGACTGTGCGTGCAGATGTGCCGATCGTCGGACCGGCGAAAATCGTTTTACAAGATTTCTTGAAATTAATTAAATCCAGTAAAAAGCAGCCTGATACCCAGGCGATTAAATCTTGGTGGCATCAGATTGATGAGTGGCGCGCCCGTCACGGTGGCCGTTTCTTAACGGACGATTCAAAGTTGATGAAGCCACAACAAGTGATTCAGATGTTGAGCAAAGTCACTAATGGCGATGCTTTTGTCTGCTCTGATGTTGGTCAACATCAAATGTTTGCCGCGCAATACTACAAGTTTAATAAACCCAACCGTTGGATTAACTCTGGTGGCCTGGGGACAATGGGTTTTGGTTTTCCGGCAGCGATGGGCGTTAAGCTCAACTTCCCGGATGCAGATGTGGCTTGTGTAACGGGTGAGGGCAGTATTCAAATGAATATTCAAGAGCTCTCTACTTGTAGCCAATACAACATTCCGGTAAAAATTATCTGTTTAAACAATGGATCTTTGGGGATGGTGCGTCAGTGGCAAGATATGAACTATGAATCTCGCCACTCACACTCTTACATGGAGTCGCTGCCTGATTTTGTTAAGTTGGCTGAGGCCTATGGCCATGTCGGGATGAAAGTTGAAAGTTTTGCCGATTTGGAAGGGGCGATGACGGACGCTTTTGCTATGAAGGATAAGTTAGTCTTCATGGACATCATAGTAGACCCGTTTGAGCATGTATACCCAATGCAAATACCTCGTGGTTCGATGCGTGATATGTTGCTTTCTAAGACAGAGAGGACTTAAACATGCGTCATATTTTATCGGTATTATTAGAAAACGAGCCGGGTGCCCTATCTCGAGTGGTAGGTTTGTTCTCGCAGCGAAACTTCAATATTGAGTCCCTGACAGTAGCGGCAACGGACGATATCACCCTCTCGCGCATCACTATTACTACCACAGGTACTGATAAGTTAGTGGAGCAAGTGACCAAGCAGCTGAATAAGTTGGTCGACGTGGTGAAAGTGGTCGACCTGACTGAAGGTGATCACATCGAACGAGAGCTGATGTTGATTAAGTACAAGGCGACAGGTGCTCAGCGGGAGGAGATTAAGCGCACTGCTGATATCTTCCGTGGTCAGATTATTGACATTACTCCCAGCACTTATACGGTGCAGCTGGTGGGCTCTAGCCGCAAGCTTGATGCTTTTATCGAGGCGATGGATACTGCCAATTTAATTGAAGTAGTACGTACCGGAGTTTCTGGTATCGCCCGCGGTGATAAAACACTCAGTGTCTGATGAGTCATTGTGGATACTCTAAAAAAACCCGCCCCGGCGGGTTTTTTTACGTCTTAGTTAAACTTGTCCCTATTAGCTGGGGGACATTATTGCTTTAGTTGCCAAAAAGCTTGAACCAGTGGGCTCTTTAATTTTTTTTCCAGAGTAAACAGTCCGATGTTAAAGGCGGGTAAACCTTTCGGTGGGGTCACTACCTTCACTGAGTCTTGCAATGGACTGTTGATCAGTACAATTTTCGGCACAATGCCCACCCCAAAACCTAAACTCACCATGCTGACAATAGCCTCATTACCAGCGACTTGGGCGTAAATTTTAGGTTTTACCTGAAACTCGCGAAACCAGTGGTCGGCATGTTTTCTCGCCACCCCCTGCTCAGTGAGTATCATAGGAATTTTCGACCAGCACTGAGACATCAAAGAGAGCTGTTGATTGTTGGCCAGATCTATAAGTTGCTGGTTATCTCGGGGGGCAATGAATAATAATTCGGAACTGGCGATAGATTGAAAGATAACTCCCTTAGGTAGATTTTCAGGAAGTGCACCCATGGTAATGTCCTCACTCCCGGCCAGGGTCTTATTGACAGCGGACTCCGAATCACCGGTGTGTAGCTTGATCTCAACTTGCGGGTAGTTAAGCCTGAAGCGTTTCAGGATATCGTATAAAAAACTATAACTAGCAGTGACCGAACAATAAACACTCAGCTCGCCACTCAGAATCTGGTTGTTATCTTGTAGCGAAGAGCGAATGACTTCCCAGCGGTTGATAGTGTCGTTGGCATAGTGCACAAAGTCTCTGCCCGCTTTGGTGAGAGAGACACTGCGGTTATCCCTCTCAAATAATTTCACCCCTAAGCTGTCTTCGAGTTGCATGATATTACGACTTAAGGCGGATACGCTGATATGAGACAGCTCACTGGCGCGGCCGAAATGTAAAGTATTAGCTAAATTTAAGAAAAGTTTTAAATTTTTGGTTTCCATCAAGCCTATTCTCAGACAGCTGTTTATTAATGGCCAGGTATTGAAAGTTTATACTTGCCGATACAGCATGTTACTAGGCTACTAGGATAATCACTACCAATAGCAGAACCTGCAGCGTATAAACCTGCTTGAATAGGCGTGACCAGCAGAGCTTTGCTAAAATAACCTAAACGCTGCTAAGAAAAGCATAGTTAGTTGTATCCAAAAGTGCCTTTGCATCGTATCTATATTAGTGACTTAATACAATTACGCTCTGTGACTAACAAAACTTAGGTGAGTTATGCTTATAAAACAACAATCGCAAATCCTATCTTCAGAAATTACCGATGAAACCATCTATCGGCAGCGTCGCAATTTTATCAAATCGACATTAGCGGTGACTGCGGCATTGGCATCTCCCTCAGTGGCTGCCTTAAGTAATTTTCAGATAGAGGAAGGGCAGAAGTTATATCCAGGTCCCGATTGGCTACAGGAAAAATTACAGGCATCGGTAAAACATCCGCAGTTTCAGGCTGCAGACAAGTTGACCCCCTACCGGGATGTAATCAGTTACAATAACTTTTATGAATTTGGCTTTGATAAGAGAGATCCAGCGAAGCGGGCACAAAACTTTATCACAGACCCCTGGAAAGTTGAAGTTAGCGGTGAAGTGGCAAAACCTGGCGCCTACCACCTGGAAGATTTTTTAGCGCCACATATGTTGCAGGAGAGAATTTATCGGATGCGCTGTGTGGAGGCTTGGTCGATGGTGATTCCCTGGGTCGGGATCCCACTGGCTGAAGTACTCAAACGCTTTGAGCCGACCAGCAAAGCGAAATATGTTGAATTCACCACCTTACATGATCCGCAGCAAATGCCAGAGCAGGATTCGTACTTCGGTACTTTAGATTGGCCCTATGTTGAAGGCCTGAGAATGGATGAGGCAATGAACCCGCTGGCATTTTTAGCCACAGGTTTGTATGGGCAGTCACTGCCGCCACAAAACGGTGCCCCGTTAAGATTAGTGGTCCCCTGGAAATACGGTTTCAAGGGAATTAAATCTATTGTTAAGATTCGCTTTACTGAAAAGATGCCGGAAAATACCTGGAATAAAACCGCCCCTGCAGAATACGGTTTTTTTGCCAATGTAAATCCACTGGTTGATCATCCCCGCTGGAGTCAGGCAACAGAGCGCCGCTTACCTTCGGGCTTATTCAGTCCCAACAGGATCAAGACTCTGCCGTTTAATGGTTATGCAGAACAAGTGGCTCATCTGTACAAAGGTATGGACTTAACTAAATGGATATAGCAAAAAAAACGGTGCAACGGTTGATCTGGTGGATGATTTTTAGCCTGTCATTAACCCCGGCTGTGATTTTACTATTCAACGCCATCAGCCAGAATCTAGGTGCGGATCCGGCCAAAGAAATAGTCTTAGAGCTGGGAACATGGGCGATTAATTTTCTTTGGTGCAGTTTGGCCGTCACTCCGGTTCGCAAATTATTTGGCTGGCGTGCACCGCTTAAATACCGGAGGATGTTGGGGCTGTATTGTTACTTTTACGCTACATTACACTTGTTAGCGTTTGCCACTTTCATGATAGGCTGGGATCTTAAGATACTTCTACAAGAGCTAACTGAGCGGCCTTATGCAGTGGTCGGTTTTATTGCCTTACTACTGTTAACACCACTGGCTATTACTTCTACGAAATCCATGCAGCGGCGCCTGAAAAAAAATTGGCTGAGCTTGCATAAACTGGTTTATATTATTGCTGTGTTAGTACTCTTGCATATAGTATGGCAAGTGCGCTCAGATTTCTCCGAGGCGCTCTGGTATGGGTTGTTGTTATTTTGGCTGTTAGCTTACCGCTATTATAAGAAAGCTCCTTCTGCCAAGGGTAGAGCTACTAAGCCAAACGATAATGTGGTGGGACTGAAAATCCAGCGTTAAGCAATTGTACGATTACGAATTAACCCATGCTCTCAGTATGTTACAAATCAGACAAGGTTGTTCACCAAAATGACATAGCCTTCGTAAGTAACTTGGCAAAGCTTTGCCAATTTGCTATTGCTGTTGTGCTTTTTTATAAAGGAAAAGAGTGGTTAATTTCTTGATTTCTCGCCCATGTATAGGGCAACGGTCTTTTGATTATAATGTACAAAGAGGATTTGTCGTATGTCAGATGAAGGTTCTAATAGTAATAAAAAGCTCAGTTGGTCGCATATGCTGCTCAGTGTCTGTAGTGCTTTTTTCGGAGTGCAGTCGGATAAAAATCGCTCGGCAGATTTTACCTCGGGGCGACTTTGGCCATTTATTGTGATGGGAATATTCGTCGCTGTGATCTTTATATTTGTGATAGTGATAGTCGTAAAACTAATTTTACATTGAACAACTTTAATCTTTATGTCGTTATAAAGAGACATAAGCGCTAATAATTCATACCGTATCTTTGTCGCGACAATAATTTTACAAACTTTTTAATCCACTTCAATTCTAGAATGCAACTTGCAAACCTGCCGCTGCGATCAAGCAGCATCACCAGTCAAGTAAAAGATTGATTATTTTTCGTTCAATTTTAAATATTAAAATATTAAATTTAATGACATTTACTTTGATTTATATAAATAAATCTGCCTATAATTTGCTCAATATCAAGAAAAAAAAGATCATGAAGTCATGGAAATTACGGCCATAAAAGCCAATCCTAGCCCATGTAGTACTACTGTAAATATAATCATAAAAAAGCAGTAGATTTGACTTTGATAGGCTTTCTGTGCCGCTTTCTATTTTTGAAGGAGACAGAAAGTGACAATGAAGTTGCTATACTCAGCGAAAAATATTCTGAGCTTTACTCAATTAAAGCTTTTTATGCTTTTATTATTCGCTATTCCATCTGCGCATGCCGACTGGCAGTTAAATATGCGTGAGGGTGTGACTGAAATAAGTCGCACTATATACTCATTACACATGACCATTTTTTGGGTCTGTGTCGTTATTGCTGCAGTGGTCTTTGGTATCATGCTGTATTCGGTGATCTATCACCGCAAGTCCCGCGGTGCTAAAGTACACCATTTCCATGAAAATATTTATGTCGAGATTGCCTGGACCGTAATTCCTATGGTGATACTCATCGGCATGGCTGTCCCCGCCACTGGCACTTTGAAGAAGATGTACGATCAGAGCGATTCGGAAATCCATATTCAAGTCACAGGTTATCAGTGGAAATGGCGCTATCAATACTTAGAGCAAGAGGTTGATTTCTTCTCTTCTCTGGCGACACCTCTCGCTCAAATTAATAACCTAGAGCCAAAAACTGAAAACTACCTGTTGGAAGTTGACAACCCATTAGTGCTGCCAATCGGCAAGAAAGTACGCTTTTTGATTACTTCAAACGACGTTATCCACTCTTGGTGGGTCCCGGATTTTGCAGTGAAAAAAGATGCTATCCCCGGCTTTATCAATGAATCTTGGGCAATACCTGAGGAGATTGGTATCTACCGTGGGCAATGTGCTGAACTCTGCGGTAAAGATCATGGCTTTATGCCGATAGTGGTTGAAGTGAAATCTCAAGTTGATTATGAGGCTTGGTTAGCGGGGCAGAAACTGGCGCAAATTGAAACAGCCAAATCTGCGGAGAAACGCTGGACCTTAGATGAGCTGATGGTCACTGGTAAAGAGGTTTACACTAAATCTTGTGCCGCCTGTCATCAGGCATCAGGTGAGGGGATTCCAGGGGTTTTTCCTGCGCTTAAAGGTAGCAGCATAGTACAGGGTGATCCCTCCGAACATATTAGTATTGTACTCAGTGGCAAATCTGGCACGGCGATGCAGGCATTTAGTGATCAGTTGAGTGCCGTAGAGCTAGCCGCCGTAATTACTTACGAGCGCAATGCTTGGGGTGACGCATTGGGCGATATTATTTCACCGAGCCAAATTGCAAAAATGAAGCAGTAGGAGTCCGATATGACGACAGGGACAGAGCAGATAACAGCAGCAGAAATTGAAACCGCTGAGGCGGGGCAAAATGAATCTTTTGAAGGCGTGCAAGCAGATACCGATAAACATACAGATGCAACTGAGCACCATCATGGACCAGCTAAAGGTATAAGCCGCTGGTTCTTTACCACTAACCACAAAGACATAGGTTCTATGTATCTGTGGTTTAGTTTGGTGATGTTTATGGTTGGCGGCTGTATGGCGCTAATGGTACGTACCGAATTGTTTCAACCGGGCTTGCAGTTTATTCAGCCTGACTTCTTTAACCAAATGACCACTATGCACGGTTTGATCATGGTCTTTGGCGCGGTCATGCCGGCATTTGTCGGGCTGGCTAACTGGATGATTCCAATGATGGTAGGCGCTCCGGACATGGCGCTGCCAAGGTTGAATAATTGGAGTTTTTGGATATTACCTTTCGCTTTCAGTATCATGTTGATGACCTTGTTTATGGAGGGTGGTGGGCCCAATTTCGGTTGGACTTTTTATGCGCCGCTGTCGACTACTTTTGCACCACCTTCGGTCACTTACTTTATTTTTGCCGTACATATGATGGGAATAAGTTCCATCATGGGCGCAATCAACGTCATAGTGACTATCCTTAATATGCGTGCCCCCGGCATGGATATGATGAAGTTGCCGCTGTTTGTCTGGACCTGGTTAATTACCGCATTCCTACTTATTTTAGTGATGCCTATATTAGCGGGGGTAGTGACAATGATGTTGATGGATATTCACTTTGGTACCAGCTTCTTTAATGCCGCAGGGGGCGGAGACCCAGTACTGTTCCAGCATATATTCTGGTTCTTTGGCCATCCTGAAGTTTACATAATGATACTGCCGGCATTTGGTATCGTCAGTGAAATTATTCCTACCTTTGCGCGTAAAAAGCTCTTTGGTTATAGCTCCATGGTGTATGCGACTTCCTCCATCGCCTTCCTGTCGTTTATCGTCTGGGCTCATCACATGTTTACGGTGGGGATGCCCCTGGCAGGGGAACTATTTTTCATGTTCGCGACTATGCTTATAGCAGTGCCTACAGGAGTCAAAGTCTTTAACTGGGTAGCGACGATGTTTCGCGGTTCTATGACTTTCGAAACGCCTATGCTATTTGCGCTGGCTTTTGTGGTGCTGTTCAGTATCGGTGGCTTCTCTGGATTGATGTTAGCGATCGCTCCGGCGGATTTTCAGTATCATGATACCTATTTTGTAGTAGCGCATTTTCACTATGTGTTAGTTCCCGGTTCTATATTTTCAATAATGGCGGCAGCCTATTACTGGCTACCAAAATGGACCGGCAATTACTATGACGAAAAGATGGGTAAAATTCATTTCTGGCTGAGTTTTATTGGCATCAATATCACGTTTTTCCCAATGCACTTTGTTGGACTGGCTGGCATGCCGAGGCGCGTTCCAGACTATGCGTTACAGTTTGCTGATTTTAATGCCGTATCAACAGTGGGAGCATTCTTGTTCGGCTTCTCACAGTTGCTGTTTATCTACAACGTGGTTTGCTGTATCCGCAAGAAAAATCAGGCCAGTAAGCAGGTCTGGGAAGGGGCATATGGCTTAGAGTGGACTTTACCATCACCGGCTCCCTATCATTCTTTCACCAAACCACCCAAGGTGGACTAAATTATGGCTGTGACTAATAACAAATTAATAATCAAACTCCTAGGTAGTACTTTGCTGATGTTTGGCTTTGGTTTCGCGTTAGTCCCGTTGTATGACGTTTTTTGCCAGGTGACTGGCATTAACGGCAAAGTGGATTTGACCCCGGGTGCTTACTCAAGCAGAAGTGATAGTAATAGAGAAATTAAAATTCAGTTTATCGCCGTCAACAATGAAGCGATGCCCTGGAAATTTAAGCCCAAAGAGTTTTCGATGACGGTGAAGTTGGGTCAGACGTACTCGACGGCTTATATTGCCAGTAATTCAACCGCCAACTATATGGTGGCCCAGGCAGTTCCTTCAGTTTCACCTTCTGAAGCTGCTGCTTATTTACAAAAAGTTGACTGTTTTTGTTTTAATCGCCAACCGCTGGAGGCGGGTGAACGTAAAGAGATGGGGTTAGCGTTTAACATATTGCCTGACATGCCGGCACATATTAAAACTATTACCCTTTCTTATACTTTATTTGATATTACCCAAGCGAGTAGCAAGGTTTTGGCGAGTACTGACTAAAGGTGCAATCGCAATTGATCAGTCGGCCATACCGGGTGAACCACGATAGGTATTATGAGGAGTAATAATAGATGGATTCGCAAACGCAAGAATACCAAGAATACTATGTTCCAACGCAAAGCTATTTCCCTATAGTCGCGTCGGTATCGCTGTTTTGTTTAGCCTTTGGTGCTGCATCAGTATTAACAGCGGTAGAAAATACGGGTGATATGGGCATGATAATGCTATTCACCGGCTTTATATTATTGTTTTTTGTCATTATTAGTTGGTTCACCAAAGTGGCAGCAGAAAGCCGTGACGGCCTATATTCTGCGCAAATGGACGTCTCTTTTCGCTGGGGTATGGGCTGGTTCATCTCTTCCGAAGTGATGTTTTTCGCCGCATTCTTCGGAGCTCTTTTCTATATCAGAGTATTTTCGGTCCCCTGGTTAGGCGGTGAGGGAGACAAAGGCGTTTCTAACATGTTATGGGAAGGTTTTGTCAGTCAGTGGCCATTAATGACCACTCCTGATCCAAGCTTGTTCAAAGGGCCTGCCCAGGTAGTCGATCCCTGGCATATTCCGCTGCTCAATACCATTTTATTGATTTCATCCAGCCTCACCTTAACCTTATCGCACAAAGCGCTGAAGCTGAATAATCGAACTTGGACTTCAATATGGCTGGCAGTTACCGTAGTGCTGGGGGCGGTGTTTTTATATTACCAAGTGCTTGAATATCATGAAGCTTACACTGAATTAGGCTTAACCTTGTCTGCTGGAGTCTATGGCTCTACTTTCTTTATATTGACCGGTTTTCACGGACTCCATGTCACTATCGGCACCATCATGTTGCTGTGCATTTTAGTGCGAGTGCTGGAAGGCGAGTTTACTGGCAAGAAACATTTTGCCTTTGAGGCGGTTGCCTGGTACTGGCATTTTGTCGATGTGGTATGGGTGGGGCTGTTTATCTTTGTCTATATCCTGTAGCCGGAGCTAATCTGCTATAAACCGTGGGGAGTCAATTCCCCTGAGTAAAACCCATAAACAAGCACCAAAATTAAGGTGATAGTTAAGCCGACCCGAACAAATAACATATTCACTGTTCTATGGCTTTTACTGTCATCTTTCATCAAGAAAAAAAAGCTAGAACATAGCGACGCGATAATGGCGAGAAATAGAATAACAATAATATATTTCATGGTTTTTGTCCGGTAACGAGAATCTGTATGAGTAAAGCGGAAAAACTAACGGCTAGCAAGTTAATTGTACTGATTCTAGTGCTGGGATTAGTTTTGCTATTGATAACTTTAGGTTTTTGGCAGTTAGACAGAGCAAAACAGAAAGAAATCTTAATCGAACAATGGCATCAGCCTGCGATTCAGATCAAGTTTCCACTGGTTACCGATGCGGGTGATTATTACCAAAAAATTGAGATATCAGGAAAATTGGACCAACAGCATATATTTCTACTCGATAATCGCACTCGTCAAGGCAAAGTCGGATATGAGTTGCTGGCGCTGTTGGCAGTGCAGCAGGACTCTTGGATCTTAGTCAATTTGGGCTGGCTGGCAGCAGATTCAGATCGCTCAATATTACCGGTTATACAATTACCCGCTGGCGAGCTAAAAATTAGCGGTTGGTTAAAAAAAGTCAATAGGGCTTTCCAATTGCAAACTGATGCATGGGGCGCTAACTGGCCGAAGAGAATACAGCAAGTAGAAATGTCGAAAATCGCTAAAGTCAGAGGCGTAAAGAGTATATATAAAAATATTCTGTTAGCAGAAAAGCCACTGGTCAAAGGCTTAGTCACTGACTGGAAGCCGGTAAACATGAGTGTCGAAAAGCATATTGGCTACGCATTTCAATGGTTTTTAATGGCAATTGTGCTCTGTGCATTGTTGTTTTGGTTATGGCGGTACAGCAAATTAGAGAAGGGAGAAAAAGCTTATGAGTAGTAACACAAACAAATTAACTTTCTGGATGATATGGATGGTGGGTGTTGTTCCTATGGCTGTGGCTTTCCTCATGTATTACACCGGCATGTTAAGTCCTTCTAACACTGTCAATCATGGCGTATTGATTAAAAGCCAAAGTATAGCTCAATGGCAATTACAGTATCAAGATAAGGCCTGGCAACAGAGCAGCCAGTGGCAGATCTTGCACACTCAGCCGGTGAAGTGTCAAAGCGAAGAATGTGCCAATTGGAGCAGTTCGTTGCCTAAAGTAATCAAATTATTAGGAAAAGACAGTGATCGGGTAGTGCTACAGCAAGTGGGTAAACAGAAAACAATGCTGCAGACCAATAAGTTGTCTGAACTGGGAGAAGCGGTGTGGATAGTAGATCCACACGGTAACTTAGTAATGCGTTATGCGCCTGAATTAACCCCCAGACAATTACTTAAAGATTTGAAAAAATTACTTAAAGTTTCTGGGATCGGCTAGGGAGGGGGCGAGGGAGGAAACAGAGAAGCCAGAGAGCTTATAGGCAAGTATCTTTAGAGTTACAGAGGATGTTAGATGGATCAAAGCATAATAATCAATCCACCAGCAGCGGGATCTGGGCAATATCGTAATCTGGCAATAAAGCTAGTGAATAGCGCCATTGTATTGGTCTTACTGGTAGTGCTGATGGGCGGCTGGACCAGAATTAACGATGCTGGACTGAGTTGCCCTGACTGGCCAGGCTGTTTTGGTCAGTTGACTGTGCCTAATTCAACCGCTGAACTTGATGCCGCCAATAATTTATATCCACAAATTGCCGTAGTGCAGACTAAAAGTTGGCTAGAAATGATCCATCGATATTTAGCTGGCTCTCTCGGGTTGTTAATTTTAGCCCTGGCGTTGATAGCAGTGAAGCTCCGCTCGGTGTCCAGTTATCCACATTGGTTGAGTCTCAGCCTACTGGTATTAGTGGTATTTCAGGCTCTGCTTGGGATGTGGACTGTTACCTTAAAGCTGCTACCTATAATAGTGACGGCGCATTTGTTCGGGGGCTTGTTAACAATGGTGCTGCTACTGTTGTTACGGGGAAAGATCGTCCCACAAAAGACCTATTTCAGACAATGGCAAGTTCACAACTATGCACTTCTAGCAGGGTTGCTGATTTTGTTTTTACAGATTTTGTTGGGCGGCTGGACTAGCAGTAATTATGCGGGTTGGGGCTGCAGCGACTGGCTGGCATGCAATCCCGGGTTAGATATTACATACAATTTTTCAAATGCCTTTGCCATCACCTTAGATTCCACCTACTCACATCAGGGAGGGCAGTTACCGCTGGCTGAACGTGGAGCAATACAGATCAGTCACCGTGTTGGAGCGCTATTGGTGGTGCTGTACTTTATAGCTGTGTATTTCTTTGTCGCCAGGCATCAGCCCTGGAAAAATTATTTCATAGGGCTATTACTATTAACACTGTTACAAATAGTGCTAGGGCTTCTAAATATCTTGTGGGCAATTCCCACCTCTTTGGCCATGGCGCATCACTTTGTCGCAGTATTAATGCTTATAGGCAGCACCATGTTATTAGCGCGAAGTTTTTCTCAACCATCAGGAGAGTCAGTAGATGCTGAAACAAAATTTATCGACGGTTAGTCCCTTAAATACTGAGCTGCGCATTGCAGATTTTTTGGCCCTTTGTAAGCTAAAAGTAGTGGCCGTAATGCTGATAACTTCGCTGGTGGGGATGTTATTGGCCAGTGAATTAGTGCCGTCGCTGTCAACAATGCTGATAGGTTTGCTAGGGATTGGTTTAGTGACAAGTTCGGGGGCAGCAATAAATCACGTGATGGACCAAAAAATTGATCAGGCGATGGCCAGAACCCAATGGCGGCCTTTACCTCAAGGAAAAGTATCAAGTCAGCAGGCGCTAATATTCGCCTTGGCTATCGGTGCAATAGGCCTCTATCTGTTGGCGGCCTTCATCAATCCCTTAACAGCCTGGCTGACATTGTTCTCATTAGTAGGCTATGCCGTAGTGTATACGGTCTGGCTTAAGCGGGCGACTCCACAGAATATTGTGGTGGGAGGTATAGCAGGAGCGGCCCCACCGCTATTGGGTTGGACTGCCGTGAGTGGCGAAGTAACAGCCAATAGTTTGTTGTTAGTGTTGATTATTTTTGCCTGGACACCGCCGCACTTTTGGGCTTTGTGCCTGGCCAGGAAAAAGGATTATGCCAAGGCTGATATCCCTATGCTACCTATTACCCATGGAGAGCGTTATACAAAACTGCACATTGTGCTCTACAGTGTCATTATGGTGTTAACGACTATATTACCTTTCCTGACTGGCATGGCCGGATTACTCTATTTGATTTTAGTTTCAGGCTTGAATATACGTTTTTTACAATGGTCATACAGAGTCTATAAAGATGTCAAAAACAGTCAGATGGACATGTTTAGATACAGTATTAGCTATCTGATGTTGCTGTTTGCAGCGTTATTAGCTGATCACTATTTTTATCAATTAATTATAAATACCTAGAGGAGTGAAAGGCTCTGGCTATAAGTAACTAATGTAGCAACTAACTTAAGGTTGATGTGCTACATCTAATCAAAGGAGATGCATTATGTTTATAAATCATATGGTAGGAATGTTTTACCACCCCAAAGAGGAATGGGGAACTATTCATCAGGAACGCTACAGTGTATGGCACATATTCCTGGCGCAAATTAGTATATTGTCTCTAATACCTGCAGTAAGCATGTATATAGGAACAACGCAGATAGGCTGGACCTTAAACGGGGTCGACTACATAAAACTCTCGGTTAACAGTGCTATTCCCGCTGCAGTTGCCACATATTTTGCCTGTTGGGTTGCAGTAGGCTTTATAGCTTACTCAATTCATTGGATGGAAAAGACCTACGGCGGTCATGTAAATATGAACGAATGTCTCATCCTGACGACTTTCACGGCTACACCATTGTTCTTAGCAGGGCTATCAGCCTTGTATCCAATGTTGTGGTTAAACGTCAGTGTCGGTCTGGCCGCCTTGATCTACTCGGTGTACTTATTGTTTATCGGTGTTCCGGTAATAATGGAAATCCCCGAGGACAGAGCATTCTTCTTTTCGGCGTCTATCTTAACGGTAGGGCTATGCACTATGGTGGGTATGTTAGTTACCTGTGTGATTCTATGGGATACCTTGGTACCGCTAAGTTATGCAGCGCTATAGTAGATAATATAAAGAAACGACTGCACTCCATAGATAAAGGATACTGGCTAAGTATCCTTTATCTAGCCGTGAATAGATCAGCTAAGCTAAGCTAAGGTGCTAGTTGAGTCATCACTGTGTTGTTTAGAGTGTTATTTGTGCAAAAACAGCTTGTTTTGCATTAATTGAAATTAACTGTTGACGCCCGTCCGCAGATCTATATAATTCGCCTCCTCGCTGCAGGGGTCACCCAAAACAC
>JABSQZ010000040.1 GCA_013215505.1 Oceanospirillaceae bacterium
CCTACGCGCTTACCTTTGAGATCCATTAACCCATCCAGCGCAGTGCCCTTGGGCATGACTAAGTGCAGGTCTTCGGGATACAATTTGGCGATAACACGTAATTTCGGCTTGGCCTTACCTTTAAATTTTTCTACACCATGAAAGGCGTAATAAAGGGTTGCCGCACCGGTGAGACCGGCTTCCATTTGCCCGGCATTAATCGCGGTGACGTTGTGAGCCGACGCATTGGTTGATTGGGCAATCGCAATAAGACCCGGAACACCGCAACTACCGCCTTGATCGCAAGGGCGTGAGCCAGGAGGGTTGGATATTGCGTTGGCAATCAGACCTCCTATAGCAAAATAAGTCCCGCCGGAGCTGCCGGTACCGATGCGGAAGAATTGCATTTCTGCAGCTTGAGCGACACTGCCCATGGTAAGTAATGTGGCAGTGACCAGGCCTGCTAACATTTTTCTCTTCATCTGTTTCATACCTCTGTTTGTTTTTATATTGTAGTTGCAAATAGATTGCCATAAGCTTTGTATGAGGTCTATTATCTTATTTTCGCTTATCCATAGCTTTAAGTTATGCATATGTGAATTGATATTCCGTAGATAGAGATAGATAGATCGGTGATGACTTTTACTGATTTTTATAACTTGGAGGTCCCTTCTTATACTTTACATCCAGCATTAGCTATCTCCTTACAGCAGAATGTTATGTGTTAAATTCGTACATTTTTAAAATATATTTAATTTAATCAACCACTTTCCCGCTAAAGTGGACATGCAGACCGAGCTAAAAAACATCTGATTTGCCAAGCTAGACATCTACTTTCACAGTACTTCGATGAACATCTGTGCAAAGTAATGGTGGGGTTTGTCGCTCAAGTCGTAATATTTCAGTGACTATGACCATCTTGACCTGATTAAGTAACATTGGGGCTGTTGATTGACGGAATTAGCGGTTCAGGTCTCTGGGAAAAATGATCGAGGCGTTTACTTTGATTGAAGGATTAATCTATAAACACTCATCATGAAGGGGGGATCCTGATTCATAGCAATGACTGCGGTATAGCTGGTAAGCAATAGTCTGATAAGGTGTTACCACAAAGTTGCGCGGTAATTAGTCGGATAGCTTTCCTTTGGTATTGAGATGGATACTGTATAACTTGGAAAATAGTTGTACTGATTCTTTCTTAGCATTAAAAGCAATTTAGCTTACCGCGAGTCACTTAGTTACTGGTGCAAAAAGTAACCCAAAAAATGCTTGGCTAAGTTTACCGAATGATTCCTTCGTTTTCGGGCAATTACTTGGCCACTCATCATCGCCATCTCGATAGTTGCTGCCTCGGAGCATATATAGCTGTGTCGATTCACTGTATATAGAAAACCACCCTTGTTGGATTCTTCAATTGATTGCTATTATCCCCAGCAAATAGTGCTATGTTGTTAGAGGAATGTTAACTGTTATTGATTGCAGAGGAACTCTATGTCTAATTCCCATATAACGGCTACTGGTGGATGTTTGTGTAAAGCTGTGCGCTATCAAGTTCAGGGGCCGTTACGTGATGTGATTGCCTGCCATTGTACTCAGTGTCGTCGCTCTAGTGGACATTTTGTGGCAGCAACGGCTACGCGGCCAGAGCATCTAACCATTACCGAAGACCGGGGGTTAAGCTGGTATCAGCCTCCTGATTTATACAAGCGCGGGTTTTGCAAACTCTGTGGTTCGAGTTTGTTTTTTGTGTCTGAAACAGGAGCTGAGGATAAAATTTCCATTGCAGCGGGCAGCCTTGATAGTGCTGCTGGCATTAAGCTGGCAGCGCATATCTTTATTGAAGAGGCCGGTGATTATTATCAAGTTAGTGGTGATGCTGCGCAGGTGATCGGCGGGGGGCATGCTGTAAAAATGCCTGATCACAACTAAATCGCATAAGATTGACTAAGACTTGAAGATCAATGGATTATTGGTGAGATATACAAGAGTTTTTAGACCAATGTTGTAATTGTGAACTATATTTTTGCAGCCAAAGATCAACCGCTTTCTCTTCACTATAGCCATCATAATCTACCAGTGCGGCGGCTTCTGCGATCATTTCATTACTCAGATCTATCTGTTTAATAAACTGAAAAACACAGGGGAGCTGCTGTTCTAGTTTTGGCCAGGCGAAGGTTTTTATCCAGGCGTTCTGCTTGTTACCACAGTCGAAAGTCTTGTTCGGGTTGATTCCCCAGCTGGGGTCTGTTTCGCAGGATGGGTGATAGGGAGGGAAGTGAATAAATTCACCGGCAATTCTTGCATCTGTCCAGTTAGGTGACCAATTTAGCATGATTATCGGGCTTCTGCTTTGCATCGCCCTGTGTAAATGACGCCAAATAGACTGATCGTCTTCTAATCTGACGAGGATAAAATCGAGCTTTAAACTACGAATTAATTCAGGGTCCCGAAAATTCCAGGGACCGGTATAATACTTACCTTTTTTGCTACCGGTATCGGAAAACAGACCGGCACATTTGTTCAGGGCGCGCCAGTCGGGTAACCCCGGGCAAAGTTTGGCGACAAAGTCAGGGTACCACCATTCCTCAATAGCGCTGGCGCTGTGGCTACCTAAATCAAGGATACGTTTCTTACTTATGAAGGAGCGAGTTTCTTCATCCATCGATGGCTCCCATACCTCTATCTGGAAATGCACTAAGCCTCGGACCATGGCCCCCCATTGGTCTTGAGAGTTGATGTTTCGATATTCCACAGAGTATTTCTGAGCTTGTAAGACATTGCCGATTGCCTGGGAGATAACTCTCTGGCTGCTCCAGTTATTAAGAGGAATAATCACTTTGTTTGTCGAGGGGAGGGAACTTGAAGAACTCTGAGCGGCGAATAATACCAGTATTGGCAAGAGCAGCAGTAATAGTCGTCTTGATGGAGAACTTGAGAAAAATGTGTTGGTGTTACGCATTGTCTATATTGGTCTAAAATTGCTTTGATTGAGCGGAATTGCTTCGATCAATAATATCAGAATGGATGTTGCATTACATGCACTGTTACTCAACCCTCGGTTGGGTATACTCTAAACAGTTATACTGCACTCATTTGTCAGCCAGAGAAGGGATTGTCTAAAAAGGTAATTCTTGATATAAATCTTAAAAGATAATGATTATCATTAGTTCTTGTGATTTGATATAAGCTTAGTTGTAAATTATCTTTGACATATAGGTAAAGAAGCATACAATCAAAAAACTGGTTATAAATATTCTAATTCTTATAACCAAAAAGAATATAAGATTTCAATACTATTTCAGCCGTTAACATTGAGGATAAAATGTCTAATATTGTCGCAGAAGAAGTGCTAAGTGTGCATCATTGGAATGACACTTTATTTAGCTTTACTACTAGTCGTGATCCGGGTTTTCGTTTTAAAAACGGTCATTTTACTATGATAGGCCTCGAAGAGGGCGGCAAGCAGTTAATGCGTGCCTACAGTATCGCCAGTGCTAACTACGAAGATGCGTTAGAGTTTTTCAGTATTAAAGTCCAGGACGGTCCGCTAACGTCCAAACTGCAAAAGATCAAAGTAGGGGACAAAGTACTGGTCGGGCGTAAATCTACCGGCACCTTAATCGATGATCACTTGCTTCCGGGTAAACGTTTATTTTTGCTGAGTACAGGTACGGGCCTGGCGCCTTTTTTAAGTATCATTAAAGACCCGGAAATATACGAGCAGTACGACCAGGTTATATTAACGCACGGGGTGCGCTTTAAGTCTGAACTAGCCTATGCCGATCACATCGAAAATGTGCTACCCAAGAATGAATATTTCGGTGATATCATCGCCGAGAAACTGCTTTACTACCCAACAGTGACCAGAGAAGAGTTCCGTAATCGCGGACGCCTAACAGAGCTAATGACCAGTGGGAAATTGACTGCGGATCTGGGAATTGCGGATCTGAATGTTGAAACTGACCGCTTCATGCTATGCGGTAGCCCGGCGATGCTTAAAGACTGTTGCGGTATTCTAAAAGAGATGGGCTTCCTGGAAGCGCGTCGCGGCAACTTAGGCCACTTCGTCATCGAGCGCGCCTTCGTCGAAAGATAAATAAAAGAAAAGTAGTGAGTTAAAAGTAGCGAGTCGTAAGCAAAAATCAAATAATGCTCGCTACTCGCTACTCGCTACTCGCTACTCGCTACTCGCTACTCGCTACTCGCTACTCGCTACTCGCTACTCGCTACTCGCTAGCCTAGCTATGATTCCAGTTATCTGGGTCGTCAGACTGGTTCGGTGATAAACCGATAATGTCGTTGTCGGTATTGATTCCTAAACCTAATACCATGCGATTAGCGTAGGCAAAATAGCTAGTGACTTGGTTTATTTCTAAAATTTCCCCGTCGTCAACTCCTGCATTTTTGAGCGCTATTACATCTTCCTCAAGCATCTGCGCCGGATTGCTGGTCAGTTTTCTGACATAACACATAATGGCTAATTCTGCATCGGCAAAAGCGTGCTGTGGTGAATCGTCGATGATCGCCTGGCGAATGCTCGCACTGCGATCATCATTCTTTAATAGTCGCTGCATCCCCGCATAGTGATGCTCGAAACAATAATGGCAACCATTGAGGTGGCTTACATAAACACCGCAAGCTTCTAGAAGCCATTTGGGAATTTTATTGGCTGAGTGATGAATAACATTTTTGTATATGGCCATATGCCCCTCCATGCTGTGGGGGCGTAGACTATGCGCGAGCATAATATTATCGACATTATTATCCGGGCCCTTTACCCGCTGATACAGTTTCTTTAATCGTCCAGTAGCATCATCAAACGCTATAGTGTTTATCCAGGTCATTATTTGCCTCTTCGAATTATTATTGCAAATGCAACATACTATGGTGATCAGTCCTGATATTCAATGTACTGATGCTATATTACTGCTGCAGTTGTATTTGGCAGGGGTGTTAGTCAATTCTATAACATACTAAAAACATTAATGAAATCAATATGTAACTTTATTTTTTTGGTGTTTGTTAGCGTGGGTCGTATCCTGAGGAAGATTTTTCTAAATAGGAAAATACTAATAGTTATTTAAAGCAAAAATATGCTAAATTGTTGGTCTTTTATACAGTCTATTCAGTTTGGGTATGGGTTTGACTGGGTAATATACGCTCGATAGAATTCACATTTAATGGAACATGCAAATAAGTCTGGTCTCTTTTCTGCGGGTAACAGCGGTCAGGGGTGCAGCGGACTTGTACAAGAGTTCCTTCGCTATTAGGTAGAAATTTACTTTGATTAAGGTAGCAGTAGTAGGTTACGGACTATCCGCAACTGTGTTTCATCTCCCCTTTGTTGCGCACAATAAGCAATTTGTTTTAGTGGCAATCAGCTCGAGTCAGCTTGAAATTGTGCAAAAGAAGTATTCGCAAATAGATGTCTATGCAGATGCGCAGCTGATGATAGAACAGTGCAGTGCAGATTTAATCATTATTACCTCGCCAAACCTGAGCCACTTTCCCCTCGCTAAATTAGCATTAGAGTCGGGGAAGCATGTCATCGTAGAAAAACCGATGACGGCAACCAGCGAGCAGGCACTGTATTTGGCGAAGTTGGCACAGCAGCAAGCACTGGTGTTATCTGTTTACCACAACAGGCGTTGGGATGGTGATTTTCTGACCTTGGCGCAGTTAGTGAAAAGTGCTCAGTTAGGAAAAATCAAAGTTTTCAACTCCCATTTTGACCGTTTTCGACCGACAGTGAGAAACCGCTGGCGGGAGCAGCCAGGTGCCGGGGCCGGGATTTTATACGACTTAGGTTCGCATTTAATAGATCAGGCTCTCTGCTTGTTTGGCGCGCCTCACTCCCTAACCGCAAACTGCGCTATGTTACGTGACGGGGCGACCACTACGGATTATTTTCAAGTGATGTTGCACTACGCCAATATGGAAGTGGTGTTGCAATCCAGCCCATTTTCGGCCGATCCCAATATTCGCTTTCAGCTGCAAGGTACTAAAGGTAGCTATATAAAATATGGTCTTGATCCCCAGGAAGATCAACTTGGTGAAGGCCTGTCTCCGGGTGTTCCGGCTTTTGGCGTAGAGCCGCCATCAGCTTACGGAAAAAAATATATTGCCGATGCCGACGGGGAACTTCAAAAAGTGACAAAACTGCAAACCATGACCGGTTCTTATATGGATTATTATAATCAGCTGGCGGCGGCGATCACTGAAGATGTAAATGTACCTGTGACGGCACTGGAAGGTGCCAAAGTGATTAAACTAATTGAACTGGCTGAGTTGAGTAGCGCCACTAAGCAAAGGGTGGACGTAGATTTAACCCCCTTCAGTAATGAGGTTATCAATACTGGTTAGAAGTTTTATTAGACGTTTAAACTTCTCATTGTCTCAAGCACTACCAGCCCATTGGGGGTATTTAACTCGACAGCTAAATACCCTGCCTGGCCTTTATCTAGCGATTCTATTCGCACTAAATCAATAGCCCCTACTTTGGTTAACTGATCTTCAATCCAGTCGGGATGCGGGTGATAAATTACAATCTGTTTTAACGAGCAGCCCCTCTTGGGCATGGCAGCTGCAGGGTGTGGGTTGTGCCACTGTAAAACATAGGGCATTAACCCTTCAGCGATTAAAGAGCCGTCATCGGGTTTGGCGAAGTGCCAGCTTAAATCACCTCTAGTGATTAAACGGCTACGAGTTTGTTGGTAAATTCCCTGACTGAGACTCTGCTCAATATCATCGCTGTTGACTACCCAAGTCAGCAATTGCGGTTGTATTTTTAGCTGTTTTTGTAACAGCGGGCTATCCAGCGAGAACCAACGTGGTTGCTGGATTTGCAACGCATCACTGCTCAAAGAATCAGGGTTAATGGCAATTATTTCAAAAAACAGATCGTCTGCCAGCTGCATCAGAGCGTTATGAGTGCCCATGCTCGGATGAACGCCTCCCAAAGGTACATCTACACCGAACTGCTGCTGAATGTAGCTAATGCCCTGTGCCAGAGTATCAGCGGCAACCACTATATGATCTATTTTTAATTTCATCTTAGCTTTCCTAAAAAACTCTACCAATATCAGTAAAATAAGATTATGTTGGATCTTTTTGAATTCACCAGAGCAGAGTATAGCGGAGCGAGTATGAGCTTAAAAGAGGCCCGAACGGTAACTAGCAGTAGCACTGAAAAAATGCCGCTGATCATAGATTGTGATCCGGGCCAGGATGATGCACTGATGCTGTTTATGGCGCTAAACGCCACTGAATTTGATCTTCGCGGTATTGTAGCGGTTGCGGGCAATGTGCCTCTGGCAGCCACCGAACTTAATATCCGGATCTTAGCTGATATCTGTAACAGAGCTGACGTACCTCTATATAGCGGCTGTGAAAAACCTCTGCAAAGGTCGCTGATTACGGCGGAATATGTACATGGGAAAACCGGTATCGACCCATTAAAGATCTATCAGCCAGAGATTCAATTACAAACTCAGCACGGAGTGGATTTTATTATCGAGACTTTGGCTGGAGCTGCTGAGAATGAGATAACCATAGTGGCCACCGGCCCTTTAACTAATATCGCCACAGCCTTAACCAGAGCTCCGCAGTTGTGTGGCCGAATTAAGCAAATCGTGATGATGGGTGGGGCAATGTTCGAGGGGGGAAATGTAACTCCCTCGGCTGAGTTTAATGTCTACCTTGATCCGGAAGCTTTAGACATAGTGCTAAAAGCTGGCAGGCCTATCTATGCCTTTGGATTAGATGTCACTCACAAAGTCATGAGCTCCCCTAAAAGGGTAGCGGCCATTCGTGCTTTAGATAACCCAGTGGCACAAGCTGCTGCCGATATGCTGGAATTTTTTGATCGATACGACAGTAAAAAATATGCCAGTGAAGGGGCGCCGCTACATGACCCTTGTACTGTGGCTTTTTTGTTACAACCGCAAATGTTCAAAATGAAAGCTTGCGCTTGTCAGGTTGAGCTGAGCAGTGAACTTACCCGAGGGCACACGGCAGTGGATTTTTGGCAGGTGACTGAACAACCGCACAATATTTACTGGGCGTATGATGTCGATGCCGAAGCATTTTTTACCCTTTTAACTGAACGCCTCGCCCGCTATTAATATCTGCCAATGCAGTGGGCCGACCATGGAGATATAGTTCCTTATTCCACGATCAATTGAGGTCTTTCCACCAGAACTCGGTTGCAAGCGGCTGGCCTACAGTGACAACTTGACCAAATTTAGGTATTAAAATCTCAATGTTTTTGGCCTCTGCCAGCTCAGACAGTGTGTCCAGTGGTTCGTACCAAGGGTGGAATGCCAGGTCAAAAGTTGAGTTGTGTATCGGCATTAGCTGTTTGCCCTGCAGGTCGATAAAAGCCTGCATGCTCTGTGCCGGCTGCATATGTACAAAAGGCCAATTGGCATCATAAGCACCTGATTCCATCAGGCATAGATCAAAGGGCCCGTGTTTGTCACCAATGCTTTTAAAGCCTGAAAAATAGCCGGAATCACCACTGAAGAAGATCTTTTGACTATTGTATTGAATCACCCATGAGCCCCATAAAGTAGAGCTGTTGTCATCCAGGCCTCGGCCTGAATAGTGGTGAGCGGGGGTGAAAGTGAGCTTGAGTTTGCCCAGTTGTAGCTGCTGCCACCAGTCAAAAGTAGTAATTTGGCTGGGGCGCACACCCCAGCGCACTAAGTCCCCATCAACTCCCAGTGGCGCCATAAAGAAATCGGCTCTCTTGCACAGTGCTTTAATGCTGGCTTTGTCCAAGTGATCATAGTGGTTGTGAGAAATAATCACCCCTTTAATAGGTGGCAATTGTTCGATACTGATCGGAGGCTGGTGGAAGCGCTTCGGGCCGATAAAAGAGAAAGGAGAGGCGCGTTTGGAAAATACCGGATCGATCAGCCAAAAATCACTCCCTAATTTCAATAAGAGACTAGAGTGCCCCAGGCGAATAATGTGGATATTGTTATCGTCTAGTAAAAATAATTCAGTTTTATTGATATTGTAGACAGGCATGCTCTTGACTGGCCTGGGATCGGTTTTTTGATCTTTGATCAGTCTGCGGATAAAGCTGAAAGCCGCCGATTTTCCTTTGCGTTTATGCGGCTTTTTATTCTGAAATCTACCGTCGCGATACTGTGGTGATTCTTCAAAACGCGAAGTATCCGTAGGCAATTTTGCATTCAGCCAGCCAAATATCATGATGCTCCTTAAAGTTGTCAGTTACTAAAAATGCACCAGTTAAGACTGGAAGCATCAGCAAAAGTTGCAGCGCAAAGCTCTAATCTTATATAAGTTTTAGTTATAAGAATGTGAATTTATATTCCTTCTATGTTGGCAAGAAACACATATAATAGATTTATCATTTAATATTGAAAGATACATATGCTGTTTTAGCAGGAGTCCTTTATGTTGCAGCAACAAAATATTCATTCGACAGCTAGCGTAAAAGCAGTGGTCCAAGTTGCACGTTTTGACACTACAAAAGAAATAGCAAAAGATTCAGCAAAAGAGTTAAATACTATTCGGCGTTCGCAAAAAGTTAAAACCTCGCCAGCAGATCCAATCTACGACTTTGTAGGAGTCGCAGGTTAACAAAGTTGTATCCCTTTATGGTTTTCATGCCATATCCTTTGAATTCAGTGTGAATTCCCGCCACTAACTTTAGTGGCTTTTTTTTGCCTGCCAGTTGTAAAATAATTGAATTGCTAAACTCTGGTTTTCCTATACTGTGTTGCCTTGCCTGTGAGAAATAAATGGAGAATCAGGTGTTTAGCAAAATGGAAGTCGTAAGTCGTAAGAATTAGGAGAGTTTATAGATGGCGTTAGACAGTAATAGTGCACTGATTATTATCGATCAACAGCAGGGAATCGATGATACAAAACTTGGGCCGCGTAATAATCCCGATTCTCAGGTGGTGATGCTTAAATTACTGGCGCAGTGGCGGCAGCATAAGGGACCGGTATTCCACATCCGGCATAGATCGTCTGAAGTTGATTCGGTATTTTGGCCACTGCAGTCGGGGTTTGAATTTAAGGCAGAGTTTGTACCGCTCCCTGCTGAGTACAGTCTCGAAAAGCTAGTTCCCTGTGCTTTTACTGGTAGCAGTCTACTGCAACAGCTACAGCAATTATCCATTGGATCAGTAGTGATTGTCGGTGCTTCTACTAATAATTCTGTAGAATCGACCGCCAGAACGGCCGGTAATTTGGGTTTGTCAGTGATAGTGGTAGAAGATGCCTGTTTCGCTTTTGATAAAGCCGATTATTTTGCACAGCACAGATCTGCCAGTGAAGTGCATGCCATGTCTTTAGCCAATTTAGACGGTGAGTATGCGCAAGTGCTTAACAGTAAATGTTTATTGAATAAGCCAAAAAACAATCTAACTAACTGATATATATAAACACTGAAAAAAACAGATTCTGTTACAGGGTTTGCGGCGATTTTGTAGTGGTTGATAAATTAAATTTGAAATATAAGCAAGCCTCAAAATAAGTCTTTACATCTGTTAATATGTAAAATATCTAATCAATACAGTGTGTTATTCCGGTTTTGAATAGGCAGGGGCTGATTTACCAGCCGTTCTGTTGTTACATTCAAACGACCGTATGCGGGAAAAAGTAACCGTATTTCATTTAATAGCCTATGATGCGCCGCTTAATTACGATCTATATTAATGCAATTTTTAGGCCTTGTTCAATGACGATAAAATCAAAACTAATTTCAATTTTTTCCCTCGCTATATTGATGACAATTCTCGCGACCCTGACAGGAAATTATTCAAATACATTAAATGCAGAGCAATTAGAAAGTAGTAAAAACCGCTACTTATCTTATGTGATTGCCAAAGAATTTAGTAAAACCTCTGCGGATTTAACTAAACTGTCCCGCACTTATGTCGCGACAGGGGAGCAGCAGTATTGGGATGCATATTGGGATATTGTTAATTGGCGCAACGGTAGTCAAAAACGGCCTGAGTCCCTCAACAGAGACCTCTACCCTGGGGAGAGAAAAAAACAAAGGGACATCATGTTAGAACTAAATTTCTCGGACAGGGAGTTTGGTTTTTTACAGCGAGCAAGCCAATTATCTAACGACCTCATTGCCACTGAAACGCAGGCAATGGAAACTATTCGTGATGGAGTGGTTGTTGATGGCCCATTTAAACCGAAGCAGGACGAAGCCAGTCAAACATTTGCTTTAAGAATTCTCTTCGATCAAAACTATCATCGTGAAATTAAGAAAATAATGACACCTGTGGATTCATTTTTTAACGCGTTAAATGATCGTACGGCAACCAACTTATCCACTATAACCAAAGATGTCAGTTTTTGGATGACCGTTTCATTTATTTTGCAGCTACTGGTGGGGGTATCAATTGCTTCCATTATTCTACTATCGATTTATGGAATATTTAACCCTCTGCAATTTATATCAAATTCTATGAAGGCTATTAGTGAAGGTGACGCTGACTTAAATAGTCGTATCCCCGTTAGAGGAAACAATGAACTAGCTGATTTAGCTAAAGCCTTTAACAAATTTGTAGGTAATATTCAAAGTTTAGTATTAGAGGTTGGCGCATCTGTTGATTCTATAACCAAATCTTCTAGCCAATTAAGCAGTACTGCAGATGAAACAGACCAAGTTATTGGAGATCAATATTCCGCCATAGTACAAGTATCAACGGCTACTGAACAAATGGTGGCTACCCTACAGAATATTTCGCAAAATGCCGATCAAGCTGCAAAGGCAGCATACACTTCTGATTCCCTTGCGGTTAAAGGGCAGGAGATTGGCAACCAAGCGATACTGAGTATTAAACAATTGTCCGATGAGCTCGATTTGGCATCAAAGGCAATTCAAACTGTCGGTGATAGCAGTAATACTATAGCGAAGGTATTAGAAGTAATTCGCAGTATTGCAGATCAAACAAACTTGTTAGCCCTTAATGCTGCGATAGAAGCTGCGCGTGCCGGGGAACAAGGGCGTGGATTTTCGGTGGTTGCAGATGAAGTCAGGACGTTAGCACAACGCACTCAAACAGCAACCCAAGAAATTCAAAATATGATCAATGATCTACAAACCAATGCGACGACTGCAGTAAAGTTCATGGGCAGCAGCCAACAAAAAGCCGTTCATTGTGTTGACAATACTAGTGAAGCTGTGGGTTCTCTCGATCTAATCAGAGAATCAATTGACGCAATTACATCCATGAATACTCAAATAGCCACTGCCAGTGAGCAACAGAGCCATGCTGTAGAAAATATAAACCAGAACATTTTAGATATTCGCAATAAAGTGGAACTAACTGCGCAAGGCTCTGAAAAAATTGCCAGTAGCAGTGAATCATTGGCGACATTATCTAGCCAGTTATCAGACACTATCGGATTATTCAAATATAAGTGAGTTTTAGATCTATGAGAGTGCCAGGTTCGAGCCTGGCCGCTTTCTTCTGTTAAATCATCCTTAATAGCTTGACATTATGCAGAGTTGATCATAAAAAATTCCTGCCCCATAGCTTTTTTTGGTCCAAGATGAAGGGCACAGTTCCAGTCTTGCTTTATATTTTATAACTTCCTCACCACTCTATCTAAGCTCATCCTTCAACCTCCGACAAAAAAAACAGAATTTTCCCACTGATTCTGCTTTAATAGCAGCCTTTAAATTTAGCGATACAAGGTAAAGACAATGGCTTACGAACTGACCGGAAAGGTTAAGTTAATTCAGGATCCTCAAACCTTTGGCAGCGGTTTTACTAAGCGTGAGATGGTAGTGACAGTAGAGGAAGGTAAGTATCCACAGGATATCAATATCGAGTTTGTGCAGGATAAGGTGAGTTTGCTAGATAGTGTGCAACCTGGGCAGCAGATTACAGTATTGTTTGATATTCGTGGGCGTGAATACAACGGTCGCTACTTTAATAATTTGGTGGGCTGGAAAATACAAAGTGATGCAGCTGCAGATGAATATGATCAGACGCCTGTTTATGACACCAATGTACCTGATGGTGAATTCGACGATGAGGTGCCTTTTTGATGTGGCGGCTATGATGATTTTTATTGCCGTATTAGAGGGGTGCTAAGGCTGTAATCTTATTCTGCTTACTCCTTGCATCAATCTTATCTACTTCAACGGTGATTACTGGCTTTAGGGGTGACGTCGAACATAAGAAAGCCTCTGTCCCTAATGCAGCTAGATCAGGTATTCCCCGAAGAGTGTTCGGCTGCTAATCACTCGTTACACGACTTGTCTAATTTATTTAAGAAGAGGATCAATTTAATGTTACAAGAGGCGTTAATCAGTGGTGCACCTCAGTCAGAACACGCCGAAATTTACGTTATACTTTAGAACATTAACCGCGAATCGGTGGCAGCGGATACTAGCAGTCCCGTCGACAACAGAAGCAAGGAAGAGCTTTGTAAACCCTTCAGTTGATCAAAAAACATACAAACCATTTGACCACAGGGGTGAGCTTCTATATAGTGCTCGCAGCTCGAAAGAAAGTCTCTTGTTTGAATTCTCCATTACGTAAGTACACGTCCTGTAGTTTCCAAGTGTTACAAAATTTCAGTCTGTTACATCATAAAAATGCCTTATTGGCGCACTTATATATTTTAAAATACAGGATAATATTATGTCTAATACAACTACTGGTACAGTCAAATGGTTCAACGAAGCTAAAGGTTTTGGTTTCATCGAGCAAGAGTCTGGCCCGGACGTTTTTGCCCACTTCAGCGCTATTGGCGGTGACGGTTTCAAGACTCTAGCTGAAGGCCAGCGCGTTGAGTTCGTTGTGACTCAAGGCCAGAAAGGTCCGCAAGCCGAAAATATTGTAGCTATCTAATAGTCAGCTACAGCCCAGGCAGTAACTTGGGCATAAAAACTACTATTAATTTTTAGTAGTCAATTAAAGGGCATACTTTAACAAGTAAGCCCTTTTTTAGTTTTGGCGCAAGCGAACAGGTTAAGGTTATCGATGGTCAGATTGTATTTCAAAACCTTTGTTCTAAAAATGCATTACTGATAAATACAAAGCCTCCCTATATTTCCAGTATTTTCGACGTTAAACTATTGTCGGCTTCTGCAGCCTAAAGCGCCGCTTTCAGTTTTCATTATTCCCAATGCCTGCTAGTACCCTTTGATAATCAATCAGTTCACTAGAGTTGTTACAACCTTATTTGCATAGCTCAGAGAGATTAAAACTGTCGGGCACAGAGCTGTCTTTGTACTGCCAGAACGCTTATGGAAAAACGAAAGTAACCAATAATTTGCTAGAGAAGAAGCTGCATCTCACGGCGACCACCCGCCACCGGAAAACCTTGTCAGATCTGTTCTGATGAATAAAAGTGCGTAGACTTACACTGAGTTGAACCCGCTGTAAGCCTCGTATTGAGATGAGTGAATTTTAATCCAAATCCAAATCGTATGACTTAGCCGGGTTATCGATAAAAGTTTTCTGTAGCACGTCATTATTGGCTATCCAGCTATCCAGCTATCCAGCTATCCAGCTATCCAGCTACACAGTATGTTTAGCAACTGTGAATCATCCGGCGACTACTCGGGTTGCAGTGTGACCTGTGGCCAGTTGGATCCTTAAATGAGGCCTTGCGTGAGGTGTTTGATCATTGCCTTAGACATCGCAGCTAAATCTTTATATTCAGTCTAGCCCGAACGAGAAGTTTCATAATAGCCAGCGATTTTCAGGTAACAGTTTCCTCTGTCTAGCACTTTCAATAGTGCTGTGAAAGACAGGTCTATAGCATTAACAGGCGCAAGATATCGGTGGTCGCTACTGATTGCAGAGAATTTACCTTTATCGCTCATGTTATTTCATCTAAAGAAACGAGACGGCCTTGATCTGATGATATTTTGATCGCATCAATAAGCTTCTGTACGCGTAATGCATCACGGCCAGTGACTCTGGGTGGCCTATTATTGGCAATGGAGTTAGCAAAATCCTCAATGAGGCTCTGATGCCAATCACATGGAAAGTCCATGGGATCTGAACCGCCGCCTGTCCCTGTTACCTCACCGACTTGTTCTGTTTTTCCATCGCGCCAGGTGATTACCAGTTTTCCAGCCTCTAAGGTAGCTGATCCCAGAGTACCATCTAAAGTCAGTTTTTCAACACCACCGGGGTAACTGCTGGTGGTTGCTACAATAGAACCGGGAATGCCAGATTTAAAAATAATACCGCATGTGGCGAAATCCTCGGTTTCAATGTCATGAAGTTTAGTGGTTGCACTCAACGCTTGAACCTGAGCAACAGGGCCGGTAATAGCTAACATCAAATCGATTACATGGATTGCCTGAGTTATCAATACACCACCACCATCTTGCTGGTAAGTTCCTCTTCCCGCTGCATCATAATAAGATTGATCGCGCCACCAGGGGACTTCTGCTCTGACCAGGGCCAGTTCGCCAAGTTCGCCAGAGCTAAAGACTTCAGTCAATCGCTGGGCCCCAGCCCGAAATCGGTGTTGCAATACGACAGCTAAGAGTACATCACGTGTTTCACACATTTCTACCAGTTCAACTGCCGCAGCGTATGAACGTTCCACTGGCTTTTCTGTGAGGATATGTTTACCAGCTGCAGACATTTTATCGATGATTTTGTGGCGGCTATTGGGTGGAGTAATAACGATGACTGCTTCTGTCTTGTTGCATTGTGCGATCTCCTCAAGTGTAGAGAAAGCGTGATACCCATGCATTTCGGCAATTGCTTTGGTCTTATGGCTATCTCGGGCATATACGCCAGTGACTGTTATTTTGTCGGTAAGGTTCTTTAAGGCGGCCAGATGTGGGCGACTCGCCATCCCTAATCCAATGATTGCTATATGCACGGCTCGGTTACTCCATTGTTATTGTTAGCTATTAATGATTGTGCGTACGAAGATACTTTTAGTCGCAGGAAAAATTAATCAGGCCGCTGCATTGGACTGACTATTACACAGCTTAAGACGAATATCTATAATTCATCATACAAATTTTAGTAATTTTATAATTTTTTGTGATAAGTGCTATTATCCCCCGGAGAAGTTTGAGGCTTCGAATATAGATAAGATGTATAGGAAGAGATTTTCATGTCGACAAAAACAGAACGTAAACCACGACAAAATTTAACCCAGAAAATTGTTTCTGCGCTGCGTGAACAAATTGAAGGCGGGAAACTGGTTGCCGGCGACAAATTGCCAACGGAGCAGAAGTTGGTGGCAGAATATGGTGTCAGTCGAACAGTGATCCGAGAGGCGGTTTCCGGGCTTAAAGCAGAGGGGCTGGTTATGTCTCGTCAGGGGGCGGGCGTTTTTGTGCTGAAGGTGGTAAAAAATGCAGAAACACTGGCTTTATTAAGTGAAAACCCACAAACAATCTCTAGCGTTATCGAATATTTAGAGTTGCGTACCGCTATGGAGGTGGGAGCTGCTGGCCTGGCAGCGCTAAGGTGCTCGCCTGCTCAAGAGGCTGCTATCTATGCCTGTTTTAATGCGTTTAAGAAAAAGGTTGTTGCGGGGGAATTGTCAGAAGAAGAGGATTACGCGTTTCATCTGGCGATTATGCAAGCTGCAAATAACAAGAAATTTTTGGAATTTTTAAAGTTGCTCGGGCCCAATGCGATTCCGCGATCCCGGCTGCGTATTCAAGCTAAACTGCCCCTAGATCCTCTGCTTGAACAGAGGGTGCTCGACGAGCACCAGGCTATTATGGAGGCGGTTGTGAGTCATGATGTTGAGGCGGCTCGTGAGGCAATGTCGAATCACTTAACGGCTGGGGCGGAGCGTTATCGGGCACTCGCAAGATTGGTTCAAGTAATGTAACCGGGCTGATCCTTGAATTCATCATACAAATATTGACAAGTTGTACTTTGAGGTTATTATTGTGCGAAGCGCGTCGTTTCATAAGTTTTGGTCCCAAGATTAGTGGATGCAATACCGGAAGTTTTCAGTATGAGCAGGGTTCTGCTGGACTTAGCTTCCCGTTCTGGAACTGGCTGATCGCGCCTCTGGATAGGGTGTATTGATTGAAAGCACGGCACTTTGGCCTGAATTATTTACCGCTATTGGCGGGTTGTATTTTTATAAAGGGGACAAGAAAATGATATCTGTTGGTAAAAGTTGGTCACTACGTCGTATGGCGGATGACAACGGCTTGTTTAAAATGGCATCTTTAGATCAGCGCCCACCCATTGAAGATCCAATCGCTAAAGCCCTTAGCCACGATAATAATTTAGCGACTGAGGTTGTGAAATTCAAACGCCTATTGATTGAAAATTTTCAAGATAAATCTTCGGCGATGTTACTTGACCCCTCCTTCGCTGTCGCAGGTAGCCTCGATGCATTAGATCCTAAAAAAGGCTTGTTGGTATCACTTGAAGATCCACACTCCCCGAAAAATTCTGCAGGGGAAGTTCTGACCGCGGCTATTGAAAACTGGTCAGTATCTAAGATTAAGCGACTTGGAGCAGATGGGGTGAAATTATTGGTTTGGTACCGCCCAGATGCTGATAAAGATGTTAATAAACACCAGCAGAGATTAGTTCAAGACGTGGGTGAGGCTTGCGTAAAGTACGACATCCCGTTCTTTCTTGAGCTTTTAGCTAATGCGCCCAGTGATTACGAAGAAACTGCACAGAGCAAAGCTGATTGTGTTCTTCAATCTGTTGCCGAGTTTTCTAAAGCCAAATATCATGTGGATGTCTTTATGGTTGAGAGCCCGGTTGATGCAGCATCTGTCCCAGGCGTGGGTGTTAACGGATGGGAAGAGGTTCAAGAAAAATTTGAACTGCTGGCACAAATAGCGGCACGTCCATGGATAATGCTGTCAATGGGGGCTGATATGGCGCAATTTCACAAAATAATGACCCATGCTTATGAGGCGGGTTCATCCGGGTATTTGGCTGGGCGGGCTTATTGGCTCAATACTTTGTCCTATTATCCCGATTGGAACAAAATGCAGGCTGATACACAAGGCTCGCCCCAGACCTTTATAAAGGATCTTAATGTGCTTACCAATGATTCGGCAGTTGCCTGGTTTGATCATGACGATAAAAAGGGTGAAGAGCAGCCTTTAGACAAAGCGTTCTGTCGTTCTTATTCAGAGATGTAGAATCCAGTGTCTTAAACTGCGGCTTGTCAGCTTTTAATTAGTTGAGCTCACACCCAGCGGCTGCAGTTTCAGTTGTTTGTTAAGCGATCGTATCAATCATAATTTCAGGCAATTTTCATGGGCCAGGCAGATGCCAGCGCTGTTCGATATATCGCATCTGCTCTTTGATCCACAGCTGAAAAATTTATATTTTCTCATATTGAAAGTGATTAACAGGCGCTACTAAATAGTATGCGTAACCCGATTGGAAATAATGCGACGACAAACAGATCAGCTGATCTCGTTCCAGTAGTGAGTCCCCTGCCTGACAGGGTCCTATCAGCATGGTTGATTCACCTAGGTGCAATTTTGGTTGTTTAGTAGTCAGGGGAATATCGGCCTTTCTATAGATGTTATTTCCCCCATCTAAATATCAATATTCAAACAGCTCATCATTAACAGAAAAATATAGCTTAAATTTAACAATTTACATTTAATACAAGTTTTAAATCAAATGGAAAGAGTGTCATTTGATTTAAAATGAAAGCTAGAACACACTCCACTATAAATTCCATCACATTAAGGAGATACAATGAGCGAGAAATACATACCCCCTAAAATTTGGGTTAATGACGCAGACGGTGAGAATGAATGGGCGAATATTAATAGCGATACATCTGGCGCTAGGTATGAAAAAGAATTACCAGTAGGAGAGCATTCATTGCAACTCTACTCGCTTGGAACACCAAACGGCCAGAAAGTAACTATCATGCTAGAAGAGCTATTAGCGCTTGGTATTAAAGAAGCTGAATATGACGCATATCTCATTAACATAGGTCAGGCTGAACAGTTCTCATCTGGTTTCGTTGATGTTAATCCAAACTCAAAAATTCCTGCCTTAATTGATAAATCAGGTGATACTGACACGAACGTATTTGAATCAGCCTCTATTCTTGTTCATTTAGCTGAGAAATTCGGTCATTTCTTACCAGCAAGTGGCCCTGCACGAACACAAACATTTAACTGGCTCTTTTGGGCGCAAGGTTCAGCTCCATATTTAGGTGGAGGTTTTGGTCATTTCTATACCTATGCTGATGAAAAGCAGGAATATCCTATTAACCGTTTTGCGATGGAAGCTAAACGTCAACTAGACGTGCTAGACAAGCAATTATCTGAAAATACATATATTGCAGGTGATGAATATAGCATTGCTGATATGGCTATATGGCCTTGGTATGGCAGTTTGGTATTGGGGAGGTTATATAATGCTGCTGAGTTTTTGCAAGTTGAATCTTATACCAATGTTCTACGCTGGGCTAATTTGCTTGAAAAAAGAGAAGCTGTTAAGCGAGGACGTATTGTAAATAAATCTTGGGGTGATGAATGGGAACAGGTTGTCGAAAGACATAGTGCAGAAGATATTGATCGAGCTTTAAATAAATATATCTTACCTTGATCTGTCAGATTCGGCTGGGTTAAAAAATTCAAGTAAAGGCTCTTATTAACACCGCACTGTGCGCGGCGGTGCTGGATATTCTCATAGTTAAGCTGTTATTCGTCGAAACCGTATAGCCTGGCTGGGTTTTCGACAAAAATTTGCTGTAACACTTTAGCATTGGGTATCCAGCTGCAAACCGTATCTAACAGTTGCGCATCACAGGGAGTGTCACCCGGTGCCAGTGAGACGTGCGGCCAGTTTGATCCCCAGATAATGCGCTCAGGCGCGTGGGCGATTAACGCTTTAGCAATAGAGCCCAAATCAGCATAGTCAGGATAACCGGACTTTGACGTCTCATAACAACCCGCTAACTTAAAGTAACAGTTACCTTTATCTATTAGCTTTAGCAAAGTGCTGTACTCAGGGCTGTTAAGGTTGATCGGCTGAAAAAATTTACCCTGATGATCTAAAACGTAATCCCCTTGAATCTGCTGCAATAGCGCAGCGTGGCTGTCTATCTGATTACCATCGAACTGCACTATGCAGCTCCAGTTAAAATTCTGTACCAGCGCATTAACGCTGAGCAAGTCATCGAGGCGAGTGCCTCCGCCGAGGTTCATTATGCGGGCCGCGCGCACCCCCTGCTGGTGATATGTATCAAGGGTGCTCTCTAGGGTGTCGGGCCTAATGCAGGCGATGCCGCGACTCTTATCACCAAAGTGGGCCAAAGCGTTCAGTAAGCAGCTGTTGTCTCTTTGGTGTGCGTTGGCTTGTGCTATCACCACCCGCTCCAGCCCCAGCCATTTTTGTACTTCCCGGTATTCATCAGGGCCTGCAAAATCAGCGGGTGATGCAGTGCCACCGGGCTGATCTGGATAATCGCGGTTATAGATGTGCATGTGGCTATCTATACTGCCCGCGGGAAGTTGAGTGTTGGGGGCTGTTCCTGTAATTTTACGTGACATTTTTTAAGTCCTTAAATATGTGGCCATTACTTAGGTGCAAATTCGCCGAGTTTCTCGCGAATTACTTTCACACCTAATCCCGGGCCTTCGGGGACTTTGATGATGCCCTG
>JABSQZ010000041.1 GCA_013215505.1 Oceanospirillaceae bacterium
TAAGCAGCGGGCACTGCAAACAGCTGTCCTTCTACAGCTACAAATATTTTCGAAATCCTTTCTTTTCAGCAATGGTATATTCCTTCACACCAGGCTTTATCTTACTTGCTAATGGCTCCTACCAAACAGTCGGCAAAGCATCAATAGAATGTTTTAGTCTGCTATTTCAAGCCGTGGCTAAGTGTGACTCGAGCAGCTGTGCATCTACGTATAACTTCCCCTGCCTGGAAGTTTCCAAACTGGTAGCCACTTTATAGGTCTCGCCCAGCAGCGGCAGCGACAGCACTTTACCAGGCTCGCCTGCCACTTGAATAACCCCTTTATTTAACAGCACTAAGTGATCGCAGAACTTGGCCGCTAAATTCACATCATGCAGCGCGGCTATGGTTATCAACCCCCTATCTTTGCTCAACTGTTTAACTACAGTGAGAATAGCTAACTGATGATGCAGATCTAAAGCGCTGGTTGGCTCATCCAGCAGTACCACTTCGGGTTTAACCACTAAGATACGTGCCATCGCCACTAACTGTTTTTGCCCGCCACTAAGCTCGCAGATATCCTTATTAGCTAACTGCTCTATGCCTAACAGCTGCAAAATTTCTGCAACTCCCTGCAAATCTTGCGGCTTAACCCGCCAACCGGATTGCTGCTTTAAGGACAGCAGCACAGATTCAAACACCGACAATGCCAGGTTAGTGTGAAACGACTGCGGGAGATATGCGATTTTTCTGGCTCTTTGCAAGCGCGACAAACTGCGCAAATCTTTACCTGCCAACAACACTTCGCCAGCATCGATTTTTATCAGTCCCGCCAGCGCCTTAAACAAAGTAGATTTACCGGCGGCATTGGGACCGAGCAAACCGGTAAAACTGCCTTTATTCAGAGAATCCAGGCACAACCCGTCCAGCACTTGATTAGATCCATAGCTGACACGTAAATTCGCTACTGATAAACTCATATTGAACGCTCCTTTGAATGTTTAATAATAATGGCCAAGAACACCGGCACCCCCAACAGCGCAGTGATGATCCCTATAGGGTAGATAATACCTGGCGTCAGCGATTTACTGACGATGGAAGTCGCACTGAGCATCAGCGCCCCGAGCAATGCAGATAACGGTATAAAATAACGTTGATCCTCACCGACCAACAATCTGGCTATGTGCGGCCCAACTAGACCGACAAAGCCGATAGTGCCAACAAAGGCCACTGCAGTAGCAGCCAGTAGTGATACGCAAATCAATATCTCCACTCTGAGCCTATTGATATCAACTCCCATGCTCAGGGCACTTTCATCACCTAAACGCAATGCCGTTAAGCGCCAGGTGCGGGACATACAAAAGGGCATCACCGTCAGCAGTAATAGTGTGCCGCAGCCGATTTGCAGCCAACTGGCACGCCCCAAAGAGCCCAACATCCAAAATACAATTCGCTGCAACTGGGTTTCAGAGGCACCGTATTCCATCATCGCCAGCAGCGCGTTAAAGGCAAAGAAAATCGCTATACCAAAGAGAATAATGGCCTGAGTTCCTATTCCTTTTAAACGCATCATCAGCAACAGTAAAATACAAGTACTCAAGGCAAATACAAAAGCATTCACTGTCACCAACAGCGATCCGACGTTTGGCCACAACCCGACGCCTGTGACTATTGCCAGCGCGGCACCAAAACTGGCTGCTGATGACACCCCCAGAGTGAAAGGCTCTGCCAGAGGGTTATTCAGCAATGTTTGCATCAGTGCACCGGCCACCCCTAACATAGCCCCGACTATCAAAGCCGTCACTGCCACTGGCATCCGGTAATCCCAGATGATTACTTCTAACTTAATGCCGTGGGCGGTTTTATCCCAGAGCACTTCCAATACTGTAAGCAGCGAAAAATTTCCCGGGCCAATAGAAATATCTAGCATCACACTCAATAACAGCAGCAGCGATACCCCTGTCAGTAGCTGCAATTTTCTCGACGCCCTTTTCTGAAAATTATAGGCACTGCACAACTGTTGTTGCATGTCACTGCTATGTACTGCAGACCCTTGTATTTTATTGACACTGTTCACTCAAGCCACCTTTATATGGATAGCAAACAAACACTCAACAGAGCTTGCTCGCTGCTCCCCTATACTCTGAGGATTTAATATTGCCTTTTATGCAGCTAACCCAGAGGGATAGCTGCTGCATTACTTAAACGCTATTTTTGTAACTTCTGCCAAAAAACACCGCTGAGCTCGATCGGCAAGAACTTATCGTGCAACTCGGTAAAGTTAGCTTGTGGATCTAGCTCTTTGAAGTCCTGGGGATAGAACCACTTGGCAAACGTCTGCAGTGCGATAAAGTGATAGGGGCTGTTATAGAACTGATGATAGATAGAGTAAAAGTTTTGCTCTTTGACTGCTTTCAACTCGGGCCAACCCTTGCGGTCTGCCAGTGCCTTCAGGCGTTTTTGCGCTTCTTCCTGAGTCGCTTCATAACCAAACAACACAGCGGCTGTGTTGGGCCTAGCTTCTGCCCAGTTAGCACCAGTACCAATGATAAAGTCCGGATCGTCGGTAAAAATAGACTCCGGATTAACTTTTCCCGAGAAACCAGGGAATTTGCGACTACCCCAGTTAATCCCCCCCGCCTCATCCACTAAACGGCCTAAGTTGGCGGCACCAAATGTGCTGCAACATTTATCAGGGTGGAACCCTGCTGCGCGCTCAATAAATACCAGCGGGCGATCGGCTAGTTTCTTTTGCAATACCACAGAGCGCACTGCGCGCATTTGCGTGACGTAATAATCGACAAAAGTATTAGCGGCTTTTTGCCTGTTTAACACTTTACCTAACATCAACAAACTGGGAATAGTGTTTTGTGTCGGACGCTGGCGAAAATCAACAAATATGACTTTGATGCCAGCCTTGTCCAATTTTGTCAATAAACCACTCTCCTGGGCTTTTAACAAGTTGCCTAAGTTGAGAATAAACAAGTCGGTATCTAAAGTGATAATTTTTTCTAAACTGTAATCACCGGCATAGGGGCTACCGAGGTTTTCAATGTCTTTGATCTCGGGAAAAGCCTGCAGATATTTACGGTAGGCATCGGGATCGTACTTAATTAAATCATCTTTCCAGCCAACCACTCTGGACAGTGGGTTTTCTTTATCTAACAGCGCCAAGGTATAGGTTAAACGCCCCTCTCCCAGTACAATATTGTTGATCTTTTCGGGATCCAGACTGACTTGGCGACCGGCAATATCGGTCACTACAATAGTTTCAGCAGCCAGAGAACATGACAGACCCAAAGCGACCGGTAGCAGCAATTTTTTTACTGGAGCAAGATTAAAACTAAACACAGCGTTTATCCTTTAGTGAAAGAAAGAGGAGCACAGCATATAAGAACCATACCCACATGTAAATCTTAATCGTTATCATTTAGCTTACTATAAGCTTTTATCCGAACTACCAACAAACTTAAACAAGTGATTTTCATTAATTAATTGCGAATTGCTAATATCTAAGAGATGATGGCTGATCATCTTTTTCGGAAACTTAGCCTCCTATGAAAAGCTTTAGCAGTGCAGACAGTGACCTGTTAGAAGAAATTATTTTGCATCGCAGGGATGTGCGTGGTAATCGCTTTCTCGATAAAGCTATCCCGCAAAAGGTTTTAGATAAAATTTTATACGCGGGAGTTAACGCTCCCTCGGTGGGCTTTTCACAACCCTGGGAATTTGTGTTGATCAGAGATACCGATCGCAAACAGGCCATTAAAGCCAGCTTCACAGTGGAAAACCGTAAAGAGGCAGCCGTTTTCAATCTGCAGAGACAAGAAAGTTACAAAAAGCTTAAACTCGAAGGCATTCACGAGGCTCCTGTTAACATCGCAGTATTTTATAAGCCATGCGAGCACCCGGTATTAGGACAATCCAGCATGAAAGAAGTCGGCCGCTACAGCGTGGTCTGCGCCGTGCAAAACATGTGGTTAATGGCCAGAGCATTGAATATTGGCCTGGGATGGGTCAGTATTTTAGACCCACAAAAAGTAAAACAGATTTTAAATGCACCTCAAGAGAATCAATTAGTTGCCTACCTCTGCTTAGGTTATGTGGATTATTTTTACCAGAACCCAGAACTTGAACAATTAAACTGGGAACAGCGCAAAGACTTTAGGGATTTAGTTAAAGAAGAATGTTATTAAACGCACAGCTTTAAACAAGCGTCATACTGTCGCTTTATTTAGCGGACCCTGAATCCATTGCAGCTTTGCCAGTGGCTACTCAAAAGCTATTCAATCTGACGTTTTTACTCTATAATCCGCTCAGTTTTTGTCCATCGCGACCTCAGCTATCATTGCAAACTTTACAACTTCTACTCGACTGACGCGACCTATGCCCATTACCAGAACCTTTTCACTGTTACACCCTTATCTGAAAAACTTACTACTATTGATGTTGCTGTGCACGGGACTGCGAGCGCTGTTTTTTGCTCTCAATTACCAGCAGTTTCAATTGGAAAGCAGCAGCACACTGCTATTAGCTTTTGTCCACGGTTTGCGTTTCGATCTAGCCACTGTCACTCTCTGCTTAGCCCCCTGGCTACTGTTATCTCTGCTACTGTATATTTTCAACTGGCAACGCACCCTGGTGCTCTTCAGTAAATTCTATTGGCCAATAATCCCCATGGTCATTATCGCCAGTAATGTTGCCGACGCCTTGTATTTCCCTTTTACCGGCCGCAGATCGGGCCCTGAAGTATTTTCCTTTAGCCAAGACCTGGCGGATCAGGCTGGACAGTTATTGCAGCAATATTGGTTATTGGCCGCTCTATCAGTTATTGCTGTATTGCTCTTTATAAAACTATCACTGCGCTTATTACCCGAAATCAACACTAGCAGTCGACCCTGGTACAGCAGACTGGCTATCGCCATAGGAATTTTTTTATTCGCAGCCCTCTCTATACGCAGCGGCTTGGGCTCAAAACCGCTGAGCCCTTCACACGCCTTCAACTGGCCCGGCGCCAGCACCGGTCACTTAGTGCTAAACTCCACCTTTACGTTACTCAGACAAGATTTAAGTAAGCTGAAAAAAATTAACTTTTTTAGCACTGACCGACAGGCCCGACAACTCAATGACGTCGCTGCAGCTCCCTGGCCAAACCCTGCTGGCAATGACAACGTAGTGATTATTGTTCTGGAGAGCTTTGCCCTGGAATACATAAGCGCCAACCGCAGCTCTCCTGGCTACGCTCCCTTCTTGCAGCAACTGATGAAACAGAGCCTTAATTTTAAAGATGCCTACGCCAACGGCCGTCGCTCAATAGACGCCTTACCGGCAATACTCGCCGGGTTACCGACGTTAATGCAGGAAGCTTTTATCACATCTGGCTACCTGGGTAACAACGTCTCGGGCATCGCTCAAGTACTGCGCCGTGAAGATTATCAATCCTGGTTTTTTCACGGAGCCAAGAATGGCAGTATGCATATCGATACGATGAGCAAACGCTTTGGCTTTGAAAATTATTTAGGCCGTAATGAATACCCCGATGAAAGTGATTTCGACGGTAAATGGGGCATTTACGACGAGCCCTTTTTACAGCACATGGCCAACACTTTAAATAGCGTCGAGCAGCCATTTGTCGCCGGCGTTTTCACTATCAGTTCACACAATCCCTATTCAATCCCAGAGCAGTATCAAGGGGACTTCCCCAGGGGAACCCTGAAGATACATTCGACTATTGGTTATACCGATATGGCGCTGCGCAAATTTTTTGCCACTGCAAAAAAAATGCCCTGGTATAACAATACCTTATTTATAATCACCGCGGATCACACCTCGCTCAGTGACAACCCCAATTTTCAATCTGCCACCGGCCGCCACCGTGTTCCCATTATGCTGTACAGCCCCAGCGGTAAGATCCCGGTTGGCGATAGCAATAAAGTGGCACAGCATACCGACTTGCCGATCACTGTATTAGATTATCTGGGATTAAGTGAGAAATATCGGGGTCAGCTATTACCTTTTGGCCACAGTTTATTAGCCCAGACAGCAGGTGAGGCGTTTTTTGTCGAGTCGGACCAATATGTGTTAGTTACCCAGAGTGCGACTTTACTTGCCAGCAAAGATTTTCAGCGTATTGAATTTAAAGCTAAGACATCAGAAGCTAACGGGATCAACACTCATCAGTCGCAAATGCTGGAGCGTTTAAAAGCCAAAGTTCAAATTTATAACAACGGCATGTTAAACAATGATTTAATTAGGTAGGGTAGTACTGTAGAGCTGGCATAATGACAGCAGTTAAAACACTGTCACTGTGCCAGAAATTTAAGCTACTGCTTAATCCTGAAACATTTTAAACAAGATAGCTTTGATATTAGTGGTATCAAATGGCTTGTCTAAGATAGCATTAACACCCGCTTCACGGACCTTTTCCAAATGACTGTCTTTAGCTTCCGATGTCACCATCAAAACGGGCACATGCGCGTGCTCAGCTGAGCTACGCATATACTGAGTCAACTCGATGCCGTTAGTCTCAGGCATATTATAATCGGTCACCACCAAATCGACTTCGTTTTCCTTTAAATAATCAATCGCAAAACAACCATCCTCAAACTCGGTGATATTATTCAGACCCAAATTGGTTAATACCCTACTGATCGCCTTGCGTGCCAGCCTACTGTCATCAACCAGCACCACCCGTAAGGTATTGACGTCGTAGTTCTCCAGGTACAACTCAGACTGATTAATAAATGCCAGCGTCGACTTTAAAGCACGCTGCAATGTCTCTTGCGGGAACGGCTTAGTTAATATTGCCAATATTCCCGACTGCTTGAATATCTCCAGCTGATCGCGTCGCTGCTCACTGGAGATTAATATAAATGGTAGACCGCTGAACTTTTCATGTTTACGTAGTTGATGTAACAGCTCAATGGCCGTGCCATCTTCATAATGCAAGTTTGAGATGATCAAATCAGGAGGATATTTACTGATGCGGGTCAATGCTTCCAACTTACCTTTAGCAAAGACAATGTCGGTAACCCCCTCTTCCTTTAGTTTATTACTGATGACAGTCTGTTGCATGGAGGAGGACTCGACCAACAAAACATTCAGGTCTGACTGATTTAACTGACTTAATAGATTCATACTTTACCTAGCTATCAGGATACAAATTTAAACTCTATTTATTATAGACACTTTTATAGCAAGCACCCTATGACACTCCATTGTCGATGACGGGAATTGCTGACTGCGATACTGGCGATGAGTATCAGTGATCTAGAGGTTTAAAGCTGTTACACGTTATTTTTTTAATTTAGCTATAGCCAAGTTTGCACTTAGCAGCAGGCATTATGCCATACTCAAATGCTTTAAGAGGATTTATTTAGCCGTTCTTTGACGCTGATCGAAAAAGCTTGCTAAGCGACTATTTTAATTGAACCTTAACAAGGCAAAGTGTAAATTAGCATTTTTTCTGATTCAGCTAAGGATCTCACCAAAATGTCAACATCGCCAACCCGTTTGCCACTTAAACTCGCATCAATATTTGCACTAATACTAATACTGGGCGCCATTTGGTGGTTCGCCAAAACACAAACGACCCCCGCCTTAATTAGCGAAGCAACCCAGTCAATACCTAACATAGAGTGCGATTTCAAACAGCAACTGTGTATTTCAGCCAACGGCAGCATCGAAGTTAACCTTAGCATTGACAGTGAACAGATAAAATCTTTTGTACCGCTGCCTTTCAGGCTGAAATTTAAAGGTATCGATCCGCAGACAGTCAGTATAGATTTTCAGGGCATTGAAATGTTTATGGGTGCCAATCTCTTAAAGCTAAGTAAACAAGAAGACCGCAGCTTTACCGGCACTATCACTCTGGCGGGACACGCAGGTCATCACATGACCTGGAGAGCAGTGGTAAAGATGACTGAGGCCGACAGCATTCAACAAGTATATTTCGACTTTAAATTGATGTAAGTTTCTCTACAACCTGCAGCAACACTACAACAGGGCACTTTGAACAATCAAATCACTTCACACTCTGCCAGCAACTTTGAATGCCTTTTGCGACATTCAAAGTCGTTGCTGGGAACGCAGTCTATTGCAAATTATGTGATGATAAGTAGCTACTCAACATGGTTACTCTAATGAACATCAGTATTTTTGATTTATTTAAAATTGGCATCGGTCCATCCAGTTCTCACACTGTAGGACCTATGCTCGCCGCCAAACTGTTTGTCGAGGACTTATCACAGCGCAACGAACTGAATAAAACGGCAAATCTTCGCATTGAACTGTTTGGCTCACTCGGAGCTACTGGCAAGGGGCACGGTACCGGACCTGCGGTTATTTTAGGCCTGGAAGGCAATCACCCAGCGGATATTGATCCCAACTATATGCCGCAAAGGCTGCAGCAGATAGAGCAGAGTGGGCAACTCAATATAGCCGGAAAAAAAGCCATTAATTTCCAGGCTGAGCAAGACTTACACTATATACACCAAGCGCTGCCACAGCATCCGAACGCTATGCGCATTACGGCTAAAGACCCACAAGGCATCATTCTCTACAGCCGCGAGTATTTTTCTATCGGCGGCGGCTTTATCCTCGACCAAGATCAGATTAAAACCTTAGACGCCGCAGACGTCACAGATACAAACACAGTTCTTCCCTACCCCTTTAACACAATGGATCAATTGTTAGCGTTATGTAAACTGCACCAAATGTCGATCAGCCAGATCATGATGGCCAATGAAACCTGCCATCGCAGTGAACCAGAAATACGCGAGGGGCTGTTGAAAATTTGGCAGGCGATGCAGGCATGTGTCGAACGCGGCTGCCACCAAGATGGAGTCTTGCCTGGAGGCCTAAATGTTAGAAGACGTGCTCCAGCACTCTATAAAAAGCTCACCTCCCGACCAGAGGCGGCACTTCGCGATCCACTGGCCGCCATAGACTGGGTAAACTTGTATGCGCTGGCTGTTAACGAAGAAAATGCCGCGGGGTCGCGGGTAGTCACTGCCCCTACCAACGGAGCTGCCGGCATCATCCCTGCTGTACTGCATTACTATGTGCGCTTTTATTACTCGGGCAGCGAATCCGGGGTGGTTAAATTTTTACTCACCGCAGCAGCTATCGGCATGTTGTGCAAACATAACGCCTCTATTTCCGGTGCGGAAGTAGGCTGCCAGGGAGAGGTCGGTTCAGCTTGTGCAATGGCTGCCGCTGGTCTAGCAGCAGTTTCCGGCGGCACACCGGAGCAAGTAGAAAATGCCGCAGAGATTGCCATGGAGCACAATTTAGGACTGACCTGCGACCCCATTGCCGGGCTGGTACAAATCCCCTGCATCGAACGCAACGCGATCGCTTCAGTTAAGGCTATCAATGCCTCGCGCATGGCACTCAATGAAGACGGTCAGCATTTTGTCTCACTAGACAAAGTGATTAAAACCATGCGTGACACCGGTGCAGATATGCAAAGTAAATATAAAGAGACCTCTACCGGGGGCTTAGCGGTGAATGTGATTGAATGCTAAAAGTCCACTGATAAAGCGCCTGGGTTGCACAACATCAGGCGAGCATAATGATAAAAGTAAAATAGTTTAGCTATCAAGCATATTCTAAACTTAAAATATATTCTGGGTAGAATGATTCTGTGATAATCTCTACCCAATTAAAAAACATATAAGAATAGATAATAATAAGAGGTATACATGACAGAACGTGAATCGATGGAGTTTGATGTTGTCATCGTTGGCGCGGGACCCGCTGGGCTTTCAACTGCTTGCAGATTGATGCAACAAGCTAACGAGCACGGACGTGAACTAACCGTTTGTGTAGTGGAAAAAGGTTCAGAAGTAGGTGCACATATACTATCAGGTGCGGTGGTAGAGCCCAGGGCCCTGGATGAGCTATTTCCCGAGTGGCGTGAGCAGGGAGCACCGTTGACCACTGCCGTCACGCAAGACCAGATATACTTACTACAAAGTGCGGAAAAAGCCTTAAAAGTGCCAAACTTTTTTGTGCCTAAACCTATGCATAACGAAGGCAATTACATTGCCAGTGTCGGTAATTTAAGCCGCTGGCTGGCCGAACAGGCCGAGCAACTTGGCGTTGAAGTATTCCCGGGCTTTCCCGCTTCACATATCATCTACTCCGATTCCGGTGCCGTCGCAGGTATTGGTACCGGCGATATGGGACTGGATGAAAACGGTGAGAAAAAAGACAGCTATATGCCTGGTATGGATTTGCTGGCCAAATATACCGTGTTTAGCGAAGGATCTCGCGGCCACTTAGGCAAAGAGCTGTTGCAAAAATACCAGCTGGATGCCGATTGCGACGTACAACACTACGGCATAGGTATTAAAGAGCTTTGGGACATAGAGCCGCAAAGGCACCAACCGGGTCTTGTCGTACACGGTGCCGGGTGGCCACTGGGCAAAGCCAGCGGCGGATTTTTCCTCTACCACTTGGAAAACAATCAGGTGGTCGTAGGCTTAATCACCGACTTAAGTTATAGCAACCCGCATCTCAGCCCTTTTGATGAGTTTCAACGCTTAAAGCACCACCCTTTGATGTCGCAGTACCTAGCCGGCGGAAAAAGAGTCTCTTATGGTGCGCGAGCCCTGACCAAAGGTGGCCTCAACTCACTTCCGAAAATGTCCATGCCAGGCGCACTATTGCTGGGCTGTGATGCGGGAACCTTGAACTTCTCTAAGATCAAAGGCACTCACACCGCCATGAAATCCGGCATGATCGCCGCAGAAACTTTGTTCGCCGCGTTCAGCAAAGACGACCAAGGTGGTAATGATCTGACGGATTACGCCAGTAACTTTAAAAAGTCCTGGATTTATGATGAGCTGTATAAGAGCCGTAACTTCGGCCCTGCGCTACACAAATATGGCACTATCGTCGGCGGCGGTTTTAACTTTATCGACCAAAATATTTTCCCGATTCCGGTGACTCTGCACGATAACAACCCTGACTATGCGCAGCTAAAACTCGCCAGTGAATGCCCGATGATCGACTACCCCAAACCCGATGGAGTATTGAGCTTCGATAAACCCTCATCGGTGTTTTTATCCAATACCAACCACGAGGAAAACCAGCCCTGTCACCTGAAACTGACTGATATCAGTATTCCTATGGGTGAGAACTTAGCTAAATATGCAGAGCCGGCGCAGCGCTATTGCCCTGCCGGGGTGTACGAGATCATCGAGCAAGAGGGACAAAAAATATTCCAGATCAATTCGCAAAACTGCGTCCACTGCAAAACTTGCGACATTAAAGACCCGGCGCAAAATATCACCTGGGTTACCCCAGAGGGTGGTGGCGGCCCCAATTACCCGAATATGTAGAACGACATTGAAGGCCAGCATTGCTGGTCTTTTTTTTGCAGTCCTAAACTGGAAGTTGGAAGTTGACACATATCAGAGATTTGCTGTACAAGATCAGTCCTGAGCCAGCGGCATTATTTGCGGTGTTTGGCTAGCCATTCATCGGCTTTTCGCTGCGCCTTAAGCAATTGAGCAGGAGTCATTTTCATCGCTAAAGCATCACGAAACTCAGATGAATGACCATTAGCAGCAGCAATATTAGCCCACATATGTGCAAGTACATAGTCCAGGGGAACACCTTGACCTTTAGTGTACAACTCTGCGAGTCTACTTTGCGCTAAAGCATGTCCTTTCTCGGCAGCGAGGAGGTACCATTTAACGGCTTGCTTATAATCCTCAGCAACACCTCGACCTTGAGTGTACATATCTGCGAGTCTGCTTTGCGCTTCAAGATCGCCTTGTTGTGCTGCCAGGTTATACCACTTGACCGCTTGGGTATAATCCTGAGTAACACCTTCACCGGACTCGTACATCAAACCAATATCAGTTTGCCCTGCAGCATAGCCTTGTTCAGCCGCCAGCTTAAACCACTTAACCGCCTGGGTAGGGTCTTTAGTGACTCCCTGACCGTATTTGTACATCAATCCTAGAAGTATTTGGGCCTTAGCATGTCCCTGTTCAGCAGCAAGGGTGTACCACTTACCCGCTTGCACATCATCCTGAGCAACGCCCAGACCGGTAACGTACATTAATCCGAGGTTGTATTGCGCTGATGCATGCCCCTGTTCGGCGGCAAGGGTGTACCACTTAACCGCTTGCTTATAATTCCGAGTAACACCTAGACCGTTTTTGTAGATCATCCCGAGGCTATATTGTGCCTTTTGCCGACCCTGCGCTGCTAGAGGCAGAAATTCTTTGAGTGCCGTTGTGTTATCTTTCGCTGCATAAGCTTCTTCAGCAAGTTTATAATCAGCGGCATTAACAGGCAAAATAATAACAACTGATGTAAATATCAGTGTGAATTCAATGATTCTGATTATTTTTTTAACCCTGATAGTTAAACACATAAATTTTTCCAGGTATTAATTCAAAGTTTGCTTATTTGACAAAAGTGATTGAGTCCACCAAAAGTATAGAAGCTGTACAATTTTTTGCTTGAAAACAGATGGATAAAGGCAGCTATACAGAGGACATGAATATTGAGAACAGGCACGCCATGACGATTCAAGGAGTCAGTTCGAAGCATAGCCTGGATAGAAAAAAACGGTAATGATTAAACAGCCGGCATAATTTCCATCATCAACCCCGCTACAAAACCTATAATGTCCGTGATGATATAGACTGTTGTCTCGCTCTGGTTTCTAATCTTAAAAACTCAGGCTAGGGCTATATTATAAAATACTGACAGAATTAGTCGCTGCGGTCAGAAAAATGACCGCTTTATCATTTACTTAAAGCGCTTTAACAGCTAACTCTTTCTGCCTTCTGCATAGATTGTTTTAAATGCATTGTCCGCCAGCAGTCTGTTCAGGTATTTCACCGGACAAACTTAATTGATCAAAAAGTATACAAATAATTTGACCGCAGTGAGCAGCTTCTATATAGTGCCCGCAGCTAGAAAGAAAGTCTCTTGTTTGAAGTCTCCATTACGTAATTTCTCGTCCTGTAGTTTCCAAGTGTTACAAAATTTCAGTCAGATACATCATACAAATGCCTTAATAGGCGCACTTACTTATTTAAAAATACAGGATATTATTATGTCTAATACAACTACTGGTACGGTCAAATGGTTCAACGAAACTAAAGGTTTTGGTTTCATCGAACAGGAGTCTGGCCCAGATGTTTTCGCACACTTTTCAGCGATTGCCGGCGACGGATTTAAAACTCTGGCTGAAGGTCAGCGGGTTGAATTTGTGTTAGGTCAAGGCCAGAAAGGCCCACAAGCTGAAAACATTGTAGCTATCTAACAGGCTGCTATCGCCCGGTATTATCGAGGGCAAACCGACTATTAATCATTGATAGTCAACTAAAGGGCATACTCTAATGAGTAAGCCCTTTTCTGGTTTTAAGTTGGATCAACGGGTTAAGCTTTATCTCCCGTTAGGTCGTAGTTGGGGGCATTGCTTACCTGCACAAGGTCATCTATGCCCCTTATTAGGGGGCATCAAACTAATTCCAATCAGTATCTAAATACCACTACAATTGCTACCCATGCCCTTCAAGGATACAATTTCTGGTCCTGACACATTGCAGACATTTTAACGACCCTGGTGAAAGGTGTTTTCGGAACTAAATAAGCATCTAGAAAATTGGGGACTGATCACTCAGCAGCCTGCCACGCTGAGGTCATTCTATTATTAAGCTCATTCATGCTGAATTTTGAAATAAAGACAACAATTTGGTAATTCATCAGATCATAAATATCGCTATCTGCAACTAATATAACCAGATGGTATTAATAATTTAATCCATAATAGTCGAAGAACAGACGATATTAAAAACCATGTTGGGGAAGTGACTGTATAAGCAGTCAACAATTACGTTGTTGAACAACCAGCGCATGGTCAACATAGAAACAGTAATAAACTACGCAAACAGGGCGTATTTGTGGCTGGTCGTTTTATCCAACAATTCAGCAAAAATAGTAAAGCTATCCTTTTTTACATCCAAATTTGATAAGCTGACAACACCTATGAGCTCAACCCCGACCTTAAGTTCGATGGTTCCAAAGAATGCGGTACTTGCTCAGCAATTTAAAGTCATGAACTCAGACTTGAACAGGGGGAACTTATGTTTTTTTGCTAGCCGGTTACCCACTATTATGAACCTTCATCCAAGTCATAAGATCATTAGCTGACATGGGCTTAGCATATACATAACCTTGAATCAGGTATACACCCTGTTCTTTTAAATACTCTACCTGTGATTCATCTTCTACTCCTTCAGCAATAGTGCCTAGGTCAGAAGATTGGGCGAAAGATATAATGGAACCCAAAACCGAGTGTTTAACATCAGTACTATTGATTGTGTCTACAAACATTTTGTCTATTTTTAATGTGCTGACACCTAACTCTTGTATATAGGAAAAACCACCATAACCTGTTCCTGCATCATCTAACTTTAACGACATACCTAAGTCATAGAATGCTTCGAGCGTTTTACCTGCCACAGCTAAATCGTCAATTTGAAGACGCTCGGTAATCTCCAGAGAAATATTTTTCGGGGGCAAGCCGTTTAGCTTACAACACTTACATAAATAATTAAAAAATCGTTTTGACTCTAGGTGTTCAGGCACTATATTGACACTTGCAAATTTATTAGTGTTATTCCAGCCAAACTGCATCAAGTCCTTAACAACCTTATCAATTAACTGCTCAGTGATTTCAATGATTAAACCGCTATCCTCTGCATAAGGGACAAACTGATAAGGTGGAACGATACTGCCATCTTTACGCTTCCAACGTACTAGTACTTCAGCTCCAACCAGCTCGCCATTTCGGCTATCGACAATGGGTTGATAAAAAGGCACGAACTCGCTGAACTTGAGCGCATCTAGCATAACTCGCTCCATTGATTGTCGTATTGCCAATAAACGATAAGACAAGAGTGCTATAAGGCTGGCAACAATTAAAGCAAAAATAATTGTTGTTACCATGCTTAGTTCTTGGTAGTAGTTATAAAATTCTTTAGTTCCTCTAAGATGCAGATTTACATCGAAAATACCTTCTTGACGGGCACTGCGATACTCGATGTGGCTCTCACCAACAATATCCTGACCTCTAAATAATAATTCTGGTTCTCCTGCAATAACAAAATCATAAGCTAGACAGTCAACACAGGCAAACTCCACAAGGTGATTAACCATAAATGGGTCCAAACTGACAAAATAACGACTATCATCATGGGAGCGGATCATTAATAAATCATCCCCTTTATCTCCAAGGCCAGCAGATGCCAAATAGTAATCACTCTTAATATTATGTATATCCCCACCCATAATACGTTGTTGATAATGATCTAAATCAATATGCATAGACTCACTTGCACATTGCTGCTCTTTGCCATGCATGACACCTAACAGGCGGATCGCTGGGCTTTCAAAGCTGTATTTTGATAATTGCTTCCTAGTTGATTCATTACATTGAAATTCAGTAGGGTTCGGCAATTCAGCTAATATCTGGTGGGCTTCCAGCAAGGCATCATGAAACTGATAAAGTAGCTGCTCTGCATCATTTTGCATTGCTTTATTGGCATAAAAATTATTAAAGTAATGGAGAGTTCCAAGGCTTAGGACAAAGACAGTCGCAAATATAGGTAATACAATACGTAACATATGATAACCTTTAAATAATTTTATATTTCAGCCATATTAGCAGGAATGAAATACTTTGAGAAAAACTGCTTCAAAGTTTAAATAACTTAAGCAAGCACTGCCTTGAACAATGCCATTCACTGTTGAAATAGCGATTGAGTGCGGGTTATGGTTTATCTGATCACCTGTACCGATTTTATTCAATCACTTTAATTTCTAACCTGACGGGTTTGATTTTTGTATTTAAGTGATCGGATTCCGATATTTCACTCAATGTTTTGCTCATCTTATTTTGAGCTTGTGACTACTTTGTAATAATCGGTCTAAATGGCATCTGCTAGCGTCGCATCTCCGATTACTTTATGCCATTTTCTGTAAAAGATTATTAAGCCACATCAATCGGCATCACCTGTTGGTTCTTTGCTTTCTATCAGATAAACATTTTGTTCTTGTGCTGAGCCAGAGATTGAAGCGGATCCGTTATTCGCATCATTTTTAACAACAACTGATATTAAATTTAAAGTCTTCATATAAAGGTCGAGCGCTTCTTCTTTATCCAAATTTAAATTCATTATCATTTCACAGGTGCGATACATCACTTCACGGGTGATAAGAACAGCAGGACTTCGTCCACCAAGAGTAATGGCTCCATGTGATGAACTTTCACCAAAGCTCTCTTGTTGGTCAATGAAAGCAGCTGAAAGACCAAAGCCTTCACTTTCAGAATCGGCGACATCAGAAGCACGTGCGTCACAAAAGTGCTCGTTAGAGCTTCTATCTTTCAAGAACGAAGACTGCATGTCAGAGGTAGTCGAATAAATGTGAATTCCATTGAAATTCTCTGTAGCAGTGTGTTTAATTGCAGTTTTAGTGCTGCAACCTGTGACGGCAAATAACGCAATAAATAATAGAATTAAACGGATGTGGTTGAGAAGAAACTTCATAGTTCACCTTTCATATATGTGCCATAAAAAAGTAGTACTGTCCGAATACCTATTTGATTGAAATAATAAATTATTTTTAGGTACGATATAAAAAACGACGTTTTATTCTACCAATGCTCTAAGCCCGAGCGGTTATTGGCCGTTGTCCAGAAAGTGATCCGTTAATTGAAATAGTGTCCCATGGTGTGGATAACGGGTAACTAACTTGGCGAAGTGACTACCATAAGTAGCCTCTCGTCGCTCTTTGTTAAGGTTAAGAGTTTGGTTTTTTGACCTTAGAACCTCGATGAAGGTTGTTCAATCCAGTATTACTGAACCTCCTTTGAGAACGCCTATGTACACTCTACTACCTTTAATAGTCCTAAAAATATCTAACCCATCGCTAGGGTAGCCAGTTTTAAAACATGTCTTTTTTTCTCGCCAGGCCAAATTAATGCGGGGGAAGGAAGCAACGTGACAAACTGAACCGTATCTCTTACATCATAGGCCCATATTTTAGCCGTCATATCCGAGTATTAGTAAACGTTATGCATACATCTGATTCCGCATAGGCTACGCTAGCTGAAGATATTGCCACAGTGAATGTGGCCAGTTTTAATAGTGTTTTCATCTCTATCCTTTTAGATTTTATAAGCTTAAATTCATGTTAATTTAAGCAAGAACATATTTTTTATATGTTTCGAATTCTAACTATATAATCAGGGATAACTCTCAAACGTTTTATTACCGCATTCACATGCTGCCTCAGCCAAGCATCATATTTTATTCCTTTAATCTCCCTAATAAAAAATATCATATAAGGGACTATATCTAACTTTTTAAAAAATACAATATCTTGCCATAGTATAAGTAGGATAAAAGATTCGTATCTCATAAATATCGCCCTAATTACTAAAGCTTCTTATTGAGTGTAAGTAGCGACATTTATGTCGATATTCACTATCGATAAATGATAACTATAGTTCCCTACCTAAACTCATTAAATTTAGGTAGGGTTGAATTATCACATGCAGTGGGACTTAATCGGACTTTCCTTAACGGTTTGTGCCAGAGCTTTATTACATATTAGAGTCGACGTAATAAAAGTTGACCTATATGAAAAGGTCGAATATGAATGCAGGAGAGCTGATCAGAGATATCATGAGTAGAAAGATACCTTATTGTTATGAGGAAAATGGCATTTGTGTCGCAACGCTACTACCTTAGGATTACGCCCTATTACAGCATTGAATAGGGGAGACACGATAAAAATAGTTAATATTACCTTTGTAATTGGATTTAATGATGAAACTTTAATATCATCATACGATATTGATAATACCGTCATTTGGGGAAGGGATCACAGATGATGAAATTCCCTGATCCCTGATCCCTGATCCCTGATCCCTGACGCAAGGAATAATAACATATGACAAAATTTTTTAAGTTATTAGCAATAACGATTTCGACTTTAACCTTCTCAGCTAGTTCATTAGCACAAACTTCAGCTGAAGTTGGCAGAGATTACGAGATTACGGCACCAAAAACTGATTCTGGGCCGTTGCTCGAAGAATTCTTTAACTATGCCTGTGCTGCATGTTACCGTTCGGAGGAGTTTATTAATAACCTTAAAACGAACAATCCTGGCTTGAAATTCAGAGCAGTGCCTGTTGAATTCAGACCTGCCTGGGAAATCTATGTTAAGGCTTATTATTTAGGCGAAAAACTGGGACTATTAGATAAAAGTCACGCTAAGATATTTCATCGTATCCATGTTGAGAAAAAGCCTTTTAACAATGAGTCTGAAATGAAAGCCTTTTTTGTTTCTTTAGGTGCCACCGAAAAAGCCTATGATGATATTGCCAATTCTTTTTCGATTGACGTTCAAATGAGAAAGGCAAAACAATATACGATTAAACATAAAATCACCAATACTCCAACGCTTTTAGTTAACAAGCGTTATAGATTGTTGCGCGAAGGATATAAAAATTTACCTCGTTTAGAGCAGATAATTCAAGAACTCTCAGGCTTGAATTAAACAACAAAATTAATTGAAAAATAGTTAGTTAAACGTTCAAAAATTGAGCGTTTTACTTCAAAGCATAAATTTGGAAACACTTTTTACATTCTCCCGCTAAACACCTAGATGCACAACATAAGTGACACACGCTTATTCGCTAGAAATTCATACGGGAATAAAGCTGTATAAAGAAAAATATACAAGTGCATAAATATATTTTTAGGTATACAAAGATTATTTTACTCGGGCTTTGAAAATGGCAGCTATTGGCCCAGACTGTGTAAAAACACAAAATCCTGTGTATTGGCGTCATTTTCCCGGATACATCAACTTCTAGAGCTTT
>JABSQZ010000042.1 GCA_013215505.1 Oceanospirillaceae bacterium
TGTTTTGCCGTGGTCAACGTGGCCAATAGTACCAACGTTAACGTGAGGCAGGTTACGTTCAAATGCTTGCTTAGCCACGACCTTATTCCTCTAAATTAAATTATTAAAGTCACTAAATTAGTTTAGTAAACTCTCATCACCGCATTGGCGATTTTTGTAGGAGCTTCGGCATAATCGTCGAACTCCATCGTGTAAGTTGCCCGGCCCTGACTGGCTGATCGCAGATCAGTTGCATAACCAAACATTTCACCGAGTGGTACCATCGCATTGATGATTTTGCCCGATGTTGTATCTTCCATGCCCTGTACTAGGCCGCGACGACGGTTAAGGTCGCCCATGACATCACCCATGTAGTCTTCAGGTGTTACCACTTCGACCTTCATCATAGGTTCTAGCAGGCAGGGATCTGCTTCTTGAGCGAAGATTTTCAACGCCTGAGAAGCCGCAATTTTAAACGCCATTTCGTTGGAATCGACGTCGTGGAAAGAGCCATCATAAAGGCGTGCTTTAAGACCCATTAACGGGTACCCAGCAATCACACCATTTTTCATTTGCTCTTCGATGCCCTTTTCTATTGCCGGGATGAATTCCTTGGGAATAGCTCCACCGACAACTTCGTTGATAAACTCAAGTCCTTCAGTATCTGATGGACTAAATTCTATAACGACGTGACCGTATTGACCGCGACCACCTGACTGACGAACAAACTTATGGTTTGCCACAATAGGTTTTCTGATCTTTTCACGGTAGGCAACTTGCGGTTTACCGATATTTGCTTCGACACTGAACTCGCGACGCATTCTCTCAACCAAGATATCCAGGTGAAGTTCACCCATACCTGAGATAATCGTCTGTCCGGTTTCAGGGTCTGTCTCGACTCGAAAAGAGGGATCTTCCTGGGCCAATTTACCCAGTGCTATGCCCATCTTATCTTGGTCGGCCTGAGACCTTGGCTCAACCGCTACTGAGATTACCGGCTCCGGGAATTCCATGCGCTCTAATACTATCTGCTTTTTCATGTCACACAAGGTATCCCCTGTAGTCACATCTTTTAAGCCGATAAGAGCAGCGATGTCTCCCGCGCGTACTTCTTTAATCTCTTCACGATCATTAGCGTGCATTTGGACCATACGGCCAACACGCTCGCGTTTTTGCTTTACAGAGTTCATCACTGCTGTGCCGCTTTCCAGAGTTCCGGAATAAACACGTACAAAAGTCAATGTACCGACGAAAGGGTCTGTGGCTATTTTAAAAGCCAAGGCTGCAAAGGGTGCATCATCATCAGCGAGGCGCGATTCAGGTGTATCACCTTCATTCTCGACTACACCTTCAATGGCTTTGACATCCACGGGGGATGGCATGTAATCAATTACAGCATCAAGCATTGCCTGAACGCCTTTATTTTTAAAGGCTGAACCGCATTGCATTAATACAATTTCGTTGGCTATCGTCAGGCTACGCAGTGCGCTCTTGATCTCATCAACCGACAATTCACCTTCTTCAAGGTATTTGTCCATTAATTCTTCATTAGCCTCTGCTGCAGTCTCTATCAATTGCTCACGGTACTCTTCAGCCTTAGCTAACATATCAGCGGGAATTTCTTCCAACTCATAGGTCATGCCCTGGTCTGCCTCGTTCCATCTGATCGCCTTCATCTGGATCAGATCTATGACTCCGCTGAATTCTTCCTCGGCGCCAATTGGGATATTGATAGGTACTACATTGGCACCTAAACGTTTTTTTAGTTGGTCTGCGACCATATAGAAATCGGCACCCGCACGGTCCATCTTATTGACAAACACCATACGTGGTACTTCGTAGCGATTCGCTTGACGCCATACAGTCTCAGTTTGAGGCTGTACGCCGGATGAAGCGCAGAGCACAACCACCGCACCATCTAATACCCTGAGCGAGCGTTCGACTTCAATGGTGAAGTCAACGTGGCCAGGAGTATCAATTATGTTGATGCGGTGCAGCTCTGCCTGCTTATCCATGCCGCTCCAGAAACAGGTAGTAGCAGCAGAGGTGATAGTAATACCACGCTCTTGCTCTTGCTCCATCCAGTCCATGGTAGCGGCACCGTCGTGTACTTCACCGATTTTGTGTGACATACCGGTATAAAACAATACTCTTTCTGTAGTAGTTGTCTTACCGGCATCCACGTGAGCACAGATACCAATGTTACGGTACTGGGCAATAGGTGTTTTACGAGCCACGACTCAATCCTCTATAGGCAGTTGTTTAGAAACGGTAGTGAGCAAACGCTTTGTTTGCTTCAGCCATGCGATGCACGTCTTCACGTTTCTTAACAGCAGCACCACGGCCTTCAGCAGCATCTAAGATTTCGCCAGCTAGACGTAGAGCCATTGACTTTTCACCGCGCTTACGCGAGTAGTCAACTAACCATCTCATGGCCAGAGCATTACGACGTGATGGACGTACTTCTACAGGTACCTGGTAAGTTGCTCCGCCTACACGGCGCGACTTAACTTCGACTGAAGGTTGGATGCCTTCCAAAGCTTTTTCGAAAAGCTCTAGTGGATCTTTGCTTGAGCGCTCAGCAACAGTCTCTAAGGCTCCGTACACGATACGTTCAGCGACAGATTTCTTACCGCTAACCATTACGTGGTTGATAAATTTAGCTAATACCATATTTCCGAATTTAGGATCTGGTAATATAATGCGCTTTGCAGCGACGCGTCTTCTAGGCATGATAAGCCCTCATTAAATATAAAAGGTCTTCAGGAACTTCAGATAGAATATCTATCTGACCTTACTCTTACCGAGTGCGGACAGCTGGCCAACTAATAAAGTCGAGCAGTTATCCGAATACAGTTTAAGACTTAGGACGTTTTGCACCGTACTTAGAACGGCCCTGTCTACGGTCACTTACACCAGCACAATCTAATGCGCCACGAACTGTGTGGTAACGTACACCCGGCAAATCTTTAACACGACCGCCACGGATAAGTACAACACTATGCTCTTGTAAGTTGTGACCTTCACCACCAATGTAGGATGTCACTTCGAAGCCGTTAGTCAAACGAACACGGCAAACTTTACGAAGGGCCGAGTTCGGCTTCTTCGGGGTAGTAGTGTAAACACGAGTACAAACACCACGACGTTGTGGACAAGCCTGTAGGGCTGGAACGTCACTTTTTTGTACTTTGCGTTTACGTGGCTTACGAACCAATTGGTTAATTGTTGCCATTTAAGCAAACTCCACTTTTCACGTTAATATTTTTCACGCATACAAAAAAACTAAAAGATCGCCATTGCATAATGACAACCTTTAAGCTGGAAAAGCTCCGATCTCAAAACGAGAACGTCAACTTTATTCTGGGCGCGTATTCTACTAGAGAATACCGCCCAAGGTCAAACAATGACTAAAAATTAATCATTGTTTGACATCGACGCATTAAGCGCTGCTGTCAGTGCTGCTTGCACTTCTTCAGCACTTACTGTGTCTGTTCCTTTAGCAAGCCCACGTTTGCGCTTGCGTTCAGCGTGATACGCCAATCCGGTTCCCGCGGGAATCAGACGGCCTACCACTACGTTTTCTTTCAGTCCGCGCAAGAAGTCTTGCTTACCGTTAACAGCACCTTCAGTCAGTACTCTGGTGGTCTCCTGGAAGGAAGCCGCAGAGATGAATGAGTCTGTTGCCAGTGATGCTTTAGTAATACCTAGCAGTACACGGTTGAAACTGGCACCAATTTTACCTTCAGCTTCCAGTTCTTCGTTACGCTCTTTAACCCTTGCGTATTCAACCTGTTCACCAGGGATGAACATTGAATCGCCACCTGAGATAATTTCAACTTTGCGCAACATCTGACGCACAATTACTTCGATGTGCTTGTCATTGATAACTACGCCCTGCAGGCGGTAAACTTCCTGAATTTCGTTAACGATGAATTCAGCCAGTGGCTCAACACCTAAGATACGCAAGATATCGTGTGGGTTAGTAGGTCCATCAGAAACCACCTCGCCCTTTTGCACATTCTCACCTTCAAAGATATTCAAGTTGCGCCACTTGTGGATCATCAACTCAAACGGATCGGCTTCATCCGGAGTGATAACCAGACGTTTCTTGCCTTTAGTTTCCTTACCGAAGCTAATGGCACCGGTAATTTCCGCCAGAATTGAAGACTCCTTCGGCTTACGCGCTTCGAACAAATCGGCAACACGAGGTAGACCACCGGTAATATCTTTGTTAACCGATCCCTCTTGAGGGATTCGCGCTAATACATCACCAATTTCAACCGCAGCTCCATCTACCAAATTGACGATAGCTTTGCCCGGTAGTAAATACTGGATCGGAGAGTCGCTTGTCGGATGCAGAATATCTTCGCCTTGCTCATCGACTAACTTAATCATTGGACGAGTATCTTTACCCGCCAGCGGACGATCTTTAGCATCAATGATTTCAATAGTGGTCAAACCGGTTATGTCATCCGTCTGGCGCTTGACGGTAATACCGTCTTCCAGACCAACGAACAGCACCTTACCCGCCATTTCGGTAACAATCGGGTGAGTGTGCGGATCCCAATTAGCTAGAACTTGGCCGGCTTGAACCTTATCACCGTCTTTAATTTTAAGCACAGTACCGTATGGCAACCTATAGCGCTCACGCTCACGGCCGTGCTCATCGGTAACACCCAAGACACTGGAACGTGAAGTTGCTACTAAACAACCATCCGGACGAATAACCGCCTTCATGTTGTGTAATCTAACAACACCGCCAGCTTTAACTTGTACACTGTCTTCTGCTGCAGCTCTGGATGCCGCTCCACCGATGTGGAAAGTACGCATGGTCAGCTGAGTACCCGGCTCACCGATAGATTGTGCAGCTATTACACCAATCGCTTCACCCGGATCAACTTTGTGTCCACGACCTAAGTCACGGCCATAACAATTGGCACAGATACCAAAGCGAGTTTGACAAGTAATCGCGGATCTTACTATAACTTCATCGATTGAAGAGTATTTATCATCGTTATCGAGACGGCTGACCCATGTCTCATCAATCATAGTACCGGCAGCAATCAATAGATCGCCGCTCTTGGGCGCCAATACATCGGCGCCGATAACACGTCCAAGCAGTCGTTCACTTAGTGGAACTACAACGTCTCCGCCTTCGATCATCGGCTGGATAGTCAAACCGTTAACAGTGCCACAGTCGTCTTCGGTAATAACTAAATCTTGGGCAACATCAACCAGACGGCGAGTCAGGTAACCAGAGTTTGCTGTCTTAAGAGCGGTATCTGCCAAACCTTTACGCGCACCGTGAGTAGAGATGAAGTACTGAAGTACGTTCAAGCCTTCACGGAAGTTCGCGGTGATCGGTGTTTCAATGATAGAGCCATCCGGCTTAGCCATCAGACCACGCATACCCGCTAACTGACGAATCTGAGCGGCACTACCACGAGCACCTGAATCGGCCATCATGTAGATAGAATTAAATGATTCCTGCTCTACTTCATTACCGTCTTTATCAATAACGGTATCGCTCTTCAGGTTATCCATCATACGTTTCGCAAGCGTTTCGTTGGCACGCGACCAGATATCGATAACTTTGTTGTACTTTTCGCCTTGGGTTACTAGACCATCGGAAAATTGCTTTTCGATATCTTTAACTTCGTCAGCAGCAGCACCAATGATGGCTGGCTTTTCATCCGGGATTACGAAATCGTTGATGCCAATTGAAGTACCTGAATCGGTTCCTTGACGGAAACCTAAGTACATCAAATTATCGGCAAACATGACCGTATCTTTTAAGCCACAGCGGCGGTATGTCTCGTTCAACAAATGCGAAATTGCTTTCTTTTTCATTGGACGGTTGACGATTGCAAACGGCAGACCTTTTGGCACTATGCCAAAAAGAATGGCCCGGCCAACAGTAGTTTCACGTACAGCAATAGATTCTGTTTCATTGCCTTCGATATCGCGAATTACTTCATGTAATCTGACTTTAACAATGGCTTGCAAATCAACTTGTCCACTGCCATAAGCACGTTCTACTTCTTCTATATCGGCGAAAATCAGACCTTCACCACGCGCATTGATGCGTGAGCGAGTCATGAAGTACAGACCTAATACTACATCCTGAGAGGGAACGATAATTGGCTCGCCATTCGCAGGGGATAATATGTTGTTGGTCGACATCATCAGGGCACGCGCTTCCAACTGAGCTTCGATAGTCAGCGGCACGTGAACAGCCATTTGGTCACCATCGAAGTCGGCGTTAAAGGCCGCACATACTAATGGATGCAATTGAATAGCTTTACCTTCGATCAGTACCGGCTCAAACGCCTGGATACCTAATCTGTGTAGTGTCGGAGCACGGTTTAACAAGATAGGATGCTCGCGGATTACTTCGTCGAGGATATCCCAAACCAAACCTTCCTCACGTTCAACCATTTTCTTGGCAGCTTTAATTGTCGTAGCGTGGCCACGTAATTCAAGCTTTGAGAAGATAAAAGGTTTGAATAACTCGAGCGCCATCTTCTTAGGCAGACCACATTGCTGTAAACGCAGTGATGGTCCAACAACAATTACTGAACGTCCAGAGTAGTCAACACGCTTACCAAGTAAGTTTTGACGGAACCGCCCCTGCTTACCTTTGATCATATCGGCAAGTGATTTCAGAGGACGCTTATTTGAGCCGGTGATAGCTCGACCGCGACGACCGTTATCCATTAACGCATCGACAGACTCTTGCAACATACGCTTCTCGTTGCGCACTATGATATCTGGTGCATTAAGATCCAGAAGACGCTTAAGACGGTTGTTACGGTTGATAACGCGACGGTACAGATCGTTTAGATCTGAAGTAGCGAAGCGACCACCATCTAGTGGCACTAGAGGACGCAAGTCTGGCGGCAGTACCGGAAGAACAGTAAAGACCATCCACTCTGGCTTGTTGCCAGACTTAAAGAATGCTTCCATCAACTTTAGACGCTTAGAAAGCTTCTTGATCTTGGTCTCAGAATTTGTTGCAGGAATTTCTTCACGCAGCTGGGCGATCTCTTCTTTAAGATCCAGATCAGCTAATAGCATCTGTACTGCTTCAGCACCCATACGGGCGTCAAAGTCGTCACCAAATTCTTCAAGTGCCTCGTAGTACTGCTCATCATTCAATAACTGGCAGCGCTCAAGAGTCGTCATACCTGGATCGATAACGATGAATGATTCGAAATATAGCACTCGCTCGATATCGCGCAAGGTAATATCCATCATCAAACCGATACGGGACGGGAGTGATTTTAGAAACCAAATATGGGCAACCGGTGATGCCAGATCGATGTGACCCATACGGTCACGACGAACTTTGCTCAAGGTAACTTCTACGCCACACTTTTCACAGATAACACCACGGTGCTTCATGCGCTTGTATTTACCACACAAGCATTCGTAATCTTTTACCGGGCCAAAAATTTTGGCACAGAACAGACCTTCACGCTCAGGCTTGAAGGTTCTGTAGTTAATCGTCTCTGGCTTTTTTACTTCACCGAATGACCAAGAACGGATCAATTCAGGCGATGCCAAAGTTATGCGGATCGAGTCGAATTCATCAGACTGACCTTGCGATTTTAATAGATTTAATAAATCTTTCATTATCTATAGCTCCGCGGGGAGTTCGCGGCGAGGAAAACCTCGCCTATTGATTCAGGATTGCGCCGTCTTATTTGTCGGTCTCAAGCTCGATGTCGATACCAAGAGAACGAACCTCTTTGACCAGTACATTGAACGATTCGGGCATTCCCGGCTCCATTCTGTGATCACCGTCTACGATGTTTTTATACATCTTAGTACGACCGTTCACATCATCGGATTTAACCGTCAGCATTTCCTGCAAGGTATAAGCCGCACCGTAAGCTTCCAGTGCCCATACTTCCATCTCTCCGAAGCGCTGACCACCAAACTGTGCTTTACCGCCAAGAGGCTGCTGAGTGACTAAGCTGTATGAACCGGTTGAACGAGCGTGCATCTTATCGTCAACTAAATGGTTCAATTTCAGCATGTACATGTAACCTACAGTCACCGGACGGGAAAATTTGTCTCCTGTACGACCGTTGTATAAAGTTACCTGACCGCTATCATCCATATCTGCCAATCGCAACAGAGCTTTAACTTCAGCTTCTTTAGCGCCGTCGAAGGCCGGTGTTGCCAAAGGCACACCACCACGAAGGTTTTTCGCAAGCTCCAGTAACTCATCATCGCTGAACGAGTCTAAATCTTCGTTCTTAGAGGTAGTCCAGCCATCTAAATCACTGTTGTAAACTTGCTCGAGGAAGCCGCGGACTTCTTTGACTGTCTCCGCTTTCTCGCGCTCTACTTCTAACATAGCATTGATCTTGCGACCCAGGCCTTTAGCTGCAGCACCCATGTGGGTTTCGAGGATCTGACCAACGTTCATCCGCGAAGGTACACCCAGCGGGTTCAGTACGATATCGATGGTGTCGCCATTTTCATCGTAAGGCATGTCTTCAACCGGCATAATTACCGAGACAACACCTTTGTTACCATGACGTCCGGCCATTTTATCACCAGGCTGTAAACAGCGCTTGGTAGCCACATATACTTTGATAATTTTAAGAACACCAGGTGCTAAATCATCACCTGTTTGCAACTTGGTTTTCTTGTTCTCAAATTTCTTATCTAATACTTCGCGACTCTCTTCAAGCTGCGTTTCTGCCTGCTCAAGCTGGTTGGCAACCGATTCGTCACTGACCCGAATCTTAAACCAATCTGCTTTATTGAGGCTAGCCAGACGCTCTTCAGTCAAGACATCACCGCGTGATAAGCCGGCTCCACCTTCTACTGCGGCATCGAGCAACACAGCATGCAAACGTTCATAAGTGGCACTTTCAACAATGCGCATCTCTTGATTGATGTCTTTGCGGATTGCATTTAACTCATCTCTTTCGATAGCAACGGCACGCTCATCCTTAGTCACACCATCGCGGGTAAAGACTTGCACATCGATAACTTTACCGCGCGTTCCGCCTTTGACACGTAGCGAAGTGTCTTTAACATCGGAAGCTTTTTCGCCAAAGATGGCACGCAGTAGCTTTTCTTCCGGAGTCAGCTGGGTTTCACCTTTAGGGGTTACTTTTCCGACTAGAATATCACCTGGACCGACTTCAGCACCAATGTGTACAATCCCAGACTCGTCCAATTTAGCCAGTGCAGATTCGCCGACGTTGGGAATATCACAAGTGACATCTTCAGATCCCAACTTAGTATCACGGGCGACACAAGTTAGTTCAGAAATATGAATCGTAGTAAATCTATCTTCTTCAAGGACACGCTCAGAGATAAGAATCGAGTCTTCGAAGTTATAACCATTCCATGGCATAAATGCGATGCGCATGTTCTGGCCCAGCGCTAATTCACCCATATCAATGGATGGACCGTCGGCCATAATATCGCCACGCTGCACTTTGTCACCAGGCCTAACTATCGGCTTCTGGTTGATACAAGTGTTTTGGTTAGAGCGAGTGTATTTAGTCAAGTTGTAGATATCGACACCGGCATCAGCTGCGCTGATTTCGTCATCGTTAGCACGTATAACAATACGTGCGGCATCGACAGTGACTACTACACCACCGCGATCGGCGCGGATACATACACCAGAGTCTCTGGCAACATAGCGCTCCATACCTGTACCTACTACTGGCTTATCAGCGCGCAGTGTAGGAACCGCTTGACGTTGCATGTTCGAGCCCATCAGTGCTCGGTTGGCATCGTCGTGTTCCAGGAACGGAATTAGCGCTGCCGCTATTGAGACAACCTGACGTGGAGATACATCCATGTAAGTTACGTTCTCAGCGGGGGTCACTGTGGATTCACCATTGTGACGCACAGTAACCATCTCTTCGATAAAGCGCTTGTTTTCGTCGATAGGCGCTGTCGCCTGAGCGATGATATATTGACCCTCTTCGATCGCTGACAAGTACTGAATATCATCAGTTACCTGACCATCAACAACTTTACGGTATGGCGTTTCCAGGAAACCATAATGGTTGGTACGCGCATAAGTTGCCAATGAGTTGATCAGACCGATGTTCGGCCCTTCAGGAGTCTCGATTGGGCAAACACGACCGTAGTGAGTCGGGTGCACATCTCGAACTTCAAAACCGGCGCGCTCACGGGTCAGACCACCTGGGCCCAAAGCCGATACACGACGCTTGTGAGTAACTTCTGACAGCGGGTTGTTCTGATCCATAAACTGCGACAACTGGCTAGAACCGAAGAACTCTTTAACTGCTGCAGCTACTGGCTTAGCATTGATCAGATCTTGAGGCATCAAGTTATCGGCTTCTGCCATACTTAGACGCTCACGTACAGCACGCTCTACACGCACCAGACCAACACGGAACTGGTTTTCGGCCATTTCACCAACAGAGCGAATACGTCTGTTACCTAAGTGATCAATATCATCGACAACGCCTTTACCGTTACGAATATCGATCAAGGTCTTCATTACGTCCAAGATGTCGTTATTATCTAACACACCAGAGCCAGTTTCTGAATCACGACCCAGACGACGATTGAACTTCATACGTCCAACTGCAGACATGTCGTAGCGGTCATCAGAGAAGAACAAGTTCTGGAACAAGGTCTCTGCTGACTCTTTAGTTGGTGGCTCACCCGGGCGCATCATACGATAAATTTCTACCAGAGCTTCCAGCGCGCTACGGGTTGGATCAACACGTAAAGTCGTAGAGATGAACGGACCGTTGTCCAACTCGTTGGAATACAAAGTCTGAATATCCTTAACGCCAGCGGCAATTAAGGCATCTAAGACTTCATCGGTTATTTCTGCGTTGCAAGGAGCAACGATTTCACCGGTAGCTTTATCAATGATATCAGTAGCCAAGCCTTTACCCAGTAAATATTCACGCGGTACTTCTAAGTACTGCATGCCGGATTCAGCCATTTTCTTGATCAGGCGTGGGGTGATGCGACGACCCGCTTCAACGATCACTTGACCTTTTGGATCAACGATCTCAAAAGCCATAGTTTCGCCACGCAGACGCTCAGGTGAAAGTTCCATTTGGATACTCTCTTCACTGATTGTCCAGTTGATCTTGTCGAAGAACATATCGACGATATCTTGAGTTGAGTGACCTAGGGCACGCAACAAGATAGTGGCAGGCAATTTACGACGCCTGTCGATACGGACAAACAAGTTGTCCTTTGGATCAAACTCAAAATCCAACCATGATCCACGGTAGGGAATGATTCTCGCTGAATAGAGTAATTTACCCGACGAGTGAGTTTTGCCCTTATCGTGATCAAAGAACACGCCAGGAGATCTGTGTAACTGAGAAACGATAACACGCTCTGTACCATTGATTACAAAGGTACCGTTATCAGTCATTAAAGGCATTTCGCCCATATAGACTTCTTGCTCTTTAATATCTTTTATCGCTTTATTTGAAGATTCGCGATCATAGATAACCAAGCGTGCTTTAACCCGCAATGGCGCTGCATAAGTGATACCGCGTTGCTGACATTCTTTAACGTCAAAAATCGGCTTCCCAAGTCTATAGCCAACATATTCAAGAGCCGCATAGCCCGAATAGGAGACAATTGGAAATACAGATTTAAATGCAGCGTGCAGACCTTCTTCTTTTCTATCGCCCGCGCTTACTCCTTCCTGCAAAAAACGACGGTACGAGTCTAACTGTATCGCCAACAGGTAAGGCACATCCATGACTTGCAGCAATTTGCTGAAATCTTTACGGATGCGTTTCTTCTCAGTGAATGTATATGCCATCAATTTTTCCCCAGCGTGTGCACCAAGTTGATCCGCAATCTAGAAGGGGGGCCCCTAGACTGACAAACCGTTATTTAGCAAAGAGATGTGATCAAGTAAATTACGTTTAAAACATGTCTTTACTAAATAACGGAAAAAGGCCGGTGCCATTTGGCACCAGCCATTTTATATATCAGACAGAATAAATCTGCTGATCAAGCATAAGCAGAATTACTTAAGCTCAACAGAAGCACCAGCGGCTTCAAGTTCAGCTTTAAGAGCTTCAGCTTCTTCTTTGCTTGCGCCTTCCTTAATTGTAGAAGGAATGCCGTCAACCAATGCTTTCGCATCTTTAAGACCAAGACCAGTCGCAGCGCGAACAGCTTTGATCGCGCTAACTTTCTTCTCGCCAGCGCCAGTTAAGATTACGTCGAATTCAGTTTGCTCAGCAGCAGCGGCTTCGCCACCTGCAGCAGGTGCAGCAACAGCAGCTGCTGATACGCCGAATTTTTCTTCCATAGCTGATACTAGCTCAGCAACATCCATTACAGACATTTCAGCTACTGCATTGATGATATCTTCTTTAGTCAGAGACATGACTCATATTCCTATTAATTGAGCAAAAGCTGCTCGTTTAAACTTAAATGTTATAGCGTGAAAGTTAAGCAGCTTGCTCTTCTTTCTGGTCGCGAATAGCGGCGATAGTACGAACAAGTTTCCCAGCGGAAGCTTCTTTCATTACTCTCATCATCATTGCGATTGCTTCGTCGTATGTCGGCAAGCTTGCCAACATCGCGATATCCACCTGCGCGCCTTCAAAAGCTGCAGTTTTTAGCTCAAATTTGTCATTTCCCTTGGCGAAGTCATTAAGAACTCGCGCACCGGCACCTGGGTGATCGGTAGAAAATGCAATGATTGAAGGACCAACCAGAGAGTCTGTAAGACACTCAAATTCAGTTCCTTGCAATGCACGCTTTGCCAATGTATTACGCACTACACGCAACCAAACACCGTTTTCACGAGCTTGCTTACGCAATGTAGTCATATCCCCAACGCTTACGCCACGGGAATCCGCAATAACAGCAGACACAGCATTTTGAGCAGCTTCTTGGACTTCAGCGACGATCGCTTTTTTATCTTCTAGTCCTAATGCCACAATAAACTCCTAGATAAGCCTTTCGGCTATTCATACAAACCATAAATCGGTTTGTTAACGAGTACGGCAGTACTCACCGTCTGCGCAGGCCGGCTCTCACCATTAAGAATACACATAACAAAGTTTTGCGCATTCACCTGCGGTCTTTAACGGTCTTCGTCTCTGTCTAGCAGAGGGTGAAGACCCTCAAAAAACCATTACCCCAGCTATTCAGCTGAGCGTATCAATTAGATGTCTAAAGACGTCTGATCGATTAGTAAACCTGGACCCATAGTTGAGGACAGAATTACTTTCTTTAAATAAATACCTTTGGCAGAAGCAGGCTTCAACTTCTTCACTTCAGCAATTAATGCTTCAATGTTGCCTTTAATTGTATCTGCTGAGAAATCGATTTTGCCGATCCCCGCGTGAATGATACCGTTTTTATCAGTACGGAAACGCACCTGACCGGCTTTAGCATTCTTAATAGCAGTAACAACATCAGGAGTTACAGTACCCACTTTTGGGTTAGGCATCAGACCACGAGGACCCAAGATTTGACCTAACTGACCAACGACGCGCATGGCGTCCGGAGTAGCAATAACAACGTCGAAGTTCATTTCGCCGCCTTTAATCGCTTCACCCAGGTCTTCAAAACCTACGATATCCGCACCAGCAGCTTTTGCTTTCTCAGCATTTTCGCCTTGAGCAAACACAGCAACACGTACATCTTTACCTGTTCCACCGGGCAGAACAGTAGAGCCACGAACCACTTGATCAGATTTACGCGGGTCAACGCCCAGGTTAACTGCAATCTCGATAGACTCTTTGAATTTAACTGAAGATACTTCTGAAAGTATGGCTACCGCATCGGAAATTGCATATGCCTTGCCAGCTTCAATTTTTTCATTTATTGCTTTAAAGCGCTTAGTTAGCTTAGCCATTACTCTTGACCCTCTACCATGATGCCCATGCTGCGTGCAGAACCAGCAATAGTTCTGACTGCTGCATCCATATCAGCTGCTGTTAAGTCAGCCATCTTAGTGGTGGCAATCTCTTCCAGTTGAGCGCGGGTAACAGTACCGACCTTCTCTGTGTTTGGACGAGCTGAACCACTCTTAAGACCCAACGCTTTTTTCAACAAAATTGAAGCTGGCGGAGTTTTAGTAATAAAAGTAAAGCTGCGATCAGCATATACAGTAATTACTACAGGGATAGGCATTCCAGGCTCATTGCCTTGAGTTGCAGCGTTAAACGCCTTACAGAATTCCATGATATTAACGCCGTGCTGACCCAGTGCTGGACCAACTGGTGGACTAGGGTTCGCCTGTCCGGCCTTTACTTGCAGCTTAATGTAAGCTGAGATTTTCTTAGCCATTTCTAACTCCTACTTGGGTCAAACGCCTCTCGGCTTCCCACTCTCTAAAGACAAAGAAACCCCACCTTCAAATAAAGGCAGGGATCTTTGTCAAACAATTCTTGTTACGCCTTAGAAACCTGACCAAATTCAAGCTCGACCGGTGTTGAGCGACCAAATATAAGCACTGCAACTTTCAATCTATTCTTCGCGTAATCTACTTCTTCGACAGTACCATTGAAATCAGCAAACGGCCCATCGGTTACCAATACAACTTCACCCGGCTCAAACACTGTCTTTGGACGAGGCACATCAGCGCCACTTTCAACTCTAGACAACATCTCATCAGCCTCACGCTGAGTGATAGGTGCTGGCTGATCTCGCTTACCGCCTATAAAACCTAGTACACGGTCGGTATGCTTAACAAGCTGCCAAGTGTCATCGTTCATCTCCATATTGACAAACACATAACCCGGATAAAACTTACGCTCTGACCTGCGCTTCTTGCCATCTCTTATTTCGACTACTTCCTCAGAAGGCACCAAAATATCACCAAAAAGATCTTCCATACCGTTAATTTCGATACGATCTTTTAGAGATGCAACTACGCGCTTCTCGTAGTTAGAGTAAGCATGAATAATATACCAATTCTTCGCCATAACTTTTGCCCTAACCAATCACACTTGAGACTACCCACCCAAGGAAGGTATCTAACCCCCAGAGCAGAATCCCAATAATAATTACTACCGCAACAACCATCATAGTTGTCTGCCCAGTCTCTTGACGAGTAGGCCAAACCACTTTACGTATTTCGTTCTTCGCCTCTTTCATATGTATAAAGAAGGCCGCGCCTTTAGCCGTCTGGAAGCCGATAAATCCAGCCAGACCAGCAATGACAAGCATAGCGATAACACGGTAAAGTAAAGATTGGTCTGCGTAGTACGAATTACCGATAACACCCGCCGCAACTAGCGACACAATTACCAACCATTTCAAACTGTCGAGTTTAGAGCTACTACTTTCAATCTTTGAACTCACGTCTTATGCCTCTACAATGGTGATAATTTATATTTCGATGCTATCTACACAATTTGTTCTCAGATGCCATTCTTGAATAAGAATGGCAGGCCAGGAGGGACTCGAACCCACAACCTGCGGTTTTGGAGACCGCTGCTCTGCCAATTGAGCCACTGACCTACTAAAAACAAGGATGCGTATTGTACTCACACCCCTGTCATTTGACAAGCTAAATAACTAATTACTTAGTTATTTTTGATACAACACCAGCACCAACAGTACGACCACCTTCACGGATAGCGAAGCGTAAACCTTCTTCCATCGCGATTGGGTTGATCAAGTCTACAACCATCTTAACGTTGTCGCCTGGCATAACCATTTCAACGCCTTCAGGAAGAGTTACATCACCAGTGATGTCTGTAGTACGGAAGAAGAACTGTGGACGGTATCCTTTGAAGAAAGGAGTGTGACGACCACCTTCGTCTTTACTCAATACATAAACTTCACCTTCGAAGCCTGTGTGCGGAGTGATAGAACCAGGAGCTGCCAGTACTTGACCACGCTCAACGTCTTCGCGCTTAGTACCACGTAGTAGTGCACCAATGTTCTCACCAGCACGACCTTCGTCAAGCAGCTTACGGAACATTTCAACACCGGTACAAGTGGTCTTAACTGTCTCTTTAACACCGACGATCTCAACTTCAGATCCAGTATTAACGATACCGCGCTCAACACGACCTGTGACAACAGTACCACGACCAGAGATAGAGAATACGTCTTCGATAGGCATAAGGAATGGCTGATCGATGGCACGCTCTGGTAATGGAATGTAGCTATCAAGAGCTTCAATAAGCTTTCTAACAGCTGTTGTACCCAATTCGTTTTCATCTTCGCCGTTCAGTGCCATAAGCGCAGAACCAGCAATGATTGGAGTGTCGTCACCAGGGAAATCGTACTGATCTAACAACTCACGAATTTCCATTTCAACTAGCTCTAACATCTCGTCGTACTCTTCAGTACCAACGCCGTCACAATCTTCAGCAAGAAGATCAGCTTTGTTTAGGAAAACAACGATGAATGGAACACCAACTTGACGTGAAAGCAGGATGTGCTCACGTGTTTGTGGCATTGGGCCATCAGTCGCGCCACATACCAAGATAGCACCGTCCATTTGCGCAGCACCAGTGATCATGTTTTTAACATAATCGGCGTGTCCCGGGCAATCAACGTGTGCATAGTGACGAACAGATGAATTGTATTCAACGTGTGAAGTTGAGATTGTGATACCGCGTTCACGCTCTTCAGGAGCGTTATCGATACCATCGAAAGCAACGGCTTCGCCGCCGTATACTTCAGCACATACACGTGTAAGTGCAGCTGTTAAAGTTGTTTTGCCGTGGTCAACGTGGCCAATAGTACCAACGTTAACGTGAGGCAGGTTACGTTCAAATGCTTGCTTAGCCATTGCTCTATCTCAACTGTTAGTTTGTATCACATACAACAAAGGGCAGATATATTACTACATCTACCCTCACTTTAATTCTGGAGCTCATGGGCGGAATTGAACCGCCGACCTCACCCTTACCAAGGGTGTGCTCTACCCCTGAGCTACATGAGCGAAATCTGTCTCCGCCAAAGCCAAGGAATCTACAACACCTAGGCTAAATTTGGAGCGGGTAGTGGGAATCGAACCCACCTCATCAGCTTGGAAGGCTGAGGTAATAGCCACTATACCATACCCGCATACAGTTAATTAAATGGTGGTGGGAGGTGGATTCGAACCACCGAAGCTTTCGCGTCAGATTTACAGTCTGATCCCTTTGGCCACTCGGGAACCCCACCAGCAATTTAATTTCACTTCGTCGATGGTGCCGACACCAAGAGTCGAACTCGGGACCTACTGATTACAAGTCAGTTGCTCTACCAACTGAGCTATGTCGGC
>JABSQZ010000043.1 GCA_013215505.1 Oceanospirillaceae bacterium
CATTAAGTTGCTCATAATTATACCTTTTGGATAGGTTATAGATTATGAGCAGTTACACAATTACTTTTACAGCCTCAACTTTTCATGAAAGGATTTAATAACAACAGCGAGTAGACTGAAAATTTTCAGCCTATTCGTTTTAATTAAAACATCAACTAATGCAATGTTGAATATACGCTTTATTACAACTTGCAGATTGATTTGCAAATAGATGCTTTTGACTTCTAAGTTTTGTCGGTTTAGCAGCTTTGACATCACACTATTTATTTCAGCACAAAGTATAGCTGCGCCCACCAGTTACACCTGACAAACAAAAATCCTTTGTAACCAATGAATTACACATAATTTAAGTTGTAATTCCCTATCGGCTAGTTTACTGCTAGGATTATGCTCCTACATCAGTATTGAAGTGAGGACGACCTCACCGCTCTAGGTTTATTTGGGGACGGCCCCATAAATAGAGTGTAGATACATGTCTTGGTTTATCTTGTTCAATGCAGGATTTCTAGAAGCTGGCTGGTTAGTCGGTATTCAAAAGTCAAATTCATTGACAAAAATCCCCTACTTAGCTGTTGCTGTTTTCTCAATGCTACTGAGCTTAGTGTTATTTTCAATTGCAGCTAAAGCTAAAGATATACCTATTAGTCATGCTTACCTGATATGGCTAGCTGTTGATGCATCATCTATTTCAATCATCAATCACTATTTCTTTAATCAGCCTCTTTCAACCCAACGATTACTCTGCTTTTTCCTGATTTTTGGTGCTGTGGCTGGTTTAAAAATGTCTGAATATAACCATAAAGGAAAGATATAAAATGTCGGGTGAAACAAATCTAACTAAATTAATAGCTTCAATGGATCCTGTTCTATCTGAAAAGGAATTCATCTTTGCCTCTCTAACGAAAGCAGATAGGCAAAAGCTAAGTTCACTAGAGCCAATAGGTACTTTCCAAGAGCGCGAAGGGCTAACTGTTATTTTGCAAAAACAACAGGCAGATCAGTTCAACATCCCCTACTCAAGTGTACTTAATTGCATTACTTTAAATGTTCACTCCAGTCTAGATGCTGTCGGCTTAACGGCCGCATTTGCTACTACGCTAACAAAATCCAACATTAGTGCAAATGTTGTAGCAGGTTACTACCATGATCATATCTTCATTTCGGTGACAGATGCTGATAGAGCATTAGCCGCTCTAAAGAATTTAGTGCGTGACGGTGTTTCAGATTAAAAGCATTGTCATTGATACTTTGTATGAGTGACACCGCTATCGGAAACTGTCAGATTAGCTGCTGAGCAAGTACAGTTCAGTAACGGCGCCCTTAAGCTGAGACATTTAGGCACGCAGACGGACCCCTGAATCCGATGTGCCAATCGTTGATTAAGTCTTTATATTGTTGAAGAGAAAAGCGGACTATTTATGCTGCCACCTTCATTAAGTGAAATATTGTTTTCAATATATTTATATGATTTAGATAACTTTAAAGTTGCCCGTCAACAAATGCTTGGCCGAGCTTTTCTTCAGGGTGTGTTGCTTTATCTACAGATAATTAACTGGGGGCAGCAGGACTTGGAGAGCGAGACATATAGACGAACTCATTATTTTCGTGGCTGACTGTAAAAGCGAAACGGCGATAGAGGCTAGCGACGTGATTTCCCTGCAAATAGCAGAGTTTTATTAAACGTTTATTTTTATCGGCCAAGGTTGTACATTGCGCTAGAATTTTACTCCCCAGGCCTTTACCCTGCTGATCCGGCAGCAAGAAGAACCGACAGAAGTACAGATGGTCACCCTTTTCCTGCAGTAAAAAACTGCCAACAGCCCGCCCGTCAATCTCGATAATGGTTGGTTTTTGTTGTTGAAACTCAGTGTTGTGCAGCTTTCTTTGCAAGGCTTCATCCCAGCCGAAGACCGCTTTTACCGCCTCATATTCCGCAGCCTTTTTAAGCTCAAACAAAAACTCAGAGTCTGTTTCTGCCCCGGGCCTGGTTGTATACATATCCGCTCACAATTAATAAAGATTAAAGAGACTCACCGACCTTAAATTCAACTGAGCAACCGTTTTTTTAAGATCATACAGTCATCTTCAGCTGCCAGGTCAATCCAGCCCAGCTTGCGGTATAAGCCAGGCACATCGGTTTTAGCATAAATTTCGCTTACCTGCAGTAAAGTGGCTTGCAATTGAGCTGCGGTGATCAACATTGATGCTATGCCTCTGCCTCTATGTGCAGGCGCCACCAGCAGTGCGTTAATCCAAATGCCCAAATATTGGCCGTCAGCCGCCTTATATCTGGAGAGTGCCAGCCCAGCTAGCAGCTCATCTGCCTCTATTGCTAACAGCGGATCAGGGACTGCAGACCCGGGTTCAGCGCCGCGATAAAAATCTACTGGCTCCCACTGCGCAGTAAACCAGCTATCTAACTGGGGCAGGTATTGGTTTTTTCGATCAGCACTTATGATTGAAATCAATGATTCACCTTTAATTTGAGGATCTGTATGGCGCTTATATAACGCTATTTATGTTCAGCCTACAAGTTACCCGCTGATCAATTCATCGTTAATGCCCAGCTGTGAGCCCATAATCATCCCTGCAACCTTGTATTTATTGAGTTAGTTGCAGATAAGCTGAAAATAAAACCCACTAACCGCCGCCAATCCTTTATAATGTGCGCCATTTTTATGCATAGCAGGGGCGCACAAGCTCTACAGCTTTGCCTAGCCTCAATCAGTGAACAATCAGAGATCCCCATATGAAGTTTTCCGCCCTAGATTTAGCCCCACAGTTACAACAAGCGCTGGATGCTTGTGGATACTCTGAGATGACCCCGGTTCAGCAAAAAGCCATAGTCCCCGCTCGTCGCGGTAAAGACTTGTTAGCTAATGCACAGACAGGTACCGGTAAAACTGCTGCTTTTGCATTGCCTATCCTGCAACAGATTTGCGACAAGCCCAAGCAGATTGAAGCGGGCTACTGCCGCGCGGTTATTTTAACGCCGACCCGCGAGCTCGCAGAGCAGCTGTCTGTAACGATCAATCGCTATGCACAGTTTCTTGATTTAAAAATCAGCGCTCACTTTGGCGGTGTTGCTATGGACTCGCAAAAGAAGAAGCTTAAGCGCGGCGTCGATATTCTTATCGCAACACCAGGGCGACTGTTAGAGCATTTAGTACAGTGTAATATCAATCTTTCGCGCGCCGAATTTGTGGTATTAGACGAAGCCGACCGGATGTTAGATATGGGTTTTGTCACTGACGTTGCGACGATACTCAGACATACCCCGGAAAAAAGACAGACTATGTTGTTTTCTGCTACTTTATCCCCGGCGGTACATACACTGTCTAAATCAATCTTAACCCGACACATAGATATACGTGCAGCCAAGCTAAATGCCGCTGCAGATACCATCGAACATGTTGTCTACCCGGTGGAAGAGCGTCGTAAAGCCGATTTATTCTCCGAGCTGATCCATAAGCACAACTGGTTTCAGGTATTAGTCTTTACCAGTACTAAAGCGCAAGCGGACGCTTTAATGCGCAAGCTGAAAACCACCGGTGTAACTACGGCACTGTGTCACGGTGATAAAACTCAAGGCACCAGGCGTCGCGCCCTGGCCGATTTCAAATCGGCAAAAATTCAAGTGTTGATTGCCACTGAAGTCGCGGCACGAGGTTTAGATATCCCAGGACTTGAATACGTTGTTAACTACAACTTGCCCTACCTTGCTGAAGACTACGTGCACCGTATCGGCCGCACAGGCAGAGCGGGCAACAAAGGCTATGCGATCTCATTTGTCTCCCGCGAAGAAGAGCGCGCGTTAGATAATATTGAAAAGTTAATCAATGCCAAGATTAAGCGGGTACATATGCCAGGCTACGATGTTGGCAACCGGGAAACACTGCGTAAAAACATTTCCAAGGGGCGCCGTCTGGCTCCCTCAAACAAAGCCACCCATACTAAAATCATGCGCAGGGCCAATGGCCCGGTAAAAGTCGGCAGAAAGAAAACCACTAAACGCTAAACGCTAAACGCTAAACGCACTTTATAGCCCGGGGATCATTATGTTGCCCGGGCTGTTATTCACTCTACGCACTATTAGAGACTAAAACTCTGCAGTTATTGCTCTGTCTGCTTGAGTGCCCGGGTAAAAGCATCTCGCGCAATCATTCTGTCTCTGTAGCTAATCAGCTTTTCATCCAACTCAAAGTTAAACCTCTGCGCCCAGTTAATCGTCTGCGCCAACAATACATCTGCCATAGTAAAACTATCACCGGCCGCATATTGCCGATCACCGAGTAAAACCAACAGCGCCGCCTGCGACTTGGCAAACTCAAAGGGTAGAGTTTTCTCTACAACATCCGCCACCCGATACTGCTCCGGTAACGCAAACTTGTGTTTACCCTGGGTCCACAACGGCTGCTCAAAATCAGAGAGAATGAAAAAACACATCTCATCGTAAGCCGCTCTGGCGGCAGTACCATCAGCTGGCATTAACGACGGCCCTTTGGCTTTGGTCGCCAGATAATTCAAAATCGCGGCACTTTCACGGATCACCAGATCCCCGTCTACCAAAGTGGGTACTTTTCCCTGAATATTGAGCTGTTTATACTGACTCCCCTGCGCACCATTTTCGCCGGTACCCTTAAAATCTACCTGGATGTAAGTAAAATCAATACCGGTTTCTTCAGCTGCCCACAGTGCCCGAAATGATCGAGACTGTCCCATGCCGTAAATCGTTATTTGAGATGCCATTTTTTTATCCTCTTCGCTGGTTAACATCATACAGTCAAACAAAGTAACAGATTTCTAGCGCTGATGGCCAGATACTCCTTGTCAATTTTGCCTTACTTGCACAACAAGACGAGAGTTGGAAGTTGGAAGTTGGAAGTTGGAAGTTGGAAGTTGGAAGTTGGAAGTTGGAAGTAGGAAGTTGGAAGTTGGAAGTTGGAAGGATATTTTTCCAACAGCCACAACAAACTACAAAGCTCCAATTCCCCATGAGATTACCGCCGGAGCTATTTAGCAAATGACTGAAGCGGAGAAACAGGATGTTTCGCAGAGCGAATGCGGCTGCGACTGCATGGATGCAGGAGGTAGAATAATGCATGGAGCAATTATCGAGATGCCGCTGATGAGCGGCCAGTCATTTGCTAAATAGCGGAGGAGTTTTCGGTGATCTTGGGTGCCTTTTCTCTTTGGTTACTTTCTCTTTGGGCAAGCAAAGAGAAAGTAACTCGCCAGCGGCGAAATTTATTTAATTTTTTGATTTTAAACCATAAAAAATAAATCAGTTTGTTTTTGTCTTTAACACATCTAAAAAAACACATAACCTAAAAAAGTTAACTTCATCAACTCTGATGAAACTCGATTACATTGCGATCCTGATCGCGAATAAAAATCGACGCCCCGTGCCCCGGCCCAAAGTCAGTCGGTCCCTCAGTGATGACAATATTACAACTCGCCAAATGCCGTTGCACTTCACCCAGATCAGTCACCGTAAAGGCGAAGTGGGTGTAGCCCGCATGTTTTTGCGGGACGTCCATCAGAATATTGTCTGTTGGCGAGCAATCAGCATTTAAGATAAGATTTATCACCACCCCGCTGGGATGGCGCATTATAGCCACCGGTTCAGGCCCCACTGGACCCTCGATAAAAATAAAGCCTAACTGCTGATAAAAATGCCGCGCTGTTGCCAGCTCGGCGACTCTGATCCCAATATGATCAACTGCTGTAATCATCTGCATAACTCACCTTATTTCATTTATTGCTCAGCCTATAACAGCGCCTGACTATTGACCACTGAGACTTTTAAACCAACTTAAATTGGGGGCAAAAAAGGCATGTCCGGTCACTGCACTGCTCACCGCTAAAATCTTATCACACTCCCCTGCGTCATCTACACTACACATACTCTGCAACATTAGATTAAAGTTATCGGGGTTGGCGCAGTAGCTGGCAAAAAGCAAACCGCTGTGCCGCAGGTCACCAAAAGGTAAACTGTGCCGCAAGATCTCCAAGGAGTTACCTGCTGCACCTTTAATGGCTGCGCGCTTGGTATGCGCAGCAGCTAATTTATCGGCGCTGGAAAACTCTATATTGTCGACTTTACTGCGACCATAACTGCTTTCCTGATGCGCCAGAGAAAGCTGCTGCCAGGCACTTAAGTCGTGATGATACTTCTGCAAATGGATGTAGCTACCGCCATTGTGGCACTCATCATCTGCTATCAGCGCTACTTGCGCGCGTGCATCACCCTGAGGATTTTCAGTGCCATCGACAAATCCGGTAAAATCCCGCGAGTCCAGATACCTAAAGCCGTGCACCATTTCATCTAAGCTTAGAAAAGGCTTAAGTTGCGCAAACAGTTGCAGCGCAAAATGGTAGTTGATATCGTGCCGAGCGGAGCGGATGTGCAAGAGCATATCGGCATCTGTTGCCGGCATGTTAATAGAGTGATTGTGAATAGCCTGAAACTTTTGTAATCGATCAGGTTTATCTGCCAGCGCCAGAAAATCCCAGTAATCACTGCTCAGGGCAAAGGTTAGCTGTAACTGCGCCTCGGGGTAGACTGCCTGTAATTTTATCAGCTGCTCTGGCAGTGACTGAATAATCGACAGCAACTGGGTGCGGCTGTTCGGATTTAAACTGGCCACAGAGTTAAGCGTTACAAAAAGAGCGTTGGCACTGGCATCGGCAACAGTGCCGGTCTGAAAGTTGTCACTCATATCATCCCCTATCCATGGTGGTAATAGTAAAGCCGCTTAGAGTGACGCTTTTAACTTCACTCTATACGCGCAACTGACCTTGCAGGATCTCGTATCCATTCACTCCATGATCCAACATAGAGCTTACTGGCTTTAAAGCCCGCGTGTTTCATTGCCAAAATATTATGACAGGCCGTAACGCCTGACCCGCACATATGTACTGTAGTATCTGTGGCTAGCGGCTGCCAGCTATGTTGCAACTCGTTGGTTGTTTTAAAACAGCCGTCTGCGGTTAAGTTCTGCGAAAATGGCCTATTGATAGCGCCACTAACATGACCGGCAACCGGGTCTATCGGCTCTTGCTGGCCGTTAAATCTGGCCTCTGCTCTGGCATCCACCAGCTGATAACTGCCACTGCAAATTTGCCCGGTAGTTATGGATGCAAAATCGGAACTGCGCCTGACAAAATGCACCCCCGCTACAGTGGGAATACTGCTGGTGAGCGGATAATTAGCAGTGCGCCAGGCATTAATGCCGCCATCTAACACAGCGGCGTTGCTGTGACCAAGCCACTGTAATAACCACCAAGCTCTGGCGGCCATCGCCCCGCCGCAATCATCGTAAACCACGACTTGAGTCTTTTCAGCAATGCCCAATTCGGAAAACAAACGCGTGATTGCGGCTATTTCCGGCAGCGGATGCCGACCACTGTCACTGGTGATCGCACCGGCGAGTTGTTCATTTAAATGCACGTATTGCGCATCCGCTATATGCGCTTTGGCATACTCTGCGTGACCTTTAGAGGCATCGGCTAAATCAAAGCGACAATCTAATATTATCCAGTTGCCAGTGCAATAATCTTGCTGCAGCTGTTGCGCTGTAATCAAAGTGCTATACATGTATTATTCTCTTTAACTGTCTAACGGCAAAAATAAAAGTTTGCAGCTCTGCAACTTAAGCTCAAAGCAGCAACCCTGATGACTTTCAATAAAAAACCACTGGGCACTAGCTGCATAGTTTGTGCAACTTAGCTCAAATACTTGGCCAACTCTTCAGTTAATACTTGTAGCTCATTTTCCGCTTTCAGTTTGGCTTTTTTAGTCAGAGTTTGCAATGCCTCTGTTTTAGCCGAAATCAACTGCTGTGCAGCTCGCGGCACATTATCGCTGTTCAATACTTGCTCTAGAGTGCCCTTTAGTTGCATCAAAATGCCACGGCGCCTGCCCTGCTCAGCTCTGGCAATGTCTTCAACACTCTTTTGTGCCTTGATCTTTTTCACCTGCTCAGCGGGCACAAAAGGCAACGGCCTGATACCTACGCAAATCCGCACTTGCTCTAGCAATGGCGCCGCTTTGGCTCTAGCTTTGTCTGCGCCTTTTAGCAATACCGATTCCACATAAGGCAGATCGTTCATTAAGCGATTGTACTCTTCTCTGGGTTGCGACAATTTGGCATCTAAGAATTCAAACAACTCTTTCTTGGCGTCGCCCCAACCTATTCCCTCTACAAAGCGCTGGCGCATTTGCAGCGCTTCACTGTCACTGGCAAAACAGTTATACAACTGGAATAAGGTACTGTTGTCCGCGTCTTTAGGCTCTCCTGGTAACTTGGAGTCTGTATCTATCTGCTTAATGAGTTTATACAGCTTATCCGGGGCACAAAACAGTGGCAGGGTATTATCGTAACTCTTGGACATCTTACGGCCATCGAGTCCCGGTATCAGCTGAGTATCCTCATCTACCTGGGCATCCGGTAACGTAAACAGTTCTGTGTAGGTATTGTTAAACCGACCGGCAATATCGCGGGTCATCTCAATGTGCTGAATCTGATCTTTACCTACTGGCACTACATCGGCATTGAACATCAGGATGTCAGCCGCCATCAGCATAGGGTAGCTAAACAACCCCATAGTCACACCGTCATCCAACTCTTCTTTACCCGAATCACGATTGGCATCTACTGAGGCTTTGTAGGCATGCGAGCGGTTCATCAAGCCCTTGGAGGTCATGCAAGTGAGAATCCAGGTTAACTCGGGAATTTCCGGGATATCACTCTGACGATAGAAAGTAGCTTTGTCGGTATCCAGACCCATAGCCAGCCAGGTAGCCGCTATTTCACGGGAAGACTGGGCAACCCGCTCAGGATCGTGACATTTGATTAAGGCGTGGTAATCGGCTAAAAAAAAGTAGCTATCAAACTCAGGTTTTTCACTGGCCGCAATCGCCGGCTTAATGGCACCGAGATAATTGCCGATATGCGGTGTTCCTGTAGTCGTAATACCTGTTAAAACTGTTTTCTTCGACATATATATTCCTTAGCGACCCCATTAAACAGGGGCAAATTCTATCAACTTTCGACATCATACACTAGAAATTCACCACCATAGCCCGGTTGTTTTGAATAAACTTTAATTGACTCTTTTATGCTGAGCGCAGTAGTGGTACAAAGGGCTCTGTAATCTTTTAGAAGGTAGTTTTTTAATGCAAATTGTTATTTCTCCCGCGAAGACTTTGGACTTTGAAAGTCCGTCTATTACCGATATCCACAGCCAGGCGCAGTTTCTCGACAGATCGCAATTATTAATAAACAACTTGTCTAAACGCTCAGTACAAGACATTGCCAGCTTAATGCGTTTAAGCGACAAACTCGCCGCTTTAAACGTCGCCCGTTTTGGCTCATGGAGCTTGCCTTTCACCCCGGATAACGCCAAACAGGCTGTCTTAGCTTTTAAAGGGGATGTCTACACCGGCTTAGATGCAGAATCTTTGTCGGATGAACAGCTGGCCTTTGCACAAAAACACTTGCGGATTCTCTCTGGCCTGTACGGTTTACTGCAGCCTCTGGACTTAATCCAACCCTACCGGCTGGAGATGGGCACTAAGCTGAAGCACCGGACTTCAGAAAATTTATATCAGTTCTGGGGCGAGCGCTTAACCAAACAACTGAACCTGGAAACTCAGCAGATGAGCGAGCAGCTGCTTGAGCAAAATTCTGACGCGAGCGAGTTACCCGAGGCTACTTTGATAAACTTAGCATCCAACGAGTATTTCAAAGCGCTACAAGTTAAGAAACTAAAGGCGCGTTTGATCACGCCTATTTTTAAAGACCAGAAGAATGGTAACTATAAAATTATCAGCTTTTTTGCCAAGAAAGCCCGCGGCATGATGGTCCGCTATATCATCGATAATCGTATTACCGACGCTCTACAGCTGAAAGATTTTAACTATGCGGGCTACTACTACAGCCCTGAGCTTTCCACCAGCAACGATTGGGTCTTTCTAAGAGAAGAGCAACAAGCTTAATCGCAGCGAACAAACAGTGCTATGACCCACAGCAGTCATAGCACTTTAACCTAGCGGTTAATCGAACATAGATCGCCGGGACCAAGAAGATACCGGGACAGGCATAACATGTCCTTACTTATTAAGCTCCACACTTACTGAGTTTTTCCATGTTGCAGTTATAACTCCCTGTTGAGTAACCTGATTGAACCTCCCAACTGCGCACCCTCTATCTGCTGGGCTAAAAAGATCGCGCAGCGTAATTTATCAGAGTCGATACCTGTGTCGATGCCAGCACTCTCAAAAAAATACACCACATCCTCAGTGGCCACATTACCACTGGCACCCGGGGCGAAAGGACAACCGCCAAATCCAGCCACCGCCGTATCAAAAAACCGCACTCCGGCCCGGTAAGCAGCTGCAACATTAGCGATGGCCATTCCATAGGTATCATGGCAGTGAAAGATAACTTGCCGAGGATTTTCCAGTTGTATGAAGGCTTCGCTAAAAAGGCGCTCCACCTTGAAGGGGTGGGCCTTACCCGTAGTATCACACATAGCTATTTGTGCATTCGGGCAGATGACGGTCACTTGAGCCAACACTTCTAAAGCGCGTTGTTGATCGATAGGGCCAGCAAAAGGGCAATCAAAACTTGTGGCTAAACTGACCCTGAGCTGCATCTTTGGGTGCTGGGTAATCACTTGCTGAACGGCGCGTAACTCCTGCAGCGATTCGGCAATGGTTTTACCTACATTCTTTAAGTTGTGCGCTTCACTAACCGAAAATACAAAATTCAATCTTTGGCACTGTTGCTGTGCGGCTAACACTGCCCCGCGTTGATTGGGCACTAATACTATTGACTCAAAACTATCGCAGCAGTCTCGCTCGGTCCTCAGCTCTGCCAGTAGCTGCTGTATATCTGCCATTTGTGGTATCGCTTTGGGATGCACAAAGGCACCGACTTCAATATGTTTTAAACCCGCCTCAGCCAGCGCCCGGATCATTGCAACTTTGTCTGGTACTGGAATAATAGGCACAACCGATTGAAAACCATCTCTTGGAGACACTTCAATCAAGGTGACTACAGCACTCATATCACCCCCTGCTGTTTGAGCTCCACTAAAGTCGCTGCATCTATTGACAATAACTCGCCGTATACCTGGTCGTTATGAGCACCCACTGCCGGCCCTGGCCAACTGACAGTGCCATTATCGGAGTCAAACTTTGGCACTATGCCCGGGTGGGTCACTTCACCAAAACGCGGGTCGGGCACTTGCATTACCATTCCTCTGGCCAGGTAGTGTGGATCTTTAGCACAATCTTCAATGGTTAATAACCGCCCAGCGGGGATATCGTTATCCAATAATAGCTGCTCAGCGATTTGCGAATCCTGGGTTAAGGTCCAGTTCTCGATCAAATTGTCTAACATATCTGCGTTGGCTACCCGTTTAGGGTTGCTGTCGTACTTATCACTTTCCCCTAACTCTGGTTTGCCGATTATCCGGCACAAGCGCTTAAAAATTTTATCGCCATTGGCACCAATCGCCAACCATTGTCCATCGGCGCATTTATAGGTATTAGAAGGAGCCGCGGTGGGAATCGCCGATCCCGTTGGCTGTCTGATAGAGGCAAATTCGCCGTATTCGGGGAGCGCTCCCTCCATCAAGCTAAACACCGATTCGTAAAGCGCCACATCCACTTCACGGCCCACGCCAGTGCCCGTCACATCACGCTGGTAAACAGCACTTAACACCCCTATAACCCCAAACATCCCCGCTAAGCTATCGCCCAAACTGACCCCGGTTCGCACCGGCGGTAAATCGGTCACTTCTGCCGGATAACCGGTTAAGTGCCGCAAGCCACCGAACGCCTCGCCGATCGAGCCAAATGAGACCCTGTCCCGATAGGGGCCACTCTGCCCGTACCCGGAGATATGCACTAAAATGATTCTGCTATTAATTCGCTGCATGTCAGCATAACTCAGCCCCCATTTTGCCAGCTGACCGGGCCGAAAGTTCTCAACCACTATATCTACTTGCTCAATCAGGTCCTTAGCAATGCAGATCCCGCGCTCGCTCTTCAGGTTTAAAGTAATACATTGCTTGCCGCGACCGTGCACTGACCACCATAAGGTATTGCCATCTTTCATCATCCCCCAGCTTCTTATCGGGTCACCGCTGTTCGGCGCTTCTACTTTTATGATACTTGCACCTAAATCTGCCATCAGCCTGGTGCAGTGAGGGGCGGCGATAAAATGCCCCAACTCGAGCACTTTTAATCCAGCCAGCGGTTTGCAACTGCCATTGAGGGTATTTGCTTGATTGGTCATATTGTTTCCACTCTATTTTTATTATCCGGCTTAGAACAACCACAATGTGTAAACCTAAGCTGTTGTGTTATATACATACAATCATACAGAACAAAAATAACAAGGACTCTTTCGTAAGATTTATGTATCACTGTAGCACTTATGCATAAAAATCATTGACTAACTTGGGCTTGGGCAAAGTGGATCACTGCGATCCAGCTCTGAGTCAATAAGCGCAGAACTTAGCCAGAGCGGTGCTTTGGAAAGTAAGTTCTGGGTATTGCTGCGGGTTGAAAACGCCGATATAGCTAAGCATAGGATTATGCTATTTAGAGAGAGAAAAAAGAAAGACACCCGTCACGCCAGCCTCATGTCATTCTCTGCAAGTTGCCGGTAAAACCCTGCAATGACTGAATTTTCACAACTGATAGGGCCAGCCAGACGCAGAATTGATAACAAAAAAACAAACAAGCGATAGCGACTGTCGATTAATCGATAGCGGAGCAGAACTGCAGATTATTTTTGCCATTTCTCTTTACCTGATACATGGCCTGATCTGCTCGCTGACAGACATCGGAGAAATTATCACTGCCAACCGTAAAGACACTAATGCCAATACTCAAACCTATATCGATACTCTCACCTTCGACACGCAAAGGCGCTTTAAAAGGGGCCAGTAGGCTCTCGGCAAGCTCTATTAATTGCGCCTGTTCGGCACTGGGGTGCAAGATAATAAATTCATCCCCGCCAAAACGGCAGATTATCGAATCATCTAACAGCATTGACTTGAGCAAGTCAGAAATATAGCAGAGCACTAAATCGCCAAATTTGTGCCCATAGTGATCATTGACGTATTTAAAATTGTCCAGATCAATAAACAACAGCGCCGCTTCGCTACTCTCAGTAGCAGACAACGCCCGGAACTTTTTAATCAATGCTGCTCGATTCAACAGCCCGGTAAGCGGGTCGTGATCAATCAACCTGGCCAAACGCTGCTGATAGAGTTTCTCCTGGGTAATATCGCGGTGCGCGCCAATCATTCGCAGCGGCTTGCCCTGGTGATCAAACTCCACCACCCTGCCGCGATCTGCTATCCAACTACTGCTGCCGTCTTTGTGTAACATCCGATGTTCAACCTCAAAGGCATCAGTCTCGCCTCTTAGGTGGGCTGCAAAGGCAGCCACTACTTCTGCCCTGTCGTCCGGGTGCAGGCAACTTTCCCAACCACTTACTGAGGCTTCGATCTCATCAGGGCGATAACCTAACATCGCTCCCCAGGGGGCGTTAAATATTTTCAGCTTTTGACTGGGCACGTCCAGCTGCCAAACTTTAGTATTTGTGCCATCTAAAACTGCAGCCAGCTTTGCTTCGCTCAAACGCAGTGCGGCATGCAGTTGCCTGTTTTGCTGCTCAAGCTGCTCAAGCTGCTCAATCTGCTCAATCTGTAATTGCCAATCCATCGGTGGGGTTTGCTTATGATCCATAAATTCCAATTTTCTTCTGTTTACGCATACTGCAAATTAAACGCTGACAACTTAACCTAAGCCAAACAACTAGATTGAGGATATTAGCTATTATCACCAGACAAGAGCCAAAAAAATCCCTATATGATGCTCGCTTTGAAGTTTAAACACTGCGTTTAAGCAATATGCCATCTCCCTACTCTAATAAGTAACAGCCATAAAAAAAGCGCTCTTGGCGCTTTTTTTTGCTCTAAGCTCTTACTTCTTAATCCGATATTCCGCCGAGCGTGCATGGGCGGTAAGCCCTTCGCCGCGGGCCAGCACTGAAGCTATAGGACCTACGTCAGAGGCACTTTGTTCGCTAAAGAACACAATCGACGAGCGCTTCTGGAAGTCATAAACTCCCAGCGGCGAGGAAAACCTAGCGGTGCCAGAGGTGGGTAATACGTGATTGGGGCCTGCGCAATAATCGCCAAGTGCCTCAGCCGTGTAGCGACCCATAAAGATGGCACCTGCGTGTCGTACCGACTCGAGCAGTGACTGTGGATCTTCAACCGATAATTCCAGATGCTCAGGTGCTATTGCGTTACTGACAGCCACGGCCTGCGCTAAATCATCCACCAAAATAAAAGCGGCGCGATTATTGATCGACTGCTCTATGATGGTTTTTCGCTCCATCTCCGGTAGGAGTTTTTGCATCGCAGCTTCGACACTATTCATATACTCAGCATCCGCGCAAACCAGAATCGATTGTGCTTGTTCATCGTGCTCAGCTTGAGAAAATAGATCCATCGCCAGCCAGTCGGGATCCGTTTTGCCGTCGGCAATCACTAATATTTCCGAGGGACCGGCAATCATATCGATGCCCACTAAGCCAAATACTGCCTTCTTAGCCGTGGCCACAAAAATATTACCCGGACCGGTAATTTTATCAACTTTGGGTACAGTTGCTGTGCCGTAAGCGAGCGCGGCTATTGCCTGTGCTCCACCAATAGTAAAAACCTGATCGACGCCGGCGATGGCCGCGGCCGCCAGCACCAGATCATTTAACTGACCATTGGGCGTGGGTACCACCATGATGATTTCAGCGACTCCCGCTACTTTAGCGGGTATCGCATTCATCAGTACCGAGGACGGATAAGAGGCTTTACCGCCGGGCACATAGATGCCCACTTTATCGATTGGCGTTACTTTCTGTCCCAACACAGTGCCATCATCATCCTGATACTGCCAGGACGAATCTGCCTGTCGCTCATGGAAACGTCTGACGCGCTCAGCCGCCTTAGTCAAGGCATCTCGTTGATGTTTGGGGATGCGCTTAAGTGCGTCCTGCAGTTGCTCTGTACTGAGCTGTAACTGAGACATCTCGGTCGCCGAAGTTTTATCAAATTTATTAGTGTACTCGACAATTGCCTGATCGCCGCGTTTGCGCACATCCTGCAAAATCTGATTAACAATCTGATTAACACTGGCATCGGAGACCGATTCCCAGGCGAGTAACTGTTGCAGCTGGGCATCGAAAGTGTCGCTGTTGGCATCTAACCTTTTAATATCCAGGTTCATTAGCTTACCTCAACAGCGTTGCGACGCTCCACTATCGCCTGGGACAGCACATCCAGAATAGGTTGAATCTGTCGGTATTTAAGCTTCATTGGCGCCTGTCCTACCACTAATCGTGAACTGACGTTAGCAATGAAGTCCATGGGCTCCAAGCCGTTGGCAATGAGGGTATTACCGGTATCAACGATATCGACAATACGATCGGCAAGTCCCATAATCGGGGCAAGTTCCATAGCCCCATACAGCTTAATGACATCGATTTGCTGACCCTGGCTGGCAAAGTAACGCTTGGCGATGTTGACAAACTTAGTCGCCACTTTGATTCGCCCCTGTAATGCAGGTGCATCTTTAAGACCGGCGACCATTAACTTACACTTAGCGATCTCCAGGTCCAGCGGTTCGTAAAGTCCTTTACCACCGTGTTCCATCAACACATCTTTCCCGGCGATACCCATATCGGCACCGCCGTATTCAACGTAAGTGGGTACGTCCGTGGCGCGAATTATAACCAGTTTGATATTGGCATGATTAGTATCAAAAATAAGTTTACGACTACTGAATATGTCTTCAACCGGGATAATATTTGCAGTTTCCAACAGCGGAAGTGTCTCTTTTAATATCCGCCCTTTAGATAGCGCTATTGTCAGTTGCTGTTTTTTCATGATATTCCTAATAATGCCAGTTCTTACTCACCGGCAATCAATGCCGGCGCTATTGTGTTGTCAGCGAGCTTAAGTTGCCTTACTCGAACTGATTCTGGTGATTTTCCCACCGAGGCCCTGAAACTTCTCTTCGATATTTTCGTAGCCGCGATCTATATGGTAAATACGATCAATCATCGTCTCACCTTGTACCACCAGCGCCAACATCACCAGACTCGCAGAAGCTCTCAGATCAGTCGCCATCACGGGTGCTCCGCGCAACTGGGTGCAACCTTCAATCGAGGCAGTATTACCGTCAATTAAGATTTTAGCGCCCATGCGAATCATTTCCTGCATGTGCATAAATCGATTTTCAAAGATAGTTTCTTTAATGTGGCTGTTACCTTCTGCAACACAGTTCATCGCCGCAAATTGCGCTTGCATATCGGTGGGAAAAGCCGGATAAGGTGCTGTGGTGATATTGACCGCTTTAGGTCGTTTGCCATGCATATCTAAACTGATCCAGTCTTCCCCGGACTCAATACTGGCACCGGCTTCGATCAGCTTCTGCAACACCGCCTCCTGGATATCCGGGCGCGTCGATGTCGTCTTCACCTTACCGCCTGACATTGCCGCTGCAACCAAAAATGTACCTGTCTCAATGCGATCGGGAACCACACTGTGCTCGGCACTGTGCAATTCTGCTACCCCATTTACGATGATTGTATCTGTACCTGCACCACTGATATCAGCGCCCATGCTTATCAGGCACTCGGCTAAATCCGTCACTTCCGGCTCTTTAGCGGCGTTCTCGATAATAGTCTGACCATCGGCCAATGTCGCCGCCATCAAAATATTTTCTGTTCCTGTTACTGTGACTGTGTCAAAAAATATTGTGGCACCTTTTAAACGACCGTCGCTTTTGGCGCGGATATAGCCTTCTTCTACCACTATATTAGCGCCCATAGCCTCGAGGCCACGGATGTGTAGATCTACAGGTCGACTGCCAATGGCACAACCACCAGG
>JABSQZ010000044.1 GCA_013215505.1 Oceanospirillaceae bacterium
CAAGAAGAGGCCGAATCATATGGTAGAGCCATCTCCTTGAAGAAGGCGCAGTCCGATGCACTTTGGTATTATCGTCAGGGATTCTGTTATCAAAGTGAAGGGAATGATGGCCCGCCCGATTTCGAACTGGCAGAGAATGCTTATCAGGAAGCGATCCAAAGAGATCGTAACTTAAACGCAGCCCGGTTTGGAATCGGTGTTTTTCACGAGCAAAGAGGCTATTGGCACCAGGCTAAAGAAGCTTATTCTAAGCAAATAGAAAACCGCCCAGTAGACGCGAAGCTATATTTCCGTCTAGGTATGGCACATGATCGTTGTTATGAGTGGGCTGATGCTGCTTATTTTTATAGAAAAGCTCTTGCTATCGATGTGAATCAAGCGGATTGGCATTACCGTTTGGGTTTTGTTCTGGAGAGGCAGGGTAAGTATAAAGAAGCTGGGTTGGCGTATCAATTCGCCTCATTCAATAGACGTGAATATACCCCTTATTGGTTTTATCGATGGGGTTATGTTCTAGAAAAGCAACAGAGATACAGGGAGGCCGTTGATGCTTATTTACGGATTCGGCCTTACTCTAAGCTAAGGTCCGTTGTTAATACAACAAAACATGAAGAAGAACAACGAGATGAAGATTTAGAATGCTCTCAGAATAGAGATTTGATTGAGTACCTGCATCAGCTGGATGACTATCAAACTGTAATCAATGACTTGCTTGAGAGTTTACGTCTCGACACTACGGACCCGAGAATATGGTATCAGTTAGGAAACTGCTACGAAGTTGAGGAATCTTGGGAGAAGGCTAAAGATGCATATCGGCAAGCAATAGCAAGGCAGAATAAGCATACGCCTGAATGGTATTATCGGTTAGGCTATAGCCTTTCAAAGTGTGGTCATCTAAAGGACTCCGCTGCTGCATTACGCCAAACTCGAATTCTTCAACGACCATATGGCGTGTCCGAAAAAACATACAATAGCAATGCTGATTTCAGAGAGGCTGCTAAATATAAAGAGTTTTATTTGACATTGCCCATAGCAGAGAAGGTTATACTTTACGAAAGCTTTTTTGGCAAAACGATTTCGTGCAATCCTTATGCCATTTTTTGTAATATCTATGAGCGCGAAGATTATAAGGGATTTACCCATGTGTGGGTGGTTGAGGATGTGTCTTTTGCCAAGGATACGCATAGGAAAAATAACAATGTTATCTTTATCGAACGAGGCAGTGATGCTTATCTAAGATATGTTGCTACTGCAAAATATCTTATTAATAATAGCACTTTTCCGCCGTTTTTTACGAGGCGTCGGGAGCAGTTTTACTTAAATACCTGGCATGGGACCCCTTGGAAGACTTTGGGTAAAGATATAAAAAATAGCTTTATGGAGCATAAGAACACCCAAAGAAATTTTCTTCAAGCGACCCACATAATTACCCCGAACTCGCATACGACAGATGTTCTAATAAATCGCTATGATATCGAGTCCTTGTATACCGGCCGTGTATACGAGTCAGGGTATCCGCGGGTGGACTTAACGCTGAATGCAAAGGCTGAGTCAAAAGCGCTTTTAAAGCGTCGCTTGGGCATTCTGGATGAAAAGCCAGTCATCCTTTACGCCCCAACCTGGAGGGGGATATTAGGCAAAACGGTTGTCGAATTGGAAGAAATCCAAACAGTGATTTCGACGGTAGCTTCTTGTGATGTACATGTTCTCTTCAGAGGGCACTACTTTGTTGAAAAAGCTATTCTTGAAAAAGATTTGGAAGCCCGAGTAGCGCCGTCAGAGCTGGATACCAACGAACTTCTTTCGATCGTAGATTGTCTAATTACTGATTACTCCAGTATAGCATTTGATTTCATGGCTACCGGTAGGCCAATTATTTACTATCTGAGCGATTATGAAGAATACAAGTCTACTCGTGGTCTGTACTTCGACAAGAGCTGTTTACCTGGAAAAGTAGCAGATAATACTGACGATTTAATTGAGGTGTTATTGAACCTCGATTACAAAGAAAAGCCTGACGAAAATTATGATTTAGCAAGAAGCTCGTTTGTTCCCCATGAAGATGGCAATGCCTCTGAACGGGTCGTTTCCTGGTTTTTTGGTGGCATTCTCCCCGAGGGAGTAGCCGAAGAAAAAGTATCCAGAAAATCTCATAATATTATTGTTTTTGGTGGGGAGTTCCAGCCTAACGGCATTACATCGTCGTTTATCAATCTTGTACATAATCTCAATAAAGATAAAATTTCAATCAACGTACCGATCGATCCTAACGCTGTGGCTAATAGCGCCGATCAACTAGAGCAGTTCGGACGTGTGTCAGATAGCATTAATGGAATTCCTAGAGTGGGGCGAGTCAATAGAACAACGGAAGAAGCTTGGTTGGAAAGTAAACTCAATCAGTACAACTGTTTGAAAGCTGGAGAAATGTCGGACCGATTGAATGAAATGTACCAGCATGAGCTGGTTAGAATGTTTGGACATTTCAACGCCGATGCAGTTGTCAATTTTACAGGCTATAGTAGCTTTTGGTCATATTTGCTAGGTAGTGCGAATAAGCAGATGACCAAAAGGAAAACCATATTTCAGCACAATGATAAATATAGTGAATGGATATCGCGTTTTCCTAATCTGGAGAAAACCTTTAATTCTTATAAGTACTACGATAAGGTGCTATCTGTTTCAGAAAAAACAATGATGTTGAATGAAGAAAACCTTCAAGCTCGATTTTCTATTGCATCTGAATCCATCGGCTTTTGCGATAACTTACAAAATCCTTCCGAAGTAATGTGTAAAGCTAGAGAGGAACTAAGCGAGGCTGATAAAAGATTATTTGATAACTATTCTACCATTTTTATTACTATGGGAAGGCTCTCCATTGAAAAAGATCATCAGAAACTCATCAGTGCCTTCCATCGTGTTGTGTCCCTACATCCTCGTGCGTGCTTACTGATCCTAGGAGATGGACCTCTCAAAGGTGATTTGATTCGATTGATAAAATCTCTTTCGCTCGAAAACAGTGTATTTTTGCTTGGTAGGCGTCTCAATCCTTTTCCTGTTTTAATGCGTGCGGACTGCTTTGTACTTTCTTCTAATCATGAGGGACAGCCCATGGTGCTGTTCGAGGCTATGATTATGAAGAAACCTATTATAGCTACCGATATTATTGGCTCACGTAGTGCAATTGAAGGGCGCTCAGGCCATTTAGTCCATAACTCTGTCCAAGGTTTAGCAGATGGAATGCTTGCCTTTATAAGTGGACAGTTGGATTTTCCAGAATACAATATCGATCTATATCAAAAGGCAGCATTAGAAATGTTCTATTCAAAAGCTTGTGGACTAGGAGCTGAGTATGTCTAAGGTTTATGCCCACAGGGGAGGGAGCGGCTACTTTGTCGAAAATACACTCAAAGCTTTCGAGTATGCAATTGAATTAGGATGTGCTGGTGCTGAGTTAGATGTGCAGTTAAGTAGTGACGGTGAGGTTGTCGTTCATCATGACACGAAACTCAACCCGAAATACACACGTGATATCAACGGATTTTGGATTGATAAAAAGAGTGCGGTTTCAATTGATCAGCTGACACTGCGCGAGATCAAGAGTTATACAATTGGGGAGCCTAATCCTGCATTGTTAGATTTGAAGTCTTGGCCCAATATTTTGCCTACGGAAGATCAAACGATCCCGACTCTTCAGGAGGTGATTAGCTTAGTCAAAGAGAAGTCCAACTCTTTCGAATTGGTTATTGAGCTGAAAGTGGATATCTTTGCCACCGAGCCTAAGAGCTGGCAAGCGCTTGCTGATAAAGTACTTTCTATTGTTGAAGCCAATGGCTTTCTCAATCGCGTAGTATTTTGTAGCTTTAATTGGAATTCTTTGCTGCATATTCAAAGCTATAATGTTGACGTACCGCTTTGGTTTACTACGCATCCGTTGTCTTGGCTTGTTGGGGATAAAGTCCCTTCTACGGACTTAAAACCCTCGCAGAACTTTCTTGATAGGTTGAGAGGCGCTTGGGCGTCTGGCAGAGCACCTTGGTATGCTGGTTTTCAACCTAGTGAAGTGTCCGAATTCCCCGATTCGATAGCGGCCGCGGGGGGGAGGGTGTGGTTTTGTTATCATCGTGACGGCACATCGATTGATACTAAACTTCATGGACTGAAAGTTTGTTATTGGTCTGCCAACTTCAAGAATAATCTAGATTGTTCTAATCTACTTGTTAGCCCAGAATCTGTCTGTGTGGATTATACGCTTTATAAGATTGATGAGCCTAGTGCTCATGCTGAAAATGTCCTTGGACAAGTACACGAGCAGAAGAAAAAGAAGAATTGGACTGCGGCTGTTTCCTTAATGGAAGAACTAATATGTAAGGGAAGAGAAACTGAACGCATATACAAAGAATATGTATTTTGTCAACGCGCTTCTGGTGATGTCAATGCTAGCCTGAAGTGTGTACAGACGGCATTAGGTATGTATCCAAATTCTACTGCCTTATTGTCTGAACTGGCAATGATATTTTTTGTACAAAAAAAATATTATGAATCATTAGATTTAATGGCTCGTGTTTTGTTGATGGGGGACAGGTCAAGTGAAGCTAAAAAACGATTTATAAGATGTGGCTCATATTTTGTTCAGTGTTCATGCGGTCTCGACAAGTCTGTTTTGCGCCGTGTTGTTAGTGTTTTTTATAGCATGAAAATGTGGGATGAAGTTGTTAACTTCTGTTCATCCTATAACGAGATTTTTAATAATGATAAGTATCTACTCCGTATGTATGAAATGGCGGAGGGTTTTTTAGGAGTAAAAAAAGAATCGAATAATAAATGCGTTAATTTGGCTTTGATTCCAGGTAACAATGCGTTATGGCCCGTATTGGCTGATTTGTTTTGGGAAAAAGAGATAAATGTTTCTTTGTCTATTGATCATAATCCCACGAATATAGGGGCTGTAATTAAATCTAATTGGCCTTGCTGCCAAATATTTAACGCTTTTGATTTGAGTAAGGGGGCAACTTTACTCTCTGGGGAGCTTGTGCATTATCCGGATCCTGCGTTGCTGAAAAGTAAAGATTTTTTTGAGACTAAGCTTAAGGCGTTCAGTATAATGCAACGTCAGGATGATGAGGGGCGGTTCAGGTATTTAGACCGAGATGTCGTTTTTAATTCTATATTCCTTTTTTTCTATAATAAATTTATTGAATTGAATGTTACAGTGGTAGTTGCAGGTCATGCGCCTCACTCCCCATCAACCTTCATTATGGCTGAAACTGCTAGACTGATGGGTATTAGGGTTTTTCACTTTATTGAAAATCCGGTGGTCCCTCTATTTCAAATTACCTCTTGTTATTATGGTTCTAGATTTCCAGTGCGTGGCAATCTTATTCCGGAATATGTGAAAAATAAAATGTTTGATTATATTGATGGGGTTCTAGAGAATGATGAATCTTATGTCATCCCTGACTATATGAGAAAACAGCGGGAATTTGATGCTGGCAAGAATCTGGCTGAACTGGCCGAGGGAGAGAATAGGGTTATTTCCCGTCTTGCCACAGCACTCGATGGCGATGTTGTTAACTTAAAGAAGGGGCACTGGCAGATAAGAAATTCTAGTTTTTTATACACTGACAACATCCGCGAAGATGGTGTTGAGATAGAAGCTATCAAGGCCAACCTCAGGAGAAAACTCTTGAAGGAGTATAAGGTGGAATCCACTATGACTCCTGATCTTGATATCAAATATATATATTACCCTTTGCATTATGAACCAGAGAAAACGTCGAACCCCGATGGTGGAGAGTTTTGGGATACTTATCATTCGGTATTGGCTTTAAGACAGTTTGTTCCCGATGATATTCCTATTTATGTCAAAGAGCATTATTCGCAATTCACAGGTGCTTTGGCTGGTTACAAAGGTAAAAGCATTTATTTCTATAAACTTCTCGCTTCAATAAAAAATGTTCAATTGCTTGATTATGATATATCATCAAGATTGCTGACTCAGCACGCAATAGCTGTCGCAACTAAGACAGGTACTGCTGCCTTTGAAGCAGCAATCTTGGGTCGTAAAGCTCTGCTTTTTGGATATCCATGGTTCTATCAGTGTCCTAATGTTTATCATATTGATGAATTAAATTCCTTTGAAGATTTACTAGATAAGCCTATTTTTAGCTCTAACGATATTAAAGCTTTTTTTGAGAATTGGGCGGATGAATACGCTATCTTTGGAGCCATGTCGGGTTCTCAAAGAAGTATTGCTAAGGGGAGGTTGTCTATCAGTCAACTTAAAGAAGTTGATAATCTGCGTCCAACTGCGCGCACTATGGTTTCTTTGATTAATGATTACCTAAATCAGGAAGAAGTTAATGTTTAATGACGCTACTGTGTTGATAACGGGTGGCACCGGTTCCTTTGGGCATACTTTTATCCCAATGCTGTTGGCCAAGCATAATCCAAAAAAAGTTATCATTTTCTCACGCGATGAAATGAAGCAATGGGAAATGGCCAAAAAGTTTGAGGGGGACAGTCGTGTCCGTTTCTTTATTGGTGATGTCAGAGATCGTGAGAGGCTTTATCGTGCTTTAGACGGCGTAGACTATGTCGTGCACGCCGCTGCCACTAAAATTGTTCCGACTGCCGAATACAATCCCTTTGAATGCATCAAGACTAATGTCCTCGGTGCGATGAACTTGGTTGATGCCTGCATCGATAAAGGGGTTAAGAAGCTGGTTGCTTTGTCCACAGATAAAGCTAGTAGCCCTGTCAATCTTTACGGCGCAACCAAATTGACTTCCGACAAGTTGTTCGTGGCGGGGAACCACTACGCTGGCCACAACCCTACACGCTTTTCCGTCGTGCGATATGGAAATGTGATGGGGTCCCGAGGCTCGGTTATTCCTTTCTTTATGTCTATTAAAGATAAGGGAGTGCTGCCTATCACCGATGATCGAATGACTCGATTCATGATCTCACTGGAAGAGGGTGTTGAGCTGGTCTGGCATGCGTTCGAGGACATGGAGGGCGGTGAAATTTATGTCAAAAAGATCCCTTCAATGAAAGTTACGGATCTCGCTAGGGTGATTTCACCAAAAGCCAAACAAGAGGTCGTTGGTATTCGTCCTGGTGAGAAGTTGCACGAGCAAATGATCAGTGCTGAAGACTCTTATTATACCTATGAGTATCCTGAGCATTTCAAAATTCTTCCGCAGATCAATGATTGGGATAAGGATGCAAATCGCATCAAGGACGGCAAGAAAGTTTCCGAAGGCTTTATCTATTCCAGCGATAACAATACCGAATGGATGAGTGATGGTGAGCTGGAGGCTTGGATCGACAAAAATCGTAACAAGATTGGAGTGATCTGATGATCCCCTACGGTCGGCAAGAAATTATCCAGGAAGATATCGATTCCGTCCTGTCAGTCTTGAAATCCGATTTCCTCACTCAGGGGCCGCAAGTGCCCCTATTTGAGCGGACGCTAGCCGAGCACGTTGGTGCCAAACATGCGCTCGCGGTCAATAGCGCGACCTCGGCGCTGCATATTGCTTGCCTCGCGTTGGGTCTGGGGGAGAACGATTGGCTTTGGACCAGTCCGGTGACTTTCGTGGCCTCTGCAAACTGTGGACGCTACTGTGGCGCCGAGGTCGATTTCGTCGATATCGATCCGAAGACCTACAACCTTTGCCCTGAAGCCCTTGAGCGTAAGCTCATCGAGGCGGAAAAGCAGAGGAAGTTACCCAAGGTGTTGGTTGCCGTCCACCTTTGTGGTCAACCCTGCGATATGCAGGCCATTCATGGGCTGAGTCGACGTTTTGGGTTCCACATCATCGAAGATGCTTCTCATGCGGTGGGTGGAAAATATCAGGGCGAGTTTATTGGTAACGGCCGCTATAGCGATATCACTGTTTTCAGCTTCCATCCGGTGAAGATCATCACCACCGCGGAAGGCGGTATGGCATTAACCAACAACGATAGTCTGGCCGATAGAATGGCCCTGCTACGCAGCCACGGGATCACACGTGATCCGGCTGCCATGACGCATGAGGCGGACGGCCCCTGGTACTACCAGCAGATCGAGCTAGGCTTCAACTATCGCATGACTGAGCTGCAGGCCGCGCTGGGCGTTTCCCAAGCCGCGCGGCTGGATGCCTACGTGGCCGAGCGGCATCGCCTAGCGGCGCGTTATGACGAGGCGCTGGCCTCTCTGCCTGTTGTGACACCGTGGCAGCTCCCGGATAGCTACTCTGGTCGTCATTTGTATGTGATCCGCCTCGAGCT
>JABSQZ010000045.1 GCA_013215505.1 Oceanospirillaceae bacterium
ATCGCGATGGAAGAAGGTTTACGCTTCGCTATCCGTGAAGGTGGTCGTACTGTTGGTGCTGGTGTTGTATCAAAAATCACTAAGTAATACATAGTTGATTTTAAGAAGCCCTCCCAGTGAGGGCTTTTTTGTGCCCGCTCAACTGTAAAAGACTTTTAAAAATACATTTAGCTGATTGAATCGTTAATAACCAACTAAAAGGGCAAAATTTTTGATACTTTGTAGTATTGTTATATTCCGCTACAATGCTGCCATCTACCGATCCGGGTGGATGGATACGACATTCAAACTGTTGAAATAATTATTAGTATTCAAGGGAGTCCGCAAAGTGTTAGATAGCCTGTTAACAGCAAATGTACTTATTGCCTTTAGTATATATTTCCTCGGTGTAGCCAGTCCTGGGCCAAGTAATATGGCTATTATGGGTATGGCCATGAGCGGCAGCCGTAAATCGGCTCTGATGTTAGCTATGGGGGTGATTTGCGGTTCGGTTTTCTGGGGAATGTTGGCGGCTTTTGGCCTCTCTGCCATCTTAGCCAGTTACTCCGGGCTATTGGTTACTATAAAGATCATAGGCGGCATCTATTTACTCTGGTTGGCGGTTAAATCAGCAAGATCTGCTTTAACCAAACATAGTCATGTTGAAGTCACTGAATCATTGGTTGAATCTAGTAATCTGAAGGTATTTTTCAGCGGGGCTGCCATACATCTGACTAACCCGAAAGCGGTATTCGTCTGGATGTCGATTGTTTCCTTTGCTATGCCTGTTAATGCACCGGTCTCTGCCGCATTGTTGGTTGTACTAGGTTGTTGTCTTATCGGTATGGTGGTTTTTTGCAGTTATGCGCTATTGTTTTCAACGGCAATTGCCAGACGTGTTTATATGAAGCTACGTCGATATTTTGAGTCCTGTCTGGCGCTATTCTTTGGTTTTGCCAGTTATAAAATGCTGACCTCAAAGATAATTGAGGGTTAGTGTGAAATAGTATTTGTATATACCATTGCCCGTAATTGTCGTTGCCAGGTTTCTACACTGCAGTGATATCAGCGTAGCCACAGCAATTTTTATAAGTAAATCATTTATGTCGGTTTTGTCCTTAAGTAAATATGTGCAGGGAAATATGCTGTTGAAAATTTCGGCTCAACAATGGGTTCGCCGAATAAGAGTAGTACAGCTGCTGATACGCTAGCAATGACACCAATACAACCTCAAAATGAGTGCAATTTAATGCCAAAAAGTAGTCCTGTGTACCTACAGCTCAGACAGCAGTTGGTTGATTGGATCAGTGAAAAAAATTTAACTAGCCAGGATAAGCTCCCTGGAGAGCGAGTGCTGGCAACAAAATTCCAGACCACAAGAGTTACTTTACGCCAGGCGTTAGCGCAACTAGAAGCTGAGGGAGTGATATTCAGATCAAATCGCCGCGGATGGTATGTCACTCCAGCCAGGTTAAGTTATGACCCTAGTCGGGATATTGGTTTCAACTTGTATGTGCGCCAGCAAGGTTTTACACCCCGCACCGAAACTATAAGTAAAGAACTCATATTGGCACCACAATGGCTTGCAGAGAAATGTGGTTTAAGGGATAAAACACCCATCTATCACTTTATCAGACGGCGCTATGTAGATGAAAGAGCGCTGTTAATTGAGCACAATTTTGTAAACCCTGATGGCTGCGCTGGATTGATGGAGCTCAATACCGACGATTCACTCTGGCAATTGTTACGCGACAAATTCAATTTGCAGCCCGCCTCTCGCAATATTGAGATATATCCTCAGGCTATAGTTGATGATACCGCAGATTTGTTAAACGTTAACACTGGCAGTGCTGGGTTGTATTTGCAGCGAATCAGTCATGATGAAGCCGGGGGGTTCCTGGAATTTGATCACGAGTACTGGTTGCACGATGCATTAAAATTAGTAGTTAGTGTACAGGGCTGAGCCCCGGTTGTTTAAGAAAACGTAATTTTAGAAGTTGTACTTTTGTTTCCCCCTGGTCATTGATTGTCAGTCCTTCGTAAACCCAAAATCTATTTTTTTAACTCTTGGTTAACTTTTCGGCTGCCATTATTTCGGCCAGTTCGAGAGTAGTTTAATCGTCAGTATTTGGCATCTAGCTGATAGATGTATTCTCAAGTGGAAATTGCTCTGCAAACATCTGTGCTAGTTGCTGTGTAGTTAAACCTGTTAAAAATTTACTTTTTTTGTACAAAAATTTATCAAAATGGGCTATATTATAAATCTGGTATATACCAGTTGAAAAAATTAGGAGACAATTTTGCCATTACGAATTTTTGATTTAGATGAAACCTTAGTTCGCTGCGATTCATCCTCTCTATTCTGTGAGTATCTGGTAGAGCGAAATTTAGTTGAAGATGCGGCGTATTTAACTAAAGAGCGGCAATTAATGGAGTTATACAGTAATCAAAAATTACAAATTGACGATTACATTAAGTTTCAAATAGCGCCTCTGGCAATGCTGAAAAAAGCAGAAATCGAGCAATTGGCAGTAGAATTTGTCGCCGCTAAAATGCGCCAGTGGATATATCCAGAAGCAAGAGAGCTGTTGCGAGAATTGTCTCTGCAAGGGCATCGCATAGTGATAATTTCTGCAACGGTAGCCTTTATTGTCCGGGCTATTGCAAAGGAGCTGGGAGTGGAAGATGTTATCGGTATTGATTTGCAGGAAGTCAATGGCCAATACACAGGGGCCATAAAAGGAGTGCCCTCCTATAGAGAGGGGAAAGTGACCAGGTTGCAGCAATGGCTGCAGGAGCACCGGCAAAGCTTAACGCAAGCGCATTTTTACAGTGATTCAATTAATGACCTGCCACTGCTTGAGCTGGTAGATACTCCAGTGGTTACAAACCCCGACACAGGGCTTGCCAAAATAGCCAATGAGCGGAATTGGCAGCTGCTGAATTGGCAGTTAGTGCCATCGTCAGTTTAACCATTTATAAAGTTAACCGTGAAGTATCGAGGGATAGAGCATGCATCAGATAGTAGAAAAAATTTCTCAACTTTTTAGCCAGCAGGGGGGGCATACCTATGGTGAAAATGTTACCCAAACAGAACATGCTGTGCAATGTGCTGAGTTGGCAGTGCGCTCAAATGCTGATGCTGAGTTGGTCAGTGCGGCACTATTGCATGATATAGGACATCTGTTGGCAGCCACTGATGTCGCCTTTGGTAATTATAAACACGACGCGGTAGGAGCACAGTACTTGTCCGAGTATTTTCCCGCCGCAGTAACAGAACCAATAAGATTACACGCGCAAGCGAAGCGCTATTTGTGTTCCACGGAAGCGCAGTATTTGACCGATTTGTCAGCGGCTTCTTTGGATTCATTACAGCATCAGGGTGGGTTGATGAGCGAAGCTGAACAGCTTGAGTTTATGCAGGGGCCCTTCGCGCTACAAGCTATTAAATTAAGACGTTGGGATGATGAGGGCAAAGTAGAAGAATTGAGTGAAAAGGGGTTCGAACATTATCTACCTTATCTGAACAATAGCATCAAGCCACAAATTCTGAGCCAATAACAGGAAGCGACCATGAAACAGCAACAGCAGCAGTTTATCGAACAGGGTTATATCGTACTAGAGAGTGGCCTGAATACATCAGATATGGATCTATTGGAACAGAGTAATACCCAATTGTATGGCCAGGCCCAGGCTCTGTTGGAAAATGCCGCTGGGCAGCAGTACTCTTTAAGTGATTATTACAAAGGTGCTCCGGATGAATTGATAGTGGTCCCTGAAATCGACAACCCCACCAAAGTCTGTCGGTACGAATATTTACGGGCCAGCAATCAAATTATTCGCGAACAATTAGTGCCTAAACTGCAAGAGTATATAAAAGGGCTTACAGGGGTAGATTTTGTCTTGTTTAAAGATAAGTGTAATGCCAAAAACCCGGGTGGCGGCGCATTCGAGCCTCACCAGGATGTGATTGCATACGATAAATTCAAACCAAACTACCATATTACCGTGGCTATCTTCTTAGATGAGTCGACTCATGAGAATGGTTGTTTGCACTTTGCGAAAAATTACCGGACCGATCTTGCGGGACAAGGTGTTAAAAGTTTTACGACTCCAGCAGGGCAGCTGCAGGTGTTGCCTAGCGATAAGGGGGGGAGCAAAAATGGCAATATCACTGAGGAAATTTGTCAGCAAGTAAACTGGCAGGCAATCTTAGCTAAACCAGGTGATATAGTGATATTCGATTCCTATGTGCCGCATTTCTCAAACAAAAATGAGTCTAAATTCCCCAGGCGGGCGATGTTTTTCACCTTCAATGCCAAAGCCGATGGTGATTACTACCAAGCTTATTATGCAATGAAACATGCTGAATTTGACAATCCGGCTTTTCATATCGCTACCCCCACTGCCCATAGTCAGACTTTCTGAGTACTTCTATGTTAAAACAACAGCAGCAAGTTCAGAGTCCTCTTGAAGCAGTAATTATGGATTGGGCAGGGACTACAGTAGATTTTGGATCAACTGCACCGATTCGTGGTTTTCAAGCACTTTTTGCAAAAAGAGGAATAGTAATAACTGAGGCTGAGACACGCGAACCAATGGGCTGTGAGAAACGACAGCACATTGAGCAGCTATTGCAGATGCCAAGAATAAAACAGGCTTGGCTGGATAAGTATGGACAGCAGGCCAATGCAGATGATGTAGATGAGCTGTATCGGCAGTTTGTACCTATGCAAATAGCTGCTATTAGCCAATCATCTGAGCTTATTCCGGGACTGCTATCACTACTGGCCTGGGCAGAACTAAAGAGTATCAAGATTGGTGCAAATACTGGTTATAGTAAAGCTATGGTGGTGGGGCTATTGGACAGTGCTGCTAAGCAAGGCTATCAACCACAAAGTAATGTTTGCGCAACAGAAGTAACAAAAGGTCGTCCCTATCCTTATATGTGTATGACTAATGCAATGCAAATGGGGGTCATGAAATTGGCCAGCTGTGTAAAGATAGATGACACAGTTCCCGGTATCGAAGAGGGGCGAAATGCCGGAATGTGGACCATAGCAGTGACTGTAAGTGGCAATGAAGTAGGCCTAAGTCTAAGTCAGTGGCAGCAACTGGATCTGTCTGCTCAACAGAAGCTAAGGGTCAAGGCTGAGCTGAAACTGCAAAGAGCGGGTGCACACTATGTGATCGATAGCATCGCAGACGTAATACCTTGTCTTGTCGAAATAGAGCGACGTCTAGCAGCAGGTGAGAAGCCTTGACTTGGCAGCCAATACTGCTAATTGTTCTTTCGACGTTTATGCACGCGCTATGGAACTCCATGGGTAAGCGCTATGCTAGCGGAGTGTCGTTCTATGTATGGGCGATGGCAGCTGGTGCATTGATTTTTAGTCCTGGGTTGATTATTAATTGGCAACAAATGCTGCAATTGCCGCAGGAATTTTGGTGGTTGTTGTTAGTCTCCGGGATGTTCCAGTGTATATACATGATCGGTTTGGCAAAAGCGTATCAGAGCGCCGAGCTATCATTGGTTTATCCGCTGGCCAGGGCGCTACCAGTATTGATCGTGCCAGCCTTTATTATAGTAATCTATGGGAAAAGTAGCTTATCAAATACACATATTTTTGCCATAGCATTGATAGCGATTGGTGCGTTAGTATTGCCGGTAAATAAATGGCGTAACTGGGATGTAACGGCCTATTTTTCCCCGGCAGTGGGCTGGGCATTATTGGCTGCAGCGGGAACTGCGGGGTATTCCCTGACAGACAGTGCAGCCCTGAAGATTATGCGCCATAGCGAGTGGAGTGCCTTTGAGGCTGGCAGCAGCTTCGTCATATTGCAAGCTGGAAGTGTGATTTTGTGGATGTTGCCGGTACTAAAATTGGCTTTTAGGGAAAGATTCCAATGGCCAGAAAATGTCGGATCGATTGTGCTGGCAGGATTTTTCTTCGTGGGTACATATTTAATCGTATTGATAGGAATCTCGATGGTCGATGAAGTTAGTTACGTAGTGGCGCTGCGACAGTTAAGCATCCCAATAGGCGTTGCTATTGGTGTGTTCTGGTTCAAAGAAAGAATATCGTTACCAAGACTGCAGGGAGTGGCCATCATGTTGGTCGGGTTGTTGTTAGTATCAATATGACTTCCTTAAACTACACTTAAGGCTATGCGAATAAATACGATAATCCCTCTACGCAGAGGCGTGTCGAACTTGTTCACATACCCCGTACAAGAACTTAACCCAGATCAAAGGAATGGACATGGGCTGCAAAAGTGTAGAGACTACCCTGCTAGCGATGCTAATGTTGGTGATAGGTGGTTGTGGTAATAAAGTCGAGACAAAATCTGAAAGAAATTTTGTACCATTAACTACAGAACAACAAATAGCAAAGATAAAATCAACCGCTAGAGAACCGCAATGCTCTAAGTGTATGGGCTGAAAATTAACGGATTGGTGGGTAGTCATTGGTAATAATATGTTGTTGTCAGATTTTCTAGTATTTATCCCCGCATGTTTTGCTTTAAACATGTCGCCGGGGCCCAATAATATCATGGCGTTAAACAATGCCAAGAGTTATTCATTAACGCATTCATGTGTAGCTGGTTTAGGGCGTTTAATGGCGTTTACATTGATGTTGTTGCTAGTGGCGTCGGGGCTGGCCGCGGTCTTGTATGCTTCGTCAATGGTTTTTTCGATGTTGAAAGTGGTTGGGGTGCTCTACCTGATCTATATCGCAGTACAAATATGGCGTAGTGATCTTCTCCTATCGGCAGCTTCAGTGACACAAACAAGTGTTATGCAATCCGCAAAACAGGAATTCACTTTGGCAATAGGGAACCCTAAGGCTATATTGATCTTTACCGCTTTCCTGCCGCAGTTTATCAACCCGCTTGGCGATATAACTGAGCAGCTATATACTTTGGGTATACTATTCCTGCTGTTAGAGTTTATAGCCATCACTCTGTATTCACTGATTGGCGTGTATCTGCGTCAACAGTTAAGCAGGCCATTGTTCAATAGGCTATTCAATAGACTTTGTGCCAGTTTGCTAATAGCTGCCGCACTGTCTTTGTTGTTCTCAGGCAGAGATAAAGAGCTGGCGTAGAAATTCGCGTAGCAGATATAGATTGAGAGTTAGTTAAGCTAAATAGTAGAAAACATTGCTAATTTAAGATAATTGAAATTAACTGTTGACGCCCGTCCGCAGATCTATATAATTCGCCTCCTCGCTGCAGGGGTCACCCAAAACACAGCGAGCAGGATGAATCATCAATCGATATAACGCTTTGCTTTATAACGAATAAATTTCATTTTGGTTAGGTTTTAATCATTGTTATTGGCTTTAACTTCTTCGGAATTAAAGTTGAAAATAAACAAAATAATGATTGACTTAACGAGGCGCAAATATATAATACGCACCTCACTTAAACGACGTAGCAACTCATCGCTACCGACGAAGCCGAAAAGCTTCCGGATCTGTTTAGGTAATTTCTATCTCTGTCTTCATTTATTAGTACAGAGAAAGAAAGCCGCTCTTTAAAAATTTGGTCAGATAATTCGTGTGGGCGCTTGTCGATATTGGCTACAAAAGCTTTTAT
>JABSQZ010000046.1 GCA_013215505.1 Oceanospirillaceae bacterium
AGCTCTAGAAGTTGATGTATCCGGGAAAATGACGCCAATACACAGGATTTTGTGTTTTTACACAGTCTGGGCCGACAGTCGTCATCGCTTATCGAAGCCTATGCGCTTTCAAGTCAGCCTTGAATAGTCGCAAGAGCCGACACAGGATGGCCATTTTAACGCCAAGGTAATGGCAAAGTACGCAGCACTTTGTCCCGCTTCTGCGACTTGTTAGTTTACGCCTACTCCGCACTCTGGATCTCGCGAGGGTTGTTACTATAATGGTGGATTGTCCACTTGGAAAAGATACCAATGTCATAGCCATATGACAGTGTAATTCGAATTAAATCTTTTTGTAGGACTTCGGGATAATTAGCTATGACAATATAGGCTAATTTTCGAGCTAGCTCTATATCATTCACATTGTTGGACTTGAGAAATACTTGGCTGCTTACATATGTTGTTGTTTTTGTCCCTTCGCTAGTTGAACTAAACGTTGACCAACCCGATGATACGGTAGCGCTAGAAACATTGGGCACATTTGATAGTGCTGATTGAACTGACCGCATATCTTTGAATGGCTCACTTTGAGCAAGTTTAGCTGTGAAAGCAGGAACGATTGCCGCAACAAAGAACAACACAGAAACTACTATGAGATGAGCATTCCAAGCTTTTCCTATTTCTTGTTTTCCCACGTTAACATTTACAACAAAGGTGCCAACAGCTAGGTCATGTAAAGATTGGCGTGTAACCCTATTGAATATGTACAAGTATATTATTGAAAATAGGCCGCCAAAGGTAACTAGCGAGAGCGGATACATAAAAAATGATAGCATCACTTCATTTGAAAAATGGGCACCATTAAGAGAAAATGGAACTGCTATAATAAAAAAACGAAGTACTGATTTTCCAATGCTAATTGGGGAATTATTTGAATCAACAACTCTTATTTTTAAGACCTTCTTGCCTATCGTTTGCCCACCTGATATAGAACTATTCATGATTCCGAAGTAAATGAGAGCTATTGAAAAACCAACTAGTCTCCCCCAAGCCCCTATTTGAACAAATATGCTTTCTAGGAAAAGACCCAGAACAAAACCAACTATGCCCATTATCATGGTATCTATAACTAGCGCCCCAACCCTTCTCCAAAAGCCCGAAATCCATTTTAGTTCTACTTCTTCTGTCATTCTTATTCCTTGGTGGATGCTCAAACAACCTAACAGTTTAATTGTACGTATGCGCGTTTGTAAAAATAAGGAAAAACTAGATATTCATTACTTAGAAACTTTATATGATTGATATTGCGATAGTTTTTATAAATTTACTAGTATCAACATGTATAAAAATTGATGTTTAATGCGTAAACGCGCGTGATTATAGCTAAAACGTAAGTAACACTGTTTATTTACTCAGAGTTAAAAATGGAGATTCTTATATCAAAAATGTCTGCTCTTGGCCGATACCGTAGACTCCGACACCCATATTGAATGATCAAAAATAAACTTAATTAACAGCACCAAGAATCACATATCGATAGTTTTGGAAGCCTAGAGGCATTTTATTCAACCAAAGTGAAAACTAGGAGCAAAAGTAGAATCAAAAGAAAAACTATTTCAGCATTCTTTTTTCTTTGAGTTACTCTTTTAGAATACACAGAGCTATCAATTATAATAATGTCGCTCATTAGATCCAGAGTTCGGAAAACGAAAAAGCCAAAAGTATAGCTAACGACAGTCCCTAAGAGCAGTAGCCAAGTCTGTTTTAGAAATAAGACAAAGCCAATAACAAGGAAAATTCCAAACAAGAGTTGCGAGTATCTGCTACTAAAACTAGTGTTCCAGTATATTATCTTATTACAGTTATCACATTTATAAGGAGATCTGATTGTTGCAAAGTATGCCTTCAGAGGCAACAACGCACTACACTCACACGGTATTTTAGCTATTTTCACACTATACTTCCCATACCATAAACACAATATCAGGCTACAGAGTAAGACCTTGAGTGTAAGCCATTTCTGTGAACCTGTGATGCCAAATTTGATCTATTTAACGCTCAAGCTCATATTCAATGACCCTTAACTCATATTTCTCATCCAGTTGAAATCGGATTAATAAAGTAGTTTCATAAATAAGTCTGAAGTTACCAATATCGGGCACCATAGAATAAATTATTTTCTCATCTTCCACATATGAATTCACCAACTTGAGGTCAGTCAAATATCCTTCAATTTGCTCTTTTCCTGAACCTACAGGCAGTGAGAAACTCATGGTTGATTTAAAAGCTTCCAAACTTTTCATGGTCACTTTTCTATCATCATTGAAGCAGCCTGTAGTTAACAATAAAGTTAAACAAATAAAGTTAAACAAATAAAGCCGATGATGAATTTACACATTACTTTTAACCTACATTCTGTCGATGATGGTCAAGTTTATTACACTTGGCTAAATGTCTGCAATTGGCCGAAAGTCGTCATCGGTAATCGAAAATTCACCACTTGCAAGTCAACCTGAGTAATGGCTAAACCTGACGTTTGGAAGATAGGTATTAACGTCGTGTTGATGGGCAGGAAAGTGTTTGCAGTGCCGTTTTTTGTTATGGCGCTGATACGCACTCCAATTCTTGGATATCTATTAGGTCTACTTCACGCCCTAGAATACGTTTATAGCTGATTAACTGCGCTACAGGTATCACTGGTACTTCAACACCCAAATAGCTTTTTATAACAGACGTCGAGAAATTTGTGTGCAGTTCACACCATAAACCATTTTCAGATGATCTAATTTTTGTACCTGGAAACAAACCAATTTCTATCTTTTGTGATTTATAGATTAATTGTAAATATTCCAAGTCCCACGAACCATCAATGTAATGGTTTAAAGGTCTAGATATATAAGAAGAAATCTGCGGTAAAATTTTATCTGCATCTGATTTTTGAATGTATAAATCAATATCAGCTACTTCACGGCTGCCACCATGAATAGTTGCAGCAAGACCACCAACAATTTGAAATTCTACTTCCTGCGAATCGCATACGTCTTTCAACCATTCCAACGCTATTTTTACTCTTTCGCTCATTCTAGATCCTTCGTTAATTCGCTCTTGCGCCATAACAGCTTAATAGTGGGATGTCTTACTATGCTACAAATAGAAGTTGCAATATCAGTACAGGAGTACTCTTCTAAATATCTGATTTTAATAGAAAGAAAGGGCATCGCTTTGTGGTAAATTACGCCATGTTTGGGCAATAAACAATCTTCAATTTAGATTATTACAGATATGCTGTATTTTTATACAGGAAAAAACAAAAACTCTAATATCCAAAATGACTGCTTTTGGCCGACAGTCGTCATGGCTAGCCATAGACTCAGCTCTTGCAGGTCAGCCCGGGTAACAGAAAAACCTCACACAATGCAGCCATTATTGCTCTGACCATTAGCCCTTTTCATTAATTCTATGAATTATTCAAGCTAAAATAAAATGTTCCGATACAGTCCTTGAAAGAGCAGTTACTGTTATTAGTTCCCACAGCGTTAGTAATAGATGCACTGATATACAGTGGATACTGTGCTTTAGGTGCACAGCTTGCCAAATTGATCAGCACAGGGAGGAGACAAAAGTTTTTCAACCGCGATACCGGTGCTATTTACACGTTAGTTGCCACTGGATTAATATTGTATCAAGCGCCGCAGCGCTAAATACCTGCATTTTCATCTAGGGCCAAGTTCTCGTCGCCGAATATCTCCGACAAACAGAACTAGCAGATCAACCAGGTGAAATTTACCAGATGTACATGATGATCCCAAAAGTCAAAAGCAAGTGGGGGCTAGGTGCCAAGAGTCGTACACTGTAGGCCAGTGTGGTTCAACAGCTAGAATGTGGACAGACCTGAAAAGGTTTGTCTTGTGCCCAGCATCTGCCTTTTAATATACGCCACAGCCAACATATTTGCCGGAAAACGAAACATGAAGTCGATCAGCGGCATGGGTAAAACTTCCCATTTGAACGATCATTACCAAGCCTTCCACAACAATAATAATATTGGAGTGTGAGTTTTTTGCAATGTCGTTTGCAATTTTTGCGATAGACAATATAGCCTTCAAATTATAAATTACATGCATATCTAACAGTAAATACGAACTACTTTATTGTATTAACATATAGCCGATACAATCTAGTGATGCTTCGGAACAGGCTTTGGAATAGAAAAAACACCATCAATCATACCCACGAAGGTTACTTCTAATGGCATTTTTAGCAGAACGACTCTTGAACATAAAACCCTCTCCAACCGTTGCCGTAGTCACCTTGGCTAAGGAATTGGAGCTCGCTGGACGAGATGTGATCAACCTAGGTCCGGGAGAGCCGGATTTTGATACTCCAGCTCACATCCTAGATGCGTGCAACAAGGCGATGGAACAAGGAAAAACCCGTTATGGAACCCCAGCCGGGGTGCTGGAATTACGCCAAGCCATCTGCGAAAAATTGAAGCGAGATAATGGCCTAATCTACACGCCGGACCAAGTTTCCGTCGGCTCCGGCGGAAAACAGATCATATTTAACGCTATGGCGGCAACTCTGACTACTGGCGACGAAGTAATTATTCCTGCCCCTTACTGGGTCAGCTATCCAGATCTCACTTCTCTTTTTGAAGGGGTGCCGGTTTATGTGGACTGCCCGGCTGAAGAAAACTTCAAGCTTACTCCACAGCAGCTACGGTCGGCGATCACCAAGAAAACTAAATGGCTTATTCTTAATAGCCCCTCAAATCCAACAGGGGTGGCTTATACGGTGGAAGAGCTCAGGGACTTAGCCGAAGTCCTGCTAGAACCATCCAACCAGCATGTATGGATAATGACCGACGACATCTATGAATTTATCGTCTACGACGGTTTCAAAGTAAAGTCGATAGCTCAGATTGAACCGAAGTTATACGATCGTACGCTGACATTAAACGGTTTCTCGAAAGCCTACTGTATGACTGGATGGCGTCTTGGTTATGCCGCTGGCCCCTCTGAGCTGATCAAGGCCATGAACATGATCCAATCACAAGCGGCCACTTCGACAACGACTTTCGTTCAGTGGGCAGGTATTGAAGCGTTGAACGGCGACCACGCCTTCATCACCGAAAACAATCAAGCATACCAAACTCGCCGCGATCTTGTGGTGGATAGATTGAACAAAATTGAAGGACTTGACTGCCTGACCCCAGTAGGGGCTTTTTATGTATACCCTTCTTGTGCTGGTCTTATTGGAAAAAAGACACCCGCGGGTAAAACCATAGAAAACGATGAAGACTTCGTTACCTTTCTATTAGAAACGGAAAGTGTGGTGTGCGTCCATGGTGCAGCGTTTGGCTTATCGCCACATTTCCGAATTTCCTACGCCACTGACATTGATACGCTCGAAGAGGGCTGTAACCGGATCAGACGAGCCTGCAATTCCCTGAGCCAATAGACTTGTATTGGGAAGAGGAATAATATCAAAGTAGCTCGAATGTACCGCCGGAACGTATATATGCACATTCTTAAAAATTGAAAAATGTTCCATAAAGAGATCAGTTTGACAATCGCGGTGTATAGCCACCCTCTGTGTGGAACTTTTATAGCTTCACGCATCGATACTTCGGTAATTCCTATACCAGCCAGCTCATCCTGTTCTCCCGAGTATCAATCCGAATAGGGAACAGGAATGAGACATCTCTATCTTCGATTTCTCTTATCATATTGTTCAACTTACAACTTAATTATCAGACGACTCATCGTCAATTAATTCGATGTTTCGATGTTTCGATGTTTCGATGTTTCGATGTTTCGATGTTTCGATGTTTCGATGTTTCGATGTTTAGATGTTAATGCTATGTAAACAAGGAAGATATTAGTACTAAACGACTGTGTGGATTTGCGTTAGTGACTCATTTAGCTTAATCAAGAATGTCTGCTTTTGGCCCAGACTGTGTCATCGCTAACCGAAGACTCAGCGCTTACAAGTCTGCTGAGTAACGGCAAAATCTGACACATATCTGCCTTATTGCCCAAGGAAACATGCTACGGCCTCGTTGCCCTATACATATTATTCCAGCCTCAGCCTATATGCTAAACAGAGTATTATTGCGGTACTGGGTTTAAATTAGATTTATTTCTATGTATCACCTTCAATGCCACAACTATAATTCCTGTAGTGCCTAGGTAACAAAATCCAATGGACAGTAGGTTTACTTGGTGTCAGATAATGACAGGAAGTATTTAGCAATTAATACGAAGCTCGGCAAGCACTTCATATTTTCCATCCATGGTATATCGATTGGGGACACTATGTTTAAGTGGAAATTATTAGCCTTATCCAGTTTCATTTTATTGGCAGTTCTATCTTCGGCCGACGAGAGAGGGACACTATCTATAGCAGCAGAACACTATCCGCCATATGAAATGAAAGAGCCTATAAACGGATTAAGAGGCTTTGATTATGAAGTTTCCGTAAAGGCGTTAAGTATTGCGGGATATGAAACCGAAGTAGAATTTCTTCCCTGGAAGCGTGTAATACAATATGCAGAAAAGGGGATCGTAGTTGGAATTCTATCTTGCGCTTTTAATAAAGAACGTGAAAATTATATTATTTTTTCTGATCCAATTAGCGCAGCTGTAGATGGCTTCTATGTTCGAAAAAAATTTAGTGGCCCAAAACCTACTTCATTGGAAGATGTCAAGGAGGAGCGAGTGGGTTCTGTCTTTGGGTACGCGAGTACTCAAGAACTAGAGAGTATTGGATTTGTACCTATGACTGCCAGGAACACTGAAATGGCTATATCACTGTTGCTTAAGAAGCGGTTTGATTACCTCTACATAGGTCAACAAAGTACAGATTTCATTATTAAAGAATTAGGCGTTTCTGATCTATTAGATTTCTATCCCATACATAAGATAGATTATCACCTCTGCTTTTCTAAAAGATACGAGGGAATTAAACCCATAGTCAAAGCATTTAATGCGGCTCTACTTGTTTTGAGGAAAAATGGTACTTATCGAGCTATCCACGACAAGTACAAATAGAACTTGAGGGCAGATATGTTTTACATGCTGTCTGCTATTGGCCGACAGTCGTCGTAGCTAACCGAAAATTCAACGCTAGCAGGTCAGCTTGGATAACCGCAGGTGGTGACACAAAGGAGACATTTTAGAGCTCTGGTGAAATGTGTTTTCAGTACTAAATAAGCGTCTGGGAAACGGGGGCTTACCATTGCGTTACTTAGGTAAAATTAGATTTATTTCTATGTGTCACCTTCAATGCCACAACTATGATTGCTGTAGTGTTTAGGGAACATGTGATTAAGTCCCAAACGCCTCTGGCGTACAGGATGTTTTGTGATAAATGGCTAAGTCATTAAAGCTAACAAGAAATTGTTGGGTTGTTTGTTAATAATGTGGAACCTGTAAACTTGACCAGATATCTAATTAATTTGATGACGTTCATTCTAATTTGCCTTGTTTTAATTATTTGGCAGTTAACCTTTATACCAATGGCTTTGGCATCTGTGGACGATACTAAAGATCCTGTAAAAATAGGTAGTTTTTTGACACCT
>JABSQZ010000047.1 GCA_013215505.1 Oceanospirillaceae bacterium
GAAGTGAAACGACTTAGCGCCGATGGTAGTGTGGGGTCTCCCCATGTGAGAGTAGGTCATCGCCAAGCTCAAATAAAACAGCCCCTAGTGCTTTGCACTAGGGGTTTTTTTATGTGCGCATTTTGGCGAAGACCGTACTCTCACATAGATGTGATAGTAGGGGAGTTTTTTGATGCTTTAGAAGCATCGCTTCGTATCAAAAACCACGTAGCGGCGCTTGCGCCTTCAACTAAGATTTACCACGCCAAGCTTTTAATACCGATAAACCCTCAAGTGCTACGCACTTGGGGGTTTTTTCGTTATAACAGCTTAAAAAGGCGATGACCGTACTCGCACATAAATGTGCTAGTAGGGTGGCTTTTGATGTTTTAGAAGCATCGCTTCGTATCAAAAAATCCGTAGCGGCGCTTGCGCCCTCCTTTTGCTTTACCACGCCAAGCTTGCGGTTGCGCATCACTACAGGAAACTGCTTCCAAAGCTGCTACGCACTTGGGGGTTTTTTCGTTATTACAGCTTAATAGGCGAAGACCGTACTCTCGCATAAATGTGATAGTAGGGGGGTGATGCTTTAGAAGCATCGCTTCGTATCAACCCTTTATTCGCTCAAGGCTCTCCGTAGCGCGCTTGCGCTTTCCTTATTGCACTACCACGCCAAGCTTGCGGCTACGTATCATTGCCGGAAATTGCCTCTAAGGTTGCAATCTAATCACGTAATTATCCTCAACTACCCATTCAGGTAAGCAGTTATCTCTTTGCGTTACTTCAGAGAAGTTTAATACCTAAGTGCATAACAAATTTGATCTCCTTGCAGCCCGGCGCAAACTATTAGACCTTACCTCGCAAAGCTTTCCCGCAGGAACTGATTTTGAATCTCCCGTTACGTCAGAATCACAAGCACCATAATCTGCCAACTGCCAACTGCCAACTGCCAACTGCCAGCTTCCAACTTCCAACTTCCAACTTCCAACATAGCCATTGCCGATTAGTCTAAGTTTCACTATAGTTTGTCCGTATGAATGGATGTTAAGGTTAAAATAACAATTAGGTCAGTTTTGTTATTCAATTCTATAGGTAGGTAATAATGGAAGTCTCTAAAGGTCTTAGTGCCAAGCTCATAGCTGCAGTGTCATTAATTGTAAGTTTATTCAGCGCAAATGTGTTCGCTCAACCACTACCACAACTGAATATCACTAAAGTAAGCGAGCATGTGTACTCGGCCATAGGGGAAACCAAAGCTTCTACTTATGAAAACTGGGGGCACAACAATAATTTAAGTTTTATCGTTTCCGATAGTAGTGTGATGGTGATTAATGGTGGCTCCAGTTATCTATTGGCTAAAGCGCTGCATCGGGAAATTAAGAAAATCACCGCTTTGCCTGTAGTGTGGCTAGTGAATGAAAATAGCCAGGGGCACTCTATGCTGGGCAATAGTTACTGGGCGGATTTAGGCGTGGCAGTCATAGCCCATGAAGATGCTGTCTCTACCTTTGCAGAGGATGGGCAGCGAGCTTTAGAGCGAATGTACAATTTTATCAAAGAGCGTGGGGCAGGTACTAAGCTGCATGTGCCTGGTCATCAGTTCAGCAACTCGAAACACATTCAATTGGGCAACATTCAAGTACAGTTACTGCGATTTGGTGAGGCGCATACAGCTGGAGATTTATCTGTATGGTTACCAGAGCAGCAGATAATAATCACTGGTGACATTGCGTTTCATGAACGCTTACTGGCAGTGTTCCCTGAAACAAACACTGAGCAATGGCTGCTCTCGTTTGAAAAAATGATAGCATTGCAACCACAAATAGTTGTGCCTGGCCACGGTGCTCCCACAGATGTCGCGACGATTAAAAAGTATACTTATGATTATATCGTCTATTTGCGATCTGCTGTGGCTTTAATCCTTGAGCAGGATGGTGATTTGGAAGCCGCTTATGCAATAGATCAATCTACTTACAAGCACTTAGATACCTTTGATGAGCTTGCAGTAAAAAATGCGGGTAGGGTCTTTCAGCAAATGGAAATGGATTCCTTTTGATGCATTATGTAACCGTACAATTCGAGAACTGAACATTGCCTAGCAGTAGCCAAAAAGAAACTGATTTATATCCAGCAATTAAAATTTTTCTAGAGACGCAGGGCTATACGGTGAAAGCTGAGATTAATGATTGTGATTTAGTCGCTGTTAAAGGCGATGGCAGTCAAATTATTGTCGAACTAAAGCTTAAGTTCTCACTCGAATTAGTTCTACAGGGACTAGATCGGCTAGCGTTAACTGAGGATGTATATATAGCCGTGCTTGCAGCTAATACTGCAGCAAAGCGAAAGAACTGGAGAGCTAAACGCAAAGGCTACCTAAAGTTGTGTCGCAGGCTAGGTCTGGGGTTAATGACAGTAGATCTTTCTAAGCGACAGCAGCAAGTCGCTGTGCTATTAGATCCGCTACCCTATACACCTCGAAAAAATAAACTTAAGCAAAGCAAGTTACTAAAAGAGTTTAATGACAGAGTTGGCGATCCTAATATTGGCGGCGTGAATAGGACTAAAATAATTACCGCCTATCGCCAGGACGCTATTAGATGTGCTTATGGACTTGCTAATAATACATCGATGGCGGTTAAAGAGCTCAAATTAAAAACCGGGGTTGGTAAAACAGCTGCTATTTTGCAAAAAAATTACTACGGTTGGTTCGAGCGTGTGACAAGGGGGGTCTACTGTCTGTCGGCCCAGGGCCTGGCAGATTTGGAGGCTAACATTGAGGCCGTTGATGGGCTATGCCTAACTGCCCAGGTGCATTTCGGGCAATTAAGCTAATGGCCGTATTTAATTTCAGTTACGGCCGGCCATTACCCCCCCATCAATATCCCAAATAGCACCTGTAACCCAACTGGAGTCATCGCTCAGTAGGAAATCTATTGTCTTAGCGATATCTTCAGGCTGGCCTATTCTGCCGATCGGATGGAAACTATCGAAAGTAGCTAAGGTTGCATCTAGCTCTTTTGGTTCAATAAACGATTCGAATATGGTCGAATTTACCAACGCAGGGGCTACTGCATTAACACGAATATTATGTTCTGCCAATTCCATAGCCATATGCTGAGTAAGAGCGTGTAAGCCAGCCTTCGCCATTGAATAGGCGGAAGAAGGGGTAGCTTTAATCGCCTGTCTGGCCCACATTGAACCTATATTAACCATTGCTCCACCCTGGTGATTAATCATATTAATTGCCACAGCTTGGCAGATTAAAAAAATTGCACGGTTGAGTTGTTGATAGATGTCGTAGTCTTCGCCGCTGTGTTCAATAAAAGCGGTTGGTTTGAAATATCCTGCACTGTTTACCAGGTACTTGATTTGTCGATTTTCATCACCAATAAATTGTAATAGCCTGGAAAGGTCGGTGCTGTTGTATAAGTCGACTTGCAGCGATTCTGCATCTCCGTAAGATGATAATAGTTGTTGAGCTTTTTCAAGTTTCTGTAAGTTTCGACCGACAATGACTGTCTTTACATTACGTTGTAATAAGAGTTTTGCAGTTTCAAAACCCATACCACTAGAGCCACCAATAATAAGTGCAATTTCTTGAGTTGTATCTTTCATGTCTTTTACCTTGAGATTATTTAATGTCAGCTAAGTGTATTGACTAAATACCGGCTAAAACAGTAAGTACAAATTGGTTCACTAGGTACAAACAGGTATAAATTAATGAATACAAAAGAAAAAAACTTTAGTAGAAAGTCTGCACCGCAACAAAGTGCCAGAATGGTAGAGAATATTTTTCGCTGTAAGTGGTCGCTGACCGTTTATCAGCTACTTGAGGAAGGCATTGTGCGGCCCGGGCAAATGGTGCGAAGTGTAGAAGGCTTAAGTACCAAAGTGTTAAATGAGTGCCTTAGGAAAAATATTGAGTTCGGTATCATAGAAAGAATCGAATATAACGAGGTGCCCCCCAGAGTTGAATATATAACAACGGACTTTGGTAAAAAGTTTATAACCATTTTGGATCAGTTGAGGAATTTACAAATGGAGATGCAACAGCAGCCCGAGCCTGGAGAAAAATAGCAGTTGGAAATATTATCTTTTAGCTGGGCTATTAATTTGCAGCTGAACTAAGAACGCTGCTGTTATGCACAGAAACAAACGATATATTTATTACTAGATGAGAAATAGTCAAAATGAGTCAAAGATTAAGAGATCTCAAAGGTTTTGGCCCAAAAAGTGAAATTATATTTGCAGAAGTTGGAATACACTCAGTGGCAGAGTTTATGGCAATTGATCCTTATGATCTATATAAGAAGCTCAAAGAGCAGGTTAAAGGCACCGGTCTTAATTCTATATATGCCATTATAGGTGCCAGGGAGGGGGTTCACTGGTTAGAAGTATCCAGAAACCGCAAAACAGAAATACTGATGCACCTAGATGACATGGGATTAGCGCCTAAGTGATAGTAAGTAGAAGAGGCCAACTGTTTTTAGCCTGATCCAAACAATAGCTTGCAGATTACTTGAGCAATTCAGTAATTAGTACAATAGCCACGCTGGTTGTCAACAGAGAGCCCAAGGTGGTGATGACGATAATATTAGCAGCCAGTGGGGCGTTACCGCCAAGAGCTCTGACCATAACGTAGCTCGAAGCCGCAGTAGGTGCGCAAGACATTAGCAGCAGCACTCCTAATTCAATGTCTCGAAACCCCCATACTATGCCAAGAGCCACGGCTATGGCCGGGGCTAATAGCAGCTTAGCCGTGCAAGCAAGACTGGCTGCATTTAATGAGTGGCGGATAGCTTTGAAATCCAGGCTGGCACCAATACAAATCAGTGCCAGGGGCAAAGTCATATTGGCAAAGTATTCTCCTGCACGTAGAGTGAAGTCAGGCAGTGAGATATTGAAGTATGAGAATGGCAGGGCAATTGTAATAGCAATGATTAATGGGTTCTTGGCAATACCCAAAATGGTTCTGCGAAACCCTAATTTTTTGTTGAGTGATCTGTTCAAGGTAATGATTGAGAGGATGTTAAATAGGATAGTAACAGCTGCCAAATACAGAGAGGCAGTCACTAATCCCTCATTACCATAGGCATTAAAGCAATAGGCTAAACCAAATATGCCCATGTTAGAACGAAATCCACCTTGTACCACAACTCCACGATCCTGATCCGAGTCAATTAGCTTAGCCGCTAACACTTCAATGATTAACCAGGTAATCAAGGTGGCAATGAGACCTGTAGCGATTAAAGGAAAATTAGCAGATTGAGTAAAGCTGGCCTGACTTATATTTATAAATAATAGCGCCGGTAAAGTAACAGTGAACACTAGCTTAGAACCAGTCTCGATAAAGGCCTGATCTATAAAGCGCCGACGACCAAGCAGAGCACCTAAAATGAGCACAATAAAAATTGGGCCGGTAATAGACAGAGAAAAAACGATGGTAGAGATGAAATCATTCATATGTAAGCATAAGTCACTTGATGAAATTGTCAGGAAGAAATTTAGAGCGGATAGTGAGTATACAGAGTAATTTGAAGAATCTAGTCTACAATTAAATGCAACTCTCGCAAACGCCTAAATAATGCTCAATTCAACGTAAAAGTGCTTGTTAAATGATCGATCCTGGGCTGATTTAAGATATATCAAAGTAACGGTTGACGAGAGTCCTCAGATCTATATAATTCGCCTCCTCGCTGCAGGGGTCACCCAAAACACAGCGAGCAGGATGAATTATAAATCGCTATAACGCTTTGCTTTATAACGAATTAACTTCTTTCTGGTTAGAGTTTAATCATTGTTATCGGCTTTGACTTCTTCGGAATTAAAGTTGAAAATAAACAAAATAATGATTGACTTAACGAGGCGCAAATATATAATACGCACCTC
>JABSQZ010000005.1:0-62236 GCA_013215505.1 Oceanospirillaceae bacterium
TACTCGCTACTCGCTTCTCGCTACTCGCTACTCGCTACTCGCTACTCGCTACTCGCTACTCGCTACTCGCTACTCGCTACTCGCTACTATTTCCTAACTACCATGGACATAAAAGATCGCAACCAAACGCAATACTTGATCTGAAAGTCCTTACATCGCATGTATGAATACAGGAATCCTTCGTATTCGAGGAACGATATGAAAACATATTTAACCCTCTAGGCTGGCTTTTGACCTTTAGAGGGAGCTTCTTATGGGCTGCTGTCCTTCATGATTTACCCGCCAAGCTTACGACTAAAAAATCATTGCCGCGTATCCCCTCCTAGAGCTAAACCATAATTCCGGTTAATTTATTTATCCTCTACTCAGCAGCAGATGCACCTATTGCACTTCGATAAATTCTTATGTGTATATTTTTTTTTGCAGCCAATCTCACGGGAGATATTTTAATAATGGGCTATTCATACGCTACCAAAGGCTATTTGTATGACCTATAAAGAAGCAAGTAGTATTTAGCAGGGCCTTTCAGATATGTTTGCATTAACAGCAACCAACATAAAAAGGAATTTGATAATGCAAACAACAGGCACTGTAATCAAGTAGCCTGGCAGCAGCTATCAATACGCATCTTTGTAAGCCTGGGAATAGGTGCGGCTGGCTATTTGTTGGGATTGTGGAATGCCGATATTTTGTTGAGTGAAAAAGGCTTTTATTTTGCCGTCTTTTTATCGGCGCTATTCTGGTCGTTGCCTTACAAAAAACTGTGTGTAACCTTGAGGAGGGTGTCCCGGTTACTAGTATATTTACAGCTATCTGTTGGGCTTCTTTTGCGGCGGTAATCGCTCTTTTAGTGTTAGGGCATTCTCAATGCGAAGATGTTGCTCAGTGAAAAGGCTGCTATGGGATGTCATTTCTGCTGAGTCGGTTTGCAGTAGTGGCAGTGCAGAAAAATACTAGAGATAATATGGATGACCTACAGGCGAAAAGCCTCAGGCGATGCTGAAATAGATAATAGTTTGCTAAGTGATTAATGGCTATTGCATTATTCGTATAAATCTCTGAATATAGAGCTGCGGTAATTACTGTTGCCAAATTTTAGAATTCAGATCAATAATTTATCAGAGTTAAAATTTAACGATTATTTACTCTCAATAAATGTTTATTCTCTCTATCCTGCAATATCTTCTCCACTATAGGTTAGCAATGACAATACATATTCAGACGCCACTAATTGAATCTCTATCGGTAGGAAAAGAACTCTCAGCCAAGGTCTGGCTGAAAATGGAGGCGTTGCAGCCCTGCGGTTCTTTCAAAGCCAGGGGCGTAGGCTACGCCTGCAGTAAGTATGCATCACAAGGTGCGTGTGCATTCATTTCCTCCTCGGGAGGCAATGCCGGATTAGCCGTGGCTTACTCTGGTCGTTGCTTAAGTATCCCGGTTACTGTGGTAGTGCCGGTAACCACTAAACAAAAAGCTATTGATTTGATGGAGCAGGAGGGCGCTACCGTCGTTGTCCAGGGTGAGTTATGGATAGAGGCGCATCAGCATGCAATGTCTTTAGCTAAACAGGGGGCAGTGTATATCCATCCCTTTGATGATCCCTATCTGTGGGAGGGACACGCAAGCTTAATTGATGAAGTGAAAGCGGCGGGAGTTAAGCCAGATTTAATTGTTTTATCAGTAGGTGGCGGAGGCTTGTTAAGTGGAGTTGTCATGGGATTGCAACGTAATGACTGGCAGGAGATACCTATCTTGGCAGTAGAAACCCAAGGTGCTGATTCTCTGGCAGTGGCTGTTGCTGCCAAAGAGCATATTGCTCTTTCAGCCATATCCAGTATAGCGACTTCTCTGGGTGCGACTAAAGTTGCCGGGCAGGCGTTTGCACTATTGCAGCAGCATCCCATTATCTCTCAGGTTGTCAGTGACAAACAGGCCGTCGATGCCTGTTTGAACTTCCTGGATGAGCATAGGGTATTGGTGGAACCCGCCTGTGGGGCGAGTCTGGCAGCTATTTATCAACACTCTGAAATTTTGCACAATAAGCAAAATATTTTAGTAATTATCTGTGGTGGAGTAGGGGCTACTGTGGAACAATTAAATCAATGGAGTCACAGCTTATAATCGCATCTAAAGCTGAATATGTATAACATGGCAGACCTATTGAGTGATCCAGGCAAAGGAATTAACAGCAGAACATGAAATACCAAGTAAACCCTAAATTCCCGGAGTGCTCAACGCTGTTAGCTGTGATTGAAACTGAGTTTGATCGCAGTGACTGCATATTACAAGAGGGGCGTAATACGATTAAAAAAATTCAGTATAAAGACACTGAATTAGTGGTTAAATCCTTTAAAAAACCACATTTTATTAATCGCATTATGTACAGTTTTTTAAGAGAATCTAAAGCCAGGCGCTCTTATCAGTACTCGCTGAAAATCTGCAATTTTGTTCCTCAAGCAGTCGCTTTTATTGAGCGTCATGAAAGCGGATTAATTGCCAACAGCTATTTTGTCTGCGAGTTCTTTGACTATGATTTCACCATCAGAGAGCCACTAACAGACAGTCATTACCCCGATAGAGAGGCTATCTATAAGGCCTTCGCAACATTTACTTATGAACTACATCAACAGGGAATTTTGCATCGAGACTATTCCCCCGGTAATATTTTGATCAAGCGGGTTGATAGCCGCTATATTTTTAAAATTGTAGATATTAACCGTATGGATTTTAAAGCCTTATCTTTTGCGGATCGGATGCGTAATTTTGCCATGCTCTGGGCCAGCGATATCGATCTGGACTTTATCATCCGAGAATATGCCAATTTAGCCGGGTTGGAACCTTCAAAGTGCCAGCAGTCGGCGCAGTTTTATAATCATAAAAACAAACGTTTAAAAAACTTTAAAAAGCGCCTGAAAGGCAAGCCAGTCAATGATTAATTCCGCTCGTCATGAAAAATAAATTTATCTGGGATAGCTACTCCGATCAGCCTGGTATTATCAAAGATAAGAAATACAAAAAAATGATGCGCCGCAGGCACTTAGCTGATTACTTGCCATTGTTTATTTATAACTTAGTGTTTTTCCCACTGGCGGCTGCGACTAGCGGATGGTTTAAAGTTAAACCAAAAGCTGCAGAGAATTTTTTTGCTTTATGTGTCAACTTAGATAAAGGTCAGCAGCAAATTCAACTGGTTGAAGAGTTAGGTTGCAAAAACCTGCAGATACGGATGCCACTAGCGGATATAGACAACTTAGCTGAGTATGTCACCTTTGCTAAAAAATTTGCTGATTGTCGGATCTTGATCAACATCTTGCAAGACCGAACTAACATTGAGGACCCTGCCCTGTTGCAGCGAAACATTAGTTTGATTTTTGCAGCTTTTAAGGGGCTAGTTAGTACCTACCAAATTGGCAATGCGATCAATCGATCCAAGTGGGGCTTTTTTAGTGTTGGCGAATATTTAAAATTTTATCAGTTGGTTCAAGGTATCCGCGATCGGGAATTTTGCGATTACATTTTGGTAGGTCCATCAGTAATTGATTACGAATATCACTTTACCATCAGAGCGTTATTCAATCAGTTTAAAATTAAATTTGATAAAGTTTCGGCGCTTTTGTACGTAGACAGAAGAGGAGCGCCGGAAAACCGACAGATGTTGTTTTTTGATACCCGTAAAAAGATCGATTTTCTGTATGCCTTGACTAAGCTCAGCTGGCGCTCTGGCAGTGACATTATTATCAGTGAAGCAAATTGGCCTATCTCCAATACCGCTCCCTGGGCGCCAACCAGCGAAACGGAATGTGTCGATGAGGATCAATATTGCAACTTTATGCTGCGCTATCATTTTTTAGCACTGGCGACAGGCAAAGTGCAGAGTGTCTATTGGCACCAGTTAATTGCCTCGGGTTACGGCCTTATCGATAGCAGGGATGGGCTCAGAAAACGTTCCGCTTACCAGGCCTACAAAGTAATGTTAGAACTGTTGCAGGACGCCAGTATTGTGCAGTATGAGTGCAGTAATCAATACTATCGATTAGTCTGTGATTGCGCTGGAAAATGCATTGAAATTTTGTGGTTGAATGAACAGCGCAGTAGCAAATATGAAACAGAGCATCTGGTGTTGGACAAATTGGGGCAGCCGCTAAAGGGTGATATTTATATCAGTCAGGGCCCCATTTATGTACTGCACAACCGCAGTCGTTAATTGATGGCTTGTCTATTTTTGTAATGGCTTGGACTCATGCCATAAAAGGACTTGAAGCTGCGACTGAAATGGCTGGTATTGGCGTAACCTGTGGCGAAGCAAACACGGGTGATGGTCTCACCCGTTTTCAGCATTTGCGCCGCTTCTTTAAGGCGTAATTGATAGAGAAAGTCATTCGGCGTACAGCCTAAAATTTGCTTGAACTCGGCAAAGAATTTAGTCCTGCTCATACAGGCAAGCTTGCATAAATCATCGATGTTTAAGCTATTGTGTAGATTTTCTCTTATGTAGGATATAACGGCATTAAGGCCATTGTGGTCTGGCAGTGCACTGCTGTGAGCAATCAAAAACTCACGGGTTTGATGGCGCAGCAATCGCACTATCAGCTCGGTCACCGCCAGGTCAATCATAAAGCTGCGGTCTTGGTGATTCTCGGTGTAGATCTGTACTATGCGATTAAGTAGTGCCTGGGTCTGACCATTGTGGTGTGTATGCACTAAATTTGCATCGTATTGCCAGTCTTTGCCATAGTTTAATAACGGTGTGTCTGCATTCAGTCCGTTGACTATTTTATTAACTCTCTCTGTGCTGATCTCAATCGCCAGGCATGTAGTTGGGCTTGTCATGCTGGCAGTGGGGAAGTCAATTTCGATGGGGCTGTTGGGGGCCATGACAAAAGACTCATGGGGTAAAAACTCACATTCAAATGCATCGCTGTGAGCATGTATTACTTTCTTTCCAGTGACCATGCCGCAAAAAAGCAGTTGATCGGAGACCAATTTTATCCTGGATGCCTGCTCAAAAGTATCGTAAATACCCAGTTCTGAATCTGCAGCGGCAAAAGAAATTTTATTTTCAACTAAGAGCTGGGGAGCTTTCCTCTGACTTTCCAAGATGTCCCTGATCATAAAGTTAACCTCTCAATTAAATCGCAGCTGAGCCATGCAACGGACAGTATATTCCGGTTGTGCTGGCTTGGTAGTCATTATTGATACAACGGATACTAAACGATCAGCTGTTTTGCCGGCAGATTGTGCATCTGCTATGACAGTGAATTGTCCAGCTTTGTCAGCCTAAGATGATTAAACTTCTGAACTCACAGACAAGTTTTCTGGATTGCCAGTACTGTTGTTTTTGTTGTTGTGTCTAAGATAGTACAGAAGACAACAAAAATAACTAGAGGTAATTAACATGTTATATGCAAATCCAGGTACCCCGGGCTCTGTGGTGAGTTTTAAACAGCGCTATGAAAATTTCATTGGTGGGCGCTGGGTCGCGCCGGTGAATGGTAACTATTTTGATAATAGCAGCCCGATAAATGGCAGTGTTTATTGCCAGATTCCACGCTCAGACGCTGCAGACATAGAATTGGCTCTGGATGCTGCCCACCAGGCAAAAGATGCCTGGGGCAGTACTTCCCCGACAGAGCGCTCCAACATATTGTTAAAAATTGCCGATCGTATGGAGCAGAATCTGGAAATGCTGGCCGTCGCGGAAACTTGGGATAACGGCAAGGGCGTGCGCGAAACCATGGCTGCAGATCTTCCGTTGGCCATTGATCACTTTCGCTATTTTGCAGGCTGTCTTCGTGCTCAGGAGGGCTCGATCGGTGAGATAGATGAAAACACTATCTCCTACCAGTTCCATGAGCCACTGGGTGTAGTAGGGCAGATCATCCCCTGGAACTTTCCTTTACTGATGGCCGCCTGGAAGTTGGGGCCTGCACTAGCGGCAGGTAACTGTGTGATTTTAAAGCCTGCGGAGCAAACTCCTGTATCGATATTGTTAGTGGCAGAGTTAATTGCTGATTTATTGCCAGCTGGAGTGTTGAATATCGTCAACGGTTTCGGCGAAGAGGCGGGTCAGGCACTGGCGACCAGTAAAAGAATAGCCAAAATTGCCTTTACCGGCTCGACTCCGGTGGGTTCACACATATTAAAGTGCGCCGCTGAGAATATTATTCCCTCTACGGTAGAGTTAGGCGGTAAATCGGCCAATATTTTCTTTGAAGATGTAATGGACTTTGAAGATGAATACCTCAGCAAATGTATCGAGGGAGTGGTGTTAGCTTTCTTCAATTCGGGAGAAGTGTGCACTTGTCCTTCAAGATTGTTTGTCCACGAGAAAATATACGATAAGTTTATTGCTAAAGTCATTGAGCGCACTAAGGCGATCAAACGCGGCAATCCATTAGACACTGAAACTATGGTAGGTGCTCAGGCTTCGGCAGAGCAGTTTGATAAGATATTGGGTTATTTCGACATAGGTGAGCAGGAGGGAGCAGAAGTTCTGCTAGGCGGAGCTGCTGAAAAGGTAGATGACGAATACTCATCTGGATTCTATATCCAGCCGACGCTATTGAAAGGTGATAACTCAATGCGCGTTTTCCAGGAGGAAATATTTGGTCCGGTGGTCTCTGTTTGTACCTTTAAGGATGAAGCTGAAGTGCTGGCTATGGCCAACGACTCTGAGTTTGGATTAGGTGCTGGTGTCTGGACTAGAGACATGAACAAGGCTTACCGAATGGGTCGTAAAATTCAGGCGGGTAGGGTCTGGACCAATTGCTATCATCTATATCCTGCGCACGCTGCTTTCGGCGGCTATAAGAAGTCTGGTGTTGGCCGTGAAACTCATAAAATGGCATTGGAACACTATCAGCAGACCAAGAACATGTTGGTCAGCTATGATGTTAACCCAATGGGCTTCTTCTAATTAGATTGTAAGCTTGCGGTAGCTAACTGCTATAAAAAGTGCACTGCAACCACACTGTACTTTTTCTGGCAGGGCTTATAGTGCAGCCCATTCTTGTTGTTAGCGCGTATCGATATCTATCGACAGACACAAGCATTGCAACTTGTCTGTCGGTAGCATGCCTGGGCCTTAATGCAGGGTCTCAGGCTGTTGCTGCAGCACACAGGGGGCGTTTTAGTCGTTGTTATTGAAGTCGTAATCCATCACTTCATTGGGCACTTGCAAATAATAGCCCTGTATCATGCACACTCCTGATTTCCACAACATGCTCATGACTTTGGGGTCTTCTACGTGCGGCACAATGGTGATTTTGTCGCGACTCTTTAAGTTAGACAGCAACTTTTTAAAACTGGGATCAATCAGTTCCTGATCGGAAAAGTCGCGGATGTAGCTGCTATCGAATTTAATGTAGTCGGGATCAAGGGTCTTCAAAATAATTTCTGAATTATTGGTGCTGCCATAGTGTTTCAAGCAGACCAGGCAATTGAGTTTTCTGAGCCCGGCGACAAAATAGCTTGCCTGAGTAAGCTTATTTGCACACTCGGTTTCACTCAGCTGAATGACTATGTGATCGGCATTAATTCGACTTTGTCGCAACAGATCGGCAACCCAGATCAGCAGGTCCTGCCGCTCCCAGACAGTATCAGTAACACTGATAAATAGTTTTAGCTGGTTGTGTTGGGCCAGTTGTTGCTTATATTGGCTGATACTTTCAGACAGTACCCATCTATCCATATGTTCGTTCAAATCTGCATGGTCAATACTGGTGAGAAACCGGGCAGGTGGAATGTTTTCATTGTCCGCCCCTATCATTCGCAACAGGACTTCGTAATGCTGTTGCTCGCTGCTAAATGCCAGGGGCACTAACGGTTGGAACAGCAAGCGTAATTTCTGCTGAGTGATCGCCTCGCGAGCCTGTTCTATTGATTGCAGTTCACGGCGGTTAAAACCATTAATTTCTTGGCTGTATAGTGTAACTGCCGGCAGATCCGGGGTTAGTTTTTGTGCTTGTCGAATAGCCTTTTGCCCCCGTTCGATCACCCCCAGGGTGCTGGGGCTGGTATCGGATAAAGTCACGATACCAATGGCGCACTGCAAATATATCGTCTGCTCTGCTACTTTAGTGGGCTGATGGCTGATACGCAGATAGAGCTCTTCGGCAATTTGTTGAGTTTTATGGGTATTCGGGTCGAGGTAGATAACAGCAAACAGACTGTCTGCTATTCTCGCTTTTAGGTGAGTTTTACTGAAATCTTGATTTAATAATTCAGCGGTATCCCTGATCAGGGAACGACTGGCATTATTCCCATACTGGCTGCGGGTGCTGCGAACGTTAAGTATGTCAATCAGCAGTAGATGGCAGTCATTACCGCCACGTTGGGCCAGGCGTAAAATACTCTCTAGACTGTCGGTAAAGTATTGCAAGTTGTACAGGCCAGTAATAGCGTCTATGTCGGCGAATTTACTCTCTTGTGAATACAATTTAGCGCTATCTATTGCGATTTCGATACATTCATCATTGTTGAACTGGACCAGTTGTAGTTCTAAGTGGGCGGCAAAATTACTTTTATCTGCACGCTGAGCTAGCAATTGATAGGGGAGTTTGCTCTGGCCGCTATCGATGAATGTTGCAAATAGTTTGCTCATGCCCTTGCGCTCCTGATCGGCGACTAACATTTGCATCGACTTGTTAAGCAGTAACTCAGCAGTTTGATAGCCAAATAGTTCACAGAAAGCATGGTTTACATAGACTATTTTTTGGTTTCGGACAAAGCTAATGGCCAGTGCCGAATTATCCATTAAGTGCTGGCAGCGTTTTTGGCTTTCTGAAAGCTGCAGCTGTAATTGCCGGGATCTTCTGCGGCTCTCTAAATGGCTATATTCGCGTTGGATATGTAAAAGCATAAGATCATACTGATCTGTAGCCAGAACCGCTTGCATGTTGTTTTTAAGACCCTCTGCGATATCTTCTTCTGTGGGGTGTTCAACTAGCTGCAATACCGGTATATCTTTCTCTAAATGTGTTAGCTCTTTTGTCAGTGCAAAAGGATCAAAACTTCCCTGCTGTGACTTGCAGAGAATTAAATCCCAGCTGCGCTCTCTCAAGGCACTGACCACTTCTTGGACGCTGTTAGTGGACTGTCCTCTGGGAGAAAGCTGATGAGCGCGCAAATATGAAATAATTGAGCTGGATTCTGCACTGCTAAATTCGACAAATAAAATATAGATGTTTTTTTGCGCTAACCCGGAGCACTGCATACTCTGGCGACGCTCGGCAGGGGGGCTTAATATCAGGTCGGGCATTCATTACACTCCTTGTAATACAGTTTTTTAGCCTAAGCTCCTTATATGCTTATTTCCGATCAATTAATACTAAAATTTGTTACTTGAGTAGGATTAATTATAGGGTGAAATAGTGTAGACGCCAATGCTCAATATCCAAGCGGGTAATACCGATCGGCCACAACTTAAAATAAAGTTCGTATAAAGATTGTGCTGCTGTTGCGATTAACTTGTGAAGTGAATTTTGAGTTTGGGCAGATTAGCGAGGTATAGAAGGTGAGACTAGCAGATTTAAAATTGGCTGGGGTAGGAGGATTCGAACCTCCGCATGACGAGATCAAAACCCGTTGCCTTACCGCTTGGCGATACCCCAGCAACAAATGAATGGTGGCAATGGCGGGACTCGAACCTGCGACCCTCGCATTATGAATGCGATGCTCTAACCAGCTGAGCTACATTGCCTCTTCATTTGAGGCGCGAATTATTCTCTGTTTTGGCTTTGGTGTCAACAGCAAAATCAGAAAATAACGGTAAATATTAGAAAAAAAATCACACTGCTTAAATACTGATCTATCGATGGCAGTGATATTCAGCCAGGTTGTGTTTCAACCTGAGAACCCGGCCTTGTACTGATAGTGGAATAACTTGCCGACAAGCTTTAGACGTTAAATCTAAAGTGCATTACATCACCGTCTTTGGTCGTGTAGTCCTTACCTTCTAAGCGCCATTTCCCGGCATCTTTGGCGCCTTGCTCACCTTGATATTCGATAAAGTGCTGGTAGGAGATGACCTCTGCTCGAATAAAGCCCTTTTCAAAATCAGTATGTATAACGCCGGCAGCTTGTGGCGCTGTCGCTCCAACTTTGACGGTCCAGGCGCGCACTTCTTTTACTCCCGCCGTGAAATAAGTTTGCAAGTTTAAAAGCTGGTAGCCGGCGTGTATCACTCGGTCTAATCCAGGCTCTTGCATGCCTAAATCTTGGAGAAACTCATTGCGCTCTTCATCGTCAAGTTCCGAGATTTCCGCTTCTAGTTTGTTGCAGATAACGACCACTACGGCACCTTCTGCTTCTGCAATCGCCCTGACAGTATCTAAGTGCGGATTATTTTCAAAGCCGTCTTCATCTACATTGGCGATGTACATAGTGGGCTTGACTGAAATCAGATGAAAAGTGTTTACAATTTTTAACTCCTCGGCGTCCAAGTCGAGGGCGCGAACTGATAGTCCCTCCTCCAGGTGAGGCAGCAGCTTTTCCAGCATCGTCTGTGCGGCGACAGCGGTTTTGTCGCCTCCTTTAGCAAGCTTTTTATTGCGCAGTAATTGCTTTTCGACTGATTCGAGATCGGCCATTGCCAGTTCTAGATTGATAATGTCGATATCGGATGCGGGGTCAATTTTGTTGGCGACGTGAATGACATTCTCATCTTCGAAGCAACGCACTACATGGGCTATAGCATCGGTCTCACGAATGTTGGCCAAAAATTTGTTACCTAGTCCCTCTCCTTTGGATGCTCCTGCCACTAAACCGGCAATGTCAACAAATTCCATGGTTGTGGGCAGTACTTTCTCGGGATTAACTATTTTAGCCAGATGATCGAGTCGCGCATCGGGCATAGGCACGACACCGGAGTTAGGCTCAATGGTGCAGAATGGGAAGTTTTCAGCACTGATGCCCGCTTTGGTTAGCGCGTTGAAAAGTGTTGATTTGCCGACGTTTGGCAGGCCTACGATGCCGCATTTAAAACCCATAATCTTTGATCCTTAAGTGTAACTTTATCTATTGTCAGCTCATTAATGAGAGCCGTCAGCAGATGTTAAAAAGTGTATTTTATGCCCATCTTTCAATAGTGCATTTTTAGAATTGCGCCATTGTAATGCACAGCTGAAGTTTGTGGAAATATAATCTTAAATTAGCAGCTATAATCGCTGCTGGCAGGTGCCGGCAGTCATTGTCTGCTAGCGAAATTAGCGGTGAACGTAGAATCTAGCTGGCTTTAAAACTATGCAGCTTATTCATGGCGATATTCCAGTCACCCTTTACGGCGTCCGCAGTCTGATCTAGTGCTTCATCTGTAGCTGCTTGAGTCATCTGCTGCTCACTACTGGGAGCTTTACTTAAAACGAAGTTCGCCACGTCTTTAGCTTGTCCAGGGTGGCCAATGCCGATGCGCAGGCGGTAGAAGTTTTTATTGTTGCCAAGTTTGCTGATAATGTCGCGCAGACCGTTGTGTCCGCCGTGACCGCCGCTCTTCTTAAAGCGCGCTGTGCCTGGGCCGATGTCTAGTTCATCGTGCACAACTAAAATATTCTCGGCTGGGATTTTATAGAAATTTGCCAGGGCCGCGACTGAGCTGCCACTTAAATTCATGTACGTTGTAGGAATCAGCAAGTGAATGCTTTTTCCGTTCAGTATCGCCTTAGCGTAGAGTCCAAGGTATTTCTTATCGGCTGATAAAGTGACGAGCAGCTTGCTGGCAAGCTGCTCGACGTACTCTGCACCGGCATTGTGGCGAGTTTGTGAATACTTTGTTCCGGGGTTACCCAGACCAACGATTAACTCAATATTGTCTATCATGCCTGTTACCATGCAGAGTGATACGCAGCAAATATTATGCTGTGGCGCCACGTGGAGAGTAAACGTAACCGATACTTTGGTTGTGATCTTCACCGCGACGCAGTGCAGAAACTTTTACGCCTGCAGGTACGCTGATGTCTGACAAGTGTAATACCTGGCCGATTTCAACGTTGGATAGGTCAACAGTTACTGACTCTGGAAGTTTGTCTGCCATGCAGATAACTTCAACTACGTTGGCTTCAACGGCAAATTTAGCAGCAGATTTAGCCACTTCCGACTGTTCAAAGTTGATGAACGAGATAGGCACTTTAATGCTGATCTTGTTAGACTTTGTAACACGTTGGAAGTCAGCGTGTAGCAACAGTGGCTTTGCAGGGTGACGTTGTAGATCTTTAATGATTACTTTTTCTTCTTTGCCATCAACTACTAAAGTGATGATTGAAGAAAAGAAGTTGTCATTGTTAGTCAGCTTTACAAAATCTTTGTTAATTAGAGATAGAGAAAGAGGTTTTTTGTTCTTGGCTCCACCGTAAACAACGGCAGGTACAAGACCTTCGTTACGCAGGCGGCGGCTCGCACCTTTGCCCTGATCTTCACGAATTACTGCTTCGATTGTGAAATTGCTCATTTTATTACCTATAATATGCCAGCGAAACCGCGACCAGTAACGCTGTGGTTAAATAATCTTTTAACACTGTTGTTAAAAGAGAGGTTATCCGTACTGGATTCGACTAGCGAAACATAGCACTGATGGATTCTGCGTTTGATACTCGGCGCAATGCCTCGGCCAACAGCGGGGCAATCGTTAACTGGCGGATCTTCTTGCAGTCAGCCGCCTGTGCTGTCAGCGGGATAGTATCAGTGACGATCAACTCATCAATTGATGAGTTTTCGATGTTATTTACTGCCGGGCCGGATAGTACCGGATGAGTGGCGTAAGCGTATACTTTTTCGGCACCATTGTCTTTTAGTGCCTGGGCAGCTTTGCACAATGTGCCTGCTGTATCTGTCATATCATCAACTAATATGCAAGTGCGACCCTGCACATCACCGATGATGTTCATAACTTGAGACTCATTGGCGCGCTCTCGGCGCTTATCGATAATGGCTAAATCGCAATCCAGTTGCTTGGCCACGGCGCGTGCTCTTACTACACCGCCGACATCCGGTGATACGACCAGTAAATTAGTGTAATTTTGCTCCATTATATCATCGAGTAATACTGGGGATCCGTAGACGTTGTCTACTGGAATACTAAAGAAGCCCTGTATTTGGTCTGCATGCAAATCCATGGTCATCACTCGGTCGACGCCGACATTGCTAATCATGTCAGCGACGATACGGGCGCTGATGGCAACGCGCGCGGAACGTGGTCGTCTATCCTGACGAGCGTAGCCAAAGTAAGGTATTACCGCGGTAATACGTGTAGCAGATGCTCGGCGCAGTGCATCTACCATGACAATTAGCTCCATCAAATTGTCATTGGTAGGGGCGCAGGTAGATTGAATGATAAAAACGTCTTTGCCGCGAACATTTTCTTGAATTTCAATGCTGACTTCACCGTCGCTAAATCGTGCCACGTGAGCTTTGCCCATAGGAATGTCTAAACGCTCAACAACTTTGAGCGCAAGCTCTGGGTTGGAGTTACCACTAAAAACCATTAACTGGGACATGCAGCATACCTTTTGGGGTTGTCATTATAAGCTTTGGGCGTTTTTGGATCGTCGCGGCAATTCACATTCAGCTCAGCTTTGTGCTCTGAATTGCCCGAATAAAAAATTACCGAATACAACTGAGCAAGTTAAGTGCTTATTGCTATTAGCCGTCCAAAAATCGCGGCCACATTTTGCTGTAAAAACAGCCAAAGGTCAAGCCCGCAGAGCAATTAAGCGACTGTAACTGGTGTCGCTAATTAGCTGCAACAAGCTGTTATTTGGCTGCAGGCAATATGGCTGAACGAGAGTGGTTTGAATTTTCTGATGGGTGAGTCACTGCTAATCAGGATTCTAGTAGAGGTTGGTGGATTTCCCATTTGTAAATAACCAGTAAAAATCGTAATTTTTCTCTGCTGATAAGGATTTTTGCCGGTAAGTATTGATTCGCTACCTGGCGATACCGGTCATAAGTAATGGTCCAGCCATCTTGTTGAAGAATATATAAGCGCTCGTCTTTGAGGCTGAGCTGGCTGTCGCTAAGCGGTGATGGAATTCCCTTGATCCAATATTTAGCGTTCTCCACTGGCAGTTGCCATCCCAAACGTTGTTGCAGCAGAGCGCTAGTGTTTGTGCCGGTCAATGGCGCTTCCCTGGGAATCGTTAAAGTAACAGATTGGCTGTCGCCAGAAAGCTTGGGGCCGGCCTGGCCGAATGGGCCAAGGAAGCTGATGTCGTAACTGTTGTGGTTTTGTTGCCAGATCATTTTCGCTTTTTGGGTTTTTTGGTCTATCTTGATGGCTATTTGCGCATTTGCGTCCCATTTTTGCAGCGATCGTATGCTGTTAAAATGTTGCTGCCAATTAAGGGGAGTTAATTGGGCTGTGTCGCTTTGTTTGGGTGTAGTACTCGCGCAGCCGCTAATCAAAAGGGCTGCAAACAATATACTGACAATTTTTTTCATTGTTTTTTCTCTAGGGATTGACGCGCTTGCTCTACGAATTTGTTATTCGGGTGGCTGTTGCTGATTTTTATAAACAGCTGATTAGCCTTTTCAAAGTCGTTGTTGTCGGCTAGCGCGGCAATTAAATGCGAGGCCACTTCTGGATCGTCATATAACAAATAGGCTTGTGACAAGTACTTGATTGCCTCTTCATAGCGTTTTAGCTTGTATAGAACCCAACCCATGGAGTCTATGGTCGCGGGGTCTTTGGGGGCTAAAGCGAGAGCTCGCTCTATCAGCTTCAAGGCTTCCTGGTAGCGGTCGGTATGCACCGTTAATGTATAGCCATATGCATTCAATGCCACAGCGTTATTGGGTGATAAATCTAAAACCCGTATGAAATCTCTCTCTGCAGCGGAAAAATCCACAGGTTCTAAGTACATCGCCCTAGTGTAAAGTAAGTCAGTATTGTCAGCTTGTTGGAGTATGTGTTTGTCCAGCAGAGAGATAGCGTCTGCAGAAAACTCAAATTTATTTAACCAGTCGGCTAACATCAGCAGGTAAGTGGTTTGATTTTTTTTGTGGCTGAGGATCAGTTGCTCGGTAATTTTTTCTACTTGGCCTTTGTCTGAAGCTTGTTTGTGCAAGCTGATGGCCCGGGTGTGCGCCTGTAGTTGATTACTGCCAGAGACCACCTTCAGATAACTATCTATAGCTTGCAGCGGATGTTCGCTGCGCTCGGCTATAATCCCTAAGTAAAAGTAGGGGGCGGTATTGTCTGGATAAGCTAACAGCAATTTTTCTAAAATTGCCCTGCTTTTATCTAGTTGATTAAAATCCAGTGCGGTGAGCGCCAGGTAATTCTGCAGCGGTACGTCATTTTCGTTCTTCACTATCAGCTGGTCAATTTTTGCTATGCCCTGTTTGTTTTGTTTTAGCAGAAACAACAATTGTATTTCCAGAGCGTTGTACTGACGATCATCTGCGGCACCTGCCAATAATAGCCGCACTGTGGTCAGTGCCTCGGTATAGCGCTTTAAGTTTTTTAGCGTCTCGGCTTTTTGGTATAGAGCATTAGGTAGATCGGCAGTGGATTTAAGGGCGCGATTAAAGTTTTGTAATGCCAAGCTGTATTGTTTGAGGTGTGCCTGCAGTATTCCCAGTGCCACTAAACGCTCGTTATCAAGGTTTTTATCTATGTCCACAGCTTCGAGTAACTCAATATAGGCCGCTACTTCAGTATCACTCATTTTGCTCAGTTGGGACGTTATCAGCAGCAGAACTTTACCTTGGCCCTGATCTAAAGCGGTATTAAAATGAGGCAGTGCCTCGGTAAATTTTCCCTGGGTTATGAGAATGTTGGCGAGTATTTGTCGCGGCTCGGATTCGTCGGGGTCAGCTATAATCCACAGTTTGACGGCTTTGGTCAGAGCTTGAGTATCGCGTAAATGTTGCGCGATACTCGCCGCTCTTTTTGCCAGACCCGGGTCGCGGGTAAGTTCGGCCTGCTTTAAGTACTTTTCCAGGCTGTAATGGTAGTGTTCTTGGTTGGCTGCCAGTTCAGCACTGAGAATATCGAACAAAGTTTCTCCGTTCAACTCTCCTGGCTGGTAAATCGCTTTAGGAACCGTTGCACTTGAGGATGAGTGCAGATCAGTGGCGCAGCCGCTAAAGCTAATAAATGCAGCGAGCAACAGTATAGGGCGTAATGTTATCACGTTTAAATCTTATCCTTTTGAGCCAAACGATAGGTCAGGCAATAGCTGAGAGTTAGCATTTATTCTTTAAGATATCTCGCGACTGTCTGGCGTGCGCATTATAGGTTATGTCAGTTACAGTGACTCGGCCGTTGCAGCACTGAATTAAGAGTAGCATATGCGCGCAGCGTCTTGGGGCTTTGGCCCGGTAAAATGCTGCAAAAATATTTTATCTTAAATATCCAGTATCTTGCTAACTAATTATAAAGTCAGACCAATAGCTGTGGAATGAGTTTCATTTATGCAGAAAATTTTTACTGCTGATGGGCTGGGCTATTTTTAAACACAGCATTGGAGATTCTCTGCGAAGTTTTCATTCAGATATTGTAAAAATTTTTGAAAGAGATGTCGCTAAAGGTGTATTATAGCGCGTTTTAAAATGCTGCTAATGGCCCCCACAAAATGACTGTCCTTACATGACCCTGTTAGTTTTGGGTATTAATCATAAAACCGCATCTGTGGATGTGCGTGAGCGCTTAGCGATAGCCCCCGCCGCCATGGAGGGTGCGTTAATGGCTGCCAGGCAAGTAGCTGGCGTCAGCGAAGTGGCAATTTTATCTACTTGTAACCGCACTGAAATATATTGTTCCGGCAGTGATTGCGCTACATCTGAAGTTTTACAGTGGCTCAGTGAATTTCAGGAAATTGCCCCGGCTGAGATTGAAAGTAGTCTCTATAGCCACACTGATGACGCCGCCGCTGCGCATATGATGAGAGTCGCCTGCGGTCTGGATTCACTGGTGTTAGGAGAGCCACAGATTTTGGGTCAGTTGAAGTCTAGTTTCGCGGTTTCACAAAATCTACAGTTAATGAAAGGGGAGTTGGGTAATTTGTTCCAGCAGGCCTTTAGCGTGGCAAAAAAAGTTCGCACTGATACGGCTATCGGGGAAAATCCTGTGTCAGTGGCTTACGCGGCAGTTAACTTAGCCCAGCATATATTTTCTGACCTGGCAGATTCCAGAGCGTTGCTGATTGGTGCCGGGGAGACGATTGAATTAGTCGCCAGGCACTTGGTGAATGCCGGAGTGAAAGAAATCTGTGTAGCTAATAGAACCTTGGATCGGGCCCAGGCTCTGGCAGCCAAATTTTCTGGTGAAGCAATCATGCTCGGTGATATTCCTCAAATGCTGCACTCAGTAGACATAGTGATCGCCTCTACCGCCTCGCAGTTGCCGATACTGGGTAAGGGGGCGGTGGAGTCTGCGCTGTTGAAGCGTAAACATCAGCCGATGTTTATGATTGACATAGCAGTGCCCAGAGACATTGAAGTGCAAGTTAAAGAGCTGGATGATGTGTATTTGTACAGCGTAGACGACTTGCAACAAGTCATTCAGGAGAATCAGCAGCAGCGACGTGTGGCTGCGTTGGAAGCTGAAAAAATTATCATTGCCGGTGTTGAGAAGTATGTCTCCCAGCAGCGTTCCCGGGAAGTTGTCGATACTTTGACCGAGCTGCGCTCGCAAACAGAAATGTTGCGCGATAGCGAAGTCGCCGCAGCTTTAAAACTGTTGGCAAAAGGGGTGGATGCCGAACATGTTATCACTGAGCTGGGGCGACGTTTGACTAATAAGGTATTGCACTATCCCAGTATTCAACTCAGAAAGGCCAGCGCCGAAGGGCGATCCGATATCACGGAGCTGACAGCAGAGCTTTTCCAGTTAGGCAGTGTCAACAAAGACAAATAATATTTTACTTAAGATTAGCTGGTTTAATCTTAAGGGTTTGAGGATAAAAGGATGAAACAGTCCGTAAGTTTAAAGTTAGAAAAGCTGACAGAGAGATATGAAGAGCTGGAAGTGTTAATGAGCTCGGTGGAAGTTATCTCCGATCAGGAAAAATTTCGCTCACACTCTAAAGAGTATGCGGAGATTGAACCTATAGTATTGGCTTTTGCCGAATATAATGCGGCAGAGGATGATTTCGCCGAGGCCAAAATAATGGCGGAAGACAGCGATCCGGAAATCCGTGAGATGGCTGCCGAAGAGTATAGGGATGCCAAGGGGCGCATTGAAAGCTTGGCTTCGAAGCTGCAAGTTTTACTGCTGCCAAAAGATCCTAATGATAGTCGCAATGTCTTTATTGAAGTGCGCGCGGGGACCGGTGGTGACGAGGCGGCTATCTTCTCGGGTGACTTGTTCCGCATGTACTCTAAATATGTAGATACCATGGGTTGGCGCATAGAAGTGGTCAGTGCTAATCAGGGGGAGCACGGAGGTTATAAGGAAGTTATCTGTCGTGTAGTAGGTACCGATGTGTATTCCCACTTAAAATTTGAATCCGGGGTTCACAGAGTGCAGCGCGTACCTGATACAGAATCTCAGGGGCGGGTGCATACCTCTGCCTGTACTGTGGCGATCATGCCGGAGATGGACGAAGTAGATGAAGTGCAGATCAACAAGGCAGATTTGCGCATAGATACCTACCGCGCTTCGGGTGCTGGTGGTCAGCACGTCAACAAAACCGACTCCGCTATTCGTATTACTCATATTCCCTCGGGCGTGGTTGTCGAGTGTCAGGAAGAGCGCTCTCAGCACAAAAACAGAGCTAAGGCGATGTCTCTGTTGGCGTCTAGATTGCAATCAGCTGCAGATGACAAACAAGCTGCGGAGCAGGCAGATACGCGCAAGAGTCTAGTGGGGAGCGGTGATAGGTCGGAACGTATTCGCACTTATAACTATCCACAGGGACGAGTGTCGGATCATAGGATTAACTTAACCCTATACAAGTTGGGTGAGGTGATGGAGGGCCAGTTGGGGCAATTGATCGGCCCACTGCAAATTGAACACCAAACCGAGCTGCTGGGAGAGTTGGGCGATTAGGCCCAAGTTTGATGACAAAATTATCAATCTCACAGGCGCTGCAGAAAAGCCAGCTGTTGATCGGAAAGAGTGCCAGTCCTGAGCTGGATGTGAAATTACTCTTAGCTGAGGTTCTCAGCCAGTCGATCAGCTATTTATATACTTGGCCCGAGCGACATTTGAGTGCCGAGCAGTACGAGGATTTTAGCGCGTTGCTGCAGCGGCGTATCCAAGGGGAACCAGTTGCCTATTTGTTAGGTTATCAGGACTTTTGGACATTGCGTCTGTGTGTTAGTGAAGATACTTTGATTCCCCGACCGGACACTGAATTGTTAGTAGAGCAAGCGCTACTGCTATTGGCTGATGGTGATTTCAAAGTGGCTGATTTGGGTACCGGTACCGGAGCTGTGGCGCTGTCGCTGGCGAGCGAGCGGCCGTCATGGAAAGTTTGGGCCTGCGACTATATCGCCGCTGCAGCTCAGCTGGCAGAGTTAAACCGTGAGCAGCATCGGCTTGATAATGTGCAAGTGGTTACGGGTAGCTGGTTTGAGCCACTGACTGGAAAGTTTGCTCTTATTGTCTCTAATCCGCCGTATATTGAAGCCGAAGATGATCACTTATCATCGGGTGATCTTCGCTTTGAGCCGCGTAGCGCTTTAGTTTCTGGCAGTGATGGCCTGTCGGATATAGCGCATATTGTTAACAATAGTCCAGAGTATCTGCAGTTAGATGGCTGGTTACTGTTGGAACACGGATACAACCAGGGGGCTGCGGTGCGACAGCTGTTCCAACAAAGAGGGTTTAACAAAGTGCAAACGGTGCAAGATTTAGCCGCCAATGACAGGGTGACCCTGGGACAGTGGCCGGCTGTTTCCGACCTTGGGGAGAGAGCATGTTAACTGATGATCAATTGTTGCGTTACTCTCGGCAGATTATGCTGCCGGATATTGATATCCGGGGTCAGGAAGCTTTGCAGCAGGCCAAGGTACTTATTGTCGGATTAGGAGGGTTAGGTAGTCCGGTGGCGATGTACTTAGCCGCAGCGGGGGTGGGTGAATTAGTTCTGGTCGATGATGATAAGGTTGAATTGTCAAATCTGCAGCGGCAGGTGATCCACCACAGCAGTAGTGTAGGGGTTGCCAAAGTGGACTCGGCAGCGCAGCGTATCGCATCGATTAATTCTGATGTTCAAGTTCAGTGTGTCACTCATAGGTTAGACAGAGCAGAGCTGATTGACTGGTTGAAAAAAACACATCTGGTGGTTGACTGTAGCGATAACTTTGCTACCCGTTACCTGCTCAACAGCTGTTGTGTAGAGCAAAATATTCCACTGGTTAGCGGCGCGGCTATTCGCATGGAAGGGCAGTTGCTGACAGTCGATCCAAGGGTGGCTGGCAGTCCTTGTTATCAGTGTTTGTACCCAAGTGCCGGTGACGACAACTTGTCTTGTGCAGAATCTGGAGTGCTGGCACCGGTGGTGGGTGTCATAGGATCAATGCAGGCACTAGAGGCAATAAAAGTATTGACCGGGGTGGGTGAAACTTTAGTGGGCAGGTTGATGATCTTTGATGGCAAAAATATGCAGTGGCAAACAATGAAACTCAAAGCCGATCCCAATTGTCCGGTATGTTGCGCTCGGTAAGGCTATTGCGTCGCTGTACTCGCTTGTCGTGGGTGCAGAGAGTGGTTGGCATCTAACGTCGTATCTGCCTAGGATATGATGCCTAGTACAAAGAGAGCTTTAGACAAACGTCGAATTGTGGTTATTCTCTTTTGGTAGACGAGAGAGGGGTCACAAATATTTATCTAAGTTAATATACAAATCTGTCACTACATCTTCCAGAGTTCTTGCCGCTGCACTAATTACTCCGAGCTTGTTTAGGCTTGAGCCTACCGCATAAGTGCCTTGAGCGACAGCCCCTGCGTAGCATTGGGTCATATTGATTATCACTGTTCCCCGCGATCGAGCCTCTTTTAAACTATCCATTAAGTATTTATTTTGGTCCGCAAGGTTGCCGGCGCCAAAGCTGAGCATTACTACCGCTTTAATGGTTTTATCCAGCAGTGCTGCTGCGATGATGGGATTGCTGATGCCAGGGTAGAGTAACAGCACAGCTACACTATTTTCTGTCAGTGGTTGCAGGCGAAATTGGCTGTGGATTTTCTGGTTATTGTCAGTCTGAGTATTAGTGTGCTGTTCTGCAGTAAAGTTTAAACATATGTTGGCGGTTGCCAGCGGCTGGCCATTGGGGGTGTCGAAGGCTGCCAGTTTGCTGCTATGTACCTTAGTGACGCTATCGGCCGGGAGTAGTTTGCCAGCAAAATACAGACAGACCTGGGATACTTTGCTGCTGCGGGCAAAAAATGCAGCGTCGATCAGATTGCTAAACGCATCGCTTCGCGGTTGGCACATAGGAATTTGTGAGCCAGTGATGATCACCGGCTTGGTATTTCTGCCGAGCATATGTCCCAGTGCGGCGGCGGTATAGGCCATAGTGTCCGTGCCGTGCAGGATAATAAAACCCGCATATTTTTGATAGTTATCGCTGATGCACTGCGCTATTTGCAGCCAATCTTTGGGCTGGGCGTTAGAACTGTCTATTAAGTGTTTAAACTCTATGCAGTGAAAAGGTTGTAGTTGCTGGAGTAATTTTTTGCCCAGGCAGTCCTCAATTAGCTTTTGCATGCCAGCGCCCGGTGTGTACCCCTGTTCGCTGGGGATCATGCCTATGGTGCCGCCAGTATATATAATTAATAGCTGTTGTTGCATGCCGGTGTCTTCAGTCTGGAGTTGAGGTTTATGAAAAATTTAATCAGACATTTTTGATTCAGTTAGTTCCAGAGCAAAAAGCCTTGAGGATTTGATTTGATTGTCTGCTATTTGCAATGTTTCTATATGATAGCTGCCAACTTTCAGGCAGATATTGGCGTCGGGTATGACCTCTAAGGTCTCGGTAATGAGGCCGTTGAGCGTTTTTGGGCCGTCAGTGGGGAGTTGCCAGTTGAGTGCTTTGTTTATATCGCGGATAAATGCGGTGCCCTCAATGATGTAACTGTTGTCGTCTTGCTGGTGGATTTCATTGCTCTGTTGTTGTTGTACACTAGAGAGTTCGCCAACTATTTCCTCGAGAATGTCCGATAGAGTGGCAATCCCCTGCACATCACCGTATTCATCTACCACTAATCCAAGTCGGTGGTTACCCTTTTGGAAGTTAAATAATTGCATTTGCAACGGTGTGCTTTCGGGGATGAAATACGGCTCCCGGATGACTTGTACTAAGGTTGTTTTAGTCAGATTGTTTCCGGCAATAAGTTTGGTCAAATCCCGCAAGTGTAATATGCCAATTACCTTGTTAATGTCTGAATTGTAAACAGGCATTAGCGTGTGTTCTGCGCCGATGATGATGTCTAAGATTTGATCTAGTTCTAAATCGAGGTCGATGCCTTTTATTTCATTGCGCACAATCATGATATCTTCGACTGTCACTTCATTGAGTTCCAGTACGCCAAGTAGCATGGATTGCTTGCCCTTGGGTAAGGTTGAGCCCGATTCGTGAACAATAGTGCGGAGTTCTTCAGTGCTTAAGTGTTGCTCGGTGCTGTTATTGGTATCTATACCACACAGGCGCAATAAACCATTGGTAATATGGTTGACTACAAATACCAGTGGGTACATGAGTTTTAACAGTGGTCCCAGAATGTAGGCGGCCGGGAAGGCAATTTTTTCCGGGTGTAGCGCTGCGATAGTCTTGGGAGTTACCTCTGCAAAGATCAGAATAACAATAGTCAAGGAGGTGGTCGCTATGGCGATGCCTGCGTCGCCCCAAAGTCTGACAGCTATGATGGTAGCAATTGATGCTGCCAGAATGTTGACAAAGTTATTGCCGATTAAAATCACGCCGATAAGGCGGTCTGGTCGCTGCAGTAGCAAGTTGGCTTTTTCGGCGGCTCGATGCTTTTTCTTGACTAAGTTTTTCAAGCGATATCGATTCAGTGACATCATGCTTGTCTCAGAGCTCGAGAAAAAAGCTGAACAGAAAATCAAGAAGCAGAGAATAGCTAAAAGTAGGCTTATCGAAGCGTCTTCCAAGGTGGTAAATCCTCTATAATTGAGAAGAGGCTATTGTCTGATCCATGGACAGTCCTGTCAATACTATTAACTAGATAAATTACCCATTAACAACTTGAGATCAGAGCCTTGCTTGAAATATTGGATTCGGGTGTCATTCAGCCGGGCAAAAAAATTGCCCGAGAGTGAGTTAAGAAGCCAGGTTGGTGGATTATTGCAATAGTTCCAGTACTAGTTTTGATCCGAAAAATCCGAGCATAAGTGAGAGAAAACCGCCTATTGTCCAGCGGATGGCCTTGTGTCCGCGCCATCCCCAAAAAATTCTTCCGAATAACAGTGTCGCGAAAACACACCATGAAACTAAAGAAAGAAAGCTTTTATGTGCCAAGTGTTGACCAAAGATGTCTTCGACATAGATAAAGCCGCTAATCAGTGCCGCGGATAATAAGATAAATCCGGTCCAGAGCATTTCGAATAAAAGTCTTTCCATTGTTTGCAGCGGTGGCAAGCTATTTAAAAAGCCACCGCCAATGTCGTTTTTCAGAGCATTGTTTTGCAGCTGCAGGAGCACGGCCTGAAAAGCAGCCAAGGTGAATATGCTATAGGCTAATATCGATAACAGAATATGGCTGATCACACCTAGTGCGTAGGGTTTTGGGTCTGGATGCGAGAACATGATTTGCAGCGCTAGTACCAGCGCAGCCATTGGCAACACCGCGATGAATAAATTATCCACCTTTTGTCTCAGGCTGCTTATCAGCAGAACCAGGGCGACTAGCCAGCTTACCAGCGAACCAGTGTTAAAAAAACTGAGGTTTATTCCCTGTTCTAAGTGCAGGGATATTTGCAGGATAAAGGTATGTGTCAGGATGGCGGCTGCGGCGACCCATTTTACTGCCCAGCCAGGTAGCTTGAATATTGTTGCTGCGCCTGGTTTTCTGGCGAGTTGCAAGTACTGAATCATGGCAGCCAGGCTGTAAAGCAAAACTGTCGTAAACGTGAAAAAAGTATACATTGCGCGCCTCCTACCTGGTGGGGCGCTAGTTTGGCATATATTCGACGCCGTTTAAATATATCTTGGATTACTTTTTAGTTAAGTAGATTGTTTTTTAAATAATTTGCTGGTGCAGATGCTGGGCGAGGATGTGTCCAAGTCCACTGTGGTTCTCCGGTAAAGTGCACCGGGATTATTACATTGTAGTTGTAGGTGATGCATTGGCAAAGGCTTTCAGATCGCTATTCTATAGCAGCAAGATGGGGTGGGATGCCAGTCCAGTGGGATTTTGCCAAACAGCTCTGTTGGCCTTTTAGGCAAATAGGGGTTGCCAAAGCCATCGCCTGGCAAAATCTTTCACCACTCTAATTATGCGATAGGCGACAGAAAAATGTAGGGTGATTCGCTTGTTTCAAAATAATTAGGAAATTTGAATTGCGGTAGGAGAATGTTACTGGTTTGAGTTACAATGCTGTCCATTATTGGCAATTACAAAAAGCAACGGGCGTCAGCTGTGGGTTTTTTCCGGGAATTCATCGAGTAAGCTTAAATTGTTGCGAAGGATTTAGAGGTAAGTATGTTCGAGAATTTATCAGAGCGCTTAACCGGCACGCTAAAGGCGGTGACTGGTCAGGCGAAACTAACTGAAGACAATATCAAAGGGACCTTGCGCGAAGTGCGTATGGCGCTGTTAGAGGCTGATGTAGCACTGCCCGTAGTCAAAGATTTCATCAATGGGGTGAAAGAGCGTGCAGTAGGGCAGGAAGTGGCCAGCAGCTTAAAGCCTGGTCAAGTATTCGTTAAAATTGTTAACGAAGAGCTGATTCGTATTATGGGTGAGGCCAATTCCAGTCTGAATTTGGCTGCCACCCCGCCGGCGATTGTTTTGATGGCAGGTTTGCAGGGGGCGGGTAAAACCACCACTGTGGCAAAGCTATCGAAGATTCTTAAAGAGCGTGAAAAGAAAAAGGTTTTAGTTGTCTCTGCGGATGTGTATCGCCCGGCCGCGATCAAACAATTGGAAACATTAGCCGCAGAAGTTGGAGTGAGTTTTTTCCCTTCCAGTGACCAGCAGCGGCCAATAGATATAGTTAACAGCGCGGTAGAACATGCCAAATTGCAGCACTTTGATGTGCTGTTAGTGGACACTGCAGGCCGTTTAGCTATAGACACTGAAATGATGGCTGAAATCAAAGCGTTGCACGCCGCCATTAATCCGGTTGAAACACTTTTTGTGGTTGATGCCATGACCGGTCAAGATGCGGCGAATACGGCTAAAGCATTTGGTGAAGTGTTGCCTTTAACGGGTGTAGTGTTGACTAAGGCCGATGGTGATGCTCGCGGTGGTGCGGCACTCTCGGTAAGGCATATAACAGGTAAGCCGATCAAATTTATCGGTATGGGCGAAAAAATTGATGAGCTTGAGCCGTTTTATCCCGATCGTCTAGCGTCGCGGATCTTGGGTATGGGAGACGTGTTGTCTCTTATCGAAGAGGCGGAGCGCAAGATAGATAAAAAGAAAGCGGAAAAATTCGCCAAGAAGATGACTAAAGGTAAGCGCTTTACCTTGGAAGACTTTAAAGATCAGATACAGCAGATGGATAATATGGGCGGCATGATGTCGATGATGGACAAGCTGCCAGGTATGGGGCAGATGATGCAAGCTGCGCAAACGGCCCAAGCGGAAAAAGGCATGGGCAAATTAGTGGTTATGATTAATTCGATGACCCTTAAAGAGCGTAGAAACCCTGATATTATTAGCGGTTCGCGGAAAAAGCGTATTGCAATGGGCTCGGGAACCCAGATCCAGGATGTAAACCGGCTATTGAAACAGCATAAGCAGATGGCAAAAATGATGAAAAAAGTCTCTGCTAAAGGCGGTATGGCGAAAATGATGCGCGGGATGAAGGGCATGTTGCCCCCGGGAATGGGAGGCGGCTTCAGCGGAATGCGCTAATGTCGAATTGGAGCTCTATATACTGCTTCACTTTGTAGTAGATATGGCGTAGAATTCGGCCTCGGAATTATTTTGTCTGTGCTTTTTAAGTACAGGCGCCGTTCTACGGCGAGTGTGAATCTTTTGGGGTTTGAGCTGGCGGTGGGAAAATTAACGTTGGGTAATATTAACACCCACGCAATATATAAAGGATCACTATATGGTCACTATTCGTTTATCTCGTGGCGGCGCTAAAAAGCGTCCATTTTATCAAATCACTGTTGCTGACTCGCGTTGTTCACGCGATGGTCGCTTTATTGAGCGTCTAGGTTTCTTCAATCCACTGGCCAAAGGTCAGGAAGAGCGTCTACGTCTTAACTTAGAGCGTGTTGCGTACTGGATGGGCAAAGGCGCTCAGCCATCTGAGCGCGTTGCTCAGTTGATCAAAGACGCTAACAAAGCAGCTTAATTGCTGGTCCTTAAAGGTTCTCAATGAAAACTTATAAAACAGAAGATTTGGCGATACTTGGCCAAATTACATCGGTTTATGGTGTTAAGGGATGGCTGAAAATCTATTCCCACACAGAGCCAATGGAAAGCATTCTTGGCTATAAGCCCTGGTTAATCCAGCGCAATGGTCAGTGGGTGCCTATTAATGTTGAAGTTTCACGAAAACACGGAAAAGGTCTGGTCGCTAAACTGGAAAAAGTAAATGATCGTGATGTCGCTCGTCAGTACTGTGGTGCCGAGATAGCGGTAGAGCGCTCTTTATTTCCTGACCTTGAAGTCGGGGAATATTACTGGAGCCAGTTGGAGCAATTAACTGTTTACACTTTAGCCGATGAAAATTTGGGTAAAGTGAGCCATCTGATCGAAACTGGATCGAACGATGTTCTTGTAGTTAAAGGTGATAGCAATAGCATCGATAACCGCGAGCGTATGATTCCTTACCTGCCCGATCAAGTGGTGAAAGAAATTAACTTAGAAACAGGTACTATGCGGGTCGATTGGGACCCAGAGTTTTAGATTGTGTGGTTTGCTGTGGTATCGCTGTTCCCTGAGATGCTCGAAGCGGTTACTCGTTTCGGCGTAACAGGTAGGGCAATAAAACGTGAATTAGTACAAGTCGAATGTTGGAATCCTCGAGATTTCACTGCAGATAAACATCGCACTGTGGATGATCGCCCCTTCGGAGGTGGTCCCGGAATGTTGATGAAAGTACAACCGTTAAAAGATGCTATACAAGCGGCAAAAAGCGCGGCCCCAGGGGAAGTGAAAGTAGTTTATCTCTCTCCTCAAGGTCGTCAGCTAAATCATCAATTAGTAAAAGAGCTGGGGTCGATGCAAAACTTGATCTTAGTCGCAGGGCGCTACGAAGGTATAGATGAGCGCCTGATAGAATCGGACATTGATATGGAGATATCCCTTGGGGACTTCGTATTGAGTGGTGGAGAATTACCTGCCATGACAGTAATTGATGCAGTTTCTCGCCTGGTACCTGGAGTATTGGGGCACGTAGATTCGGCATCTGAGGACTCCTTCGCTGAAGGGCTCCTGGACTGTCCGCACTACACGCGACCGGAAGTTTTCGAAGACCAGCAAGTACCTGAAGTGTTGTTGTCTGGTGATCATGCAAAAATCAAACGCTGGCGTTTGAAGCAGCAGTTGGGAAGAACCTATCTAAGGCGACCCGAACTGCTACAGGCATTAGATTTGAACCCGGAACAACAGCAGTTATTAGAAGAATATATCTGTGAGACTGAAAAGTCTGACAGTTAACATTAGGAGCTACGCATGAGCGGTAAGAACTCTATCATTCAGCAAATTGAAGCTGAGCAAATGTCAAAAGAAATCCCTACGTTTAATCCTGGGGATACAGTTATTGTTAAAGTACGCGTTGTTGAGGGAACTCGCAGCCGTCTACAAGCATACGAAGGCGTAGTAATTGGAATTCGTAACCGCGGTCTGAACTCTGCGTTTACTGTACGTAAAACCTCTCACGGTGTGGGTGTAGAGCGTACTTTTCAAACTTACAGCAAGATCGTAGAAGAAATTGAAGTAAAGCGTCGCGGTGATGTTCGCCAAGCCAAGCTATACTACTTGCGCGAATTAAGCGGTAAGTCTGCACGTATTAAAGAGAAGTTAGGTTAATCCTTAGCGATTAACTGACAATAAAGACGACTTAGGTCGTCTTTTTTTTTGATTAAATTACGGTGCAGTACTGAATGTGCCTAGTTCCTGGTGCTGTCAATAGGCCTGGAGTCGGCATATCTGCGCTGGGCCAATTAGTGTTTACTTGGCGTATCTGTATGGTTAGGCTGAAAAAAGGTGCGTAAGCTTTTAGTATCTGCTATAGCTTATTAGTCGCTGTTAGATTGCCAGAATCAATGGATGGGTTGTAATGTCAAAAAAAGCACTTTTATGGTTGCTGTTGCTGTTGTTTGCTTGCACAGTCGGTGGTGGCTATTGGCTATATCAATACCAAAGTAAAAGCTTTGTCACTGATCTGATAGAGCAATTCGCCCCCGTGGCGAGAATCAATGTTGCCGATATAGAAGTCGATTTAAAAGGCAATATCCTCATCAAAGGTCTTAAAATAGCCCCAATTGGCTATCAGGATGTTGTGCAAATTGAACAAGTCAATATAGTCAGTGGCAGTGCTTTGGCCCTGCTTAGCGCCGATACTTGGTTCAAAGGCGCGATGCCTAGCAGTTTAAGGCTGCAGTTTTCTAGTTTGATTTTCAGTATTGATTCTGACTTTATGCGCACAGATGTGCAGCATGTCAATGCTCCTGTCAGTGAAAAAACCTTGTGGGGGTTAGCTTGTACCGATGAAGTTAATTTTACTTCAATAGTGACTAACTTGGGGTTGCGAAGAGTACTAGTGGATGTGCAAGTGAATATTGAATCCGTCAATGGTGGGCGGGTATTAAAGAGCAATATAGCGGTAAGTGCACCGGGACTGGTCAAAGGTTTGTTTGAGTTCGAATTGAATAGCAAGGCGCCACTGAGCTTTTACGAGCGCAGTGTGCTCAGTAAAACTGAAATTAGCCGGGCACTGCTGAGTATCACTGATGCAGGCTTTAATTTAAAGCGTTTAAAGTATTGTGCCAAAAAGGAGGAAGTCGCGGAAGCGGATTACCCGAACTATTTTATGGCCAGTGTGCAGTTAAAAATGATTCAGGAGCAGCAGACTGATAGTCAGGAGTTGGAGAGCAGTGTGTTGGCATTTTTAAAGCCCAGAGCCAGTGTAGTATTGCGCTTGCAACCTAAAGGCAGGCTGTTGTTATCGCAAGTGCTAGGCAGCGATTTTCAGCTGTTAGCAAGAGATGACTTGTTATTGAGTGTCAACGCCAAAAAAGCCTCGACCCGTTATTTACCGTTGTTGAACGGGAGGATTATTGAACAGCAAGTCATTGAAGCTGAATCTCCGGTGGACGAAGTTGAGGTGTTGGCAAGCCTTAAAGAGCAAGTGTCCAGCAAGAGGGAGATGCAGAAAAGCAGACCTAAATACCAAAGTGTTGAACTCGCCAATTTAACTGAGTTTAAAGGCCGGCAAATTAGATTGAGAACTTTGCTGGGCAAAGAAATAGATGGGGTGCTGCTGGAAGTGAAAGCTAAAAAAATTATTATGCGTCGCCGGGTTGAACAAGGGTTAGTAACCTATCCAGTGCTCAAGGAAAATATCGCCAGTATTAAAGTGTTCAGGTGAATGTCCAGAGCTGATGAAAGTAACAGAGCGCAGATAGCGACTGAAGATGCAGGGTTAATTGATAGCTATATAACACATATCGCCAAGACCAGGCAGCTGGTCGAAAATAGTTTGTTGGCGTATCGCCATGATTTGTCTAAATTTTCGGTTTGGCTGTTGTCGAAGCAGCTAGCATTGCTGCAAGTGGATAGTTTGACGATGCAGCAATATTTTATCTGGCGAACCACCGAAGGCTATAATGCCAGTTCCAGCGCCAGGATGTTATCTTGCCTAAAAGGCTTCTTCCGCTATCTGCAATTATTCAACATTGTCAGCGCAGACCCCTGTTTTAATTTAAAGCCACCTAAAGTACTAGCGGTGAATGCCCCCTCTCTGACAGAGATTGAAGTGGAGGCGATGTTGCAGGCGCCCGACCTGATAACAGCCATTGGCCTGCGTGACAAAGCCATGCTGGAATGTTTATATGCGAGCGGCTTGAATGTCTCCGAATTGATATCGCTAAAGTTGCAGCAGCTGGATATAGCAGCAGGAACAGTGCAAGTGTCGGGAAGCAGGCAGCGATTAGTTCCTCTGGGTGAGGAAGCTTGTTACTGGCTGAAAAAATATCTGCAGCAAACTAGAATGCAGATGCTGTCTTCGGCTGACTCTGATCAGCTTTTTGTCAGTACCCGGGGCACTAAAATGACCCGACAGGCGTTTTGGTATCGGGTAAAGTATTATGCCCTGAAAGTTTCAGTGACCAGCAAGATATCACCGCAGGGGTTACGCAGGGCTTTTGCCGAGCACTTATTGGCTAATGGGGCCAAGTTGCAGCATGTGCAGCAGATGTTAGGGCATACTGATCTGTCAGCTACCCAATCCTATATTCGCTGAACACGGCTGGGGCTTGTGGCATTTCCGCTGAAATTATGGGAACTAAGATCGAAATTAACCATCAAGATAAATAATTACAAAATTAAATGGAAAACTTATGTCAGATAAAGGTTTAAGCTTCACTGGTCAGTCTCAGCTGTTGAGTAAGTTATTGTTAGCGCTTAGTTTAAGCATTAGTTTTTCCACCGCTGCAGTGGCTAGTGTAGAGCAAGAGATTACTGAGAAAATAAAATTAATTAATGAGAACATACAAATAGAGAGTGTGGTTGTCTCGCCTTGGCCGGGAATGTACGAAGTTACACTGATTTCTGGAGAAGTGATTTTTTCTGACAAAAATGCACAGTACATGGTGGTTGGTCAAATGTTTCAGTTGAGCCGGGAAAATGGCTTTGTAAATCTATCTGAACAAAAAAATCAACTGAAAGTAAAAGCCGTATTGGCGGCAGTTCCGGCTTCTGAGCAGATAATATATCCAGCTGCAGGCGCAGAAAAAGCAGTGATCACAGTGTTTACTGATATCGATTGTTACTACTGTCAGAAACTGCATAAGAATATCCCCAAGTTACAAGCCAGCGGCGTCACAATCAAGTATATGGCCTTCCCCAGAGCGGGTGTTGGTTCACCCGTCGCTCGGCAAATGGAGTCAATCTGGTGCTCTGATGATCCTGCAGCTGCACTGACAATAGCAAAATCTAAACGTGAGGTTCCCAAGGTCGAATGTGATAATCCAGTCACCGCGCAATTCCAATTGGGACACAAGCTGGGCGTCAATGCGACCCCCACCATATTCACTGAGCAGGGAGTGAAAATTGCCGGCTTTGCCTCTGTCGAGAACTTGCTGGCGGATTTGGGTGTCAAAGAGTAATTCTTCACTGTGATGCTAAAAGACCCGCTGAATTTTACCCGGCGGGATCGACTAATTTCTCCACACCATTGCCTGCCGCTCTGCTATTCTCAGCTTAAACTCGCAAAACTGCCCAGCATGCATGTCAATGGATCTATTGGCTGCCATTAATAAAGCGACAGCATGAAGCTGGCCTATATTTAGGATTAACAGAGCAGTGCCGCAATATAATTGCCCTTTAGTTGGAATTCTTTGACTAAATAATAAGCTGACAATAGTTTGTCTCTTGCATCTTAGCTATACTATCGGGCCTGCTATTTCAGGTGATGTGGAATAGTCCAAGATATTGCCGCTAAATGGACGCAATCCTAAAGATCAAGGCAATAGCTAAATTAGTCTAAAGATGACAGCGAGGAATTAGTTTGAAACCGGTAAAAGTTGGAATATGTGGTTTAGGTACTGTTGGTAGCGGTACGTTCAATGTACTAACACGCAATGCGCATGAGATTAGCCGTCGTGTCGGTTGTGACATTGTTATTGAGCAAATTGGCGCCCGTCGCGATAATCCAAACTGCGATACTACAACCACCAACATAACCCGTGATATTTTCGAAGTCGCAGTCAATCCAGAAGTCGATATTGTCGTTGAGTTAATTGGTGGTTATGAGGTTGCCCTGAAACTAGTATTACTGGCCATTGAAAATGGCAAGCACGTAGTGACAGCTAATAAAGCATTAATAGCAGTGCACGGTAATGAAATTTTCGCCGCGGCTAAAAAACATAATGTAGTGGTCGCTTTTGAATCGGCAGTTGCCGGTGGCATTCCTATTATCAAAGCGCTCCGAGAGGGGCTGGCAGCGAACAAAATAAATGGTCTTGCCGGTATCATCAATGGTACGGGTAATTTTATCTTATCGGAAATGCAGGAAAAGGGCCGTGATTTCAGCGACGTATTAACTGAAGCTCAGGCGCTCGGCTATGCCGAAGCCGACCCGACCTTTGATGTTGAGGGAATAGATGCAGCGCATAAATTAACCATAATGGCAGCTATTGCCTACGGCGTGCCGCTGCAATTTGATAAGGCCTATACAGAGGGAATCAGCAATATTACTGCTGAAGACGTGAAGTTTGCCTCTGAGCTGGGTTATCGAATTAAGCATTTAGGTATAGCCAGAAGAACCGAACAGGGCATCGAACTGCGAGTACATCCAACCATGATTCCCAAGCAAAAGTTACTCGCCAATGTTAACGGGGTAATGAATGCGGTATTGGTAGATGCGGATGCCGTAGGTCAGACTCTGCACTATGGAGCGGGCGCAGGAGACGAAGCTACTGCCTCAGCAGTGATAGCGGATATCCTGGATATTGCGCGTACTATCGACGTCGACCCAAGCAGTAAAGTTGCGCCTTTAGGCTTTCAGAGTGAGCAGCTTTCGGACCTGCCGATATTAGCGATGGATCAGACCGAGACGGGTTATTATCTACGCCTTAAAGCGGCTGAAAAACCCGGAGTGCTGGCTGATGTGACTAAAATCTTAGGTGACTGTGGGATCAATATCGAAGCGATAGTGCAGAAAGAGTCCGATCAGGACTTTGTGCCAGTAATTTTGTTAACGCAGCGGGTGATTGAGCAGAAGATGAACCAGGCGATCTCTGAAATAGAGGCACTGGACAGCATTTTAGGTGCAGTGACTCGTATTCGTGTAGAACACTTATAAGCCACAAAGCGTAGGATCGAAATAGGGAAATATGATGAAATATGTATCAACTCGAGGCCAGGCGCCGGAGTTAAATTTTGAAGAAGTACTATTGGCGGGACTGGCCAGTGATGGTGGTCTGTATGTACCTAAACAATTGCCGGTGTTTAGCGCTGCTGAAATCGCCTCATGGGCGGGTTTAAACTATGCACAATTGGCTTTTAAAATTATCTCACCTTTTGTTGCCGGCAGTATTTCGGATGCTGATTTAACGGTAATGATTGATGAAACTTATGCGGGTTTCGATCACAGCGCTGTGGCTCCCTTAAAAGAGTTGGGGACTAATGAGTGGGTGTTGGAATTGTTCCACGGGCCGACTCTGGCGTTCAAAGACTTTGCCCTGCAACTGCTCGGTAGGTTGATGGATCACATACTGCAAAAGCGCGGTGAAAAGTTGGTCATTTTAGGGGCTACATCCGGGGATACAGGTTCTGCTGCGATAGAGGGCTGTCGCCACAGTGACTGTGTCGATATCTTTATCATGCACCCGCACAATAAAGTGTCTGAAGTGCAGCGCCGGCAGATGACTTGCATCCTCGCTGACAATGTTCACAACATTGCTATCTCGGGAAATTTTGATGATTGCCAGGAGATGGTTAAAGCCAGTTTTGCCGACCAGGATTTTCTACAAGGTCGTAGATTAGGTGCAGTTAATTCTATTAACTGGGCGCGAATTATGTCGCAAATAGTCTATTACTTCAGTGCTTCGCTGGCACTGGGTGGCCCGCTCAGAGAAGTCTCTTTCTCTGTGCCCACCGGTAATTTCGGCGATATTTTTGCCGGATACCTGGCTAAGAAAATGGGCTTGCCAATAAAGCAGTTAGTAGTAGCTACCAACCGCAATGATATCTTACACCGCGCTATTTCCGCCAATGATATGTCCAAGAGTGATTTAAAGCACACCTTGTCACCTTCGATGGACATTATGGTTTCTTCAAATTTTGAGCGCTTGTTGTTTGACCTCTATGACAGAGACGGTGCGGCAATTGATGAGCTGTTGACGCGCTTCAAGAGCCAGGGTGTATCTCTGGGGGCGCAGCAAACTGAAAAAATGCAGGCCATTTTTGACAGTGCCAGCGTCAGCGATCAACAGACCTGTGAGACAATCTCGCAAGTGCATGCGCAAACGGGTTATCTGCTGGACCCTCATACCGCCATCGGGGTGTGGGCGGGGCGTCAGTTAAATGCCGATCAGGCAGTGCCAATGATAACCTTGGCCACGGCGCATCCGGTTAAATTCCCGGAAGCCATTGTCGAAGCGGGATTAGAGCCGCCAAAGCTTCCCGAGCACTTGGCTGATCTATTTGAGCGCGAGGAGCAGTTTCAAGTGTTGGATAATGATTTGTCTAAAGTACAGCAATTTGTGATGGATAAATTGTCTTAATCCTTGAATACAGTATTTTTTGATTGAACACTAAAAAGGCTCGTTTTACGGGCCTTTTTAGGTTAGTCGAAGTGCTGGTGCAGGGCTTAAATTCGGCTGGCCCGGCTGTGAATACTTAACATTGGCGAGCATTCAGCTGTATGGGTTTTTTTAGCTATTCGCGAAAATTTTCTGGTTTATTGTCAGTCCGGATAACTTGCTAATTATATTGGTGGTTGTCTCGGCTTTTTTGATTGCTCGGAAATCTCTCAGGGGACTGCGACTGCTCATTGTCAGCTCAGTGTGTGTTGTCAGGATTTTATTTTCCCCGGTGGCAGATATACTCTTGCGGCCACTGCAGAAGCGCTTCCTTGCCCCGCAGCAATTACCGCAAAAATATTGAGGGAATTATAGTGTTGGGGGGCTGAGCGCGGGACTTAGGTATTGAGTGGCAAATGGCACAATTCAATCAGGCAGCGGAGCGAATGATGGCGATTCCGCTGCTGGCGAAAAAGTATCCTCGAGCTAAAATTGTATTTACCGGCGGCAGCTGATCACTTTAACACCCTCAGGATGTGCCGAGCAGTGCAACTTGTCGATGGTTCAGTGATCAGGGTGTTGCCGATCGGGTGCTGTGGGAAAAAAAGTCCCGCAATACTTATGAAAATGCTACTTTAACTGAGCAGCTGTTAGGGGGGTCGCTAAAGGGCGATGGCTGTTAGTGACTTCAGCGTTCCATATGCCCAGATCGATGGGGATATTTCGATTGCGCGGTTAGAATGTGATTGCCTATCCGGTTGATTACTACTCAAAACCGCCAATGGATTGCACCTGGATGCAAAATATTGGATGCAGGCCAGAGATTTAAATTTTCCTTAAAAGAGTGGATCGGACTGTTTGTCTATTACTACAGCGGGAAGACAGATGCGTTGTTCCCAGGTCCGGATGAACTGGGGACAGTGCCTGAGTGACATCGCCAAAATTATCAATAAACAAAGTGCAGATCACTGCCTTTGTCAGAGCATGAAGGTTTATCAGCTTGCATAAAACTGAGATATTACGCAGAGAAAAAATAGATTTTAGCGCTAAAATATTCAGCCAAGTCCCCGAGCCACTTGCCAAAGTGTATGCGGCCAGAGGAATCACTGATGAGCGGCAACTGGGGCGCTCTCTGAAAGATTTACTGCCGGATTCCGGGCTCTTAGATATTGATGTGGCAGCAACCAGGGTCGCTAGCGCAGTTTGCAAGGCAGAGAAGATAATCATAGTGGGAGATTTTGACTGCGATGGTGCTACTAGTACTGCAGTATTACTCTTAGGTTTGCGGATGATGGGGGCGCAGGCGGTAGATTACTTAGTGCCGAATAGATTTGCCTACGGTTACGGGTTGTCGGCGGAAATCGTCGAAGTTGCGGCGCAGCGTCAGCCTAAGTTAATCATCACAGTAGACAATGGTGTCTCTAGCATTGATGGGGTGAATCGCGCCAATGCACTGGGAATAGATGTTGTAGTGACCGATCATCACTTGGCCGGGAATGAACTGCCAAAGGCTATCGCTATCGTCAATCCGAACCAGGATGCCTGCAATTTTGCCGCAAAATCGACTTGTGGGGTCGGGGTGGTTTTCTACTTGTTGATCGCTTTGCGCCGAAAACTTCAGTCAATGCAGTGGTTTGCTGAGCAGGGAATAGCTCAGCCAAATTTGGCTTCACTACTAGATTTAGTGGCACTGGGAACAGTGGCCGATGTAGTACCACTGGAGCACAATAACCGCACTTTGGTCTATCAGGGGCTGCAGCGAATTCGCGCCGGCCACGCCAGACCTGGATTGAAAGCGCTTTTAGAAGTGGCTAATCGGAAAATAGAGAATTTGGTGGCCAGTGATCTGGGCTTTGCAGTAGCGCCGAGGCTAAATGCAGCCGGGCGCCTGGATGATATGTCTATTGGTATAGAATGTCTGCTGTGCGAAGATGAAGAGAGTGCTCGAGAGTATGCGCTGACATTAGATCAGTTGAACATTGAGCGACGCACTATAGAGCAGGGCATGCAGGCACAAGCGCTGCAGTTTTTAGAGAAAGTAGAGCGGGATCTCAGTGACAGCGGTGGGCAATTACCTATGGGGGTCTGTCTGTTTGATAGCAGCTGGCACCAGGGGGTAATAGGCATTTTGGCTTCGCGGATTAAAGATAAATTACATCGACCGGTGATTGCATTTGCCCCGGGAGATCCCGGAGAAATTAAAGGATCAGCCAGATCTATCAACGGCTATCACTTGCGCGATGGGCTGGCGCTGATCGATGCCCGTCATCCCGGGCTGATTAAAAAATTTGGTGGCCATGCCATGGCGGCGGGACTGACCATTGATGCCAGTGCTCTGCAGAGCTTTGAGAGTGCATTTGCGCAAGTTATCAGTGAACAGTTGCACGCCGATGATTTAAAGGCGACGCTGCTGACTGATGGTTCACTACAGGCGGCTGATATGAACGTCGAGTTGGCCACTCTGTTCCGTCAGGCCGGGCCCTGGGGGCATCATTTTAGCGAGCCACTGTTCGACAATGTATTTAAAATTATTCAGCAGCGTATTGTTGGAAAAAAACATTTGAAGTTAGTGTTGATGGAGCCTGACTCGGGGCTGGCAATAGATGCTATCTATTTTAATATAGATGAAAATATCTGGCCCAATCAAGAGATTGATAAGGTGCGTGTTGTCTATAAACTAGATGTTAATGAATTTCGCGGTAAACGCAGTGTACAATTAATGGTTGAACATATAGAACTGGCGGACTGAGACAGTTACCGCATAATTTAACAGGAGAAATTACTATGAATGATTTTACTTTAGACGAGCTGACAGTATTAGTTGACCTCTGCTTCCGAGCTGGGATAAACACCGATGAAGTATTGGCTGTTGAGTTGCAGAGCAGATTGCAGATCGCGAAGGCAGAGCGCCAGGAACTAGAGAGTTTAGACTTTGAAGATTGTTTAAGCTGCAAGTTGTAGAAAGACGATGAAAAATTGCCAGGCGATAAAAACAGCTAATGAGTGATAATAATAAGCACTGGCAGCCCCAGTACGACAGCGCGGATGTCGCCCTGGAGGCTGATAAACTGTTGGCTCAGAGCTTTTATCAGTACCGTCAATTAACAGTCACTCACCGCAGTTTTAGCGGTGAGAAAATAACCGTGCAGCGGGATTTGTTTTGGCGGCCCAACGCGGTGGCGGTGTTGCTCTATGATGCTCAGGCAGATAAAGTGGTGATGATAGAGCAGTTCCGTATAGGTACTTACGACCATCCTCGCAGTCCCTGGTTGTTAGAGTTAGTAGCGGGAATTATAGAACCCGGGGAGGAACTCACTGAAGTGGCCAACCGCGAGTGCCTGGAAGAGACAGGGTTACAGATAGGGCAGTTACAGCATATCTTTAAGTTCACACCTAGTCCCGGTGGAGTCAGAGAGTATATAGATTTATTTTGCGCCAGCGTTAACTCAGCGCAGGCTGTAGGTCTGCATGGTTTGGCTGAAGAGGGAGAAGATATAAAAGTGCATGTGTTTGACTCTGAGCAGGCCTTTTCGATGTTGCAGAGCGGGGACATTGACAATGCGCCGGCAATTATTGCCCTGCAGTGGTTACAGCTGCACAGACAGAGTTTGCAAGACGCCTGGCGATAATTGCAGAAATACAGCAGCAGTGCTCGCTTCAGGGCGCAACTGCCAGATAACGAATGAGTTTGGGAAACCTGAATGAAAAGCAAATACATTCCTGATTTAAGCAAGCATATGGCGCTCTGTGAGGCTAATTATGCAAGGTTGCTAAAACTTTTGCCGGATATAGACCAGTGTCAACAGCGCGATTTCATTATAGATATAGGTGAACATCAGAGTATCGTCAGTTTGCAAGTACAGGAAAGGTTTAAGTACACAACCACAGTGCTAGTTAGTCAAAGTCAGGCTGCTGCCATTCAATCAGATAAGATCAAACAGCTGTTCTCCCCGCAATTACAAGTGCGGCTTTATCACGATGCAAAGATGGCCGAAGTGATTAATCCGCATAAACGTTCGCAACTGCAAGGTAGTTACCGCTATCCAAATGCTGCGATGTTCCATGTCGATGAAAAAATTCAGCTCAACGAATACCTGGCGCAGTGGTTGAGCCACTGCCTCACCCACGGCTACCAGAGTCGGCAAGTATTTTCACAAAGTTTATTTGAAAATGATTAATTGGCAGGACCACTGCCTGTCTATCGCTAATTTTCCAGGTCATGTGCGATGAACAGTGCCATCAAACTCCTGCAAATAACCGACTGTCACTTGCAGGGGAATCCCGAACACAGTTTAAAAGGCTATAACCCGGAGCGTAGATTAGAGGCGGTGATTGCAGCGGCAGCTGTGCAGTTACAAGGGCTGGATAATGACTCGGCCAAGGCGGATCACTTACTGCTCACCGGAGATTTGGCACAGCAGCCACAACTATCAGTATATCGGCGAATATTAAAGAAAACCGCAGCGCTTGCGGCTCGTACTCACTGGGTGCCGGGCAATCACGACGACAGTGCGATGATGGCCGAATTTACGCAGATGGATAAGAAAATCATCATAGACGGGCACTGGGCAATCGTTTTGTTAGACAGCACAGCCAGCCCAGATGGTCGTGGCAGCGGCTCACTGAGTAATGCAGAGCTGGAATTGATCAGCACTCTGAATGCATTGCCGGTTGAGCATATATTACTGGTATTGCACCATCCCCCGGTTGCGGTGGGCAGTGTTTGGCAAGATCAGATAAAATTGGCCAATGCGCAGCAGTTTTGGCAGCGGGTGGACAAGCTAAGTAATGTCAGGGCAGTTTTGTTTGGTCACTTACATCAGGAACAGCAACTGCAGCGACAGGGGATAGCGCTGTATTGCTCTCCGGCTACAGCCCCACAATTTAAAAAGTCACAGCTGACGCCGATACTGGAAGACGATCCAAAACTAGTGGCAGCCGGCTTTCGGCTATTGCAGCTAGAGGTGGATGGTAGTATCAATACAAATGTTTACCGGGTTGATTAATAACGAATTATTATTTAGAGTGACTGCGCGACAGACTCACTGATCTGTAATCTTAGTGGCGGGTAGCCGCTTATTAGACCTGAGGCTAACAATAATAATTACTTGCAACTATAGCCTGGCTTAGGTAAGTTGCCATATAAAACACTGTAAGGATAACCAGTATGTCGGTAACTGTGATTTACCTTCACGGTTTCAACAGCTCAGCGGATTCAATTAAGGCACGGCAACTGCAAGAGTATTTTGTCACTCAAGCACTGGTTGAAACTAAAAATTATCAGCTGCATATTCCGCAGCTGAATTATCAGCCCACTGTTGCTATCGCGCAGTTGACTGAGTTGATAGAAGCTTGTGCTGGCGCTGAAATATTATTGGTGGGTAGCTCACTGGGGGGCTATTACAGTATCTGGCTGGCGCAACAATACCCTAACTGTCGTGCAGTGTTGATCAATCCAGCGGTCTATCCCTATATTTTGTTGCAACAGTTGCTGGGAGAAAATGAAAATACCTACACTGGACAGAAGTATCAGTTAACTGAAGAGCATATAGGGCAGTTGCGAGCGCTCGAAGTGCCAAAGATCATTGATCCGGGAAGATTTTTGTTATTGAGCCAGATGGGTGATGAGACCTTAGATTACAAAGAGGCGGTGAATAAACTTGCCACTGTTCAACAGAGAGTGACAGCGGGTGGTAACCACAGCTTTGAAAACTTTGTTAGCGTGATTCCCGCAGTGTTAGCTTTTGCCGAGCAGTGAAGCACAATACTTATAATAAACGGATTAACTTTATTAGGATCTATAGTCAATGAGTAGTCAATATCAAGCAGATTCGATTGAAGTCCTCAGCGGTTTAGACCCGGTGCGCAGACGTCCCGGGATGTACACTGAGACCGATAAGCCCAATCATCTAGCCCAGGAAGTCATAGATAACTCTGTCGATGAAGCACTGGCCGGGCACGCCGATCAAATCGATGTAGTGTTATTTCAAGATGGTTTTTTGTCTGTGACTGATAATGGACGCGGCATGCCGGTGGATATTCATCCGGAGGAAGGGGTCAGTGGCGTAGAGCTAATTCTTACCAGACTGCACGCCGGCGCTAAATTTAGCGATGATAACTACAGTTTTTCCGGCGGATTACATGGAGTGGGTGTGTCGGTAGTGAATGCATTGTCTAAAAGTCTGCAAGTGCAGATTAGACGCGACGCGCAAGTCTATAGTATTGGTTTTGCCGACGGCGATAAAATTTCTGAGCTGGAAGTGATCGGCAGCTGTGGAAAACGCAATACCGGTACCACGGTAAAGTTTCTAGCCGACAGTAAGTACTTCGACAGCAGTAAATACAACGTCACTAAGTTAAAACATAATTTGCGTGCTAAAGCGGTACTTTGTCCCGGGTTAAAGGTCACTTTTACCGACCAGAGCACAGGCAAAAACGACCGCGAAACTTGGTACTACGAAGACGGTATAAGTGCCTATCTGACCGGGATGACTCAAGTCTATGAAACCCTTCCTCAGCAGCCTTTTGTCGGCGGCTTAAAAGGGCAGGATGACGCGGTGGAATGGGCGGTGCAGTGGTTACCTGAAGGCGGTGAACTGACCTGCGAAAGCTTTGTCAATTTAATTCCCACAGTCGTAGGCGGCACCCATGTTAATGGCTTCAGAACCGGGCTGTTAGAGGCGATGCGGGAATTTTGTGAATTCCGTTCGCTGTTGCCACGGGGAGTGAAATTGACCGCTGAAGATATTTGGGAGCGCTGCAGCTATATCTTGTCGGCGAAAATGCGCGATCCGCAATTTGCCGGTCAGACCAAAGAGCGCTTGTCGTCAAGACAGATCGCCGCCTTTATTTCCGGGGCGGTGAAAGATGCATTCTCACTCTGGTTGAATAAACATGTGGAGGATGGCGAGAAACTCGCTGAAGCAGTGATTGCCAATGCCCAGAAACGTTTGCGCACCAGCAAAAAGGTAGTGCGCAAGCGGGTGACTGCAGGGCCCGCGCTGCCCGGAAAGCTCGCCGATTGCTCTGGCACAGAAACCGCGCGCTCAGAGTTGTTTTTAGTGGAGGGAGACTCTGCTGGTGGCTCGGCGAAACAGGCCCGAGATCGCCGCTTTCAGGCGATTATGGCGCTGCGCGGGAAAATTTTAAACTCCTGGGAAGTCGACTCTTCTCAAGTGCTGGCCTCCAATGAAATTCACGATATTTCAGTAGCTATTGGAGTTGAGCCAGGTAGCGATGACATCAGTGGCTTGCGCTACGGAAAAGTCTGCATATTAGCGGATGCCGACTCAGACGGCGCACACATTGCGACGTTGATCTGCGCGCTGTTTCTGCGTCACTTCAAACCGCTGGTCAGTGCCGGAAATATCTATGTGGCTATGCCACCACTGTACCGTATAGATGCGGCGAAGGATGTCTTCTATGCGCTGGATGATGCAGAGCGCGACGGGGTAATCGAGAGGATTAAAGCGGAGCGAAAAAATGTCAAAGTTAACGTGCAGCGCTTCAAGGGGTTGGGTGAGATGAACCCGATGCAGTTACGCGAGACCACTATGGACCCGGATACCCGTCGTCTGGTGCAGCTGGTGATTACTGAAGGTGATGACAGCCACGAAATGATGGATATGCTGCTGTCGAAGAAGCGTGCCGCAGATCGTAAAGTTTGGCTGGAGAGTAGCGGCGATTTAGCCAAAGTATAACCCTGAGCCCGGTTTCCTATCAATTAATTTAGATAAGGTGTGTTGATTAAATATGTCTAGTTACACAACAGATGACAGCATAGAGTCATTGCCACTGCAAGATTTTACCGAGAAAGCGTACTTAGATTACTCTATGTACGTGATCCTCGATCGCGCGCTACCACACGTTGGTGACGGTATGAAGCCGGTGCAACGCCGTATCGTGTATGCGATGAGCGAGCTGGGTTTGAAACACACAGCCAAGCACAAAAAATCTGCCCGTACTGTCGGTGATGTATTAGGCAAGTATCACCCCCACGGTGACAGCGCCTGTTACGAGGCGATGGTGTTGATGGCGCAGCCCTTTAGTTATCGCTACCCGCTGATTGACGGTCAGGGCAACTGGGGGGCACCGGATGATCCTAAGTCGTTCGCCGCGATGCGTTATACCGAGGCGCGCTTGACCTCGTACTCGCAAGTGCTATTACAGGAAGTGAGTCAGGGAACAGTCGACTGGGTGCCCAATTTTGATGGTACCTTAAACGAGCCCACAGTGTTGCCGGCGCGGCTGCCAAATATCTTACTCAATGGTGGCACCGGTATTGCGGTGGGCATGGCTACAGATATTCCGCCACACAACTTGCGGGAAGTGACCTCGGCCTGTATCCACTTACTGGAGCATCCCAGGGCAACGCTTGAGGAAATCTGTGAGTTTGTTCCCGGACCGGATATGCCCACAGATGCAGAAATTATCTCTTCAAAAGAGGAGTTGCGAAAGCTCTACACTACCGGCAGGGGCTCGGTGCGGATGCGATCGCTGTGGAATAAAGAGCAGGGGGATGTGATTATCACCGCGCTGCCTCACCAAGTGTCAGGAGCGAAAATTCTCGAGCAAATTGCGGCGCAGATGCAGCAGAAGAAGCTGCCAATGGTGGCGGATTTACGCGATGAATCCGACCACGAAAACCCTACTCGACTGGTCATAGTGCCACGCTCTAATCGCATTGACCTGGAACAGTTGATGGCGCACTTATTTGCCTCTACGGATTTGGAGCGCACCTACAGAGTCAATATGAACATGATAGGTGTGGATGGGCGCCCGCAGGTAAAAGATCTGCGACAAATACTCACTGAGTGGCTCAGCTGGCGAACCAATGTAGTGCGCAAGCGGTTGCAGTACCGGCTTGATAAAGTACTGAATCGTTTGCACATCCTTGACGGTTTGATGATCGCCTATCTGAATATCGATGAGATAATTGAGATTATCCGCACTGTGGATGAGCCAAAAACGGAGATGATGCAGCGCTTTAATATTTCGGATATTCAGGCCAATGCCATTTTAGACCTGAAGCTTCGCCACCTGGCTAAACTTGAAGAATTTAAGATCAAGGGCGAGCAAGATGAGTTACAGAGCGAGCGACAGAAACTGGAGCTGATTTTAGGATCTGATCAGCGCATGCGTACTCTGATTAAGAAAGAACTAAAAGAAGATATGCAGACTTTTGGCGATGCGCGCCGCTCTCCGATAGTTGCCCGCACCGAAGCTAAGGCCTTTTCTGAAAAGGATCTGCTGTCGGCTGATCCTGTCACTGCAGTGATCTCTAAGCAGGGCTGGATCAGGGCGGCAAAAGGTCACGATATAGATGCAGTGGGCTTAAGTTATAAATCCGGGGACAGTTTCAAGCTCGCCTGTCAGGGGCGGATGAATCAGCCGCTGATACTATTGGATTCCACGGGCCGCAGTTACACTATTGATACGCATAATTTGCCTTCAGCGCGGGGTCAGGGAGAACCGGTAACTGGAAGGATTTCGATGCCCAAAGGAGCCACTATTGACGCGGCAGTAACCGGGGCTGAGCAATGTAAGGTGTTACTCTCCAGTGATGCAGGATATGGGTTTTTGACGACTATTGCAGATTTGTCGAGCAAGACAAAAAATGGCAAGGCGGCCCTGAGTTTGTCTAAAAATGCGCAGTTACTCACATCCATTAATATTGAAGAGGTTGGGGATAAAATGTTGGCGGCCGTCACAAACGAGGGTCGGATGTTGGTCTTTACAGTGGCGGATCTGCCTGAGTTAGCCAAAGGCAAAGGCAACAAAATTATTAATGTGCCAACGGCCAGAGCGGCCAGTCGCGAAGAGCTAATGATTGCGCTGGTAGTGTTTAGCCCAGGTGATACGTTGCTGGTTCACTCCGGAAAACAACACTTGAAGTTAAAGCCTGCTGATATTGCGCACTTCTGTGCCGAGCGCGGTCGCCGGGGTAACAAGTTACCCAGGGGTTATCAACGGGTTGAACGTATTGATGTTGAAGCAGGCAAACAGGATACGGCTAAGCTTGAGCAAGACTAGTCCAGTGGGTGCAAAGTAGAGTAAACCCTGAGCTTAATCAAATCCCTCTAGCTGCCAATACCTAGGCAGGTGTTCTAGGGGGATTTTTTTTGCCCGCTAGCATATAGGAGTATAGCGATAAGTTGGGTCTGGTCTGCGGCTACAAAATTATTGAGATACGACTACGCTGGAGAAAAACTTCTCCAGCTACTGCTCTGTACAGCTTGCTCTTAAGGAAAACCCACTCCTCTAGTTGCCGTTTTTCAGCCAGGTGTTCTAGGGGGCCACCAGTAGGCTTATTGAGGCATAGTAATAAGTTGTGTTTGTTATGCACCGACAAAATCATTGGGGTACGACTAAGCTGGAGAAAAGCTTCTCTGGCCGATTATACCCACTAATTACCTGTTCTCAACTAGATACTCCAGGGAGGTTTTTTTCCGCCAGCTTATAAGGCTATGCAAATAGATTTTGTCGGTTACGGGGCTATAAAACCACTTTTTAGTTCAATATTGTAACTCAGGTACCGGTCTCTCAGGGGAGTTGATATCTGACTCAGTTGAAACTCTTTACTAAATGTCTGGCCTGCTTTTCCAGCAGCTCCTGGTAACTGGGACTCAGTGCTAAAATAAGAATCTTGTCTTCGTCCTGGCGCTCGGTTTTGGCATTCTCCAGCAAGCTGTTTTTCAAAGCTTTTACCTCGCTCAATGGCGTGTGACTGATCAATTGATTAGAGGCTGTCGTACAAGTAAGGAAGTGCGACTCTTCTCGGAGCAATTCAATTTTATCTCTATTGCCGCGCACCAGTGAAATTTGTATGTTCAAGGTTGGCTGCATACGGGTGATTTGCCGGTGGTTATAATATTGATACAGCTGATTAAATAGCTTGGCAGCACACAGGGCCGCAATGCCGTGATTGTCATCGGGATCACGGTCGTCGAACATCACTCTGATGTCGCCGTTGGCGAGTAGCTCTACTACTCCGCCATAGATATTTATCACCAGGGTGATCAGGCGACGATACTGAGTCAGCAGGGCCTGATGCTCCTCAATATCTTCTATCGGTGCGCGCCCGCTACTGCAATCAATAAATAATAAGTAGGCGGCATCGCGGGCCTTTAGGCTGAGCTCGGTCTGGTGTTCCAGTGAGTACAGGTCTAATTGCTCTTCGTGGGGATGTGCTCTCAATAATGGATTCTGAGAGCCGACAGTGGGGCTAGGCGCAGGCCTTTGTTCCTCAAATAATTGGATTGATTCACGCAGTTCAATTTCAGGGGAGGCCATGTGCGCCGGGCCTCGATATTTTTGCTCTGTGTCCGTTTGGTTGTTAAAGGGTTTGAAATGCGGCATGCGCTGCTGTGTGTCGGGTTTTAGCAGCGAAACTAACTGTTCATTGTCTTCATTTTGCGGATCATTACTCGGTACACCGCTGAGCGGTTCGGCTTCAATTGGCTGCTCAATGTCTAAATCTACGATGGCCAGTGAGACCGGTTGATCTGTAGCCTGAGGTCGCAAATGGTTGTCTACAACATTTCCCTGTGGCTCGGTGGGTACAATTGTGTCGCTATCTTTCGCGACTTGAGCCAGCTCCATACTAAAGCGATGTTCTAGCAACGGTTTATATTGATTGCTGAACTCGCGCAATATCCTTTTTGCAAAATAGGCCACGGAAACTAAAGTGAACATCGCCGATATGGCTGCCAGCACCACAAATATCCACAGTAAACGCTTAAAGAATTGCTCGCTGGGGGCACTGTTAATGTATAAATTTAACTCACCTATAAGCAGCTGTTGGCTGAAAAGTTGGCTTTTTTTCAAGGGGCCATTGCGGCTGCCGGAACGCGCGAGTAATTTACCCTTAGCATCAACCAGTGTTGCGCCTTGGATGAAATCGGCGCGGGCTAGAGTCCCCAGGTAGAAATTCATGCTCAAGGTGTCTTTGGCCAAGAGCATCGGCTTTAAAGTAATAATAGCCTGGGCATTGGCATTGGCAACTTGATTGTCGGTGTAAAGTTTTGCTTGATTTTGTGCAAAAACATAGATAAATGCACCGCTGCCGATGATGCAAGCGAACATGACCAGAGCAGTTAAGATCACTAATTTAATGGGTGAGGGCTCAAAAAATATAGAGGTATTAGGAGAATTTGAAATGTTATTTGCCATTATTTCTAATTATAATTAACTAGCAGAAGATATCTGCGCCAATAGGGTTATTAAGCGGTTGAGGGCGTAGTATAATTACATTTAATTCCCTTTGCACCTTTGCTGATGAAGTCACCTTCTATTGGGTAGTTGTTGTTTAATGATAGGATGTTTTCTTTTTAATCTTCCTGCGGATTGTATTAAGCTATCCAAGTGTTCGCACAGTGCCGCTGAATGCTTATTTAAGAGTTGCAGAAGGTAGATCTAAACAGGCAAGAATGACGATAAAAGATAGTTTACAGTCGATAATATTGAGAGCTGATAGGTTAACAATGAACATAGATCAATACATGCAGCAACTGGGAGAGAGAGCTAAAGCTGCTTCTCGGAGCATTGCCAGTGCCGAGTCCGGACAGAAAAACGATGCTCTGCTACAGATGGCGGCCGCCCTGAATGAGAGCCGTGAATCACTGATTGCAGCAAATGCTAAAGATATTGAAAATGGCATAGGTAAAAATTTATCTGCGCCGATGTTAGATCGATTGTTAATAGATGATGCCGTTATTGATAAAATGATTAGCTCTTTGCAGCAAGTCGCTGGCCTGGCTGATCCCGTTGGCGGTATCAGCGATATGCGCTATCTGGATACGGGTATACAATTAGGTAAGATGCGAGTGCCGCTGGGAGTCATAGGGATTATTTATGAATCTCGGCCGAATGTCACTGTTGAAGCTGCCAGTTTGTGCCTTAAATCTGGCAATGCAACAATATTGCGTGGTGGCTCAGAAGCTATACATTCCAATACTGCGATAGCCGCTTGTATTGCCGCTGGCTTACAGCGTGCGGGTCTGCCTGCAGACACAGTGCAAGTGGTAGAAACCGTTGACAGGGAGGCAGTGGCAAAGTTGATCACTATGGCTGAGTATGTAGATGTGATAATCCCCCGTGGTGGCAAGGGACTGATAGAACGCATTAGTCGAGATGCTAAAGTTCCGGTAATCAAACACTTAGATGGTATCTGTCATGTGTATATCGATAATGAGGCGGACATAGAAAAAGCCATTGCTATCGCCGTGAATGCTAAGACCCGCCGTTACGGTGTCTGTAATGCCATGGAAACTTTGCTGCTACACAAAGATATTGTCGATACTGTGCTGCCGCAACTGTGCCGCATCTACAGCGAAAAAGAAGTGGAGTTGCGTGGCTGTGAGCAGTGCGTAGACAAGTTGCCGCAGCCGATCAAAGCGACAGAAGAGGATTGGTCTACCGAATATTTAGCCGCTGTATTGTCGATTAAAGTGGTCGATGATATGCACAATGCAATCGAGCATATAAATCATTACAGCTCTGCGCATACCGATGCGATAGTGACAGAAAGCTACAGTAAATCCAGAGCCTTTTTGCGCCAGGTCGACTCCAGTTCGGTGATGGTAAATGCGTCAACAGCCTTTGCCGATGGCTTTGAATATGGCCTGGGTGCAGAGATTGGTATTTCTACAGACAAACTGCATGTCAGAGGTCCGGTTGGGCTCGAGGGTTTGACCTCGCAGAAATATGTGGTGCTGGGTGACGGGCAGATACGCCAGTAATTATGTCTAAAGGTAATTTTCGATACAGAGCCAGCAACTAGCATGTATGTATTTATGGGCGGTACCTTTGATCCCATTCACTGCGGTCACTTGCAGGGAGCAAGACAAGTTTGTCAGATGTTAAAGGCTGATAGTATCTATTTGCTACCGGCTAAAGTACCAGTGCATAAGACAGCTCCGCAGGCCACTACCGCTCAACGACTGGCTATGCTTGAAATTGCTGTTGCACCTTTCCCTGAAATCAAACTCGATCTGCGCGAAATAACCTCCGCGACCGAATCTTATAGCTTAGATACGTTAAAGCAGCTGCGTGCAGAGCTGGGAGCACAGCGACCATTGGTAATGGTGATAGGCATGGATTCGTTTACCACGCTACCGAACTGGCGTGGTTATCGGCAGTTTTTGAGCTTGTGTCATATTATCGTCTTGCAGCGACCTAACTATCAGTTAGTTAAAACTGCAGAACATCAGATATTACTGCAACAACAAGTGAGTAACAGCGACGCGTTGTCGACCAGCAGCGCCGGAAAGCTGCTGTTTTTTCAACAGCCGCCACTGAATGTTTCAGCCAGTGATATTCGCCAGCAGTTGCATAAAAGTTTAACCCCCGGGTTGCTGCCCAGTGCAGTGACTGAATATATTAAACAACACCGTTTGTATAAATCGGAGTTGGCAGCCACTTAAAGCATAACTTTAAGTTATAAATTTTAAATCAAGGTATAGAAAGAAATGCAAAACGAAAAAGTAATTGAGTTAGTAGTCGCGTCCCTGGAAGAGCTAAAAGCGAGAGACATTGAAATTATCGATGTACAAGGTAAATCTAGTGTTACTGACTTTATGGTGGTCTGCAGCGGAACTTCTAAGCGTCATGTGATGTCTATCGCTGGTAATGTGGAAGATCAGCTTAAACAGCAGGCGGTAATGCCAATCAGTAGTGAGGGGCAACATGTGGGCGACTGGGCCATTGTTGATTTGTCAGACGTGGTTGTACATATTTTAACGGCTGAAGCGCGTGAGTTATACGATTTGGAAAAACTGTGGCGCTTTGACATGAAACCTGAAGCTATCATTAAAGAGAGTGCTCAATAGATATTACTGATTTCATCTAATGAGACCTAGCAATGAAAATTAAGCTGTTAGCGGTCGGCGGTAAAATGCCTGCCTGGGTAACGACAGGCTTTAATGAGTACAACAAGCGTATGCCAGGGGAGATGAGTGTCGATTTAATCGAACTCCCTCTCGGCCATCGTGGCAAAGGTGCAGATCTGGCCAGGGCCATCAAGCGAGAAGGGGATGCGATGTTAGCTGCTATCCCCGCTGGCGATTGGGTGGTTGCACTGGAAGTAACCGGTAAAACCTGGTCGACTGAACAGCTGTCAGTGCAGATGGAAAAATGGCAAATGCAGGGCGGTAATCTCTGCTTGTTGATTGGCGGTCCCGATGGTCTGGACCCCAGATGCAGTGCCAGAGCAGATCAAAAATGGTCGCTCTCTGCGCTGACTCTTCCCCATCCAATGGTACGGATATTATTATCCGAGCAACTATATCGAGCCTGGACATTGATTCAAGGCCACCCTTACCATAAATAGGTTTTATGTCCGGATACGCGCGCTTCAAAGATCATCCCCAGGAGAGAAGAACCTTTCAATTTCGAGCAGTGATCGCATTTCTGTTTGTATTAATTGCAATGGCCGCGCTGGTGTCGCGGATGTATTTTTTACAAGTTATAGAGAATGACCGCTACTCGGCGATCTCCGATAAAAACCGCATTCAGCTGAAGCCGGAAAAGCCCACCCGGGGGCTTATTTTTGATCGATCCGGGGTATTAATCGCCGATAACAAACCCAGCTACAGCGTCACTGTGCTAAAAGAAGAAATGGCCGGAAAATTGGAGCAAATCGTCGCCCAAGTCGGGGACATTATTGAACTGAGCGACAGGGATTTAGAGCGCTTTAATAAACGCTTAAAAAGGCGCCGCCGGCCCTATGAATCTGTTATGTTGCGCTCTCGGTTAACCGCGCAAGAGATCGCTAAATTGGCTGTAAATTACCACAGGCTCCCGGGAATAAGGGTAGAGTCCGATTTAATTAGGGTCTATCCCTACGGTGAGACTTTAGTCCATGCGATGGGTTATGTGGGAAGAATTAACGAGAGGGAGCTAAAACGGGTCGATGAGAAAAATTACTCTGCGACCAATTACATCGGTAAGTTGGGTATTGAAAAGTTCTACGAGAGTGAGCTGCACGGTACTGTCGGGATGCGTAAAGTTGAGACTAATGCCCGTGGGCGGGTAATGCGGGTGCTGGAGAAAACAGAGCCGGTACCCGGTAGAGATTTGCAGTTAACCATCGATTTACCGCTGCAGCAAATTACCGAAAAATTGCTCAAAGGCGAGAAGGCTTCAGTGGTAGCGATAGATCCAAAAACCGGTGGTATCCTGGCACTGGTTTCCACTCCCGGCTACGATCCAAATTTATTTGTCACTGGTATCTCCAACAAAGATTACGACGCACTGCGAGAGTCCCCGGACCTGCCACTGTTTAATCGGGCTATTCGCGGTGGTTACCCACCGGGTTCCACCATCAAGCCTATTACTGCTCTGGCGGCTATTGATAGTGGTACCATTCCCTTGGATTATACGGTTTATGATCCGGGTTGGTACATTATCGCCGATGACCGATATCAACGTAAGTATCGAGACTGGAAGCGCAGTGGTCACGGTAAAGTTAATTTAAATTTAGCCCTGGCACAATCTTGCGATGTCTGGTTTTATGATGCGGGACACAAAACCGGAGTCGATAACATTTCCCATTATATGGACATGTTTGGTTTAGGTAAGGTTACTAGTTTGGACTTGCCCGAGGCAATACCGGCGATCTTACCGACAAAAAATTGGAAAAAACGTCGCTACAAACAATCTTGGTACCCCGGTGACTCCCTGAACCTGAGTATTGGTCAGGGCTACTTAGTGACAACTCCGCTGCAGCTGGCAACGACTGCCATGCTGCTGGCAAATCGCGGTGTATGGCGGCAGCCAAAGCTATTAATGGGGTTTCGTGAGTTTGATGATCAAGGTGCAATGCGCTTAACCCAGCCGGATTTGCAGCAGAATAATCCCAAGCCTGCAGACATCCAACTCAGAGATCCTGCCTACTGGGATGCAGTGATTTCAGGAATGACAGAAGTAATGCATGGAAAGCGCGGTACCGCTCGAAAGGTGGGGAGAGATGCTCCCTATCTGATTGCCGGAAAAACCGGTACGGCTCAAGTAGTAGGTATTAAACAAGGTGAGCGATACGATGCCAGCAAGCTGCTTAAGAAGCATCGAGATCACGCATTGTTCATCGCCTTCGCGCCGGTGGATGATCCAAAGATAGCGATTGCCGTGGTGGTAGAAAATGGGGGAGAGTTTGGCGGCGGCGGCTCCAGCACCGCTGCGCCACTGGCCAGAAAAATCCTCGATGCCTATTTACTGGGCATTGACCCTGAGCAGCAGTGGGGAGGCGAGGTTCTATGAGTAAAGATTTTTCCCGCTCGATGCAAAACTCCAGTGCACATTTACGGCGCAAGCGCGGAATCTGGAGTTATACCCATCTAGACGCGCCGCTGTTGATATTGTTAATGCTGTTGTGTGCCTTTGGGCTGTTTGTTTTATACAGTGCCTCTGCCCAAGATTCAGGGTATGTGTCCAGGCAGGCGGTGCGAATGGGGGTTGGCTTCGTTGCCATGTTTGTGATTGCGCAGATAAGTCCCGGTTTGCTTGAACGCTGGGCACCCTGGGTGTATGCCGGTGGTGTTATTTTACTGATTTGTGTGCTGTTGTTTGGCGTGGGAGCAAAAGGTGCTCAGCGCTGGTTGGCACTGCCGGGGATTCGCATCCAGCCATCGGAAATTATCAAAGTAGTACTGCCACTGACAATTGCTTTTTGCCTGGCGGGGAGGCCCCTACCCCCCACCCTGAAGCAGTGCTGTATCGCTCTGTTACTGATTGCCATACCGACATTGTTAATCATGAAGCAGCCAGACTTAGGTACATCTCTGGTGATCGCCTCCTCAGGTATTTTTGTATTGCTGTTCTCCGGTATTCTCTGGCGCTACATCTTTTTGTCACTGGCCACCGCTGCGGCAGGTCTGCCGGTGCTGTGGATGACAATGAAAGAATATCAGAAACAGCGAGTAATGACTTTTTTAGATCCCGAGAGTGATCCGCTGGGATCGGGTTGGAATATTATTCAATCGAAAACCGCCATAGGTTCTGGCGGCTTCTCCGGAAAGGGGTGGCTTGAAGGCACTCAATCGCAGCTGAGCTTTTTGCCAGAGTCGCACACCGACTTTATCATTGCAGTACTTGCCGAAGAGCAGGGGTTATTGGGAGTGATGACGCTGATAGGCTTGTATTTATTGATCATTGCCAGGGGCTTGTGGATGGCCGCACAGGTGAGCGATAGTTTTGGCCGCTTAATCTGCGGCAGTATTATCCTGACATTTTTTGTATTTATTTTCGTAAATATTGGTATGGTAAGTGGCATCTTGCCGGTGGTTGGTTTGCCGCTGCCAATGATGAGCTACGGTGGTACTTCAATAGTGACATTAATGATGGGTTTCGGGGTTATTATGTCGGTACACACCCATAGAAACGTGGTTATTTAATAGCGCTTGATGGGGTTTTCTTGCAGCCCCGCGAAACCAGCTACTGGCGCTGCAAAATAGGCTATTTGAGGACTTTGATTAAAAATGAGCATTAAAAGAGTTTTGAACTGTTGTCTGTTATTGCTGGTGGTTTACTCTCAGGGAATTTATGCCGCTGATTATTTGCAACACCCGCTGGCACAAAAGTGGCTACAGCAAATGTTGGCTGAAGGTTTTACTAAAGAGTACTTAAGCAAAGTGTTAAGCACTGCCAAGCGCAAAGATTCAATTCTTAAAGCACTGGCAAGGCCTGCAGAAGCGCGCAAGAGCTGGCAGGAGTACCGCTCTGGGTTTATCCGCACTAAAGGGATTCAGAACGGCAATAAATTTTGGCAAAAACATGCCCGGGCACTGGCCCGAGCTGAGCGTGAATTTGGAGTTCCGGCGCAGCTGATAGTGTCTATTATTGGTGTTGAAACCCGCTATGGTAAAGTGACAGGCAGCTACAGAGTTGTTGATGCACTGGCGACAATAGGGTTTGATAACCCTCGCCGGGGGGAGTATTTTCGCAACCAGTTAAAGGAATTCCTGATCTTGTGTCGCGAGGAAAAACTCTCTTTTGACGAGATAAAAGGCTCCTACGCCGGGGCTATGGGTATAGGCCAGTTTCTTCCCTCAAGCTTTAGAAAATACGCGATTGACTTCGACGGTGACGGTAAAAAGGACATTTGGAAAAATCCCGTGGATGCCATCGGCAGTGTGGCTAATTACTTTGCCGAGCACGGATGGTTAACAGATCAACCTGTGGTTATTAGCGCTAAAGTGTCGCGAAAAATAGATAAAGAATGGTATAACAATGGCTTGGATCTTAAAGTGACTCTGCAACAGTGGCGCAAACGCTCTATAGGCGGCGCAGAACGGCTGAATCAGCGGCAGAAGGCGACACTCATGAAATTAATCTACGACAAAAAAGATCAGTATTGGTTTGGGCTGCAAAATTTTTACGTTATCACCCGCTACAATCGCAGCCGCTTTTATGCAATGGCGGTGTTTCAGTTGAGTGAACTGATTAAAGCTGAAAACAAGTTAAGTTAAAGGGATATATGAATAATTATAAAAACTACCGCAATCTACTGGCTTTGCTAATGGTAACAATGTTGGTCTCAGGTTGCGCTAATAAAGCGGCTCACAAGGGCGGCAAAAAAACCAATGAAGGTCGATACAAAGTTACTAAAGACTATGGCCCTGACACTAACGTGGATGTCTCACATGTGCCCGATGCAGTGCCTAAAGTAGAATTTCTTAGCCGCGGTGGGAACAAGAGTGAATATCAAGTATTTGGTAAAAGCTATTCAGTGATGGCCAATTCGCTTGGTTATAAAGAGCGTGGTGGAGCTTCCTGGTACGGTAAGAAATTTCACGGTTATCTGACCGCTAACGGTGACAAATATGATATGTATGGGATGAGCGCTGCGCACAAATCATTGCCGCTGCCGACTTATGTAAAAGTGACCAATTTAGCCAACAACAAAGTAGTGATTGTCAGGGTTAATGATCGGGGGCCCTTTCACCAGGGGCGGATTATTGATCTGTCTTACGCCGCCGCTTCAAAATTGGGCATGTTAAATAGTGGTACCGGTCAGGTAGAAGTGGAGGCAATAAACCCGCTTACCTGGCAGGTCAGCAAAAAGGTCGCAAGCCAAGTCGCCAAAAATGAAGCTGCGGAGCCGCAAGTCAAGCAGCCGTTGATTTTTAAACCCGCTAAGCTTTCAGTGAGCACTGCCAGTGTCGCAACGCAAGCCGTCACTGACAAAGTTCTGCCGACAACCGCAACTGCCAACGTCACTGACAAAGTTCTGCCGACAACCGCAACTGCCAACGTCCCCAAGAAGGCGCCGAGCAAACAACCGATAAGGGTTGAACAAGCACCACGAACTGATAAGTATTTAGGTATTCACTACGTACAAGTGGGTGTTTATTCCACTGAGCAGGCGGCGCATGCAGTGACCTTAAAAGTAAATGATCTGGGGCTTCCTGTTCTGATCAGCGAACTGCAAAAACAACAGCGCAAGTTATACAAAGTTATCCTCGGACCGATGAAAAGTCGCATGAGGACAGAGCAGTTAAAAATGATATTGGCTGATAGAAGCTTTGCCGGGGCGCACCTGATCGATCTGCCAAAGTAAACTCAGCCATTTAAACGTCGGTCAGGGCAACTTCAATGCAGCAATTGGAGGATGAGTCTGGGGCGTTGAAAATCTGGCTTTAATAGCCATTTTAAATTTTAGAAGTTGCGCATTTACAAAGTGCGCGTTTGAATAGATAAGGAGTCATTGTGACGCGCTTGATTAATAAGAACATTGTTCGCTCTTTGGTAATGTTCGCAGCCATCGCTACTACAATCGGTACCCATGCCGCCCAATTAATACCTGCGGCGCCGAAAATAGCGGCCACCAGTTATATAATCATGGATGCAGACACTGGTAAAATCATTGCACAGAAAAAGGCAAAACAGCAATTTCCGCCTGCTAGTCTGACCAAAATGATGACCAGCTATATCACTGAATATGAGTTGACTAAAGGCAATATCAGTTTAGATGACCAAGTGCTGGTGAGTGAGAAAGCCTGGAGAACCAAAGGTTCGCGGATGTTTATCAAAGAGGGCACACAGGTAAAGCTGGAGCAATTGCTCAACGGTATTATCATTCAGTCAGGCAATGATGCGTCGGTGGCAATGGCTGAATACATAGCTGGTAGTGAAAGTGCATTTGCCAGCTTAATGAACCAGCATGCGAAGTTGCTGGGCATGGATAATACCAAGTTCTCGAATGCTACCGGATTGCCAAGTGAAGATCACTACTCGTCTCCCTATGATTTGGCACTGTTGGCCCGGGCAATTATCCAGAAGTATCCGCAACATTACGGTATCTACTCTGAAAAGTACTTTACCTACAATAATATCCGCCAGCCAAACCGCAATAAATTACTCTGGAGTGATAAAACTGTTGACGGTTTAAAAACCGGTTACACCGATGCCGCTGGTTACTGTCTGGTCGCCTCTGCGAAACGTGATGGTATGCGTTTAATTACCGTAGTCTTAGGAACTAAAAGCGAAGATGCCAGAGCCAGAGAGTCACAGAAACTATTGGCCTATGGTTTTCGTTTTTTCCGAACTCACAAACTCTATGAAGCCAATCAACAGCTTTCGCTGATTAAAGTCTGGGGTGGCAGTGAATCCCAGGTAAGTCTGGGCCTGGCTGAGCCCCTCGCGGTGACTATTCCCCGTGGTCAGGCAAAAGGTCTGAAAGCGACCATGGATATCAATGATGAAGTAACAGCGCCGGTAATCGCCGGACAAGTTTACGGAGTGGTGAGGATTACCTTGGAGGGCAAGGAGGTCGCCACAGTACCGCTGGTGGCTTTAAATGCCGTCGAGGAAGGTGGTTTTTTTAAGAAGATCTGGGATAGCATCCTGTTGTTCTTCATAGGTTTACTATAATAACCAAGCTTGTTCAGCTGTAGGATGTTCTAATAGTGACGGATGTTAAGGCCGAGGTCGCAGCGGATGATGGATAAAGTCTATCTCAACGGTGAATTTATTGCCGCTGATCAAGCAAAAATATCTGTTTTTGATCGTGGCTTTTTGTTTGCAGACAGTGTCTACGAAGTTGTTCCCTACTATCAGGGGAAGAGTTTTCAAATGGAGTTGCATCTGCGTCGGCTACAGCAGAGTTTGGCAGCGATTAATATACGCGCTGAGCACAATTGGCGAAAAATTACTGATCGGCTGGTAGAGCTAAATGGTGGGGGCGACTTGTCAGTGTATTTGCAAGTCACCCGAGGGGTAGGCAATAGGCGCTCACAAGCCATAGATACAAATATGCTGCCGACAGTGTTTGCCTGTACCCATTCTATTGAAAATAGTTATAGTGCAAATGTCGACTCTGTCGCTGGCATTAAGGTAATCGTCTGTGAAGACTTGCGCTGGCGCCGCTGCGATATTAAGTCCAATAGTTTGCTGCCGAATATCTTAGTGATGGAGCAGGCTCGGTTGCAGGGAGCGCAAGAAGCCCTGTTACAGCGCGACGATACTATGTTAGAGGGCGCTAGCTCCAATCTACTGATAGTCGAAAACGGTAAGTTAATCGCCCCTGACAGTGAACATGCGATATTGGCCGGTACTACCAGTAGTCTGGTACGCGATTTAGCGGCTGCAAACGGCATTCAATATAGACAACAGTCAATTAGTTATAGCCGTTTACTGGCCGCTGATGAGGTTTGGATAAGCAGTTCCACCCGAGGCTTGTTACCGGTGCTGCAGATAGATCAGTATTTGGTTGGCACCGGCATTAAAGGGCAGCTGTGGCGAAGAATGTATCAGCTACTGGCAGTGCAGCAGCAATCCCTGTTCGAAAACTAACATTACTTAGCAGCGACTGTCAGGCAGCAGTAATCGCTATAAGATTGCTCGTTAACAGGGCATAGTTAACTGCTGAATTTTCGCTTACAGTGGTGTAAATCACTGTTTCATCGTGATAATTACAATAAGTGAATCTCTGCTGAAGAGCGTGTATAATGCTCAACACTTCAGTTTTTTAGAATGACACAGCAATGAATAAAGTACCTTCAATTAAGAGTTCCAACGATCCACGGCCTCCAAAAATAGAATTTCCCTGTGCAGATTATCCCATTAAAGTTATCGGCCACAATACCAGTGGTTTCCAGGAGTATGTGCTGGGTGTGATGGAAAAATATGATCGACAATTAGATCTGCAAAGAGTCACGCATCAAGATTCCAAGAATGGAAAATTTCGCTCTGTACGGCTGTTTATGACTGCCCAGAGTGAGCAGCAGCTGGCTGATTTAAATGCAGAGTTTAAAGCCTCTGGTAAAGTAATCACCGTACTTTAAATGGCTGCTGAGAGTCACTTAATTATCCGCCGGCTTGGATTGCAACCCTACCAGCCAACCTGGCGGAAGATGCAGCAGTTAACTAACCAGCGAGATAAAGACAGCAGCGATGAAATTTGGCTATTAGAGCACCAGAGTGTCTTTACTCAAGGGCAAGCCGGTAGAGCCGAGCACTTGTTAAATCCCGGAGACATTCCGGTTGTGCAAGTAGATCGCGGCGGCCAAGTTACCTATCACGGACCGGGCCAGCTAATCATGTATTTGATGCTGGACTTGCGACGAAATAAGTTGGGCGTCAGGGACATTGTCACTTTGATGGAGCAGGGGATCATAGATTTACTGCAACACTATGATGTGCATGCCTATGCTAAAGCTGATGCACCGGGGGTATATGTAGATCAGAGTAAGATTGCATCACTGGGTTTAAGGGTTAGAAGGGGTTGTAGTTTTCATGGTCTGGCGCTGAATTTGAATGTCAATACTGAGCCTTTTTTGCGGATCAACCCCTGCGGTTATGCGGGGATGAAAATGAGTAATTTGAGTGATTATGTTAGCGATTTGGACAACCAACAAGCGGCAACCTTACTGGCCGATTACATGATTAAAAAAATCGGCTACGAAAATATTAGCTATGTTACAGAATTTAATTGAGCGATCTTATGATAGAAATAAAAGACCTTACTAATCAGCGGACTCGGCCCAAAGGTAAGCGCCTTGAGCAGGGGGTAAAACTACGTGGCGCCGATAAAATGGCGCGTATCCCGATTAGAATTCTGCCCACAGAAAAGGCTGATATGCTGAAGAAGCCACCTTGGTTAAGAGTACGTATGGGCAACAATGCTGAGGTCAAAAGAATTAAGGCGAAGCTCCGCGAGCACAAGCTCTCCTCGGTCTGTGAAGAGGCGAGCTGTCCGAATATTGGCGAGTGTTTTAGTAAAGGTACTGCTACTTTCATGATTATGGGTGATATTTGTACCAGGCGCTGCCCTTTTTGCGATGTGGCGCACGGTAGACCAAACCCACTGAATGAAAATGAGCCCCGGGAATTGGCGGAAGCCATTACCGAAATGGGGTTAAAATATGTGGTGATCACTTCTGTTGATCGCGATGACTTGCGCGATGGTGGTGCTCAGCATATTGCCAATTGTATTATTGAAACGCGCAAGCGCTCTAAAACTTTGCAAATCGAAACACTAGTACCGGATTTTCGCGGCCGCATGGATATTGCTATAGAGCTGTTGTCTAAGTATCCCCCTGATGTGTTCAATCACAACATGGAGACAGTGGAGCGCTTGTTTAAAAAAGTAAATCCAGGTTCCAGCTACGCGGGATCGCTGGAACTATTGCGCCGCTACAAAGAGGCGATGCCGCATATCCGTACTAAATCGGGGATCATCGTTGGCGTTGGAGAGACTAATGAAGAAGTTGTGCAAGTGTTAAAGGATCTGCGTGTGCACAATGTAAATATGGTCACTTTGGGGCAATATTTACAGCCGAGCAGAGACCATTTACCCGTGGATAGGTTTGTGACCCCCGCGGAGTTTGATGAGTTTGCCCGCATCGCCAAAGAGCTGGGCTTTGACCATGTCGCCAGTGGGCCTTTAGTGCGCTCGTCTTACCATGCTGATCTACAGGCATCAGGGGTTTCGATCGGCTAATTTAGCAACCCCAGCTCTAACAAGAGCTAGGGTTGCGTTCAGTCAAACAACAGAGTTTACGATTGTTGCAGCTGACTCATTTCTATTGCGATCTCTGCGCCCAGCGCCGCATTGTTATACACCAGCTCGATATTCGCCTGCAGGCTTTTTCCCGCAGTTACTTCTGCGATCCGCGCCAGTAAAAATGGTGTACTTTTTTTGCCACTGACTCCCTGCTGCGCCATATCCAGCAGTGCTTGATCAATGGTCTTGCCAATCATTGTGGCGTCCATCGAGTGCTGTTGTGGAATTGCATTGGTTACCACAACTCCTCCTTTTAGTCCCAGCTGCCATTTGGTGATTAAGCTCTCGGCTATTTCTTTTGCACTATCAAGCTTATAATCAACCTTGAAACCACTTTCTCTGGTGTAAAATGCCGGCATTTCATCACTCTGAAAGCCTATCGTAGGCACACCATAGGTCTCCAGATATTCAAGGGTTAGGCCTATGTCTAAAATGGACTTTACTCCTGCGCAGACGACCGCCACTGAGGTTGTGGCTAGCTCCTGGAGATCTGCGGATATATCCATAGTGGTTTCAGCGCCGCGGTGTACCCCCCCTATGCCGCCGGTGGCAAATACCTTAATGCCCGCCATCTGCGCCAAAATCATGGTCGAGGCGACGGTAGTGGCGCCGTCTTTTTTGCCTGCGACAATAAATGGGATGTCGCGACGGCTGGTTTTATTGACGCTTTGACCCGCTTTACCTAGATATTCAATTTGCTGATGGCTTAAGCCAACCACTAGCTCTCCCTGTAAAATGGCGATAGTTGCCGGAATGGCGCCTTTGTCGCGAATGATCTGCTCGACATTCAGTGCAGTTTCGACATTTTTAGGGTAGGGCATGCCGTGGGATATGATCGTTGATTCCAAAGCGACGACCGGTTTGCCAGATGCTATGGCAGCTTTAACTTCGTCACTGACCTGTAAGTGTTTCTCTAGTGCTAGCATGTTGTGTCCTTGCCTGATATGTAGGTACGGCCATAGTGGCCAAATTTAGATGAATCTTGGAGTCGCCAGCCGAGCATTGAATGAGGCTCGGTGGCGATTGCATAGGTTTGGAAAAGGTTCTCTGATTAACTATCTCTAATCTTTAAGGTTTGCCTGATCAAGTAGTTTTTCAATTCTGGGAACTGATAATTCCGGGTTGATGGTTGCTTTGGTCGCCAGAGCGCAGTTAGCCGCTGCAAGGGCGAAATAAGCGCTTTTCTGGATATCTATATCTAACATCTGGCAATGGCATAGAGCAGCCATCATAGCGTCTCCTGCGCCGTTGCTGTTGGTGATATTCAGTGCCGGGAGCTTTACTGATTTTTGCTGCTGCCCGTCGGAGTAAAAGAGTCCCTGTTCACCTAAGCTAATATAGATACGTTGTACTCCACGGTTATGGAACCAGCTGGCGAGTTCAGGGAGTTGCCGAGGATGGTTTATTTTCATACCTGAAATCTGTTCGGCTTCTAAAAGGTTGGGCTTTAAGCTGTGCACATGCTGCAGAAATGGGGTGATTTTATCTGCCTTGGCAACGGAAACAGTATCAACAAAGAACGTAGTGGCAGCGAGGTGGGTGAAAAGGAATTGCATCAACTGCACACTAATATTGGTATCTAGTACTATCAAGCTCGCCTGCTTTAACAGTGGCAGTTGTTTTTGTAACAGCTCTGGCGTTAATTTTTCTAGAATTTTCATATCGGCTATCGCCAGTTGCATTTCTCCATCGCTATCGATTATCGATAGATAACAAGAGGTGCTCTGTCCCGCAATACAGAGGACTTGCGAGGTGTCGACGCCGGCACTGTGACTTAGCTCTATCAGTTGTCGACCCTGACTGTCATCACCGACCGCGGCAATCAAGTAGCACTTATTGCCAAGTCTGGCGATATTTTCAGCAATATTGCGGGCGACTCCGCCGGGGCTGCTGGTAACAGATCCTGGTGCAGAGCTATTGGCGCTGATTTGTGTATCTGGCTTGCCCAGTATATCCATGTTGGCGCCGCCAATAGCGACACAGAATTTTTCTGCTGCGACCACATAGCCGCGACCTTCGATAATACCTTTAGATATTAAGTTGGTAATATGGCTGGCGATGGCTGAGCGGCTAATGCCGATAATTTCTGCCAATTGAGACTGGGAAATTAGCGGGTTGTTTTTAATCGCATTAATGATTTGTTGTTCGCGCTTGGTCATTGTCTGGACTTTTGTTGGTTGTTGGACGAAAGTCAATATTAGATTGGAGCCGCTCCCAGAGCAAGGCTTAAATTGGTCAATCTTTGCAGCGTTGTAGAGTCAATAGTGGTTTTTATAGCGGTAGCCAACGGGGCTTAATAGTCATCAACAACTGTCGATAATTTATACAAAAAAGCTCTCGCAGAGGGTAGATAATCTAGTTTTGTTGGTTATTTGTACGATTTTAGGGGTGAAATCAAAATAAATTAACTTTTGTGAATTATTCTGTTGACTCCTGCTGATAAATCGATAAAATCTGCGCCCATCTTCTGGAGGGGTGGCTGAGTGGCCGAAAGCACTGGTCTTGAAAACCAGCGAGTCGAGAGGCTCCCAGGGTTCGAATCCCTGCCCCTCCGCCATTAACGTTTTACCAAGGCGTAAATGGCATATGAAGATGATGTGATGTTCCTCGATAGCTCAGTTGGTAGAGCAGTAGACTGTTAATCTATTGGTCGTAGGTTCAAGTCCTACTCGAGGAGCCANTNTT
>JABSQZ010000005.1:62241-115774 GCA_013215505.1 Oceanospirillaceae bacterium
AAGGGCCGTTAGCTCAGTTGGTAGAGCAGTTGGCTTTTAACCAATTGGTCGTAGGTTCGAATCCTACACGGCCCACCACTTCCAGTGGATTTGATGTACAAGTCTGGCATCTCTATACGAGTTGCTATTGAAAAGGTTATTTCAAATACATCCCCCGCCCTTTTTTTACTCATTATATTCTCAATGCATTTAATAACTGAAGTTGTCTCCGGCACATCAATATTTACTGTATTCAATTTTTAGAACTTCAAAATAACTTACTGAGCCGTCCGGTTTGTGTAACTCTATCTCATCGCCCAGTTGTTTTTTGAACAGCGCTTTTGCCAGTGGCGAATCCATACTTACCAATACACCAGAGCCATCGATTTCATCGGGGCCGATAATGCGGATTTTGCGCTCAGTGTCATCTTCAGCGAGTAGTGTTACCCAGGCGCCAAAGACAATAATCTGTCTATTTTCCGGGATCTGCTCTATGACGTTGATGTCTTCCAGGCGCTTGGCTAAAAAACGCACCCTGCGATCAATTTCACGCAGTAATCTCTTGCCTTCAGTGTACTCAGCGTTATCTGACCGGTCTCCCTGGGCAGCGGCCTCACGAACCGACTGGGTGATCATGGGGCGTTTTTCTTTCCATAAATAGCGCAGCTCGGCATTAAGTTTGTCGAAGCCGTTCCGGGTTATGTACTTAGAGCTTGGAGCTGCTGGTGCGCGCCATCGTCCCATATTAGTTTTCCTGTTAATTGTGCCGATCCACTAGTTTAATCAGCTGTTGCAAAAAAAGGCAGCATTAGTGATAGAAAGTGAATAAAATAGTTAAGTTTTATAAAGCGCGGCCGATAACCTAGGAACTGCCAAGAAAATAATGTTTTGGCAGTTGATGATAGGCCCTTTAATAGTGAAGCGATGATGCAGACAGATCAGATACAGCTTGAGCGAATTGAGACTTACACTGCGAGCCTGCCTGGTGCTATTCAGGGAGCTAATGGTGCCCAGTTCGCGATGTTGTTGTCACTGATTACTGCCAATCAAGAAATGCCTTCCAGCTTTAATCTTCCCACTGCTGTGCAGCAAGTTGAAGTACCGGCTCAGTCAGTATATCCCTCAGTTGTAGAAGTGAATAAACCACAGTTAGTAGAGCGTTTAAATAATGCTGTGCATCAGCTGCGCTTTGGTGACTTTGCCTTTGTGAATTCTTTTATCGAAACCATGGCGCAGACCCCTCGTCCCTATAAGGGAGCGGTGGATGAGTTTGAAAAGATAGCTTTGATGTCTTCGGGTAAGCTGATGTTAGATCACATCGGCGTGGCTCGGGGTTCGGTAAACCTCGCTGCATAGTTGTTAGCTATGCCAGCTAATGCCCTTCACCGCGCCGCCACTGTTCCAGGCTCTGATCTTTTTTATCGCTATCTTCCCAATTGGGCTTAATGAAGCGAATTTATGTTGCCATTTACTCGGTTATCCTCGTAGCATGCTGCGTTAGCTATGCCAGCTGATTAACTGCTGTTCACGCTCTTCAACGCGCCACCACTGTTCTTCGCTCTGATCATCTTGCTCATTATCTTCCCAGCTAGCTTTAATGCAGCGAATTTGCGTTGCCATATGCTCGGAGGCCACCAGTGCGCAGTCAAGGTCGGTATTCCAGGGGGTTGGGTTGCTTTTGAACCATAAGCTGCTCCAGGCCTTTCCGGACACTTTTTGCTGCAGTGAGGCGCTCATGTACTGCTCGCCAAATTGTAATTCCAGTTCGCAGGAAGTGGCTGTTTTAGTTAATACTTGTACGCTATCGCATACCTTCTCTAGCCATTCAATCACTTGTTCTGCGCTGCGGCTTTTAATGTATATCTCTAAATCTGGGTGGCGAAGCTCTGACATGAAAAATTCCAATCTGCTCAGCTGCTGTCCGCTAGCGGCTGAGGTGTTGTAGTGGCTTAGGGTTAGTTGGGCTAAGGATAGCAATTTAACCATTCCCTGTCTGTATTGCTCGCTGCTAATCACCGTTGAATATGCTGCTTTACCCTGCCTTGCAGCGGATGCAATGAGTAAGCTGGATAGTTTAAGGCTTTAGCATAGATCAGTTTAGCGGGTTCGCATGATCCCCTGGCAAGTGCTAGAATTGCCGCTATTTTATATTTAAGGGATGGGATGATGGGTAAAGGTTTGTTGGCTGCTGTTGCTGCTTCTGTGGTGGTTGGTGCAGGTTACATTGCGGGTGTTATCCTTACCGGGCAACAAGTGGATGAACAGTTTCAGCGAGAAGTTGCCGCCGCACAGGAGCATTTCCGCGCAGTGGCAAAAATATCATCTGCTGTTAAATCTACAATTTTTTCATCGTCTAATACTCTAAGCATAGAATATTTGCAGCCGCCCGAAGCTATCGCTGCCTGGGCGGGCACTAACACTGTTCATTTTGATGTTGATTTTAAGCACGGCTTCCTGAATAGCCAAAGTGTGATGCAGCTCTCTGCTGGTAGTCTTTTGGATAAGCTGAAAAGCTATCAAGTTAACTCTCAGTTGTCGCCAGTTGTTTTCAACAGTGAATATCGTTTTGATCCTGCTAATGGCTCAGTGGTGATGAGCGGTAACCTTGCACTGGACAGCTTTGAGATAAATGAAGGGGGGGGCGTGTTTAAATTGGGTGCTACTAACGGCCCTATTTCTACCAGCTATGATGGCTATCAGATAGATCTGGTCACGGTCGAAAGTCGATTTGATTCTGCTGATGGCAGCATTGAAATCGGGCCAGTGAGTTGGTCGCAGACCGCAGAGTCCCGCAGTGGGGATCTATTGGCTGCTGAATCGGCAGATAGTGTGACTATGTCTGTCAAAGTACAGCGGATCAAGCTGGATTCACAAGGCGCTGCTGTTGATCTCAAGGCGCTGTCTGTGGCTGTTCAGCAGAAACTTAAAGGCGATAGAGTTGTTTTGGGGGTGCAGTATGGCGCAGAGCGTATAATTGTTAAAAATGCCGATGACAGCTTTCAGTTGGATCAGCCGGATTTACAGCTCAGCTTTGACTTAGATCATGATTCAGTCTTGAGTCTGGTTGAGCGCCTGCAGCAGATGCAGCAGGCTAATGCGGGGCAGATAGAGAACCCTATGCTGCTAGTACCACTGTTGAGTGAAGTTACTCAAAAAGGGGTTAGCTTTAATGTAGACAGGTTATCCGCCATTGCCAATGGAGAGACTTTAGAGGCACTGGCTAAATTAAAAGTGGCTCCTTTCTCTGTCGAAGAGCTGATGCTAGATCCTCAGGTGCTGTTGTCGAAAGTCGATTTAGATGCGCAGTTGAGCGTGCCTAAAAAGTTTCTGCAAGCCATGCCGGGTTATGACCCGCAGCAGTTAGGTTTTTTTGTCGCCATGGGCTTTATAGTTGATACCGGGGACAGCTATGACTTTGAGCTCGCGGTTGAAAATGGTGTATTAATGCTCAATGGCGAGGAGATGCCGGGACTTTAAAGTAGGGCTGCAGTGCCGGGGGTTGTACCCTCAGCACTACCGCTCTGCCTGTCGGGCCTGTTTTCAGGCTGTGCTAGTTTGAGTTCTTTTCACTGAGATTGCTGGTGCTGACATCAGCACTGCCGCCAGTCGTTGGCAAGCTCTTTTTGCTGGTTATTCTTCCTTTGGCTTTGGACCTGCAATAAGCTTTTATTACCGCCCCGTTTTTTCTTTTATGAGTGTCTATCCAGCTGCAGCTAGCGCGTTGCAGGCAGCTGCTCTGCGGTTCTCCTTTGCACTCAGATACAGTTGCTGAGGTGCTGTAAGTTGCTGTCATCGAAAATAACAACGTGGAAAAGATCTTAAGTAAGATGTTGTTTTTAATAGTCATGATGCCACCATTGAGGTTGTGTTGGATTGGGAATCATCAGTTTCTTAGAGTTAAGTACAACATTTGTGATATTGAGCTTGCCGCCAAAGGCATTAAGCAGGCCTAGTATATAGCAGGATAAAGCACTAATCCAATATATTAAGTTTCAGTTAATATAAAGCTCTTCATCTCCCCCTCTACAGAGTCCGCTGTCAAAATGAAGCAGAAAAATTCATCCATTGACCCAGTCAATACTTCAATACCCAATTAGCTTTCGTTAAACTATGGCCTTAGTTCGGCTGCTTGTGCCCGGCTGGCTCTGCTGGCTTGAGTTCGAGGCTGCTTTTGGTGTCTCTGCGTTAGCGATTGCAGTTAACGGCATAGAGTGAGGGTAGTGCCGGGGAATTCCTGCAATTTTGTGATTTTTTAATTTGACGCCCATGGTTCTCTCTAGTTGGGCTTAGTAAGGTAAACGTTTTTGAAACAGGCAGCGCATAATCTAGTTATTCTATTACTGCTGTTTAGCAGCTGTGTAAGTGCGCTCGAGTGGAAGATGCCATTGGCAAACCCGGCAGCTAACTTACATTCGAAAATAGCCCAGAGCTTTGCAGCTCAAGTAAAAAAAATCAGTGGCGGGCAGTTATCCATAAAGACATATCCCGCGGGGAGTCTGTTCAAAGCTGAGCAAATTTTTGGGGCGGTTAAAAATGATCTGGTACCTATCGGTGCTCGCTTAATGTCGGGGCTGTCTCATGAGGATCCATTTCTGGGTGTCGATGCAATTCCCTTTTTGGCCACTAGCTATCGACAGGCGTTTCGATTGTACCGCTCCAGTAAACCTGAAATAGACAAAGTGTTGCAGGGCAAGGGGGTAAAGTTGCTTTATACTCTGCCCTGGCCCGCACAGGGGATGTACAGCCGCAGCAAGCTAGAATCTGTTGCCGATCTGAAGGGTTTGCGATTTCGGCCCTATAGCGCTGTTACAGAGGCATTTGGGGCTGAGTTAGGCTTTACTGCCGTGACTATACCGGCGGCAAAATTATCTAAAGCGTTAAAGAAAAAGCAGCTGGATGTCTTATTTGGCTCGCCTCTGACGGCAACTGAGCTGCAATTACATAAACGCTTTCGCTATTGGTATGAATTACGCGCCTGGTTGCCCAAAGAAATGGTCGTCGTTAACCTTAAGCAGTGGCATTCACTGCCTGTCGCTCAGCGGCAGCAGTTGTTAGCGGTGGCGAAAAAGGTCGAAACTATGGGCTGGGTTAGGTCAAAGAGGCTGGCGGAAAAGTCCAAGCTGGCCCTGGTTGATGCGGGGCTGCAGATAGAGCAGCTGAATAGTCAGCTGCAGCAAAGGTTTGAATCTGCCGGTGAGCTATTGTTGCGGCAATGGCTAGTAGAAGTGGGTGACAGGGGGCGTTATCTGCTGGAAAAATATGCCCGCAAAAATTGATTTAGTGCCTGGCTGAGGTCCCAGTCAGATAATGATTGGCGGCCTAAGATGAGCGTCTGAAGTAAGCTGCGAGTATGCAGTTTAAATAGGCAGTAGTGTTGTTGAGGCAATGCCATGGACAAATTTGTTGATAGTACGATTGTTTCTGTTGGCGATAATGTCGGCCAGAATATCTTGCCCTGCAATCATCTTGCCAAATAGTCGGGCAAAACTGAGATTGGCGATAGTACCATCTGTGTAGCTGTTACTGAGAATGTAGCGGGTGCTATTGAGATCTTTCTCACTGTTGAGTAGCCAGCTAGCGGTTTCTAAGTTACGGGCAGAGTTATAAACTTTTTGCTCGTTTATTGGGTCGAGCATAAAAAATTCGTCTTGATAATTGTAAGAGCTGTGTAATATGCCTGCAATTCCCGTCATAAATGCAAACACTCTGTCTCCCTGAAAATCGTTGGAAAATGCTAATAACAGTGCACTGTTGGCGTATTTGTCGCCGAGCTCGGAAAATTGTATTTGCCTGGGATAGCTGAATAATTGTTTTATTCTGCTGTTGATATCAGTGCCTGCTGGGGCTTTTTTTAACTCTTTAGGATTGCGTTTGTAGAGCTTTTTCAGCAGAGCGATAGCCTGTTGGTTGCTCTGGATTAGGTGGGTGTCTATTACCATATCCAATTCTGATTTTGCCAGGGATTCAATTCTAAAACTTTTATTATTGTTGCTAACACAGCCGCTAATAAGACTCAGTAGGCACAGTGAGGCAAATAATTTTAAAAGAGAGTGTATCTTTGGCAAAGTCGACTATCTCCGTTTGGCAGATTAATGGATAATTGGCAGTGTACACTAGTTAGTGCCTGAGTTAATTACAAACTAAGGGTGTGGTAGGCACTTTCAGCGAGCTATTTCTGTCTGGGAGCGTTTTTTCCAAAGCTAAAATTAGGGAATTGATAATTGGAAAATCAAACGAAAGACTTAACAGCGATTAGACGTGAATACTGCGGTGTGGATTTTTTAAGTTCTGAGCTGGCAGTCAGTCCGGTACAGCAGTTTTCCAAATGGTTTGATCAGGCGCGGCAAGTGCGGCCAGATGATGTGTCTTCCATGACTTTGGCCACCGCCAGCGCAACCGGGATGCCCTCGGCGAGAATCGTCCTGCTAAAGCACTATGATGAACGTGGTTTTTGTTGGTACACAGATTATGAAAGCAACAAAGGCCAGGACCTGGCAGCCAACCCGCAAGCTGAGTTGATGTTTTATTGGAATACATTGGAGCGGCAGATTCGAATTCAGGGCACCGTGCACAAGTTGGATGAACAGAGTGCTCAGCGTTATTTCTCGCAGCGACCAAGAGCGAGTCAGCTGAGCGCAGCGGCCAGTTTTCAGAGTCAGCCTATAAGTTCAAGAACAGAGCTGCAAGCGGTAGTCACAGAGCTGGAAACTCGCTCTCAGGGTGCACAAATTAAAAAGCCGTCGCGCTGGGGAGGTTATTGCCTGCTACCCAGTCGATTTGAATTTTGGCAAGGGCGTGAAGGTAGGTTACATGACCGTTTGGTTTATGTACTATCAGGCGATCAGTGGCATATACAGCGTCTGCAGCCTTAGACTATTACTATTCTTTAGCAGTGGTGTTGTGCTGCTCAACAAGTTTTGGAGTATAGATTGCAAACAATAATACAAGATACCAGTAGCGCACCCGATGCGGCGGTGATATGGCTGCATGGGCTGGGAGCAGATGGCAGCGATTTTGTCGACGCAGTTCCCTATCTAAATTTGCCTCAAAGCATAAAAATACGCTTTGTATTTCCCAGTGCTCCGGTGCGGGCTGTGACGATTAATAATGGCCTGGAGATGCGCTCTTGGTATGACATTAAGGCGATGTTGCCAAAGCGAGTAACAGATGAGCAGCAGTTGCAGGAATCGGTGCAGCAAGTGTCGCAACTGGTTACAGGGTTGGTTGAAGAGGGTATCAGTGCCTCGCGAATCATACTGGTTGGGTTTTCTCAGGGCGGGGCCGTTGCCTATGAATTAGCGCTGACATCCGGGTTGCAAATTTCAGGAGTCGCGGCCATGTCGACCTATATGCCGCGAGAGCTGACCGCGCAGCGCTGTACGGCAGAGTTGGGCTTAAAGATACTGGCCATTCATGGAGACAGAGATGATGTTGTGCCCTGTTCTTTGGGAGAGAGCGCGGTCGCAGCGTTGCAACAACAAGGACTTACGGTGCAGTGGCACACTTATCCGATGGCTCATGAAGTAAGCTTACCTTCACTAACCTTATTAGGCGACTGGATCGCCGAGCAATTAACGAGTTAAAATCATGCAAGTTACAAAAGACAATGTTGTGTATTTCCACTATTCGCTACTGGATGATAAAGGAGCAGTCGTTGAAACATCCAGAGATCAGTCGGCGATGGCTTTTATCGTCGGTAAGAAACAAATAGTACCGGGTTTAGAGCAAGCTATGCTCGGAAGATCGGCGGGTGATAAGTTCCAGGTTAAAATAAAGCCTGAGCAGGGGTACGGTGTCTGGGATGAGGCCAAAGTGTATGACATTGAAGCCAGTGTTTTTGCGCAAATGGCAGATTTTGAGGTGGGTTTTATGTGTCATGTAACTAGCCCGGAGGGGGAACAACAGCTGGTTACAGTAATGGAAATTACCCCAGAGCTTATCACTGTAGATGCCAATCACGCCTATGCTGGATTGGATTTGAAATTTTCGGTGGAAATAACTGAGGTTAGAAAAGCCAGTAATGTAGAGTTGCAAAGCTCGAGTGTTGCATAAGGTATAGAGAAATTAGTGGTAGTCAGATCTGGCTACCCTCATCTAGCAGCTGCTTTTAAACGCTGAATCAACCTGCAAAACTTTCTGTTTATTGGCTTGCTCTAACAACTTGAATCCGTCGCTACTATTTTACCTTAAGTCTGGTTCCTGCTGTCAGCAGCTTGCTGCAACAAGGCGCAGTGCGCTATTTCTGAATCTATATCATGCAGGTATCGCCAGGCCATTTTGAGTGACCAGCTGAGAGGTTTAAGCACTTAGCTGTGGGTTGCAGTGGCAAAAATATGACCATGATTTGTGCCATCATTTTGCATAACAATAGCGCTGTTAAAAATGAACAGTGAGTTTTTCTGCACCCGTTGCTAACTATTACATCTTTTCCTGCCATTCCAAATCTCCGATATGAACATTTAGCCATTCAAAGCCAATGCGTTTCGCAACAGCTGAGGCGCCATCCAGGCTTTTAAATTCTCGCTCTTTGTTGCCTCGCTGCAAATCCAGAGTCATCACATTGTCGTCCTTAGTGACGAATTTTAAGGTCCAGCCGCGCGACATTGAGATAGGTATCGCCTGGCAAGACTGGAATACGCTGGCGTTGAAAAGTAACTTAATCTCTTTTTCTTGCATTGTCTAAACCTCATTATGATAGATCTAAATTCGATATAGATAATTATATAATTTTATGTTCATATATGCAACTTATATTGAAGCAAAATATCGATATAAATCATTGAATTTATAGGATTATATAATTAAATGTAAATAATTATTTCATATCCAGATAGGACTCTAATATCTTGTAATATATGAATTAATATTTAGTATACAGAATATTAATTACCAATCAAAAATAGCTTATGAGCAATCAAAATAATAAATAAGACGCATTGTGGGTATGTTTGGGAATTACTGCTGTATGGCTAGTTAGGCAGGTATTTTGGCTGTCAGATTTATGCCAAGAAGAACTTGCAACAGACAGATTTTTTCTTCCGCATCTGAATCTGTGATTTGAACTGGACTAGCAGTGGATGTAGGAGTTGCTGTAAAGCAAAAACACAGCGGCTAAAAAAGATGCTGTTCATCGCTGTGGGTAATGCCGCTTAATTGAGGCAATAATTGAATCCGGGGGATAACCTAAAGAGTGCTTGGTACTCGCTATATATCGATATTATGTGATCAGACCAATGTAGCTAATAGAGGGGTTACAAATATAAAAAAAGGCAATTTCATGACTGAAATTACCTTTTGTTTGGTTTGTTAATTAACCGCTAGCGGGCATTGATATGAGCATTGTCTGTTGACAAGCTCTCAGTGCATGCTAAGACTGTCGAAGACGGTTTAAGCCGTCACTATAATAACGCGGATAGCCTCAAGCTTAAGCTGCAGGCTAGATGCATACTGCTGCAGTTGAGCGAGCGCTTCACGCTGATACTGGATTTCTGAATCCCGGATGTTGGGGTTGATACTCGCCAGAGCTTGCAGCCTGGAAATTTCAATCTCCATGTGACTGTTGATGTTCGCCATCGCTTTGTCGATCATTGCCGGCTGTTGGGTTTTGGCGATCTTTTCAATTTTTACAATCTGTTGCTCAATTTGATCTCGGGCGTGTTTAATTAAGTTTTGCGCGCTTTTATTGGGAACCCGCTGCGCCAGAGTATCAATGTTTTCTGAGCTGATAATAGTAGATAGGTCAGTGTCATTGGAGTCTAACAAAATGCGGTGTGTTCCCTGTTCAATATACCTGTTCAGCTGCAGCGATTTCGGGGCTGCGCAATGTGGTGTGAAAATTGCTTCAATCAGTAGCGAGCCCTCTTGCAGTGGCGGTAACTTAAGCGTGCAAAAGGCAGTATTGCCATAATCGCCACTGAGCATCATGTCCATAGCGCCAATGACCAGTGGGTGCTCCCAGCTGAGAAATTGCAAGTCATCGCGCGACAGGGCGTGATCTCTGTCCCATGTGGTAGTAATTCCATCCTCTGGTAGTCCGGGGAAGTGGTGGGTACGCATGTGATCACCCGGGTGCAAGGTAAAACTGTAGGCATCGTAAGGTTGCACATCTACACCAAAATAGTCACACAGCCGCTCGATGTACTTAGCAAGTACTTTAGGGCTACTGGCCTGCTCAACTTGCTCTAATATTTTCTCAGCAGGTAACTTTCTGCAAGAGTTAAGTTCGAGCATTTGGTCCCGACCCAAGTGCAATTGCTGTTCGAGTACTTTGCGGCGGTTGCGGGTAAGTTCTAATAATTCGTCAACTTCTTGTTGTTCTGTGCTGTCAAAGCAATGAAACAGCCGCTGCTGGTATTTAGCAAACAATTGCATACCAATAGAACAGCTGTGCTCAAAGGCATTGCATCCCTGATGGTACCATTGCATCAGGACTTGCTGGGCGCTGTCCTGGTAGTAAGGCACATGAATTTGCACATTATTTTCCTGACCAATACGGTCCAGTCTGCCGATGCGTTGCTCCAGTAAATCCGGGTTTAGTGGGAGGTCAAAGAGGACTATTTTGCTGGCGAACTGAAAATTTCTTCCCTCGCTGCCTATTTCCGAGCAAATTAATATTTGTGCATTGTCTTCAAGGTTGGCGAAGTAAGCGGCGGCTCGGTCGCGGTTGATCAGTGACATGCCCTCGTGAAAGGCTGCGGAGCGAACGCCTTCGCGCAATCTTAAGTGATCTTCTAAAGCGATAGCCGTTTCCGCGTTAGCACAAATCAGTAATATTTTTTCGTAGCGGTATTGTTTTAGCCAATCAACCAACCAGGTAACTCGGGAGTCATGGTACAGCCAGTCCTGACCTGAGACCAACTCCGGCTGCAGCTTTTCGATATTACTGATCTCGTCGGCAATAGCTTCGTAGAGCTCGGGTTTGGGCAGTGGGTGGGGGTGCAGTTCTCTCTTTGGGAAACCAGTGATGGCGGCGCGGGTGTTTCTAAAGAGAACTCTACCGGTTCCGTGTTGATCTAGTAATTGCTCGATAATATTTTCAATGCTATTAGCGGCGTTCTCAGCACTGATTTGCTGTTGAAACTCCTGGAACTGCTGCGCGCCTAGATACTGTTGTAATTGTTGATCAAAAACCTTATCAACAATGGCAGTAGCGGCATCTGCTGCCAGTAGTTGCTTGATAAAATCGCTGAGAGGGCGATAGTCTTGCTCTTCCTGCTTAAATTTTTGTAAGTCGTAATATCTATCTGGATCTAATAGTCTCAGACGGGCAAAGTGACCTTCAACTCCTAGTTGCTCTGGAGTTGCAGTCAACAGTAATAACCCGGCAGTGCGTTTGGCTAAAGCTTCTATCAATTGATATTGAGGGCTGGCCTGGGTTTCATTCCACTCTAAGTGGTGCGCTTCATCGACTATCAGCAGGTCCCACTGGGCCGACTCGGCCTGCACAACTCGGTGTGGGTTTTCAGTCAGAAAATCCAGTGAGCAGAGAATCAGTTGTGAGCTTTCGAAGGGGTTTATTTCTAACATCTGCTCGGGGATATTATCGTCTTCTAATAAGTCTAAATCTATATCCGGGGTTTTGTGTTCTATAGCCAGGCAGCGGTTTTCATCCAGGATACTGTACATAAGATTGAAGCGGCGCAGCATTTCAACTAGCCACTGGTGCACCAGAGAGTCGGGAACAATGATTAGAATTCGCTGGGCTCGATCTGTGATCAGTTGCTGGTGCAAAATCAATCCGGCTTCTACTGTTTTTCCCAAGCCGACTTCATCTGCGAGCAATACTCGCGGGGCATGTCTGTTGGCAACTTGAGAGGCTATATAAAACTGATGGGGTAACAACTGTACTCTGGGGCCCAGCAGGCCGCAGACACCTGACTGTTGATGATTATGCTGATGGGCTAAAGTTTCGACCCGCAGCCGGAAAGATTTTAGTTTATCTATTTGTCCGGCGAACAGTCTATCTTGCGGCTTGCTAAAGTGCACAAAGCTATCCAGCTCAATTTCTGCAATAGCAACAGTCTCATGGGTGCCATTGCTGCACTGGTAAATAAAACATCCCTGCTCTTCCAGGCGCTCTTCTATAGTATATAAATTACCTTGCTGATCAGAAATCTGTTCGCCAATGTTATAAATTACCCGGCTCAGCGGGGCATTATCTGCCGCATAAGTTCTGCGTTCGGCCACTGCGGGATAGCTGACTTCTATGCGTCGGTTTTCACTGCTGACGATAATACCTAACCCCAGCTCTGATTCAGTGTTACTAATCCAGCGCTGTCCTGGAACAAATTCTTCAATTCTCATTCTCTAACCTGTGTGAGTCTGTTGTTGCAAAAGTATAGATAAAAAGTTACTTGCTTGCTGATTGTTTAAATAAATGTTTAGTCACTCGATCGGATAGGCACTGAATATGCTGACCGTGGATCGATTAGTCTAGTCCTATTGAGTTAGCTGTGGAAGGTGGAAAAATACTCATATCTGCTAAGGTCTTGGTTGGCTATTCTGGTTTTTAGCTTCAATCCACTGTGCCATGTATTTAGTGCTCTTGTGCTGATGGTGGCGCAGCATCTGGCCAACGAAATTATCTGACCTAGCGGCAGCTAAGTCGGCTCTTAAGGCATCGATGGCAGCTCCAAAGCGCTCGGTTAATTGTTGTTTGTTGTAACAGTTCTGGATAATGACGGCTCCATTACTTGCCGCTTGATGCCATTGTAGTGAAGATTGATATAACTGGACCGCAGCTATGGCGATGTCATCGCTAGCGTTGGCAATCTGCCCCGGCCAGGGGTAGTTTTTGCTCATCGCCTCGGCGCCGACGTCAGTGGTGATAATGGGCGTGGCGGCGAGCATGGCGTCAGTGAATTTTCCTTTAATACCCGCACCAAATCGCAACGGTGATAAGCAAATTCTGGCACTGCTTAACACCTCAATGGCACTTTCTGCCCAGCCGCGGATATAAAAGCCCTGCTTGGGGTTGTGTAAGTCTGTGACTTTCTTGGCGGGATAGGCGCCGTATATGTGCAATTGTGCAGAGGGCATCAATTTTCGGATCTTCGGCCAGATACTCTGCTTCAGCCACAGGGTTGAATCCCAGTTTGGGGCGTGCCGGAAATTCCCGATAGTGACAAAATGCTGTCTTTGAGTAAAAACTGTTGGCTGCTGCTGTAGTGGCTCAAGCATGAATGGCAAGTGCAGTAATAGCTGCGCTGGCAAATTGAAATATTTTGTCAGCAAATCGATTTCAAAAGAGGAGATCATCAAACTCAAATCACAGCGAAAAATAGCGGCGATCTCGCGTTGACAACTATCCAGTGTGCTCATCTGCTGATACAAACTCTGGCTATGGTTGTACTGCAGGTCGATTTCCAGGTTGTTTTTCAGTGCTTGTTTTAGTTGTTGTTGTCTGGCTTCACGCAAGCTGTGTAAATCTTCTGTGTCGAGAATACGCATGCAATCGGGACACTGCTGCTCTACTCGCCAACCAAATTGTTCCTCCATCATAAACCTGTCGAACAACACGATATCTGGTTGCAACTGTTTGATCCAGTGATCAAAGCTATTGCAATTTAAACTGATAGAATGCTCTTCTATACCGCTGTCGGCAAGGATCTCCCGGTGTTCACTGAGCTGCGCCACACTGGCAAAAATAACTCTGTGACTGCGCTGTTTGAAGTAATGCAGTAATTGCATCATCCGGGAGCCGGCGGCCGAAGAATTTGGCTCGGGCCAGACATAGCCAATAATGACTATGCAGGCTATATCTTTAGTTGCTGAAGAATTTGAAAAATGGGACATTTGAACAGTACAGGCCTGTGAATAGTCGATTGATAGTGTCTTGCCAGGGAGTGTATAAACGCGGCTATTTTTAAGCCAATATCTGGCAATTAAAATTTAACCGCCAATATTTTACTATAATCAATTCAATGAAGAAAAGATTTATTGTAATTTAAGCACAGCTTGGCCTGCAACTGCTGTCATCAACTGTCTGTGAGGAGTGATAGTGACAGTGGGTAACTGTTAAACGTTTAGAGAACGGATCCCGGAGCAAGCCTGATTGAGGTGCACAAGATTACTTTACAGCCAGCCGGGAGGGTCGCCAGTTTATTCGCAGGTCCTTAAATATGTTCATTAGAATTTTTATGTGTTATTACTGCTGCAAATAGTTGTATATAAAAATAAGGAAGATAGATGATTGACTTAGAAAGCTTGTTCGCGATGATGCAACAGCGATTTAACCCACAAGCGGCACAGAGTATCAATGCGGTGTTCCAATATAATTTATCAGACCAGCAAAGTTTTAGCTGTGAGATAAAAGACGCTGCCTGTATTTTAAGCCCAGGTAAGCACAGCGCTGCTGATATTGAGTTGTCTCTGGATTCTAGTCTGTTTCTGCAAATAATCTCCGGGCAGGCAGATGCACTGCAAGCTTTTATGCAGGGCAGTATTCTAGCCAAGGGGGATGTTAGTTTAGCGCCGGTCCTGGTCAGCTTGTTTGCCGAGCAGTCATCCCCAATGCTAGTTGAATCTTCTGAGCAGTGATTTGAGGACGCTATCATCAAGGATTATATTTTGCTTAACTGCTCTGCTGATATTAAAACCAAACAAATACATACAAGGGACACACTATGAGTCAATCTGAGCGCGGATCATGGATCCCCGAAGCGCTAAATAACAATGGTTACAAATCCGTTTTAGATGTCTTTGAGCAGTCCTGTAGTAAATTTAAAGACCAGCCGGCTTACAGTAGTTTTGGCAAGAGTATTAGCTTTGCTGAGTTAGATAAGCTAGCTGATGCCTTTGCTTATTATTTGCAAAACAGTACTAGCTTACAGCCTGGAGATCGCATTGCGATTCAGCTGCCAAATATTTTACAGTATCCGGTGACATTATTGGGCGCATTGCGAGCGGGGCTGATTGTGGTAAATACCAACCCACTTTACACTCCCCGTGAATTAAAGCATCAATTCATTGATGCGCAGGTGAAAGCGCTGGTTGTCTATGAGGGGGTCGCAAATAATGTACAGCAAGTGCTGGAACACACAGAGATAGAATATGTATTGACCACAAATTTGGCGGATTTGCATGGCTTTGTCTCCCGGCACTTAATCAACAATGTGGTCAAGTATGTTAAAAAAATGATACCGGAATTTTCTTTACCGGGAGCGATTAGCTTGCGTACCGTCATCATGCAAAATTATGACAAGAAGCCTGTTGCTATTAGCAAAAGTGCGTCAGATATAGCAGTGTTGCAGTATACCGGTGGGACTACTGGTGTTTCAAAAGGGGTCATGTTAACCCACGGCAACTTAGTGTCGAATATGTTACAGGCGGCAGAGGTTATCAGTAAGGCGCCAGGGCATTGGAAAGATGTAGTGATCGCGCCGCTGCCTCTGTATCACATTTATGCTTTTACCATCTCGCTGATAGTGATGGAGGCGGGTGGATTGAGTGTGTTGATAGCCAATCCCAGAGATATCCCAGGCTTTGTTAAAGAATTAAAGAAATGGAAGTTTACTGGCTTTCTCGGCTTAAATACTTTGTTTGTCGCCCTCTGTAATAAAGAAGCTTTTAAACAATTAGATTTTAGCCACTTCTGCCTGACTATTTCCGGGGGAATGGCACTCACTCACGACTGCGCCGAGTTGTGGAGTAAAACCACTGGGCTAGAGATCATGGAGGGATATGGTTTAACTGAGACCTCACCAATAGTTGCAGTCAATCCAGTTAAAGATATTCAGGTCGGTACTATCGGTATGCCGGTGGCGGAGACTCAAGTACGTATCATTGATAGCCAGGAAGCTGTTTTACCCCCGGGAGAAGCTGGAGAGCTTTGTGTCTTTGGGCCGCAAGTTATGAAAGGTTACTGGCAGAATGAGCAGGCCAGCAGTGAATCTTTTACCGTAGATGGTTATTTGAAAACCGGCGATATTGCCACAGTAGATACCAATGGGCGATTAACCATAGTAGACAGAGCTAAAGACTTGATCATTGTCTCGGGTTTTAATGTCTATCCCAATGAGGTTGAAGATATCGCCTCATCTAACCCTAAAGTGTTGGAGTGCGCGGCCATTGGGGTCAAAGATGATAGCTGTGGAGAGAAAGTAAAATTGTTTGTGGTTGCCAGTGACCCAAGTCTGCAGGTGGAAGAATTAAGAGACTACTGCAAAATTCAACTGGCTAAGTACAAGGTGCCTAAAGAGGTTGAGTTTGTTAAAGAATTACCTAAGTCAAACGTAGGTAAGGTACTGCGAAGAATGCTGCGTGAATAAAAGAGACTAGGTGATTGCACAGGAGGGCAGTTGAGCTGTGGTTGCTGAAGTACTGAGGATAATGTTACCAGGCTTGTTGTTGCAGCTAAAATAATGACTTGATCTTAAACTACAAAGTTGCTGTTTGTAGTTTAAGTTGAGTGCCGCAGAGGGCTAGAAGCATATCGCTGATCAATAGCCAGCAATCACCTTGTGCCATGCCTTTAATGATTTGATCCGCCACTGCGCTCTGTCTGAGCATTTGTTCCAAAGTGGTAAAGTCCTGGGCCATCGCCGCTTGCTTTAAACGCTGCTTTTTCTTTCCCCAAATTCTATGTTTGCCACAGAGTGACTCGTAACTAAGACCTTGGCTGAGACCGGTTTTTACGCTATGTAATAGACGTATCTCACGACTGATAGCCCATAAGATAATAGTCGCTTCTACCCCTTCTTGTTTTAATACTTGCAGAATTTTTAAGCTGCGTTCGCTCTGCGCAAAAATGACTGCGTCCATTAAGGCAAATACATCGTACCTGGAGCTGTCCGATACTGAGTTAACTATATCGTCGGCTGTCAGGCGTTTATTGCTGTGCTGTAGCTGCAGTTTATCTAACTCTTGCTTGGCGGCGAGTAAGTTGCCTTCAATACGCTCACATAAAATGTTGACGGCGTCATCGTCCAACTGCAGGTTTAACGTGCTGGCGCGTTTTTTTAACCAACCTGGTAGCTGTTGGTTTTCGATTGGCCAAATTTCGACAATCAGACCTTTTTGTTCGATGTTTTTATACCAGGCAGATTTTTTAGCCGCTGCATCTAGTTTGTCGGCAATGATTAATAACGTGTTTTCGGCGGGCGCATACTGCAGATACTCCAACAGAATTTTTGCCGCTGCTTTATTGATTTTTTGACTGCCTAATCGAATTTCAATTAATCTATTTTCGGCAAACAATGACAGCGCGTTGGCGCATTCTAATAGGTATTCCCACTTGAAGCCCGCCTCTACAAATAAGACTTCGCGCTCTTCAAATCCTTGTTGCTTTAGGTGTTGGCGAATGGCATCACTACTCTCTTCAGCGATAAGCGGCTCGTCGCCACATACCAGGTAGGTTTGAGAAGAGTTTTTATTTAAATAGCCTGCCAGTTGGTCAGGTTTGATTTTCATTTGATTCTTAGGCGGGCAGCGTATTGTCTGAGAATTTGCTGCGAGAGGTCGCTCCATAATTCAGCGTTCAAGAAGGCTTCTCTGGAGTTGCTGGCGGCCGCATCGTTGGCATCATATTGGAAAGTTCGTTCCGAAAATGCCTCCAGATTACTGGCAATGACTTGCTCATCGGGATCGAGGATGTCGAAAGAAAGTTCTCCTCGCAACGTGTACTCATCCACTTTTGCATCTGATGTGATAGTGGTGGAGATACGACGGAAATTAACGCTGGTGACTATGATCTGGTAATCGGCGTCACTAGCAATGTGTAGGTTATTCTGTTCTGCCAGTGCCTTGAAATGTTTTTGTAGTGGGCTGTTCTGAGAGGATGACTGATCTTCTATAACTAGCCATAGGGACTGAGCTTCAACAGGAATTTCAATGTTACCACGCAAACTAAAACCACAGCCAATTAACAGACTGAAAAATAGGCCCGTTGCCAGCAGGCGGAATTGGCTCCAGCCTATCGTTTTGCTTAGTGCAAACATTGAATCTCCTTAACGTTATGCCCGTTAGCGATCACTGACGGCAAATCTAAAAATAGTTATAAGCTTGCAACAGCCATTTGTATCTGCACTGGCTGTTGCAAACTGTGTTAGCCAACGACGATATTGACTAGTTTTCCTGGCACAATAATTTTTTTGCGAATGGTTTTATCGGCAATAAATTTTTGTACATTTTCCAGCCCCAGAGCAGTATGTAAAATCTGGTCTTCATCGGCATCGGCGGCTATAGACATTTTGCCTCGCACTTTACCGTTGACAGAAATGACCATTTCAACATTTGCCTGCACTAATGCGACTTCATCCACGCAGGGCCATCCGGCGTCGATTAGTTGCGACCCCTGAGACAGCTCGCTCCACAATTGCTGAGTGATATGCGGAGTGATGGGTGCCAGTAATAACACACAAGTTTCCAAAGCTTCGCGAACAACCGCTACGCCTTGATCGCTCTGATCTTTGAATTTAGCGATGCTGTTAGTCAGCTCCATTACCGCGGCTATCGCAGTATTGAATGTCTGTCGGGCGTCAATATCGTGGCTGACTTTTTTAATCGTCTGATGGACTTTACGCCTCAGCTCAGCTTGTTGCTCCGTGAGGGCGTCAAGGTCTAGAGTGGCGGATTTATCCAGAGCTAGATGCTCGTGTACAAGTTTCCACAAACGCTTTAAGAAACGTTGTGCTCCCTCCACCGCAGAATCAGACCACTCCAGTGATTGTACCGGTGGAGCGGCAAACATCATAAATAGACGCACAGTATCAGCGCCGTATTTATCGATCATCATCTGTGGGTCAATACCGTTGTTTTTCGATTTTGACATTTTAGTGATGCCGCCGTGGCTAACGGGCAGGCCGTCATCTTTGTGCACTACCGAAACAATCTTGCCTTTATCGTCCTTTTCGATCACTACATCGCTAGGTGAAATCCAGGTAATACCGGTAGTTTCATCGCCGCGAAAGTAAGTGTCAGCTAACACCATTCCTTGACAGAGCAGTCTCTTGAAGGGCTCATCTGAATCCACTAAGCCCTCATCACGCATTAGTTTGTGGAAGAACCTTGAATACAACAAGTGTAAAATCGCGTGTTCGATACCCCCTACGTATTGATCCACAGGAAGCCAGTAGTTAGCTTTTTCCGGATCGAGCATCGCGTCACTAGTGCCGCGACTGGCATAGCGGGCATAGTACCAGCTAGATTCCATAAAGGTATCGAAGGTATCTGTTTCGCGCTCGGCATCAGCCCCACACTCAGGACAGTTAGTGTCGATAAAACTGCGCATTTTTTTGATCGGCGAGCCGCTGCCGTCAAACTCCACATTTTCGGGAAGAACGACGGGCAACTGCTCTTCGGGAACAGCCACTGGACCGCAACTAGGGCAGTTGATTACAGGGATTGGCGTTCCCCAGTAGCGCTGTCTGGATACGCCCCAATCGCGAAGGCGGTAGTTGATGGTGATTTTTCCTTTGCCCTTGCGCTCTAGTTCAGAGGCTATAGCTTTGAAGGCAATATCATATTCCAGGTCATTAAAATCACCGGAATTAATTAACACGCCTTTTTCGGTAAAAGCTTCTACGCTGATATCTGCAGTGATTTTATTGTCACTCGGGCGGATAACTTGCTTGATCTCAAGGTTGTATTTGGTGGCGAATTCCCAATCACGTTGATCGTGACCCGGTACTGCCATCACTGCGCCTGATCCGTAATCCATCAGTACAAAATTGGCCGTCCAAACAGGTACTTTTTTGCCGGTCAGCGGGTGAGTAGCGTCAAACCCTAGTGGCATACCCTTCTTTTCCATGGTCGCCATATCAGCTTCGGCAACTTTGATGTTTTTACATGCATCGATAAAAGTCGCTAACTCGGGATTGTTTTCAGCCGCTTTGAGAGCCAGAGGGTGCTGTGCTGCCACGGCAATATAGGTCACACCCATCAAAGTATCCGGGCGGGTGGTAAAGACATCTAGTTCGGTATCTGCATTTACAGTAAAACTGAGTTCTACACCGTTAGAGCGGCCAATCCAGTTTTTTTGCTGGGTGCGCACTTGCTCTGGCCATTCATGCAGTTGATCCAGATCATCCACTAGTTGATCGGCGTAATCGGTGATTTTTAAGAACCACTGCGGGATTTTTTTCCGCTCAATCAGCGCACCTGATCGCCAGCCGCGGCCGTCGATAACTTGCTCGTTGGCCAGTACTGTCTTATCTATCGGATCCCAATTAACTTCAGACTCTTTCTTATAGACGAGTCCTTTTTTAAGCAGTTTAGTGAAGAACCACTGTTCCCAACGATAGTATTCAGGGTGGCAAGTCGCCAGCTCTCTGTCCCAATCATAGCCGAACCCCATACGCTGCAACTGGCTGCGCATATAATTCATATTCTCATAGGTCCAGTTAGCCGGAGCGACATTGTTTTTCATCGCGGCATTTTCAGCGGGCAGACCAAATGCATCCCATCCCATCGGCTGTAAAACATTTTTCCCCAGCATCCGCTGGTAACGGGAAATAACATCACCTATGGTATAATTACGGACGTGGCCCATGTGCAGCTTACCGCTTGGGTAAGGGAACATAGAGAGGCAGTAAAACTTCTCTTTGTTGCTGTCTTCGCTACATGCGAAACTGTTATTGTCTTGCCAGTATTGTTGAACTTGCGGTTCTATCGTTTGTGGTTGGTATTGTTCGTTCATTTCAGATACTTTAGGAAGCTAATAGACTTTAACCATAGAGGTGAGCTCTAGGGGATATGTCAGGAAAATTTGATCCATAGCATACCTTAAACCTAAGGCCATAAATACAGCATAGATAGCAAATTTGTATCTTTTGGAGGTTATTATGCAGCCGAATAAACAAACAGAGAAAAAAACTACAACAGCCGCTAAAAATAGCTTGGTAGCTGCTTATGATCGCATTGTGCAGCGATTAACAAAATCGGGTTTGAAGACCGCAGATAATTCTGCAACTATGTTGCGGGAAATGGTGGATGAAGCGATTGCACTTGAGCAAGCTGCGGTAGAAATGAGCAGCGAGGAAATGCGCTTGTTGGCAGAGTATGTGTACCGGGACTTGAAACTACTAGCCTATTATTTGCACGAAACTGAGAGAGGTTTGGCCAGCTGGCTAAGTTTTGATTTAGCTATATTGGAACAATCGGTTAAAGATGAATTTGTGCATTTGGCTGATCAAACAATTATCGAGAACTTAGCACTGCGAGAAAAGCTGGATTGTTCATCGGTACAGTACCTGAGCGGCGAAGTGTGTACATTGGGAACCTTGCGCTGTTTAAATTGTGCAACGGAATATCAAGTGTTAAAAACGCAGCTTATTCAGCCCTGTAAAAAATGTGCCAGTGATTGTTTTGAGCGAATTTCGAAATAGTCACAGTGTTAATTTACAGTGGGCCGGCAATCTTAAGTTAAGGGCTGTGATAGAGCCTCTTATGTATAAAAATTAGTCATTTTCTACAGTGATAAAGACTGTTAAAAAGCTTGTTTGGCTGGCAGTTAGATGAGCACAAAATAGCTTCACATTCTGGGGCTAATTATACTGTGCAGCACTGCAATAGAGTGATCAACTACTAAAAAGATATTGGTATTTTTATCTGCGCACTAACAGCGTTTGGCTGACGGGTAGAACGCTGCTGGGACTAGTCACTACACTCGTTGCCTGTGCATTATAGAGTGTGAAAAAGCACAGCTCCCCTCCTTAACAGGAATGCTTCCCGCGCGGTAGCCTGCTCCTTTAACATACGCTTTTGTCCCAGCCTGTATCGGTAGTGTCATAATTAAGTATTAAAATAAAAAATCTCGATTGTATAGATATTTAACGGGTATTAAGTGTTAGGATTTCCAGCAAACAACGATTGATCGAAGCTACAAAATAATAATATTGAGTGGTAATAAGGGAGATAAAAATGAAAAACAGCGCATTGTTAACATTAGCCGCATTCACAGGTTTAGTTTCGCTTTCTGCGACTGCTGGTGCCAGCGAACCGCAGTGGCAAAAAGATAAAAGCTACCAGCTGACCATTTTACATACCAATGATAACCACGGTCGCTTCTGGTCAAACCGCCATGGTGAATACGGCATGGCGGCACGTAAGACATTAATTGATAGCATTCGCGCAGAAGTCGCGGCAGCCGGAGGGCAGCTGCTGTTGTTGTCCGGTGGCGATATCAATACCGGAGTGCCAGAATCTGATCTGCAGGATGCAGAGCCAGATTTTAAAGGCATGGGTATGATAGGTTACGATGCTATGGCTATAGGTAATCACGAATTCGATAATGAGTTAGCGGTGATTCGCAAGCAGCAGAGCTGGGTCGATTTTCCCTTTCTAGCGGCGAACATTTACGATGAGAAAAGCGGCAAACGTCTTTTCAAACCTTACCAAATATTCACTAAAGGTGATTTGCGTATCGCGGTAATGGGTTTAACCACTGATGATACCAAAAAGCTCGGCAACCCAGAGTTTATGGGTAATATCGCTTTCACTAAGCCCGTTGATGAAGCGAAAGCTCTGGTACCTGAGCTGCAAGAAAAAGCAGATGTGATAATTGCCACTACCCATATGGGCCATTATCAAGACGCTGCATTTGGTATCAATGCACCGGGTGATGTCACCCTGGCTCGCTCTGTCGCCGGTATTGATATGATCATCGGTGGTCACTCGCAAGACCCAGTCTGTGCCGATGCCCAGGGACAGATGATCACTAAATACAAAGCAGGTATGGCCTGTATGCCCGATACACAAAATGGCACTTTGATTATGCAGGCGCACGAGTGGGGTAAGTACGTTGGTCGTGCAGACTTGGAATTCAAGAATGGTGAGCTTAACTTAGTCAGCTATCAGCTGATCCCAGTGAACCTAAAGAAAAAAGTAAAAAATGCTGAAGGTAAAAAAGTCCGAGTATTGATTGGCGATGAAATTGCTGAAGATGCGAAGTTGAAAGCGTTTTTGACCCCTTATCAAGAGCAGGGACAAGAGCAACTGCAGCAAAAAATTGGCTCAGTCGATGGTAAGCTTGAGGGCGATCGTGGCGTAGTCCGTTTCCAGCCTACTAATATGGGGCATCTAATAGCTCTGGCGCAGATGGAAAAAGTAGGTGCTGACCTTGCAGTTATGAACTCTGGTGGTATCAGAGACAGTATTGCAGAAGGTGAAATTACTTACAAAGACGTATTAAAAGTGCAGCCATTTGCCAATATTGTTAGTTTCGTAGAACTGGACGGTAAGGAGCTTTGGGATTACCTGTCGGTAGTTGCCAGCAAGCCAATAGACAGCGGCGCATTTGCACAATTTGCCGGAGTTGACTTAACGATTACCAACGGCGAGTTGAAAACCGCCTCAGTTAATGGTCAGGCAATAGATGCTGGTAAGACTTATCGGATGGCTATCAATAGCTATATAGCTTCTGGTGGCGATAAGTATCCTGCACTAAATACCCATAGCGGTTATGTGAACAGTGGTTTTGTCGATGCAGAAGTGCTTAAAGATTATATCCAGAATAATTCTCCGCTAAGTGCTAGTGCACACGATAAAGGTAATGTCATTCGCAATTAATTGTTAGCTGTTAGTGAGTAATTATAAGACGATAGTAGCTTGCTGCTATCGTCTTTTTTATGCGCTGCAGATAATTGTTTTAATCTAAAAATATTACTTGTGACTAATTTAAAAAATAGGCTATTATATGGCCATCTCAAAATGAGATATATAATCCGATTGCCAGTGATACAACTCTTGGCTACGGCATCTATTAACTACTCAGTGAAAATCATGAAGCTAACTCAAACTAACTATATTACCCGACAACATTGCTCAGTCGCCCCGGCGCTGAATAATGTAGTAGCGCGTGTATTGAGTTTTGCATTGGTAAATAAAACCAGCCAATGATTTGAACTAGATGCCGCGGAAACATTGCGGCATTTAAAGTAAGCTTTATTTTCCGCTCTGTTTTCCCGGCTCAATAAAATTACCGGAGAAAATAATGACTCTTTTAGCTCTAGTCTATAACGGCTACAAAATTCTTGATAAATTTCTATTTGCCTCTAACAACTATCAGTCTGTTGAACATTTAAGTGATAGTCTTTTAAACGACGTTGGTCTATACCGCGAAGGTGGCAAAGTGCTTAACTTAAATGCAACTGTGACCAGTGCCAAAAAGCTTAAGGCTGTGAACAACGCGGGTGATAGTGTCGTTCTTATTCCTGGCTACCTGGAGGATAGTGGCGGTTAATGTGCAGTAGCGTGTTTAACTGCGTGCAATAAACCGCTACTTAGATAAAGGCACAAAACGAGGCTTATACTCAACAGATAACAGTGTAAGTTTCGAGGTCGGGTCAATTAAAAAATAATTTCCCCGACAATATATATTGGCACTGCGGCCATTAAAGCTGCAGTGCTAATATTTAAAATTTGCAATATTATTAGAAGTTACTTAAATGAGCGATCTGGACAAGTTTGATAAAGCGATCATCCGCGAATTACAAAAAAACTCTCGAATAAGTGTGACTGACTTAGCTAAAATAGTGGGCCTATCTAAAACTCCCTGTAAAATTCGCATGGATAGACTGGAGCAGCAAGGCTATATATTGGGCTACAGCTTATTAGTCGACAGGGCCAAGCTCGGAGAATCTCATGTGGCATTTGTGCAAGTGACACTCAGTGATACCAAAACAGAAGCGCTGCAGGCTTTTAATAAAGCGGTCAGATTGATACCAGAAGTTGAACAGTGCCATATGACCGCCGCCAGCTTCGATTATTTATTAAAAGTGCGTACCACAGACATGAGCAGTTATAGAAAATTTTTAGGTGAAACTTTGTCAAATTTGCCATATGTACTGCACAGCAGCACTTATGTGGTCATGGAAAGCATCAAAGATCAGTAATAGACACTCGATCAGCCCAGGGCTTTACTGCCTGAATATGTTAAAGCCTCTTTAACTTCTAAACCAATGTTCCCTAGGCAATTAATTGAAATTCTTTCTGCTGGTATTTGAAAAATGTTATGCTGTATTCTGCTTTGGGGAATAGGCATCCAATTGAGCTAAGCAATACCTGCTGGTGCCGAAATTTTCTCTGAAATTTAACTCTATAAAGGATATTTGGAATGGAACCTCTCGTTGAATTATTATTAGCTAATGTTTTTAGCTGGCAGTTTATCGGTTTAGTGTTGGTGATTGTCATTGCTTTCAGGTCGCTTAAATTTGTCCCGCAAAACCGCGTTTTCGTCATTGAGCGTTTTGGTAAATTTCAGTCTACTCGGGAGGCGGGACTAAATTTCTTAATGCCCTTTATTGACAAAGTGGCAGCGGATCGCTCGCTCAAGGAACAGGCCGTTGATGTGCCGAGCCAAGGGGCTATTACCCGCGATAACATCACATTAACTGTCGACGGGGTGTTGTATTTCAGAGTATTAGATCCTTTTAAAGCCACTTATGGTGTAGAAGATTACAGTTTTGCCGTAGTGCAGTTAGCCCAGACGACCATGAGATCAGAGTTGGGAAAAATGGAGTTGGATAAGACTTTTGAGGAGCGGGATAAGCTCAATCATAATATCGTGGAATCTATTAATCAGGCCGCTGAACCTTGGGGTGTGCAAGTGCTGCGTTACGAGATTAAAGACATAGTTCCCCCTGCGACTATCATGGAGGCTATGGAGGCGCAGATGAAAGCAGAGCGGGTTAAGCGGGCGCAGATCTTAGAGTCAGAAGGTGACAGGCAGGCGGCAATTAACGTGGCCGAGGGGCAGAAGCAGGCCCAGGTGTTAGCAGCGGAAGCTGATAAGGCACAGCAAATACTAAAGGCAGAAGGTGAAGCTAAAGCTATTATAGCAGTGGCTGCCGCTCAGGCCGATGCATTGATAACGGTCGGTAATGCCGCCAAGACCGAAGAGGGGCAAAAGGCCATTCAACTGGATCTGGCAACCAAGGCGATAGAAGCTAAACAGGCAATAGCCAAAGACTCAACAGTGGTATTACTGCCAGACTCTAGTACCGATGCTTCCAGTGTGGTCGCTCAGGCCATGACTATTATCAATACCTTAAACCGGGGGAACTGATGGAGATATTGACGCAAAATATGGCTCAATCACTGTTAGTGGCAGGACTGTTGGTATTGGTGCTGGAAGTCTTTGTGTTAGGTTTCTCCACTTTCTTTTTGTTCTTTTTAGCGATTGGTCTGATCGCTACCGGTCTGGTTTTTTTTACCGGAATTGTGGCGGACACTGGGACCAATGCGCTAATTTTGGTAGCGATCATCAGTAGTATCAGCACTGCATTGTTATGGCAGCCACTAAAAAGGATGCAAAACAAAGTGGATCACAAACCGGTTAAAGGCGATCTGATTGGCTACCGCTTCCAGTTACAGCAAGCGCTGGCTGAAAAAACCAGCATAGATCACCAGTACTCTGGAATTACCTGGAAGGTAAGCAGCGATCAAGCTCTAGCGGTAGGTGATGAAGTGGAAGTGATCCAGATAGAGGTAGGCAAAATGAAGGTCAGACGCGTTGACGCTTAATCAGCGCGTTTGTTGTGCCAATGGCCGCAGATAAAGTTAATGCCAGTCAGGCTATTGGCTCTCCCTGTATTCGCAATTGCTGCCTGAACGATCAGGATGTTTGTTTAGGCTGCTTTCGCACTATTGAAGAAATCTGTGCTTGGTCGGCTATGGACAGTGCCAGTAGGCAGCAGGTACTAAATACAGCTAAAGTGCGTAGAAAACACTCCGGTAATAAATAATAGTGGCAGTTAATGCAGATGTGGTACTAACTGGATGAGCATTAAACTATTTTAAGACGATGGTTTATTTATGTGCTCAGATAGCGATAGATATTTTCAATTAAAACGATAGATACAATTGATTTTATTTATAATAGCTTTTTTTGTAAACTGATCCTATCTTAAATACAGACAGTGGACAAAGGAAAGCCAACATGCCAAAAAATATTGAAGGTCAGAAAATCCCACAGATCAGCTTTAACGTCATCGATAATGATCAATGGATAAAAATTAATACCGAGGAATTATTCAAAGGCCAGAGTGTTATTGTATTCTCACTGCCGGGTGCTTTTACCCCAACTTGCTCTAGTACTCACTTACCCAGATATAACGAGCTAGCCAGTGTTTTTGCCGCTAATGGCATCGATAAAATACTCTGCGTCTCAGTTAACGATACTTTTGTTATGAACTCATGGGCTAAAGATCAACAGGCTGAAAACATTGAATTTATCCCCGATGGAAATGGTGATTTCAGCGCGGCTATGGGTATGCTGGTAGATAAAAGTGATATTGGCTTTGGCCAGCGTTCGTGGCGCTATTCTATGTTAGTTCGCGATGGCAAGATTGAAAAAATGTTTATCGAAGCGGATCTTCCAGGTGATCCTTTTGCAGTATCCGATGCCGATACTATGCTTGATTATTTAAACCCAGAAGCTGAAAAGCCGAAAAATATCAGCATGCTCACTAAGCCTGGTTGTGGTCACTGTGTCAGGGCAAAAGCAGCATTGCAACAGGGCGGTTACCCATTTGAAGAAATTGAGATAGCCGCAAACGGCATCAGCACTAGCAGCTTAATGGCAATTTCAGGAAGCGGTACTACTCCGCAAGTTTTCATTGATGGAGTTGCGATTGGCGGTGCTGATGAGTTACAGCAGTGGCTTGAGCAACAGTAGTCGTTTGAGGTTATAGCTCGCAACTAGGACTGATTAGTTGCGAGATTTTTACACAATAAAAAGTACAAGACTTATAAGTTGTCACTAAAACCAGTCAATATTGAATGAAGCGGGCATATATTGTCGCATATAGACAGCTAGTGACGAGTATTGGGTGCCTTTATGTCATTAACTTAGTTAACGGCTATTATCTGCAGCTGTAAACTCTAGAAATGCTATCAAAGGATATTAACACTCTGTTAACATAAGATTTTGCAAAATAAAGAGTTAACTCTATGTCACAGATTGATACTGCTGTAGAAAATCCTGCAAGTCTTGCCAAGGCGATAACAGAGTTATCTTCTTTACTGGCAGAGAGGTTATCGACTTCTGCCGCTGTTCGCGACCATCACGGTCATGACGAATCTTTTCACAAAACATACCCACCTGATGCTGTGGCTTTTCCGCAGAGCAATGAAGAAGTAGCAGAGATCGTTAAGATTTGCGCCCGATATCGCTTAGCAGTTATTCCCTTCGGTACCGGTACGGCTTTAGAAGGTGGAGTCAGTGCGATACATGGCGGACTGTGTATAGATATGAGTTTGATGGCTGAGATTACCAGAGTCTCAGCAGAAGATATGGATTGCACTGTGCAGGCAGGTGTTACCCGCAGACAACTGAATGATTACCTTCGTGACACAGGACTGTTTTTTCCTGTAGATCCAGGTGCTAACGCTTCCATTGGTGGTATGGTCGCGACCCGGGCATCGGGTACCAATGCTGTTCGCTACGGTACTATGCGTGAAGCAGTGCTAAGTTTAACGGTAGTGACCAGCGATGGTGCAATAGTAACCACCAGTACCAGAGCCAGAAAGTCAGCCGCAGGTTATGATTTGACCCGGTTATTTATTGGCTCGGAAGGTACTTTAGGGGTCATTTGCGAGATTACTTTGCGTTTACATACTATCCCGGAAAGTATCGCCGCTGCGGTCTGCGGCTTTAAAACCCTCAAGGGTGCGGTTGATACTGTCATAGAAACGATTCAAATGGGGGTGCCTATCGCCCGTATTGAGCTGTTAGATGAGCAGGCGATCAAAGTTATTAACGATTATAACGATTACGATTATCCGCATGTCCCACATCTGTTTATGGAGTTTCACGGCAGTCAAGCTTCGACCCAGGAGCAGGCTGAAACAGTGCAAGAGTTGGCTGCTGAACACGGCGGCAATGGATTTTCCTGGGCGTTACGCACTGAAGACAGAAACAAGTTATGGCGTGCCAGACACGATTTTGCCTACGCCACTTTAGCGCAGCGGCCCGGTTCTAAAATACTGGCAACGGATGTCTGCGTGCCTATTTCCCGCCTGGCAGAATGTATTCTTGAGACCAAAGCAGATATCAGCAGTACCGGCTTTAGTATGCCGATTGTCGGTCATGTTGGCGATGGTAACTTCCATGTCGCCCCAACTGTCTTCCCAGAAGATAAGCAGGAGATGGCGCTGGTGGATGAATTTCATGACCGGTTAATCCTCAGAGCGCTGGAGATGGGCGGAACTTGCACAGGTGAACACGGCATCGGCCTGGGGAAAAAACAGTATTTACTACGTGAGCTGCCCTCGGCAGTGCCGCTGATGAAAGCGCTGAAAAAAGCCCTGGATCCGGATAATATTATGAACCCAGGTAAAGTTATTTGATCGATAAAAAACGGCTGTTGCTCGACTGCAATTTCCACCTTAGCAGCGCAGTCACTATGGCGAAGAGTATAATAAGATATTGCCAACAAAGTGATATGGATTCCTATGCGAACACAAGAGCGTAGATACATAGGCTCAGAAAAGATGTTGTCCAGTGGGGCAGCTGGGGCTGGCAACATAGAGAATATGCTGACTAAAGGTTATGGGCCAATGTTCAGTGCCGCTGCCATTGGCGTTGTACTTATGCTGATTGTCAGCCTGTTTTTATATATCCTCAGTGAGCGGCAAACTGCCATCGCAAAAATGGCTGCGATAGAGCAATCAATGTTGGTGAAACAGCAGTTAGTGGATTTAATTGCTGTAAGTAATTCGACCTTACAAGAGTTGCGAATTGCTATTATCAAATCCCAGCCAATCACTGAGCAGAGCTTTGACCTGCAAGCGAAGAAGTTACTGGGGCAGCAAAGGTATGCTAAATCGCTGACTTGGTCCCCGGGCGGAATTCCTACCTATACTTATCCGGCCATTGCCGGCAGATCTATAAGCAATAAAATGGATTGGGAGGTACTGGAAAGGGTTAAAGTCGCAACACAATCTTTGAGTGTTAAATTTATTGCCCAAAGCAGTTCAAAACGTGGCGGGGTTAACAAGTTAATATTGCATGCGCCACTGTTTCGGCAAGAGATCAGTGACGAAAATAATGGAGTAGTCTCCCTAGAGCTGGATTTATCCGGCTATTTTAACTCTGCAGTGTTTCAAGGTCATCACTATCAATTGCCATTTGTAGTCAGAGTACCTGGCAGTGGCAAAAGTATCTTTAGAGCCTCTGGAAAAAAACTGCTAAGTGCTGGACAAGTTAACAGTGTTACCTTGCCGGTAGGCGATATCAACTGGAAAATCCGCACGTTAATCAGCCAAAACAGTGCGTTGAATTCCAGCCTGATTTGGTTTGTCGCAGCGATACTATCAGCCGCACTCTCTTGGCTAAGCTATCGGATTATCTGCATTTATAAACAGCGTAGTGTCGATGTGAAGGCGGGCGCTTACCGGGCTAATTTCGACTTGTTAACAGGGCTGCCGAACCGTTATCATTTTTCGCGCCGCCTGCGCGAAGTCATTGAAGAAGCGCAGCGAGATCAATCTGATTTTGCTGTTTTCTTTATGGATATTGATTATTTTAAGCAGATGAATGATCAGCTAGGGCAGGGGGCCGGTGATGCCATCTTGACCGAATTCGCTGCGCGCCTTGAATTTGCCGCGAAAAATTCCGATTTGGTGGCGCGTATTTCCGGAGATGAATTTATCTTCGTCGCCCGCGATGTAGATGATGTAATCAAGGCCGATTTACTGGCTGAAAAAATAAAAAAACACTTACAACAACCGATAGAGTTCGCCGGACAACAACAGTTTATTACCGTCAGTTTGGGCATCGCTATGTATCCTATAGATGGACATGATGTGGCTTCTTTACTGCACCACTCTGATCAGGCCATGTACGCGGCTAAAAGAGCTGGGCGCAACCAGCACTTTTTCTTCAATGAGGGCATGCGGGAGCAGGCGGAAGAGTATCTGGCGATTCACGCCGATTTAGTTCGCGGCCTGCAACAGCAAGAGTTCGAACTCTACTACCAACCTGTTTTGAATCTCAAAACTGAGACTATCGACATATGCGAAGCACTGATACGCTGGAATCATCCGCAAAAAGGCCTAGTGATGCCCGATCAATTCATTCCAGTGGCCGAAAAAACCGGGGTTATCAGGGATATCGGCAACTGGGCCTTTAGCCAGGCGTGTCGTGACATAAGACGGCTCAACGAGGGTGATATTGATGTTAAAATTGCTATCAATCACTCTATCAGTGAATATTATTCAAGCCAGGCATTTGAGCGTTGGAAAGGCATTCTCAGTGAAAATTATGTCACCGGTGACAAATTTATATTTGAGATACCTGAAGCGCTGTTAATGGATAAAAAATCTATACGTATCAGTGTGGTAAACGCAATGCGCGAGATGGGTGTTGAGTTCGCCATCGATGATTTTGGTACCGGCCACTCGGCGATTAATTATCTGCGGACTTATCCGGCGGAAATTTTAAAAATTGACTCCAGTTTGATTCAGGGAATGCAGATTAATGATAAGGACCGCACTCTGGTAGAAGTAGTGCTAACCCTGGCAAAGTCTTTAGGCAAACTGGTGGTCGCAGAAGGGGTAGAAAACGATATAGTGGCCGAGCAACTGAAGCAATTAAATTGTGATTATCTGCAGGGAAACTGGTTGTTAGAGCCTATCCCAATCAAGAGGCTGATCCCGTATTTACATCAACATATGTTTGATCTGGAAGAACGAAAAGGGTCTAGTCGGAGAGGTAAATAAACACCGCAAGCCAAAAAGCAGCCTGTGGCTGCTTTGGTTTTTGTTACACAAGCTAGGGCTTTTTTCTGCTAAAGGGCTGCATTCCATCGTCAATAATGACTGGGGCAGTCCTCTTTTTAACTTTCTTTTTGTCTTTAGCTGATTTCTTACCGGGCTTGGCGGCAAGTTTTTTGGCCAGTTTCTTTTTCTTAGTGCCCGCTGCTTTGCCTGAAGATTTAAGTTTTTTCGGCCCGCTGTAGCTACCCTCCAACCCCTTAATCTGACGTTTTTCGAACTTGGTTTTAAGGTAGCGTTCGATGCTGGCCATCAAGTTCCATTCGCTGGGGTCGATCAGTGATATCGCTGTTCCCTGTTCGCCGGCGCGGCCAGTACGACCAGTGCGGTGGATGTAATCATCGCCACTGCGGGGCATATCACGGTTGATCACTAGGTCTACGCCACGGATATCAATACCGCGTGCTGCAACATCTGTGGCGATCAATATTTTCAAAGTGCCATTTTTAACTAAATTAACAACGTGTTTGCGTTGCTCTTGAGTCAGATCGCCGTGCAGTATCCCCGCTCTGATACCGAAACGACGTACATAGCCATTGAGTCTGGCGGCTTCGACTATAGTATTAGTGAAGACGATAGCTTTGTCGTAACTCTGTTTGTGTAGCAGTGACACCAGCTGCTTATCTTTTAGCTGGTCATCGGTGGCGGTGATTATCTGGTGGGTAATCTTATTGTGTACTTCTCTGTGACTACTCAGCTGATGAACTGCCGGATCGGTAAGGCTGGAACCGATAAAAGCAGGCATTTCAGATTGCGATAAAGTGGCGGAAAACAGCATAGTTTGACGTTGCTGCGGACAGCATTGAATGATACGTGTCACATCTTCTTCAAAGCCCATGTCCAACATGCGATCAGCTTCATCCAGAATGAGTACTTCAATGTCGGATAAGTTGATAGTGGCTCGATCTAAGTGATCGATAAGCCGTCCGGGTGTGGCGATTAAAATTTCCGGGTTTTTTCGCAAGCGGGCTGCCTGAGGTTTAAATTCTTCTCCGCCGCAGACCGTATCCCCTTTTATAAAGGTAAACTGAGCCAGTTGTTCCAAGTGCTGATGTACTTGCAGCGCCAGCTCTCTGGTTGGCGTTAAAATCAGTGCTCTGGCCTCATATCCAGGTGCTTTAACGTTTAGCAGTTTATCCAAAAGCGGTATTAAAAAGGCCGCGGTTTTGCCGCTGCCCGTCTCTGAAGTCACCAGTACATCTCTGCCTTGCAAGGTATCAGCTAAGGTGGCCTGTTGGACTTTAGTGGGGGTATCGAAGTTTAATGCGCGCAACGCCTTATTAAGTCGTTCGTGCAGTTGGTGGTCATTAAACACAATTTGCAATCTCTGATCAAAAAAATATGCGCTATTTTAGCAGAATAGCAGGGTATTTTGTCAGATGCTGGCAGTTAAATATTCACTTAAGGCAGATGCTACAGATTAGCAGTACTCTGAAGGGTACACAGAAGATACAACAGCTATCGACATATCCAGCCATTCGGTTAATTATTGTCTCTGTTCAGGGGCAGATAATAACGGCTGCTTTTAATTTCCGGCTTTTTATAATATCCTAGCGTTTTTTCTGTGTTCTCTAAGGTGTTATTTTTCTGTGCCTTAGTGGGATATGTACAAGTGTATGGTTAACGATAGATGCAATTCAGTCCTTTTTCTCGCCTGTTAAAAAACTTCTCGATGCTGTTATTGGCACTGGTGCTGGTTGGCTGTGCCAGTCAATCGCAAAAAACTTCAACGCAGACAGTCTTTACTGAAGTGCAGCCTAGCCATCCGTTGCAGCAAGTAGAAAAGAAATTATTGGGCTATTTCAGTGACTGGCAGGGAACTCCCTATCGTTTGGGCGGCAACAGTCGCAAGGGGATAGACTGCTCAACTTTTGTTAAAAATGCCTACCAATCTGTTTTTGCAGTGAAAGTGCCGCGCACTACCTTAGGGCTGGCGGCGATAGGGAAAAGTGTTAATAAAGCAGAATTAGTCCCTGGCGATTTAGTGCTGTTTAAAACTTCCCGTTCAGTGCGTCATGTTGGGGTGGTCGTAAATGGCAATAAGTTTATGCACGTATCAGAGAAAAAAGGGGTGATGATTTCTGCACTGGATAATATTTACTGGCGCAAAAAATATTGGAAAGCGGTTCGACCTGAAAACGGCATAACCCTTTAACTGCGTTTATTTACATCTTAAATGTGCTGTTTCCAAGTATAAGCTTCGCAGTTGGCGATGCTATGCGGCGCTAGTGTTAATCAATTTCTAACTTGTAATTGGTTCAATAATCGCTGCAGCGGAATATCTAACTTCTCAGCTAATTTTTTTGCTTCGCTTTGTAATCTTCTCGGGTGGGGGTCAGCCTGGAAATCTTTGCCGATAATTACGATGATGTTGCCCTCATCAGTTACCACCAGTAGCGACTGTGAAGTAAAAGTCTGCTCTAGGTAATCCAGATTAAAAGGTAAGTAACCTTTACCTTCATCCCATAAGTTCAATACTAATGTGCCATTAGTATTCAGCACATTGTAACAATGGCGGATAAACTTTTTACTGGCCAGTGAGTTTTGCAGCCCGCTATCCAAGTACAAGTCAACAAACAGTAAATCACAGCGCTGTTCTGTGTCTTTAATGAACGCAAAGGCATCACCGATTTTTATTTGCAAGCGCTCAGATCTCGGTAAGTCAAACCATTGGTAGGCAATTTCTTTCACTTGTTGGCGTAATTCCACCCCGGTTATTTTGATGGTTTCGCTGCTCAGTAACAGTGACTTAGCAATAGACCCGGCTCCTAGTCCTAATAAAATGGCGCTCTGTGCCTTTGGAGTGAACAGCAGTGACAGCATCATCGCCTGAGTATATTGAAACAATAGACGATCGGGTTTGCTTATCTGCATGCCGCTTTGCTGGCCACCTGCGCCAAATGTCAGGTAATAGTTATCAATATCGCTCATGACATGAACATTGCCCCATTCATCGGTGGCACGGAAAATTTCAATAAAATGGTTCATGTTGTAATTAGTCTTCATTTGGATTAATTTTTTTGGAACGGGTAATTATGTTCTAAGTCATTAGTATTTAGTAGTATAATATTTTTATAAACAGTGTTGCAAATCATTCTCATTAGCGATACTATTATCTGGCTCGCAAGATAACTCGATAGCTCATATCAAGTTAACTTCACTTTTCCAGATTGATTAAGTATCTATTTAGTCAATAGGGAAGCATACACGGTTCTTGTCATTTATAGGCAACCCAGATGGGTTGCCTTTTTTTTTAGGTTTTCTTTTCAGGCACTCAACAGATCTAGTGTGAACCTTGCTAGCCTTATTTGGCAAGTTGCAAGCAACTGGCTATTGGGTTTTTCGATCCGCAGTTTTTTGATTTTTTTGCAGAGGGTTGTGAATAGCTAGGTTGATTCGTGCATTGTCGGTAGTTTTTACTTTGATATTAATTTCTTTTGCTAATAAGCTGAGCGCTCTGCGATTTATTAAGGAGTGAGGCTTGAGTATATTAAAGTTGGCCGATGACTATCAATTGCACTACCAGCTCATTGAGGGCGACCCGGATAAACCTTATCTGGTGTTTCTCCATGAAGGGCTTGGCTGCACGGCTATGTGGAAGAATTTCCCGCAGCGGTTATGCAGTTTAACTGCTTGTCCTGGCCTGGTGTACGATCGCTTGGGTTATGGGCAGTCTTCAACGCTGCGCAAGGAGCGCACTGTTCACTATATGCATGAATACGCATTACAAGAGTTGCCGCAAATATTGGCTGTGCTGCTAGGAGAGCGCAGCTACATATTAGTTGGACACTCGGACGGTGCGAGCATTAGTTTGATTTTTGCTGCGCAGCAGCCTCCAATGTTAAAAGGTCTGATTAGCGAAGCGGCGCATGTCTTTGTTGAGCCCGAAACAATTACCGGAATTAAAGCGGCAGATGCGGCTTACGATGCCGGGAAATTGAGTGCACTGGAAAAATTTCACGGTGATAAAACAGCTGCTATTTTTAAAGCCTGGTCGCAAACCTGGCTAAAACCGGCGTTTGCAAGTTGGAATATTGAATATTTGCTGCCCAGTATCCAAGTGCCGTTATTGGCGATACAAGGGGTAGATGATCAATATGGATCGCAGCTCCAAGTCGCCTCTATCGTTGAGAAAACTCTGGGTCCCAGCTTTGCACTGATGATTGAGGATTGCGGCCACAGTCCGCACGCCGAAGCCCAAGAGCGGGTACTGGCGGAGATGGTTGATTTTATTAGTACTATTACTCTCGCTCAGAAGTGAGATTAAAGGTCAGCGCAGCGAGTCTCTGAATTCTGCTGTTCTGGCATAGAAAATACAGGGAAATACCATGCAAAAACTAGACAGTCAATTAGCATTTATTTTTGAAATTGATCGGCTCAAGGCTATTTATCGCCGCACTATGGTCAAGAGTGACAACAACCGCCAGGAGAACAGTGCCGAGCACAGTTGGCACATTGCTCTGACGGCGCAAGTATTACAGGAATATGCTGAAGATGAAGTAGATATCAACAAAGTGGTCAGCATGTTACTGATTCATGACATTGTAGAAATCGATGCCGGAGACTTGTTTGCCTTCGATGACCCGCAGCTATTTGCCGCCCAAGAGCAGAAAGAAATACAAGCGGCAGAACGTATATTTGGGTTGCTGCCACAGCCGCAATCGCAACAGTTTCTGCAGTTGTGGTTAGAGTTTGAGAGCGCGGAAACTACAGATGCACGCTTCGCCAAGGCCATGGATAGAATTCTACCCCTAGTGCAAAACATGGCCAACCAAGGTGGCAGTTGGGCGATCAATAAAGTGACCAGACAGCAAGTATTGCAGCGTAATATTTACCTGCAGGGGCTGGCACCTAAGCTCTGGGAGTATGTAAACCAACAGCTAGACCAGGCCTGCGAAAAAGGCTGGCTAATTGATAACTAAGTGGCGAAGGGCAGCCGTTTAATCAACTCTGTGAATCCACAAATTGCCATTGCCCTAAGTCATTCAGGCTGATGTTTTACCCTTAAGAGGTGTACAAGTTGCAGATTGAGAAGTACACAGATAACCGAGCTAGAAAAGTATTCTATTTTCACGGAGTGCCGGGAAGCCCCGCTGAAGTGGCGATGTTTGATCAAGCGGTGAGCGCACAGTCGCGATGCATTATCAGTTTTAAACGCTTTTCTATAGATCCAGCGATCAGCTCAGAGCGCTATTATCAGCTGCTGGCGGATCAAGTACTTTCTATCAGTAAAGGACAGAAAATCGATTTGATCGGTTTTTCCATAGGCTGTCATGTCGCGATAGAAGTTGCTCTGCTATTGAAACAACAGCTGGCTAGTTTGCATTTAATTTCTGCGGCCGCGCCTTTAGAGGGTGGAAATTTTTTGCCGGGTATGGCCGGTGCCGCTGTGTTTAAACTGGCGCAAAAGGCTCCCGTGCTATTTACTGTGCTGAGTTACTGGCAGCGATTGCTGGCGAGATTTGTCCCTAAGTTGTTATGCAAAATGTTGTTTGCCAGTGCCCGCGGCCAAGACCGAATATTGGCGGAAAGCGCAGAGTTCCAAAAATTGTTGCTGCCTATCCTGGCTGAGAGCTTTAGCGCGGATATCAGCGGCTATATCCGTGATGTTAAAGCCTATGTAGCACCTTGGAGAGAGCAGCTGGGGAAACTGCAAGTGAATACTTACCTCTATCATGGGCAGTCTGATAATTGGTCTCCACTGGCCATGGCCCATTATTTACGGGATGCAATAACCGCTGAATGTCATTTGCAGGAATACCCTGGACTGTCTCACTACTCTTGTTTGCAGGCGGCAATTAAAGATATTTTTCAGCAGTTGGAGCGGGATGAAATGCACAGCGCAAAACAATAACAGAGCGTTATTGCAATTAGTTCTCATTATCGTTGCTGTTGGCTGGCTCGTAAGATAACCCAATAACTTACTTATTTGCTTAACTTCACTCTCTCCTGGGTTGTAAGTGTCACTTAGAACACAGGGGAACAGGGTTCTTGTCATTTTTAAGGGTAACCTTTTTTTGTTAAAATTTACCCTCAATAGATCTGCCGCTAAATTAAGGTACGCATTTAATGCTTAGCTGCAATAAGCGCAAACGCTCAAGGCTGGCAGCAGCGAATAGATTACTGGGAATCATATATTTCGATAATTCTAGAAATATATTGATTTTTCTTGGCACAGCTTTTAAACTGCAGGCATGAAATTAGAATTAGCCGCCAGCCAATTGGCAGAATTAGGTCATGTCACCCGCTTGGGAGTTTACCGCATTTTAGTCAAAGCGGGCAGCGGCGGGCAGCCGGTGTCTTCTTTGCAAGAGCAATTGCAGGTGCCCGGGTCTACCTTGTCGCACCATATCAATAAGCTAGTGCAAGTAGGTCTTGTTAAACAAGTGCGTGAGGGCAGGGTGCTGCGCTGTTTCGCTCAGTTTGATAAGCTGGATAGACTGATAGATTTTTTACTGGAAGAATGCTGCTCGCAGCAAAGCGATTAGGGCTGAGCAGAGCATCAGTCTTTTTTATTATTCAATTGATTCGATAAAACTAGAATTAACGAATTAAAAACAGAGAGAGTCGTATGAGTATTTATCAATTACCTGAGCACAATCTTAAAAGTGTTAATGCTGAGATTGCGCTGCTACCAGCAATTAATCATGCGCCGCGAATTTTAGTCCTCTACGGCTCACTCAGAGAAGGGTCTTACAGTAAAAAATTAGCCTTAGAGAGTGCCGAAATCCTGCGCAGTTTTGGTGCCCAAGTGAAAGTTTTCGACCCCTGCGGTCTGCCGGTGTATCAAAGTACAGCTGTGGATCATCTAAAAGTACAGCAGCTGCGCGAGTTGGCAAACTGGTCAGAGGGCATGCTCTGGAGCTCTCCGGAGCTGCATGGCAATATGAGCGCAGTATTTAAAAATCAAATCGACTGGATTCCGCTCAGTGACGGCTCTCTGCGGCCCACTCAGGGGAGAACGTTAGCATTGATGCAAGTGAATGGCGGCTCTCAATCCTTTAATGTGTTGAATAACATGCGTATTTTAGGCCGTTGGATGCGCATGTTCACTATTCCCAACCAGTCATCGATCCCCAAAGCTTATCAGCAGTTCGATGCAGCGGGGAAATTAAAAGAGTCTCCCTATAGAGATAGAGTGATAGATGTATTGGAAGAATTGTTTAGAATGACTATCTTATTGCGTGGCTCATCAGCGATGCTAACCCATAGATATTCGGAAAACAAAAGCCAATATACCTTAGCCCGTGAAATTCAAAGTGGTTGTTAAACCACTGAGCCTGCAAACTAATTGCTAGGCATAAAGTAGATAAAATAATGCATACAGCCACAAAACAGACGATTTTAGCCAGCACAACTTTAACCTTGGCACTGGTTTCTGACGCAGTGCTGTATCTATTACTGCCGATCTATTTTTCGGATTTTATGCTCACTATTATTTGGGTGGGGATTCTACTATCAGCCAATAGATTTTTGCGCATTCTCTTAAACCCATTGATTGTCTATAGTTATGCACTATTAGGCGGTCGCAGGGCGGCACTCTTGGCGGTTTTTTTTGCCACTGTAGGCTGCGCCCTGTTTTTATTTCCACTGGGGCCCTGGGTATTGCTAATAGCGCGGATGTTATGGGGTTTTGCCTACGGATTGTTGAGGCTTAGCTGTTTGTATAGCGCCACTAAAGATCCAGCCCATAGTTTGAAAAATATGGGTTGGTACGCGGCAGTCCAAGAACTGGGACCACTGTTAGTGCTGTTGGCAGTGCCGCTGATTAATCAGCATTATTCGGCGCAAATGATCATAGCGATATCACTGGTACTGTGTTTATTGGCATTTATCCCGGCACTCCTATTGACTGATGAACGCATAGAACAGCGCGGTACTAAGCAAGGATGGTTGCCGAAAGTTAATTATCAGCACTTTCTTACTTTTGCTTTTTGTCTGTTGTTTGATGCGGTGTGGATAGTGGTATTGGCACCACTACTGATTAGCGCCGGTAGCTCCGAGCAACAGGCGCTGGCGATGGCGGCCATGTTAGTGGTAGCCAAACGCGGCTTCAATTTGTTGCTGGGTTTAGTGGTGGTTAAATATTCACAGATGCAAGACGCTAGCCGTTGGTTGAACTATAGCGTACTGATGATGTTGCTATCAGCTTGGTTACTGGCGAGTTCCGCACTGCTCAGTGCCAGTTTATTCGCAATAGTCGGCCAGGGGCTCTTTATGATTTTGATGCCAAAAATATTAACGGATAAACACAGTGACCTGAACTTGAGGAAAGCCAGCTTAAATGACTTCACTTTATGGCGGGATTTCGCCGCGGCGCTGGGGGCACTGTTGGCCGGAGTACTATTAGCCGCTGAATTAGTGACGTATTTTTATCTGCTGGCTGCAATATTGTTGTCTGCGATTGTCGGCACTGTAAGCTGGAGGGATAAGAAATCCGCCGTGGTAGCTGTATTGCCGCAGGGCAAATAGGCATTGTTAACAGCGCAGTCTTTCGATGACAGCAGAGGGTGCAGTTAGCGCAAGGTTATTTTTTAGGGGGTTGATCATCTTTAGTAATGACGTAAAAAATTTTCAACAGACTCATGCTCAAATAGCCTACCAGCGCCAACAGACAGCCAATGCCAATGATGATGACACCGGCTAGCGCCACCAGCTCGCGGTGCAGTATGTTATAGACTAAAAACTCGCCGCCCATCACCAGACCAATCCCCAGCAGCGACATAAAAAAACCGATCAGAATTAAACTCAAATTCTGCTGAGTTTTCACTGCTTGTTGCTGCAGTCGAAAGGTTAGTCGCTGGCGAAATGTCTTGTTGTGTTTCATCATTTTTAGCTACTTAAGTCGCGGCGCGTTTCCTGAATAAACCAATATTGACACTGAATGTTAGATTGATCGGCAATGTCTGAAAAATAGTCTGCTGTTGTTGTTGGTTGACTCTCTGACCGTGTGGAGTCATTTGTAGCAAGGTTATTAAATGTTGCTCATCTCGCAGCTGAAAATCGAATTCCAATAAGGCCTGTGACTGGCAGCTAAAGCACGCATCTAGCTCTGCTTGGGGATCGTATTGGGACTCTTTCAGATCGCTGTACAGCGCCTGTTTTAATTGCAGTAAGTGTTTACTACTGGGCCAGACTAACAGTAACAGGCCATCAGTTTTAAGAACATTGGCAAACGGCTGTGGCATCAGGCGACTGAAAACAACGGTCAACACATCTAAACTGGCTAGCTCAATGGGCATTCTGGCGCCGCTAGCCACTAACCAAGTAATCGTTTTGTTGCGTCTGGTGGCGGCCTTTATTGCGTGTTTGGAAATATCTAAGCCGATAAAATCAGGGTGCAACTGCAGCTGGACCAGGGATTTTTGCCAGTGATCAGTGTAGTAACCCTCGCCGCAGCCCATGTCTAAAATCTGCGCAGTGGCATTGCTTGCCAGCTCGTCTGCTAAGGTTGCAGCGATACTATCGGCCAGTGGCCGATAGTAACCTAATTCTAAAAAATTACGGCGCGCCTCAACCATGCTCGGATTGTCACCGGGATCTTTGGATTTCTTTTGCTGTACTGCCAGTAAATTCCAATAGCCCTGCTTGGCCTGATCAAAACAGTGGTTACTGGCGCAGCTCAGCACTTTGTCATCTTGCTGCAGCGGTTGTTGGCACAGTGGGCAAGCTAAAATGGATGCACTCATGATTGATCGACTAACAACCGGGCTAAAATATTTTCGTAGACATTAGATAAAGTATCTAAATCATCGGTTTTAACGCACTCATTAACTTTGTGAATAGTGGCGTTAATTGGCCCTAGCTCTATCACTTGCGCACCGGTCGGTGCGATAAAGCGACCGTCTGAAGTTCCCCCTGAAGTCGATAGCTCGGTATCCAACCCAGTGACAGATTTGATCGCCGCAATACTGGCATCGATCAACTCGCCGCCGGTCGTCAGGAAAGGGTTACCTGAGAAAGCCCAGTCGATTTCGTAATCCAATTGGTAGCTGTCGAGTATCGCGTGTACCCGGGACTTGAGCTGCGCTTCGTTAGATTCGGTGGAAAATCTGAAATTAAAATCTATTATCGCTTCTCCCGGTACTATGTTGTTGGCGCCAGTACCCGAATGATAGTTGGATATTTGAAAACTGGTCGGTGGGAAAAACTCATTGCCCTGATCCCATTGCTCTGCGGTGATTTCTGCGATAGCAGCAGCGGATAAATGAATCGGGTTTTTTACTAAGTGCGGGTAGGCGACATGCCCTTGCACACCTTGTACTTTTAATTTTCCGCTGAGTGAGCCACGGCGACCATTTTTAATCACATCGCCGAGTTTGGCGGTACTGGATGCCTCGCCGATCACACACCAGTCAATTTTTTCGTTTCGCGCTTCTAAAGTGTCTATCACTCTGGTGGTGCCATTGATGAAAGGGCCCTCTTCATCGCTGGTGATCAGCAGGGCAATAGAGCCGTTGTGATCCTGGTGGTGCTCGAGAAAACGCTCCAGGGCGGTTATGAAAGCGGCAATTCCGCCTTTCATGTCCGCCGCGCCACGACCGTGCAAGTAGCCCTCTTGAATAGTGGCGGTAAATGGATCGGTACTCCAATTGTCCAGTGGGCCACTGGGCACTACATCGGTATGTCCGGCGAAGCACAGCAAGGGGCCTTTAGTACCGCGTCTGGCCCAAAAATTTTTCACATCAGCAAAGGGCATTTTTTCTATCTCAAAGCCCATTTTTTGTAAGCGCTCAATCAATACATCCTGACAACCTGCATCTTCTGGGGTGACAGATTTACGCGAGATAAGGTCGCAGGCGAGTTCGATAGTGGCAGATTGATTCATGCTGATACTCTTTGCTGGGAAAGTGAAGTGAGAAAATTAAACAGGCAGCCCAATTTCGGTTGGGCCGCCGCCGCTACAGCTTAGTTATGCTTGTGCAGTGCTTCGTTTAGTTCGATAGCCGACTTATTGGTTTTTACTTCAATGCGACCAGATTGTGAATTGCGGCGGAACAGTAAGTCTGACTTACCGGCCAGCTCTGACGCTTTAACGGTAGAAACTTCGACATTGTTTTCATCGAGAATCGTGACTTTGGCACCACCGGTAACATACAGGCCCGCTTCAATAGTACATCTGTCGCCCAGTGGAATCCCCAAACCTGAATTGGCTCCTAGCAGGCAGTTTTCACCTATAGAGATAACCACAGAGTTGCCACCGGAGAGAGTACCCATGGTTGAGGCGCTACCACCAATGTCAGTACCGTTACCGACTACTACTCCAGCGGAGACCCGGCCCTCGATCATGCCCACTCCCAAAGTGCCGGCATTGAAGTTTATGAAGCCCTCGTGCATTACGGTAGTGCCGTCACCAACGTGAGCACCTAAACGCACTCGGGATGCATCGCCAATGCGTATTCCACTAGGCACAACGTAGTTGGTCATTTTCGGAAATTTATCCACGGATATAACATCCAGAACGCGCCCTTGAGCGCGTGCAGACAGCTGCCGTCTAGGTAGATCTTCCAGGGAAATCGCCCCCTCATTGGTCCAGGCGACGTTAGGTAAAAGTGCAAACTGGCCGGTCAGATCAATATGGTGAGGTTGTACCAGGCGGGAAGATAACATGCTCAGTTTTAAATAGGCTTCAGGCGTCGATGCCGGTGCACTGTCAGTGGCCAAAATAGTAATCACTAGTGGCTCAGCGGTGCCTTTTAAAATTTCCACAACTTCCGCCTGTGACTCTTCACCGATGCTCAATAGTGCCACTTCAATGTCTTTGAGTTGTTCATGGCAGATCTCGATAGCAGCATCTTCGCCCGCTTCGTAGCCGACGCATTCTCCGACCGCTTTAATCAGCTGCTCAGACGGATTTAACAGTGGTTTGTTGTAGTAAACTTCCAGCCAATCGCCACTTGAAGACTGGGTGCCGATACCTATGCCAAATGCAAAAAAACTCATATTACTCTCCGGTTGATCTACTTCTCAGCAGAAAAAATGTCTCGGTATTGATCGGCTTTAAAACCGACCAGCACTGTTGTTGGGGTGACTAAAACGGGGCGTTTGATCATGGCCGGGTGCTCCAGCATCAGATCGATCGCAGATTTTTGGTCAATGTTGTTCTTTATTTCGTCGCTCTGTTGACGCCAGGTGGTACCGCGCTTATTGAGCAGCAGATCCCAGGCCTGGGTCTGCAAAAAGCCGTTCAGTAAGTCTCTGTCTATGCCGTCGCTGCGATAGTCGTGAAACTTATATTCAATGTTCTGTTGCTCCAGCCACTTTTTGGCCTTTTTAATGGTGTCGCAATTCTTAATGCCATACAGCTTGACGCTCATTTAATCAGACTCCAAATTGAGTGATTCTACAAAACTGCGAATTCTCATCGCACCTTCTAAACATTCATCCATCGTTGCCACCAGCGCCATGCGCACATAGTTCTTGCCGGGGATTTGACCGGCAATCTCTCGGCTGAGATAACTGCCCGGTAGCAAGGTCAGGTTTTGCTGGGCAAACAATTGTCGGGCAAATACTTCGTCATCAATCGGCGTTTTGGCCCATAGATAAAAGCTTGCATCGGGCTGTTGAACGTCTAATACCGGACCCAAAATTTCCAGTACTGCAGTAAATTTCTGACGGTAGATCTGACGATTTTGTTGTACGTGCTGCTCGTCGCCCCAGGCGGCAATCGAGGCGTGCTGATGCTGCACCGGCATCGCCGAACCGTGGTAAGTGCGGTACTGCATGAAAGGTTGCAGCAGTTTTTTATCACCGGCGACAAACCCTGATCTGAGTCCGGGTAAGTTAGAGCGTTTAGATAAACTGTGCATGACCACGCAGCGGGCATAATCGTTGCGGCCGAGAATCGCGCAGGCCTGTAACAAACCCACCGGAGGCTGGGCTTCATCGAAGTAAATTTCTGAGTAGCACTCATCGCTGGCGATAATAAAATCGTACTTGTCAGCGAGTTTAATTAACTTCTTTAAGGTCTCTAAATCGGTAACGGCGCCGGTCGGATTACTCGGTGAACAGATAAACAGCAGCTGACAGCGGTGCCAGATATCAGCGGGTACAGCATCGTAATCGGCAATGAAATTATTTTTTGCCAGGCAATTTAAGTAGTGCGGTTGCGCTCCGGCCAGATAGGCGGCGCCCTCGTAAATCTGATAAAAAGGGTTAGGGCAGACGACTAAGGCATCATCGCTACGACTGACTGCGGCTTGCACAAAGGAAAAAATAGCTTCGCGGGTGCCATTCACTGGTACCACATTGACCGCCGGGTCTAAGCTGGCGGGTTTTAAATGAAACCTTTTCTGGCACCAGTTGGCGATAACCTGACTGAGCTCAGGTATACCTTTGGTGGAGGGATAAACCCCCAAACCACCAATGTTATCGTTAATTGCGGCAGCGACGAAAGTGGGTGATGGGTGTTTGGGCTCGCCAATGGAAAATGCAATGTGTTTAAGCGCCACTGGAGTCACAGAAGCTTTTAAGGCCGCCAACCTTTCAAAAGGATAGGGCTGTAACTTTAATAACTCTGGGTTCATAGCGTTACTGTTTTCCTTGTATGGGAGCTTGTTATTAGCAGCATGGCAATAAGGCCGCACATTATAGCTCAGTAGTCGGTAGCTGAATACTGCGCATTCACTGATAATGTTTGTTGCACTGCTTAACTGTCTAATGTTTTTAATGCCAGGCTCAGCATAAGGTAGATCACTGCTGATCAGGATAAAGATCAGCGCAGCAAATAACAGTTCTGGGGCTGCTCAAGATCATAGTGCTTAAAAACAGTGAGTTTAACTATTTAATATTTTCAACGGCAGGCTCAGCATAGGGTCATCGCTGCTGGCCACGATGAAGATCACTGCTAATAAAAGTCCGACCGTTGCCAGATACCAGAGCGTAGAAAATATTTGCCCGTATCTGTCCAGAGGTAACAAGTGGGTAAAGTGCCTGGAGCGCCACTCAAACAGTATTTCGGCACTACCGATCAACAACATGATCGCCAGTAAACTTAAATGGAAGGTAAAACTTAGGTATATGCCCAGTGCTGCAGCCAATGCACATAGCGCAATGCCCACTTTTGAATTAAAGGAAAAGCTGATGCTTTTCAGGATATGTCCGCCATCTAAGGGCAGTATCGGCAATAAATTGAACAGATTCAGCAATGCATTGAAAGAGGCGAGGGCGGCAAAAAAGGGCAGCTCTGTCAGCCAGTAGGCAAACAGCGCTAATACAGACAGCAACAGGCCAAAGGTTGGCCCCATAATAGAGATAACGACATCTTGCCAGCGGGTGTTGATTTTGCTGTCGCTCATGGCCAAGCCCCCGAGGAAGGGAATCAAATAAATCCCCTTGGTCGGCATCTTAAAATACTTCATAGCGCGGATGTGGCCGTATTCGTGAAACACCAGGCAGCCAATTAACGCCAGCGCAAATTCAAAGGAAAACAGCCAGCTGTATGCGGCTAAACTGGCACCGGCAAACAGGACTTTAACCGCCTTGGCGCTTTTTAGTAACTTAAATCCCAGTGATGCCAGGCCGACTAAGCTGAATTTTTGTTTTACCACTGGCTTGACCACTGGGGTTTGCATTTCAATATCAGCAGTATTGCGCTCACCTGTGCCAATCACTTGGTCATCGATTAATAACTGGTAGCTGATCAAAAATGGTTGCCATTGCAAATTCACCTGCAACTGACAATCGATTTGTTGCTCACCGGATTGCAATTGAAACTGGTGGCTGTGAGTTTCATTATCATCGCTGCTGGCGGCTTGTTGCGCCACTAGTTGGTTATCCCAATATAATTGTTGCCAGCCGGCCATAGACCCCTCCAGCCGCAATGGTTTCCCCAAACATTCTGTTACTAATAATTCCACTGCTGATCCTTAATGATGATAAAAAAAGTCGCTATAATTTTAAATATCTCTTTTAGCTTAGCTGCGACTAAAATCGAGCACAGATTGTAGCGCATTTACGTCCTTTTGCGTCGTTTTTTGCTCATTGTCGCAGAGTTAGATTTACTATTAATAAAGTTCATATATTATCGGCTTTATCTAGGGAACTGCTTGCCTGTATCTACTGTGTAACCGACTGGATTTCAGCTTGCAGAATATTCATCAAAATATTGAGATCAATGCCATGGGCACAACTTTCCTCTCGCTAATATCACTTTTTGTCAGTTGCTTTATCTTAATGTTAGGCAATGGTTTAGTGAACGTATTACTGCCGGTAAAAATGGAAATCCAGGGTCTGAGTACCGATACTATAGGTTTAGTATTATCTCTCTACTTTGTCGGCATGTTGCTGGGTGCTATCTACAGCAAATACTTAATAATACGCGCCGGCCATATCCGGGTTTTTGCCGGCTGTGTAGCACTGGGTGCCATCAGTATCTTACTCTGCAGCTTCGACACTGACCCTATCCTATGGGGGGCGATGCGTATCGCCCTTGGTTTTTGTAATGCCTGCGCCTACTCGGCGATGGAGAGTTGGCTCAGTGATAGCTCGACTAAAGAGAGTCGCGGAAAAATTCTGGCGACCTACAATGCGGTTGTACTCGGAGGCTTATTTGGCGGCCAGTTCCTGATGAACTTTGCAGCGCCTGGCGAGAATACTTTATTTGTTATGGGCGGAATCTTGCTCTGTCTGGCAATTATCCCTATCGCATTGAGTAAAAATGTTGGGCCGGTAATCGAAGAAGTCGCGGCCATGTCTATTGTTTCGCTGTTTAAAAAATCTCCCCTGGGAGTGGTTTGCTGTATTACGGGTGGTTTGGTATTTGCCGCACTGTTAAATATGTTACCGGTATTTGCCAAGGCCAACAGCATCGTTGATTTTCAACTGACTTTATATATGGGCGCGGCGATTTTCGGCGCTTTTATACTGCAATTCCCGGTCGGTTATTTGTCCGATAAATTCGATAGGCGCTCGGTTCTTTTAGTGCTGTTGCTGATCTCTGCGACGGTCGGAGTGATGGCCACTGTGGTCGCGTCATTGCAGGTAGAGTGGCCGCTGTTTGTCGCCACTAGTGTTACTACCGGTATTATTGCCTGTCTGTATCCGCTGAGTATTTCTGAAGCTTTTGACCGGTTGCGCCAGAATGAAATGGTTGCTGCCATGGGCAGTATGATCCTGGCTTTTTCTATAGGTGGGATCATAGGTCCCTACTCAGCGGCACTAGTGATGGACCTTTTTGGCAACAACTCACTGTTCTATTATCTGGCGGTCATCCAGTTGCTACTGGCTGGTTTTGTCGTTTATCGGATGAGCGCCAGAGACTCGCTGCCGGTAGCAAAGCAGGAGAACTTTGTCATGCAGGGGTCGACGATCGCGGCGATGGTCGATTTAGATCCGCGTACTGAATACCAGCCAGTTGTGCAGCACTTGTCGCAAGAGGCACAGACTGCCATTAGTATCGCCGCCACCGATCAGGGCGCCGCGGTGAAAATGGCGTGTGCAATCGTGGTGGCGCAACCGCAGCGGGCGGTGGAAATGGCCAGTGCCCTGGCGTCAGTTGAAGGTATCGATGTGTTGCGCTTATACGAAGTAATGCAGCAAGTGCTGCCTTATCGAATTATGGAAATAGCTTTAGCGATAGTCTCAACTAAGCCAGATTTAGCTTATGAGTTAGTACAACAATTGGCGCAATCGCACCCGGATCAGGTTGTCTCGGTGGCTGCTGAAATTGGTCAGGCCTATCCGGATTTGCGGGTAGCAATGGCTAAAGTCGCCGTTGAATCCGCTCCTGAATCGGCACTGCAAGTGGCAGAGTATTACGCCCAAGTAGTTGCCGAAGAGCGCGAGGCGTTGCGTCCGGCAGACGAAGCGGACGATACCAGTGAACAAGATGTATTGGAAATTGCAGCAGAACTTTGGGAAGTGGCACCTGAGCACGCATTGGCAGTGGCAGTGACTATGGCCGAGGCAGTACCGGAGACGGTGGTGTCATTTGCCACCGAGCTGGCAGAAAACATTATTGACAGCGACACTGAAGCTTATGTGCAGCCAGAGTCTGCTAATAGCGATGCAACAACGGCAACTGGCCTTGAAGAGAGTGAGTTTGAAACCGATGCGGCGTTGCATCTGGTGCAGAGCTTAACCCAGGCGGTGCCGGAAAGCGCCGTAGAATTGGCGGTCGCGGTAGTAGAAACTATCCCGGAGGCAGCGGCGGTAGTCGCAGCAGAAGTGGCGGCGACTTTTACCGAGGAGAGTGAACCTGAAGATAAGCTGCAATTGGCAGTACCTGTCAGTGCAGAGGCTGAGGCGAGCCTGGAATTAGATCAGTTACATCAAGAGGCGTTGGAAACCGATGCGGCCGTCGATTTAGTACAGCGCCTGACGGAAGTTGCTCCCGATAATGCTTTGGATGTAGCAGTGGCGATCGTTGAAGCGCTACCAGAGAGTGCCGTAGCCATCGCCACAGAAGTGATGGGTAGTATTGCCGAGAGTTTAGAAGAGCAAAGCCAGCCTATGTCGAAGATAGCAGAGGCCCACCAGGCCGCCATCGAAACCGATACAGCGCTGGACTTAGTGCAACGTCTTGCTGAAGTGGCGCCAGAAAATACCATCGACGTAGCGGCGGCGATGGTAGATGTCGTGCCTCAGTCAGCATCCCAGCTGATCGATATCATCAGCGAGGGATCAGAGTCTATCGAGGGCGAGTGGGTGAATGCCCTGGATGCAGATCCCAGGGGGACATTGGGCTCTACAGAGACAGATAAGGATCAGCGGGGATAACGCTGCAAGTCATAAGATAATGCTGTTGTCGAATAAACTAAGGCATGTTTTGCGGTTGGCCAAAATAGTGGGTTGATTGGGCAGTCGAACCTGTTCGGTGCAACAGCAAACTGCTTGGCAGGCCGTCACATATTGAATGGAGAATATTTCACCGATTATCTGAAATATATAAAATATAATATCCATATAGCAACAGTTTGTTAATTTTATCATCATGATAGTCGTCTGATTTGTATAGTATTATTTCTTTGTTAAGTTTGTATATATTATTCTCACCTAATATGGGGTGATCACCCCATATCATAAAGCACTATCTTGATCTAAAATCGCGAGATCAGGCAGAGGTGCATTCTCATCTTGATAACCAAACCTAGCAATTTGTTACCTTATCCATTGGTTTTTCCCATTATAAAATCTAAGCACCAGCCATGATAAAGTATGCGAACATGAGAAAAGTACATGTCTGTTGTAAAAAATAATAAGTCACCTTGTCGATTAGTTCTATCTATTGCTGTGGCCTCGGCCACCCTAGCAAGTTATAGCAGCCAGCAAGCCTTTGCCGGTAGTTGTACAGGCACTGGAGGTGTATACACTTGCTCTGGCGCAGCCAGTACTGATAGCACGCAAAACTTAACCGGCTCGCCAATACAAGCAACCACTGAATCAGGGTTCGGCATAATCACGACTATCGGTGATGCGCTGAATTTAATTGGCACTCATGGGGTTAGCTTTGTTGATGATTTTTTGTCGGCGATTACTGCTAAAAACGATGCGATTAATGCGCATAACAGTGCAACAGGCGGCATAGAGATTAGTACTAGTGGTACGTTGGATGCCGAAAATGATGCTATTAGTGTTCTAAATTTAGGCACTGGTGCCGTCTCTATTACAGCGACGGGTGTGATTAACGCAGCTGATGATGGCATTCAAGCTGAGAATCAGATTGCAGGAACAGACTTAATCATCACTACTACCGCTGCAATTACTGGAGCGGATGAAGCGATAGTCGCCGAAAACTATGGTACAGGGGCGCTGACGGTCAATGCCAGCGGCACTTTAACAGGTAATGGGGATGAAGGGCTGCAAGCAAGAAACTACCATGGTACGGATTTAATTGTTAATACAGCGAGTGTTATAGGAGATGATACAGGTATCTGGGCTGAAAACTTAGGTACAGGCAAGTTGTCTCTTACAGCGACAGGAGCGGTAACTGGCGCGCGCTTCGACGGCATAGATGTAGAAAACCATGGTACTGACCTGACCGTTGTCGCGACAACCGTGACCGGAAAAGATGATGGGATTCAAGCGGACAACCAAGGTAGTGGCGCACTATCCATTACCACAACAGGGACAGTCACTGGCATCGACGATTACGGAATTACGGCGATAAACAGTGTTAATGGTACTAATCTGATCATTAATACAGCTGCTATCATTGCGCAAGATCACGGCATTAATGCAGATAATGACGGTACTGGTGCAATAAATATTACTTCGTCGGGCACTATTACCTCAGCCGATGTCGGTATATTTGCCAACAACAGTGCCGCGGGTACCGATTTGATAATCATCAGCACTGCAGTAACGGGTGATGATGAAGGCATTGGCGCGGATAACTATGGTTCGGGTGCACTCACTATCACAGCGACAGGTGCCATAATCGGCAAAAGCGATGAAGGCATAGATGCAGAGAATAACGGTACCAATTTAACCATTATTACAACAGCAGTTACCGGTAGCGATGACGGCATTGCTGCTGTTAACTATGGTAACGGCACGCTTTCTATCACCACAACAGGAACGGTAACCGGTGGTGACGACGCGATTTATGTTGAGAACACTGGTACCGATACAACGCTAGTTACCGCAGAAATTAAAGGCGGTGATGACGGTATTGCCATCACCCACGACGGTAGCGGTCAACTCAATATCACCACTAACGGTCTGGTAGAGGGAGGCACCGGTAGCGCCTTGCGTTTAGACCGTGATACCGCTGGTAACTTCGCCGGCACGATTAACAACAATGCTGGATGGAGCTCAACCAGCGCCAGTGCTGTTAATATGATAAGCGGATTTAACTTTACCGGCACACTCAATACTTCTGCAGCTATTAGCGCAGGTAACGGTACCGCGATCGATGCCAGTGCAACTACAACCGATTTTACTATCAATCAAACGGCAGGTAACATCACTGGTGATATCCTGTTAGGTACGGGCGATACTGTGCTGAACATCAGCGGCGGCACACTCAACGGTGATATTATTGGCCAGGGTAAAGGTACAGTGAATGCCAATGCCGGTGCCGGTAATACTTTGACATTCTACGCAATCACTAATGTTGAAGACTTTAACATCCTCAGCGGTACCGTTAACCAGCTCGGTGACTTTAGCACCGCAGGTACCACTACAACCATTGCCCAAGGCGCAACACTGTTATTCAGCAGCGTTATTAACGGTACAGGCGCGCTGGTATCCAACGGTAACCTCGCCTTTACCCCAGGGGCTCAGTTAAACCAGACAGGCACTGTCACTCTGGGTACTGGCAGTACCATCACTGCAAATTTGCAGGGGACTGTCGCGACACTAAATCAACAGCAGCAGTACATTAGCGCTACTTCATTAGTCAATAATGGCGCCTCATTTGAAAGTAATAGTTTGCTATATGATGCTCAGGGAACATTTGTCGGTAATACACTGCGGCTCGAATCAGTTGTCGCTGACCTGGAAAATATTTCCAACCAAAACAACCCCTCCGCGTTTGGCGCGGCTATGAAAACATATATAGAAGCCGGGGCCAATAATGACGTAGTGAGTCAGTTAGCAGCACTATTTGCAGGCGATGTGTCCGGGTTTGAGCATGTAGCAAATACTTTTAGCCCCTCTGTTAGTGGCATGCTCATGCATGGCTCCCGCTTACTCTATAACCAAAACTGGCGTGCTATCTCCAAGCGTTTGTTGGAACCCCAAGCAGATACTCGCCAGGGAACATGGGTACAAGTCCTCGGCGGCAGGGTCAACCATGGAGAAATCGACGACATTGCAGGATTTACGAGCAGCTCCGCTGGTTTATCAGTAGGCTTTGATCAGCAATTCGGCGCATGGCGAAGCGGTGTTTCACTTAGCCACGGCGAAGTATCTGCAAATAATAAGCGCTCCGCTAACGATGACAGTGATATCAGCAGCTCACAGCTATCGCTTTATACCAACTACAATGCAAAAAATTGGTTCGCTCAGTTTAACGTCAGTGCAGCGATGCTGGATTATAAGTTAGAGAGAGATAACTCCATCAGCAGTGAGGGACGTATCACGGGTAAATCGAAGGGAGATTTGTTTGGTTTAGATTTCAGTGTGGGTCTCAATGAAATGCACTTTTCTGATGTTTCCTTCAAGCCAATAGCGAGCCTGAGATACAGCCATTTATCAGTAGATGACTACACTGAAAACGGCGGGCTAGATTTGCAAGTCAGCTACGAAAATACCGAGACACTCTCCTCTGAAATAGGCCTGCATGCGCAACTGAATAATTTTGCAGCTGGTGCCTGGAAAATCACACCTGTTGCTGATTTCAGTTGGAGTCATGAATTTATTGGCGATACAGAGCAAGCCGTTGCGTCTTTTGCCGGGCAATCTTTCTCCCAAAGCGGTGCATCTCAGCAGAAAAACAACTTTCATCTGGGGTTTGGTTTAATGGCTGAACGTAAAAATGGGCTTAATATTGGCTTTCAATTATCTGGCACACTAAGCAGTGACACTTTCCAGCCAAGCGCAGTGTTTAATATGCAGTATGCGTTTTAGCGAGCAGCGATCTCACTAGAACCACTGAACAGGTATATCGGCTATCTATAACTGTTCTTGGTAGTAAATACACACTTTGAAGGAACTCAAAGTGTGTATTCTGTCCAACTTCCAACTTCCAACTTCCAACTTCCAACTTCCAACTTCCAACTTCCAACTTCCAACTAGACTATGTTTGTCTTAATCCCCTGCAAACTCATGCCGGTAGATTTTAATCTTTTGATCCAGACCAGCCAATCCAGATCCGTCTCAGCCCTCTGTGTCAGGATTGTTGTCACCCCTTAAAATTATCTATTAACCAATTATTGGGGGCGGTAAAAAGAGATCT
>JABSQZ010000048.1 GCA_013215505.1 Oceanospirillaceae bacterium
TAGATCTCTTTTTACCGCCCCCAATAATTGGTTAATAGATAATTTTAAGGGGTGACAACAATCCTGACACAGAGGGACATGGTTACCGGATTTAAATGATTATCGGCAAGGGAAGCTATTCCAACACTACTTTGGTCTATTCCAATTCCCTGAACAGTAGGTATTTATGCCTGCGTGGGAACTAGGCTAGGAAAACCTCTATCTCAGGATAGTTGTCACCCTCAAATTTTAGTATTCTATTCTGCGTAAAATCCTTCTTTCCCTAACCAATCATATGCCCATTTCATAAGGCGGGGATTATTATCCTTGTCATCATCAAATTCGATCATTTTTCTTTGGCTGGAATGCTCATATTCAGCATAAACATTAAGTAGTTCATTACACTCGGCGTCATAGACACTCAACCAACCGGTCTGTTTTCCCGTGCCTCCACCAGGTGCCCAAAGGAAATAGAGTTCTGTATTTGTAAATTCTGCATGATCAATCATCACAAACCCTACTGTGGTCACATAAAACCCCATTGACCCGCTTAAACAACTCAACCCGGAGGAGGGCACAAGTGATCTATTGGATACTGTGTATTTCCTGACCTGCACTGTTTCATGATCGTTCACTAATACAACAGTAGGCTGCTTCGCATAGGTATGAAATTGAATGTCTATAAAATGATCAACAGCATATCTTTTGTATACTGCAGCTTTTACTACTTTTTGGATTGAATTGACTGATGTGACAGAAACAAGCTCATCATTAGCCACAACTAACAGTGTGGGTAGGCTCAGCATGATTATCACAATCGCGGCAATCGATTTTTTTCGAGCAATTACTTTTAAACAATCAATAAATTTACGCATATTTTATAATCAAGTTGAGGATATTCTATATATAAATATCGAATCGTAACACCTAGATTTACGGGTTACAAATTAACAATCTAACATAACAGGTTTGGGCTGATGGGGTCTGGAGTTGACACATTTTAGACATTTTAAAGGCTCGGGTGAATGCAGTTTTGAGAACCTAATAAGAGCTTAGAACACTAGAGGCTAACCAGGTTGCTTTCTCAACGGGCCTCCAACACAACACCTAAGTCTTTATCATGTAGTGGGTTTCAGTCAGGTGGTGTTTTTAATTACTGACGCTATAATAATGTAATGGCAGAATTAATTTGGACGCTACAACTCACTTAGTGCTACTAACAAAGGCATTATAGAAAATGAATACAGTATATCTATTTGTAATATTTTTTACTTCATTTCTGATCCAGCCCTGCTTTGCCGTTGAAAAAATGACCGTAGCTTTAGTTGGTGTTCATATTAATGGCCCAGTATTTAGAATTGCAAATGAAGTACTTCAACAAATTGCAAAAAAGATGGACGTTAAAATAGAGTTAAAAGCATTACCGGCAAGTAGAGCAGCTTTGCTACTTTCTAGAGGTTCAATCCACGCTGACTTTTCTCGTATCCCCTCGTTTAGCTTGTCTAACCCGACCGCAATTAGAGTAAAAGAGCCAGTAACGGAAATTTCTTGGTATGCCTATTCATTATTAGATGATATGAAAATTACTGGTTGGGAAAGCTTGAAACCATATAAAATAGTAATAGTACGAGGATTAGTATTTAAAGAAAAATATTTAAAGAATTATAATGTTCATGTAGTAAATACATTAAAACAAGCTGTTAAATATTTGCTTGTAAACAGAGCCGATATCTTAATATCGAACCCGTTATCTATTGGTAATCTCTCAGTATTTAGATATCGCAATGGCTCCAGTATACAAAAAAGTACCCACCCATTAGTAAAAACCAAGACATATACATTCTTTTCATCACACTATCCTGTCCTTGCTCGGAAGTTTAATGAGGCTTTAATTGAGGTAAAAAAAGAGCATGTTTATAGACAGCTTGACGATCTTACAAAATAGATGCCTCTATCCCAGATTTTGTGGGCTCCTTGGAATCTGTCATTAACAATGAAGAATTGTAACGCCTTAATATGCAGTAGTGTCATCACCAAGGGTCACTTGTCGGACTAATTAAAAGAGATAACTACATGAGAAATTCGTAACTAAGAATGTGAAACTTACGAAGTCTACAATGGCCGCTTTTGGCCGACAGTCGTCGTTGCTAACCGAAAATTCAGCGCTAGCTGGTCAGCCTGGATAACCGCAGGAGTTGACACATTGCAGACATTCTTTGTACGTTAATTTTGATCTATGTGAATGCTGCATTAAGTTCAGTATTCTAAGTGAAACACTAGGTGCGGAGCTGCCTGTAGGCTTTTGTGGGGGTTGAGGGGTGTGGCCAGGGGCTAACGATTGGCTGTCTCCAAATACACCCAATCGTCTTACTTTGTATTTTCGAGAATTAGGTTTATCAACCCTTCTTTTTTCATCTCAGTGATGATCTGGTTAATACGTGGAATCAATTTTTTAGCGAGTGATTTCTTTGAGAAAGACATATGGTAAACGGAAGTGGAAACAGGTTTTTCATCGGCCACAATTAGGCCTAGCCATCCATTCTTTTTGATAATGTCATAGGCAACAGCTTCATTCAGGGGAATAATATCGAGACGTCCCTTTTTTAGCATTTTAAAGGCTAGGTCTATGTGATACACCTGTTGAACGTTCAGCACTCCCTTTTTAACAGCGGCGTTTAATTCGCTCCCCAAACTATAACCACTTCCTGCTCCAATCTTGTAGCGGGATAGATCCTTAAGCGTGTTCCAGTGGATACCATTGGGGTAACGTTCAGATGAGTACCATAATAATCGCCGTTTCTCAAACAAGGGAATTGTAAAATCCATGTATTTACTTCTCTCGTCAGTCTTAAGTATCAACATTATTCCATCTACTTTACCGAGCTCTGCCTCTTTCAAAACACGTTTCCAAGGCGATAATCTAAATTTTACGTCAACGTTGTCAAGTTGATCAAAGATTTTTTTAATCAGTATGACTCCAGAACCTCCTGGAGATGATTTTCCCGACTCCCCCAGAATGTATGGAGGCCAAGGGTCATTCGATAAAATAACTGATGATTGGGCATGTGCAAGGAATGGGAGATAAATGCAAATCGATACGATAAGCAAAAAAAGTTTCATTAACTTTCTCCGAGTAAAGGTTATTTATGCAGCAGAATAAATGTTACTAGTTCTACCCAGATTCCTCGGACTGACATTTATGAGAAACTTGCTTACGATTATTCTTAGCATATTTATCAACTAACAGCTTAACCTTGAGACGCCCGATCTTCTACATATTGAATTTCAAGAATAGTCTGTGAATAATAGTAGGGAAATACTATAAAGCACTAGTTTTATAAAAAGTGTTTGTATTGGTGTCAGTGACTAATTTACTTTAACTAAGAATGTCTGCAATTGGCCCAGACTGTGTAAAAACACAAAACCCTGTGTATTGGCGTAATTTTCCTGGTTAAATCAAGTTCTAGAGCCTTGTCACGCTTTAGGCTGCCATACTTTATCATCTAGTTAAGTAAGTCTACGGGCTGCTGAAGCATAGCAATAAGCCCTTTATTGCGCCCTATAAGACAGCATTGCGACTATGCCTCTATAGCACCTATTAATCTGTTGATTCCAACTATATTTATAACCCGTTTCATATTATATGCCAGTATATGTAAGCTCATTTCGGTACTGACTCTCCCTAAGGTTCTGGTTAAAAAATGAGTGGCCCCATCCATGCCTTAATAGTTCCGAAGGGATGCTCTACAGTCTGACGTCTTATCTTCATAGATTCAGGTGCTTGTTCTAGCCTTGCCTGCATATCATCAAGTACATCAGCATGTTCCCATCGTCTTATTCGACGCTCTTTACCTTTAGTGCACCGGACTTTAATGTGACAGCCTTTACATGCTTTGCTGGTATAGCTGTAATGCTTTTTATTGGCATAAGTTGTGATGCCAGTGCACCGTAAACGTTCACCTGCTGGGCAAAGGTATTCATTATCTGAGTCGATATAAATAAAGTCAGTTTTCGCAAAACGCCCTTGGGCCACATTATTAGAAGTATAGGTTGCAGGGACCAAGGGTCTAAAGCCTGCATCATAGCTGGCCAGTATTTCTTCGCTTCTGAAGTAGCCACGATCTGCAATGATCGTTAGATTATCCTGACCTAACGCCTCTTTAGAACGGATAGACATATTCGTTAGCTGGCGTCGATCAGTACCTTCATTTGTGACTTCGTGTGCG
>JABSQZ010000049.1 GCA_013215505.1 Oceanospirillaceae bacterium
GCCGATGGTAGTGTGGGGTCTCCCCATGTGAGAGTAGGTCATCGCCAAGCTTTAATACCGATAAACCCTCAAGTGCTACGCACTTGGGGGTTTTTTCGTTATTAAAGCTTAAACGGCAATGAGCTACTCTCACATGGGCATAAAAGAGCGCAACTTGTTGCTGCGAATACCATGTGATAGTAGGGTGGTTTTTGATGCAGTAGAAGCAACGCTTCATATCAAAAAACACGTAGTGCGCTTGCGCCTTCCTTTTGCTCTACCACGCCAAGCTTGTGGTTATGCATCACTAGCGAAAGCTGCTTCGAAAGCTGCATTCTAATTCCATAAATATCCTCAACAATTCAACAATTCAACAATTCAACAATTCAACAATTCAACAATTCAACAATTCAACCAACTACCAACTACCAACTACCAACTACCAACTACCAACTATCAACTCGTAGATTCGACTCCATGTGAAATCACTCGTACCCTAGGTACGGGGATTGGGAGCATTCGGCTTCGCAGAGAGATTGAAAATGTGTTTTTATCCCCTCGTATAGTGGCATTGGATGTTTCAGGAGCACCGCTACGTATCAAGTCATTTTTCCAAAACCTGTTTCTAAAGCCACGATCTAATTCCGTAATTACCCTCAGCTACCAGTGAAGATGGGCATAAGCGAGCGGAATCTATCACATCTACTCCATATGAAAGTCCTGCATTGCAAATATGGAAGCTAGAAACCATTGTATTCGCAGAACGATTGAACGTCTTGAATCCCTTGTCGGCTGGCTTTTGATGCATTAAAAAATCACTTCGTATCAAATCATTATTGGCTCAAGGCTCATGAGATTTACTAGGCTAAGCTTTCAGTAATACATCACTACCGGAATTCTGTTCCAAAAAGCGCTTTTTTAAATAATGCCTATTTCCCGATGGCCGTGCTCTCACATAAATATTTTAGTAGTGTAACTTGCTATGTTTTAGAGGCAGAGCTTCCAATCCTCTCAAGGCTAAGCTTCGACACGTCGAGCCCAACCCCGCAGAAGCATTGGAAAATATTTCTAATAATTGGGGTTGCAAACAACTACAAAGCATCTTAGCGTTCAGACTTAAGTATCCCTATCATCAGATAAGATTTTATGCACTCACAACTGCAAGCTTAAAATTCAAGTTAAGAGTACAATGCCTGAAAATTCACCTGTATTCTCACGAGCCCATCAATGATATCAACTCGTCTATCGGCTGTTTATCAACAAACGACCCAAACAAATGCTGGGTATCTAGTACTCTTGGGGATCATATTCAGTCTGATCGGTTCTTTTTATCCGCAGGCAATTATTGTTTCTGCAATACTCTATTGGTTGGCAAGTTTTAAGCAAAGACTAAACATAAGCTCGCGCAACGCCAGGCAGTCACTTGTCCTGGTGGGAATTGGTCTGTCGCTGGCAGTTGTTGCTTTGGTAAATGATACCGCGTTACCTGTTGCAGAGTTGCTGCAAGGCAATGTGTTTATCGTTTCTATGCTGGCAGGAGTGAGCTTTCTAACTGTCATTAGTCAGCCTAGTATCGATAAAGATGAATCTCTGCCGAGAGGGAAGCGTACAATATTGAGTACCTATCTTGGCGTGCATCTCTTTGGTGCGGTAATCAATATCTCTTCTCTGTTTATCCATGCAGATAGGTTGACGGCGAACAGGTCATTGAGCCGCGCTCAAGTGATGGTATTAACCAGAGGATTTTCAGCTGCAGCTTTCTGGTCACCATTTTTTGCAGCTATGGCAGTGGCGTTAAGTTACGCTCCTCAGGCAAATCTAATGGTGCTCATGTTAGCAGGTGGTGCTCTGGCAATGGTAAGCATGTTGATTACATTTAGTGATGTAAACCAAACTCTGACTGAGTCCGTCTTTTATGGCTACCCTCTTCGCCTTGGCAGTCTATGGCTACCTACGCTACTGACAATACTGGTGTTTTTGATTCACCATCTGTTTCCCGAATTATCTATTCTATTTATTATTACCTTATGCTCGCCACTGATCTGTTTATTGTTAGTTGTAAGAAAAAAGAACTGTAAAGAGATAGTGGCTAGTCACATAGAAACCAAACTAGCCAATATGCAAAATGAGATTGTATTGTTTTTATCAGCAGGGGTTTTTGCTTTTGGTCTAAAAATGATTTTGGCAAACCAAGATTTTATTCCGATGTTTGAGCAATTTAACGGAGTAACGGCGAGTGCCTGCTTTGTACTGATCGTGCTTTTATCAATGCTTGGTTTTCATATGTTAATCGGAGTTTCAATTGTTGCGCCCCTAGTGCTACCTCTGAATCCTGATCCAAGCTTGTTGGCCGTTGTGATCCTTGCTTCCTGGGCACTGGGCTCGGCGGTCGGGCCGTTATCGGGCATGAACATATCTATCCAGGCTAGTTACGGGGTAGATAGTAAAAAAATCTTAGCTTGGAATTTTCGTTATGTTTGCATAATGGCGCTACTGGTTATGTTGGTCATTAACATCTTGGATAACTGGGTTCTAATCTAGGGCAAAGTGTGTGTTAAATGGTCGATTTTCGGTTGGTTTAAGATATATCAAATTAACGGTTGACGCGGCTCCTGAGATCTATATAATTCGCCTCCTCGCTGCAGGGGTCACCCAAAACACAGCGAGCAGGATGAATTATCAATCGCTATAACGCTTTGCTTTATAACGAATAAACTTCATTCTGGTTAAGTTTTAATCATTGTATTGGCTTTGACTTCTTCGGAAGTAAAGTTGAAAATAAACAAAATAATGATTGACTTAACGAGGCGCAAATATATAATACGCACCTCACTTAAACGACGT
>JABSQZ010000050.1 GCA_013215505.1 Oceanospirillaceae bacterium
TCATAAAGTGTAAAAGGAATACCGCGGTGTTTACATGCTACAGCCAAAGCTACTCCACCTATGCCACCACCAATAATAGCAACGAGTGGGTAGTTTTCTGTATCGGCTATAGGATGGCTAGCTGATTGAACTAAGCCAGAGCCGCTACAGTTCAAACAATCATAGAGGTGACCTTTCGGTCGAACGGGGGGCGTGCCTTCGCTATTCATTTCTTCAAAGAGCGCTAACGCTCTTTTAAAGTTGAGTTTCACTTTTTTACGGAGCTTTCTCGTTTTTTTGCCACGTCCTTGGCATTCCTGACATGTAGTCCAATTATGTGGTGTGTTTTCCAATTCTTTTTACCTTTTGGTTTTGCCAGAGGTGACTCAGTCACAATCTATAATGGGCATTTTAACCGATAAAGTGGACGCTAGCCTAATAGTAAAGCAGGCATAAAAATAGAGTTGATTGCTCTAATAATTATGACTATATTGTGGTGTTTAGAGACCTTTTGAACAGATGAATTAATCGATAATTATTTGCTTAGATGAAAGGATCACTTTGTGCGCACAGCGGAAGCGAGTAGTAATTAAGTTTAGCTTCTCCTGTTGCCTCTGAAGCTGTCATTATGGAAAGCGAACTTTTGCTCCTAGGGGTCAAGATTTAATAGTTCATACAATCTTCTTGTAAAACCACTTTTAGTATAAAGTCACATTGCCAATTTAGTTACACTGAATAAATTACTGCATAGAAATCACACAACTTTGGCTGTGTGAAATCTGTTGGAAAGTTCTAGTGTCAACCAATCATATGCTTGGTGCCAAGCCAACTCAGTACCTTTAAATGTCTTAATATTTAAACGGTCGTGAGTTCGCTTGTTCAAGATATTTTGAGTGGGTTGAGTACCATGAGGCGAATAATTAACTGAAGCTATAGCTGTCATGAGGTTAATTGAACCTATGACTAACTGTGCTTCAAAAGTATAAGAATATGTATTAATTTTATTAACCAATACACCAAAGTTCCCTTTAAAAATAGAACATAAGAATTTATCATGTTCTTCAACCATTTCTATACTCACTTCGATATTCTCATCTATAATTACTTCCGCAATATTATCCGCAAATATATTGATAGTACAAAAACTCAATCTGTATTCTTTCACAATTACATCCTTATTTTATTGATTTTATATTATTAGTTTCAAAATTTTTATATTTTATTATGTTCTCAACTTATCCCCTGTGAAATGTAACCAATGCAAATACCTTAAGTTTCAAAGCTACTTTGACATTTTAGAATTTACAAATTTTGTAGGAAAATTGACTAAATTGGGATTGTATTTGATATATATGGGCTAAGACTGATTAGCAGTCGTTGGATAAACTAACGACAATAGCTTTTATTCAGAGATGCTGATTATTTGAGTCTCACTATTCATGCTCACTAAATAAGTAATCCTTAGAGCGAAATAAGCGTACGTTTGCTTCACTGGTATCCATATTAGTTACTGCGAACTTTTGGCTGTTAGGTAAAAATTCTGATGTTATTCAGTAAGTTTTGTAGGAAATCAATATAAATGACTATACTTGCGTTAATGAAATTTTAAGGCGTTTTTATGTACCGATTTCTTTTACTCACTTTTTTTATCACTACATTTAATATAGGTTGGGCTAAACCTATAGATACAGCCTTAGCGATAGAGTACTTTCAGGGCGAACTAGACTCAAATCAACAACTAAATCACGTTGTATTTACACCAGTAAAACATACTTTTAATTTGGATATTCGTGAACCGATTGTATGGCTTAAACTTACTATTACCAATAATACTGATCGAAAACAAAGCTTAGTGCTGTTCAATCATTTTGCATATCTAAGTGAACAAACTACCTTTTACGATTCTAGATATTTAACAAGCCCTATCGCAAATTTCAAAGCTAACTCTCTCAGTAATAATGAAAATTTTATCGCTAATATCTGGCAGCAAACAATCGAATTGGAAAGTCACCAAACCAGGGTGTTTTACCTACGTAGTCACTCCCTTTATTCTCAGGTTTATAAATTTTCTTTACACAAGGAAAGTGAGACAGCAAAACAGTTAGTCGGCCACAATATGTTTGCTTTATTCATCATAGCTGTTTTACTCGCGCTAGCGTTTTACAACTTAGCACTTTATTTTTATGGTGAGTCCAAGGCTTTTTTGTTTTACTTTTTATATCTGCTAAATGGCGCAATTGGTGGAGCCTATTTATATGGTTTGTTCTTCCAGTTCAGTGACACCCACTATCATTTGCTTAAGTGGTTTAATCTCACACCAATAATGATCCCCGCATTTTCGGCTTTATATACTAAATATTCATTGGAAGTTAAGAAGTACTCTTCTACGGCAAATAACTTATTAACTATGGTAGTTGTTGTCTGTCTAATCAATTTTAGTATTGCTGTTATATTTGGCATCAGCACAGGTATGAAGTTGGTGCCTCTATCATTTCTCTTTTCTTTTGTCGTAGTGGCAATCGTTGCCTGGAAAATGTTATTG
>JABSQZ010000051.1 GCA_013215505.1 Oceanospirillaceae bacterium
CAATAGATAGCGGCCAAAAGCACTATTTCCAAGCTATGATTGAACGTTATCGAACCACAACTCAAAACCGACACTGATCCCTTAAAAGACCGGTCATTATAAGACGAATTCGCTATATCACTACATGATGCGTTTAATATAAATCAAGTGTTCTGCAAAATTACGATATATAAACTATTCTAAATAATCGACGTATTCATATTTGTAAAGTACGTACTTGTTCATATAAAAAGGAGAATTTTATGAGAAAGTTTAATTTATTTATTAATGGTTTATTGCTTACCACTTGTTTAGCGGTGCCAGTACATTCAGTTGCAGCAGAGGAAGAAAATGAACCGCTATTTATTGTCAGTCACTGCATGAAAGTTAAATCTCAAAACTACCTTAGTGTCGAAAAGGATATGTGGCTGCCCATGCATCAAGAATTAGTAAATCAAGGTAAGAAAAATAACTGGGCACTGTATAGAGTTCTATATGGAGATCGATCCAATTGTGATTACTATGTTATTGAATCTTATATAGGAGAGGAACAGCTTAGTGAAGCTCACGATAGCTTAGGAGAAATATTTAAGAAAGTTCATCCCGGTCAAAATATCGAAGAGGCTATGGAAAAAACAGAATCTTCACGTGACATGGCTGCCACTAGTCTTTGGGTAAATATTGATACCGTTGGCATTAAACCACATACTTTCGTAACGGTTAACTGGATGAATGCAAAAGAACCGGATAAATATATTTCATTGGAGCGCAATATTTGGAAACCGATACACCAAGAGTTATCGGATAAAGGTCATATCGCTGGTTGGGGGTTATACGCCTTAGCTTCACCTAGAGGTAGTTTACAAGGATATAATTTTGCCACAGTTGATTCTTCAAATCGACTTGGACCTTTACCAATTGAAAAAGTATTAAAATCAGTTTATCCCAATAAAAATATCAGCGATATCTTTGCTGAAACATCAGCAGTTAGAGATGATGTGTATAGTCAGACTTGGATTAAAATTGCTAACACAGTACAAGCAAACCCTTAATTTATCTTTAATCAGTAACAGAAAATTCGATACGCTAGCAAGATTAATAGTAGTGTTGGAGTTTTGCATGTGTTGGTAGAACCAAGTGACATCGGAGGCTTATTTTTAACTTTTTAACATAGAAGATGTGGCGTGTTTTACTGAAGATTGCCAAAGGCAGTCAAATACAGATGTGCCGTTACGATTTTTTACTTCCTCTTTTCGGCAAATGATAGCAGTCATATCCTACAAGTTATGACTGCCATCGAGCTAGCTGCGGAAGTTAAGTTATATTAGTACTCACTTCCGCAATGCGCACATTGAAGACGACAGCAAACACCACATTGCTGTCAAAACAAATTCAACAATAACAATGAAATGTATGTCTGCTTTCAGATAATATGCGGTCTCAATAAGAGCAGTATGATTAAAAGTCTAATAATAGTTTTTCAAATCACCTCTATTGCTTAAAGTTAATTACAGATTCCTTTTAACAGAATATTAACTCTCGAGAAAACCAGGAACATACAGCCTTATTAAGTAAAGAAGTAAGTAGGTAAATACGTTAACTTTTCTTTGATAAAGCTCTTATGTGATCACTAAATTAGAAATTTAACAGAAATTTACTACTAGTTTTGAGCGTATCGTTTGTATACTGGTACTCGTTTGGAAAGGTAATGAATCCATTTTCCTTCTGTTAAATAGTAATTTTGCATTTTTGGATGTTCTATAATATTTCTATTCAGATTGTGATAAACCGCTAGTTGGTCTGTTCCTCCCCACCAA
>JABSQZ010000052.1 GCA_013215505.1 Oceanospirillaceae bacterium
CGGTGTTTTTCAAGGTAGTTGGCACTCTTTTCTTAAATTTTACGCTGTCTCTCGTGCTTGTTGATCGGGCCCTTTATCTGGGTTTAGCATCACGGCACCGATTGGGTCACAATTCCTTATTCCGTTAGGCCAACGTATTGAGTTTTTCTCTTGCGCAACTTCAAGTACAGCTTTTCGATTTGATAAAATATCTCTATCTTGCATCATATGTCTCTTGCTTGGGGAGACATAATTTAGCTTACTATGCTTATGTTCCTCGTTATACCAAGTAACAAATTTATCCACCCATTCGCGCGTTTCTGCCAAACTATTAAAGCCCTTGCTAGGCCAGTGTGGACGGTATTTGAGCGTCCTAAATAGTGCTTCAGAGTAAGGGTTATCATTACTCACACTCGGCCTGCTCAGTGAGGCCGTTACTCCCAGCTCTTCAAGCTTCGCCTTCATGGTTAGGCACTTCATTGGCGCACCGTTATCTGAGTGCAAGACCAGCGGCTGATTAAAGCATTGTTCACGTAGCATGTTTCGTTGCATAAGCTGAGCGGCTAACTCTCCGCACTCCTGTTCATGGACTTCATATCCAACGATTTTACGGCTGTAAATATCTTCAAACATATACAGATAATAAAACTGACCTTTGATAATCGAAGCACAATAAGTAATATCCCAAGACCAGACTTCATTGGGGCCTTTAGCTTGGTAGGCAGTAGGTTTACTCCTTGTTGTGGCATGTCGACTACGGCCTCGATGATTACCTAGCTTGTTGGCTTTAAGCACGCGGTAATACGTTGATTCTGAGGCTATATAAACACCTTCATCTAGTAGTGTTGGCACTATCTGTGATGGCGGTAAACTGGAAAACCTCGTTTCATTACACGTCGCTAACACTTGCTGACGTTCGTCTTCTGTCAGCTTGTTTGCAGGCTCTGGTCTTACCGCTGATGCTCGTAGATCTGCCTGCACTTTTCCTGCTCTATACCAGCGGCGATAAGTTCGTTTACTGAGTACAGCGACCTCACAGGCCTTATCCAGTCTTGCTCCACTATCATGTGCTTCATGGATAAGTTCGACTAATTTAATACGCTTATCCAAGGGTGTCAGCTCCCCTCGTTGTCGTCCTCCCACAAAGCATTGAGCTTTTTTCTTAGCACCAGTAACGCAGCTGTTTCGGCGAGCGCTTTTTCTTTATATCGCAGTTCACGCTTCAATGATTTAATTTCAGCCTTATCTGCTTTAGCCTGAGTTTTGATCGTGTTAGCTTGAGATTCACTGGACTGAAAGCCGCCTAAACAGTCTTTCTTCCACTCTAGTATTTGCTCTCTAAATAAGCCTTTTTTTCGACAGTATCGACTAATCTCGGTTTCTGACATCGAAGCTGTTTCGATAATGACTGCAAGTTTTGCTTCAGCAGACCAATCATTACTGGTTAATGTTTTACCTGGCACGGGTTGACCTTCTTTTCTAAGTACATCGCGCCAATGATACAAGGTTTTAGATGAAATTCCTTCACTGCGTGCTACCTCTGAAACGCTCATATTCAGGGGAGGTAGTAACTTCTTCAAGATTGATTCTTTACGTTCATATGAATATCGAGCCATTTAGATCTCTTTTTACCGCCCCCAATAATTG
>JABSQZ010000006.1 GCA_013215505.1 Oceanospirillaceae bacterium
CGCCGGTGAGACCACGGGCGACCGCTTAATTGGTCACCCGGACGTGGATTTCATTATTCTAACCGGCGGGACGGCGACGGGCTTGAATATTTTAAAGCAGCGACCGGACGTTTTTCTGGCCGCCGAAACCGGCGGTAATGTCGAGGGTTCAGTACCCGACGAAACGGTAGTACTGTCCGGAGTTACCATCATTGGCAAGGGCAACCTGGCCATTACTGAGTTCATCCCCACTGAAGAGCGCAGTACCCGTCGTCTGCCACTGCTGTTAACGACCGGGCGTATTTTATCCCAGTACAATGTAGGCGCGCAAACACGCCGCACTGAGAACATGGCATGGCACAGCGAAGATGTGCTGGAAGTACACCCACACGACGCAGAGGAGCGAGGTATTGTTGATGGCGATTGGCTGGGTATTACCAGCCGGGCCGGCAACACAGTGCTCAGGGCCAAAGTGAGCTCGCGGATGCAACCTGGTGTGGTTTATACTACCTTCCATCATCCGGGCAGTGGTGCCAACGTTATCACTACCGACAACTCCGACTGGGCCACTAACTGCCCTGAATACAAAGTAACTGCTGTACAAGTTGAAAAAGTCAGCCAACCTTCAACCTGGCAAAAAGAATTTGTCGCTTTTGATAAAAAGCAACAGCGGTTCTTGCGCGCCGAACAGCAATCAGAGGTAAACCACTAATATGGATCCACAGATATGAGTGAAAAAATACCCGGTGAGGAATTTTCTGCCGGGCATGTGAAAACTCATGTTCAACAGTGGCGCAGTGATCAACTGCGACCACTGGATGACCTGGTCGTTGAAGAAGTACCTGTAGCACTGGTTTACAACGGCATCAGCCAGGCAGTGATGATGACTACCCCCTGCGATTTGCAAGACTTTGCCATTGGTTTTAGCTTAACCGAGGGCATTATCGATAACTTGCAGCAAATATTTGATATCCAGCTGACCCAACATGCTGCTGGCTATGAAATTGCACTGCAGATTAGCGGTCAAAAGATGCAGCAGTTGAAGCAGTACAAACGCAGTATGACTGGCAACAGTGGCTGTGGTCTCTGCGGTATGGAGTCTCTGAGCACGGCGATTCGCCCTGGGAAGATAGTTAACAGCGCTGCGCTGCCCGATGCTGCAGCTATTCAAAGCGCGGTCAGCTCGCTGCCCAGTTGGCAGCCGATTCAGGCCGCCACCGGAGCTTGTCACGCCGCTATGTGGTGCGATATGCAAGGTAATAAATTGCTGGTACGCGAAGATGTCGGCCGCCATAACGCCTTTGACAAACTGATCGGCGCCATGGCTGCCAATAATGTTAGCAGTGAGCAAGGCTTTGCAGTCATCTCCAGCAGAGCCAGTTACGAAATGGTACACAAAGCGAGCTTTTTGCAGTGCCCAACCTTAGTGGCGGTTTCAGCACCGACCTCTTTGGCAATAACACAAGCGAAACAACTCAACATCAATTTAATTGGTTTTGCCCGCAGTGGCAGACATAATATTTATCACTCATGCATGAGTGAAACTGCGGACCAACCCAGCTGAAAAACGGAAGCAGCATGAGAACAGCACAACAACAACTCATTCATATGGTCAATCAGATTGCCGCCAATAACATGAGTGGTACTCTTGAGGACGCGGCGAAAGCCACCAGCACACACATGCAAAAATTTTGGGCGCGCTCAATGAAAGCAGATATTATTGAGTATTTAAACACTGACGGAGCCGATCTTTCAGAGGCTTCCAAAGCAGCGGTAAAGCTACTCTAATAGCCATACTGTAATGACAGCAGTGCCAGCACTGTTGTCATCCTCCCTATACAACGGTTCCTTTACCCCTCAGTGTGCAACTGTGCAAATACAGATTTGCATCTTTTCATCCTCAGCATTTTATTCAGTCCTGCGATCCCAATCCATGGCGCGTTTCTACCCTTAGAGAACACTTTTTCACTGCGATTTACTGCACTGGCCTGTCACTGATATCCGCAGCACCACTGCCAGATTCTTAAATAATAAGTTATTGTTAGAAAATAATAGTTTATAAATTTATCTAATGGCTACTATAATAAAATGTCGCAGGTCTTAGTGGCTGTGCGAGCTAATTTCAGGGATTGAACATCCAGCATAAATAAGAGGAACTATAGGTTGAGAATTCTGGATAATTCGAGTGCCGGTTTAAACAAGCAAATACTGGTTGTCACATTGATGCCGCTGGTATTACTGTCGATCGTTTTAACCGTCTATTTTATCTGGAACCAAACCACTGACAGTAAAAAGATGCTGATGCAGCAAGGACATACCATTGCCAAACTGATCTCAGTGAATGCCCGGGATCCGATTTTACAAAACAATTTGCAACAACTACTTAAACTCAGCGCTACATCTTTAGAGATAGCCGATGTGGCAGATGTGATTTTCTTAGATATCAGATACAAAGTACTGCAGCGCTCCGCTTCTTTTCCCATCGATTTACAAGCTACTGCTCCGTCTATTTATCACAGCGGTTCACACTGGTATTTCGTTCAGGCGGTTTCTACTAATAGTGCTGTCCCCTCGCTCTTTAACCGCTCCAAGCAAAAAACTGAATCCAGAGAAATCATTGGCTGGGTCATCGTATTATTGGCGGAGGGCCCCACTAACCAGCGCAATCAGAACACTGTATTAACCATTATTGCAGTCATCACAGTGATATTACTGTTTGCTTTTTGGGTAGCGGGACGTTTCGCCCGGCAGATAATGGTGCCCATTTCGGAGATCACTTCAGTGGTTGAAGCGATTCAAAAAGGTAACTTTGATGCCAGGGCCAGAGAATCCCACGCCGGCAAATTACACGCTTTGGCCAACGGTATTAATCGCATGGCAATGCGCATTAAAGTATCAACTACCGACATGGAAACGCGGGTCGACAGCGCCACCAGAAGGCTGCAATCTGCGATGCACCACCTGGAGCAGCAAAACGAAATTCTCGAAGTCACTAAAGAAAAGGAGGTTGAGGCCAATCAGGCGAAAGATCAGTTTTTGGCGCGCATGAGTCACGAATTGAGAACCCCTCTTACTTCAATGTTAGGCTTTTCCAAAATTCTCCAGGAGACCAACTTCAGCGATGAACAAGTTGAGCCTATTCGCATCATTAACCACACTTCACAATTGTTACTGTCTATTGTCGACGACATCCTCGATTATTCAAAGCTGCAGAAAAATGCCGTCACCCTGGAGCGCATAGACTTTAATGTCGAAACGGCACTGCTGGATATATTAGAGATGCAGGCGCCAATGGCTCACTCTAAAGGTCTGGAGCTGTCATTGGTAAGCAGTAATGGCCGCACTTTTGAAATCAAAGGCGATCCCACTAGATTCAAGCAGATTATCAGTAATTTAGTCTCAAATGCGATAAAGTTCACAGACAAGGGCTCGGTGGCCATCAGCGCAGATATTCAGCATATCAGCTCTCATCAGTCACTGATTATTATCAGCGTCACCGACACCGGAATCGGTATTTCCGATGAGCAGTTAAACAAATTATTTAAAGCTTTTGTCCAGGCGGACACCTCCATTACCCGCCGCTTCGGTGGCTCGGGCCTGGGTCTGGTTATCGCCAAAACATTGACCAAGTTAATGGGCGGAAAACTGGAGATCTACTCTAAACAAAATCGCGGTACTAACGTCACCCTGCAAATTCCGACATTAAGTAATACCGAGCTTGAAGAACCGCCAGAACAGCTCTATGAAGAACGGCAGACAGTACTCATCTACGACGAGAACCAGCACGCCAGAAGATCAATTGCGCTGTTGCTGGAACGAAAAAATTACAATTATCGCTCGGTCTCTAACGTGGATGACCTGTTAAAATTAATACCTGATTACACGCATTTAATTATTGGCATTAAATCCACTGATATTAAAAACCAGCTAATCAATAGACTGCTGCCGATTCTCAGCGAGCAGAATGAAATTGTCACTTTCGCCCTGCCTAACGGTCACCCTCTTCCAGCACTACCCGCTGGCATCTTCATTATCAATAAACCCATTCGCCCTGAGGCTTTGATTGCCAGTGATAACTTTAATCGCGCTGCGCAGCAACACAGTGATCAAGAGCCGGCGGTAGAAGCAGAAATATCTGTGGTAGTAGCGGAAGATAATACCTTCAATCAGATATTGATTTCGAAGATTTTAGCCAAACACAACATCAAATCTTACATCGCCTCCAATGGTAAAGAAGCACTGGAACTGATCGCTAAGCACCAACCTGATCTGGCGATTATCGATATTCACATGCCGGTAATGGATGGTTTCGAAACCACTAAAATAATCCGCCAAAACAGTCAATTACCTATTATTTCGCTGACCGCCAATATCATTGAACAAGATCATCAAAAAATCACCGCAGCAGGCAGTAACCGTATTGTTTTGAAACCTATAAACGATGTTGAGCTTATCAGCCATATCCGCACCCTGACTAAAGCTGCCACTAGTCACTTAGCAAGCAGGCCGGCTAAGACCATAGCAGTTTCAGCCAACAGCAGACAGAAAGACCTATTCTCGGCCATAGAACAGGAAGGGGCGGTCGTAGAGGCCATTGACAGCCCTAGCAGTTCGACCAGCAAGCAGCAGATTGCCACCAACATAGAGGATTACGACTTGGACCAAAGTGTCTTACACACTGAATTAGCCAGGTTATTAGCGTTATTAGAGTTGGCCTTTAGGGTCCCGGACAAAGCAGAAATGCGCAGTATCGCGCATCAGTTGGTAGGCTTAGCAGGATTATACGAACTGCCGGAAGTGGAGTTAACCACCATAGAATTACAGGGAATTTTAAAGACAGACGATAGCCGAAAAACTTGGCAGTGCCTGTCCCGGCTGATACGTATTGTCAACAACAGCGACAGCGAGGATGAATAGTTCAACCCTCAAAGATTAAAACTCCCGGTACACAGGAGTGATAGCGATCAGCTTTTCCAACTTATCAATCAACAGTTTAACTTGTTCTATACCGGCTTTATCGTAGCGGCTTGCACCGACAGAAAAGCCGATTTGTTGCCCTTGCTCGGCCGCCAACTCAAGCTGTTGACACTGCAGCCTGATCTCATTTAAATCGGGATCAGCGGAAATAGCATGACCGATAAAGACCAGCCACTTAAGCTCCGTTAATTCGCCAGAAACTAAATCCTGCAGTAGTGCCAGCGCCTCTTCTCTGGATACTTGGTAGACAGGTGGGCGACCAAAATACAGCGCGGCAGATAAAATACACAGGACCACTGTAGTAATGGCAAAGATCAGCATAAACTCTTTCACTTGCGCTGTACCATTAGCTCGCCCAGGCGCTGCACTTCCTCTTTCAGTTGGTCGCCATGTTGCTGTTCAACTTTATTCATCTTGCGGGTATATTCTTTACGCTGTTTTTTATCCAGCGCTTTCCACTCTTTTAGTTTGGGGATATGTCCCGTTTCGGCAAATATCAACTCAATCATCGGGAAACTGTTTTCCGCGATATTAGGCCGCAGTTGGTCAATCAATACTTTCAGCCTGATACCCGCCTCGACAACTTCTATCTGCCCACACGCCAGAGCTTTGACAATGATATCAATACTGCTGCTGACATACTCTTGTCGCTCATCGTGCTGGGCAATATGCTGCTGGATAATCGTCTGCTGGCGGCTCTTCTGCGCACTGGCAGTCTTTAATGTACGGTAGATGTAAAAACTCAGCGCCAGGATAAACAGGCAACCACTAAATATAGCGAAGTAGATCATAAAAACACTCTTATTTACGAGGCAAAAATTATACCTAGTTGCCACTTGGTGTCCAGAGAACATACTAATTAATCCGCTATCTGCTCTGCAAACTCTAAAGCACTTAGCTATGCGGCAGAGAGCGCAGCAAAATGACGGGGGCTAATGGCCCGGTTAGAAAGTGCACAGGGGCCATTTCATTATCCCTGTAGGGCAGACAGCATTTGTGTAGCCAATGCCTGGATCTTGCAATACTCTGTAAGCCAGAGCAGTATCTGATTTGTTAATATGTACCCCAACCAATACAACGGCTTTGGTGCAGAGTTGTAAGCTTGGGTTTAAGTGAGGATTATCTTAAACTAAACAGACATTATCTTGTCCTAAAGAAAGCACTTCAACACTAACAAACAGCGAATTTATGTTTATGATGAGCAACATAAGACGACTGCCTCTGTGTATCTTGCGTAACCACTGGAAAGATATGGCGCTGGCTGTATTAATCTTCACTGGCGTCACTGTGTGGATGCAGCGGGATATGTTACAAATTGAGCAACAGGCAAACAACTTTGTACTGCCCAGTTTAAGCCAGCAAGCAACGCCTATTCTCAGCTCCTCAGAGCGCACCTTAGTGTATTTTTTTGCCCCTTGGTGCAACATTTGCAAGTTGAGCATTGGCAATTTATCGGGTCTCAGTGATGATCTGAATACCGTCGCCGTCGCCTTAGACTATGGGAGTACTAAGGAAGTAAAAACCTTTGTCGGTGATCGCGATTTACAGGTAAAGGTATTACTGGGAAACTCACAAGTGGCAGATGCCTACCAGGTAAATATTTATCCCAGTTATTATGTCATAGACGCACAGGGGAAAGTCCTGGGCCGCAGCGTTGGCTATAGTTCTCTGGCAGGCTTACTGTGGCGCACCCGAGAAATTTAACCAACAATCTGCCAGGTATCAAGATGTCTGAATCGTTAAATAAAACACAGTTGCAGCAACTGCAGGGAACTTTCTTAATGGAGTACCCGCTGGGCTTTGCGGATCCAAAAATGCAACCAATATTGAAAAAGCACCCGGTTGCGAAAATGACTGAGCTGGCCCGCGAAAGTTTTCCAGTTTCAGCGGCGGGAAATGTGCATAACAGTGCCCAGCAAATGGCCAAAATAGTCAGCCGTTCATCGATGATTTCTATGTTTGAAAAGCCAAAGTTTAAAAGCTTCATCAACTGTTTAAATGAATACGACAAAGCTTTTCTGCTGGACTCTCTGCTGGAGTTTTTACATGCGGACCAACAGCGCGGCTTTGAGGGAATGCTGCAGGTACTGAGTACTGAGAAACTGGCGAAGTGGAGCTTAATCAGTATCATACCCGCCTATTACGCACCCGACAGGGAAGTTTTTATCAAACCTACCACGGTTAAAAATATCCTGCGCCACTTCGCTATTACCGAGCTAGTGTATAAACCCACCCCGAGCTGGGATTTTTATCAACGCTATCGAGAATTAATCAATACAGCCAAGCAAAAAGTACACCCATCACTGGCCCCCAATAACCCGGCATTTTGCGGTTTTCTGATGATGACAACCAAAACTTAACACTCTCTGGGACCTAGTTAGCTGTTCAAACAGAAATTGCATGTCTGCAAAATGCTGTTCTGTACTTGATCAGTGATTAATCTGAAAATTATTTTACGGTAATTTTTCTCTGTAAATACAAGATAGTTGGCGGATTTATTCCAGCCTTTGTTAACATTTTTTGCCACTAAAAAACCACCTTGACGGCTTGTCGACAGGCTTTTCTTAATATAGAATAAACCAATATAAAGCATATAGATACACACAATACCGGCACGCCAATAGCATTAGATTCTGCTACTTTTAATCTCTCAGTTTGGGGTTGACCCGAGAAGGTTAATATCAGTACACCATGGGCTAAATGCCCATTGAGCACACTGCGGCAGCTGCAAACTGCTAAAAATTTAATTGCTTTAGCCCGGATCAAGTTTTAGCATTCCAGTGCGATCAAGGGAATGCTCCCCAGCTCAGCTTACTAATGGAACTTCGGGTTTAAGATGACAGAAAAAATATTATTGATTGAAGACGATGTAAAACTGACTAAATTATTGAGCTTATATTTGACCCGTAATGGCTTCGAAGTTGCTGTCGGCCACAGTGGTACCGATGCTATGCCTATGTTGAGCAACAGTGATCCGGACTTACTGATCTTAGATCTGATGCTGCCGGGTATGGACGGATTAAGTGTCTGTCGGGAAGTGCGTTCCAGCTATCAGGGAAAAATCCTCATATTGACCGCCAGTGATGACGATATGGACCAGGTAGCCGCCCTGGAAATGGGTGCCGATGATTTTGTCTGCAAACCCTTAAAGCCGCGCGTGCTGTTGGCACGCATTCGTATGTTGCTGAGGCGTAAAGATCAAGCAGCTGAGCCAATGCACAATAATGAATTAGTGCAACAACTTGCAAAAGATACCAATATTGTGCAATTGGGGGCGCTGATTTTAAACCAAATGACCCAGCGCTGCACTCTCGATCAACAGCTGATCAACTTAACGCCGAGCGAGTTTGAACTACTGTGGATTTTAGTTGCCCACAAAGATCAAGTGCTCTCCAGAGAACGCCTGGTCAAACTCACCCGAGGTATTGACTACGACGGTATAGATAGGACCATCGATAATAAAATAGTGCTGTTACGTAAAAAACTGCAAGACGACCCCAGCCTGCCAAAAAGAATCATTACCTTGCGCGGTAAAGGTTATCTGCTGGTTGCCAGCGAGTGGTAAATTGCCGTCGCCCCTCTACATCAAGTTGCGCCAATACAATAGTATACATTTGCACTACTGAATGCTGGCCACTGCTATGAGAGAATTACAATAATTTCCTAGAGAACAATTGTCATGGCCCGTTTATTTTTCACGCTATACATCGCCATTGTCGGTGCTGTTTTTGCAGTTTTTATGACCATAGATCACTTTAGCAGCAAGCACTTTTACAATGTTGAAGTTGAATCAATTACCCGCTCAGTGAATGCTTACAAAGGTTTGTTTGCCAGGATACATCAGCTCGGTGGTGAGCAGATGATGATTGACTCTATGTACCAGGCACTCAATACCGAAGATTTGTTGCTATTGAAGATCACCGATCCGGCAACCCTGGCTCTGCCGCAGATAAAAAATCAAAAAATGTTTGTCCAACCCCGCTTTGGCGATGATTTCATTGTTTATTTCCGCATGCCTGACAACAACGTCTACAGTGTCGAGCCGGATAAAAACTCCAGACGCTGGCGGGCTGAAGAGACATTAGGCAATGTCTACATGTTCGGATTTTTCTCCATCATTGCCCTGATACTGGCTCCCTGGGTGTATTTTCTGCAGCGAAAACTTAAAATACTGGAGCTATCCGCGATCCAGATTGCCAATGGCAATTTTAGTACCCGGGTGCCAGAACAATATAAACACCGGGTCGGCGGTTTAAATGCCGCCTTCAATAAAATGGCCGAACGCATAGAGCAATTAATTGCCAGTCACAAGCGTTTAACCAACGCGGTTGCCCACGAGCTGCGCACGCCTATTTTTAGATTGCGCTGTCAGGCTGAACTATTAGAGTACGGCACCTCTGAGCAGGATCATCAACAGTACATAGAAGGCATGGAAGAAGACCTCACCGAGCTCGATCAGCTGGTCGATGAAATGCTCAGTTATGCGCGTATGGAGCGCAACGAAGAGATATTTGTCCTGGCTAGTTATGAGCTACAAGATTGGTTAAACAAGCATCGACCACTGTTACAGCGCAGCTGTAAAAAAGTTCTATCGGTCGAAGTCGGCGAGCAAATATCTTTGCAATTCGATTCTAGGTTGTTAATGCGGGCACTGAGTAACCTGGTCCGAAACGCCGATATTCACGCCGATAAAAGCATCCAGATCAGATACTTCACTCTGGATAAATACGCGGTCATTTGCGTCGAAGACGACGGCAGCGGTATTCCAGAGCAGGAGCGCAGCCGGGTAATCGAACCCTTCGAGCGCCTGGACGATGCCCGTACCCGCAGCTCAGGAGGCCATGGTTTAGGCTTATCCATTGTCAGGGGCATCGCCCAACAGCACGGTGGTAAGATAATCATTTCCCAGTCTTCTCTCGGTGGTGCCTGTGTCAGTATTTATCTGCCACTTAAAGTAGTTTAGGCAATATCTGCAGATGCACAGAACATAGCGAGCAGCTATCTACAAAAGCATACTTTGTTTTACTTAGGCACAGCCGGACTGCAGTTCACAACAGTTGCAGTCCAATCTAAGCCGGTATCTGGATACAAAGATATACACAGCAAGGATATTGTCTGCTGCATTTCGCGGGCAACATAGCGGCATTATTTAATCAATGTTCTATGGAGCACAGTATGCAATACAACAAATTATTTTTGGGTTTAACCTTAGTACCTCTACTCATATCGACTCCGGCTCTGGCCGGTGAATTTACCTTGGGCCTGGGAGCTTACACGGCTAAATCAGAATATAAAGATCTGAAAAACAGCTCTGGGGCCGTACCATTAATTGAATACCAGGGTCAGGGCTGGAGTGTTAGCCCAGGAGGTATCAGTGTTGACTTACTAGGCGGTGAAGAAGCTCCATTAAAAATCAGTGCTATCCTGGAGTCTACAGGCAGTGAAATGGATGCCTCCGATTCAACTTCTTTTATTGGCGTTAATGACCGCGATGCCAGCATAGATTTAGGGTTGCAGATGAGCTACGCAATAGGTGCCGGTTCAGTCAAGGGTGCTCTCACTGGCGATGTTTCTTCAACCCACAAAGGTTACGGATTAGATGTTAATTACAGCCATAACATTCCGCTGTTTGGTGGTCACTTGCAACCTGCAGCCGGCTTTGAATTTAAGAGTGCAAACTATACAGATTACTATTACGGGGTAAGTAGCAGCGAAACCGCAACGGGTCGCGCCGCTTATAAGGCGAGCAGTGCTATTAACCCGTATCTGAGTTACAGCTATTTCTACCCGATTAATGAAAATTTATCGTTAATTCACAATACTTCCATTACTTTCCTGGATAGTGAAATTGAAGACTCACCACTGGTTGATCGCAGTAACACTTGGTCTTCGTTTGTCGGTGTAGGTTACAAATTCTAAGTAGCTGAAAAACTCCCCTTGGCGGGCAAATAGGCGTTTGCCCGTGCAGATAGGCTGGATTTAACAGGGACATTTTTTCAGTTCCGTTAAGCACAGATTTCTCTGAGAAACTCTATCATCACTTTTACCTTACCTGGAGTAAACTTTCTGGAGGGACGCACTGCATACAGCCCCAACGGCTCGGGGCGAAACTTCGTTAATATCTCTCGCAGTTGCTGACGCTTTAATCCCTGGGCAACGATAAACTCCGGCAGCAAGCTAATGCCCATGCCTTCAATTACCGCATCTTTTAATACATCACCATTGTTGGTTGATAACGAACCGCTGACTTCGATAGCTTTACCGTCGATATAGCGCCACTCTTCTCGACTTTTACTCAGACTGTAATCCAGCCAATTGTGCTGGCTCAGATCACTGAGGGTCTTTGGTTCGCCTCGCTGCAACAAGTATGCATTGGATGCACAAAAAATTCTGTTGATATCACCAATGTGACTGGCGACTAAAGTAGAGTCCTGTAACGAACCTATACGTATCGCTATATCTATCCCCTCTGCCACCAGGTCAGTGAGCCGGTCATCCAATAGCAACTGTACTTTAAGCTCTGGATAGCGACGCATAAAGCCTGCCAGTGCCGGTGATAAACACTGGATGCCAAAACTTAACGGGGCCGCTATACGCAAAGTGCCTTTAATCGTTTTGCTGCCACTGCGAATTTTTTCCTCCGCCTCGTCCAGTGACAGGAATATATTCACTACATCCGCATAAAACTGCCTGCCCGCCTCGGTCAAATCAAGCTGCCTAGTGGTTCTGTTTAACAGCTTCACCCCCAGCGCAGTTTCCAGGCCAGAGATGCGCCGACTGACAGCGGCAGTGCTTGCCTCAAGTAATTGGGCGGCACCGATAAAGCTACCCACTTCTACCACAGTGATAAAACTGCGTAATGAAATCAAATCATATTGTTGCATCTAGCGTAATTATCCTTTGTGCAAAGGTGTATTTATTACGCCATGGTAAAAAAATATACTGTTTATATCAAGTGCAGCAGTCGTTATTTGCAGTAAACCACTGGCACTAAATATTTCATCAATTTCAAAGTGAGATAAATCATGAACAGAGAAACATTACTCATCATTGGCGCGGCAGGCAATAACGGCGCTGCGACAATCGCGGCATTAACAGCACAACATGCGCAACACTTTAATATCCGTGCCGGAGTGCGTACCGAGCAGCGAGCCAGTGAACTAAAAAGCAAGTTTCCACTCATCGAGACGGTTATTTTAGATTTAGATCAACCTGAAACTCTCAGTGCAGCAATGCAAGGAGTAGACAAATTATTCCTGATATTGGGCAATGTAGAAAACCGAGAACAGCAGGCAAAACACGCCATTGATGCCGCTGTTGCAGCCAAAAGCGTCAAACAAGTACTTTTTTACTCGGTATTTGGTGCTCAATACGAGTCGATATTGTTTGCCAAACAGTTCCGTGCCGGCGAAAAGTACTTAGAGCAATCAGGGTTAGCCTGGACCCATTTACGCACTATTTTCTTCCAGCAAAATTTCGCTGGCTGGGCTGAGGGGATCAAAGATGGAGCCTTATATCTGGCGATAGGGGAAGGCGCATTTGCCCCATTGAATATCGAAGATATCGGTGAAATAGCGGCAAATATCCTGATCGCTGATGGACACCACAATAAAGCTTACGAGATCACCGGTCCAGAATTACTCAGTGGCAAACAATTAGCGGCAGCCTTTAGTCAACAGACCGGTCAGTCAGTGGACTATGTCTCCCCCGATAACAGCAGCACACTGGCCTCGCTATTGGCTGCTGGTTGGCCGAAATGGCAGGCAGAGGGCATGTTAGAGCTGTTTGCTGTGTTTGCCAGCAATCAGGCAGCCGTCGTCAGTGCTGATGGCCAGCAATTATTGGGTCGCGAAATGACCAGCATCCATCAGTATATCGAACAACATATTAGTTTTTTTAAATAACATTAATGACCACCAGCAGTTTCTAATCAAAGTAACTGCTGGGCTAAGGAGTTTATCATGCAACAATTTGTTAAAAAGCTCACCCAAGTTTCCGACAATTCACACTTTTCTACACTGGCGTTGCGCCTGCCAATCGGCCTGATTTTAATGGCCCATGGCGCCCAGAAGCTATTTTCCTGGTTTGGCGGTTACGGCCTTGAGGGTACCGGCCAGTGGATGGCTTCTATCGGCTTAACCCCTGGTTATCTGATGGCCATGCTGGCGGGAAGCGCTGAATTTTTTGGTGGACTACTGCTGATTGTCGGCCTGTTGGTGCGACCGGCAAGTTTAGTCCTGGCTGTCACTATGTTAGTGGCGATCTTTAGCGTGCATATAGGCAACGGCCTCTTTATGAGCACTAACGGTTACGAATACGCACTGACCTTGTTAGTGGTATTCATCTCGCTGACCTATCAAGGTGCAGGCAAGTACTCTTTAGACGCCGTACTGAGTCGGCGTCTGCAAAACTAACATTAAATCAAAAAACAATACGCACTACAGAATCAGGAGTAGAACATGGGACTTATCGTCGCTGGAAAATGGGTTGATCAATGGTATGACACACAGGGGAATCAAGGGCAATTTGTCCGTCAGGATAGCCACTTTAGAGAGATAATTTCTTCTTCGAGCAACAGCACTTACCCGGCCGAGGCAGGAAGGTACCACTTGTATGTATCACTCGCCTGCCCCTGGGCGCACCGCACTTTGATCTACAGAAAACTCAAAGGGCTTGAAGACATCATTAGCGTCAGCGTAGTCAAGCCAGAAATGCTGGATAATGGTTGGGAGTTTGACCGCGAACAGCAGGGACAATATCGGGATCCACTGTATCAATTTGACTATGCCTACCAGTTGTACCTCAAGTCCAATCCAGATTATCAGGGGCGAGTGACGGTGCCTATTCTCTGGGATAAAAAGACCCAAACTATCGTTAACAATGAATCGGTAGAAATCATTCGCATGTTTAACTCTGCCTTTGATCAGCTAACCGGTAATAGTGAAGATTACTTTCCCGCAGAGCAGCGATTGGCCATTGAAGAAATTAACCAGCGCACTTACCAAAATATTAATAACGGTGTCTATCGGGCCGGATTTGCAACCACTCAGGAGGCCTATGAAAGTGCCTATCAGCAGTTATTCGAAACCTTGGATGAACTGGAACTACGCCTTAGCTCACAACGCTTTTTAGTCGGGGATAAGATAACCGAAGCAGACTGGCGCCTATTCACCACCTTGATCCGCTTCGATGCAATTTACCACGGTCACTTTAAATGCAACCGAGCAAAACTCAGTGAATTCCATCATCTGAGCAATTATTTGCGTGAACTGTACCAAGTGCCAGGAGTGAGTGACACAGTCGACCTGCAGCACAGCAAAGTTCACTATTACGCCAGTCATGGCTCTATCAACCCGACGGCAATTGTACCTCTGGGTCCTTTTACTGACTTTTCAGCCGGCCACGATCGGGCCAGACTATAGCTGGATTCAACTGCAAATGTAGCTGGGCTGTATCAACTATTTTGGCATAATATGCCGAATATAACGGAGGCAGAAAAAATGCTTGTGCACTACCCCTACAATAATTTAGGCGGCGCCGACCACGGTTGGTTAAAAAGCAAACATCACTTTAGCTTCGCCAATTACTATAACCCCAAGCGCATGGGCTTTGGCAAACTACGAGTAGTCAATGACGACTGGATCAAAGCGGGCAGCGGCTTTCCACCGCATCCGCATCAGAACATGGAAATTATTAGTTATATTCGCAGTGGTGCAATCACCCACCGGGACAGTGAGGGCAACAAAGGCGTCACTAAAGCCGGCGTTATTCAGGTAATGAGTGCCGGCAAAGGCATAGTACACAGTGAATATAATTTAGAGCAGTCGGACTTGAGCTTTTATCAGATTTGGATCGAAACTGACCAGTACAATATCCAGCCCAGATGGGAGAGCAGTGATTTTCCCACTCAGGCCAGCAGCACTGGACTGAGTTTACTCGTCTCTGGTTTCGCCGAAGATTATAAGAACGCGCTGTTTATCAATCAACAGGCGCGGATATTTGGCGGGGTAATCAAGTCCGCTAGTGAGATAGAGCACCCGATTACTCATCAAGCTTATGTGCTGGCCGCCGGCGGAAATTTCACCATCAGTACACAAAACCAGCAGGTTCAAATGTCTCAGGGAGATGGCGCCGAAGTGACAAAGACTAAATTCATCACTATCAAGGCACAGAGTGACAGTGAGATCGTCATTATTGATGCGCCGCGATGAATCGCGAGTCGCGAGTCGGAAGTCGGAAGTCGGAAGTCGGAAGTTAAAAGTTAAAAAAGGAAAGCATGAATGCTCTCCTAAAGCTGCGCTTTAACTACGGAGAAAAGAATAGAGAAAGCATAAATGCTCTCGTAAAGTAACTCCTAAAGCTGCGCTTTAACTACGGAGTTCCTTTACCCCCTTGGGTTGCCGCCGTAGCTGGTTGTCAAATTACTGAAGCGGAACAACAGGATGTTGTGTAGAGCGAATGCGGCATGGATGCCGCTGATGAGCGGCCAGTAACTTGGCAATCAGCGGAGGAGTTTTCGGCAATCTTGGGCGTGCTTTCTTTGGTTACTTTCTTTACACGAGTAAAGAAAGTAACTCGTTGAAAACGAAATATTCTTAAAAAATCAAAAGAAATATCAGAAATTAATACTTTCAATAAAACCCGCCTCTAAAGATAAACTTTAAAAGAGAAATCAGTTTAAAGTGGCCTATTTTTTATTAGTGTGAGCAAAAATCTAAACTCACCTTCTAGGCATATCATCCCTTGTAAGATAGTTACGAAGCTAATGACTACCCCCGGGAAACAAAACCTATTTGCTCCAAGTTATAACTAGCAATAACCCGCTAACCTTTAACATTGGCCAACAGCCAGTCACAAAACCTGCGTACTTGCGGTTGCTGATATTTTTCCCTGGGCATTACCAGCCAAAAATACACACCTAAATCGACACTCTGCGGCAGCGGTTGCAGCAGTCGCTGTTGTGCTAAATCTGCAGTGGCCAGCACTTCACTGACTAGCGCCACTCCCTGTCCATTAATAGCGCTGTTGAGCAAAATATCACTGCTGGTATAACGTGGGCCTTTGGTGATATCTATAAGTTCCAGCTGGTTGGCAGTAAACCAGCTCTGCCACTGAGTCTCGGGGTCGCGATCGTGCAGTAAGGTAAACTTAGCTAAATCAGCGGGCTTCTCTAAACGGCACTCTTGACTGAGTAATGTTGGGCTGCAGACTGGAATTAATCTGTCTTGCAGCAGTGGCAGACAGTGCAGATCAGGCCAGGGGCCATGACCCATACGAATCGCTAAATCTATGCCGGTGGCCCCAAAGTCAGTACTGCGCTGCTCAAGTGACAGCCAGACTTCAGTTTCGGCGGAAATTTGTGAAAATAGATTTAACTTATCCATCAGCCATTTACTGGCAATAGAGTGAGTCGTTGCTATGCCCAAAGTATTTTCAGTTTTTAAATGCTGTAAATTTTCACTGCCTTGAGCAATCAAATCCAGAGCGCTGGAAATGGTCTTTAAATAGTTTTCGCCGGCGCTGTTGACACTAATATTGCGTGCGCTTCGGTCAAATAATGTCACACCCAACCAAGCTTCCAACTGTTTCAGCTGGCGGCTGATAGCACCGTGAGTAACATGCAGCTCCTCACTGGCTCGTTGCACCCCTTGCAGCCTGGCGGTCGCTTCAAAGGCGCGTAGCGAATTTAACGGTGGTAGTCGTCTCATAGGTTAAAAAAACTCACGGATCGGTGATAACTCTTGGCTTTTATAATAGCAGTATCTCTCTATCATTAAATGATTAATTCAATAGAGGAATACCCATGGGAATGTTAGTTAACGGTCAGTGGTCTGAGCAAGATAATATTATCGTCGATGGCGCATATATCAGAGAGGAAAGCCTTTGTAGAGCAGCTATTGAAGTTGGCAGCATTATTAAATACCCGGGCCGCTATCATCTAATTGCCTCCTGGAGTTGCCCCTGGTCACATCGCACTATGCTGATCAGGCAAGTGGTAGGATTGTCCGATCATGTTCCACTACATATCACCGGAGGTCCAAAGATAGAAGGTTATTCGGCTGATCACGGTAATCCATGGAAAATTCCCGGCACTGAATCAGAGATCATCCATATGCATCAGCTATACAGTTTAAGTGATACCGATTACACCGGCCGCTCAACTGTACCTATCTTGTGGGACAGCCATCTACGGAAAATAATCAGTAACGAGTCGACCCATATTATGCAGATTTTTGATCGAGAAAACCCCAATCGCCAAGCTGCGACCCGCGCTAATCCGACAGCGGCACTCTATACTGATCAGCCGCTGATCCCGGTGCTGTTAAAAACACAGATATTGGAACTTAATGATGAAATTTACTGCCAATTGAGCAATGCTGTATATCGCGCCGGATTCGCAGAGCTGCAATCGGCATACGATGAAGCGGTGCAACAAGTGTTTAACATGCTGCAAAGGTTAAATGCCCGCCTGGCAACTTCACGATTTTTATTGGCGGACCAGCCTACCCTGGCAGACTGGCTGTTGTTGCCAAATTTAGTGCGCTTCGATATAGATTATTATTTGCACAGCCGCTGCTGTTTAGCCAGGCTGACAGATTATCCCCACTTGTGGGCATATGCACGGGATTTGTATAATCTGCCAGGTATCAGCGACACTGTAAACTTTGCCGCTATTCACCAAAGCAATTACTCTGCAGGGGATATTTTGCCATTAATACCAAAAGCAGATTGGCAACTTAAAGCGGACAGAGAACACTTAAGTTCAGATACATGCAGATAAGTCCAATATAGCCCTTGTCAGGTAAATAATGACCCCAGTTGCAAGTGAATACTCCTTGCAACTTCACTGATAAATGTAGATTTTTAAAACTTATAGAGAGCATTATGGAATCAATTTTTGCCGTTATTAGTATAGCGTTTATCGCTATGATTACCCCTGGGCCTAACAACTTCATTGTCATGCACTGCGCTGTACGCAGCGGCTTCACTGCAGCATTGCCGCTGATATTTGCAGTGATAGCTGGCGCCTTTAGTATTTCATTGTTGGTCTGGGCAGGTATAGCGACACTACTGGCCGCCGTTCCCTGGCTACAATCACTGATAACAATTCTAGGTGCCAGTTATCTGGTATATCTAGGTTTAAGCCTGATGCTGATAAAAGTTACCGACAACACCAGAGAGCAGAAAAATGTACTGCCAAGCTCTTTCAAAGGGGTGTATTTATTTCAGTTTTTTAATCCTAAGTCCCTGGTATTGATCGCCACATTAATTACAGAGCTGGCCAGAGATTTTTCAGCTTTGAGTTCCCTGGGAATTCTGCTGGGGGTTATCATCTGTGTTCCGCTGCTCTGTCTGCTGATCTGGTCGGCTTGTGGACATCTACTGGCGGAACAATTAAAAGTTGCGGCTGTGCGCGCCGCCTTCAATAAAGTGATGGGATCACTGTTAGTACTGCCTGCCTCTTTTGTACTCTGGAAAAACCTGGCTAGCTATTTTCAGTACAGTTAACACCCATGCTTGCATACCTAAATCCACTCCCCGCTCGATTAAAACTGCGGTTTAAGTAGAAATTTTTTAAATGCTTGCGGGGCTACGGGTCGGCTAAAGTAGTAGCCCTGTACTGAATCGCAAACGGTCTGCTGGAAAAACTCTAACTGCTCAAGGGTCTCCACGCCCTCTGCGGTGATCTTTAAATTAAAGTTGTTGGCCAAGGTAATAATTGCCTTAGTGGTTATAGCATCTTCTTTGCTGTAGGGAATATTGCGTATGAAGCTGCGATCAATTTTTAATCTATTCAATTTAAGCTTGCGCAGATAACTCATCGAAGAATAACCCGTGCCAAAATCGTCCATCGCCAGTTTAATGCCTAAACTCTTTAGCTGATCCAGACGATTAATCGCCATATCCACGTCTCTCATTATGGTTGTTTCCGTTAGCTCTAATTCTAAGTACTTGGCATTTAGAGCACTTTTCCTCAGGCATTCGACCACTGAATCGATATATTTATCGTAGCCTAGCTGCCGTGCGGACATATTCACCGACATAACGATCGCCGCAAAGCCTGCCTGCTGCCAAGATTTATTCTGCTTACAAGCCTCCAGTAGCACCCAGTCACCTATATCGGAAATTAATCCTGTCTCCTCTGCGATAGGTATAAAAATGTCAGGGGGGATCATGCCTAGTTTCTTATTATTCCAGCGCAACAGCGCCTCAGCGCCTTTTAAACTGTTGCTGGAAACATCAATAACCGGCTGATATACCAAACTAAATTCGCGATTTTCTAGAGCTCGACGCAGTTGCGTGCGAATATCCAATTTATTTTTTGCCTGCTGGTCTAGTTTGGAGGAGAAGAATCGGTAGGTATTTTTTCCCTCACTTTTAGCATGGTACATAGCAATATCTGCAACTTTCACCAGCTCTAAAGCTGAGCTGGCATCACCTGGATAAATGGCAATACCGATGCTTAAACCAATATAGGCATCTTGCCCCTTCAGGGAAAAAGGCTGCGCCAATTGCATCAGCAATCTATCGGCCAGTAAACTGATACTGGAGGGTGTGTGGATGCTGTCTAATATGATAAAAAACTCATCCCCGGAAATGCGTGCTAAGGTATCTTCCTTTCTCAGTTCAGCCCTTAATCGATAGGCCACTTGTTTGAGCATTTCATCCCCGTAGTCGTGTCCAAAGGTATCGTTGATCTCTTTAAAATTATCTAAATCTAAAAAAATCACCGCCACAGAGCCATCCACCCGTGCCGCGTGAGCTAAGGTATGTTCTAACCTATCATTACACAAATCCCGATTGGCAAGCCCGGTAAGGCTGTCGTAAAACGCCAATTTATTTATTTCTACTTCGATTTCCTGGCGACGTATTATTTCGTTTTTAAGGTATTGTGTGTGACGAAAGATAATGACGATCAGGGCTAAAGAGGCGATCATCAGCACTATAAATAGTTCATCGAGCTCCAGATGTTCATATTCACGGGACAGATCAACTAAATGCTCAAACGCATCATGCTCTTGGGCAAATGCAAAGACGATTAATGAAGAAAATATAATAAGAACTACTTCAAGAACAAAAGGAGATTTTAACTTTTTATAAAGCCGCCTTATCTGCAAATAGTCTGAAAATTTCTGCATATAGCAAACCTATTCCTCTGCCTTAGCTGTGAATTAGCCACTCACTTAATCTGCACAGACTCTGCCTTTAGAGCTGCTGCATCGTTGTACCACTGCCGCGCACCGAGAAGATTACTGACGCCTATAATGATTAATCGGTCTGCCAGTTGTTTTTATTTATTCGGTTCCAGCAATTGTTTTACACAACTAATATGAAAACTACAGCCCTTTCCCAGGTCACTCTGACAGCGAATTTCTCCGGCGAGGGTTTGAGTAACTAAGTTGTAGACAATATACATACCCAAACCGCTACCTCCGGTACCGCGTTTGGTGGTAAAAAAAGGCTCGAAAATCATCGCCGCCACTTGAGGTTCCATGCCTTTCCCCTGATCTTTATAATTAAAATCTATAAGCTCTCCCCGCATGCTTAAATCTATACATATCTTGCCAGGTTGATCATTTTTATAACCATGATTCAGAGAGTTCAACACCAGATTAGTGATAATTTGCGACCAGGCGCCGGGGTTGGAATATACGACAATAGACTCATCACCGGTGAGTATTACTTCTACGCAAGTGCGACGAATTTCTGGCCTCAGGCTTAGAATGGTCCTTTTGATATAATCCAATAAGTTAAACTCACGCATTTCCTCGCTGGAGACATCCACTGCAACCAGCTTAAAATTACTGATCAGCTCAGAGGCACGATCTAAATTTGAGAGTATTATTTCCAGTGATTGACCGGTACTGGCTAAATATTTATCTAATTTCTTTTTTGTTAGTTTCTGCGCATCAATTGCTTGATTAACTTCGGCATTTTCGTCGTTTAAATAGGATGTGGCGGTAATACAAATACCAATAGGGGTGTTCAATTCATGCGCAACTCCAGCGACTAACCGCCCCAGAGAGGCCATTTTTTCTGACTCCACCAGCTGATCTTGAGTGCCTAGCAAGTTGTTTAAGGTCGACTGCAACTCTTCAGTACGCTCTCTGACAATGATTTCTAACTTATCTTTATGTAAACGCAGCTCCTCTTCCGCTTTCTTCTTAACGCTATAGGCGTGGTTAAGGCGCATCTTCTCTTTGTATAATTCTAAAAAAACACTCACCTTACTACGAACAATTTCTTCGTTGATCGGCTTAACCAAATAATCTACTGCGCCACTGGAATAACCCTTGAACTCGAATGTCTCATCTCGGGCAAAAGCGGTAATAAATATGACCGGGATATGGCAAGTTTTGGGGTGATCCAACAGCAGGCTAGCCGCTTCAAAGCCATCCATGCCAGGCATTTGCACATCCATCAAAATCAAAAAAAAGTCGTGCCGATGGGCAATTGCCAGGGCCTGTTGCCCGGAGAGAGCTCTGACAAAAGTTAAGTTTAATGACTCTAAGGTACGCTCATAAACCCGATGATTATTAGGTTCATCGTCGACAATTAAAATTTTGGGGCTAAACTCTTCCACATACTCACCCACGTAAATTTCCTTTATAACCAGCCGTTAGAAGCACACCAAACTCGCTTGCCTGTTCAAACAACAGACTGCAGTTACTAAAGCTTTTTTTAGTTTTAAACATTGGCGACGCACCTATATATTCTATATTTGGCATCAATACTTTCAAATGCCACATGCATATTGGCGGATCCTAAAGTCTCTTCCCTACCCAATATCAAATAACCTCGATTAACTAAACTGCTTTTAAACAGATTAAGTGCCAGCTGCTGTAATTTATGATCAAAATATATAAGAACATTTCGACACATCACCAAATGCATCTGCGCAAACTCTCTATCTTTAACTAAATTGTGATTGGCAAAAGTAATATGTTGCCGCAACCCCTGATCAAACTTTATGTGCTCGTGTTTAGTATGATAGTAATCGGCAAGTTTTTTTGTGCCTCCAGACTTTTTGTAACTCTTTTGGTATTTCGACATATGCTGCAGTGAATATATGCCCTCCTTGGCTACCGCCAGTGAATGGTTGTTAAAGTCTGTCGCATATAACTGACAACGCTCCAACAAACCCTCTTCTTCTAACATAATCGCCATGGCGTAAACTTCTTCACCGGTCGAGCAACCCGCGTGCCAGATATTAATTCGCGAGTATGTTTTAAGTTGTAACAACAATTGATTACGAATTTTTTTAAACACTAGAGGATCTCGGAACATCTCTGTCACTGTGACCGACATATCGTTTAGAAAAAGATTAAAATAGTCAGGATCGTGCATCACTTTGCCGATCATTTGCGAGACATTATCCAGTTCCGAGTGTTCTACACGGTACACAATTCGTCTCTCAATCGATTCCCTGGCGTAGTGACGAAAATCATAACCATAACGAAAATACACTGCTTCCAATAACTGGCTAACTTCAAAGGGTAGGGTATCGACTTCTTTCATAAGTTATTTCGCTCAGCCCTAACTAAATCGATCGAAACCCATTATCAATAGCAATCCACTAAATTTCTATGCTATTAATTCTGAATCTTGCGTTTGTGTAGACATGCGAATAGCAAACCGCTGCTCTGAATGATGTCTGCGGGGACTTTTCAGCACTAAATTGCGCCGTTTCGCCTGAACGGCTATTGGAGAGGTAAATATTGTAATTTTCGATGAACTTTTTTCACAAAGGTTTATAACAATTTTCTATACACTGGTAATATTATGTCTCCTCAATTATAGATATGGCACCATGAAAACTAATCCAATCAAATTCTTGTTGATCGAATTTATCCTTTTAGTCGCGATAATGGCCTTGATTCCCTTCATTATCTCAGTCGATATTAGTGTTTTAAAAAATGGCCTCTCGGAAATATCGATCACTGAGTTTGCCCAGGAAAGCCTTATTTTTATCGCTGCGTTAGTGTTCTTTTTAAAGCTGCGAACAGAACCAGAATCCAGAGGATTATTAATTTTGATCTGCGGTTTATTCAGTATGATGTTTATCCGAGAAGGCGATTTTTATCTGGATTTTGTCTATCACGGCTTCTGGAAAGTCCCGGTACTGATCGTCCTGATTAGCACTTTGTATTACAGCTACAAAAACAGAGCGACTATCATTGCACCGTTAAATCAGTACCGAAATACTAAAACTTTCACATATATTTTTATCGGTTTTCTAATCACTGTGGTCTTTAGCCGGGTGTTTGGCACCGGCAGTTTATGGGTAGAGCTCTCTGGCAACACTGACAGCGGTTTTATCAAGACAGTAGTACAGGAAGGGTTAGAATTATTTGGCTACTCCCTTATCTTTATCGGATCTGTGTTATTACATTTCAAAAAATCAGCGGATCAGTGAGCAGACAAGAATGCACAGTAAAAGCCTGCATTGGCAGGCTCTTTTTCAAAAGTTAGAAATTAATAATAGCAAGGCAATCAACCACAGAGTACTTCCTACCAGTATGTCTAGCTTTTTGCCAGCTCTTGTCACTGTTAAACCAAGGTGCCAGCGATTTGCCTCCTACTGATTAAAAGGTAGAAGCTAATAGCAGCAAGGCAATCAACCACATAGTACTTGCTGGCACCTTGGTTTAACAGTGACAAGAGCTGGCAAAAGCTAGACATACTGGTAGGGATTTGCCTCCTACTGATTAAAAGGTAGAAGCTAATAGCAGCAAGGCAATCAACCACATAGTACTTCCTACCAGTATGTCTAGCTTTTGCCAGCTCTTGTCACTGTTAAACCAAGGTGCCAGCACTTTGCCTCCTACGACCAAAGTTAAAAACCAAAGTGCGGAGGCGACGCTTGCCCCCAAAGCAAACCAGATTGGCTGGTTATCGGGCAGTTGCCCGCCGATACTGCCGAGCAACACTACTGTATCTAAATACACATGCGGGTTTAACAAACTCAGCGCCGTCGTCGTCGCAATCGCCGCTGTCACTGTCATAGTTTTTACCGAAGTTGCTGCCATTCCCTGTGGAGAGAATGCACGGCGAAAAGCTAAAGCGCCATAGACAAATAGGAACGCCGCACCGAAATAACTGGCAAGCACGATTAGCATTGGGGCTGCGCTAATCAGTGCTCCCAAGCCTAATACTCCAGAAAAAATAAGGGCTACATCAATTAATACACAGACGCTAGCGATGACAAAAGCGTGTTGTTTACGCAGTGCGCTACTCAAAACGAAAGCATTTTGTGAGCCTATGGCCATAATCAAACTCGCCCCTATACCCATGCCTTTAAGAAAAGGAAAAAACCACATTACTATTACCTCTGTTGTTATGGAACAAGATGGCAACACTATGCTCAAACAGTTATCATTAGTACAATTAAAGATTATTTAAACCGATTAATATTTCTAATCGAGAATTTTAAAATGATTGATCCTAAAGGACTAAGTGCCTTTCTAGCTATAGTGTCCCAAAGTAATTTTGAGCAGGCGGCCAACGCGCTGTTTATTACTCAATCGGCAGTTTCACAAAGATTGAAGTTATTAGAACAGAGTTTAGGGCAGACCCTATTACTGAGATCACCGACGATAAAACCGACTCCTGCCGGACAAGCACTGCTTAAATACGCACATAACCTGAGCCAGATTGAACGCTCATTGGCTCAGGAATTAGCCCCTAAAAAACAACTACAGTGGTTAAAGGTGTCGATTGCCACTAACGCTGATTCTCTGTCCACATGGCTATTAAGTGCTCTGGCCCCCTGGTGCCAAAAACATCAGGTACTGTTAGACCTGCGAGTGGATGATCAAGATCAAACCCATCAACTATTGCGCAGCGGCGAAGTACTCGGCTGTATTAGCTCCGTTGAGCAGCCTACCCAAGGCTGTACTAGCACCGCGTTGGGCAGTATTAATTATCACTGCATTGCCAGTGCTGATTTCCAAAAAAAGTATTTCGCCAAGGGCGTGGATAAACATAGTTTACAAAAAGCGCCCACGGTTATTTTTGGTCGCCATGATTTGTTACAGCATCAGTACTTAAAGCAGTTCTATTCACTGGATGCCAATCGACAACTGCAACACTTAGTGCCATCTTCCGATGGCTATCTGGAATGGATAAGATTGGGGATGGGTTTTGGCATGGCACCAAAACTGCAAATGCAGCACCTATTAGATAGTGGCGACTTAGTACTTGTTACCCCGCAACAGAGCATTGCAGTACCCTTGTATTGGCAGCAATGGGGTATTAGCACAGATTTAAGCCGCTCTTTGGCAAAGCAAATAGAGCATTTTGCCACTATCGCTCACGGCCAAGATCCAGATCTAAACTGACCATTCCTCTATAGGGGAGTCTATCGACAAATATCAGTCACCATCGTTGTTCCGGCGATCTGTATAACTGCGGATGCTACGCAGAGTTTTTCATAGCCGCGGCAGTGCTGTTGATAGCCTGATACCGTCTCTGCATTCAACATGCTATTGATTATCGCATGTTGCAGTGACTCTATCGCGGTATCAAAGACTAGATCGATTTGCTTTTCAGGATAGCGAACAACAGTGTCCAACGCATCCTCTGTATGACTCATCTGATTGGCCGTGCAAAAGGCCAGACAAATATCACCACTGCCGGTACCCAACTGACTTCCCGTTTTTGCCAGCGCCACGACTGAACCTTTAGCTAGACGTTTTAACTGCCTGGCGTCTAGAGCTAAATCTGTAGCTATGATCATAATAATGGAGCCATTATCTGCCCCCTCTAACTCACTGACCCGCTTAGCTAATTGCTGCTGCAATTTATGCTCTAGCTCAGCGCAGTAGTGACTAAAATCTTGCAGTCTGCCCATATTGGAAAACACCAGAGATCCGATACAGAATTCAACTCCATCTTGGTGCAGTAGGCGTGAAGCGGAGCCAATGCCCCCTTTGAGTTTATAGACTGACATCCCCCTGCCCGCTCCGACACTGCCCTGAGAAAAATACACCGAGGCATTTTCAATGGCGCTAAACACATCTTCAGGTTTGACATGTTGACCGCGAATATCATTTAAATAGCCATCGTTGCATTCCAGCACCTGGGGATTGACCGTACCCGCTACACCTATCTGCAAATTGTCTTTGAGCAGTTATTTAATCAGTGCATCACTGGCTGTTCCCACCGAGAGGGTGTTAGTTAACAGTATCGGTGTCTCTAATTGCCCTAACTCTGCCACTGGCATTAACCCCACCGACTGGCCAAAGCCATTAATGACTTCAACAGCGGCGACACATTTTTTTTAAAAGGTATTGCCCTGATGCGGCAATAAGGCAGTAACCCCGGTCTGTATATCTGCACCGTTTAAAGTGCAATGTCCGACGGTGATGCCCGGCACATCGGCAATTGAATTGAGTAATCCCTTAGTGTATTTCTCTGTGTACATCTGCTTTTCCCTGTCGCTTAGGTCTGAACAAGATGCTATTAGAATATAGGGCTTATGTAAAATTGAAATATTCAATGTTATTTCTAGTGAGGCAGCCGTCTGGCTTCCTATTTGTCAATGGATGAGAAGTGCACCTTGATTGACACTTAATGACTAGCGGGGTAAGGCTACCCCACTGTAATAGACCGTTATTGGCTTAAAAGTTAAATGATCAGAGCTGCAGCGAGGCCTCACCAAGGCCCAAAAAATTAACGCTGATATAATCACCCGCCTTTGCCTGCGGATAGCCACTCCAAGTGCCTGACGTTATCCAACTACCCGCTGTTAACTTATAACCGCGCTTTGTGCCCTGGTTAACGCCGGCGCTTAACAGACTGGTAGGGTCTTGCTGCGGGTGGCTGCCTGCGTCTGCTACGATTAATTGCCGATTGATAAACAGCTCTACCTTTTGTCCGGCATAGTCAATATTCTGCCAACCTTTGATCGCATCTCCTATCACTAGTGCGCCGTTCATTTGATTATCCGCCAGATGCAGAGTTTCCGACACGTGCTGCCAATTCTGCAGACGAGAGTCGAGAATTTCGATAGACACAGCGATCGCGTCAATGCCGGCGAAGACTTGCTGCTCGCTGTAGCATTGCCCTGGCAAAAAGTCTGTGTTTAGTCGATAGGCCAGCTCGGCTTCTACATGCAGCGCATTAAACTGTCGACCACTGAAATTCGCTGGACTTTTCTGGCTGTCTTGGCTGGCAATAGGCGCGATAAACACCTCGCCATCATTCATCAAACCGATTTTCCAATGTTTTGGATTGGAATCTATGTATTGCATTTTTTGTTGCTGTACAGCGTAAGCCTGCTCTATGCTCAAACTGAGGTCTGTGTTAATCACAGCTCTAAGGTTATAGGCACTGGTAAGTTCAGCTGCCAGTTGTTTTATCTGTGGCAAAGTCAAAAATCTCTTGTGAGGTTGGCTCTTCAAATGCAGCTTAACAATAGTTATCGAGCCGCCGTTTGAGCTTTGAGCCCCCAAAAGGAGGCACTGTTGCTTAAATTTGTACTGAAAATTGCAATTGTGTTAAAAAGCGAAAGTAATTGCTTTAGTAGTACAGTAGCTGCGCAGCGCTTCCAGCCCCTTTTCGCGGCCAATACCTGAACGTCTGTTACCCCCGAAAGGCACTTCAATCCCCCCTGCCCAGTAATCGTTAACGGTAATCTGACCGGCATCGATAGCGCGGCTAAGTTGCATCGCCGAGCTGATATTTTGTGTGTAGATGCCTGCTGCCAAGGCAAATTGAGTACAGTTGGCCGCTTCGATTGCCTGCTCCAGCGAGTCGACTACCTGGACGCTGAGTACCGGACCAAAGATCTCCTCTTGTACCAGCTCATCGTCCATCGGAACTTCATCCATGATTGTCGGTTCAAAGAACCAGCCATCAGCGGTGTCTTCGCCGTGCATTATATTGCCACCGCAGGCTACTTTTATACCTCTGGCTCTGGCGCGATCGACAAATCCGGCGATCTTATCGAGTTGTGCCTTAGAATTTATGGCACCGTAGTTTGGATTATCCAAAGAGTGACCAGGCTTTAAGGCAGCGGCCTTTTCAACTATTTTGTCGACCAGCTGGCGGTGAATCTCACGACTCACAACCAGCCGCGATCCCGCTGAGCAGATTTGTCCCGCATTGTAGAAAATCGCCCAGAGTACCCCCTCGGCAGTTTTTTCAATGTCGCAATCTGCCAACGCCACTATTGGAGATTTTCCACCGAGCTCTAATGTGACACTAGTGATATTGCGCGCTGCAGCCTGCATCACTAAAATACCGGTATCGACGGAACCGGTAAAAGTCACATGCTGAACTTTTGGGTGGTTGACCAGTGCCGAGCCCGCCTCTGCCCCGGTACCATTGACCACATTGTAGACACCATCAGGTAACCCGGCAGAGCGCAATACTTCAGCCAGCATCAGCGCTGTTAAAGGTGTCTGCTCTGCAGGTTTAACCACTGCTGTACAACCCGCCGCCAGTGCCGGTGCAACACCTCTGATAGTAGTGGCCAAAGGATAATTCCAGGGAATAATATGCGCAGTTACCCCCACCGCTTCCAAAGTGGAGAATGAATAACTGCCCTCTCCCAAAGGAAAGCTATCCCCTTGAATTTTATCAGCGCAACCAGCGTAATAGCGTAGTGCCGCCACTGAACTGTCGACATCACCTTGTGCTTCAGCCAGCGGTTTACCGCTATCTAACGCTTCTACAACAGCAAACCTGTCCGCTTGCTGCTCCAGCAAGTCGGCGGCTCTGGCCAGAATTTCACCGCGGCGACTCGCTTTAGTGAGTTTCCATACATTGTGAAAGGCACTGCTGGCGGCCTCTACTGCCCGCTCTACATCAATTTTATGAGCAATACTGAAGGTGGCAAATACTTTACCACTGGATGGATCTAAGCTCTCCATGCTCTGCTGGCTTTGTGCGTCGCACCACATTCCGTCAATGAATAACTTGCCAGGTAATCCCTTCAGGCCACCAGTACTTTGGTATTCCGCGATTAACTGTTCAATTTGCTGTGACATGCAATTTCCTTAAGACTGTTAATATTTAGTTCGGTAGTGGCTTAAAATCTTGATCCATTGAAGCTCACTTGATAGTTAGCGCTCGCCAACCACTGGCTATCTATCTCTATCCCCCAGCCGGGAGCTTGCTGCAAAATTAATTGACCCGCTTTTATTTCATAACCGGGGTTGAATACACCCGCCTGCCATGGGTAGTAATCAAGCCCTTCGATAGAATATTCAAGATATTTACCGGCATTGGGGATGGCAGCCATAAAATGTGCTGAAAACAGCGTTACCAGGGAGAGGTTGGCACAGTGCAAAGTACAGGGAATTCCCGCTTTTTCAGCCATTTTCGCCACCTGCAAGGTACGGGTAATACCACCCATATAACAGATATCCGGCTGGATGATATCCACAACTTTCTCACCGATAATCTGCTGCCATACATTGATATTATTATCTTGTTCACCACCTGATACGTCTATATCCAGAGCGGCGGTGACTTTTTTTGTCGACTCCAACTCCCAGTATGGGCAAGGTTCTTCGAAGTGAGAAATGCCATAGTCCTGCAACATTTTTCCCACTTCAATAGCTTTATCGGCGCTATAGGCACTGTTAGCGTCAACCAGCAGAGTCACATCATCACCCAGGCTTTTTCTGATCTGTTTAACAATCGCCTCAGTGCGCCCCGGCCATTGATCGATATCGTGACCACATTCGCGGCCGATTCTAAATTTGAAGGATTTGTAGCCAAACTGCTCCCGCAGGCCAATGAAACGTTCCGCCTCTTGCTCTGGAGTGATATCACGGCGCATGCTCGAGGCATAGACTGGAAATTCTGTTTTATCACTACCCAGCAACTGAGCGACACTTTTACCTGCCGCCTTGCCATGAATATCCCAGAGTGCGGTATCTAATCCGCACAGTGCCCTATACAGATAAGTACCGGGAAACTTATGTTCCCGTTCAAGTATAAGTTGGCTCAGTGCCGCCAGGTCAGTTGCGTCTTGTCCCAGCGCATGCGGGGCAATATGACGGTGCACTACCTGCGAAGTAATATCCGCATTGTAGGGGGATACTTGACCCCAGCCCTCATGGCCATCTGTGGTGCGGACCCGAACAAAACCCACATATTCGTTGCTGAACGTTTCTATACTGGCTATTTTCATAAGTAATTCCCAGACTAGTAAAAGATCTAAGCATTATGAACTGGAATTAAGGTCAAACCAAACGAAGCATTCTCCCCCTAAGACATGTTTTAATTTGTAGATACACTGACCTATAAACTATAATCCTACAGTTTTAAGTTGCACCGCGATCCAATTCTGAGCCAAAAGCACTGTAAAAATGGAGTGACCATGAACTACCAGCTTCCGCCACTAAATTGGCTGCGGGCCTTCGAAGCCGCAGCGCGCTACAATAATTTCACTACCGCTGCCAAAGAACTGAATTTGACCCCAGCTGCTGTCAGCCATCAAGTACGTTCTCTGGAGGAACATTTGGGCATTGCACTGTTCCAAAGGTTGGCGCGCAGTCTACGGTTAACGGACAAGGGACGCGCCTACTTACCTTCAGTGCGACATGCCTTTGAAGATCTTTCCGCTTCCACCATTGGCTTGTTTGGCGCAAAAGGCAAACAAACTATTAACATACGCTGTACTGCTGCATTTTCGGTACTATGGTTGGCACCCAGGCTAAGTGATTTTTTAAATAAATTCCCTAACATCGATGTACGTCTGGATACGGCCATCTGGACTGAAGCATTGGAGCAGTCCGATATTGATATTGATATACGTTTTGGCGCTGGTCTTTGGACTGGCTTTAATGCCCAGAAACTATTGCACCAGCCTTCAGTCATAGTCGCGACTGAACAGACGGCAAAACTGCTGAACAATCCCATCCCGGAAAATAAACATTTATTATCTGCAGTGCGTTGCAGCCAAATTGTAGGCTGCGAGGGACGTTGGGAAAAAATCCTCGAAAAGCAGTTTCAAGGCAGCGAATTAAAAGTGTCACTGACGGTTGATACCTCACTAATCGCCCTGCAATTGGCTAGTTCCGGCGCATCTCTGGCATTAGTGCAAAAAAGTTACGCACAACCTTATCTGAGCGATGGGCGGCTGGTAAAAGTAATAGATGAGGAATTTATCTTTGACGAGTCGCACTATGTTCTGATTCCAGATCATGAGGGACGCGCTAAACCTGAGAGCCTGCTGTTTCGCAACTGGTTAGTTGCACAGGCTGAACTTGAGGCACAAAGATCTGCCCCATTGCCATAGTCGTTAGTTTTGTACATCTGCCAATATTAAATCGGCGCCTTTTTCGCCGACCATAATTGCCGCCGCATTAGTATTTCCCGAGATCAATTCCGGGAAGATAGACGCATCAACTACCCTTAAAGCTTCAATCCCATGCACCTTAAGGCGACAGTCAACCACACTGTCACTGGGGTCTGGTCCCATTTTACAAGTACTGCTAGGATGAAAGCAGGTCCAGGCATAACCGCGGATATCATCGATCAGTTGCTGGTCGCTCTGGCAATCCAGACCCGGGCGCATCTCCTCGATAATAATATCTTTAAGCGGCCCCATCTCTGCCATTTGCCGCAGATATTTCACCCCTTCCAGTAGCGTTTGCACATCTTCTTCAGTGGATAAATAATTAGGTTTAATCAGCGGTGCCTGCAGCGGATCACGAGATTTAATATGAATATAGCCCCGTGAACTGGGTCTGCAGTTGGTCAGGCCCAGCGAAAAAGCCGAGAATGGATCCGGGTTCATCAGCGGTCTGGTTCCGGCGGGAGCACGGGTGTAACTCAGCGGCGAAAAATACAGCTGAATGTTCGGCTGAGCCAGCTCCGGCCGAGTCTTGATGAACCCGCCTCCCTGATTAATACTCAAGCTCAGCGGTCCCCTTCTGCTAACGACGTATTTGATGCCAGCGCGTATTTTACCCCACAGCGAATGCAGTTCATCGTTGAGGGTAGGTTTTGTACAGCGATACAGGTAATCCACCCCAAGATGATCTTGCAGGTTTTGACCAACAGCCGGACTTACATGTACTACAGGTATAGCGAGTGATTCCAGCAACTCTTTGGGGCCGATCCCCGATAACTGCAATAGCTGAGGTGAGTTAATTGCGCCACCACTGACTATCACTTCCCGGCATGCAAATAGCTGCTTTGTTTGACCTTTATGCAGAAACTCGACCCCAACGGCCCGCTTATCCTCGAACAATATTTTGCTGGCATGGGCGGCAGTTATGACTGTTAAATTGCTGCGTTTACTCGCCGGGTGCAGAAAAGCTTTAGCCGCGGATTGCCGAAAACCGTTCTTAGTGGTGGTCTGATAGAGGCCAATTCCCTCCTGTTCTGCACCATTCATGTTGCGGTTATATTTGAGCCCCAGTTTCTGCCCGGCCTGGATGAAATTTTCACACAGCGGGTGTAAATCTCTGGAAACATCGGCAACATACATAGGCCCTGCGCCACCTCGGTATTGGTCCTCTCCCAATTGATTGCACTCTGATTTTTTAAAGTATGGCAGTACTTCGGAGTAGCTCCAGCCAGGGTTACCTTGCGCAGCCCAATGGTCAAAGTCCAACTTGTGACCGCGGATATATACCATCGCATTAATGGAACTGGAACCGCCCAGGACTTTGCCTCGGGGCCAATAACTCTGGCGATTATTGGTACCTTCATCCGCTTCAGCCAAATACATCCAATTGACTGCCTTTTGATAATAGGTCTTACCATAGCCTATCGGCATTTGAATCCAGAAACGCTTATCAGTGCCCCCCGCCTCTAAAATTAACACTGAATGTTTACCGTTTGCACTGAGCCTATTAGCCAGAACACAGCCAGCGGATCCGGCACCGACGATAATGTAATCATATTTGTGCATGTTAAATGCCTTATGTATAGATGACTGAAGCAGTAAATAGAGCAATATTTAATACAGCGTTGGCCAATCAGTTCTGCGGTTGAATTAGTTATTTCAATGAATATAAATGACAACAGCGCGTAGTTACAAATGTTTTTTATACTTTTTGCATTAAGACATGGATATATTTGTCACAAGGGATTTGGCTATTTGTTTTGCGCAAAAAAGCAGCGATTTTCTGATTGTATGAGAGAGGAGCTCTGTGTTGATGCTAAAAAAGCTGAGTAATGGCACAGGTCTATATTAGGGCATGAGATGGCTTTGCAGAGGCCTGGGAAGGTAATTGAGGAATACGACAAAGCTCTAGTAGCTTAAATATTTCTGAGGTTGTGTGTGCGGTTGTAGAGGATTTTGAGTGGTCCTGAGAACTAGGTTGCTGTGTAATGTCAGTAAAACGCTTTAGAAGCCTGCTGCGGGTTTAGGCGATTAATGCTGACTTAGAATGGACCTGTAGAAACAGGTTCCTGCAGTGATCTGATAACGCAAGCTTACGTTGTAAACCTTATAGCCTACAGCCTGTTGTTCCATATCAGAATAATGTTTTAGAAACAGATTCAGGCAGTGATTCGCTAGCAAGGACTTGGCCTGCTAGAGCTTAAGAGCCTTCATAGGGTTGTTCTAAATGGTGATAATGCTTTAGAAGCAGATTCCGCAGAGTGTGCGCTAAGGCAAACTAGGCGTGTGAGAGTTTAAGAGCCTGTGGCGGGTTGTTCCAAATGAGAATAATGCTATAGAAGCAGGTTCCGGCAGTGATGCGCTGGGAATAACTTGGCGTGATCAAGCCTAGCTGAAAATGCAAGCGCCGCTACAAGAGCCTTCAGGGAATAATGAGTTCATACGAAGCGGGACTTCAAATACATAAAAAGCACACCTACACCCATTTCAATCGCTCTACGCAGCCCAAGGATCCCAATCCCCGTAATTGTGATACAAGGGCATTCAAAAGGAGGCGGTTCTACAAGTTGGTAGTTGGTAGTTGGTAGTTGGTAGTTGGTAGTTGAGGATATTTAAGTAATGTCATCGCAGCTTCAGAAGCAATTTCCGGTAGTGATGCGTTACCGCAAGCTTGGCGTGGTAAATCTTAAAGGCGGGCGCAAGCGCCGCTACGGATTTTTTGATACGAAGCGGTGCTTCTAAAGCATCAAAAAACTCCCCTACTATCACAT
>JABSQZ010000007.1 GCA_013215505.1 Oceanospirillaceae bacterium
GATCTACACATATTAATTTTCGACCGTTAGTCTGCAGTGTCTGCAGGTCATCGATGTGTTGCAGTGGAATCCGCGATGTGACTTTTTTAGTGTCAGTATTAAAGCGCACTGCCTTGTCGTAGCGCAAGCCACTATACACGACGGCATCCACCTGATAACAGCCTGCGGCACGCATTACCGCCCCTACGTTGCTGGGGCTTTTAGGGTCTATCAATCCTATAACTAGGGGTTTATCTTGCAGTTCTTTATGCATTGTCTAATTCTTTCCGCTACTGCTGTTATGGGTATTTTCTTCAGCTAGCTGCATCCACTGTGTTATCAACTCGGCTAACTGATTGGGCTGTTCCAGAGGTGCAAAGTGCCCGCAAAACGCTAATTGCTGACATTTTATCGAACTTGATTTTTGCTGCAGTCGCTGCAATTGGGCACTGTTGACCAGGGGATCTCTGTCGCCGTACACAAACCACAGCGGCCTGTGCTGGCAGCTTAATAGCTCGGTTAAATCCCGACGCACAGAGAGTTCGGTTAAATGATGCAGCAAACTCTGCTTATCAAAGCTACTATCCATCTTTTGTACCAAGCTGACTATGGCAGCGGTGTCCCCGAGTTCTGGGTGCAACATAGCGATAACTCGCCGTTTGCCAATCACCGCTTTTGCCTGCCCCTGTAGGGCAGAGACTATATTTTTTCGCGCCTGTAACTCAATTTCTGGCAGTACCCCGGGGTCGTTGGCAACCACCATTAACTTGTCTAGCTGATCATCAAATTGGCAACTAATAGCACTCGCCAGGTAGCCTCCTAATGAAAAACCTAGCAGTGCAAAGCGTTGCCCAGCACTGTGACTACGTATTTTCTTTACCAGAGAATCAACCACTTGCTGCATATTTCCGGCTGCCGGAATAGCTGTGTGCACTAATAGGTATTCGTCACTTAGTAGTGGCCAAAGTCGTTGCCATAGATCACTGTTACAGAGTGTTCCGGGAATAAAATAAAGTAGTTTTTTACGGGTCACTCAATCAATTCCAATATTAAACAGATAAATTAATTTACACTTAAGTCAAATTAAAAAAACAAGAAACCATAACATTTATAAATATAAACCTTATAAAACAATATCTTGACAAAAAATATAGTCTAATCTCGTGACACATTGCAGCTTCGGTTAAAATTATTTTAACTGAAGCCACAAGATAACTCGTTTGTTCAGCCTCGAGGATAACACTAAAATCTCCTGGCACTTGAGACATCAAACGGAGACTAATCATGCAGTCACATACAGCAGAACACAGGACTAATACAGAGTTAACAATAGAGTTAAACAGTCAGATGCTAAAACATTATCAACAGCGCGCACATTTTGAGCGTTCAGTGGTTTTCCATCAATTGCTAAAAAGGTTAAAAAAATTAATCTTTTAAACTTTTTAACGGGATTCTTTGACTGACTTGTTACTGGTCGGCATCGCCACTGTGCGCAACCGTTGCTTCAACACAAGTTGTAGCGTTATCGGCGACCTCCAGGGATGCCCTCTCAGCTTTAGAGACATAGCGACCTTTTTGATTGGGGCTAAGCTTTGACTTAGCTTTTTTCAGTCTTTTGTTAAAAATTTGATTCAGTTTTTTCTTACGGTTCATCAGTATTTCCGAAATTATATTTAGCAGTCGGGCATTATAATGTTTCTAGGTTTAGACGGCTAGTGGGTAAACTTAATCGATTGCTCAGCTCTATTGTTAACTTCAAGGGTAAAGATATCAGCGCGGGCATAGTGACCAGTGACATCTAAAGCACGCTTGGCAATCGCAGCGCGGTCAACATCTATGTCTAATATGATATTTTTTTTCTGCTGATGCAGCGGGCCGTAAACTATTTCTCCCCCCGGAGCGATGATCACTGAATCACCCGGGTTTATCCATGACTCAGTATCTGGATAGAGTCTGTCTAAGTCAGGAAAATCAGCCGGTAAGTCACTGCGCTCCAGTGCAACACCACAGCCAAGCACCCAGCAGCGCCCCTCTCGGGCAATGTGCTGCATAGTACCTATCCATCCCTCGCCACTGTCATACGTGGGGGCGATATAAATTTCAAGCCCCTGGGCATACAATGCATATCGCGCCAATGGCATGTAGCTTTCCCAGCAGATAAGGCTGCCTATCCTGCCAACGGCTGTATCTGTTACTTTCAACCCGCTGGCATCACCCATTCCCCAGACCATTCGCTCCGGGTTGGTGGGCATTAACTTGCGATGACAATTAACAATGCTGCCATCGACCGAGATTGTTACTACTGAATTATAAATAGTTGCCCTGCTATTACAGCTGTCTCTTTCATTGATCCCACAGACTACTGTCAGCTGATGTTCTCTGGCGGCCTCCTGGATTGGCGCTAAGTCGTTACTGCTAAGATCCACAGAGTTTTGCAGTAGTAACTGATGCAATTGCTCGCTGATGCCCCAATCACCTCCCGGTTTAAGTCTCCAGATCCACGCAGGGTATCCGGCGATAAATGCCTCACTAAACACCACCAACTCTGCTCCCTGCGCAGCAACTTGCTCAATGATTTTCACCGCTTTGTCGATAGTTTTAGTTTTATTTAAAACCACTGCCGACTCTTGGATAATTGCGATTTTTACCATCATTTTCACCTCATAATTTTTAACTAACATGCGCTTTAGGCAAATGAGTTGTGCTCTTACAATTACATGTCGCTTTAGAATTAGTTACTGTAAAAATTCCTAATTCACTGATTAAGCCGCTCTGGACAGAACACTAAAAGCACAACCCAGAGCGTAGATTACAATCAAGAACAGTCCGAAAAACAAACGTATCCTGTTGTTATTAACTGTGAAATATTTTTATCAACAATTATCAAACCTAGTCAAGGGGTCAACATCCACTGCGTTGGTTCAGTACAGTGATTATTTGAAATAAACCAGATTGGCAACTAGGCTAATTTATTATGATGGACAGACTGGGTATCTTGTAATGAAGAACATTTCTTGGCTAGTGCTTTTTTCAACACTATTGTTATGCAGCAATAGTGCTATGGCTGAAATGCAAAACTGGAAAGTTGCTAAAGTGCAAGGTGATGCGATTTTATCTAAACCCGGGTTTGCGCCAAGAAGAGTTGAATTACACGACAGCTTTGGCGCTGGTCAGAAAATTACTACGTCAGCTAATGCAAGTGTTTCTCTGGTCAGAAATTCCGAGGCTTTTATTATCTCGCCCAATAGCGAAATAGAAATACCCAGCGATGAAAACACTAGTACCTTTACTTTATTTTTTCAAACTTTAGGTACTGTATTATTCTCCGCCAAGAAAAAGAACCAACACCATTTCAAAGTTCAAACACCCTTTGCCGCCGCTTTAGTTAAAGGAACAACCTTTGCCATCAATGTCACTAGTAACAATTACCAAATCCAAGTATTCGAGGGCTCAGTTGAACTTAAAGGCCACAACAGAAAAGACTCCCATATAGTTAATGCCGGAGCGCAATCTCAGGTTCAATATCAAATAAGAAATAAGATTAAGATTAAGAAAGTGCTTAATGATCTGGGTAATAATCCTCATTTAGGCAATGATATTGAAAAATTAGCCAAAACCTACCGCGAAAAAATAGTCATAGGCAGCAGAGGTAAAAAAAATCTGCAAAAAACGGTTAACAACCAAGCACCTAAAACAAACAATGATGTTCGAGGAAAAGCACAGCTGCAGGCCACAGCTAAGCTCAGAGCTAAGACCCGTCTAAGAACCAATAACAATTTGAAAGTCAGTGGCAATTTCGACCTTAATGGAAAAGGTAATATAAACCGCTCAGAGGAAAGTAAAGAACATCGCGGTAGTAACGGTGGCGGCGATAAAAGCGGTAATAGTGGCAGCGGTGGTAACGGCGGCGGTAATAGCGGCGGTAACAGCAATAGCGGAGGCAACTCCGGTGGTAATAAAAACAAATAGAGCAGTGTAATTAACCTAGGCTAGCCGACCCCAGTTTCAGATACTCTGCTGCGCATACGCAGCAGTGAATCTGTCGACGTTCAGCACTGAGCCGAGTTTCCGAGTTTCACTACATTGGTCATAATTCAAGCACCTTTTGCAAGCGTAAGCCGGTGATAAAACCAATCGGTTGCACAGCTACAATATAGTGCGAGTACCCGCCCATTCAAAGTTAACTGACAGAGCTGTCGTCACTTTCCCACATGCATACTGGTAAAACAGCTGTCCTGCTTGCAAGACTGTCAGAGAGAGCATCTATAAATACTGCTATTGGTCTTCAATAACACCCGAAACTGAATTTGTATTGCCACTCTAAGTGCTGTTTAACGGCAACATTTTCTAGTGCTTATTCACTGCTACTTGGTCAATTTCCAGTGGTTGGTCAACTTCTGCAAACTCTTCCATTTTAAGCAGTTTATGCACATCTTTTAAGGGCATGGGTTTACTGTAAAAATAGCCTTGGCCTATTTCACAACCGACAGACTTTAACAGCCCCAGCATACTTTGCTCTTCTATCCCCTCGGCCAGTACGATCTTATCAGCTGAGTGACCCAGTGCTACGATGGAGCTCATCAGCGCATCATCTTGCGGCGTCTTACCAATATTCATTGTAAAACTGCGATCGATTTTTATTTTATCAAAGGGAAGTTTAGTCATGTACTGCAGGCTCGAATAACCCGTGCCAAAATCATCCATCGCAATTTTAACACCTAATTTTTGCACTTTACCTAAAGTCTCACAGACGTAATCTATGTCATCCATCATCATACTTTCAGTGATTTCCAGCTCTAACCTGTGCGCGGCAAGCCCGGATTTTTTTAGATACTTGATACAGAGTTCCGCCATATCCGGTCCATCAAATTGCGACGGAGATACATTGATAGCGACGGTTAAATCACCAGGCCAGGCAGCGGCATCGTGACAGCCAAGTTCCAGTACTATTTCACCAATTTGATTAATCAAACCGCACTCTTCGGCTATGGGGATGAAATCATCGGGAAAGCGCAACCCTTTATTGGGATCTTGCCACCTGATTAATGACTCAAAACCCAGTAATCTGTCGTCACTGATAGCGTGCTGAGGTTGATAAAATAATACGAACTCGCGGTCTCTGATCGCTCTCACTAATTCCTGTTTAACTTCACTTTTCTTGCGAATTTTATTTGCCAGGTCCTCCTCGTAGATAAAGTAATCTAAGGTATTATTGGTTTTCACATAATCGAGTGCTGCTGTCGCATTATTCACTAAGGTTTCAACATTGGCACCATGTTCAGCTGCGATAGCCATACCTATTGATACCGACATTAATATTTCCTGCCCCTGCAGGTTTAATGGCTTACTAAACAAAAAATACACCTGACGCATGCTGTCGAGCTGCGCTTTGCTATCTTTCGGGTCTAAATCAGCGTGCACAATACTAAACACAGTATCGGAAAACCGACACACACTGCCCCGCTTACCGGTTAATTGTTTAAGCTCCCTGGCGACTTGACAAGTAGCGCTATCAGCAGCGATCAAACCATATATTTGCTTAATCTCTTTGATAGAGTCCAAATTAATAAGCATCAGGGAACTGCACTGGTAAAGCTGCTTAGTTTCCCACAATTTATTTATCTGTTGATCAAAACTGTATTTATTCGGCAATTTGGTTAGCGGATCGTTGTATTTCAAATCAACTAAAGCGACTTCAGATTGGTTCTTTTCCGCAATAATGCGCATTTTTTCGGTGATATCAGTCACCATAAAATCATATATTTGATGTGATTGCTGTTTTCTGCCGTGCCTGCTCGAGCGCATAAAGGCCGTTTTATTGATCAATAACTCAATATGAAAGCTCTTGCCAGCAGGATTTTTCATAAACATTTCAATGAAATCCGTTTTCGAAATATCAGCATCTGTAGAAGAATTGATTCGATTGAATAGCAGCTCACTGTTTTCAACATAATCAAAGATTTTACACTTGGCATTAATCAACTGATCATCAATGCAAAACATAGCTTTGGCTTTTTTATTGGCGACCAATATAACGCCTTGGTGGTCAGTGATTATAATTCCATTGGCACTGTCTTTAATCATCTGATCAATCAGGGCTTTATGGAAATTATTGGTATTTATTTCTCTGATCAAAGCAATGGTGCGGTACTGTACATTGAGGACTATTTGCGAAATTAAAGAAATGATGACCGCTATATACAGCAGCGAAGTCGGCAGTATCAGCTTGTAATAATGGTGCAGAAAAATACTGCACAAGTAAATTGCCAAGAGGATAAATAGATTTACCAGAAGACCGGGTAATAGCTTTTTCTTGTTGTAAAAACAAGTGCTGATTAAGATGATTAACAGCGCTATAGCTATAATATTTTTACTCTTAATCTGGGAAAATTGTTTATCCCGGATCAGTGTTTCATAGCCCAAAGCGTGAATAATGACACCCGGTAATCGGCCGTATTTCGGCAGCGCAAACATATCGCCAAGCTCGATAGAAGTAGAGCCGAGCAGCAGTTTTTTATGGGCTAGGAGCTGTGGTGAGAAATTTCCAGTAATTACATCTTTAAAAGAAACTCGCGGAATGCTGTGTGGATCTATAGAAAAATCTATGATCAATGGCTCCACTTGCATATCTGCTCTGTTTGCTAAAAAATTAGCTATGGTAGGGCGGCCGTTTGCAGCGAAGGTAATGTATTTAAACACTAAACCCGATTGGTCCACTAGCGCATTGGCGCTGGCAAGCTCAACGTGCTTGGCAAATTGCTCGATGGGTTTATTTTCGATATAACTCAGCTGACCATTTTCCTGCTTTTTTGTGCCTGCGATGAAAGAAGCCAATACTACCGGAAAAGTTGTTTTAGCCAATTGCTCTGCAAACTCCCTGTCCTGTGCTGCGCTTGAGGGAGAGCTAAAATCTATATCAAATACCAGCATTTTTGGTTCCAGCGGTTGCAATTGCCTCAATAGCTGCGCATAGATACTTCTTGGCCAGGGCCAATTGTTAAAATGTTTGATGCTCTTATCATCTATTTCAATGATCAGCAGATCGTTGGATGCCGGCGTATCTACTTGCTTAAACCTATCCACCAGAGCTTTGTGATCGTATCCAGTTAAATCTATACTCAGCTGGCAAATGTATAACGACAATGACAATACTAAAAACGTTAGTGCTTTTTCTACTAAAGTGCTGATTTGCATAGCGCACCTGTGGTTTTTAAAAAAATATGAGGGCATTCTGTGTGTTCGATTTCGCCAAGCCAAGCTAGTATTTCGCTACTAAAATGGCTGCAGACTCAAGTAAAAGTCATAGCTCTTCTGGCAGTTTTTTAATTGCTGAGTAATGCCTTAGTTGGCGTGTCTGAGTTGTTCACATATTCCCCATAGCGCACCGTACTTATTTGTTTATTGCACAATAAATACCAGCACAAAACACCTGTTAATCCCTCCTATAAGCATAGTGTAGAAATGGATTATTTTAGCTTTATATTCTGAAAAACAACTTAGTAGTGGATCAATAACGGTGAAAAATTCGACATAATATTGCATCCATCATCGATTGCAGTTCTAGATATTTAACCCGTCCTCAGCGGCTCCTAATTTAGTGATTGACGGATAACGGAAGCAGTTCTGATACTTATCAAACAATGAATTAATAATAAACTTGTTGTAGTTTTTTATACAAAAAATGTCTATTTACCGATCAATTCACCTTAGGTACCATCTTTCTCTACAAACGAAGCGATTGCTCCCTTTAGCTGTATTCGGTATATCCAGTACTATTTCGCGGCACTCCTAACAACATGAGTAGAGAGAATGACCATGAAATCACAAGGACTGTTCATAAAAATGGCTATGCCGGTACTCATTCTGTTTGCCGCTGTGATTGTTTTTTTAATGTTTTATATTCCCACTTTGATAGAGCGAAACCTTATCCAGAGTGTCTCTCTGTCCGGAGAGCAAACGGCCAAGCAATTTAAAGTTATCCGTGGCTACTACACTAAAAATGTGATTAAAAAAGTGCTGGCCAGCGAGGGAATCAGACCCGCTATCAGGCACGAAGGTGAACCGGGAAAAATTCCTCTACCTGCTACGCTAGTTCACGATTTAAGCAAGCAGCTCAAAGGTGCTGGTTTGTCGCTGCAACTTTACAGCCCTTTTCCCTTCCCCAACCGCAGCAGCAGAAGGCTGAGCAAGCAGCAACAAGAGACCTGGAAACAGCTCAATAATGATCCAAAAACACCTGTAGTGACCACCAGTACAGTCGCCGGCGATACTATTATCAGTGTCGCAATAGCCGATACGATGTCGGCAAAAGGATGTGTGGCCTGCCACAATAGTCGCCCGGACACGCCCAAAGATGATTGGAAGTTAGGCGACGTTCGCGGAATTTTACAAGTAGATACTAACATTTCCGCCCAAATAGCGGCGGGATCACATACCAGTGCACATATCATTGTCACGCTAATTATTGTCTTAGTGTCAGTGATCGCGGTACTTGCTTTCGTCTTTAAGCACACTATAGGTAATAAACTGTCAGAGATTGGTAATAGCATGCACGAATTGGCTGAAGGTGAGGGCAACCTTAGTGCCCAGTTAGAAGTCGATGGTAATGATGAAGTAAGCGGTCTTGCCAGGACATTTAATTCTTTCATTTCAAAACTTAAAGACAGTATTATCCAGGCATCCAGTTCCAGTGATGAAGCGGCAAATATGGCGGTAGTGATGAACAAGTCTGCAGAGCAGGCCAATTCCATGGTAGCGCTTCAGAACAATGAAACTCAAGCGGCTGTCAAGCTAGTAAACGATATGGGCGAAAACATGAAAGAAGTGGTGGAGATCGCCAGTTCAGCGCTAGCCTCCGCCCGCGAAGCACACACTTCGACAGAACAGGGGATGCAAGTTGTGGCTGAGGCGACCCAGGCGATTAGCTCACTTTCCGATGAGATTAAACAGGCCGGTAAAGTCACTGAAACTCTGCGCCAGGAGACTGACAATATAGGCTCGGTGATTGAGGTCATTAACAGCATTGCCAATCAAACCAACTTACTGGCGCTTAATGCCGCCATCGAAGCGGCCCGCGCCGGTGAGCAGGGTCGCGGCTTTGCAGTCGTTGCCGACGAAGTTAGATCTCTGGCCAGCCGCACTCAGGAATCGACCAAAGAGATACAGCAGATGATGGCGAGCTTACAACAGGGAACTGACGATGCCGTCGCAGTGATGTTGACCTCTCAGCACAAGGCTACTGATAGTGTGCAAAGATCAGAAGATGCCAATGTAGCACTGGAGAAAATTCACGCCGCTATCTTTGTTATTATTGAGAAAAACAGAGAAATTGCCTCAGCCACTGAAAATCAGAACACAATGTCCATTGATGTCCAAAAAAGCCTGTCCAATATTAATGACATTTCAGGCCAGTCTGCAGATATAGCGGTAGATACCGCAGATAACAGCAAGAAACTGGCTGAAATCACCGCCAACCTGAAAGAAATAATGAATAAATTTAAGACTTAGGTCCTTCGGAAATCTTAAGTCGTAAGTCGTAAGTCGTAAAAAGCTAGTCTTTTACTTGCAACTTACGACTTACGACTCACTACTCACTACTCACTACTCACTACTCACTACTCACTACTTTGTCATCCTGTCTTTTTTTTGTCATAGAATTGATAGGCCCCCCGCCCCTCATTTTTAGCCTGGTACAAAGCGGCATCCGCTCTGCGCATCAGATCATCAGGCTCCAATGCATCGTTAGGGTAAAAAGCGACCCCTATACTGGCGCCTGTATTTGTATCTGAGTCATTAAAGTGACAAGCCCAGGCGATGCCACTGATGATCTTTTCCAGGCGTATTTGAATCGCTTCAATGTCAGTGATATCCAGGGCAATGATAGCGAACTCATCCCCGCCCAGACGAGCGACAGTATCCTCTTCTCGAGTATGTTCCTTTAATACTTTAGCTGCCTCCTGCAACATTTTGTCTCCGGCTAAATGGCCGTATTGGTCATTGATCAATTTAAATTTATCCAGGTCGATGTAGAACACGGCAAATGCCTGTCCGGACAAAATCGCATTCTTGATCCCCGATTCAAGTTTTCTCGCAAACATGGCTCTATTTGCCAGGCCTGTTAATGAATCCGTCATCGCCATAGCTTTTATCACGTTTTCATGCTGTTGCATGTCATCCAACATACGGTTTAAAGTGCTACTCATCACATCAATTTCAAAGCTACTATGGGCGGGGGCCCTAGCCGCCTCATCACCTTGCTGCTGTTGCACCATAGTAGATTTGATGGCGCCAATAGGTTTTATTACCAACATGTCCAGAAATAAATAACAGAGTAATATCATTAAAGACACGCCAGTAAATGTGGTAGGTATAATTCTCCACACCAAAGAAAATATTTCCGCTTGGACTATCTGCTCATCAAAAGCGAATAGCACTGCTCCTACGTGATTGCCACTACTGATCACATCGTTTGCGACAATTGTCTTGGGACTGTTCAATGGCTCTTTAGCTGTGCCTGCTTCAGTCTGCTTTACCGATTTCAAACTGTCAGTTCCACGCGGATAAACATGTCCTGCATAAGGCCCTACATTGCTGGCACTGGTATGCGACAGATCATTTACAACAGGTACAATACTAAACAGATAGTTATTTTCGACCCACCTGGCACTGGCGTTAGGGTCTTTTAACACGGATTTTGCGGCATGTTTTAACAACAGTGAAATTTCTTTGGAATAGCTTTTGGTATGCACCTCGTAAATAGCTTCACTCCGATCTGCCGGCAGTATAATTAAAGTGCTGATGACCGGATTAGACAAGAGTATTTCTTCTGCAACGTGTTCTATCTCTTGCAGATTATCTGCAATCATGGAGCTGTGATGAATGGAACTTGTGAGTATTTTGGACCTTAACAACAGGTCAAGTTTAATCTCATTATTAGCTACCCGGTAGGTATCGAGGCTACCAAACACACCCAGAAACATAGTGCTCAGGATTAAATAAAAAATAAATTTTGTTCTTAATGGGCGCTTACTTGCCATCAGATTGGACCAAGGTGAAAGTGTTATTAGTTAACTCAATGGAATGCGACTACATGCAATCAGTATAGTAGTGAATACGATATCTGCACTTAACTGGAAGTTGGAAGTTGGAAGTTGGAAGTTGGAAGTTGGAAGTTGGAAGTTGGAAGCTAGCGTTGAATACTGTGGTTAAACTTGAATTTCAGTGGCGGGGCGAGGAAAACATGACATATTTAATATTTTCATCAGCGCCGTGTAGCTAAAGAGCTCCGCTGCGGGGTTCAACATTAGTGAATTACAGTAACTTCAGAGCTGCGCAGTAATCAACAGCCTAACCTTATGCCTATTTATCAAGTGCTTTTAGCGCTATATTCCTAAGCTCTGAGGTTAATAACTTTTTATTAGCTGGAAAAATTAGCCGCGAAATTGAAGTCTAGTACATCGTCTATGCGCTGTAAGATAATATGCCCCAAGGCTAATAACTCATCATCCGCTGCCACTAAGTCAGGAATTTGCACGACTGTCATACCCGCAGCAAAGGCCGCTTTCACCCCATTTTTTGAATCTTCAAAAGCGAGACATGCAGCGGGAGCAACAGCCAATTGGGCGGCAGCTTTCAAGTAGATATCCGGTTGTGGTTTACTTTGCACTACCTGATCGCCACCCACTATAAAGGCAAAGTAATCAAGTATCCCCGAGTGACTCAATTTCTCCCGCGCTCGCTGGGTTTTACTGGACGTTGCCACCGCCATCGGCATACCTTGTAACTGCAATTGCTTCAGCAACTTAGCAACCCCCGGCATTAACGCTACCGGGCCACGACTGGTAGCCTTTAAATAAGCATTATCCCAGACCTGGACGAACTCGCTTAAAATGATTTTTGCGGGTAACTCGCTTTGTAAAATGCTTTTAGACAGTGCCATATTTGTGCCGATAAGGCGTTTAAAAAGCTCCGACATATCCCCTAATTTATACTGGGCACAAGTGCTCTGAAAAGTTTCAAGTGCTAACGTTTCACTGTCTATTAATAAACCGTCCATATCGAATATTACCGCTTTAAAATTATGCATAGCTTCCCTTATTCATAATCGAGTATTTTTAAATTAAATGTTTTACGCAGCTGATCCAATGGCGTGTCCATATAAGGCTGGTAGCCTTTAATTTGCCATTTACGACTCATGGTTCGAGAGCGTCGATAAATTTTTAACAGTAGCGGTAGTCCACAAACAATGCTTTTCACTATATTGATAAAACCTATTTGTTTGATCAGCCGTTTGCCCTCGGGAGTATTCGCGTAAGCTAAATACTCTTTAAAACTCAGGTCAGTGGCAAATAAGGTCCAATAGTCTGCGGCGGTCTCATCTAAAATACTGGTATTTACCCCAAAAAAGACGTGCCCTACATCGTGATGCACGAGTAACTCTGTCCATGGCGTTTCAGCTTCAGGTACACAAAAAAGCTCCGAGTTAATCGCATAAAACTCTGCCAGCGCCTCTCTGAGTGTCAACTGACAATCCTGATCTTGAAAAGCAGCGACTTTTTCCCGGTTAAATTTCACCTAATTAGTGCCATTTATTTGTTTAATGATTGATTGATTATAAACTCTTTCCAGCTTTGACAGCGACTGTAACGGAAAAGTTGCCCTTGCCAATAACCTATTTTCTCCCATGTGAATTTTACTGATCGCATGTTATAACTTTAGCGTTTTGCAGCTATTTTTTAATTTCAAATCCATTGGAAAACAACCTATAAGGTTATCGAGAATCAATGAAACTGCTCAGGGTCATGTTAATCTCCGTTGCTATTCTTTATACCTGTAGTAGCCCTGCCCAGCAACACAGCAGTGCCTCAAACAATCCAAAACAAGTAGTTAAAGTCGCTCTGGGTGGTACTGGTCCACAGTCTCGAGTTTTCAGAATAGCGTCAAAGCTGCTAGCGGAAATCTCTAAACTCTCCGGGTTGAAACTGGAACTTGTTTACCTTCCCACCAGAAGAGCGACAGCCAAGCTGCTCAATGGGGCAGTGCATGCTGAGATGGCGCGCATTGCCAGCTATCGGCAACATGTCCCCAGTGCCATCATGATAACGGAATCAGTGGCGTCTCTGCCGGTGCATGTTTACACAGTAAATGCCGATTTTATAGTCGATGGCTGGAGCAGTTTAAAACCCTATACTGTACTACGTGTTCACGGCTGGCTTTACACCAGAAAAAACTTAGAACAACATCAATCTTTTACTGTAGTCACTCCGCTGGAGGGCTTTAGACTATTAGAGGCCCATAGAGCCGATGTATTTCCACTGGACAGCCTCAGCGCCGCAGGCTTATTGAGCCTACCTGAGTTTAAAGACACCCGCATAAAAAGACTGGAGCCGCCGGTACATATATTACATACCTATACTTTTTTTTCCGCTGATTATCCTCTGTTAGCCCAGCGCTATCAGAGTGCATTGATCAAGCTTAAGCAGCTGGGCATCTATCAAAAAATACTCAATGAGACACAATAGCGAGGCTGTAATGGCACATTACAACCAGCGCCTCACCTTAGCAGTAGTCGCTCGAGACATGTTGTTGAACCACACTCCTATAGCACTCAATAGCGTTTGATTGCTCAGGCGATCAAGCACTCTTTATGCAATTAAAGTAGCTGGGTACCCATCCAAAAATACTCAATGAGACACAATAGCAAGGCTGTAATGGCACATTACAACCAGCGCCTTACCTTAGCGCAGTAGTCACTATATTCGCCCTGGAATTTAGCGGCTAAATAGCGTTCTTCTCGCTCGATAGCGATATAAAAAACCGCTACAGCGGCAACACCACTGAATAATATTATCCAAATATTGTTTAAAAATAAGCCCATAGCGATAGTAAAACAAATAAAAGCCACATAGATAGGATTTCGCGACACTGCAAACACACCGCTATTTACGATATTTGAAGTCGGCTTCCAGGGCTCTATACTGGTCTTGGCGCGTTTAAGTGCGACAACAGCCCCCAAGATTAGTACTAGAGCGCCCCCCAGAGGAAGTACAGCGAGATATGCTCTGCCTTCTAACAGCGTTAGCGACAGGGGCAGAGCCAGATTAAGCAAGTAACCAATAGCAATGCAAATCCCGAAAATCAGCGGCGGAGGAAATTTTACCGCAGCACCTTTTTGATCTTTATCCATGTTATTCTCCTGCTCTGTTTATTCAAATTTAAGGGTTATAGATTATGGCGTTAACTGGACATTATTTAATTACAGGGGCTGCCAGTGGTATTGGCGCCGCCACCGCAAAAAAAATTGCCGGTCCAAACTGCACCTTGATTTTGCAGACTAAATCTAACCTTCAGGGATTAGAGGAAATCGGCGAACAATGCCGCGCCAAAAGCGCTAAAGTCTTTATCCAGCAAGCTGACTTGACTGAGCAACAGCAAACCCAACAGTTAATTGACTTCACTCTGGCACAGACAGACTCTCTAGATGGCATAGTGGCTGCCGCCGGTTACCCCGACTGGGGAAACTTTGAAACATTAAGTTTGCATGAGCTGATGCAATCTGTGCATTTAATGCAGCAAAGTACTTTTATGTTACTGCAGCAATGCAACCGACAATTGCAGCACAGCAAAGGCAGTTTTATCGGTATCAGCTCGTTTCTGGCTCACAAGATGAAAGTGGGAAAAACCATCACCCCCGCTTCAGCAACCGCTAAAGCCGGCCTGGAAGCACTGATTAAATCGTATGCGATGCAATACGCCGCAGTTGGTATTCGCTGTAATGCCATAGTCCCCGGCTACATTAAAAAAGATGGCACCCAGCATCAACCTATCAGCCCCGAAGCCAACGCGCAAATAACCGCCAGAATCCCCGCTGCCAGATTAGGTCTCCCGGAAGAAGTCGCGGCACTGGCGCAATTTTTATTGAGTTCACAAAGCCGTTACATCACCGGACAAATGTTACATATCGATGGTGGTTTACTGCTGTAACGACTTGCTAATAAACTGTAGCAGTTGATCGGCAACTGCTATCTTGAAGCTATACTCAACAGTAGCGTACAGGCTCCTTTAGTTGTGCATTTTAGCCAACTAAGAACAGGGTAATAAGCGGTATGAGAAGGTCGCCAACTTGTTCCTTGAAGCTAAACTCAATAGTAGCGTACGGACTCTTTTAGCTGTGCATCTCAGCCAGCTAAGGACTCGGGAATCAGCGGTATTAGACGATCGCCAACTTGGATCTCGCCGCTATGTATTATCTTCGCGCACAGGCCGCCGTGGCCAAGCATTGCAGCGACAGTCCCAGGACCGATATCGCGATCCATCCGCGAACAGGGATGGCATTGTGCTGTCGCCTCAAACAGCGCCTCACCAATGCTAAATTGCTGATGACGCAACGCGTTGAGATTGATGCCTCGCACTACTAAATTTCGTCGCAGCAGCGCCGGATCTATTCTATCCCTGAAGCTGTATTTTTCGATCAGTTGAATAGACTCCTCGCTGATAATAGTCACCTGACGTGCCGAGCCCGGCGTTTTTAAACAGCGATGATCGCCTTCAAGGCCTAAATTTTCTAGCGCCATGACTGAATCTACACTCAGTACCGGTTACTTTCTTGAGGGGCGTAACCCAATCCAGGTCAATGTTCCCGGTCTCAGGTCTTTAAGATAGCGAGCAAATAAATTACGCTGTATTGACATATTTCCCCTCTAAAAATCAATCACCCAGCTTGTTAGTCTGGTCGGCGCAGTTCAAAACTGCTGCAAGTAGTGCTGTAACTGCTGCCACCCATCTTACCTACAGCATTCACTTTTTCGGTTAATATCTGCTCATTGCTAGTACAATTATCGGCGCTGTGAATCGCCAGCACGTCCAGTAGCATCATACTTCCGCCCATCGCCTGTTCGGAAATAGTGATAATCTCACGTAATTTACATTCAAAACGCACCGGTGAAATCGCCACCCCCGGCACTTGCACTACACGGCTGGCCACTTTAGGCACTGCGACTGCGTCGAACTCATCGACATCGGCGGGAAAATTAGCGCAGGTGGCGTTCATTAATTCTACCGCATCCTGATCGACAATATTCACTACACATTCACCGGTTTGCTGCAAATTGCTCAAGGTATCTTTGTGTTGCAGATCTCGGGGTAATATCTGAGTGACGCACAATACCAGCGGCTGGCAACTGGCGACGGTAAAAAATGAATAGGGGGCTAGATTGAGCACTCCACTGGCACTGACAGTGGAAATCCAGGCAATAGGTCTGGGTATAACAGCTGCCACCAGCGCCTGATAACATTGCTGCGGGTTTAAATCTTTAACTTCTTGGAACATGCTTTAACCTGATAAAATTATGAGTATTTAGAAAAAATAGCGGGCCGCAAATTGCAGCTGTTGCTCGGTTAGCTTTGCCGGTTGCAAAAGGTATTCCCGAGACGGGCGGTTGCTTTCAATGACTGTATATTGTGCGGAGAGAAACCAAGGTTTTGCCAACCGATAAGTATAATTCACAGTGGCGGCGCGGCCGTATTCATCGTTATTATCCGCTAGCTGCTGGTCTCTATCGGTTACTGAGAACTCTTCCACCCGGACGCTGAATTGGTGTTTCTTCAGCTGCTTGCTCAGTGCCACAAAAGCGCTACTGTAGCTGTTGTTAACCACATCTTCACCACTGGGCATTTGCATTAAAGTAGTGCCAGTCAAATACTGTGCGCTGAGCTTTAAACCCGGCGCTAGTTTCCAGCCAACGCCTGCATAAGCAAACTTTGTATCCCAGCCGTATTGGCCATTTTCGACGACAAAAGGCAGTGCTCGGTTGTCGTAGTAGCCAAACAGAATATGCCCCTTGCGGTGTTGGCGCCAGTCGAATTGTACTAGATAGCCCAGTCGGTCATCCAGTTCAAGGTAGGGCTTAGAGACATTATCTTGATGTTCCAGTACCTGACCTGGTTGATGAGCTGGCCCCTGGGGAAAAGCTCTGGCCTGTCCCCAAAAGGTCTGTCGGTTACTGCTGGTCCAACCGTGCCAGGCCAGCAGCGCCGCCGCCGGGTCATTGTTGCTGAAGACTGAAGTTGTTAGTGAAATATCATAGGGATCGGCATGCATTTTCCCCAGGCGGGTAAATTTTAATTCCGTGCCCAACAGACGGATTTCTTCTCCCAGCCAAGTATTGAGTGTCGATGAATTTAAAGTATTGACACTGGCCCAGGCAAACGCCCGATTTTCCAGTGAAATATGCGGATAGAACAGACCGGTACGGTTCTCCCAGCGGTAACCTGATTCACTGGGCAAAGATTTATATTTGACATAAGCTTCGGTGATTCCCGCTCTGCTCTTGCCCTCTTCACTGTAACCATTGAGCACTAAGTTAGCGCTAACACCGCTGTCCCAAGCGGCTGAAAACTGGCCACCGACTTGCGACAGCGCGATGCCAGCACCAGTATCAGAGCTAAATTTACCGTAACCGCCGCGCAGATAACTTGTATTAGTAGTATTGTGACTAAGGCGAAAATCCACGATGCCATTGGCTTTAAACTCAACCGCACCCAGTTGCGCACAACTAAAGAGACTGATAAACAAGCAGAAATAGCGTCCCATTTTTAACCCCTTAACTGTTTAAAATTGCTAAAACCTTTTTGCTGTTGCAGCCATTTATTCAATTCAGCTATTGGCTGTGGCCTACTGATAAAATATCCTTGAGCTTTCTCACAACCGTGCTCTGCCAACCAGTTGAGTACAAACTCATCCTCAATGCCCTCGGCAACCACTGTTAGCCCCATGTTATGCGCTAACTCAATGGTTGAGCGGACGATAATTTGATCATCGTTGTCCGACTCAAGTTTCTGTACAAAAGACCTGTCAATTTTAAGCTCGTGCACCGGCAGCTGTTTTAACTGAGCCAGTGAGGAATATCCAGTGCCATAATCATCAATTGACAGACAAAAACCTAAATCCTTAAATTTTTGTAGCACCGCAATCGCCGCCTTCGGATCTTCGACTACCGCACTTTCGGTGACTTCCAGGGTTAGTTTATTGGCGGGCACATTTGCACTTTTCAGGGTATCGCTGATGTAGTCAAAAAACTCTGGGTTGCGCAGATCTTGCGCGGAAATGTTGACCGCGATATTTAGATCTATGCCCTGTTGCAACCAGAGACGGTACTGATCTACTGCCGCTTTAAACACCCAGTGAGTCAGTGCATTGATCTGCCCGGTTTGCTCGGCGATGGGAATGAACTTATCTGGCGGTACTAAACCAAATGTCGGGTGGCGCCAACGAACCAGCGCCTCCATATGGGTGACAATTCCCGAACGCAGATCTAATTTTGGTTGATAGTGCAATTCCAGTTGTTCACCACTGACCGCATTTTTAAAATCATTCATTAAGCTTAAGCGCTCGACTGTATTAGTTTCCAGGTCGGCAGTGTATACCTGCAGTTGCAGGCGGTTTCTACGGGTGTGATGCAGTGCGGTATCGGCCATTTGCAATAACCGTTGAACATTATCACAATGCCCTGGATAGTTGGCAATACCTATTCTGCACTGCATTTGCAGCGAAAAATCCCGGTGTTCATAAGAAGTTTCCAGGGCTGTTTCAATCGCATCGGTCAAGCTCTGCTGGTTGAGATCAGGATGCACTTCACTGAGTAATATAAACTCATCTGCCCCCAAGTGAAATACATTGGCAAAGCCTGGCACTTTAACTAAACGTGTAGCAGCCTCAATAATGATTTTATCACCGACATCGTGACCCAGAGTGTCGTTGACTTCAGTGAGTCGGCTGAAATTGAGATGGTAGATAGAAAATTTTGCCGTGCTATGCGCTAGTCTGGCCAACTCTGTCATCAACATATTGCGGTTCGGTAAGTCAGTCAGCGGATCGTGATTGGCCAAATGCACCATCGACTGCTCTCTACTGAGCACCGCCGATTGCATCACATTGAACTCTCTGGCCAGCTGCCCCAACTCGCTTTCATCAAATTGTTTAATCTGTTGGTTATAATCGCCACTGGCGACCGTTTTAACTTGCTGTACCAACAGTTTAATCGGCTTGGTAATAGAAGCCGCTATAAAGTAAGCCCCCGCCAGTGACAGTACTAAGGTTAAAGCGATTAAGATTAATATCTGCCACCAGCGCCCCTGCAATACTTCCACCAGATCTGCGCGCAGCGCGTACATAGCTACCCCAAACTGGGCATTATTGAACTCGGTAATCAACTGGCTCTGTACTATGTACTGCTCGGGACTCTCGCCTTTGATTATCTGCTCGACCAGTGACAACTGTTGCTGCTCGGCAGAGGAGGCGATCATTTTCCACTGTTGACCTTGATTGAGCATAAAGCTGGTTTCTAAACCGGTAATCATTTTATAGCGTTTGGCTAAGCGCGAGTCGATCTGGAAACCAAAGCCGACCCAGCCTATGGTTTTAACCCCCACTTTAATCGGCGATAAGCTCAACTGGTACAAGGCACCATTGAGCTGATATAAGTGCGCTTGCGACTGGGCTTTTTGCAACCAGTTCGGATGTTTAAATGCACTGTCCATTTCAGCCCCCCTGCGCACTTTAACTTCAGCTTGGTCTCGCTGTAGCAGCAACTGGCCACTGACGATGCCCTGATCGTTAATGGTCATTACCAAATCGGCATCAATACGCTTGCGATGATTATTCAATGCGACTAATAAGCTGCGCGAGTCCTCGTTAAATATCTGTTTGATGCCATAGTCTTTTGCCGCTGTTCTGGCAAAAGCCGTCAAGTAGTCACGGCGGCTATCATAGAGTTCGCTGAAGATGGTTTTTGCAGTGGCCAGGCGATGGGCTATTTCCTGCTCCTCCTGACTCTGCTTACCGGATAGAACTGTCCAGAGGCCTATTGACTGGACAACTAACAAAAGTAATACAAAAAATAGAAAAATCTTATTTTGTAAACTTTTCATTAATTTAACACCTTATTTTCAATAGGTTGAAAGATAATCAAAGCCATCTGAATTTTCTTGATCAGGAATTTCCGCCATCCCATTGCTTAACTGGATACTGAGGGAACTGTCGTCTCCGGTCACTGTCACCTCACGGCTGATGTTGTCGGTTTGCTCTTGCATCTGCGGATGCCAAACCAGCAGCGAATATTTTCCCGGCTGAGTAATCTTAAGTACAGCACTACCTGCGCTGTCAGTCTTAGTAAATAACGGGGTATCCACCGCTAAATAGTAACCGCTCATCCAATCGTGAATATTACAGCCCATTAATATTTCTTCGGCACTGGGGACTATTTTTTGCCTGACTTGTTTACCGGCGCGAATCACAAAATCAAATTTATTTTTACCCAACACTGAGTAAATATGGTGGGTGATGTCATCCTGGTTACTAAACAAAATAACATTGCCAGTTTGCGCCACACTGATATAGGGAGCAAAGGCTTTATTTTTCTGCTCTATCACTAATTTATCAGTATTTTTTGGTAACTGCTGTTGCTCAAGGGGCAGTGCGTAGACCACCATATCAGCCAGTGGAGCACCCGTATTACTTAATACTTTAACCCGTAAATCGGCTGCGTAAACACTGCTACTGCCAATACCGATACAGACCATCAACAGTTTTGTTATTAACTTGGGGAACATACAATTAAATCCTGACTCTCTGGGTAATTATTATCAAATATTAGACAAGCTTGCCGCTGAATCTTTGGTAATCGGCCACAGTTAATCTGTTGCTTATTTCTGTTTAAATCCAGCATATTATAATAACTTACTGTTTAATAGCCCTTATGGATTCAGCTTTTAATAAACTTAGCAACATAGCCTGGACATACAATTGCCTTCATTAACAGAGCAAAATAATTAGCTTCCCGGTAGTGACAACAATAAATAGCCCCTGATCGCCGGCCTTATGTGCCCATCATCTAATAGTAGTAACACTTATTTTCAAAAATTTCTCACGGCTAAAAACTGCGCTTTATTATTTATGTACTAATCTTTAACAAAGTAGCAAAAGTGATTAATTTAACTGTGAAACATGCCAATTACAGACCTGCTGATTGCCTGCCTAAAGCAACTAAATCGAAATTTCACGTGCGGGGCCTAAGCCCGATCCGACTAAATTGCAGCAGATTTATTGGTAGGTTGCCGAATAACACTCTGATGGATAATTGAGATATTTATATGAAAAAACAAGGGCTGTACTGGAAAATGGCATATCCGATATTGTTGATATTTGTCATCGTCATCAGTTTTTTAATCTATTATATCCCCAGTTACGTTGAAAAAAATATTATCCAAAGTGTCACTAAAGCCGGTGAGCAGACTGCCGGACAATTCAAAATTATCCGCGGTTACTACACCCAAAATATTATCAAAAAAGTTTTACAAGGCAAGGAGATACGCCCGGCCATAGAGCATCAGGGGATCCCCGGGAAAATACCACTGCCCGCGACTATGGTGCACGATTTGAGTGATTTATTAACCGAGGCAGGACTAGCGCTGAAGCTCTACAGCCCCTACCCGTTCCCCAACCGGCAATCCAGGCAGTTGACTGCTATGCAGAAAAACACCTGGCGATCACTGAAAGAAAATCCTAAACAGACCGTAGTGACAGAACAGCTGCTTGAGGGTGAAACTATTATCAGTGTCGCGATAGCCGACAATATGGTGGCGCAGGCCTGCGTTGATTGCCATAACCGACTACCAAACACCCCAAAAAACGACTGGCAGCTTGGTGATCTTCGCGGGGTCTTACAAGTCGATACCAATATCAGCGCCGAGCTGTTGGCGGGTAAGCTAACCAGCTGGAAGCTAATTGGTTTATTAATATTAGTCCTCTTTGGCATTATGCTGTCGCTGTCGATTGTCTTTAAACAGACCATAGGAAAAAAGGTCTGGCTGTTAAATGCTGCACTGAACGATTTATCTGAAGGTGAAGCGGATCTGACCAAAAGATTGGATGTCGATGGTAAAGACGAAGTCAGTAAACTGGCTCAGGCTTTTAATCGCTTTATCGACAAACTTAGAGGCAGGGTCGCCAACGCCTCCGAGGTCAGTAATGGGGTCGCTGACATGGCCGTGGTTATGCGCACAAAAGCCGAGCAGGCGCATGCCATAGTCTACAAGCAGAGCTTTGAAACTGAGGAGGTATTCACACTTCTTACAGAAATGGGCGACAATATTCAAGGGGTGGCTGAGGGTGCTTCAGCGGCGGTAGAATCTGCACGAGATGCGCATATTTCTACCGCTCAAGGTGTGCAAGTCGTCGCCCATGTGACAAAAGTGATAGGCTCTCTGGCGGACGAAATACAACAGGCCGGTGAAATCACTGATGCGCTGCGTCAGGAGACCGATAAGATTGGCTCTGTGATCGAAGTGATCAACGGCATCGCCAGCCAAACAAACCTTTTGGCACTGAATGCGGCCATAGAAGCAGCTCGGGCCGGGGAGCAGGGCCGCGGCTTTGCAGTCGTTGCCAACGAAGTCAGAGATCTGGCTGGTCGCACTCAAAATTCGACTGAAGAAATTAAGCAGATGATGGATAGCTTGCAGCAGGGGACGGAAAATGCAGTGTCGGCCATGCGCAAGAGCCAAAATATAGCGAAAGAGAGCGTTAAGGTAGCCGAAGAGGCAAACACAGCGCTGGCCAAAATCCACGATGATATCAACATTATTATCGATCGCAATGAGGACATTGCCGCATCGACTGATAGCCAGGCCAACATGACAAACGAAATTCAAAACAGTTTAAGAAACATGCATGACATTGCCGGGGAGGCAGCTGAAATTGCGGTAGACACCGCCAATGACAGTAAAAAGCTGGCCACTATGACTGCAGATTTACGCCAGACCATGGTGAATTTCAAGACTTGATTACAGCTGTTGAGCAAGCACAGTATCGATAAACGACCCAGCCATCAGAGCGCAAGCACTGGCAGATCATGATCTCTGCCAGTGCCATTTCAATTAGACTTCTGCCACATCAATCACTTGCGCCTCTGCTTTAGCAGCAGTCAGCCAGGTCCGATATGCGGGGAGTGACAACATTTTTTGTAGATACTGGGCTACCGGCTCTGGGGTCTCAATATTATAGCTGTGCAAACGTGAAACGATCGGCATATAAAACGCGTCCATAATAGAAAATTCAGCAAACAAGAAACCGTCAGCCTCTGCATTGGCAGCCAGACATTGACTAAATATTCCCACTATTCTGTCAATATCTACCTGTGCCGCACTGGAGGGTTTAATACTGGCTACTTCTCTGCGACAGTTCATCGGCATCTCTTGCCTAACCGCAAAAAAACCTGAGTGCATTTCACTGCACATAGATCTGGCGATGGCCCTTTGCAGCGTATCTTGCGGCCATCCCTTACCTGCCAGGTACTGCTCATTGATATACTCACAAATTGCCAGTGAATCCCAAATACTAATGCCGCGGTCAACCAGTACCGGTACTTTGTAATTAGGGCAGTGCACTTGCATCTGCTCGTGCATATCATCGGCAAACAGTGAGATGTGTTGCTCGCTGAAATCTAAACCAAAATGCTGCATTAACATCCAGGGGCGCAGAGACCAGGAGGAGTAATTTTTATTGCCCAAAATTATTTGCATGTCGAAGTCCTAAATACGGTGGTTAGTTTTTCACTAGCATAATGGGCTGATATTATTCTACCAACGAAATATTCTAATAGCTCACATCAATAAAATTGATACATATTCTCTCACTAAAGCCGCCCAAAACTGTTATCTTTATTGTTGTACATCAACCACTATTAATACGTATTATCATGGATATAGAATTACTAAGAACATTTATCGCAGTCGTAGACAACGGTAGTTTTACCCGCGCCGCCGCGCAGATCTACCGCAGTCAGTCAGCGATCAGTATGCAAGTGAAGCGTCTGGAGGAGCAGTTGCAGCGGCAATTATTTCACCGCAGTGCCAGGAACTTAAAGCTCTCTCTGGATGGCCGGGCGCTGCTCCCCTACGCCCGGCAATTGTTAAAACTGCACGATGAGGCCATGGACAACATCCTCAACCGCTCCCAGGCGCACAATATCCGCATCGGCTGCCCGGATGATTATTCACACACCTTACTGCCCGATCTGATCCAGATATTACGCCGTAAAATCCCCGGCGTGCATATCAGTTCTATCTGTGCCAACTCCAATATTCTCAGACAGCACTTGGACAATGGCGAACTGGACATGACCATTATAACTCGCCCCGAGGGCAGCACTGAGGGCGTGCTAATACTGCAAGAGCAAGGGGTCTGGCTGTGTAATGACCCGCAGATGATCAACCGTCGGCCGCTGCCCTTAGCGCTGTTAGAACCTGGCTGTAAATTTCACTCGCTGGTGATAGACGGCTTGCAAAAAGCCGATATCAGTTACGATTTGGTCTGCGATGCCAGTAATTGTGGATTATTAATTGAGTTGGTCAGACGCAATTTAGCGGTCAGTGTAATGGCCGCTCATACAGCACCGGATGATATGGTTAAACTAACGGCCCCAGAGGGCTTGCCAACACTGCCAGTGGCGGAGATTGTCATCTGTCTTAAAGGAGGCAAACAGCTGATTGAAGGTATTTCGCTGGAGACTATCGCCGCTGAAATGACCAGCAGTTAAGCTCAGTATTAAAGTCTGTAACGAGATACCCAGCGTAGCCTGTCATTGCCAGATAAACTCTACTGGCAACTACTTATTTTTTCTGCGATTTGCTGTATTAAGTCTGCTTATTATCGCTATACTGGTTTGTGTTCAGTTACGGATTTTTTTGCACTCAACAGTAGTTAAGGAATGACTCAATGTTCATCGTTCATGGAGAGTACCAAGTTCTAAAAAAAGACCAGCTTTGCATCGTCGAATCCAGGGGGCCATTCAATGCTGAAATGGTCCATAAATATAGCCTGGAGGTTGATCGAGTTACCCGGGAGATGCCTGAGACCTGGGGGCAAATTGTGATTATGCACAAAGACAGCTTGTTTACCCCACAAGCTGAATCCGGAATGAGTAGTGCCATTATTGCCAGAAAAGCCCGCGGTTTATTAGTGTCGGCAGTTATCATCCCTGATCCTCAAGCGCGAATGAATATCGAGGCGCAAGTCAGCAAAATTTACGACAGTGCCGGTATCAGCTACGCTTTTTTTGACGACTTTAGCGGCGCCGAGCAATGGGCACTGCAGCAGTTAGCAGAGAACCGCAGTAACCTATTAACTCGGGATTCCCCCGCTAAAACAGCTGCAAGCGCCCTGCTCTAATCGGACTGAGACTCACGCGCTAACAATTTGAGCCCCTGTTGATAATATTTTAGCCGCTCCTCTACTGGCACCATGTCACCCCCGGTTGCCCATGCTATATGGGTGGCATTGCCCATACTGCGCTGCAGTTGTTGCTCCTGGATATATTGCCCGGCGTTGTTGAGTAACATTTGCATGCCTATCACTCCCGCCAGTGCCGAGGGTTCCAGTGCCATTTTCTCTGTATCTGTTAAGCGTGCCAGCAGTCGATACAACTCGTCGTCGGTAAGGGTATAAATGCCGCTGAGTAGCCCCTGCATAAACTTGCCAACAAATGCTGATGGACGTCCCACTGCCAGCCCGTCGGCACAAGTCAGTCCATCTAGGTGCAAATCCTGAACACTTACCTGATCATGTAAATCGGTATACATACCCAACAACATACATGGGGCAGCGGTGGGTTCGGCAAAAAAGCAGTGTACGTGATCACCAAAGACTTGCTTTAAACCGAAGGCGATCCCTCCCGGTGCTCCGCCGACACCGCAGGGCAGATAGACAAACAGCGGGTGTTGCGCATCCACCCGGATCTGCTGTTGCTGTAGTTGCCCCGCTAAGCGCAGCGCCGCCACCGAGTAGCCTAAAAATAAATCCAGTGAGTTTTCATCATCGACAAAGTGACTGCGCTCACTCTGCTGCGCCTGGATCCTGCCCTGCTCAACCGCCACACTGTAATCGTCGGCGTACTCGATCACAATCACGCCTTTGTCACGCAGCAGCTGCTTTTTCCAAGCTTTGGCATCTGCTGACATATGCACAGAGACACTAAAACCCAGCTGAGCACTCATGATACCGATACTCAATCCTAAATTACCGGTTGAGCCAACGACTATGCTGTGGCGGGCAAAAAGCGCTTTGAACTTATCATCATCGAGCACTGCATAGTCGTCTTCAACACTCAACAACCCCGCTTCTATAGCGATAGTTTCCGCGTGTTTGATCACCTCGTAAATACCACCGCGCGCTTTTACTGAGCCCGAAATTGGCAGCTGGTTATCACACTTGAGCAGCAGTCGCCCGCAAGCGCTTGCAGACCCCATTAAAGTTTGTTGAAAGTGCTCTATTGATACTAGCGGTGACTCTATAATCCCCTGATTGACTTGTGTTTGTGGGAATACTTTAGCCATGTAGGGGGCGAAGCGCTGCAATCTATCGCTCGCTGCAAGAATATCTTGCATACTCAGCGATAAGCTCAATTCTGAGAGTTTTTGCAGTTTAGGGTTACACCAAAAAACCGGTTGTTGCTTGGCCATCGGCGCTAACAATGGGTGGCTTAACAGCCAGTCGGATAACGGTTTGTCAGCAAAGTGTGTCTCACTCATGATAAATCCTATCGTCGAAATAATGTTTCAGGTAAAACTCTATTTTTACAGCTGATTAACTTTTGCTAAACAATCCAGGCTCAGGCGTAAAACTGATCTTTTACTGGCGAAAAACAATACTGAATTTTCCTCCTAATTTAAAGGAGAATCTAATAAAAACTCCCCCTCTAAGCGATAGCAACCTGAGCGTATAATATAATTCACAGCGACCTATGGTAGATGCAGTTACGTTAGGATTCTTCTCTGCGCGCTCCAAAGCCACTCTGCCACCTGTAAATGTCGGAGGTTATTGTATGTCTACAAGTTCAATTTTGGGGGTATTTGCAAAATCCCCATTTAAACCGTTACTGCAGCATATTCTGCAGATTAAAGCCTGTGTTGAACTATTGATCCCATTTTTTGAGGCCGCCAATCATCAACAATGGTCACAAGCCCAAGACATTCGAACAGAAATTATCAAACTAGAGAACAGAGCCGATAAGTTAAAACGTGATATCCGATTATCTTTACCTACCGGGTTATTTTTACCTGTCGCGCGTGTTGATTTACTGGAGCTGGTATCAGTACAAGATCATATGGCCAACTCTGCCAAGGATATTTCTGGCGTCATTATAGGTCGTCGGCTGCAGATTCCATTGCCTATCCAGAATACTTTTATGATTTACTTGGCGCTTTGTATCGATGCCACAAAACAAGCGGCCCAAGCTATTTCAGAATTAAACTATTTGCTCGAAAGCAGTTTTAGCGGTCCCGAAGTGACTTTTGTACAGAGCCTGATCAGACAATTAGATACCACCGAAAGGGATACTGATGGGCTGCAGGTAAAATTGCGCGCGCAATTGTATGTTCTTGAAGATAAGTTAAACCCCATAGATGTGATGTTTTTATACACTATCATGGTATGGGTTGGGGATTTAGCTGACACCGCAGAAAAAGTGGGTGCCCGTTTGGAGCTGATGCTGGCTCGCGCCTGAGTTGAGTATTTTCGTAGCGATAAATGAGTCATTTTTTTAGCAACTACGGCGACTTATGTTGGAGCCATCAATGAGTCATTTTTTTAGCAGCTATGGCGACTTGTTAATCATAGTGGCCACTGTGGTTGGCTTTTTTATGGCTTGGGGTATATATCGCTGCCAACGACGTCGCCAACGCGATGGGAACTTATGTTGGAATATTCAATGAGTCTTTTTTTTAGCGACTATGGCGACTTGTTAATCATAGTGGCCACTGTGGTTGGTTTTTTTATGGCTTGGGGTATAGGTGCCAACGACGTCGCCAACGCAATGGGGACCTCTGTTGGCGCTAAAGCATTAACCGTCAAACAAGCCATCATGGTAGCAATGGTGTTTGAATTTGCGGGTGCATACCTCGCCGGAGGTGAAGTCACATCGACGATTCGTAAAGGCATTCTCAATGTTGGCTATCTGCACGATTCGCCAGAACTTTTTGTATTGGGGATGATCTCGGCGTTATTCGCCGCCGCTACTTGGCTGTTGCTGGCTTCCACTTTTGGCTGGCCGGTATCTACGACTCATTCTATTATCGGGGCCGTTGTTGGCTTCGCCGCTATTGGCATCAGTGTGGATGCCGTCAATTGGCAAATAGTCATAGGCATCGTGGGTAGCTGGATTATCACCCCGATCATTGCCGGCTGCATCTCTTATGCGATCTTTATCAGTACCCAGAAACTGATTTTTTACACAGACCAGCCGGTTGCCAACGCCAAGCGCTACCTCCCTTGGTATATGTTGGCAGGAAGTTTGATCATCTCTCTGGTGACTTTCGAAAAAGGTTTGCAACATCTTGGTTTAGCTATAAATCACCTTGATGCCTTTATCTATTCAACAATAGTGGCTGTTTTCATTACTGTTATCGGTATCATTTTTATTAATCAGCTAAAGATTAGTGATAAGGATGATATAAGGAGTCAATTATCCAGCGTCGAGCAAGTATTCGCGATATTGATGATTGCGACTGCCTGCAGTATGGCTTTTGCGCACGGTTCTAACGATGTGGCTAACGCGATAGGCCCCTTAGCGGCAGTCGTCTCGGTGGTGAAAAGCGGCGGAATAATAGCTAAAACATCTGCATTGGCCTGGTGGATTTTACCCTTGGGAGGTTTAGGCATCATCGCCGGTTTAGCCATTATGGGTCGCCGCGTTATTGCCACTATCGGAAAAGGTATCACTCATTTAACCCCTAGTCGTGGCTTTGCCGCTGAGCTGTCTGCGGCAACAACAGTAGTGATTGCCTCGGGGGCCGGCCTGCCAATTTCAACCACTCAAACACTGGTTGGCGCAGTGTTGGGAGTGGGAATGGCGAGAGGTATTGCCGCCATAAACATGGCCGTGGTTCGCAATATCCTAATTTCCTGGGTGGTCACTTTACCAATTGCTGCAGTTATATCAATTCTATGTTTTTACCTGTTAAAATTTCTATTGTTGCCATAAACTCAGCTATATATCAACACCGCTGCATACAAATAACACTACTCGCTACTTCCGACTTCCGACTTCCGACTTCCGACTTCCGACTTCCGACTTCCGACTGTTTTATACGCACATCTCCCCCCTGTGAGCTATAGTTTTGTTTATATACAACAAAGTCAGTAACCCGAGTTCAAGGGATAAGTCTATTATTTTCATCAGCACAGGGAACAGCTAATTATGAAACAGTATTCGACCAAGGTTGCAGCCTTACTAGTGACAACTATTTGCATGTTTAGCTATAGCAAAGCGGTATTCGCGTCAGAGTCATTTGGCGAGAGCCTTTTAAATGCGGTTATCAAGGAGGTTACCAAAGAAATTGTTGGCGATACTGACAACAAAGATCCACTGCCCCCCACTAAGCCAGCAGCTGCTCCCGTAGTTCAAGCTAAATTGCCGCCTCCAGCTCCTGTATATCATCGCCCGAGAAAAGCGAAACAACTATGGGAACAGTACAAAGATTGGAACGCCTATGTGGAAACCTTTATGAGTGGCGGCGGTGATTGGGTAACTAACTGCTCTATTCACACGGGTGGTGATGGCAGCGACTCTATCAGCACCGGATTAACTTGGGGTGAGCCTTTATCTTCTGTGACTTATTCAGAGGCGACTGCACGTGGCTACGCTACACGATTGCAACGAGAACAAAAAGTTACCTGGGCGGTCAGGCGCGGTAGTAAGATCAGAAAATACCAAGGCGAAACAGATACCGGCCATGACAATACGGGTATTCCCTACGCCACCAACACAGTCTACACAAATTATAATGATGACGACGATAAAGTTTTAAGGCTGTTTCGCGATTTTGCCAAAGGCAGAGAAGTGGTTTTAGTCGATGATTCTACCGGGGCTGATTTGTATATAGCTTCACTGAGCGGGTTTTCTGCTGCTTATCGTAAAATGTCTGTTTGGTGCGGTTTTTCATCCGACCCTGTACTTAGATAACCGCAATGCCGATTTTCGCTGACGATCCAGCGTAGAATGTCAGTCTGGAGTGGAGTTCCACCCGAGCTTATCCTGAGATCATAGTAGTCATTATGTTCATCTGCGATCTATAGAGCAAAAGCGTAAAAGCTTTTCTCTATAGTCTGGCCACTACCACCATTAAACAGCTAATTCCATTCTCAAGCCAAATTATCTAGCAGCGTTTTAGCATGCATTGCAATCGCCAGGTCCAACACTCCTACACCGGTCAAATCACCAATGGTCAGCTTGTCTGTTGTCTCCCTGCCCGTCTGATTACTGCAAATACTGCCAGTCTCCTGCACTGCAGTAAAATCATCTCCCCCAGACTCTTGAACCGCCGGCAATTCCCCCAGAGTTAAAGACTGTGACTTTTTATCGCAGACAAACTTATCGCTACGCAAATACAGCTCTGGAGATAATTCTACTTTTTATTCGGGCCGTCAGAGCCTATGGCGGTAATATGAATGGCCTGATCCACAGGGGGATGTTCGCCCAATAATATGGGGCTAGTTGCAGCAGTGGTAGTGATGATCAAATTAGCTCCGCTCACCGCATCTGCAACATTCTCATAAGCTTGGGCTGATATCTGCCACTGTTGCTCAAGACTCTGAGCAAAAACCGCAGCTTTTTGGTAGTCGCGGCTGTATATTTTGACACTGTTAAAGTCTCTGACTAAGCGCAGCGCTTCAAGTTGTAATCCAGCCTGCTCACCGGCTCCTATGACAGCGACATGTAGTAACTCTTTTGGCGGCAACCGCACCGGAGATAGCGGTACACAGCTGAGTTAACAGCCCGTTATCGGCAAAAAAGCTATCCAGCTGACCAGTCTTGGCGTTAAAAAGGCAAGTGCACCCCTGACTTTTAGGCAGCGAGTATTCACTGTTGTGCGGATAATAGCCCGCCATTTTTTACCGTGAAAAACGGCAGTTAAGCGTTAGCTGCTGATTTGACACTGAGCTGCCCCGCGACCCAAGGCAAGTTTAACTGTTGGATGGGCGGCATTTGGCTGTTCGCAGAGTTGAGGGCAATATAGGCATCTTCTATTACAGATACCAGCTGCTGGTCTAGTTTGACCACAGAGGAAATTTGCTGCTCAGTGTAAATTTTGGGAATCGCTACTGCCGCTGTCATTGTTATGCCCTCTTATACTTGATCGATTAATTCTAAAGCAGTGGCCGTTAACGCAACATTGACGTTACGGCCGCTTAAGGTTGCCAGCAGCGTTTTTCCCTGCCACTGCTCTGAACTGGCGAGTATCGCCGCTACTGTGGCAGCGCCACTGGGCTCCGTGCTCAGACCAAAATATTTGAGGATAGCGGCCATCGCCAACAGCACATTACTATCATCAATAGTATGTATAGCGGAGATTTGTTGTTGCAACATTTGCCAGGGCAGATTCCCCGGCTTAGGTACGGGTGGCATTATGGCATCGCAGATTGATGTTGCAGTGGCCAGCGCAGTGACGGCCTGCCCGCTGGCCAGAGATTTTGACCAGGCCGCTGTGGCCTCCGGCTCAACAGCTATTAGTTGTGCATCGGGAAAAAAATGCTCAGTGCTAATAGAAAAACCGGAAAGATAGCCGCCACCAGAGACCGGCAGAAAGAAAGCATCGGGGCTGATTTGCATATTTCTTAACTGCTCAGCGCACTCTAACCCGGCAACCCCCTGGCCGGTAATCACATTGGCATCGTCATAGGGGTGGATCAAGGTCATCGCCTGTTGCTCGACATAAGCCTGGGCAATTTCTTCTCTGGCTTGCTGTTGCGGATCAAATAACAGCACTTGCGCACCATAGGCACGGGTATTCTCGATTTTCACTTGCGGCGCGCTCTGCGGCATAATGATCACCGCTTTTATCTGCATTTTTTTAGCGGCATAAGCGACCGCCTGCGCATGATTACCGGTAGAAAAAGCCACAACTCCTCGCTGTCGCTGTTGTGCAGTCAGGCAGTGCAACGCATACATAGCACCGCGAATCTTAAACGAGCCCGTTTCGGTGAGGCTATCGGCTTTCAAATACAGCGAGAAACCATATTTTTCAGTAAACAGCGGCGAGTACAGCAGCGGTGTCGCTAATATTTTATCTGACAATACATCTCTGGCTGCCATTACATCTTTCATCGTCGGGGCTTTTCTTGTTTGATTTTCCATGACTTACAATTCCTTATCGGTGTCGCCTTGTCTGATTTTTTTGATGTATTAATAAACAGTGGCGCGGCTCATGTTTAAAATATTGGTAATATATGGAGCGGTATTTTCAATCAGATCGACGATCAACAATTGTTTATTTTGATTACTTAAATGCTCTACACTCAGCTCCCGGCTGCATACCCAATTAATAATAATTCTTTCGCACCGGCAGTATTGAATACTCAGTAACAGAGCCATTGCGTTCAACCGGACAGATAATTGCAAACAGTGAGTTAAAAACGTTTTTGAGCGACCACAGTATAATGGTGCCAATGCTTAGCCTGGCCTGTTAACGTTGTCCCCAGCTGATCACGCTCGACCAGCTTAAGCCGTGTAAAATCTGTAAATAGCTGTTCGACACTACTTCTTGTCATTGCCGTTAGCTCCTTACTGGAGTCAATCAGCCAACTATCATTGAGACCCAAAAAATCACCGCAAAAAATACCACCCGGCAGTATCGATGCAGAAATTTTATGCCATACATCCTTAAATTTTGCAGGGGCAAAAAAACAGACTGGAATGGGCTACCAATACTCCCGATCTGGGATAACTAAAATCCTCAAATCCGCACTGATGCAACTCCACATCTGACAGCGGCTCAAATCGATCCCGACATCTATTTATTGACTCAGCACTGATATCAAAAGCCTGCACTCGATAACCTTTACTGACAAGGAAAGCCGTGTCATTGCCGGTGCCACAACCACAATCTACAGCCGTTAAGCACTCTGATTGATTCAAGCTAGCCGCCCACTCCAGTAGCGGTCTATGCCCCTGCTGCTGCGCCCGGTCATAATACTGCCGCAAAGCCAATGTTTCGCTCATCACCATCCCTGTAAATTACTGATCCATAATCCGTCAGTGAACAATACCACAATGAATATTGTTGAACTGAAATCAGCAAGATAAAAACCCCACTAACATAAGTAAACAACCCATTGCTAATGAAGTTGCAACCTTAGCAGAAGACCACCCAAACAATCATTAACACCATAATCTTGGCCTGACCTAACTCACAACTTCCAACTTCCAACTTCCAACTTCCAACTTCCAACTTCCGACTTACTACTCGCTACTCGCTACTCGCTACTCACTACTCACTCCGTCATTGACCTGGGCTGCTCTGGAGACAATTAACATGTCAGCTGAAAAATCCCGAAGCCCTGCATAGAATCACCTTCGGCAAAACACAGATAAGTGGCTTCTGGGTGTGCTACTAAGTACTGATCAAGATTTAAATTCGATTGGCTGTATTGTGCTGCGGGTGATTCACAGCGGGTCATGCCACACTGGGCACGAGTAAGAAAACTTTTAACATGCGACAACCATACACTGTGTTTATATTCAGTATATGGTGGATTTATTCAGGGTCAAACCTATATTGGCTCTGCGGCATAAAATACATGTCCCTTAGCGAACTGTTGCAAATTACCGACCATGCATATGTGAATTTCTTGATACGTCTGTTATTGGACACACTGATAAATATTCTATAAATCCCGTACTATCATTTGCCAACATTCAATCTTAACGGAGTTAAACATGACTGTTAAAATTTATAATTATGCTCTGAAGTACCTCATTGATAGTGATGGCATACAACCTAAAGCGTATTCTTCTGAAGTAGAACCTTATACTGGAGACGTAATTGAGCTGGATACTGGCGACTACCACTGCGTGGTAAAAATCAATCGTCTGAAAGCGACCAACCAGCTGATACTCTCTGAACCGGCAACCTCCCATGACGAGGCATTTCGCTTAGCTTCTCAATCTGGACATCTGAGCGAACTGTAGAAAAATTCTCAATGACTATACATTCACTTGAGATCGACAGCGCTGCACCAGCTGTTATCACCTTTGTCGCCTAGCAGAGTTTTAATACAACAAAGTACCCCCAACCTCATCCAGTAATAATAATTATTGAGCTAAGCGCTGCAAATTTTTTTTACTGCAAAATTTAATGTTCAAGTGAAACGACTGAGTTAACAGAAGAGTATTCAGTGAATGCTGGTGTTAATATTGAAAGCTATTATTGAGTCAGAAAAAGTTACGCCAGTTACCAAGCCTAACCCCATTATCAGGCAACAACTAAAACGTACTGATGGGTATAGAGCAGTGGCTGTGTATAAGGATGGATAGCTGTTAACTTTCAACCGCGCTGCAAGGGCACAGCGAACTCCGTCACAACTTTATATCGCTGTGACGAAATTTGCTAGCGCTTTATTTAGGTTGCTTAACCACTCTTAGATAGGGTTTTAAGGTTTTCCAGCCGTCGGGGTATTTCTGTGCTGCCTCTTCATCAGATACCGAAGGTACAATAATCACATCATCACCCTGCTGCCAGTTCACAGGTGTCGCCACTTTGTGTTTTGCCGTTAATTGCATAGAATCAATCACCCGCAATATCTCATCGAAATTACGTCCTGTGGTCATAGGGTAAGTCATCATTAACTTGATATTTTTATCTGGGCCTATCACATAAACCGTACGCACAGTGGCGTTGGTCATAGCAGTGCGTCCCTCTGCAGTGCCAGACTCATCCGCCGGAAACATATTATAAAGCTTAGCGACGCTGAGATCAGTATCGCCAATCATCGGAAAATTAACCGCATAGCCCTGTGTCTCTTCAATATCTTTGGCCCATCCCTGATGCGCATCAACCGGATCAATGCTCAGACCAATAACCTTACAATTACGTTTTTCGAACTCAGGTTTAAGTTTAGCCACGTAACCTAATTCAGTGGTACATACCGGCGTGTAATCTTTAGGATGGGAAAATAAAATCCCCCAGCCATCTCCCAACCACTGATGAAAATCAATTTGGCCAGCAGTGGTCATTGCGGAAAAATTCGGCGCTTGATCGTTAATTCTAAGAGACATAATTATATCCTTATTATTCTGTTACTTTAAAATTTCGCGAAAATCTTCGCCAGTATAGCGCAACCACTAGCGGACAATCCCTGGACAATAAATATAGGAATAACTCTTATAAAAAAGCCTGTAACAGAAAATATCAAAAACCCAAGACAGACTAGCTTTAAGATAAGCCCTGCAATGAAAAAAACCATATAAACACCCAGTAAAGGTGCGAATAAGACCTGTAGCTACTCTGTAAGCTCTAGAGATACCGGACTTGTTCACATGTTTCTACTATCACTACCTGGGCAGAGCCGATCAGATCTTTGCTGAGACAGAGCGGGAAATTGTCGAATTTTTACAGTAAAGTAAATTTTTATCTAGCGGCTGAGTACAGCAGTGACTAGCAGGGCACGCCAGAGCGTTTGATAAAAATTAACCATCAGTTCTGTGGCTGCCAGGCGAGGGTATAATCAATAAAATATTGCAGTAGCGGGCTGACATAGCGATCTTTTGCATAGACTAAATACAGCTGTCGACGGCAGCTATCGATTCTATTTAGGCGCACTAATTTGTTGTTTTCAATCGCCTGTGCCACGGACAAATTAGACATAAACCCCAGACCAATACCAGCGGCTACCGCATTGATGACCGCCTCGTTAGAGTTAAACTCAAGACCTAAACTCCAGCTCGGTAACAGTGCTGATAGACGCTGATCAAACTGTTCACGGGTGCCGGAACTCGCCTCCCGTAACACCCAGCTCTGACCTGCTAACTGGGCATCACGCAGTGCGGCTATTTTTGCCAGCGGATGATCGACACTGGCTATCACATACATCTGATCATCCAGCCAGGGGATAACATTTAACCTGTCACTGTGCACTCGCCCTTCAACCAGGGCAACGTCCAGCTCATACGCTAAAATTTTGTTACTCAAATCCGCAGTATTGGCAATGGTCAACTCGGGACGCTGGCTTTTAGTCGCCGGTAAAAAGCTTGCCAGCATCGAGGGTAATAAATGGTTACCGACTGTGACACTGGCACCTATACGTAGCAATCCAGAGTATTGATTGGCATCAAACAATGCCTCAATAGCTTGCATTCGCTGTAACAACTCATCGGCCAGAGGCTGTAATTTTCGACCTTGAGCGTTTATTAACAGTCGGTTTTTAACCCGATCAAACAGTGGCTGTTGCAGCTGGGTCTCCAACGATTGCAAGGCGATAGACACAGCTGCTTTAGTGACAAAAAGCTCAGCGGCGGCGCTGGTTAACGACTCAGCTCTGGACACCGCACTGAATACCTTTAACTGCTTAATAGTTATGTTGTTGATATAACACCTCAGTAACATACTTGTTAAATTTTATTTAACCATTTGTAAAAAATGTTTAGATATATTAACAGAGTAAAGCCAAGCTATACTAATTTTTCAAAGCAAGTATTCAGCAGGAAATAGCATGACACATAGATTCTCATTCGACCTCCGACGCTTTCCAACAGGCGCGGCGGGCTTGGCATTAGGCCTGATAAGTAGTGGCTCGCTGCTGCAATTATATGGCTACCAGCAACCGTTTACCTTGCTACTGGCCTGCCCTATTGTGTTGCTGTTGTTAATAAAGCTCAGCTGGAATATAAAACTCCTATGGAGCGAGCTGCAACATCCACTGTTAGGATCAGTAATCCCCACTTTATGCATGAGTGCTATGCTGCTCAGCAGCCAACTGTCGGACAAGCTGTTCAGCTCTGTTATCTGGTACAGTGCCGTCATCCTGCACTTGATATTACTCTGCGCGTTTATCTATCGGCAGAGTAGCGATTTCAACCTGGAAAAACTGCTACCTAGTTGGTTTATCCCTCCCGTGGGTCTGGCCGTAGCCGCCTTAACTTATCCGGATGTCCAGAGCCTGGCGATCGCTGAGTATTTATTGTATTTCGCCATTGGCAGTTACTTTTTACTGCTGCCGGTCATCCTCTATCGATTAATACTATTACCCTCACTGGTAGATGGCGCGAAACCTAGCCTGGCGATATTAGCAGCCCCACCAAACTTATGCCTGGCAGCATACCTGAGCCTGGTACAGCAGCCCTCCATATTATTAGTCTGCATTTTACTGTCGCTGGGAGTATTGATGACGGCGGTGGTTTATCTCTGCCTGATAAAACTTTTAACACTAGAGTTTAGCCCGGCCTTTGCCGCCTTCACCTTTCCACTAGTGATCAGTGCCACAGCCATGACAAAAGCCAGCAGCTATTTTTCGCAGTTCGGCTTGCAGCAATCAGTGGTCAGTATTAGCCAGTACCTGGCACATGCTGAGCTGGGTATCGCCTTAGTGATGCTGGTTTATGTATTGTGCAGATATGTGATGTTTTACAGCAGATTGCCGAAATTTATCGGGCTAAGATTCAGCTGAATTAAGTTGGAAGTTGGAAGTTGGAAGTTGGAAGTTGGAAGTTGGAAGTTGGAAGTTGGAAGTTGGAAGTTGGAAGTTGGAAGTTATCTTCTCAGCCGATGAAATTCAATTGATACAATTTCAGCAGTCGCTAACTCAGCTCCTCAATTGTTCGAGGAGTGAGTTTTAGTTTGCAGCCACTTCCCACTTTCCACTTCCTACTGACTTGCGGTAATACCGCCGTCGACATATAAGGTTTGTCCGGTGACAAAATCGGAGGCCGGTGAACAGAAAAAATTAGCCGGGCCAACAATATCTTTGGGGTCGGCAATGCGCCCCAGTGGAATCCGCTTCAGCAAATTTTCTCTGAACTCTTTGTTTTCCATAACGTGACGAATCATTTCTGTATAAACAAAAGTCGGCGCAACGCCGTTAACTGTAATATTGTGCGGTGCCAATTCCATTGCGTGCTGCTTGATTAATAAAACCAAGCCGCCTTTGGTGGAACAATAAGCAGAGTAGCCTCTGTCCCGTAAACCCAGCTGTGAACGAACTGAAAGTAAGTGCACTTGTTTACCGCCATTACCCGCTTTTATCTGATGCTTCGCCACCGCTTGGGCCAGGAACATCGAAGCCTTCAAGTTCACCTGATAGACTTCATCAAATGCTTCTTCGGTAACTTCTAGCAACGATTCTTCGCGCTGAATACCGACACAATTCATCAAAATATCAAGGTTGCCAAAGTAGTCGACCACTGCGTCGACACTATGGTGTATTTGCTCTACTGATTTAACATCCACTGCAACGCCAAAAGCTTCATATCCAGCGGCGTTTATTTTCTGAGCCAGCTTGTTGGCTTTTTCAAGGTCACGTCCGCCGATAGCAACTTTTGCACCAGCACAAGCTAAACCCCAGGTAATGGCCTCGCCTATCCCACCGTAACCCCCTGGGATATATGCAACTTTTCCGGCTAAGTCGAATAAGCCTTTGAGTTCACTTTTAAAATCGATCACTGGTTCTATTTTATCAACCATTCTAGTGTTACCTTTTAATCGAGGTGGAGACCACCATTAATATCTATCACTTCACCGGTAATGAAACCAGAATGAGGTGAAGCCAAAAATTCAACCACATGCGCTACTTCGCTGGGCTCACAAAATCGTTTTACCGGTATCGTGGCCAGTAAATCTTGCCGTTGCTGTTCATTCAATTGCTCAGTCACCATAGGTGTCCTGATATAGGCCGGCGATATTCCATTTGCAGTGACGCCAAATTCCGCGGATTCACGTGCCAGCGAAAAGGTCAGAGAGGTCATGCCACCCTTAGATGTGGTATAGGCAGTCCCGGCGGTAAGCCCGCCTGTTTTTGCCGCTAGTGAGCAAATATTTATAATCCGCCCCCAACCTTTAGCCTTCATCCCCGGCAGGCATTCACGTGACATATAAAAGGCACCGTCTAAATTTATCGACATGACCCGCCGCCACTCTTGAGTGCTGGTTTCAACAGCCTTGTTATTCGACAAAATTCCGGCATTGTTCACCAGTACATCGACATCGCCCCACAGCTCTCGGATTTCATCGCAAGCTTTTATCACAGCCTGATCGTCGCTCACATCTAGCTTCAGTGGATAGACCCGAGCGCCGAATTCAACCGCTAATTCATGCAGTCGACTCTCCTGAATATCAGCCATCACTACGCGCATACCTAATTTAACTAAATTGCGTACGATGGCTTCACCTAATGCCCCTGCCGACCCGGTAACCAGTGCAATTTTGTTTTCTAACGAATGCATATTTATTTCCCTTCATTCAATATTGTGCCAGCGAGCCCAGATAGTTAGTTACATCCGGATTTTCTAACAGCGTATCGTAATCATCAGCCTGACTAACTCTGCCCTTTTGCACAAATAGGTAGCTATCACAAATTTCACGCATAATCTTCACATGGAAAGGCTCATTCGGATGCACACACAAAAAAACCAACCGCCCCTCTGATTTGAGTTTTTTAAAAAATTCCAGCATAAAACCTATGTAACCATCCTGAGTGTTAAACTGAGGCTCATCGAATAAGTGAATTAATGGGTAATCGGTGACCGGGTTTTCCAGCATAAATGACGGTTTAGTTTTTGAAAAATGCCGCACTTGATAAGATTGGTGATAATGTATTGCCAAGCGATCACGGGAGCGATATTTCACATTGTGGATGTTTTGCCCGGCACATAAAACCTCACCCGCTGTCGGTTGGTTACTGCCGGTAATCAATTCAAACATGGTGGTCTTGCCGGAGCCGTTGGGTCCCATCACCCCCACTATCTGTGAGCTGTTAATGTTAAAATCCGCTTCCAGTCGAAAGGTCTCACGCTTTTTCAACAAGCCTGTTTGATAAATTTTTTTAAGACCTTTCACCTGTAAAAGGGGTGCATTTAGTGGTGCATTCATAATTACATTCCTAATAGACTTTTACGTAGTGGCTCATCTTCCAATAGTTGAGAGGCAGGTCCTTCATGAATAATTTTTCCGTGATCCATCACATATACCCTATCACTGACTTTTAAAGCGCTCATGGCGTTTTGCTCTACCACCAGAACGGCAATGCCTTCACTCTTTAAATGGCTAATGGTATTCATTACATCTTGCACAACTTTAGGGGCTAAGCCCTGCGAAGGTTCATCGAACAAAACCAGTCCAGGCGAGCCTAATAGAGCCCTTGAAATAGCCACCATCTGCATTTCGCCACCGGATAAATTTTCACAATCACGCTCCATCAAATATTCAAGCGCTGAAAAAATATCAAACATTTCAGATTCGGACCAGGCGCGAAAACGGGTTTTCTTTTTTCCCAACTGCAGATTGGCTTTGACTTTCAAGGTCGGGAAAATTCTTCGGTCATCTGGCACCCAGCCAATACCGGCTCGGGCGATATCATGGGTATCACTGTGGGTAATGTCTTTTCCATCAAAGCGAATCTGCCCCACTTTGGCGGGTGTTAAGCCCAGGATTGATCGTATGGTAGTGGTTTTTCCGGCACCGTTAGGCCCCAGTAACGCGACCACCTCACCGGCTTTTACATGTAGAGAGGCACCAAAGACTGCCTGAGTTTCACCGTAAAAGGTTTCAATATTTTCAACAGTTAACATTAGGCAATCTCTCCTAAGGTAGAGGCCTTGACCCATTCATTCTGACGCAGCTGGTCTGGGGTACCTGAAGCGATTACTTGCCCCCAATGAATAACCGAAATCTTATCAGCGAGACCAAATAGAAAATCCATGTCGTGTTCTATGACCACAATGGTATAGGATTTTTTAAGCTCATTGATGAGCTCACTTAACCTGGCGGTGCCATCCGCACCTAAACCCTGGGTAGGTTCATCCAAAAATAACAATCTTGGATTGGACGCCAAAGCGACGCCTATTTCCAGCGCTCTTCGCTCACCATAGGGCAAACTGCTGGCCTGGATAAACTCCCGACCCGACAAGCCCACTTTATTTAACACATCCGCTGCTTTCTCCATCGCCGATACGTTTCCCTGGATATCGTGCAGAGGATTAAAGCTACGTTTAATAGAGTCGGGCAAGGCGATTAAAATATTTTCGATAGCGCTAAACTCATCAAACAGATTCATAATTTGAAATGAGCGGGAAATTCCCATGCCGGCAATCACCCGGGCAGATTTACCGGTGATATCCTGGCCATCAAATACCACCCGACCATTGTCGGGTTTGTATTGCCCGGTCAATACATTAAAACAGGTCGATTTTCCGGCACCGTTTGGTCCCATAATTCCGCTCAGCTGGCCCTCTTCAAAAGATAGCGTAATGTCTTCCAGTACCACTTGCTCGCCAAAGCGTTTTTGCAAATGCGTTGCTTCAAAAAGTGCCATGTTCTAAACCTCCCCACTGGCATTTTCGGTGGATCCGTTAGCCTTGAGTCGACGTTTTTCTCTGCGTTTCATTAAATCTTGCCACACTCCGGCAATACCTTCAGGTTTGAAGATAATCACCAACATAAACATCAGGCCATACCAGAGCAGCCAGGTTTCTGTCATGGCACCTAAGGTATCTCTTGCCAGGAAGAAAACGATCGCCCCCAGCACTGGCCCCCAATAGCTTACAAAGCCGCCGCCAATCAAAGTCAGCATGACGATAAGACCAGATGCATGCAAATTCATGACATCCGGGTAGGCACTTTGTTGAGCCAAGGCAAACAAACCACCGGCCAACCCGGCAATAGCGCCCGATATCATAAACACCGACCACTTGATCAACCAGACGTTATAGCCGAGAAAACGCGCGCGCATTTCATTCATACGTATCGCTTGTAAGGCTTTGCCGTACGGCGAGTGCACCAGCCGCCATAAACAAACAGTCACCACCATTAATATGGCGAAAATAAAGTAAAATAAACTCGAGGTTTCGCTCAGGCTAAAAGAAAACAGCCCCAAATTCAGCTCTCCCCGGTGAATATTTAACAAGCCGTCTTCACCACCTGTCAGGGTATGCCAGCGCATTGAGGTAAACCAGAATATTTGACCGAAAGCAATCGTCATCAACGCATAATAAATACCTCGTCTATGGGAGATAAAACAAGCGACTACTCCAGCGGCAACGGCCCCTGCCAATAGTGAAACGAAGATCCCGACCCAGACACTTTCAATAATGCCCAACTGGGTTAAACCATAGGCATAAGCACCGATACCAAAGAATGCTCCATGGCCAAAGCTCGGCAAACCGGTATAACCTAGTAGCAGATTAAAGCCTAATGCATAGATAATCCAGATGGCTATTTCGGCACCTAAATAGTTGTACAGACCCACCCATTCACTCCACAGTGGAAAGGTCCCTAAAATGATAAACATGAAAATCATCTGCCGGGTGATGATGGGTGTTTTCCGGGTGGTCAATGCGACTCGATGAGATTGTTCGCTTGAGTCAACCGTTAATATTTGCTCGGACGATTGGGCTACTCTCTGATTCATGCTAATTCTCCAAGGTACTTTTCTTGCCGAGCAAACCCCGCGTTCGGAAAGTTAAAACAACTATTAATAAGATGTACATAGACATCAGAGACCATTGCGAAGCATAAGCTCCTACGATAGCAACCACTAGTCCAACCAGCACACCGGCAATAATTGCGCCCCAAAAACTACCTATGCCACCTAACACAATAATTAGAAATGCGGGTATCACTACATCGACACCCACGTGCGGTCGCAAGCCCCAAATCGGAGTCAATATAATGCCGGCAACTGCCGCCAGCAATGCGCCAAATGCAAATACATACAACCTCAGACGCGTTAAGTTAACGCCCAGCGCTCTGACCATTTCACTGTCGTGTGCACCGGCCTTGATCATCGCTCCAAACGGCGTTTTCTCTAAGAACAGCCAGACCACAAAAATCATAAAGGCGCCGAAGCCAGCCGCATAAAATCTATAGGTCGAATAGATCATATCTCCGGCGATAAACGCGCCGCTCATCATTTGCGGTACCGGCAAAAACTGTTCACCAGAGCCCCAGGTTATGCGAATAGTTTCTTCGATAACCAGCGCCGCACCAAAAGTTAACAGCAAACCGTATTCTGCTTTCTTGCCATAGGTCCTGCGCATACAAACTTCCAGACCCATGCCCACCAGCGCGACTAAAAAGGAGCCGATTATCAGTCCTAAGAAATATCTTAACCCCAGCGACAAATCCATATACCAGGTACCGATGGCACCCCAGCTGGAAAGATCCGGGTTGATAATAGTCATGGCGAAATAGGCCCCTAAGGCAAACAGCGAACCGTGTGCCAGATTGATCAATTCCATCACCCCCACTATTAACATAAAACCTAAGGCGATTAGACCAAACAATAAGCCCAGGCTTAAGCCGTTCACAAGGTGTGGCAATAGATTAATTAAAATATCCATAGGACCCCAAATTACTGATGATAATTTCAGATAATTATTTTAGATTTCAATTCTGTTGTTATGCTTATTTTATTATCGCTATTTTATAAGCACTCGCCCTCAATAATGCGCGATTCTCTGTCCAGAAATTTGAGGGCAAGAGCTGTCCTACACAACTAGCAAATTAAGGTGTGTATAGCGGAGTATCAGCGAAACTTTCTAGCTGACAAGTCTCTTCTGCACCGCTGTCAGCGACTTTTTCTGGCGCTGCATAACTTAACATTGTGAACATGTCATCATTGCTTGCAGGATTCGCATTACGCGTAGCCAAATAAATAGTCTGTTGCATTTGGTGAGTCTTGGCGTTCATCCAGGCATCGTGATTTTGCATACGTGCCACAGCCGGAATTCTTAATTTTTCCAGCTCTTTGATCACCGCGTGATTGTTGGTAGTACCAACACGCTCTATTGCCTCAAGCAGAGAACGCGTTGCCCAGTAACCGTTGTAGAACACGTTACCTGGAACTTTCATCTTATTATCTGGGTAGGCTTTCTGGTATTTTGTAACAAACGCATCAACGCCGGGAAGGTCCATTCCATAATACCAAGTGGTACCAAACACACCGAACAAATTATCTGCCGGCAAGCCATAGACATCCGGCCAATCCTGCTGATTATTTACCCAAGCGTACTTGTCACCTAAGCCCAACTGGGCAATTTGTGAGCGCATTGCCTTTAAGTCATCACCACCGACAGCAACCGCAATAACTTGTGGTTTCAATTGCTGAATTTTCAACAGAACAGAGCTGAAATCTCGAGTACCTTGGGGTACCAAGATTTCATCGATGATGTTTGCCCCGTTTGCTAGGACTAACTTTCGTGTAGCATCTGAAGTATTGTGACCCCAAACATAATCGTTGGTGACCAGCAGTACATCTTTACCATAGGCTCCAATTGAGTTTTTAATCGCCGCCTGTGCAAAGTTGGCGCCGTTGCCGTCCCAGACAAACTTCACCCGGTGACAGTTTTTACCTGACTCGGTCGGTGAACTAGAGTTGGTGTTTAAGTAAACTACACCGTGGCTTTGCGCGACTTGAGAAATCGCGTTGGCCACACCTGAGCTGACCGCACCGATTAAAAAGCCAACTTTTTCACGCGCAATCATGCGTTCCGCGACACGCGAACCCGTTGCCGGTGTCGTCTCTGTGTCCATATGCACAGTTTCAATCATCCGACCTAAAACGCCGCCCTTGGCATTGAATTCACCAATCGCCATTAACATGCCACGGCGATCAGATGCACCGCTGTTTGCATATTGACCACTTGCGTCTGAAGTGAAACCAATCACCAAAGGTGCTGGTGCCGCGATTACTGTATTAGCGATCACGCCAGACCCTAAGGTCACCATCGCGCCAGCCGCTAATAGAGTCTTAAGGGATTTGATAGTCCGTTGTTCAAACATTCTACTTTCCTCTTTCTATTTTTTATTTTGTAGTAGACCTAAGTTCGCCTACTGTCCTGTAGGCGATCTCAGCATTTTCCGATATCGACCTTATTTGCCTTTGCCTGGTCGGCGACTAACGCACCCACCAAACCGTTGGTAAATCCGTTATTGGCAGCGTGCAGCAGTGCGTTATGAACTAAGGTGGCCATTGGCGCGGTGACTTGCGCATCGGACAACATTCGATTCAGATAACCTAAATCTTTGCTGGCATTGGCGATGCTGAATTTCATACCATCGAAAGACCCTTCATCCAATATAGCCGGTACAATCATCTGAAAGATACCGCTATTGCCGCCACCGGCACTTATCACTGCGCGAAAACGCTGTAAATCCACACCTGTTGCCTTACACGCACTCATCGCCTCGGCAATCAGAGCAGCCTGACCCATAGTGATTAAATTGTTAATTAATTTCATTTTTGAACCTGATCCTACAGGCCCCATATGAAAAATATTTTCACAAAAACATTCTAAAACCGGTTTAATTTTTTCAAACAGAGCATCAGAGGCACCGACCATAGTATTAAGTTTACCGGCTGCAGCTTCGATGGGGGTTCGCGCCAGTGGCGCATCGGCCATTGCACAGCCTTTTTCCTTTAAGTCAGCGGCAATTTTCTCAACCACCCCGGCTTCTCCAGTTGAACAGTCAATCATAATCTGACCATCCTTAACCCCCGCTAACAGCCCATTTTCACCGTAGACGATCGATTCGACTTGGGGAGAGCCCGTGACACAGAGAATCACAATGTCACATGATTGAGCTAATTGTTTTGCTGAGGATGCTTCGCTAGCGCCTATAGACAGCAAATCATCTAACCTTTCCCTGTTACGATTTGCTTTGGCAATAACCTCATAACCCTTTTCTAACAAGTTCTTTGCCATGCCATGGCCCATTGCGCCAATACCGATAAAACCAATTTTGGGGTGCATAACTGCTCCTGATCTAATGCCTATATTTAATCGATAATTCAAAATAGTCACTAATGAACTAAATTTTCTAAACACATAATAAAAAGAATTTTCTATTCTTGTCAAGAATAAAAAATTCTGTTCTAATAAAAATCGTCAACAAAGATTTGCCAGGACACCCCAATAACAGGGAAAATGACAATTCATTTGTAGACAGGCGCAGAGAAAATGAATTTGAAAATAGGAAAATACGTGGAAAAGACGACTATCGCACACGACCAACTCACTGCTTCGATTGTTGCTGATTTCGAAAAGCTGCCAAAGCAATTGCAAAAATTTGCCCGCTTTGCGTTAAATCATGCCGATGTTATTGCACTGGAAACTGTCACCACAGTTGCCAGTCGTGCTGAAGTTCAGCCCTCTTCTATCGTTCGTTTTGCCAAGGCATTTGCATTTGATGGCTTTACTGAAATGCAGCAAGTGTTCAAGACCCGGCTGGTTGAAAACACCTCCAGTTACCAGGAGCGGATCCGTGCCCTTGGCGACGACAATCGTGAGGGTGGTCATTCAATCCTCGACGGTTTCGCCAATTCAGGCATTGATTCCCTGGAGCGACTTAAATTAGAAATTCCCCAGGAAAAATTGGATCAAGCCATTGAATTAATCACCGGTGCCCGCGATGTGCACTTGCTGGCACAAAAAAGAGCCTTTGGTATTGCGCATTACTTACATTACGCATTGTCGCAATTAAATGTCCGGTGCTTTTTAGCAGACGGTGCAGGCGGCATGCTAAATCATCAGATTTCCCATGTGGGGCCAGAAGACCTTGTTATTGCAGTCAGCTTTGCGCCTTACACTCCTATTGTCGCTGAGCTTGTCGACTCACTAAGCAACCAGGGACGAAAGGTTATTTCCATCACTGACAGCGCCGTCAGCCCCCTTGCATCACGCAGTACCGTCAGTTTTGAAATACACGATGGGCACGATCAGGCATTTCGCACTTTGATTGCGCCCATTTGCTTAGCGCAAAGTCTGGTGGTTGGCGTCGGCCAAGCTCTGGAGCGCAAGCTTCATCAAACACAGGAAACTAAAAATGAATAATCGTCAACTCGATGTCATATGTATTGGTAGATCTTCAGTTGATCTATACGGTGAACAGATTGGTGGCCGACTTGAAGACACACAATCCTTCGCTAAATACATCGGCGGTTGTGCGACAAATATTGCCGTAGGGACATCCAGGTTAGGTTTAAACAGTGCATTAATTACCCGTGTCGGCGACGAGCAAATGGGCCGGTTTATATATGAGACGTTACAAAACGAAGGCGTAGATGTCTCTCATGTGGTGACAGACCCCGCTAGATTGAGCGCATTGGTAATTCTGGGAATAAGAGACAAACAAACATTTCCGCATATATTCTATCGAGAAAACTGCGCCGATATGGCGATTGAAGCTGAAGATATCAGCCCTGATTTTATTGCCTCTGCTAAGTCCATTGTGGTCACCGGGACACATTTTTCTCAAGCAGGTGTCGAAGCTGCGAGTCGAACAGCGATGAAATACGCAAAGGACGCAGGCACTAAAATCGTCTTAGACATTGACTATCGACCGGTTGCCTGGGGTCTGACGGCACACGGTGACGGTGAAAACCGTTTCATTGAATCCGCGGCAATCACTCGTCATATTCAGACATTTATTGCAGATTGCGATTTGATTGTCGGTACCGAAGAAGAAGTGCACATCGCGGGCGGATCCACCAACACTATACAAGCGGTGAAGCGCATCCGAGAATTATCGGACGCGGCGATTGTTGTTAAACGTGGTCCTATGGGTTGTGTGGTATTCCCGGATAAAATCCCCGACAATCTGGATGACGGCATTTGGGTAAAAGGCAAAGAAGTCGAAGTATTTAACACGCTCGGGGCAGGCGACGGTTTTATGAGTGGTTTCCTGCGTGGCTGGGTGCATGGTGAATCCTGGAAAACCTGCTGTGAATACGGTAATGGCTCAGGTGCAATTGTCGTTTCACGTCACGGTTGCTCACCTGCGATTCCAAGTTGGATCGAATTACAAGATTTCTTAGCAAACGGCAGCCCGGAGAGAAAACTGCGCAATGATAAACGTCTGGCTCACATTCACCGGACCACTAATCGTAAAAAAGACTGGCAGGAAGTCTGTGCGATTGCCTTTGATCACCGCTCCCAATTTGAAGATCTCTTGCCAGGAACAGGTAAAACCACAGCAGACATCACGGAATTTAAAAATCTGATTGCCAGCGGTGCCAGAGATGCGATGGGCGGGGATACAAATTTTGGAGTCTTAATCGATGACAAATACGGCTTTGACGCTCTCGCAGATATGAGCGATAGCAGCAGCTGGATCGCCCGACCGGTTGAATTACCAGGCTCTTACCCGCTAGAATTTGAAAGGGGAGACAACATTGCCAGCGTGTTGCGTGATTGGCCGGAATGTCACGTGGTCAAATGCCTGGTACGCTACAGCCCAAATGACCCATCTCATATTAAACAGAGCCAGAATAAGTCTTTGAAAAATTTATACGCAGCTTGTCTGGACACTAATCACGAGCTATTGCTCGAAGTCATCCCCGCAGAAGATAACCAACTCACTCGTGCGGAAACCCTAGGTGCCATGCAAGAAATTTATCAACTCGGCATCAAACCTGATTGGTGGAAGATTTGCCCACCCAAAAATCAGCAGACCTGGGACAATGTCGAGGCTCTGATCGAGAAAAATGATAGATATTGCCGTGGAATAATCATACTCGGACTGAATGTCTCTCTCCCTGAACTGGTAGAAGATTTTTCACTCTGTCTGCAATCAAAGGTCTGTAAAGGCTTTGCGGTTGGACGCAGTATCTTTCTCGAAGCGGCTGAAAAATGGTTTCGCAACGAGATAAACGATGCACAAGCACAACAGCTAATATCGAATAACTACCGTCTGTTATTAGACACTTGGGCTGAATTAAAAACGGCTTAGCCAGCAGCCTATTGGAATCAACTAAAGTGGAGGTTAAATGAGTTATCTAAAAGTACAACCGACAACACCCAATGCAGATGGGCGAGTGCAATGTATCACTCCGCAATCGGCTAACTGGCCACACGTAGGTTTTGAGTTATTCCACATGCAAGCGGGCGCTAGTTTAAGCAGAAATACTGAAGACAAAGAAGTGTGCCTGGTATTAGTAACCGGCAGTGCCACAGTCCAGGCAGGCGAGCAAACTTATGAAAACATACAGAGCCGGGATAATATTTTTTCCGGCGCACCGGCAGCTGTATATATCCCAAGCGATTCTAATTTCACAGTAACCGCTGGCGACAATTTAACCTTGGCGGTTTGCAGCGCTCCCGGTAAAGGAACTTATCCAGCGAGACTTATTACACCGCAAGAGATGGGAACAGAAACACGCGGAGAAGGCTCCAACATACGCCACGTTTGCAACATATTGCCCGATACCGCCGAGGCTGATAGCTTACTGGTTGTCGAAGTCATTACCCCTGCGGGCAACAGCTCAAGTTACCCTCCGCACAAACACGATGTCGATAATCTGCCGTGCGAAACTCAATTAGAAGAAACTTATTATCATCGTTTTAACCCGCCGCAAGGTTTTGGCTTTCAACGCGTCTATACCGACGACCGATCACTGGATGAGAGCATGTGTATTGAAGATGGTGATGTGGTGATGGTACCCAGAGGCTATCACCCTGTGGTTGTCCCGCACGGATACGACTTATATTATTTGAATGTGATGGCCGGACCGGTTCGAGCATGGCATTTTCAAAACGACCCGGAGCATGATTGGATTGTGAATCCGCAGACTTGAGGCGCGGCCTCCTTTGGAAGTCGGAAGTCGGAAGTCGGAAGTCGGAAGTCGGAAGTCGCCAGCAGAGGATACACGAGATAAAAATGTGAGAACAAGTTTAGTGGGCTTATGTAGCATCTGCGACAGCTGCACTTTTCAACGCAGCTACCGCGCTTAAGTTACCCCACTAGTTACAACACAGATTGCACTTCTATCTGATATCCCTCGGGGTCATTAAAGACAAATGCTCTGATCCCCAACTGACGGTTACTTTTGGGCGAGGTGATACCTTGCACCGCACAACTGGCGATCCAGGTGTGCCAGGCATCTACATCAGCGACGCGTAAACACAGCTGCACAGGTTTAATATCGTTGGCTCGATGCATCCCGACAGCCTGATCGACCAAACCTACATGGGCAGCAGCGGATATTTTATAAATCTTTGACCAGCCCTGGTCAATCGCCAATTCCAGCCCTAATACATTTTCATAAAACGCCATGGCTCGCGACAAATCGTAAAAGTAGATAAATGTGATGGCTAATTCTATGCAACCCGGTGGCCGCTGGGCGCTTGCCTCACTCTGGTCAGTTTGCCCTATTAAAAAATTTTCTGACATTTTAATCCTCCTCTAAATGCTATTGATTGAGCGAGCATAATTATTTTTCATTACAGATTATGGGCGCTTAATCAGCAGCCAAAACAACCGTTTTTAGACAACCCACAAGCCTTGCCATTACTTAACAAATAACGTTATATTACAATATCTTATTTGAAGCACACAAGCTGAAACCGCAACTTTACCAAGAGATTGTTTTGTTGTTTTTTTGCAACAATAAACTGAAGCGGATCACAAAAAGACTAATATTCAATACAGTGTTTTAAGGAGTTTTAATGACGACAGAAAAGCTAGCTCCCTATATACCTCAAGATATTGGACTGCCTATTGCCGAAGCGCCTTTTAACTTTAAAGGTGCCAAACTTTCGGTGTTTATATTGGAGTGTGATGTCGCCAGCAGTCAAAGACAACTCGACAAATATATTAACAGTGTTGACGGATCTAAAAATTACCGGGCTATCTCGCTACCGGGATCCCAAGTCAGCTACATATTTCTAGTCATGGCCGATATGCAATTTACCGCGCGCAATCAACTGGGGCAAACCTACGGAAAAATTAAATACCCTGAATGTTCTTTTTGGATCCCCGCGGTTGATATTAACAGTTTAGAAGTTGCGATGTTTCTGCCACTGTTACTGCTTGACAATGGTACCGCTATTGCCTCGGGCAGAGAAGTTTACGGCTTCGAAAAACAACAGGCACAGTTTAATTTTTTCGACACTGCAGGTCAGTGCACTACTGAGCTGAACGTTAAAAAGCCAAATTTCCAAGTTAACCCTTACTCTTTCACCACTTTGAGCGCCGACACTATTGGCCAGTATAATCCGCTGCTTAAAGTAGCCCCTATAACTGAACACGCCGAGGGCACACAAGAACGCTTTGATGAACTGTCAGCAGAAGCTGAGTCGTTACTGCAGGCCGTGTCGACGCATTTATTTCCCGAAAAATTTGCCGTGCACGGCAGTGAGCATACTGTCTCGCTGACTGACTTTGTGAAATCTGGCATCCCCCTGCCCGGGATATTTCTCAAGCAATTTCCCTCGCTGACTGATACCGGAGTTAGCTGTTTCCAGCAGCTGGCGAAAGCTGATTTTCGATTAACCGCCATTCACGGCGGCGCCCCCTATTGGTCTCTTTTCCCGCTGGAATTGACCAAACATCAAATCACCCTCTTTCCTGTCGCCAGCCATCCCCTGGTTGAACAATTTGGCTTAACAGCCAGCCAGCAAGATGACGGCAGTTTTACAATGCAGGCAAAAGGCCTTTGGTTGGACATCGACTTCTCATTAGAGCTAGGGAAACAACAGTGAATAATAAAAAGAAAATAGCGGTACTCGGCGGCGGATTAGGCTCCCTTTCCAGCGTTTTTGCTATCACCAGCAATCCCAATTGGCAAAGTGAGTACGAAATCACTGTCTATCAGGAGGGCTGGCGAATGGGGGGAAAATGCGCCAGCAGCCGCGACCCACAGATGGCCGATCGGATTGAAGAACATGGCTTACATATTTTCTTTGGATTTTATGATAATGCGATCAAGATGATGCGCGATGCCTATCAGGAGATAGATCGACCACTGCAGGCCCCTCTGGCGACTTTTGAAACGGCCTTTAAGCCGCATAGTTTTATCGCCGTGCAAGAGTACATCAATGATAAGTGGGTCGATTGGCCGATATTTTTCCCGCCCAACGATAAAGTGCCGGGCGTAGAAGCTAACTATGAGCAGGACTCTTATGATAGCCCACTGGGCATGCTGTACTGGTTACTGAAAAATTTAAAACAGCAACTGCGCAGCAACGCGCATTTGCAGAGCTACACTGCGACAAAAGATCATGCAATGCTGGCAAAAATTTCCCATCTGGTAGGAGATCTCTTTCCCAGTGAACAGCACAGTGTCAATGACATTATCGCTTTAATAGAACATCTGTTAGATAAGACTTTGCAAGGGGCAGAAAAAGATCTGCAAAAACTCGCTGGGGTGGTTGCAGATATTGAAGCTATTATCAAAACCATGCTGGCTATCTATGAGCAGTTATTCGGTCCAACCGCCTATTCTCTGCAGAGTATCAGGCAGTTATTACTGGCGGGCAGCTTTTGCCTGCATATTATTAAGGGTATGTGTGCCGACAAAGTGTTCCTGCTGGGTTGGGATTGCATCGATAAATACGATTTCCGCCAGTGGCTGAAAAGAAATGGCACCCCAAAGAATGTCTACTGCTCTGCAATTGTTCGCTCTTTTTACGATCTGTACCTGGCTTTCCCGAAGGGAGACACTAACCAATCACTCTGTGGTGGCAATATTTCAGCCGGTACCTTATTACACGCGTATTTCTTGAGTTGCGGTCAATATAAGGGCGCCATTTTCTGGAAGATGCAGGCCGGTATGGGCGAGACTGTCATAGTGCCGTTGTACCAGGCGCTGTTAAAACGTGGAGTAAAATTCGAGTTCTTCAGTAGAGTCAGCAACTTGGGTCTATGTACAGCGCGCAATAGCATAGACAATATCAGCATTGAGGTACAGGCGACACTCTGTGACCCAGCATCTGACTACCAGCCATTGATTAATGTAAAAGGCCTGGATTGTTGGCCCAAGGATCCCCAGTACTCTCAATTAGTACAAGGAGCTGACCTAAAAGCCCAAAATATTAATTTGGAATCCCCCTGGAGCCCCTGGCAACCCATAGAGGTTAAGACTTTACAGCGCGGGGTTGATTTTGATCAGGTGATTTTGGGAATTTCAATCGGCGCCCTACCTTATATTACCCCTGAATTAACAGCAACAAGCACAAGCTGGAGCAACATGCTGCAACATGTGCAGAGCTCGCAGACCCAGGCGATGCAACTTTGGTTGAAAGCAAGTTTAGAAGAAACCGGCTGGAAACTGGCCAGCCCAGTCATGGACGCCTATGCAGACCCCTTTAATACCTGGGCGGATATGAGCCAAACCTTGCCCAGAGAGAGCTGGCCACAGAATCATTTACCGGGGTCCGTTGCCTACTTCTGTAATAACTTGGATGAGCCCCAGGAAATCCCCCCCTTTAGCGATCACGGTTTCCCAGCGCGAGAGCATTTACGGGTAAAGGAAAATGCAGTTAACTGGTTAAGCAAACACTCAGGTTATCTGTGGCCTTATATCAGCGACAGCGATGGCGGTTTGCAGTGGCAACAACTGATCGATCTACATGAAAATACTGCTGATCCACGCAACGGCGCCGAGCGCTTTGACAGTCAGTATTGGCACGCAGCGATTAACCCCAGCGAGCGCTATGTACTCTCTGTAGCTGACACTAATAACTACCGAATAAAAGCAGACAAGACTGATTTTACCAACCTGATTATCACCGGGGATTGGACCGACAACGGTTTTTTGAACATCGGTTGTGTGGAGTCCACAGTAGTGGCTGGTTTTAGGGCATCCCGGGCAATTTGCGGTTACCCTGAAAGGATTTTTTACTTGGACAAATAAGCGCAGGGAAGATGCGAATAAGTCCGTGGCATCTAAAGATTCCCCGACTTATTCACTTGTTCTCCCGGCACAGGGAAGTGCTACAGCTGTTTTGCAGAATATTTAATAGCTTCAAGGTAAGATAAAAATGATTGCTGAATTTACCGTCACGAAAATACTTAAAAGTGGAGAGTCTATCCACTTAGCTGAAGCTGTCGATGATCAGCAGCAACCTTGCCTGGTAAAATATGTCAATTCAGCAGTGCACATGAAATACGCCAGCGCCGAGCTTAAATTGGAATACGACCTCAGCCGCTCATTGAACTCAGCCTGGCTGCTGCCCACCAGGGCACTGATCGAAGATCCCCAACATACCAGCATAATATACCCGGCGATTCCCGGACAATTGCTGCGCTCTTATATCCAGGACAATCAGTTAAGCTTTGCCTCTAAACTGCGCATTGCCATTTTGTTAGTCGAAGCGGTTCACTACTTACATACTAATAACTTGTTGCACCGCAATATCTGCCCGGATTCTTTTTGGCTGAGTAAAAGTGAGCAGCGCTTATACATCACAGATTTATCTCTGGTAACCAAACTGCAGAGCGACGATTCCTCGAATAGAAGTAATCAGTTAATTGGTAATGTCGCCTATGTGCCACCGGAGCAAACTGGCAGATCTAATTTGGCCATAGATAACCGCAGTGATTTATATTCGCTCGGGGCAACTTTATATGAACTGTTTAGCACTCGACAAATATTCGCCGATGGCGATCAAGATTCACTGTCGATAATGTACAAACAGCTCACCGAAAAAGTCACACCGCTGTATCAAATTGACCCGCAGATACCCAAGGTTATTTCTAACATAGTGGAATGTTTGTTGGAGAAGTCACCGGATAAGCGTTACCAAAGCAGCTTTGGTTTGCTCAGTGACTTAAAAATCATCGCCGACCAGTGGCGCAGCCGCCAGCAGGTCGGTCAGTTTTCTATTGGCAGTGCAGATTCTCCGGAAAAATTTAATATATCCAAAAAACTTTATGGCCGTGAGAGCGAAGTGCAACGCTTGATGGATGAATTTAAAAATGTCGCTGCTGGCTGTAGTGAGCTAGTTCTGATCAGCGGTTACTCTGGAGTGGGAAAGTCAGCGCTGGTCAAAGAGTTACAAAAGCCTATAACCGCCAACCGCGGCATGTTCACTCTGGGTAAGTGCGATCAGTTTAATGCCGACCAGCCCTATTTTGTATTTATCCAGGCACTGCGTTTATTAATGCGCCAGCTGTTAAGTTTAGATACCCTCGCCCGCAAGCATTGGCAGGAGCATTTACAGCGTCAGTTAGGCGCAAATATCAGTGTATTAATCGAACTCATTCCCGAACTGCAGTCTTTATTTTCCGAGCCTATTGCGGCACCTGAAACACTCTCTGCGATAGAGAATGAAAACCGTTTTCTGCTAACTTTTTGTCAATTTGTCGCCACCTTCAGCAAGACGGGCGAACCTTTGGTGATTTTCTTAGACGATTTGCAGTGGGCGGATTCTGCATCGTTGAAACTGATTGAAAAATTATTGCTGCAACCTAATTGCCTGATGATAATCGGTGCCTACCGGGATAACGAAGTAGATGCTACGCACTTGTTGAGCGCGACTAAACAGCGGATTAAAAACGCGCAGATAAAATTTTGCGAGCTTAATTTAAAACCCTTATCCCGGGTCGACATACAACATTTAATTGCCGATAGTTTGTGGTTGGAGCCTATAAACGTAAAACCGCTAGCCACTATATGTAGCCAGAAAACCCAGGGAAACCCATTTTTTGTCAATCAATTTTTATTGATGCTCAATGATGAAGGGCTTATTTTTTACGACTACAAACTGGGCCAGTGGGGCTGGCACGCAGAGCAGATCGAAAACATGTCGGCAACTTCAAATGTGGTGGAGTTAATGCTCAGAAAATTGAGCAAGCTTCCCGCTGACACTATCGAAATTATGAAGTTTGCTGCCAACTTAGGTAATAAATTCTCTCTGCACAAGTTACAAATAGTCAGTCAGTTAGACCTGCAACAAGCTTACCAACACTTGTGGCCAATGATTAAGCAAGGGTTTATTTTACCGCTGGATGATAATTATCGCTTCGAGGGAAATCAACAGTTACTGGGCCAGGCCAAATTTTCCTTCTTGCATGACAAAGTACAACAGGCGGCCTACCAGATGATCAGCAGTGCTGAGCTGGCCGATTTCAAGTGGCAATGTGGAACCCGGTTGTTAGAAGCTACCCGCAGTGAGGAATTAGATGACAGTATCTTTGAAATTGTCGAGCAGTTAAATGCAGGTATCAGCTCGGCCAAAAGCGGAGAAATCAGCCAATTAATTCAACTAAATATACAAGCTGCTGACAAAGCCAAACGCTCATCTGCCTTTAGCTCTGCCCGGCAGCTGCTGCTCAATGCCTACCAGCTCGCTGACAGCGCCAGTGTGCAACAGCGCCTGACAGTTTATATGTCACTGGCGGAAATGAGTTATATGACCGGTGACTTTGATTTAGCTCAGAGCCTGTACCCAAAGGCCCTGTTGATTGCTGATAACGCTTTACAAAAAGTGTCTGTGTACGCGATTCAAACAGCCCAGTATCAAATTCAAGGCCGCTTTATCGAGGCGATCGAAATACAGAGAATGGGCTTGGCGGAACTGGGAGTTTTAATTCCTGATGAACAGTCGCTGGTGTTTGAACGCTTTATGCAGGGCTTTGAAAATATTGACCAACTGATTGCCGGTAGTGATATCAATAGTTTGTTGAGCCGCGCACAGATGACTGACCCGCAACAAGATGCGGCGATGCATTTACTTAAGGGAATGTGGTACGCCAGCTACCTCAGCGGCCAGACCTCACTGAATTTGCTGTCCAGCATATTAATGACCGAAATGTCATTAAAGTACGGCCATAACGACATTTCGCCTTTCGCCTACGTCAACTATGCACTGGCCGTTATCGCCGTCTATCAACGCTATGAGCAGGGAGACGAGTTTGGTCAATTGGCAATCACTCTGGCAGATAACAGGGGCAACCACCTTATCAGGGCCAGCACTTATTTTTTATACGCCACTTTCACTCATCACTGGAACAAACCACTGCAGCAGTCAGTGCCTTTCTTTGAACGCAGTTACGATCTGGCACTGCAATCCGGTGACCTGGCAACACTAGGCTATATCTGCGCCGTTCGCGCCAGTGACTCACTGGCTCTGGGTGCTGATTTAAGCATTACTGAACAGCATTTGTCCCGGGAGATAGAACTACTGCAAAAACACCGCCAACAAGATATGAGTGACTGTGTCCGGGTAGGCGCCCTGCAGTCAATCAAAGGCTTGTTAGGGTTAACTAATAACTTGCAAACTTTCGATGACTCGCAGTTTAGCGAACAAGAATTTCTCAGTGACTACGCGCAGGCACCACTGCATCTAGCTTATTATTACAGTGCTAAAATCCGTCATGCCTACCTGACCCACGACACTCGCGAGCAACAGCTATCTTTACTAAACCATAGTGAAACGGTTTTTGCCTATGTACCCGGGCAAAATAAAATTCCCGAGTGCGGGTTTTACAGCGCCCTGATTATGTTGCGTTTTGCCTCTGACGAATCCGACATCTTGTACATTCAAGCACAGCAATATTTGCAGCAGTTAGCGGGATGGTCAACTTATTGCAAGGCAAATTTCGAACATAAACACCTGTTATTAAAAGCAGAATCGGCGCGAGTCAGAGGTGAGCACGCCAACGCAGTGGACTTTTATACAGAGGCAATTGAGCAGGCAAAACAATACCAATACGAAAATGTTCTGGCCGTTGCCAACGAGTGCTTCGCAGATTTTTGGCGGGTGCAAAATAAATCAGAGATAGCCAAAAGTTTTATCATCAGCGCCTATAATGCCTTTGCCCAATGGGGTGCTGTGGCTAAATTACAGCAGTTGCAAAGTCAGTGGTTTAATGTAAATTTTGACTTTCAAGCAATTGGCAGCGCAGACCGACAACCCGATCAAATTAACTTGCAAACGGTGCAGGACCTAAACCAGTTAATCTCCAGGGAATTAGATCTAGAGCATTTATTAGAAAAGTTAATGCTTATCTTGCTGAAGAATGCCGGTGCCGACTGGGGCTGTTTGGTACAAGTAAACCAGGGGGAATTACTGCTGCAAGCGGCTGGCGATAAAGATTCTATCAAAGTACTACTCAACCAGCACTTGTCCACTGCGCCTGCGAAAAAGATGCTGCCTGAAAGCATTATCCAATATGTCTTGGACAACCCACAACTGCAAGTATTGAACCGCCCTTTTGAACTCACAGAATATGGTCAAGATGGATACTTTGAGCACAAGCAACCGCTTTCTGTGGCTTGTATGCCGGTGATACATCAAGCTAAAACCATTGCCATTGTCTATCTTGAAAACCAATTAATAGAAAATGCCTTTGGCCAACGGCATATTTCACTGCTAAATGTTATCGCCTCTCAAGCTGCGGTATCGCTATCCCACGCCTTTCTCTATCAAAGTTTAGAGAGGAGAGTGGTGCAACGCACCACACAACTGGCGCAGGCAAAACTTAAAGCGGAACAGGCAACTTTTGCTAAATCTAACTTCCTGGCTAATATGAGTCACGAAATTCGCACCCCAATGAATGCAGTCATAGGCTTGAGCCGCTTAGTGCAACGCACTGAATTGACCTTGGAGCAAGATGACTATGTGACCAAGATTATCGATGCATCTGAATCGCTATTGAGCCTGATTAATAATATCTTAGACTTTTCCAAAATTGAGGCACGTAAACTGGCCATCGAAGAGATCAGTTTTGATTTAACCGAATCGTTTCAGCGAGTGATTAATATTTGCGGCCACAAAGTACAGCAAAAATCTCTCGAGTTTGTCATCGATATAGCGGCAGATGTTCCCACTGGGCTGATTGGAGACCAGCTGAGATTGCAGCAAATTCTGATAAATCTGATCAACAATGCCATTAAATTTACCGATAGTGGCAGTGTTTTACTCAAAGTAGTAAAAGGCGAACAGCAGCAATCACAATGTGAATTGCAATTTTCTATTAGCGACACAGGCATAGGTATCAGCGAACAAGAGCAACGGCAACTGTTCAATTCCTTTTATCAGGGCGATGCCTCCAGCACCCGAAGATACGGAGGCACCGGGCTGGGCTTAGCTATCAGTAAAGAATTAGCTGAATTAATGGGCGGCAACATCCATGTTCAGAGTAAACTTAGAGAGGGAACTAGCTTCACTTTTAGCGCCAAATTTAGACTCAGTGAGCAACAGCAACCCGTGACCGAATTAGATACAGCTGCTATCCGTGCCCTGAAAGTTTTAGTGGCGGACGATAGTACACTGGCCAGAGATGTGCTGGTAAAAGTATTGGCTGATCAGGGAATCATCGCGGACAGTGTCGTAAACGGACAGCAGGCGCTGCAACAGGTAGTCGCTGCAGATCGCGCAGAACAGCCTTACGACTTAGTAATATTAGACTGGAAAATGCCGCAAATGGATGGCATAACCACCGCAGAGCAAATCAGAGACCAGCTACAACATCAGCCTAGTCTTTTTCTACTGGTTTCGACCTATGACAAAGATGAGGCCAAGGCACTGGGCAGTGATGCTCGGGTGCAACGCTTCATTGAGAAACCTCTCAACCCCGTCACTTTAATTAACGCCATTAATAGTTTAGTGACCACGGGTAGCGCAACTGTTGCAGCGCAGAAGACGGCTAAGCTTAGTATTCCGGACCTCAGCCAATACAGAATACTGTTAGTTGAAGACAATGAAATCAATCAGCAAGTCGCTAAAGGTTTTCTAGCTGACACTTTAGTCGAGGTTGAAATCGCCGAAAATGGCGAAGTCGCACTGGAGAAAGTACATAGTCAACATTTTGATTTAGTGCTTATGGATATTCAAATGCCAGTCATGAATGGCATCACTGCCGCCCGGGAGATCAGATCCTCTATAAGCGCGCAACAGTTGCCCATCATAGCGATGACCGCCCACGCGTTTCAAAGTGATGCCCAATCGAGCTTTGATGCGGGAATGAACGCCCACATCACTAAGCCTATCGAGCCGGAAATACTCTATAACACTCTTAGTAACTTTTTAAAATCTAATCGCAAGATAAACGCGAGTGTCAATATGCACTTGTTCAGTGCGACTGAAACTGAGCTTATTATATTGACCCAGTTAAGTGATATAAAGCAGTTGGAGATTGAAAAATCTGTTGAGCGACTGCAGGGAAAGGTCAATTTATATTTATCATTGGTTGAAGATTTTTGGTATAAGAACCGCTCTACCAGTAAACTTATCAACAAGCTATACGCCAAACAGCAGTGGAAGAAATTATTTTTAATGGTCCATTCACTCAAATCTACCGCTCAATACATTGGCGCTAAAGCCCTGGCTAAATATGCACTGCAGCTGGAAGAGCAAATTGAGCAACAGCATCAATCGCTGCTGCGACCGGTCAGTTTTCTGACCGGACAATTGGATGACTTAATGGACCAATTAGACAGCCTATACAGTATAGAAACTCAACCGGCGAATTATAAAGATATAGATAAACCGCAGTCTCTGCGGTTGATCAAAACGCTGCGAGAATTATTGAGCAATGCAGATGCGGAGGCTGAAAGTTATTCTAAGCAACTCTATGAGTTGGCCAGTGGCAGCGAGTTTGCAGTGGTTATTGAGACTATTCACTTTTTAATTTGCGACTTTGAGTTTGAAACTGCACTCGTAAAAATTGATCAGCTAGCACGGAGCATAAGAGAGACGGACAATGGACACTAATCTGCATCTGCTGCAGCGACGAGCTGCTGAAAAGAAATACAGCATTTTATGTATTGATGACGAAACCGCTAATTTAAAGGTGCTGTCTTCGCTACTTAAAGATGATTATCGGGTGATATTGGCGAAGTCAGCCGAGCAGGGAATGGCTAAAACCTTGGAGCTGTTGCCAGATTTAATTATTTTAGATGTGGTGATGCCACAGATGACCGGCTTTGAAATGATTGAACATTTTAAAAATAACCCAGTCACCGCCCATATACCGGTCATTTTCATTACGGGTTTGCAAAGTGTTGAAAATGAAGAGAAAGGCCTACTATTGGGCGGTTGCGATTATATTCATAAGCCTTTTCATCACAGTATTATTCGCGCCAGAGTAAAAAACCAAATTGAAATTGTCAGGCAGCGAAATCTATTGGAGCATATTGCCAATATAGACAGCCTCACCGAGTTGAACAACAGGCGAAAATGGATTCAGGATACTGACAATATCTGGCTTTCAGCACAGTTACATAATACCCAAATGGTATTTGGCATTTTAGACATAGACCACTTTAAGAGTTACAACGACTCCTATGGCCACCAGCAGGGCGATATCGCCCTGAGAAAAATATCTCATGCGTTAAAGCGCTCCATGTTCGAACACCAGGGGAAAATATATCGCTGTGGCGGTGAGGAATTTTATTTCTATTTACCGGCTAACAATAAAAAAATACAACGGGTACTCGATCATTACATAAGTGTGATTAATGAGTTAAACATTGAACATACACACTCGAGGACGGCACCTAGAATTACCGTCAGTATAGGTGCAGTACAACTAGTGCCAAATACTGATATTAATCTGCTGATGGTCATGGAACAGGCAGACAAACTACTCTACCAGGTAAAAAGAGGCAGCAGAAACGCGGCAAAATATACGGCCATTCCCAGTCTGATCAATTCAGGCAGTAATTAGCCACCGTAGATCCGGGTGAACAGTGTTAGGCGTCAAGTATAAATATTTCTGACGAAGTATTTTGTCGCTGAAAATTTCATCATTGCCAGGGTTAAAACCTGTCGAGAAAACACTGGACTTTCCCGGGTATTCCCCAATACTATTCCTCGTTTAAAGAGCATTTTTGGTCGCTGTACTTTCTGTTCGAATAACAACCTAACAACCCAACAGAGGAGAGCCTGTGGACTCTATCATCAGTATAAAAAACCTTTTTAAATCCTATGAATCGGGGTTTAAAGCATTAAATGACATTAATCTAGAGATTAAGCGCGGGGAAATTTTTGCCCTGTTAGGCCCTAATGGCGCGGGTAAAACCACTCTCATCAGCATTATTTGCGGCATAGTTAATCCCAGCCAAGGTACAATCACAGCCGATGGTCACGACGTTATTCGCGATTACCGGGCGGCCCGCAGCAGAATCGGTTTGGTCCCCCAAGAGCTGACTACCGATGCTTTTGAATCTGTCTGGGCTACCGTCCGTTTCAGCCGCGGTTTGTTTGGCAAGGCACCAAATGATGCCTATCTGGAAAAATTATTAAAACAACTGTCGCTCTGGGATAAAAGAAACTCCAAAATGCGCGAGCTCTCCGGTGGCATGAAACGTCGGGTAATGATCGCCAAAGCACTCTCCCATGAGCCGGAAATTCTGTTTTTAGATGAACCTACCGCCGGAGTTGATGTGGAACTGCGCCGCGATATGTGGGAAATGGTCCGTGAACTTCGCGAGCGCGGCGTCACGATATTGTTAACCACCCACTACATCGAAGAGGCCGAGGAGATGGCGGACCGCATTGGAGTGATTAATGGCGGGCAGATAATTTTAGTCGAAGAAAAAACCGCACTGATGCAAAAGCTCGGTAAAAAGCACTTGCAGGTGCAGTTGCAGCAACCCATTACTGAGCTTCCCGATTCCCTGCAAAGCTTCAACCTTGAACAATCCAAAGACGGTTACAGTTTGACTTATAGCTTTGATGTTAAGCAGGAAGATAATGGCATCGCTGCATTACTTGAGAAGTTAGCCAGCGCCAACTTACATGTAAAAGACCTGCATTCGTCAGAGAGTTCGCTGGAAGAAATCTTTGTAAATTTAGTAAAAAGTTAACCTTTGAGGACAAAACATGAATTGGTATGGCATGAAGGCTATTTATTATTTTGAAATGGCCAGAACCTGGCGAACCTTAATGCAGAGTATTGCCTCTCCGGTATTATCTACTTCTTTGTATTTTGTGGTTTTTGGCTCGGCCATAGGCTCGCGAATGGGAGATATTGACGGTATCAGTTACGGCGCGTTCATTATTCCCGGTTTAGTGATGTTGTCGCTGTTGAGCCAGAGCATCTCCAACGCCTCTTTCGGCATATTTTTCCCCAAGTTTTCCGGCACTATTTACGAGGTACTGTCAGCACCCGTGTCGCCTTTTGAGATAGTGGTTGGCTACGTTGGGGCCGCGGCGACTAAGTCTATCGTGTTGGGGTTAATCACCTTGGCCACCGCCAAAATCTTTGTTGATTACACCATTCTACATCCGTTGTGGATGTTAGCTTTTCTGGTGTTAACTTCAGTCACTTTTAGTTTGTTTGGCTTTATTATCGGCATCTGGGCGGATGATTTTCAAAAGCTACAAATTATCCCACTGATGATTATCACTCCACTGACTTTTTTAGGCGGCGCTTTTTACTCTATCAGCATGCTCCCTGAACCTTGGCAATCACTGACATTGTTTAATCCTGTGGTCTATCTGATCAGCGGTTTCAGATGGTCTTTCTATGGGGTTGCGGATGTAAGTATTGGCGTCAGCTTAGCAATGACAGGGTTGTTTTTGGCCCTGTGTATGGCGGGCACTTACTGGATATTTAAGACCGGCTATAGACTCAAGTCTTAAACTCACAGCCACGGCGCGGGCGCTACTTTTACAGCTACCGCGCTGTGTATTTTCATTCCCTCTCACCACTCACAACTGACTAGCTACTTGCTACTTGCTACTTGCTACTTGCTACTTGCTACTCGCTACTTGCTACTCACGACCCGCTACTCATGTTTCAATAACTATAACTAACCGACAGCGAGCCGTACTGTTGGGATTGCTGCTGGCCGGTAAATTCCTTAGTGCGAAAGACCTGCGAGTAACTAATATTCCAGCGCTGGTAAGTGGCGCTGACTCCCGCTGCCAAATCGGCTACCCATGGTTTTTTACTGACACTGTGACTGTCCCTGAAGCTGTTGCCATCGAGGAATATATTGTGTGCCACAGCGCGGCCATCGGCGGCGAGATAGGCATGGACTTGCCATTTGCGGTTTTTGGGATTGCCAAGTCCCGGGTTGTTACCCTCCCCACCTGGCCTGATGCTGGAGCGACCAAAATCTTTTGGCAGTGCCCAGCCGAGGCGTAACTCTGCTCCGGCGTTAAGGTAAGTCGCGACATTGCCTAAGCTGGCTCCCCAGTGGCTGATCAGATCGCTCTCTAAGCCAAATATGTACTTCCCTGGCAGCGGCTTAAAGCGACGCTTGCGCTCGAACACTAACTGTACACCCAGCTCATTGTGCAGTTGATTAGCCCAGCCATGAAAACGCTCCAGTCCCCTGATGTCATGCACAATATTTTGCGTTTGTTGCGCCATTGCCGCCGGGCCTACGACTCCAACATTGATTTCAAAACTGTGCAGTTTGTTGGATGTTTTGGCCTGATAACCGAAACCTGTATACAGCCAGCCGGCGTAAGGCCTGTCGTCAACACCTAGCTCTGTTGTAAATTTATCTCTGGGGGTAAACATTAACTGCCCGACACTGACGACAATGTTTCTATGCACCTTTCCCTGCCCGGATAATTGTGGATGCAGTGGCTCTAACAGTTCATTGACTCTGTTAACCCAGTCGTATGTGAGCTGCTTGCCTGCTATAAAGTCATGCAGATCCGGAGACACCCAGGAGGCCCGCACCCCATTGGTATAATCTGAATCGGTGTTGGCAAACAGATCGTTTTCAAAGTGCAAGTTCAGTGTCCAGGGATCCTCGGCGCTGTGAACTTGAGTTGCTAGAAGTAATAGGCCGAATGTAGTGATTGTTTTCAACATAATCTCAGAATTGAAGGTCGGTAAATTTCGCAGATAGTAGCAATTATCCTTGCTCAGGGATATGTTCAATTGAGTTGCTCAATTGTTACTTGGAGCCCTACAGGCAAAGCTTTATAATCCCCCTCTAACATGCCGTAATCCACATTTTTTTAGTCACAGGTCAGCGCTTTTATGCCAAGCATCAACTACCCGTTAACAGAGTTGCCCGATGGCACTAATTTCGATCTCTGCTATCAAATATTTGCCGAGCACCTCTGTGCACAACAACCCTTTGTCAGCGATTTTATGCAACTGCATTTACCGCAACTTGAGACACCCGAACTGCAACAGTGGCTGGCGGATAAAAGTATTAGCTTAGATGGGACCCCGGCCAGTGCTCAAAGCTCGATCAGCGCCGGGCAAACTTTGTGCATCGAGCTCAAACAGCACTTTGAACAGAAGGTTAACTGCCAGTGGCAGCTGATCTGGGAAAACACTGAAATTATGGCGCTGTATAAGCCAGAATTGCTGGCGGTCAGCCGCACTACCCGCAACTTGCACAACACTTTGATCGGCTTAGTCAGACGGCAGAGTCCACATTACAATGCGCAATTGTTACACCGCTTAGATATTGAAACTTCTGGTCTGATTTTACTGGCTAAAGACAGTTTGGCCGATAAAAAGTGGAAGCCGCAACTGCAACAATTAATCACCACTAAGATCTACCACGCCATCGTCAAAGGGGTGCCAAGCTGGCGGCAATACGATTGCCAAACTGAATTAGCCGAGCGCCTCGACAGTGAGATTCGCTGCAAAATGTACGTAGTGGATGAACAGCAACCGCGAGATCAATACCGAAAACCTAAACAGGCCAGAACTGTCTTTAAGTTGCTCAAAAGCCAGGGCCAGTACTCGTTGATTGAATGCCAGCTGTATACAGGTCGCAAGCATCAGATTCGCGCCCACTTAGCGCACTTAGGACTGCCGATAGTCGGCGATAAAATTTACAGCCACGAGGGGCATTACTTCTTAAAGAGACTGGCTTCAGTTGCGGGCTTAACTCCTGAAGATTATCAGGTTTTAGGGGCGCAGAACCATTTACTGCGTGCGGTACAGCTCAATTTACAACTCGCTGATGACGCGCAGCCGCTGCAGTTAGAATGCGCTAGCTTTAACCCGGATATCGCTTTGGAGTTATATCGTAATCCACCCGTTGAAAGCTAAAAGTAGCTCAATAACTGACGATAATAAAGATTGCCGCTTGGCAGCTGTTGATGGCTGCCCGAATCGTTAATTTTTCCCTCTTGCATCAGCACTATCTTATTCATTTGCCTTAGTAACAGAGGCTTGTGGGTAATTAAAATCAGGCTCTGTTGCCGCTCATTGACATGCGCCAGTATGCTTTGCATCACAGGTTGTTCGCTGCGCTGGTCCAGTCCTTAACTAGGCTCATCTAAAATCAACACGTTAGCCAGTCTCAACAACAGTTGCGCCAAACGGCAGTATTAGCTGCGGCTTGTATTAAGTAACTTCACTGCTGAAGGTTTTTTAACATTCGGCTTTGCAAGGCTCAATGGTCCCAGACCGTTTTGTCTAAATTTTTTAGGCCAGAACTAGGATTGAACTACTCCATATGACTCCTTCAATGCAACAAATTTCAAATAGTCAAAGGGCGATTATTCTACAACCTTTGTTAAGTTTGCAAACAAACCGGAGTTAATTGTCCATAGGCGGGGGAAGAAACATCCTTCACCGAGTCAATTGATAATACTGTAGTTCGAGCTCTCTTCATTGAGTTATTAACTAGTTACCGCAGATATTTTCACTTACCGTACTGTATAGCCTTTTCTATGCGCTCTTTTATATCCGGGTGAGTTGTCAGATATTGTATTAAGCTCGTTTCTTGTTTATCGGAGTCTTTGTTATCTCTTTCCTGAATCGCGAGGAAACTCTGCATCGCCTCTGCAAATGCAGTCGCGGGTTTGCCTAACTCTGCTAACTTCTGTAGTGCAAAATCATCTGCTTCACGTTCCATATTTCTGGAGAATGCGTTTTGTACTAAAGCAGCTCCGGTGCCCACTATTACCTCACCCAGCCCTTCTATATCACCAAAAACAACCGATATGGCTATAGTGTTACTCAGTGATTGGGCCACCATTCGGATACTGTGCTTACGCTGCACATGCCCTATTTCATGTAACAAAATGGCGAGTATTGCATCGGGCTTTTCAGCTAATAAGCGCAATAATTCATCGGTTATAACCACTGTGCCATCTGGCAAAGCTAATGCATTAGCACCAAAATAATCGCTCTTAAATACATGCAACTGAAACTTTTCTTTAGGCAGTCCCAGTTGCTCTAAAGCTTGTTGCCATTGTTGCACAACTCTCAACTGAACTTCTTTTTCTAACTGACTGGGCTCTAGAATAGTTTTTTTCAGGGCGTAAAAAGTTTGCTCCCCCATCTGTTGGGCAACGCTATCTGGGAGGTAATCAACACTGGCAGCGGCTAATTTGGGCATCACCACAGTTATGCCAAACCACAATAGAAGTGGCACCAGTAAAATTGATGCTAGGATTAATTTATTACTTTTTTCAAGTCGTTCCGCCCTGACACTGCCTAGGCTCAATCTAACGCTGCGATCTTCGGCTACAAACTTACCACCATCTGCAAAAGTCACTTCTACAGCTACTCCGGGAATGGCGCTGGCAACCGACAATTGGCAAGTATCAGTGGCAAAGATACACTGTTGTTCGCTGTAGAGATTGACTGAATCTCCATTTACCAGCAACTTGGCCAATTGTGATCTATTACTAGCAGGGAAATAATATGTCCCCCTCAGCTGTTGTTTCATAAACTTATTCCGCAATAAGATATTAATCTAATAAATCCAAATATGGCAACATATTATTTGTTGCAACATCTGGATTGATTTATCACTAGTTCTGGTTATTAAATTGCAGATATATCGATATCAAAGGCATCGGCCGCTTCATCGCCAAATGCTGACTGCCGTTCACTCATAGTATCTAGCACAGTATCTGCATGTTCATTCAACCTTGCCTGGGTGCTGAAAGCCAGATAACGAGCGGTACGAATTTCCGCCCAGGGGTAAGCTAATCCGAGAGAGCAAACTATCGCTAGCACATTAGTAAGTTGTAATAGCGTATAAGGTACTATACGCATGTCAGATTTGAATTCAGCTAAGTCTGAGAACTCACTGCTGTTAAAAATATGATTGCGAATTCTAACTTTATAAATAGATTTTATTAGCAACAGTAATGGTAAATAAACCACTATAAAAACAGCATCAACCCGCACGTTAAACCCAAAAAACGTCGAAAAGTCCATAGCTGCACTGGCAAACATAAAAGCCATTACTGCAACCACCGCGACTATGCCAACCAATACCGTCAGCAGAACAGTCAAATAATACTTACTCGTCTCTATATAAGTCGTTACCTGTTTTTGACCGTAACTGGTATTGGATAACACGTATTCATCTATTTTCTTTAATGCCCAAGGCATCGCCAGATAGATTGTAAAAAATCCAACTAGCGGAAAGAGGATAAAAGTGACGAAAGTTTCCTTGTAGGTTCCGAGAAAATCGAAACGAACGTTTCTGTAGCTGGTCATGCGGAGGCGAAAAGCCAGCCCTTTCACAATTAGCCAGGGAAATAAGACTATAAACAATAGTATGAATGGAAGAATTGTTATTGGATAGAAATGCGTCAAAACTGCATAACTGGCAAATAAAATTAGGGCAAAAATTCTGCCTTTTAATATTTGCAATGGTTTAGCTAAATAAGAAAAAGCATGCCCGTCGATTTTTGTATGTCCATATAAATAGTTTTTGTTACGCACTGTAGCCCAGGCAGAATATATACCTAGAGTCACTATACTTAACATAATATTAACTATCCATATACCAAAATACTCCTTAGGTTGCCCGGTAAATTCGACGTCTACTTTATTGAATCTAACTTCTGCATTTGATGCCTCATTCACATCCATCCGATATTCCCTCATATTTTCTTTATTATTAACAATTTATGATTTTATCGGACAAATTATACGCACTTTAAGCTGCATTTAAATAAGAAAGGCTCCCAATACAGAATTAACTGAAAATTAATACAACTACTTTCTACTTCTCTGTTTCTTGGATAAAGCAGGCTTGACTCGCTTTGGCTTCAGTGGCTGTTTAACTGCTTTTTTTCTGCTGGAGCTTTTAGTGCTACTTTTATTGCTGGTTTTAGCGCCAGGTTTAGCCTTAAAAGCGACCTTAGGTTTGGCTTTTTGCCGCGTTTTGCTGTTGTTGCCACTGTTGGATTTATCAATTGCGGCAGAGAGTGATTTGGACTTGGCATTGGATTTAGAACTTTTGCCGCTGCCGACATCAGAGCTGGACTCCTGGGTCAGTGCTAAGATGGTGGTCAGTTCCGCCTCGGTTAAATCACGCCAGTCTCCTGTCGGCAGCCCTTTCAAGCTGACATTCATGATGCGGGTGCGCTCTAACTGTTTGACCTCATAGTTAAAGTGTTCACACATACGGCGAATCTGCCGGTTTAATCCCTGCACTAAAGTCATTTTAAAGCTGTATTGCGACTCTTTAGAGACTTTGCATTTTTTGGTCATAACCCCAAGGATAGGTACGCCGTTGCTCAGCCCCTGAATGAACTGCTCAGTAACAGGTCGATTGACTGTCACTATGTATTCTTTCTCGTGGTTGTTGCCAGCACGTAAAATCTTATTGACCAGGTCACCATTATTGGTCAGAAAAATCAGCCCCTGGGAGTCTTTATCTAAACGACCTATAGGGAAAATTCTGGAGCTGTGGCCGACGTAATCGACGATATTGTTGCGCTCATCACCCTCAGTGGTACTCACTACCCCCACGGGTTTATTCAAGGCAATAAAGACCAGTAATTCCTCATCCATCGGCTCTATGCGCTGGCCGTTGACTACTACTTTATTGCCGGGCATGACTCTGTCGCCAACTTCAGCTTTTTTACCATTTATAAATACATTACCCTGCTCGATAAAGCGGTCCGCATCTCGTCTGGAACATAGACCACTCTGGCTGATGTATTTATTTAAACGGGTTGAAAATAACTCTGACATAGATGTATACGACTCGACAACGAATTTAATTAGGCAGCGTAGAGCAACTGAACTGCTAGCAACTCTACAGTGGCGCTATTGTACTAGATAATTAGTGCTTTATCGCAACCACATTTTAGAATAGTGAATTCTTTTTAATCGTCCGTTGAAAAACCTCAGTGCTGCAACAGTACTGATCTTCTATTGCTGTACAGAGCTCTGCAGATAAACGCTTAACAGCGCTCCAGGATATAAGTTTGCTCATTGACTAATGATGGGATTTGCGCCCGGGCGTCAGCGACTTGTGCGATGTCTAATTCAACAATCTGTATCCCCACCTCTGAACCGCCTAAGTCACAACAGACTTCACCCCAGGGGCTGATCACCAGCGAATGCCCCCAGCTCTGGCGGCCATTATCATGAGTACCGACTTGAGCGGCGGCAATGATCCACAGACCATTTTCAATCGCCCGGGCGCGCAGTAACGTTTCCCAGTGGTCCCGGCCGGTTTTCATGGTAAAGGCAGAGGGCACAAAAACAACGCTGGCACCCGCTTGCGCGTAACGGCGATACAACTGTGGAAAACGTAAGTCATAACAGATACTCTGCCCCCAGGCCCCCCATGGGGTATCCACTAGCACCGCCTTTGACCCATGCGCGTAGCGATCCGACTCAACTATAGATTTCTGCCCTTGCAGCTGCACATCAAACAAATGTATTTTATCGTAACTGCAGCGCACAACCCCCTGATCATCGACTAGATCACTGTGGTTTAATAATTTTCCTGCTGAGCCCAATACCGCAGTGGAGCCTGTGTGCAGCCATAAATTGTGTCGCTGTGCCAGCTCTTTACAGGTCTGGATAAATGGATCTTGCTGCACATTAAGCAGCTGTTGCTCTGGGTTGTGCAGATTGGCATTCATCATCCCTGCAGCCTCTGGCAGAGCTAATAAATCACAGTTTTGCGCCGCCGCGCTGGCGGCCATCGCCACCACAGAATCGATATTTTGCGCACGATTGTTAGAGGAACTCATCTGGCCTATACAGAGCTTTAATACTTGCTTCACTATTATCTCCAGGCTTGCCTATTTGCTAAATGTTAGCCGTAAAATAATAGCCTTTTCTTCGCTGCAATGCTGCTTTTTATAGAGGCAACTCGCTGGCTATTGTCGCTGATTAATCCAGAGCGAAAAATAGCGTAGCGAGATAGAACAAAAACATAGATTTTAGGTCTATATTCAATGCTACAAAGTTCAATTTATCTGAATCCAGCACCCGCTTAGATACGTATTTGTGTATGCGACGATAAACAATTTTTAGCCAACGACCAATAACTGAGTATTTAAGCACATGCATACAATTCAGGTCGACTCTGGCTCACAGGGTAATCCGATTTGCCCCCATTGTGCCCAGAGACACCTTACTGCATAAATGCAAATTGGCTGCTCTCAAGTACCCACAGGATGTAATTTATGAACAAACTACAAATGCTGGGCGCGCCCCTATTAGCGAGCTTAATCGGCTGTACCCCACAGCTAAAACCTAATCCAGATACCTATTCCTATTACGTTACTCCGGGCACAAGCTTTTACCCAACCCAATTATGTGGCGTCAGCCCCAAAGGTGAAGCTTGCTTGCAAATGATGGATGGACCCAAGGTAAAAACGCAAATAAATGATTACTTTTTAAATTGGCTAGCTAGCTTACAAGCCAATGAAACTATAATCGCCAACTCCGGCAGAAACTCTTATGTACTGCCAACAGAGCAAGCAGTCCCGCTGTTGCAGGCACTGGTTGCCGACAACAGACAGCGAGATTTCGAACGAATGATGCGTCGGCGTGAGAATGACGATGATTGACTCGATTGCCTAACAAGAGAGAATTGGCGTATGCGCTGCTCTCTGTTAGGGCCTTAAGAGGGCAACTGCGTTAACGACAATGACCTGATGTAGCTCAAAGGATAGCGATGGTTAATTTTTGCAACTTTGATTAAGGGACCCAGGGCTGCGCCCTGATAGCCGAAGGATATGATTTATGGATAAGCGACTGATTCTGGGCACTCCCCTATTAGCGACCTTAATCAGCTGCACCGTGCAGCTAAAACCTAATCCAGATATCTATTCCTATTACGTCACACCGGGCACTGGCTTTTACCCGACACAGCTATGTGGAGTCCGTCCCTCAGGCGAGGCTTGCCTGCAAATGCGTGATGGACCCAAGGTAAGAGCAGTATTAAAGGGTTACTTTTTAAATTGGCTGCCTAGCTTAAAAGCCAATGAAATGGCTATAGCCAGTTCCGGAAGAAGCTCTTACCTACTGCCGACAGAGCAAGCTACCCCGCTACTCCAGGCATTGGTTGCCGACAATAAGCAGCGAGAGTTTGAGCGATGGATGTACGATGATGACGATGATTGACATAAGTGAACTGCAAGAATGCTGTTCGACGATTTTTATTTACATTTCATCCCTGTGTAATAGCGCTGCGCCCCTTACCCCGCTGGCATCGCCAAACTGAGGTGGCAAGATAACAGGCGATTCTGCGCGGTCAAACAAATGTCGATTAATTAAGCCGGGTAACTTCTCATACAGCGCGCTGACATTGCTCATACCCCCACCTAAGACAATCGCATCGGTATCATAGCTCAATTGAATAGTGGCTAAACTGGAAGCTAGCATATCCACATAGATCTCAAACACTGCGGTTGCCAGTGGCTCTTGGCGCTCCACCAGCAACATTATTTGCTCAGCAGTAATGGTGTCTAATGCACTGCCATGCGCTTGTTGATGTTTATATCTGTAGAGGTTTTGTAAACCACTACCGGAAATATATTGCTCTGCACAGCCCTTTAAACCACATGCACAAGGCCACACTGGAATTTTGTATTTATCCAGCACATAGGCATTAATACCAATATGCCCCCACTCTCCGGCAAAACCGTGCACGCCAGTGCACAGTTTTCCTGCAGTCACTTGTCCACCACCAGCACCTGTTCCGATAATGGCACCAAATACATTTTGGTAATCTTTCGCACTGCCTAAGACAGCTTCCGAAAGAGCGAAGCATTTACAGTCATTTTCTACTCGCACCGGACGCTGCAATAAATGGGTTAAATCTTCTTCTAATTGCTTTCCTATGACACAGGGAATATTTACCGAAATAAAAGCACCGTCGTGATAATCGCGTATCCCGGGAAAACCTATACCCACTGAACCTGTTGTTTGCAGTGCTGAATCGAACTGCTGCACCATCGATTGAATTTTATTGAGAAACTCAGGGTAATCCTGGGTGGGGGTTGCCTGGCGTTGCTGTTTTACTAATTTAAATTGTTGATCAAATGCGGCCAGCTGAATTTTTGTACCGCCGATATCAAACCCGTAATACATAGATAAGTCCTGCTTTTATGCACTCTATACTGTTAAATTGACCACTGGGGAAGATGCGAAAAATTCCGGGCTGCCTTTGGCATTACCAGCACTGTGCTATCCAGGCACCGTAGCCAAAGGGTGTGCTAACGAATGACATGCTGATTGGTTAATCGACAATGATTAATTCGATACCGCGATTGAGCACTCCCAGACGATAGTCCTCGGGGATATTGGCGTCAGTGATGATGGTGTCTATTTTTTCTAGATTTGAAATCTTGTATAAACTCAACTGAGAGAATTTACTGGAATCAGTGACTACTATAATTTTTTCGGCTACATCAGCCATGATGCTGTTTACCCTGGCCTCATCTTCACTATAGGTGGTGATGCCTTTTTCCAAATGAAAACCATCAACGCCTAGAAACAACTTATCAAAGTGAAACTCTTTGAGGTTTTTCTCCGCTTGGGCACCGCAAAATGATTGGCTTTTATGGGATAAGTGCCCCCCGGTCACCATAGTGGTAATGCCTTTAAAAGCGGAGAGTTCAATCAATACCGGTAAACTGTTAGTCATGACATGCAGCGGCGAAATAGCACCGAGCTGCTCGGCAATACACTTAGTGGTAGTGCCTGAATCGATAATGATAGATTCTCCGGCTTGTACTAACTGTGCCGCTGCTTTACCCAACTTAGCTTTTATTTGCCAGTTGCTTGAGAGAGTGTCAGCAGCTGGATGATTTTGTTCGAGCACCTTAGTTAACATAGCACCGCCGTAATGGCGCACTAGCTTACCTTGCTGTTCTAACAATCTTAAATCTGCCCTGACTGTCACTGTAGATACGCCAAAGCTCTGGGAAATATCCTCCACAGTAACAGAGCCGTGCTCAGCTAACTGCGCCAAGATAAATTCTCGGCGCTCCCGGGTATTTCGCAAGTTCTTTTTAGCTTGTTTCACTGTTAAAGATCACTTTCTTCATTAATAAAATATTCATTATATCAATTGCTTAATCTGAGGCCACTGTTAGCATCGAAAACATGCAGCGCTGTTAAGTCAACACCGACATCAATGATCTGTCCGGGTTGGTAATCAAGCCTTAATGCAGTTTTGGCAATAAGATCCTGGCCACACACTTGGCCATGGACATAGGACTCAGCGCCCATTGCTTCAATAAACTTCACTTTTACTTTTAATATACAACTCTGCTGCCCAGCAGTTTGCAGCTGAAAAAACTCAGGCCTGATTCCCAAAACTATTTCTTGCCCTACTGCAACATCAACATGCTGCACTGGGATAAATGTATTCTCGGTGCCCTGTTGTGTATCTTGCACTGCAACCCCCAATTGCCCCTCACGGTTTTGCACAGTACCGCGAATAAATGCAATAGCCGGAGCACCTAAAAATCCTGCCACAAATAAATTAACGGGATTATCGTACAGCTCTAACGGGGTACCAATTTGCTCGATCACGCCCACGTTCATCACCACAATACGATCGGCCAAGGTCATTGCCTCAACCTGGTCATGGGTCACATACACAGTAGTGGTCTGCAGTTTTAAATGTAGCGCTTTCATTTCTGCGCGCATTTGAATGCGTAACTTAGCGTCTAAATTAGACAGGGGTTCATCAAACAGAAACAGCTTGGGTTCACGCACTAAAGCGCGGCCCATGGCCACACGCTGACACTGTCCACCCGATAACTGTTTAGGTGTTCGCTGCAACAAAGGTGCTAAGTTAAGAATATCTGCCGCCCAATCGATCATTTTATCTATGTGTGCCTGATCCGCTTTACGCACTTTCAAACCAAAGGCTATATTTTCATACACGGTCAAATGCGGATACAGCGCATAGCTTTGAAACACCATAGAAAAGTCACGCTTCTGAGAAGGTACATCATTGATCTCTTTACCGTCGAGGGTTAAAGATCCGGAAGTGATATCTTCTAATCCCGCCAGCATCCGCAACAGTGTTGATTTACCGCAGCCCGACGGGCCTATAAGCACCAAAAATTCACCTTTGTGAACCTTTAAGTCAATCCCGTGTAATACCTCGACACTGTCGTAGCGCTTAACTAACTTATTAAGTTGCAAAACCGACATACAAAACCTTTCGCTATTATTAAAATGAAAGAAAAATATAACACAAATGAAACAACTGTCAATATTATTCGCTTATAACTTGCGATAGAGAAAGATATATGATTATATCAGCCTTAGAAACATCCATAACCCCACTAAAAAAACAAAACGAAAGATTATAGGTGTAAAAATGAAATATTTATCTACTTCTTTAAAATCTTTAGCGACTGGCGTGTCTCTCGCTGTATTGGGCACAACCTTATCACTCTCGGTACAAGCCGCTGAGGAAGTACGCTTTACTGTTGCATATTACAGTGCAAAAACCGGCCCTTATTATGAAGCCCTGGCTGAAAAATTTGAAAAGAGCAACCCAGAAATCGATATCAAAATTGAAGTCGTTAACTGGGATGTATTAAACCAAAAACTGACCACAGATATAAGCTCTGACGTAAATGCTGATATGGCAATTATTGGCACTCGCTGGTTAGTTGATTACGTAGAGCAAGATGTCGCTGAACCACTAGACGGCTTAATCAGCGAAGAAATGAAACAGCGTTTCGTGCCTGCATTCCTAAGCCCTGGTACTTTAAACGGTAAAGTCTATGGCCTACCAGTAGCGGCATCTGCAAGAGCGATGTACTACAACAAAGACCTGATGCAAAAAGCCGGTGCTAGTGTACCTACCACTTGGGATCAATTAGTCGATAGTGCGGCTAAAATTTCTAAAATAGACAAAACTTATGGTTTCGGTTTACAGGGCAAAGAAGTAGAGACTGATGTGTATTTCTACTATGGCATGTGGAGCGAAGGCGGTAGTTTGCTGAAAAAAGATGGCAGCTCTAACCTCGCCAGCAGTGCTTCAGTGGCAAATGCTAAACGCCTGCAAAGCATGATTGAGAATGGTTTAACTCAACCAGGCGTTACTTCTTATAACCGTGAAGATGTGCAAAATTTATTTAAACAAGGCCGCGTCGGCATGATGATCACGGCACCTTTCCTGGTCAATCAGATTAAGGACGAGGCACCAGATCTAAACTATGGAATCGCGCCTATTCCAAGTGGAACAAGCCGCGCGACTTATGGTGTCACTGACTCAGTGGTACTGTTCAAAAACTCTAAACACAAACAGGCAGCGGTTAAGTTCATGGATTTCATGTTCACCACTGAACAGCGCGCAGTATTCTCCTCGGGTGAAGGCTTTTTACCAGTGTTGAAATCCGTGTCTGAATTGCCAGAATTCGCTGAAAACGATGCCGTTAAAACCTTCGTTAACTTGCTACCAGAAGCAAGATTTGCCCCGACTATTGCCGGTTGGTCCGAAGTTGCAGATATCACCAGTAACGCAGTGCAAGCTATCTACGGCGGTGCAGATGCACAATCTACCTTAGATAAAGCACAAAAACGTGTTAACCGTGTACTAGGCAAATAAATCTAGCTTGTAGAAATGAGTGATTCACTGGCTGCTATACAGCCCAGTCAGTGAGTCATTTACAACTAATCGACAACAGTTTGTCTGGCTTTTTCAAGGTAATCATTTCGCACTTTTTAGCAGTTTATTACTGAGTTTTTAAAAAGCTCAGATATCCATAGTTGATTGCGATTAAAGCAGTATTAACGGTAGCAATATGAACAGAAACCTTCCTCTATATTTAATTTTGCCCAGTTTATTACTCGCATTGTTTGTCATTTCCTACCCTTTGTATGAACTGATTAATCTGTCACTGAGTGATGTAAACCGCTTCGGTAAAGTCAGAGGTTTTATCGGTTTAGAAAACTTTACTTATATCTTTGAAGACCAACTCTTTATTGATGCAGCCCTGCGCACTGTGGTTTGGACAGTGGCCGTGGTTGGCGGCACTATTTTATTTTCAGTCCCTATAGCGGTCATTCTCAACACTGAGTTTTACGGCAGGGGTATAGCGCGGACCATTTTAATGCTGCCATGGGCGATATCACTGCCGATGACCGCAATAGTATGGCGCTGGAGCTTAAACGGCGAGTTTGGCATGCTCAATGCCACACTGATGAATGTCGGTTTAATCGATTCACCGATCGTCTGGCTAGCACAATCTGCCACGGCATTTCCAGTGCAAATTGGCTTGGGGATACTGGTCTCTATTCCATTTACTATCACCATTTTTCTCGGCGGACTCTCGTCAATTCCAATAGATTTATACGAGGCGGCGAAAATGGATGGGGCTAATTTATGGCAGCAATTCAAGCGCATCACCTATCCTCTGTTACGCCCTTTTATCAATATGGCGATCGTTTTAAACGTTATCTACGTATTTAACTCCTTTCCAATTATTTGGGTACTCACTCAGGGTGGCCCCAATAACGAAACCGATATTTTAGTCACCTATCTTTACAAGCAAGCATTCAGTTTTGGCCACATAGGGCAAGCTTCAGCCGTTTCTATTGTGATGTTTACTGTGTTGTTAATTTTCACCATCTTCTATGCCCGCATGGTCATGAAGAATGAAAAGTAGAAAGTGAGAAATATAAAATGTCTATAACAATGACTAAAAAAACTAAGCGCAGCATTTTCTGCTGGTTGGCGCTATCGCCGATCATTTGCATCATATTGTTTCCGTTTGCTGTGATGTTTTTCACTTCTTTGAAGCCGCGCCAGGAAGTGTTTAGTTTTCCGCCAACCTGGTTGCCCTCTGAGTTTATCTGGCAGAATTATATCGATATGTGGCATGCCACTAAATTTGGCAACGCTTTATTAAACAGTTTATATGTCAGTTTCAGTGCCACATTGATTACTTTGCTAGTGGCAATACCTGCCGCTTATGCTCTGGCTCGTTACAACTTCGGCGCTAAAAGTAGCTACCGGCTGTTTCTGCTGATCACCCAAATGCTTTCACCCATTGTATTAGTTGTCGGTTTATTTCGGCTGATTGTCTGGCTGGGGTTGATTGATTCGGTTAACTCACTGGTGCTTATTTATGCAGGGTTTAACATCGCCTTCGCCATCTGGATGCTGCAGAACTACTTTCACACTATCCCTAAAGACCTGGAAGAATCTGCCTGGATGGAAGGCGCCAGCTTTTTACAGGGTCTGACCAAAGTCTTTCTACCTATGGCGGTCCCCGCTATCGCCGTCACTGCCATGTTCACTTTTATCAACAGTTGGAACGAGTTTGTGCTGGCATTAACAGTACTGCGAACAGAAGAAAATTATACCTTGCCAATTCAAGTGTACTCACTGGTGGGCGGGCGCTACACAGTGGAGTGGCATCATGTAATGGCCGCTGCCCTGGTTGCCTCACTACCGGCGGCAATTTTGTTTAGCTGGTTACAGAAAAAGCTGGTGACTGGCCTGTCATCTGGTGGCGTAAAGTAACGCGTTATTTTGCAACATTTAAAACTTCGCATTCGACTATTCAAGGAAATGTTATGAGCCCGTTACTCGAGCTGATTCAACGCCATAAAGCAGGTACACCCTGCGGCATTTATGCAGTCTGTTCAGCCAACTCTTTTGTGTTAGAAGCCGCCATATTACAGGCAAAGCGGCACAATTCCCTGTTACTGGTTGAAGCAACGTCCAATCAAGTGAATCAGTTTGGCGGCTACACAGGCATGATGCCGGAAGATTTTCGACACTTTATCCAGGGTATAGCAACCCGATTAGACTTCCCGTTCCAGCAATTAATTCTCGGCGGCGATCACTTAGGCCCCAATTGCTGGCAGAGTGATAGTGCCGAGATTGCGATGCAAAAGTCCGAACAGCTGATTGCCGCTTATGTTGCAGCGGGCTTTGAAAAAATCCATTTAGACTGTTCTATGGCCTGTGCCGATGACACTCTGCCATTAGCAGACAGCCTCATTGCCGAACGCGCCGCTCAGCTGTGCAAAGTTGCGGAGACAACTTATGCAAACAGAGCGGCCAATAAAGCCGATCAGAGACCCCCACTGTACGTAATAGGCACTGAAGTACCTGTGCCAGGCGGGGCACAGGAAGATTTAGAGACAAAGCTTGAAGTGACCAGTAGCGCATCGGCAGCAGAGACTTTAACACTGCATCGCGATGCCTTCGCCGAATTGCAGCTACAATCCGCCTGGCAGCGCACCATTGCATTAGTGGTGCAACCTGGGGTCGAATTTGATCACCAATCAATCATCAGTTATCAATCTGCAGACGCGCAGGCGCTCAGCACTGTGCTGAACAGTTACCCTAATATGGTGTTTGAAGCGCACTCAACAGACTACCAGAGCCCTGCAGCCTACAAAGCCTTAGTAAGTGATCACTTTGCGATATTAAAAGTGGGCCCGGCACTCACTTTTGCCCTGCGAGAAGTACTCTTTGCCCTGAGCGATATTGAGCAGGCGATATTAGAGAGCATCGGACAGGCTATGGAAACTGCCAATTTAAAAAACGTCTTAGAGCAGAGCATGTTAGACAACCCTGAATATTGGCAACCTTATTATCAGGGAAGCCGTGCTGCGCAAAAATTTTCCAGGCAGTACAGTTTAAGCGACAGGTGCCGGTATTACTGGCCGCAACAGGAGGTACAACAAGCTGTAGAGACTTTACTCAACAACTTAAATCACTGTCAAATGCCTATCGCCTTACTGTCTCAGTATCTGCCAGTACAGTACCAGGCAATAGTACAAGGTGACTTAGCCAATGCGCCGCAGGCAATTATTTACCACCATATTCAACAAGTCACGGCACACTATGCCAGTGCCTGCTTAATGGGAATAGATCATGAGTAATCAACAACCTCAATACCTACAACGCGATCACAGTGAATTGCAACATTTGAAGGCGCAACACACCGCTAAGGAGATCACTCAGCAGTTACAGCTGTGGGCCGATTTAACGGAGCATTTAGCCAAAGTACAAACGCAACTCGACCAGTTTTTAACGCCGTTGTTTCAGGACTCTAAGCTGCGAGTACTGCTAACCGGTGCCGGTACTTCTGCCTTCGTTGGCGAAGCTATCGTCCCTGCCCTGCGCAGTCAAAATGTATTAGATGTTCACAGTGTTGCCAGCACTGATTTAGTCAGTAATCCGACTTTATATTTGCATAGCGATCGCCCGACGCTACTAGTGTCATTCGCCCGTTCCGGGAACAGCCCCGAAAGTGTCGCGGCAGTCAATATTGTCGATCAACTGGTCAGTGAGAGTTATCACTTATTTATCACTTGTAACGAAAAGGGCCAGTTAGCCGTTTCAGCAAGCCAATCCACAAAGCGCTTTTGCCTGTTGATGCCAGAGGTAACCAACGATCAAAGTTTTGCCATGACATCTAGCTACTCTTGCATGTATTTATCGGCACTGCACTGTTTAGATCAGCAAAGCCATTCGCAAAAGAGCCAACAGCGCCAATGGCTCAGTGAATACTGCCAGCAGAGTCTGGATACTTTTGTTGAGCACTGTGTACAGTTGGCAGCGCAAGATTTTCAGCGCCTGGTATTTTTAGGCAGTGGTGGCCTACAGGGCAACGCCAGGGAATCTTCGCTTAAATGTATGGAGCTAACAGCCGGTAAGTTAGTATCGACCCATGACTCTTCGCTGGGTTTTCGCCACGGACCAAAATTTATCGTCAATGAAAAAACCTTGGTGATAGTGATGCGCTCAAACGATCCCTATACCCAGCAGTATGACGATGATATTATCGCCGAATTGCGCCGCGACGCGGTGGCTAAAGTATTAGTACTTTCCAGCGAGCCCCTTGCACAAAGTATTCCGCAGATAACAGAACAAACCGGTAATTTATCGGATGTCTACCAGGGGCTAGCTTGGGTGATGTTTGCCCAAGTGCTAGGTTTTCAACTTTCAATTAGCTTAGGTTTAAGCCCGGATAATCCCTGCCCTAGTGGTGAAGTGAACCGGGTCGTCCAGGGCGTTATTATTCACCCGGTTACTGCACATGCATGAAGCAAAACAAGGCACCACAGCTATGCGCATCAAAGTCGCGAAAGTGTTTACCGAAACACAAGTGTTAGAAAACGCCTGCGTGACTTTTTCGCAGCAGATAGAAGATATTGCAGCCTATAGCAGCAGCGGACAATCTGCGACGAAAGATGAAGGTTACAGCGACTTACCGATATTGGATTACTCCGATTATTGGCTGATACCCGGCCTGATAGATACTCATGCTCACGGTGCTATGGGTTGTGATGTTATGGACGCCAGTCACCACAGTTTGAATACTATGTCAGAATATTTCGCCAGTATTGGCGTTACCGGTTTTTTGCCGACAACGATGACAGCGGATAAAGCAGATATTTGCGCGGCCTTGCAACAAATACACCTCTCTAAAGTTCAGGGGGTTGAAGGTGCCGAAATACTCGGTGGCTATTTAGAAGGGCCTTTTTTTAACCCTGTTTATAAAGGCGCCCAACCTGAAGAGCATTTTTTAGATATCAACCGCACTGATCTCGACGATTTTCTGCAAGCGGCACAAGGCAGTTTAAGTTCCATTGCACTGGCTCCTGAGCAAGCGTTAGCGCTGTCGCTGATACCCTATTTAAAACAACAGGGATTGCGGGTGATGCTCGGCCACACAGATGCCACTTATGAGCAGACGCTGGCGGCCTTAGATGCCGGCGCAGACGGAGTAGTACACTGTTTTAACGGTATGCGCGGTATGCATCATCGAGAACCTGGAGTCGTTGGAGCGGCCCTGAGCTGCCCACACTGTTACACCGAATTAATTGCCGACGGCCAACACGTGCATCCGGCGATAATGAAACTCTGCTATCAGTTGAAAGGCGCTGAGTATCTCAATCTGATTACCGACTCTGTGCCCAGCAGCGGCCTGGCCGACGGTGATTACTTTTTAGGCAGCGTCCCTATCAACATCAAACAGGGAGTGGCCCGCACCGCCGAAGGCGGCTTAGCAGGCAGTACTTTGCAACTACTGCACGCCGTTCGCGATGCCTGCAGCTGGTTCGACATTGATCTGCAAACAGCCTTAAAAATGGCCTCTTTAACCCCTGCAACACTGCTGGGAATAGACGATAAATACGGCAGCATTAAAACCGGCAAACAAGCATGTTTCACCGTCATAGACCCACAATTCAACGTCCAGGCAACCTGGGTCAACGGCCAACAAGTCTATCAAAAAAAATAATGACCCATCCCCTAACTTGCAACTAGCCAGCAAGTTAGGACTCACCCCTTTTTATCCGCTCAAGGCTGCCAACTTACGACTCACTACTCGCTACTCGCTACTTCCAACTTCCAACTTCCAACTTCCGACTGAAGAAAGTCTAATAATACTTATCCAATATCCGATCCAACTCACCGTTAGTCCGCATAATTGCCAGCTCGCGATTAAACAGCAGCACAAAACTCTGCCATTTTTTATTAAACATCAATCGATAATCAAAGCTGTTGATAGTCTTAGAGGAAATAACAAATTTGTTGTGCATCGCAGGATTGTTTTTGATGATCCACTGCCCGACTAAGTCGGTGACTACTGTGGCATCGTTACGCTTCAACAAGGTCATTTGCAGCATCGAAAGTTCAGTATTGGCCTGGGTTTTTTTAATCCGCTGATCGGCAAAATATTCGGCTAACATCGGATAGTTATAACCTAAGTGTGTGCCTAAGGTTTTGCCAAATAAATCGTCGATTGTTTCAAACTTAAGCGGTTTAGCTTTGGGAGAAAACAACACGTCTTTGACCACGACTATGACATCGCTAAACGCATATTTTTCTGGGCTGGCGATCCATTCTCTTGCCGTAGCGCTGGCATCAATACCCCCGGCCAACAGTGTCAAAGCCACCCTTTTCTTGGGAATGCCCACCGTCTCAATCTGATAGCCATTCCTGTTGGCGATGTAACTGAGCACTTCCACCATGATACCTTTGGCCTGCCCCTGTTCTCCTTTAATCATATAGGGGGGATAGCCACTGGGGGATATATTCATAGTAATAGTGTCACTGGCTTGTACGGTATTTAGCAAGTAACAAGCAAACAACAGAGTGGTTAATAGGCTTTTCATACTGCCCTCCTACGCATTAATGGCAACTTAGTAAGAGTAGATCAATATTCCGTTTTTGATGGCCAAAGCGCGCATTTTTTAGCCTCGAACACTTATCTGTTTAACTATCTGCTACTATGGCGGCCATTATTGACTCAACAGCATTTGCACCCGTCCGACGAGTCCCTGCAGCTGCTAAGGGTTAGCAGATAGCGGACAGATTGGCAGCTCAACAAACATAATTTATAGGAACAAGCGCATGGGATTTAAAGGTAGTGAGCGTTACGTAGCCACTGATGAGTTACAAATAGCCGTCAACGCGGCCATCACTTTACAGCGGCCGCTACTGATTAAGGGAGAGCCCGGTACCGGTAAAACTATGCTGGCTGAAGAAGTGGCCGCCGCCACCGGTAACCGCTTATTGCGCTGGCACATTAAATCAACCACTAAAGCTCAGCAGGGGCTATACGAGTACGATGCGGTATCGCGGTTGCGCGACTCGCAACTGGGTGACGAGCGCGTTCATGACATTGGCAACTACATTAAAAAAGGCATGCTCTGGCAGGCCTTTGACAGTGAAGAGCGAGTGGTGTTGCTGATCGATGAAATAGACAAGGCCGACATTGAATTCCCCAACGATTTACTGGTCGAGTTGGATCAGATGGAATTCAGCGTCTATGAGACCGGCGAGCGAGTAGTGGCAAAACACCGCCCTATCATCATCATCACATCTAACAACGAAAAAGAGCTACCCGATGCCTTTTTACGGCGCTGCTTTTTCCATTACATCCAATTCCCCGACCGCCAAACCATGCAGCAGATAGTCGATGTACACTATCCGAACTTGCAAAATGAGTTAGTTAAAGAGGCACTGGATATCTTCTTCCAGGTGCGCAATGTCAACGGCCTGAAGAAAAAGCCCTCCACTAGCGAGTTAATTGACTGGTTAAAATTATTAATGGCCGACAGCATCTCCCTGGAAGTGCTGCAAAACACTGATCCCGGTAAAGCGATTCCGCCACTGCACGGTGCCTTGTTAAAAAACGAGCAAGACGTGCATATGCTGGAGCGTCTGGCCTTTATGTCGCGCCGTCGTCCAAGCTAATTATGTTAATCGATTTTTTTAATACACTGCGCAAAGCGGCCATTCCAGTAACCCTCAACGAGTTGCTGATGCTGCTGGAAGCGTTAAAGCAAAAAGTAGTTTTTGCCGACTTGAATGAGTTCTATCTGCTGGCCAGAGTCTGTCTGGTTAAAGATGAAAAATACTTCGACCGCTACGATCAAGCTTTTGCCTACTACTTTAAAGGCATAGAGATACTGGAGCTATTCCCCAGTTCCGAGATCCCCGAAGACTGGCTAAAAGCCGAGTTCCTGAAAAACCTCAGCAATGAAGAAAAAGCGCAGATAGAGGCGGCAGGCGGTTTAGATAAGCTGATGCAGATGCTTAATGAGCGCCTCAAAGAGCAACAAAAGCGCCACGCCGGCGGCAACAAGTGGATAGGCACTGGCGGCACCTCCCCCTTCGGCCACAGTGGCTACAATCCTGAAGGTATCCGTATCGGCGGCCAGAGCGCGCATAAACGCGCCATCAAAGTCTGGGAAAAACGTCAGTTTAAAAACCTCGATGATCAGGTTGAACTGGGCACTCGCAACATCAAAGTGGCGCTGCGCAAACTGCGCCAGTTTGCCCGCAGCGGCTCTGAAGTGGAGTTGGATCTTAACGAAACTATCCGCAGCACCGCCGACAATGCCGGGCTATTGGATATAAAGATGATCCCCGAGCGTCACAACGCCGCCAAAGTACTGCTATTTTTAGATATCGGCGGTTCTATGGACCCTTATATCCACTTGTGCGAGCAGTTGTTTTCAGCGGCACGCAGCGAATTTAAGCACCTCGAATACTATTATTTTCACAACTGCATTTACGAGAAGCTCTGGCAGGACAACAAGCGCCGTTTCAACGATACCGTCGCCACCTTAGAAGTACTCAACTCTTACCCCAGCGATTACAAAGTGATCTTTATTGGCGATGCAGCTATGTCACCCTACGAGCTATTCAGCCGCTACGGCAGTGTCGAACACATGAATGAAGAGCCCGGAGAAACCTGGTTACAGCGAATTTTAGATACCTGGAGCAAAGTCATCTGGCTAAACCCCACCCCGCAGGGTCACTGGCAATATACCCAAACCACACAGGCAATAGCTAAACAGCTGGACGGACAGATGTACCCGCTGACCCTTGAGGGAATGACTAAAGCAATTGGTTATTTGTCTAAGTAGTGGGCAGCTAAAACTGTATATAACGAACACCGCTTATGCAAAAAATTTTTTTGCTTCTCAATAGTATGAATGATGTATATGGATACGGCGGTTCATGCCCAAAATATTTTCCTGCCAGCCAGTAATAGGCATATGCCGAGAGATTAGCAGCCGCTAAAGTTTGTAAATAATTTGTTAATCCTTATGCTATTTTATACATAACATTAGCGTTTCTATTAAATATAAGGATTTATTTGTGGACAAATTAAATACTAAACTCCAAGATTTTATTAAAAAACAACCGCTGTTTTTTGTGGCTACGGCTGCAGCAGATGGCAGAGTTAATATGTCCCCAAAAGGGCTGGATTCTCTACGTATAATCGACCAGAAAAAAATTGTCTGGATGAACCTCAGTGGCAGCGGCAACGAAACAGCGGCTCATCTACTGGATACGAATCGAATGACTTTAATGTTTTGTGCTTTTTCCGGAGACGCTTTGATTCTGCGAGTTTATGGTACAGCAAAAACATACCATCCCCGCGATTCACAATGGCAGCAGCTTGCCAGTTTGTTCCCCAAAATGGCTGGATGCAGACAGATATTTGAACTCTCAATTGACTTAATCCAATTGTCTTGTGGCACCGGTGTTCCGCTAATGGAATTTAATGCTCAGCGAGGAGAGACAGAGTTGTTACCCTTCTACGAGAAAATGGGAGAGGATGGAGTCAGCAAATATTGGCAAAAGAAGAACGACATTAGTATTGACGGGAAGACAACTGGAATAACAGCATGATCTGTTATTCCATTATCTGAGCTAATTTTCGCCGGGAATTCCTCGTTCCAATCAGTCTGCTTTACCTGCCTGTAAGCGCGGTTGGCGTGTTGGCAGTACCCCTATTAACTCTTTATCCACCCATTTCAGTGGGTAGAGTATCAAACTTTGGCACTCCTTCTGGAAACACCGCCCAGTGCGGAGCAGATGCCGTATAGATAGCCATATTGGGAGAAAAATCGCATGTCAGTAGCGTTGATGCTGCCACCGAATAGAAATTACCTACACACACATCGATAGCTAATGTGGTGCCGCAATCACTGCAAAATTTATGATGCATATCTTGTCCAGAGTCACCTTTGCGGGTGAAAGTTGCAACTTCACCTTTAGTAAATTTAAACTGCTCAGCCCCAACCCAGATACCAAACCACTTATCAGAACCGGTGTATTTTTGACACTCATCACAATAGCAGAATGCCGTATTGATGGGTTCTCCCTCAAAGCAGTATTCAATATTTCCACAGCCACACTGACCTTCATAATTACTCATATTTTGCTTACTGCCCAATTAAATTTATTGAAGTAATTCAATTCGCAAAATAATTTCACCTGCGAATAATCAAAGTGTAAACAACCCTAACTGACAATAAGTGTCAGCAGCATTTTATTTATCCTGATTGGTCCTTGGTTTGAGACTAACAGTGTGAAATACAGCCAGCATGTGATGCACAACATGAAGCTGAAGTGAGTGCAGGAAAACTTGGCACAGCGAGTGCAAAAGAGCCATGGTTATGGTTAAAAAGTTAATTTATTAGCTAAATAGACCTGTTATATAGTGCTGTTCCCGGTACTACAGTATTGGACATAGACAAGGCTAGTCCTTTCAAATTTGTTATAATGTCATGTTAGAAAATGTCTGGACTTGGCCGACAGTCGTCACCGCTAGTCGAAGACTCAGTGCTTGCAAGTCAGCTTGGGTAACGGCAAAACCTGACACATAGCAGACAGAGGCTAAAAGTTCTAACTTAGCAATAATCGGCCAGAAGTAAGCATGTGCAACGCGGAAGGCGTGCAGCAAGTTCCGATTAAGTGATTCTTTCATCTAGACCTCCTTCGCTCTACATGTAGGAAATAATTCTACTTCCTAGTCCACTTGATTTTCGTGGTGATTACCTTGGTTTTTTGGACTTTTGAATCACCCTTGTTATCAACAATAGTAATTATACAATTAAGCCTTATGTTTAATATATTTACGATTTGATAACTTGTAGAGCATTCTTTTTTGTAGAAGGCTAGATTTCGGTGACCACTAGAACACTAGCCTAGATTGGAAAAAGGAGACTATTGTGCTTCGAGCTATTTTATTATTGTTATTCTCGCTTAATGTTCATGCTGATACCCTTTCATTGTGTGCGTACCACAACTGGGCCCCTTGGGTTTATTTAAAAAACGGGGGGTATGATGGACTCATGATTGAACAGGTTGATAAATTCAAAGAAAAATATCCTGAAATTAAGATAGAAATAAAAGAAATCAAGAATTGGAAGAGATGCCAAGCAGAAGTGGCTAGTGGACGAATTACTATGGTTCTAGGAGCATATAAGACACACGAAAGAAAAGAGATTTTTGACTACTTACCAACACCAGCTGTCATAAACATATCTGCTATCAGTGCATACACTTCAAACAACTCTATTGATCTTGCGAATTCATTAGACGACCTTAGAAAATACACTGTGAGTGTGGAACGAGGTAGTAGTTTTGGAGCAGTAGTAGACTCATTTATAAAAAGTTTGCCTGCAAGTAACGCATTTGAATCTAATTCGTTCGATCAATCGATCAAGCTCGTTTTGCTTAATAGAGTTGATTACGTTTTCATGTCTGATTCACAGTATGAATCAATAGGGGATTTAAACAGTGTGAAGTACCCCTATTTAAAGCACTTAAACTTAAACTTAAAATTCAGAAAGATATTTACAGTTACTAGGGATATACCTATTTTTTACATTTTTGGAAAAGGCACTGGCAATTATGGTAAATTTGCGGAGAAGTGGTTAAACGTCATTAAGTACTATCAAGAAAATGTTGTAATCGAAGAAAGGATTCAGTTCCACAAAGAACATGCAGGCGATTAAAAATAGTAGTTATTGAGTACTCATCTGCTTCCAAAATAATTCGTGTTATTTCTTTCCTTATCGCCCGCGTTTTTCTTCATACAAGCTGTATAGGCATTATGTTTCAAAGCTCTGTATATCCTTGTCCTTGCTTTTAAGTATGTAGATTCAATCTGTCAATGCAACACTTTATGATAAGAAGATAAGTGGAGTATTTCCCATGTCTAGCATACCAACAAGATCGCATTTTTTTGAGAAAGATAAAGATGAAATCGGGTGTAAATGCAAAGCAGGTAAATCCTTGGCGGCTATAGGCCGTCCATGACCTAACTTCACTTTTTGTGACATCCTGTCACTCCACTTCGTCAATTTAGTAAATTACTCCGGCTGCATTCCAAGGGGTTTGATGGCCCGTAGCTAAGGTTTATGTATTTCTGAGCTTTTAACTCGTATTAAAAAAACTCAATCTAGCTTAGAGGCATAAGACAAACCTTGACCCCTCGGGCGTTAAGAGTTTGTTAGGTAGTTTGCTTGTCATTAGTCACGGTTAGTTCTCCAGTTATAGAAAGTGCCATCGCCTCCGCCACTTTAATACCATCAATCGCCGCTGATAATATGCCACCTGCATAACCAGCACCTTCGCCTGCTGGGAACAATCCTTGGGTGTTAATGCTTTGGTAATTAACCCTATCGCGTTTGATACAGATTGGCGACGAGGTTCGGGTTTCAACCCCAGTTAATGTTGCATCTTCGTGAGCAAAGCCATCTATTTTCTTGTTGAACGCCGGTATAGCTTCACGTAAAGCCACATTACAATATTCGGGTAGCAAACCAGTCAGGTCAGTTAGCTTCACTCCTGGTTTATAAGATGGCTGAACAACACCAATGTCGGTAGTCGCATTGTTCTTTAGGAAATCACCAACACGCTGCATTGGTGCATCATAGTTTTCGCCCCCCAACTTAAAGGCCGCGCGTTCAAGTTCTCTCTGAAAATCAACGCCGGCTAACGGGCCACCGGGATAGTCAGATGGGTCAATCCCTACAACAATCGCGCTATTGGCGTTACGCTCATTACGCGAATATTGACTCATGCCATTGGTCACCACGTGGTTTTCTTCCGAGGTTGCCGCAACAACAGTACCACCTGGGCACATACAAAAACTGTAGACCGAGCGACCATTCTTACAGTGATGCACTAACTTATAATCGGCGGCTCCCAAGATTGGGTGCCCAGCACTCTTACCATATAGGGCTTCATCGATTACTGACTGTGGATGCTCGATCCTAAAACCAACAGAAAATGGCTTGGCTTCGATGTAAACGCCTTTATCATGCACCATTTGAAAAGTATCACGAGCACTATGCCCAATGGCTAACGCGATATGATCTGAGATGATTTTATCGCCGTTGGATAACGTTAGTCCTATAATTTTACCATTGACAATATCAAGATCGTCGACCCGAGCACTAAAGCGGATTTCGCCGCCTAATTCAATGATCATAGCGCGCATCTTCTCTACCATCGTCACTAACTTGAACGTACCAATGTGAGGCTTTGACACATAGAGTATTTCTTCTGGTGCTCCCGCCTTAACAAATTCGTTAAGCACTTTGCGACCATAATGTTTTTTGTCTTTAATTTGACTATAGAGTTTGCCGTCTGAAAACGTACCCGCCCCACCTTCACCAAATTGAACATTAGATTCGGTATTAAGCGTACGCTTACGCCAAAAGCTAAAGGTATCTTTGGTGCGCTCACGCACTTCTTTACCACGATCGAGAATAATTGGCTTAAAGCCCATTTGCGCCAGAACTAAACCGACAAACAATCCACAGGGACCAAAACCAATAACCACAGGGCGACTACCTAGCTCTTGAGGTGCTTTGGTAACAAATTTATATGCCATGTCGGGGGTTAAACGTATCGACTGATTATCAGTAAATTTTGTTAACAACGCCTCTTCTTCGGTCGTTTGTACATCGATGGTATACAACAACACGATGTTACGTTTTTTACGAGCATCGATACCACGACGAAAAACGGTAAAATCAAGGAGTTGCTCACCGCTAATCTTAAGTGTGAACATAATAATATTTTTAAGATCATCTTCGTTGTGATCGAGGGCAAGTTTAAGATTAGTGAGACGGATCATGGCAGGCTTCCAAGGTTACTTAGTTATAGTAAAAAATGTAGCCGGATTATACTCAATTTAAGCGTCTAATAGTCAGTGTTGCATTGCAAATACAGCATAAAGACCCGGCAACAACGCATTAATTTAACTTTATCTGTACAAAAGAAAGTTTACTTTGAACTACCAAAAACACATGAATACGTCCAAGTAGCTCCAATTTTCATTCCTGAAAAGAGTTTTCTCCATTTCAAAGTAATATTTCTTCGATAAACGACACTACTGAGCAAAATTTGAGGTTAAATAAATAGTGACGAGTAAATAGCAATTGTATGGGCAGCAAAATAAGCCTGGAGCGAAGCTAAAAATTCCTATTATGTGTAAATTATGGCGCGCGATATTTATAGTTGCTCTGGTCATGGTATGATCTGCGCCAATAATTTTCCGGAGAGAGTTTAGCCATGACATTTGTTGTCACCGACAATTGTATTCAATGTAAATACACCGACTGCGTGGCCGTATGCCCAGTCGATGCATTTCATGAGGGCCCAAATTTTCTGGTTATAAACCCAATAGCTTGTATCGATTGTGATTTATGTGCACCTGAGTGCCCCGCTGATGCCATTCATCCAGACGATGAGCTGCCAGCAGGGCAAGAACCGTTTTTAGCACTCAATGCCGAACTAAGCGAAGTGTGGCCGATCATCACCGAAGTCATCCCTCCCCCCGCAAATGCGGATCAATTCAATGGTGTTGCCAATAAGATTGAGCATTTAATTATCGAATAACCTCCATTGTCATAGAGACTTGAGACGATTCAACCTTAACAATAATATGGGGCTAGCTATTTATATCATCTAGCTACTGCGAGTGAATAATCTCAGCAATACCCTCTCTCAATCCAATAGCCATCTGGATCTTTAATAAAAGCAAAACTTTCATTGAACCATCATCTGGCCTTTTAATAAATTCCACATCGTATTTTTCAAACCTCTCGCTCGCTGCATAGACATCAGGCACGCTAATGCCTATGACCAAAGCCACGAGGATCTTCGTTTCCACTGTGATAGCCTGCGAAGTTTTCGTCCTTTTCACTGCCCCAATTGTGGGTTAGCTCAATTAAAGCAGGCCGACTAAATAGCCATTTAGTTTTGGATTTCTCACCCTCTTCAGGTATCTCCTGCTGGTAACCTACGAAGTACGGCGTGAATTGCATGGCGGGAAAATCGTACTTACCTAATAACTTCTTATCTAAAACATTCTGATAAAAGTCTAAAAATACTTTAGGGTCTTTAATTCGCAGCATAGTTTGCAGTATCACTTAGTCTTGAGTTGCCTGTGAAATTTTTGCTAACGACTCGCTATAACGAAAATCGGGTAATCCTTTTTATAAACAATAAATTTTTAGCTTCTAAATTATAGGGTAAATCACATGGGACATATATTTACTCTCCCTAACTTAGGGAGTTACATTGAGCGCGGTGAGATTCAGCCACTACTGTCTGAGAGCTTTTCGCCGTCTGAGATTGTTGCCGCGCAACAGAATTTTTAGAGAAAAATATTTAGGGAAGTTAGTGCTCACACCCGAGCATGAATAGAAGTATCACGAAGCTGCCAAAAAAAGATGCTCGGTGCACCCGGCATACGGTTTATTTTAGATTGATTTTAGATTGGTTGCCCAGCAGGAATAGCTGTTGGCTATAATCTGCGGTTCCCTGCTTCTTTTGGACTTTTGATTAAATTCACGGGGGGTGATTAAAGATTAAGACTTTTAAGTGATTTTTTTGAGGCTTAAAATCAAGGGATTTTAGTACAGTTTCGACTGCGTCGGGTTCATTTTTTTTTGCAAAAAAAATGAAACCAAAGAAAAATTTCGCCCCGCTATTGCCGAAAGACTCCTCCGCGATTCACAAAATTGACGGCCGCTCAACTTCGCTCTCCGCGACGTCCTGTCGCTCCACTGACCAATTTGGTAAATCAATCCGGCGGCAATAGCAAGGGAGATAGTGGCCCCGTAGTGAGTCTGAGTTGTGGGTTTATTTTTGAAAGAATTATCAATTTACTCTGACCCTATTGATTCCAACAGAGTTTTTAGAGAAAAATATTTATGGAAGTTAGTGCTCACACTCGAGCATGAATAGAAGTATCACGAGCCTGCCATAAGACGATGCTCGGTGCCCCCGGCATACGGTTGATGTTAGATTAGTTGGTTGCCCAGCAGGAATAGCTATTGGCTATAATCTGCGGTTCCCTGCTTCTTTTGGACTTTTGATTAAATTAACGGAGGGTGATTAAAGATTAAGACTTTTAAGTGATTTCTTTTTTGAGGCTTAAAATCAAGGGATTTTAGTGCAGTTTCCACTGCGTCGAGTTCATTTGTTTTTTGCAAAAAAAAGAAACGGAACCAAAAAAAAATTACGCCCCACTATTGCCGAAAGACTCCTCTGCGATTCACAAAATTGACGGCCGCTCAACTTCGCTCTCCGCGACGTCCTGTCGCTCCACTGACCAATTTTGTAAATCGCTCCGGCGGCAAGACAAGGGGTATGGTGGCTCCGTAGTGTAGTCTGAGTTGTGGGTTTATTTTTGAAAAAATTATCAATTTACTCTGACCCTATTGATTCTGACCTTATTGATTCTAAACAGTTTAACTATGGCTGTCGTATTACTTGCCTTAGCAACAGCCTGAGAAAATGCTAGGGTAAAGTCACGCGGCATTTAGTCCACACTATTGGTAGCGACACTAACACCTGTCAGGTATTAATACTCCTCATCAATTTAATGCCACCGACTTCTGTAGAAAAGCCAAAACTGGCATAAAACTCTTCCATTTGTGGCAGGCAATAGAGTTCAAAATGCTTTACATATTTTAATTTTTCATGGTTTTCGATGATATGCATCAGTTTTTTGCCTAAACCTTTACCTCTATAGCTAGGGCAGACTATTACATCAAAAATAAAAGCTTTATAGATAAAGTCACTAATTATTCGTGTAAAGCCAATTAATTTTTCATTCTCATCTATGAGTCCAATACAGACTTGAGATCCTTTAACACAATTTTCAGTGTCTTCCAGGGTACGATCTTTACACCACCATTCTTGCTTAAATAGTTGATGGACTTGCTTGATATCATCTTCTGTAAATTCAGTTATTACTTTCATCTGATTCCTAAATGCTCTATGTAAAGCGATTTTTCGATGTCTGTTACTCTTGGTATTATTTATATTCAAAATATTCCCCTAAAACAACTATTAGATATGGCTAACTAAATAGCAGGTTTAAAAAAATAGGTAATCCTTGTTTTTACTTTCTGATTTTCAAAGGTGTAGCAGTTAGAAAAACGCACTTTAAGGTCCAATAAATCACGATCTTGGCCTTCGAAAATTCCCCAACTTGCACCACTGGACTGCTCTGCCACAATCTTATCGACAAGATGCTCACCTAAAATAATGATGCGCAGGTTCTTGTAAAAATTAATTAGTTCTTCAATGCCGCGTATAGTCTCATAACCGGGGCGTTCATAAATAATATCATCACAAAACACCTCTGATAGTCGTTCGAATTGCCGCTTATCAATAATAGAAAACATATTGTTAACTATCTCTTTAGACATTCTAAATCTCCATTCATAATTTCAGTGTGCAAAACCCCAAAGGACTTAATGGACAGCATTAAAGCGTTTTTCTGCAATTTTATTTGCCACCAGACTAGTCGCTTGATCTCTGATTTCTGCTTGCAAGAATATTTCAGATAAGGTCTCGCTCAAACTATCCAGATGAGATCTCAGGCCCAGTTTGTCACCTCCAGTAAATTGGTAGTGCAAGTCGATTATGCCACCGGCATTTGCAACGTAATCAGGGGCATAAAGAATGCCTTTATCTTTCAGTTGTTCTCCAAAATCATCAGTCGCCAATTGATTATTTGCAGCGCCCGAGATAATGGCAGCCTTGATCTGGGGCAAGCTGCTATTGTTGATGAATTTCGGCAACGTATCAGCAACTACCCTGAAGTTATGGAATGTTATGTACTTTTGGGAGCTGTCGATGTGCTATTGCGAATAGTCACTGTGAGTGTTGATGCCTATGAAAGTTTTTTCAATGAACACTTATCGCAACTACCGGGTGTTCAGGAAGTAAATTCGAGTGTAGTAATGACAAAAATAAAACAGACCACAGAACTGCCGCTGCATTTGATTTAGTCCGTTCTAAATGAGCTAGTACAGTGGTCGGTAATCCGACTGCAGCTTAGCATGCAGCCAGATTATTCAGGTTAAGCTTTATGATAATAGCGGATTCACATTCATGCCGCCGTCGATATTATATTCACTACCCGTTATAAACGAAGCGTCATCTGATGCCAGGAAAGCCACCAGATTGGCTATCTCTTCAGGTTGACCAAAGCGTTTTAGCGGGATTCTATTTTGGATAGCACCGGCAAAATCATTTAACTGAGATTCTTGCATGCCGGTTTTAGCGAAAATAGGGGTGGCAACCGGTCCGGGGTTTACCGAGTTTACTCTGATTTTTCTGGGTGCTAACTCTGTTGCGGCGGTCCGGGTGTATGCATTCAAGGCAGCCTTAGACGCGGCATAAATAGAGGTATTAGGCATGCCTGTGTAAGCATTAATCGATGACAGATTAATGATCGACGCCCCATCAGTTAACAGAGAAAGGAATTTCTCAATGGTGAACACAGCCCCCTTAAAATTAATGCCCATCTGAGTATCAAACATTTCCTCGGTATTTTGACCTACAGGGGCGGGGGCAAAAACTCCTGCGTTTACAAATAATATATCAAGCTGGCCAAATTCATTCTTTACTTGCCCTACCAAATCATCCAGTGCCGATAAGTTAGTCACATCGGCAACAATTCCTTTAACTCCCAGCTCATTTTCGGCTATCCGTACTCTTTCTTCGGACCTGCCGGTAATGATTACTTTGGCCCCTTCGGCCTTAAATTTCTTGGCTGTCGCATAGCCTATACCACTGTTACCGCCTGTAATTACCGCTGTTTTTCCTGATAAGTTAGCCATTTTTGAAGATCCTTTTACTCAGTTACATAATAATTTAATTTTGTACCGATCAGTACAGTGTTGACAAATTATACCTATCGGTACAGAATTGCAAGTAATTATTTATGCACATGGAGATGATAGAAAATGAAAGCTGGTCGTCACCGTACGTTTGACAAAGACACTGCTCTTGATCAAGCCATGCAAGTATTTTGGGTGAATGGCTACCCGGGCACTTCCCTGGCGGATCTGACCCATGCCATGGGAATAAATAAACCGAGTTTATATTCGGCATTTGGCAATAAAGAAAAACTGTATAAAAGTGCGTTAGAAAGGTACGTTCAAAAACATGGGGTTATTCACGCGAAACATCTTTTTTCCGCCGAAAAAAACTTAAATGAAAGAGTGCAATGTTACTTAACATCTATTGCACAAATGGTCACAGAGCCGACTTTGCCCGGTGGTTGTTTTGTCTGCCTGAGTACCAATGAAGTTGGCGGAACATGTATCCCAGCTGCTGCTTTACAGACTATCTTCAACATTAATCAGCAAAGCAAAACTGCTTTAACGGACTTTTTTACAGCTGAAATAGCCGCTGGAAATTTGGCCAGTGAACGCTCACCAGCAACAGTGGCTAATTACATCCTATCACTGCAGTTTGGTTTGTCGGTTATGGCGAGAAACGGGGCTAAACTTACAGAACTGAATGAGATTATCCAACTTTCTACTGAAAAACTTTAATTGCAAATATTAAGCAGGTAAATACAAGTGACTGAAATAAAACGCCCAATAAACATCCATAAGCATTATCACGCCCATGTCTATTTCGACAGCCAAACACTGCAGTTTGCCAGCGATTTGTGTGAACAAGTTGGCAAGCTCTTTGATTTAAAGATCGGAAGAGTGCACCAGAAACCAGTGGGGCCCCATCCAAAATGGAGTTGCCAAATACTCTTTTCTGACACAGACTTCGATCAACTTATTGCATGGCTCAGTGATAACCGCAATGGACTGACCGTTTTTGTACATGCACAAACTGGCGATGATTTGAAAGATCATACAGATTACGCCTATTGGTTAGGCGATAGCGTACAACTGAATTTGGCAATGTTTGGAGGCTAGTGGATAGTGACTTGCAAAGCTTTCAGCGGCGTTTTGCCACCCGCCTAATCCACCTTGGGGCTACGCCAAACAAGGTTAAAGGAATTAGGCTACTGTTCTACCCAATAGCCCCTCATCGCAGGGGTGAATTATCACCTAATCGCCCAACAGCTGCTAATAACTGTTGTTTAATCTCAACATCAGTCAATTGATTAGTCTCAGTGTCAAAATTATTATGAAAATCAGGCACTGATATACTGCCTCTGACATCTGCCGCAAAGTGCGGCGCTGAATCCGCGGCCGCGGCTAATACTCGCGCCGCGCCGCCAGGGCCCGGGGACGTCGCCAATAACAACGTCGGTTTATTTTGGAACAATTTTTGATTAACCCTTGAGGTCCAATCAAACAGATTTTTATAGGCTGCGGTATAAGTGCCATTATGCTCAGCAAAAGACACCACAATCGCATCAGCCTCACCTATTTTGGCAAAAAACTGCCTGGCTAAGTCGGGCTGACCCAGTTCTTGCTCGCGCTCATCGCTAAATATTGGCATTTCATAGTCGTGTATATCCAATGTTTCAACATTGGCACTTGGATATAAATTGGCGACATAATTCGCCAGTATACGGTTGATAGAATTTTTATTATTGCTGGCGGCAAAGGCGAGTATTTTCATCAGTTATCCTTTTGTATCAGATTTTATTAGCTTGAAAGGTTTCTAAGTGCGGGATCATCGCTCAAGTACTGAACGAACTCGACTTCAAATCCAGCGGGGTCTACAAAATAGACGTTGCGACGATGCGGTTCCTCAGCCCCGTCTTTAGCCGCGACAAACCCTGATATTGCCAGACGCTTGATCACCCCTTCGATATCACTAGTTACATAGGCAAAATGTGCAAAGCCTACTTGATGCCCCTCTAATTGCCTGTTATTGCCTTCGCCGTGATCACTCATGGCGATGTACTGATACTGATCACCAAAATGCAGCCAGTTACGGGCTTTTCCATGCCATTCCCCCTGGCCCTGGTCGCGCACAGCCCAATGAGGGAATACCGCTTGATAAAAGTTCAACATTGCCGGGATGTCTGACACTACTAAGTTAATGTGTTCTAGCTGGATCATATTTTTTCCTCGTTGTTTAATTGCGAAAGCGGTTTCGCTGAAAGCCAGATCATCCTAATACCTCAAGTTAACTTGAGGTAAAGAGTTTTTTTAATTATTTTTAAAATTAAATTTCGCAGTAATTATGGGTCTGGTAAATGGGCCCTAGGGCAAGTGGCCAAAAAGCGCTGTGAAGATCAGCACCTTGCATTGTTTATCAGGAAAAAGAGTTTGATCTATGGCGGGTGCAAAGCGGAAGTATTAGCCGGTTTACAGTAAATTAAGTCAGGCAAAAGATGAGCATAAGTTTAGGAACAGGCTCTCAAGTCCGGTGCGCCCCTGGCTTACAAAGTATTGGGAGATTTAAGCAGCAATGATCGCAAGTCTTGCAATAGGAGTGGGTCTGTAGATGCAGGAGGTAGAATAATGCATGGAGCAGAAAGTCTGTGCCTACACTGATTAGGTAAGTAAGGATAGTAGGACGTGCTAGCTTTGTTAGTCAGGCCGGGAAAATGAAAGTCATAGTGCTGCCTTATCTGCCACAGATCGATCGCTTGATAGGCCGTAGAGAAAATAGCGAACTTATTCAGATGTTGCCTAATCTGTCAAAGGCACTGCTATTTTTGAAATGCTTTCATCCACTGCATTAAATGATTCAATAACTGCTGCGCGCCATTGGGCAGTTGGCGGCCCAAACGCGTTACCATATGTGTTTCGCCGGCATTGAGTATTTCATCCGCTAGCGGTAATGCCACTAATTGCCGATCTAATATTTCGCCGCTAATGACAAACTCAGGTAATAAGGTAATCCCCATGTTGGTGCGTACAAATTGTTTCAGTACCGCAATGGAGTTGGTGGTTAGGGTCGGTGTAAATCGTAATCGCTGTTTAAATTCGGCCAGTGCCAATAACTGGCGCACGCCAAAACTGCTCTCTGATAAAGCTATAGGATAGTCTAATAAGGCGCTCAATAATAATGGATCAGTACTCTTAGTAAGCGGATGTCCTGGATTGACCACGGCACAGATTGGCTGCTGACTAATAACATGAGAGCGGATACAAGGATGATTTGCAGGGTGAAACAATAATCCTATATGTGCCTCATCGGTCTCTATTTGGCGTATCACTTCATTAGAACCTGCCAAGGTAATTGATAAGGTCAGTTTAGGAAACGCTTTAGCAAACTCAGAGAGTGGGCCAAGCATTAAATCGCTGACAAACCCTTCTCCTATGACTAATTTTATATGCCCTAATTGCAACCCTTGTAACGCCGATAATTTAGCAATGCAGCTCTCTTCACTACTTTTTGTTTCACGGTAATAACGCAGCACGATTTCACCTGCCTGGGTGACTGTGATTCCCGTGCGATGCCGCTCTATTAACTGGCAAGAAAGCTCTTCTTCTAACAGCGTGATATGACGACTGATAGCAGAAGGTGCCACATTCAATTTATCGGCGGCAGCTCTAATAGTACCTGCCGTTACCGCCTCGTAGAGATAAGCCACTCTTTTTTCTTTGATCTCTTTCACTACAGTTTATCTCTACAGGGTTAATAAAATAATGACTGAGACACGGAAAAAAACGCTACGCTCGCCGATAAAATATTGAGTTCACTGATATGTTTCTAAACCAGCTGCTGCTGCGTTAAAGCCACCCAATAACTAGCACCTAAAGCAAGTACTTCATCGTTAAAATCATAGTGCGGGTTATGTAATCCTTTGCCACCTTGCATAGTCCCGTTGCCTATCCAAATATAAGCGCCGGGTTTTTCTAATAACATAAAGGCAAAATCTTCAGATCCCATACTCGGCGCTTGATCTAAAATAACATTCTCTTCACCGACTAAGGCTGTTGTCACAAGGCTGCATATTTGGGTATGTTGCGGGTGATTTTCCGTACAGGGCGCTACCCGACGATAATCGAGTTGACCTTTTGCGCCAAAAGCTTCACAAATACTTGCCACGCGCTGGCGCATTAGCGTTTCAATTTGCTGCTGTTGCTCTACAGAGAAAGCACGACAAGTTCCCGATAGCGTGACGGAATCGGGAATCACGTTATAGGCTTCCCCCGCGTGGATTTGAGTAATACTGACGACTCCTGAGTGCAAGGGATCGAGGTCTCTGCTGACAATACTTTGCAGCGCCCCAATTAATTGACCTGCCACCATAATAGGGTCAGTACCCAGATGCGGCATGCCACCGTGACACCCCTGACCACTGATGGTGATATCAAACAAGTCCATAGAGGCCATCACCGGACCGGTGTGCACCGCAAATTTACCTTGTTCTATGCCCGGCCAATTGTGCATGCCGTATACAGCATCGACATTAAACTGTTCAAATAATCCTTGCTCGCACATCATTTTCGCGCCGGCTTCACCCTCTTCAGCGGGTTGAAAAATAAACACTACCGTACCGGCGAAGTCTCTGTTTTGCGATAAATATTTAGCCGCTCCTAATAACATCGCCGTATGGCCATCGTGACCGCAGGCATGCATTTTGCCATCGTGACGCGAGCAGTGTGCAAAATTATTTAATTCCTGCATTTTAAGTGCGTCAAGATCGGCACGCAAACCGATGCAACCCTTGCCTGGTTTATTACCTTGTAAAGTGGCAACGACACCCGTAACGGCTAATCCTGTATGCACCTCTAAATCAAAACTTTGCAACAACTTCGCCACTTTAGCGGCGGTGCGGTGTTCTTCATAGGCGGTTTCTGGATGGGCGTGAATATCTTTGCGCCATGCCCGCATTTGCCGGTGTAATTCGCTGTCTTTAGCAATCGATGCCATTATGCTTCCTCAATTATTTTCTGGGTATATTTCAATAATAGTATTACCCGCATAACTCGCAGCAATACGTAATCCACCTTCATCGGTCAGAGTGTAGAGCACTTGATTTTCATCTAAATGTGCTCTTGCCTGGGCGATTGAATGGGTCGTTACACGAATGGCAATACCGCTGGGAATCTGCTGCTCATCACAGGGAATTGCAACCCCGGCAAAACGCGCTCTGGCCCGCTCTGGGCTAAGCACTTCAAAATCACCTCTGTCAGTATTTGCAATTAAATACCCCTCTTCGACACTCACCGCCTGCTCACCGTATATTCCTGCAAAGCGCTGGTAAAAATCCGCAGGGTTTTCAGCGATATAACTTACCATGCTAATCCCATTAGCACCATTGGCATGGGTCATCCAATCTTTAACCCAGACTAAATCGGGTTTGTGTTGGTGACAAAAGAAATTAGAAATTGCCGGTTGCTGCGAATTTATTAACATCACCAGCGAAACAACAGCTTCCTCTTCACTGCCATCAGGTCTGTGGGCAACACGGCGGAAATCGACGATTCCCTGGTTTTCTACCTGGCGTTGTTGCAACAGTTGGTGGTCAGCTCTGGCATCTTCGCTGTGTAGTGCAACTAGAGATATCCCCTCTTTGCGCTCTATCGAGTTTTGAATAAAACGGCCAAAGGCAAAACCTTTTTCGTTAGTCATATCCAGTTTACTCTGATCATAGACACTGATCAGTTCGATAAAGTTTTCTGGAAACATCAATAAATGATTATCTGTACCCCATGGATGGTGATGCCTTGGATTGATAAAAAAACCTAAACGTGCAAAATCAGCTGCTGCTTTATCCATGTCGGCAATAGCCACCAGCGGGTGATCAATACCTAAATGATTTTTTTTGTTAGTCGCCATTTCTCACCTATTTGTTTATCTGATAATTTTCACACTTAGTTATTTTTTAGCTTGTGCCACAGGGCCCAGTACCGTGCTGTTTTCTGCCACATCTTTAACTACCACAGTTCCCCCCGCCACTTTGGCATTTTTACCAATTTCAATATTGCCGTATATGGCAGTACCTGAACCGATAAAAGCACCTTGTCGCACCTTTGGGTGACGATCGCCACTACCTTTACCTGTCCCCCCTAAAGTAACGCCCTGGAAGATAGTGACTTGATCTTCCACTACTGCGGTTTCACCTATGACCACGCCCACCGAGTGATCCATAAATATACCAGAACCTATACGTGCAGCGGGGTGGATATCGACAGCGAATAAGCAGACTGTTTTAGCCTGTAGGAAACTGGCCATTGCGCGCTGCTGATGATGCCAACAAAAGTGGGCAAAACGATAACACTGTAAAGCTTGATAGCCGGCAAAAAACAGCAGCGGTGAATAGTGGTCTTTGATACTGGCATTACCACGCAGTTGGCATAATAAATCCGCTAAAGCTGCCTCTGTAATCGTGCTCTGCACACTATCATTAGGAGCCTCTGCCTGGGAGCGAAGTATTGAGTAAAGAAACTCTTGCCACTGTGCCACAGTGCTTTTATCTTCGGCAATTTTCTCAGCTAATATGTGGCATAAAGCGTTTTCGAAACTGCTGTGCTGTAATATATTACGCTGCAAAAAAGTGCGCAACAAAGGAGTATTATCTGCCTCTAACTGCGTTTCTTGCACAATCGTAGACCACAAATTCGGCATATCTATTACTCTTACATAATCCGACATCTTTAATCATCTTCCTTTAAAGCGCACAGTTTTAAAGAATATTTTGTATTCAGAGCTGTTGATCTGTTCAGCACTGCGATTACTCTACAGAATAGCCAAATTGAATGGCCGCATCTTTTGCCGTTTCAATCCAGACACTTTTGGTTTGGCTGTACTCCAGCAACCCTTCGTAACCACTGGAGCGACCATAGCCACTTTCAGCAAAACCGCCAAAAGGTGACATCACATTAATGGCTTTATAACTATTCACCCAGAATGTACCCGCATTGACTTGCGCTGCCATCCGATGTGCCCGACCCACATCGGCAGTCCACACCGCTCCTGCTAAACCAAAACGGCTATCGTTGGCAATTGCAACGGCGTGCTCTTCATCGTCGAAGGGAATAACGCAGACCACCGGGCCAAAAATTTCCTCTTGTGCGACACTCATACTGTTGTCGACATCTGCCAATACCGTAGGTTTATAAAAATACCCCCCTTCACCTCCAGCTACTTCCCCTACACAACCACCAGCGGCCACTGTTACACCTTGTGCTACAGCTTCAGCAACCAGTGCCTTGATATGTTTGAACTGATTAATATTATTCACAGGTCCTACCATCGTGTCTTCGAGCCAAGGTAAGTTCACTGCAATTTTAGCCGTGGCAGATGCCAATCTATCGATGACTTGTGCGTAGACATTTTTCTGTACTAATAATCTCGAACCCGATACACAGCTCTGTCCAGCCGCCGCGAAGATAGCAGCTTGAGCCCCCACAACAGCACGGTCTAAATCTGCATCGGCAAAGACTATATTGGCAGATTTCCCGCCGAGTTCTAACACACAGGGAATCAATTTTTTTGCTGCGGCTGCCGCGATTAATCTTCCTGTTTTAGGTGAGCCGACAAAAACCACTTTTTTGCAGGCTTTTTGGGCGATAGCAGTGGCGCCTGTCGTATGGCCAAAACCATTAATAACATTCACCAGCCCCTTGGGAATACCGGCATCTTCTAACAGCTTGGCTAACACCGTGCTGCTTAAAGGTGTTAACTCTGATGGTTTAAGTAACACCGCATTACCTGCACAAATAGCCGGAGCGATTTGCCAGCCGCCGGTAAATACGGGGGCGTTCCAGGGAGTAATCTGCACCACGACACCGTAGGGCTCGTGACGGGTATAATTTAAATGACTAGTAGGTACGGGGATCACCTGCCCAGTCATTTTATCGCACCAACCTGCGTAATATTCGAACATTTCCGCGACTTTAGCAACTTCTACACGGCAATCACGCAACGGCTTACCTGCGGATATGGATTCCAATCTAGCCAGATCTTCTGCACTTGCGCGTACTTTTGCTCCGCAGTTGTACATGGCGCGGCCACGTGCCGTCGCTGTCAGCGCCCACCATTGGCGCTGGGCAATAGTTGCAGCTTGCGCTGCACTTTCGACATTGCTGGCACCGGCATCTTGGTATTGCATAAAGACTTTACCAGTGGCTGCATTCACTAAGTCAATGCTCTCTCCTGTCCCCACAACTAACTGGCCATCGATCCAACTGCCAAATTGATCACTACCTAACAACTGCCTTAATAGGGCTGCGACTTGCTGTTCGCCGTTGTTCTCTACTGTAAATGTCATTTTCTATCTCACTGTTAATGGCTTAGCGCTGCTCAATCTATTAGAGCTACGATTTGCTGTTCGACATGTTTGCTACTGTAAATGTGATTTTCTATCTCACTGTTAATCGGTTAAACATTGTTGAATGTCTCAAAGGTGATTTTTTACGATGCAATTAAAATCATCTGCATCTGCAATAGTGTCTTCACTCTCAGCCCATATAGCTGCCGCTTTTTCACTCAGCGATAGCTCCATTCCCATGTCGGCAATTAACTGTTTAGCCAAGCGCACATCTTTGCGCATTAGCTGCATACTAAACCCAGAATCAAATCCTTGATTTAAAATCCAACGCGGGAAATTAACTTCACTAATAGCGCTGCGCCCGGAACCCGCATTTAATCCCTCGATTAACACCGCCGGATCAAGCCCTGCCTTTTTGCCTAGTGCAACGGCCTCTGCAGTGGTAATTAGATGTGCAGCACAAAGTAAGTTATTAATCAGTTTAGCCACATGGCCATTGCCAGATTTCCCCAAATGAACAACCTTTGAACTTAGTGCATCCAGATAGGGCCGGGCACGTGACAATGCCGTTGTTTCACCACCGACAACCATTACCATGCTACCGGCTGCAGCCCCTGCAGGCCCGCCACTGACAGGGGCGTCCAATAATTGATGACCCCGTTCCACAAGCTGGGCCGCCAATGTTCTGGTTACCTCGGGTTCAGAGGTTGATGTATCGATAATCAAAGTTTGCGGTTGAGCATGCTCAATAATTCCGCCTTTTCCATTCACCACCGCTTGAACATGTACAGCCATCGGCAGTGACAAAATAATGTCAGTTGCCTGGGCACAGAGCGCCTGGATATTAGCGACCACATTGACGCCCAAATCCCGCGCCGCCTTTTGCTGTGCTTCACCCAGATCAGTACCGATAACCTTAAACCCTGCACGCAGTAGAGATTGAGCCATGCCATTGCCCATGTTTCCCAAACCAATAATGCCTATAACTTTCTGAGTCATACTCACCTCTTTAATTTTGCCTTTACATTTGCCTCTATTTTTACCATTTTGTTTGTTAAGTAAAAGACCCTAAAAAAAGTTTATTGTTCTAATTAAAGCAACACCTCTAATGTTCATCGCTTATAAATTGTTTTATGCATGGATCTAAGAAAACCAAAAAACGAGAACTCCCCCCTGGAAAACTCACTACTTCCAACTTCCAACTTCCAACTTCCAACTTCCAACTTCCAACTTGAATTGTTATACGCTTGTAAAATAAGTCTGGAAATATGTCGATTAAAGAGGCATTATTCGCACAGTTAACCAGCAATTTTATAACAGCTCCCGAATACATCCGCCTGACAATCTCCTCGCGGCCAGAATATTCTGGGGAACAGTGATTGAGGAAAGATATGTTTAGTAAAGCTATTGTTAGAATACCTTGTAAAGCGCTGATAAGCGGTCTCACTGGCGCCGATCTGGGTGTTCCAGACTACGACAAAGCCCTGCAACAACACAAAAATTACGTGCAAGTCCTGCAAGATATAGGTTTAGAAGTCACAGTACTGGAAGCAGATGAAGCTTATCCTGATTCAACTTTCGTCGAAGATGTAGCCTTGATGACTCCGCATTGTGCCATCATCACTAACCCGGGTGCTCCATCTCGCCAGGGCGAAACTACTGCCATCAAACCTGTAATAGCACAGTTCTATGACAACATAGAACAGATTGAGAACCCCGGCACTGTGGAAGCAGGAGACGTTATGATGGTAGGCAGCCACTACTATATTGGGCTGTCAGAGCGGACCAACCAAGCCGGTGCAGAGCAGTTGATCGCGATATTAGAGAAATATCAGCTCAGCGGCTCTATCGTCACTATGCGCGAAGTGCTGCACTTAAAAACCGGTTTAGGTTATCTGGAAGATAATAATTTGCTGGCTTGCGGTGAGTTTTTGCTTAAAGAAGAGTTCCAGCAATACAATATTTTAGAGGTCGATGCAGCCGAGGCTTATGCCGCTAATAGCGTCTGGATCAACGATACTGTGATCACGCCTTTAGGATTCCCGAAAAGCAAAGCACTGATCGAAGCGGCGGGTTACAAAGTGATAGAAATAGACGTCTGTGAGTTTCAAAAGATTGACGGCGGCTTAAGCTGTTTATCACTGCGCTTTTAAACTGTAGCGACTCGACAGTCCTGTTTAACTGCTCCCGAATGAGCTGGGAGCAGTAATTGATGAAGTGCTGTCGCACCCTTAACCAGGGCAACAGTAGAGCAAGCTGAAGTAGACTGCCAAATATCAACATTGGCGATATAAGACTGCAAAGCTACTGGGCAGTCTATAAATATTAGCACTACAGCTGTTCGACATTCTAACAGTGCAGCCATTAATGCTTGCGCCCTTCTCAGAGCACATTATTCTAATTCAGATTTCAAACAATACGTCGGTTCTGATTATATATTTCAATCCCCTTTCTATAGGTTCAGAGCTGTGTAAACAATGCATAGGGTGCTGACCATGGGGAAAGACTAATACGCCGCCGCTGGGGGTTCTAACATTCACTTCTTTCACATCGGCCATTAATCTGGCTGGCAGCCTTGGGTCATCTTTGTGTACCAAAAATTGCGTTGCCCCACCCACAAATTCATCAGATAGATAGATTAAAAAGCTCATTTGACTCCAGCGATCCTGGTATGCCTGGGTCACTAATTCACCATCAATAACCCTGCTACCTGGCCATGAACCATCAGTGTGCGGTTTAAAAAAATCACCTTTGTTATATTTATAAAAGCGAAAGCGAGCGTTAAGCCCCAGAGGTTTGAGCCCATTAAAATGATCTTCACCTGAGGAAAACAGTGATGCTACTCGGTGCCAAATCATTGCATCTGTTTGTTGATCGACAATCATAGTCACATTATCGTTATGACGCACACTGCGGGGTAGGGAAACCGGGGCGTCCGGCAAATACCCCAGTGATTCACTCACCTCGATCATGTGTTGACACTCTGCTGCAGAAAAGACATTGAGCAACTGAAAGGCACCGGGAACTTCTGGTATATTTTTACGGGTCACCGGTCTGTCGGGACTTTCTTGCAACTGCATCGGGTTTGTCCCAAGCGGAGCCCAGGTGGGTAAATTGGGGCTTTCGGCACCCGGCTCATGTGCAACAACATAAAAAGCTGCATCATTACTTGTAGGTTCATCCAATACATTCATTTACTAAGCACCCTCGCTTGGGAAAACTGCCGTGACCTTGAACAGATCCGCGATTAGCAGATCCACGTTGTTTGGCACCAACCCGGGGGGTATTTTCCCCATCGCCGATACTCTGATTAATGACTACCATACCGGCTTCAAAGGGTTCCGTCACGGTGTCAGCAACTGGATAAGCAAAAACCATGGCAGCTAAAGAAAAGCCAGAATCATTCGCTCTGGCAATCGCTATTACCTTTGCTTGATGACTTTAATGTGCAAAACATATTACTTTGGTCTGCGACATTTCCTGCATAGCAAACTTCACCCCCTCTCGACCTAACCCACCATACTTGTAGCCGCCAAATGGCATCGCATCAAATCTGTAATCAGATGAGTCATTAATCATCACTCCACTAAACTCCAACTCTGCCGCCGCTTTTTGTGCCTTTGCTAAATCCTTAGTAAAAATACCCGCATGTAAACTGCAATCTGTTGCATTGGCTACAGTGATTGCCTCATCCAAGCTTTTAACTGCGATCAAGCTGACGATTGGGGCAAACACTTCTTCGCTCAATAGCTGTGCACTACTGCCAACATTCTCTAAAACAGTTGGCTGATAAAATGCGCCATCTCTACGGTGACCACAAAGCACTTTAGCACCCGATTTAACGGCAAGATCTACTTTTAATTGAGCAGCTTTAGCCGCCCGTTCAGAAATCATTGGCCCCATATCAACAGCGGGATCCATTGGATCTCCAATCTTCATCAGTTTGATTTTTTCCAGTAGTTTGCGCTTAAAATCTGCATAGATCTGATCTTCAATTAAGATCCGTTGCGTGCCTATACAATTCTGCCCTGCCGCCCAAAAACTACCTGAAATACAAGCAGTTACCGCCTTATCTAAATCACAATCTGCCAGCACAATAACCGGGGCGTTGCCGCCAAGATCCATAGAGTATTTTTTAAGGCCACCGGCTTTGACAATGGCTTCTGCGGTGCTAATTCCTCCGGTAAAACTGACCATTCGTACATAGGGCAGAGCGACCAGGGCTTGTCCAGTGATTGCGTCACCGGTTAATACTGCGATAGCATCTTTGGGAAAGCCTGCGCGAACAATCACTTCTTGTAGCTTTAGCGCCGACAGTGGAGCGAGCTCAGAAGGCTTCAGTAAAATACTATTGCCAGTCGCTATTGCCGGTGCCAATTTATGCGCAACTAAGTTCAATGGATCGTTGAAGGGGGTAATGGCCACCACCACGCCCAGTGGTTCTCTGCTAAAGTAGCCCTGACGGTTTTCGGAGCCAGCATAAGCATCAAAGGGGATCACTTCACCCACATGCCGTTTCGCCTCTTCAGCAGCTAGCTCAAAGGTATTGATGCAGCGCTCAACCTCTTTGCTTGATTGAGTAATGGTTTTGCCGCTCTCCTGGGTAATTAGTTTGGCAAACTGAAATTTTTCAAGTGCAATTAATTGCGCGGTTTTTGATAAAATTTGACTGCGCTGCAAACGGCTCAATGAACGGCATTGCAACGCTGCCTGTCTTACAATAGCCGCGGTTAATTCGACATCTTTTTGCGAGGCTATAGGGACAGAATCAATCACTTCGCCGTTGGCAGGGTTAATAATTTCAATGCTACTTTTTTCTTTCATAATCTATCCGGTGAAGGTTGTATACCCTTTGCAGGGTTAAAATTAAGCTTGCACGGCTGTTGCTCAGCCATTTACAGTGAAACTTAACGGGGTATCCTTAGTAATAATGCCGCCTCTGTCACCAATCTTGATCGATCCATATCGTTGCTTAAAGCACTCAGGTAAAGCGCGATCCCCCTCCAGAGACAACCACAGGCGAAATAAATGACGACGATTTTTGGCGTCCGGCCAATCTGTAAAACCTTCTCTGTCGTGCAGCAGAGCGTGGTTATAAACAAACTGCATATCCCCTTCTTGCAATTGCATGCCAAAGTTTAACTTGGGGTCATTTGCCAGCTGATCGAAATAGTCCAAGGCTTCAATATGTGCAGCAGTTAGACGTTTCGCATCGGGGAAACGTTGGGCGCTATCTATATATTGCCGCTGATACATCCCAGTAAGCTTTCCTTGATACCAGTTGAAAACCGGAATTTCGAAATACTCTTTTGCTCCTTCCGGTATTTCCCCGCGTCTATCGGTAGCGATAGGTTCACATAACAGCGCCAGTAAATCAGGCCTGCTAGCACGCATTTTATTGTAGATACTGGTCACGCTGACCAGCAGTGATTTACCGCCGAGCTTGGCTTTTTTTAAGCACAGAAGCCCCACGCAATCAGCCGAGTCTGTATGAAAAGTTTGCCGTGCAGCGGTTTGATAGATTCTGGTATGAGTATCTTCTGCATCTGCGCCAATATTGCGAACGTGTCCCAGCACATCGCCCTGGGCATTTTGCGATCGGGCTTTACCTAAGTGAGCGCCGATACCACAAAAAATGGTGGCGGCCATTTTTTGATCGTAACCCTTAATTGGCAAGCCTCTGATCACTTCAAAACCTATGCCGTTAATGAGGCTTTCACGCAATTCAGCGAATCTGGGGCCCAAAGTAGCTAAGTTGAAATTTTGCCTATTTAGTTCGCCGATATTTTTTCCCGACTTGATAAATTTACTGGCAGCATTTTCAAGCTCAATAATTTCTGCTTTAGCCAAGTGCGTTAACCACCGCTCGGGGTGCCTTGCCATCTCTTCCCCAAGCCATGCACTTGGACCCTTTAACGCTGAGTCGGGCAGCTGAAAATTTTCCATTGTTCACCTCTGTGTAATCTATTGACAGACAATAATTTAACACTTAGTCTAAAAATACCTTAGCTTGTTTTTGGTATTTCAAAGAGAAGAAATAGTTATGGACATTAGATTTCTTGAAAGCTTAATCGCCGTGGTTGAACAAGGCTCAATTGCAGCAGCCGCTCGCGAACAAAACCTTACTGCTACCGCGGTAAGTCAGAGAATTAAAACCCTTGAACAGCAGCTAAACTGTAAATTACTCTCGCGTATAGGTCACAATGCATTACCGACAGAGTCCTGTATTAAAATAGTACCGCGGGTGAAAAAGTTGATTGCCGACAGTTTCTGGCTGAAGGCGGATTTAGCCCCGCAAGGGCTATTTGGTGAGCTAAAACTGGGGACAATTCCAACGGCATTAACTGATTATGTACCTATGCTGGTTAAAGAGTTTTCGACCGCGGCTGCCACTGCAGACTTAGTCATTATCCCGGGTGCCTCTGCCGATTTATACGATCAATTACTCGATCAGAAGATTGATGCAGCACTTATGATAGAGCCTTCTTTTGCAGTGCCGAAAAAATTTCACATGACAGAAATCGCCATAGAGCCGCTGTGCTTGATTTCCAACGTAGAACTAACGGGTAGCATCGCTGAAATATTAGCCAATCATCCATTAATTCTATTTGATAGAAACACCTGGGGAGGAAAATTAACCTGGCAATGGTTGTTGGAGCAGGACATTGAGTTCAATACTTTATGTGAAATTGATGCATTTGAAACGATGGTTGCCATGGTACAAACAGGCTTAGGGATAACAATCCTGCCTAAATGGAGGGGCTTGTTGCTACATAAACAGATTTCGGTGCAGGATATTCCTACCGCGAAATCCCAGTGCCGGAAAATCATCCTCCTTTCGGACCGGGCTTCACCAGCGCAGAGCCTGATCACATTGTGCCAAGATAAGCTTCTCAAATTTATTTGAATGGATTCTACAGTTACTGCGCAGCTCTGTTCTGAAGTTCAATTGCAAAAAGGTGAATTGAGAAGAAGGGAAATCACAGTGGCGACAATTTCTGACAATGAGATCAAAACCACTATCAGATCAGTAATACAGAGAAAGACAATTGAGATAAATTGATTGGCATCCACTCTTATCCAGTAGCTTTAGCCAATGGCTAAAATTGCAGAAGACCGCACTACTAGTCAACAGATAATGAAATATGAGAGAGAAGCAAAGCCTCTCTCCCATATTTTGTACCTTAGCTTGAAACGCTGACTCCCACAGACGCCTGTCGATTCCGGCGTTTTCTCTGCAACATCCGAACCAACAGAATCAACAGCACAGCCGGAATATACACCAGTTGTTTGGGCGGTTGTTGATTCGGTACTTCCAGGCTCTCTATCAGCTGGAAAGCGTCGAGACCTGCTTGTGCCGCGGCACTGCCGATTTCTGTGGAATCAATTTCTACCCCCAGATCGCTGCTGATCAAAGTTAGTCCGATCTTGGATAACCGCTCGGCGGCACTCTCTGCAGCGGGCAGCCTTAGTACCGCCATGAACTGCATAGGGTCACCAACATCATCTTCACCACTAATACGTAGTCTGATATGCCCATCGGTTTTGGTGCCATTGATGGCGGACTCCAGTGCGCTTGCCGGGAGTTGCTGGTAGGGCTCGACCAGCTGGTTAATCCAGAAATCCGGGCGGAACAAACTAAAGGCAGCCACCAACAGCAGTGCGGATTCTAGCTTGCTGGAGCGGATCACAAAATAGCCCTGGGTAGCGGCGGTAAAGACCAGCATCGCCACCGTCGCCACAATGAAGATCAAGATCCCCTCAAACCAGCTCACATCAATCAACAGCAGGTCGGTATTGTAGATAAACAGGAACGGCAACACCGCCGTACGCATAGAGTAACCAAAGGCAATCATTCCGGTCTTGATCGGGCTACCTCCGGATATCGCCGCCGCGGCAAAGGAGGCTAATCCCACCGGGGGGGTCACATCTGCCATCAGTCCAAAATAAAAGACGAACAGATGAACCGCAATCAGCGGAACGATCAGGCCATTCTGCGCGCCCAATTCCACCATCACGGTCGCTAGTAGGGACGACACTACTATATAGTTTGCCGTGGTGGGCAAGCCCATACCAAGAATCAGACAAAGTACTGCGACCAGAACGAGCATCAGTGCTATATTTCCGAAAGACAATACCTCGACCACATCCGCCAGCACGGCACCGACACTGGTCAGCGACACCGCGCCGACGATAATACCGGCTACTGCGGTGGCGATAGAGATGCTGGCCATGTTTCGGGCACCGGTGATCAATGCATCACGAAGATCTTTGACACCGGTGCACGCCGCTTCGATAATATTCCCCTGCCCACGGAAGAAAACATCCAGTGGTCGGTGGGTAACGATAATAAACATCAGCAACAGTGAACCCCAGAAGGCACTTAGCCCCGGGGAGAGACGCTCAACCATTAACGACCAGATCAAGACAGCAACCGGCAGCAGAAAGTGCAGTCCGGCCTTAAATATCGGCCCAGGTGCGGGCAACTGTGTTACCTCAGCATTGGGGTCATCCATCTCAATTTTTGGAAAACGGGTACTGTAGCGCACCAGATAGACGTAGCAGACACTAACCAGAAGTGCGATGACCCAGCCACTGTAGTCTCCCGCCAAAGGTTTAATCCATCCCATCCCGTAGTAAACGGCCATCACCAGAACACAGACACCCATGAATCCCAGCAGGAAACCGGAAACACGGCTGATCAAAGTACGGTTTATTGGCCTGCGGGGCAGCCCTTTCATGTTGTACTTCAGCGCTTCCAGATGAACGATATACACCAGGGCGATGTAGGAGATCACCGCCGGTAAAAAGGCGTGAGTAATCACCTCAAAATAGCTAATGCCTACATATTCGACCATCAGAAAAGCCGCAGCACCCATCACCGGTGGCATTATCTGACCATTTACCGATGATGCTACTTCGATGGCACCGGCTTTTTCCGCCGAGAACCCGACTCGTTTCATCATCGGCATGGTGAAGGTACCGGTGGTGACGACATTGGCAATGGAAGAACCGGAGATCACACCGGTAAGTCCTGAGGCTACCACCGCCGCTTTGGCGGGCCCACCTTTGAAGTGACCCAGCATGGAAAATGCCAACTTGATAAAATAGTTACCTGCCCCGGCCTTTTCCAGCAGGGCGCCGAACAATACAAACAGGAATACAAAATCTGTAGATACCCCCAGAGCTACACCAAACACGCCTTCGGTGGTCACCCATTGGTGATTAACCACTTGAGACAGTGAGTAGCCCTTATGCTCGATAAGTTCCGGGGCATAATTACCAAAAAAACTGTACAGCAGGAAGACCGAAGCGATTATCATCAGCGCCGGACCCAGACTACGCCGAGCAGCTTCGAGCAGTAGCGGAACGCCCAGGCAAGCTACCAGGATGTCCTGCATCGAAGGTGCACCGACCCGATCGGAGATCGCTTCATAATCGAGAAAATAATAAGCCGCTGAGAAAGCCGCCAGGATTGCCATTAGCCAGTCGGAGGCAGGCACATAAGCCCGGGGTGATTTAGCGGAACGCGGGAAACTTAGAAAGACCAGAAAAATGGCAAAAGCCAGATGGATAGAGCGGGCTTGATTGCCGTTGAAACGCAGCCACTCGAAATCAATCATATAAGGCAGTGGCGATGCGATCCAAATCTGAAACAGCGACCAGCTAAAGGCGACAGTCAGTATTACCTTGTGGGTCAATCCAGATGATAGTCGGCCACCGGTATCAGCCGTCGATGCCAGCTCATCAAAGTTGCCAGACGCAGTCCCGGATTGGGATAGTTGTAGATTGTCATTGGTGCTCATAGGAATTACCTGGGCTAAGGTATCTGAAAATCAGACCGCTAGCATTGGGGAATATAATCCGCTCGCCGGAATCAACCGGCGAGCGTGCCCCTTCTCTTCACAGCAAAACTATAGCGTTGCAAGCAAAGATGGGGCTCTGATAGCCACAGAGAACTGTTGCTAGATTCTCTGAATCAGATCCAGCCGCGCTCTTTGTAGTATCGCACCGCGCCTTCGTGCAGAGGAGCAGAGAGACCATCCTTGATCATATTTTCAGGCTTCAGGTTCGCAAAAGCTGGGTGCAAACGCTTGAAGCGATCAAAGTTTTCAAACACCGCCTTGACCATTTGGTAGATGGTCTCGGCTGGCACATTATCGGAAGAGACGAAGGTAGCAGCTACACCAAAGGTGTTGATGTCTTTATCAGTTCCTTGGTACATACCGCCGGGGATCTGCGCCGCTGAGTAGTAAGGGTTCTGGTTAACCAGAGTGTCAACATAATCACCGCTGACCTGAATTACTCGTACATCACAACTGGAGGCGGCTTCCTTGATGTTTGCTACCGGGTGGCCTGCCGTATGCACAAAGGCATCAACCTTGTTGTCACACAGGGCCTGAGAGTGCTCACTGGATTTCAGCTCAGCAGTCAGTTTAAAACTGGATTTTGTCCAGCCTTTCAGCCCCATCATTACTTCCATAGTGCCACGCTGGCCAGAACCTGGGTTGCCGATGTTGACGCGCTTGCCTTCAAGATCATCAAAATGCTCGATCCCGGAGTCCGCCCGCGCAATTACCGTGAAGGGCTCGGCATGCACCGAAAATACCGCCCGCAGGGATTTGTAAGCTCCCTTCGACTCGAACTTTGAGGTGCCGTTGTAGGCATGATACTGCCAGTCAGATTGGGCAACACCCATATCCTGTCCTCCGGCACGGATGGAGTTCAGGTTGGCGATGGAACCCCCGGTGGACGGTGCAGAGCAACGCAGCCCATGATCCTTGCTGGTGCGGTTTACCATTTTGCAGATGGACTGGCCGACGACATAATAAACCCCCGTCTGCCCCCCTGTGCCGATCGATACATGAGTTTTGGTTGCCGCCAAGGTAGAGGTTGCGAAACCCGCACTCAGCGCGCCAGCAAAAGCCAGCCCTATAAGGTTTTTGTTTTTTTGCAGTGTTAGCATGTACAGTCTCCAGTTTATGCTTATATTTTTTATTAATGTTGCTTGGTTACTATCAGCGCTCCCGATATGACTGCGAGCACAAGATTCTTTACATTGCAGTTCGGTGCTTAAGCCAGCTCAGCTTCGTCTGCCAATTCAAAAATTCCTTCAATTTCAACAGCGGCCCCCAGAGGCAGCGATGAACAGCCGACGGCGGCCCGGGCATGCTTGCCTTTCTCTGCAAACAATTCACTGATCAGATCCGAGGCACCGTTGATCACTTGTGCGTGCTCGGTAAAGCCAGCGGCACAGTTAACAAATCCGCCGAGCTTGACCACCTGGCGCACCTTCTGCAGATCACCGTCGCAGGCTGCCTTTACCTGGGCGATCAAATTGAGCACACATTGTCTGGCGGCGGCCTGGGCCTGAGTCACAGAAACCTCTGAGCCCACCTGGCCCGGGTGCAGCAACTCACCACTGGCAACCGGCAGTTGTCCGGAGACAAACAACTGGTTACCACAGCGCACGTAAGATACATAATTGGCCACCGGTACCGCAGCTTCTGGCAACTCGATGCCTAATTGATCCAGGCGCGCTTCAATTGTTAAACTCATTTTTTTCTCCTGTTCAGCCAGCTAACAGAGCGGGCTAGTTTGATGGGTCTTGCAAAATTTCCGGATAGCCGAAGAGAGCGGGTGTGCCGCCGGTATGCAGCAACACCGCGCTTTAATCAGCACAAAAATGTCTATTGGTGAGCCAATGAATCAATCCAGCCACCACCTTGCCGGTGGAAATTTCCGATAGGGCTCGACTCTCTGCTTGATCCAGAAATCCGTCCGCAACTAAATAAAAACAGCCGTCTAGTTTCAATAATCTTCCAGTATTTCCGGATAGCCGAAGAGCGCGGGTGTACCGCCGGTATGCAGCAACACCACGTTTTGATCAGGACGAAAACGTCCACTGGTGACCCAATGAATCAGTCCAGCCATCGCCTTACCGGTGGAAGTTGCGGATAGGGATCGAGCATTTTCTTGATCCAGAAATCCGCCCGCAACACACTAAAGCCAGCCAGCTACCATTGCCGGCTAGTTTGAATAGTCTTCCAGTATTTCCGGATAGCCGAAGAGCGCGGGTGTACCGCCGGTATGCAGGAACACTACGTTTTGATAACGACGGAAATGTCCACTGGTGACCAAGTGAATCAATCCAGCCATGGCCTTGCCGGTATAGGTGGGATCCAGCAGCAAGCCTTCGCACCTTGCGGTCAATCGGATAGCCTCCAACAGATCTTCATTTAACTGACCATAACCAGGCCTAAGCATGCGGTCGTCGACCCAGATATCAGCTTCAGTAACCACGCCCGGGCAATCGATCATCTCCGCGACAACGCGGGACTTTTGCAACACCCGCTCGGCCTGAGCGACATGGTCGCGGCGCACACAAAAACCGTAAACGGGAATATCGCTGCCCAACGCCCTCAACCCGGCCAGCAACCCGGCATGTGTGGTTGCACTGCCGGTAGCCAGCATAATGGCATCGACTTTCATTGAGCGCTGTTTGAACTGTAAGATAAGCTCTTCGGCACACTTCACATAGCCGAGTGAGCCATAGGGAATATGATCGCCCGACAGAGGAATGACATAGGGGTTTCCGCCCTCTTTGCGGATTTCTTCGGCCCGCTGATACATCGCCTTGTCGGCACCGCCCTCATCTTCACCCACTGGGTAATCATGAATCTTGGCCCCCATCAATTTCATCAGAAAGGGGTTGCCGGACTGGTAATACTCTTGTTGACGGCCCTCAACACGTTTTTCCAGCTGCACTTCAACTTCCAGCCCGAGCTTTCTGGCCGCGGCAATAGTCATACGCACATGATTAGATTGCACCGCCCCGGTGGTTAGCAGAGTATCTGCACCTTTGGAGATGGCATCGCCGATATAGAATTCCAGCTGACGGGCTTTATTGCCGCCCATAGCAAGGCCGGTGCAGTCGTCACGTTTGGCCCAGATGCGGGGCCCCTGGAGTTTATTGCTGAGATTATTGAGAACCTCCAGCGGAGTTGGTGTGTGAGATAGGTCTACTCGGGGGTATTTGTCGGTTAACATGATAATCTCTCTTTGGTATTCGTCAGATCGTTTATTAAGGGGACTGGATATTTACTCGCTACAGATTGAGTAGCATGAACAGGCCTGTCAGCAGCAATATCACCAGAACTAAGCCCTTAAATACTTGTTGATTGATTTTTTTCGATAACATATGGCCGGTAACCATTCCCACTAAAGCGGCGGGGGTAAGCACTGCGGCAGTAATCCAGGTCTGAGCTTCGATACCGATTAAGGTCGCCTGCAGTAACAAGGCGCCGCCGTAAGAGAACAAAAAGAAAGTTAATATGGTGGCGCGAATCTCATCTTTGCTCAGTGCACTCCGTGATAGGTAGAGCATTACAGCCGGCCCCGGCATTGCCATGCTACTGGCCATCAGGCCAGAGGCAATCCCAACCCCCATCACCGTGCCGCGACGGTGAGGTGGTTGGTCCTGGGGTGTAGGAGTTTTGGCCTTGCGCAACAAGTACCAGCCATTTTGCGCGCTGATCAAGATGATCAATACCGCCACCAGCACCTTGATGGTATCCAGGTCAAGCTGGTTATAAATCAGGATACCCAGCGGGAAACCCAACACACAGCCAATCGACAGCCACTTCAGAAGATACCCGGGAGCGATGCCCCGCAACTTCGGCCAATGCACGCAGGACATTACCAGAATGATGATCATCACCAATTGAATGGCGGCAACTGAATTAAGCACAATCAGGAACGCTGAAACGGCGATCAATCCAAAGCCAAAACCCGTAGCAGACTGAACCGTAGCCGCTAAAAAAGTCACCATTAGAAGTAACGTCCAATCCATTTCCAAGCTCCAGTACTGTTTTCAGGAAGGGTATTATTGACTTGGCCAAGCATTAATTCAATTCAAAAGAATGACCATCTGCATAAGTAAATGTTATGCTAATAAACACACGTGTAACTCTATTGATTAAACAGGTATCGCCATGAACTTTCGTCAGATTGAGGCTTTTAGAGCAGTGATGGTAACCGGGTCAGGCACCGAGGCTGCTAAAATGCTGTTCATCACTCAGCCCGCTGTCAGCCGCCTGATTTCTGACCTAGAATACCAAACCAGACTCAAACTTTTTGTTCGAAAACCTAACCGTCTGGAACCCACCCCCGAAGCTCAGGCGCTGTTTCGGCAAGTCGACAGGGCTTTTATTGGGCTGGAAGAGATAAGTCTGTTTGCAGATTCCATCGTCAATAAACAGCAGGGGAGCCTACGGATTGTGGCGATGCCGGTGTGCGTGGATAGCTTTCTTCCCTCCTTAGTCTCAGAGTTTTTGCAACAACATCCAAAGGTGAGTATTGAGCTCGAGTCTGCCCCGCGGATCCAGGCGCTGGATCTGGTACGTACTCAGCGACAGGACCTGGGAATAATTTCTCTTTCCAGCCGTGAAAACCTAGGTTTACAGGTTCAGAACATTTGCCGACAAAAGGCGGTCTGCGTCCTGCCAGCCGACCATCCCCTTTGCGAAAAATCAGTCATCCATGTACGGGATCTGGAGAATGAACCCTTTATATCACTGTCTCGTGGCAGCCCCTTCCGGGCCAAGGTAGACGAAATATTTGCCCGCGAGAATATTAAACGCACTTTTGCGATTGAAACACGGACCCACCGTACAGTATATGAATTGGTTAAAAGGGGGGCCGGAGTGGCGATTCTGGATCCGTTTATCACTGAAAATCAGGATTCGGAGGTTGTAATCAAACCCTTCCTGCCAGAGGTAAGCTGGGATTACGCCGTGGTACAACCTCACTCAGCAACGCCCTCTCTGATTACCCAGTCATTTATTGCACTGTTAATGGCTCATTTTTCCAAGTGATGGATGTAGCTGAGCTCTTTGCCACTTAGCCGGATATTGTTTCGCCATTAAAAGTAAAGCAATGCTGGATCCGCTGCTGAATAATTTGCTGAATATTCAGCAATGATTGATCACTTATACGCCGGTGCCGGTGCCGGTTCAAGCGTAAAGTGACACTTTTGCGAATGGGATTAGAGGCTGAAGATGCAGCACAAGAGAAAATTCATCAAAAATAATTAGATGACAAAAAAGGCAAATCTCCCGATTTGCCTTTTTACTTACGACTTACTACTTACAACTTACAACTCACTACTTACGACTTACTACATTGCAGCTGTTAAGCAGGCACTGATCAGGCAACGAAGTGGCTTATGTGGCTGAGTTAGAACAGCGGCGAGACTCTAAAACTGTCTAAGTGTTGGTTTACCAAACATAGCTATTATGGCTGCCTGACGCTAGCTCACAGACAATATTAAACAGCAAAATCAGCACCCTTGTTGTACTGCCGCAGATTTACTTATAACTATTTAATTTATAGGACTTTATTTTCTTATTATCTAAATTGATATGCTCTTTTTTACACGTTTATTGCCACTGTCCAACCATTGCAAATTTGGGGTGTAGTTATCTAACCAATTGGGTATCTCAACTGCTGGCATAGGCCGGGCAATGCCATAACCTTGTGCTGCGTCGCAGCCCATTTCCAGTAACATCATACCGTGTTCCGTTGTTTCAACACCTTCGGCAATGACTTTTCGATTAAACGAGCCTGCCAGAGCAAGCACCCCATCAATAATGGCATAATCCTCGGGATCATCGAGCATATTTTTTACAAAGCTCTGGTCAATTTTGATCGTGTTCGCAGGTAAGAATCTCAAGTGAGTCAGTGAGGAATAACCTGTACCAAAGTCATCCAGAGCGATATTCACCCCGAATTTCTCCCGACAAGTATTGAGGATACTGCGGATAGCATTTAGATCACCCAGTGCACTGCTTTCCAATATTTCTAATTGTAAATACTTGGCATTTAGATTGGGATGATTTGCTAAAGTATTTTCGAGCTGGGTTAAAAATGATGGTGAGTGCAAGTGATAGGAAGAAATATTAACACTCACTTCGATGAAAATCCCCTGCTGTTGCCACTGAGTATTTTGTTTCAGTGCTTCATTAATAACCCAGTCACCTATTATAATTTCTAGCTCCGTGCCTTCAATGATAGGTAAAAATTCACCCGGTGGAATCAATCCTTTCTCAGGGTGCAATCTGCGAATCAACGCTTCAGCGCCGAAGACCTCTCCAGTCTTCATATTGACTTTTGGTTGGTAATATAAAGAAAATTCGTTATCAGAAAAAGCTTGCTGTAGCTCCTCAAGTTGATGGCGTTTCTGAATTTTTTGTTGATTTTGCTTAGGGCTAAAAAGATGATAACGATTTTTCCCTGCTAACTTTGCTTGATACATTGAATGATCAGCGTGACGGAGCAAGGTGTCTAAATCGGCATTATCAACGGGAAATAACGTTACCCCAATTGACACAGTGATGGTAAATATATGTCCATCAATAGTATAAGGCTGAGACAGATAATATAGAATTTTTTGCAGTATATCGTCGCAGTGTTCAAGTGATTCTAGATCACCTAGCAGAAGGACAAATTCATCACCACCCTGGCGTGAAGCAGTATCTTCATCCCTGATACTGCTACTGATTCGTTGAGCTACAGCGACCAGTAATTGATCCCCTATGTCATGCCCATAGTTGTCATTGACCGGTTTGAAATTGTCCATATCAAGAAAACAAACGGCGAGCTGTGTGTCAGATTGTTTACTATGAGCAATGGCTAAGCTGAACCGCTCTGCAAGGCGTGCGCGATTTGGTAACCGAGTGAGTTCATCATAGTGCGCCATAAATTCTAGCTTTTGTTGCTGTTGTTTACTTTGGGTTATATCAGAGAATACACAGACGTAGTGTTGCGTTACACCATCATCGTTGGCCAGTGCAGACATGGAGAGGCGGGCTGCAAAGTGTTCGCCGTTTTTCTTTCTCCCCCAAATCTCGCCCTGCCAGTGGCCTTGCTCAATAAGCGACTGCCACATACCCTCAAAGAAAGCAGGAGTGTTTTTTTCAGACCTGAGGATACTTGTCTTCTGGCCTAATGTTTCACTGCGGTTGTATCCAGTGAGGCTTGCGAAAGCGGGATTAATATCAATAATAGTCCGTGATGTGTCGGCAATATAGATGCCTTCATTAGTATTACTAAAGACACGGGAAGAGAGCCGCTGCTTTTCATCTGACAGATTTCTTTCAATGGCTATTACGCTTAGCTGGACTGCAAATTCAAGTAATTTAAAATCGTCTTTAGTAGGCTTACTAGGATTCCGCTGGTAGATTGCAAAGGTGCCCAGCAGTTGTTTGTTTGCGCCGATGATAGGCTCAGACCAACAAGCCGCTAACTGGGCTTTGGCAGCAAGCCCTTTTGCCTTAGCCCAATAGGGATGAGTTTGGATATCCTCAACAATAACTCTACTTTGCCTGAAAGCAGCAGTACCGCAGCTGCCGACACCCTCTGCGATATTGGTGCCATCAATTGCTTTAATATAATAATCAGGCAGACTTGCTGACACACCCGAGTGCAATTGTGTGCCTTGTGTATTTACTAGAAGAACGCTGCATAATGCGCCCGACTTTTCCTGTTCGATGAATTTTCCTATGAGTTCCAGAGTCTTTTTTAGCGTTTCGCCTCGTAATAAACTCTCCAACACAGCGTTGCGGGCATAATCTCTGAGCTCTATCTGCTTGCGCAGTGAAATATCGGTATGAATTCCTGTACAGAGCAGAGGATTGTTATGTTTGTCCCACTGAGTGATTTCAGCCACGGTATGTATCCATAACCATTTTCCGTCTCGAGTTTTTCTCCTATATTCCAACTCAAATGTCGAACCCGTTTGCAGGCATTTTTTATAGAGTTTGAAGGCGGATTTCCAGTCATCCGGATGCACGTTTTGACGCCATTGTTTAAGGGTTGTTGTAAATCTCGATGGATCATGACCGAGCAACTTCACATATTCATCGCTCAAAATAAAGTCACCGGTCTGGATATTTATCTCAAACCAGCCTTGTTTAGCGGACTTAAATGCCAACTTCTGGCGTTTGAAATTGTTGTCCAGTGCTATAGTGCGTTGCGATACAATATCTTTAAGTGATTGTTGATTGCCTCTGAAGTGCTTTATGGCTGCAGTGAAAAATGATATTAGTATCGAAAAAAGGACTCCGGCCAGAGACATTAACAATATTGAACTGTAGTTAACCCAGCCAGCTTTAGGTGACACTTTCAACTGCCAAGTCGCATCGGCAATGTTTATAATACTGACGACAGGGTTATCTAGTATTGGTTCTGCTGAGTTTGCAAAAATTTGAGTTTTTCCGCTATCGGGGTGAATACGTGATAGCTGATAGGCGAATCCAGCCTCTGCAAGGTCTGGCAGTTTTACCGTTTCGAGTATTTGTGGAAAACGTATTAATACTGAAACGAAGCCCCAAAAATATTGCCCGTCGCCCGCACGCTGTAAATAAATAGGTAGTCGGCCAACGGCTCCAAGGCCTCCTTGTACTAGATCAAAAGGGCCTGCCAGGGATAATTTGTGGTTATCTATGGCAGTAATAGCTTCTTTATTCCAATTAGATGAAGCAAGTATATTATGCCCGATAGCATTTTCGTTCCCTGCTAAGGGCACAACGTATTGAACAATACCATCAGGGGCTAGTTGCAGAGCCGAGACGCTAGGGTAAAAAGGCAACATTTCAGTTGCAAGTTGAGTAAAACCCGCTGTATCGCCCTGTTGAATTCGTATCAGGGTGGCGAGTGGAAAAGTGGCAGATAATGCCTGATTGATATTACTCTCAATTCTAGTGACATAACTGCCAGAGGAGCTGTGAATAGCTGAGTGCATTAGCTGTTGTTTGTAACTATGAATGGCGTAGATGGTAACAAAGGATAGAAAGATCGAGACAGCCAAGACAAGTTGCACGGAGGATGACTTTTTAAGATTCATAAATATCCAATGATCAAGTTTGATATGCCACTCCTTATCCTAAAGCCACGAATGATCATCATTACTTTTTCATTCTATTATGTCCAGTAGTTGGTCTATTTATATACAGCCACTGACTGAAAAAGATTGGATCACTGAGACCTTACAAAGGAATCGATTTAAAAGAGGACCTACCGCCACTGAACTGGATTTAACAACCCGAACACTTTATAGCAAATTATAAAATATACAATTGATGCTCCTTAAGCATTTCAGACATAATAGACCCCTAACTCAAGCTGATGTTAACTACCTGTCCCTGAAAACGGGGTAATGTTAAATTCTGTAAATCTAACATTGCATATCTTATTTAATTTGTCTGACCAAACCAGGAAAATGCGTTATTCTGGCGCAATTAGTTACAAGAGATCTTATCTATGCTTATCACACTTAAACTGGACATAGTTTCCGACATATCTTGCCCATGGTGCATTATTGGCTATAAAGCGCTACAACAGGCGCTGTCAACATTGGAACCAGATATAACCGCCGACATCAGCTGGCAACCCTTTGAACTCAATCCTGCTATGCCAGCCGAGGGTCAGGATATAGTTGAGCACCTCACTGACAAATATGGCATAAATACTGCTCAAATAGAGCAAAACCGGGCGATGATCCGAGAACGTGGTTTAGCCCTTGGCTATACGTTCAGTAATAGTGATGGCGGTAGAATTTACAATACCTTTGACGCTCACCGGTTGCTGTACTGGGCCAAACAATTTGGCAAACAAAGCCAACTTAAACTGGCGTTTTTTGATTTATATTTCAAACAAAGCGGCAACCCCAGCGATCACCAACAACTACTGACGGTGGTAGCAAGTGTCGGACTAGACATTCAGGCTGCCAGCCGAGTATTGGACAGTGCACAATATGAGCAAGAAGTGCGCGAGCGGCAAAGCTTTTACCACTCGCAAGGTATTAGTTCAGTACCTGCGGTGATCATTAACGATAAGCATTTGATCAGTGGCGGGCAACCCGCTGATGTATTTGAGAAGGCACTGAAAGAAATAGCCAGCCAACACTAATCACCGCGTACCTCACTGAAGCAGACGATAAATTTTCCATTAGTGACATTGATAAAGAACTTACTGGTTAAAAACAGCTAAATAAAAAGGCGAACCATCTTTGATTCGCCTTTTTTACTTCCTACTTCCTACTTACGACTTACGACTTACGACTTACGACTCTAAAAAGTTTGTGGCTGACTCAAATTTTTATAATCTTTGCTTACTAACATTTGATCCGATATTTTAGATATTAGTTCAGACTTAACCGCACAATAGCTAAAACCTCAAACTCGTTGGATCATACTAATAAGAGATGACGTAATAAAAGCATCCATTTGGCTGCTTATTGAGGGTTTAGGTAAATTATCCCAATACCATAGGTCATAGGTCCTTACTAGTTAGGTCTTTGTAAGTTGAAACCTCGCGTTATCTAGGGCTTTTTTCAGAACTTCTTCGGCACTTGGGTGATAAACAGGCATCTCCAGAAATTGATCAGCAGTCATTTTGTGGGTAATTGCTAACGCTAATAAATGAGCAAGGTGCTCCGCCTGATGACCCAGTAATTCGGCACCGAGAATCTCACCTGAATGTGCATCCAGATAAACCTGCATCCGCCCTTGAGTTTTTTTCCAGACTTCGTGCCTGGGGCCATTGAAAGGAACATCACCAATAACTATCTGGGTGCCTTTTAACTGTTGGTAACTGAGTCCGACGATAGCCATCTGTGGGTCAGTAAAGTAGATAGCTAAGGGTGTTTTGCGGGTAATTTTCTCCGCCTGAGGGTAATTCAGTGCGTTATTTCCAGCGATACGGCCTTCGTCATAGGCCTCGTGCCAAAGTGGCAGATCATTGGTCGCGTCACCCGCTATGTATATTGGCAAATTGCCGCATTGCATAGTTTGAGGATCAAAAACAGGAATCCCGTTAGTATCCAGCTGAATATCTGTATTGTGGATATCCATCTGGTCAACATTAGAGACTCGCCCGGTGGCCACTAAAACGGCGTCAAAGGTTTTAGTAATGACGCTGCCATCATGTTGTTCATAGGCAATAACGACAGCGTCATCGTCTTCCCAAGCTTCGACGATCCTGCCTTTTTGCAATATGTCCAGCTCTTGGTTGAGACACTTAAATGTTTCTGCCTGTAAGTCCGGATGGGTTAAGTCGCCGATTTTCCCGGTACGGCCAAAGAAACTGGTTTTAACACCCAGCCGGTGAAGGGATTGGCCTAGTTCTAAAGCAATTACCCCAAGACCTATCACTGCAATAGAATTGGGCAGACTTTCTATTTCAAAAACAGTATCACTGGTCAGTATTTTGCCCGTTACAGATTTTAACTCTTCTGGTATGTAGGGTCTGGTACCACATGCGATAACCACTTTTTCAGCTTCAATAATTAAATCGTCATCGACTTGTATTTGGTTGTTTGAAAGGAACCTAGCACGGCCTTGCAGCTTAAATTGATCAGGTATTTTTCCGATTTGTTTTAACACGTTACCGACAAACTTAGTGGCGCGATCTCTGCGTATTCGGTTAAAAATCTGTTTGTCATCAACCTCCGGTTCAGCATGAATACCAAACTTTGATGCCTGGGTCATCTCGTGCGCATGGTCAGCAGCAGTTATCAGCATCTTACTTGGCATGCAGCCAACTCTTGCACAAGTAGTACCGTATGGGCCGTGCTGGATCATGACAAAGTTATCTGTCTTATGACGTATTTTGGAGTAAGCCCCCAGCCCCGCGGTGCCCGAGCCAATTATCGCGTATTCTACTTTTCTAATGTTCATATCTTAGCCATCGATTCGTTTGTTTTTTTAAGCTAGCTTGCTAGCCGTTTGACGAAGTGCGAACTTCTGAATTTTACCTGTTGAAGTACGTGGAATGCTACAGAATTCAAAACGTGCGGGGACTTTATAGCTAGCCAGTAATTCACGACACCAATCGAGCAGTTGTGCTGCACTGGCTGCTTGACCTTCAGCCAGCTCAATGAATGCACAGGGCCGCTCACCCCATTTTGTATCTGGCATAGCAACCACAGCCGCTACGGCAATTGCCGGGTGTTTGTAGAGGGCAGCTTCGATCTCTATAGACGAAATATTTTCTCCACCGGAAATAATGATGTCCTTAGAGCGGTCTTTAAGCTGTATATAGCCATCCGGATGAATAACGCCCAGGTCACCTGAATGGAACCAGCCACCGGCAAAGGCCTGTTGGGTTGCCTGCGGGTTTTTGAAATAACCTTTCATGACGACATTACCGCGAAACATTACTTCGCCGATGGTTTCACCGTCATGTGGTACAGGCTGCATCGATTCTGGATTCAATACGCTGAGCGCTTCTAATGGCAAATAACGCACCCCCTGACGGGCTTTAAGCGCTGCCTGGTCTGGATCAGGTAAATGATTCCATGAATGATGCCACTCATTGACGACAGCAGGACCATAGGTTTCGGTCAAACCATACAGGTGGACAACGTCAAAGCCTGCTGCACTCATCTGCGTCAGGGTTTTCTCAGGTGGAGGTGCCGCAGCGGTTAGAAATTGAATCCGTTGTGATGCCTGATAGTCAGCCTGCCCAGCTAAAATTAATGACATGACAATAGGTGCCCCACAAAGATGGCTGACCTTGTGCTTCTTTAACGCCTGCCATATCGATTCAGCGCGAACCTGACGAAGGCAGATATGCGTACCAGCGACTGCCGATAAGGTCCAGGGAAAGCACCAGCCATTACAATGGAACATGGGTAGAGTCCACAAGTAGACAGCATGTTTGGGCATGGTCGTAGTTAAAGCGTTGCCCTGGGCCAGCAGGTAAGCGCCGCGATGGTGTGAGACCACCCCTTTGGGATCACCTGTTGTACCTGAGGTATAGTTAATGGAAATAGCATCCCACTCGTCTTCGGGCATAAGCCAGGCAAAGCTTTCATCTCCTGTTGCCAACAAGGCTTCATAGTCCAGTGCGTTACTTGGGTAACGCTCACCAAGATACTCAACATCATCATATACAACAAGCAAAGGCTGAACCCTGGCTTGTGCCAATGCCTGCTGCATGATGGGTATGAATTCGCTATCGACAATTACAATCATGGCTTGGGCATGGTCAAGCTGAAAAGCAATGGCTGTCGGGTCAAGTCGGGTGTTGATTGAGTGCAACACGCCGCCGCACATGGGCACTGCGTAATGACATTCCAACATAGCCGGGGTATTTGCCAGCATCACTGATACCGTGTCACCCCGACCAATATCACGTCCCACCAGAGCAGATGCTAACTGACGTGAGCGCGAATAAAACTGCTGGTAATTGCGCTTTAACTGGCCATGGATAATGGCGATATTCTCAGGGAAGACACTGGCGGCACGCTCTAAGAAACCCAGTGGCGTAAGCGGTTGGAAATTAGCCGGATTACGCTCAAGACCGAGCTGATAGGGATTATTAGCGTTGCCCATTTATTCATCACTCCACTGTGGCATACGTTTTTCTATGAAGGCATTAATGCCCTCTTTGGCATCTTTGGCCAGCATGTTTTCGACCATTACATTGGCGCAAAAATCATAGGCTTCGGATAGCGATAGTTGTTGCTGCTGATAAAAAGCCTGCTTGCCAACCGCCAGAGTTTTACTCGACTTAGCCGCTATTTTGCTGGCTACTTCCATTGTCGTAGCTGTTAGCTCTGCGGTGTTGGTTGCTCTGTTAATCAGGCCAATCTCTATGGCTCTGTGAGCCGAAATCATCTCTCCGGTTAACAGCATTTCCAGCGCATGTTTACTGGAGACGTTGCGCGACAGTGCCACCATCGGGGTTGAGCAGAACAAACCAATATTGACACCGGGCGTGCTGAACGCAGCGGCCTCATCGGCATATGCGAGATCACAACTGGCAACTAACTGACAGCCGGCAGCCGTAGCCAGTCCCGAAACTTCGGCTATCACCGGCTTAGGATTATTGACAATGGCTTGCATCATTGCGCCGCACATCGACATGATTTTGCTAAAATACTCGCGACCCTTATCATCTGCTTTTCGGCCAGCAGTGAGTTCTTTAAGATCATGCCCAGCGCAAAATACCGGCCCTTTGGCGGCGAGTACTATGACCCGAACCTTGGGATCTATAGCTGCGTCTTGCATTGCCTGATGTAACTCAGCCAGCATTGCCTCTGATAGAGCATTGCGTCTGGCAGGGTTATTTAGAGTTAGTCGCAAAATCCCCTGCGCATTGATGTTGGCTAAAACTATGGATTGTTCGGTCATATTCCGCCCTTTTCTTAGTGAAGTTAGCTGGCTTTCAGTTCCTTTTTTGGGTCAAAGAAAGGTTTTTCTACAACAGTGGCCGTGGCGTTACCCTTAGATGTTACAACGACAAAGTCTGTGCCTAATCCGGAAAATTGTGCCTCAACCATCGCCAGAGCAATGTTCTTTTCCAGCCGCGGTGAGAAAATAGCCGACGTCACTTGTCCGACTCTAACGCCGTCTTTTTCTAATGCCCAATATTGGGTATTGGAGCCGACCATCGCAGGCCCATAGATAATTAACCCGACATGCTTACGGCTGACGCCCTGCTGGCGAATCTTTTGTAATGCAGCTTTACCAATAAAGTCAAAATCGGCATCCAGATCAATGAGTCGATCAAACCCTAGCTCGTAAGGGTTGGTGTTGATGTCCATATCTGCATGGTAAGACAGCATGCCACCTTCGATGCGACGGATTGATGATGTATGACCAGGTTGTAAACCCAAAGGCTGCCCTGCTGCCATGATCTTCTCCCACAATGTATCGCCTTTTGAGCTGTCTTGTAAGTATAATTCGTAGCCCAGTTCACTTGACCAGCCTGTGCGAGAGACGATTAATGGAATACCGTCCAGATCATATTCGCGAAGCCAGTAATATTTCAGATCCAGAATACTGTCGCCAAACAGAGCTTGCATGACTTCGCCAGATTTAGGCCCCTGTAGCTGCAACGGAGAAACATCTGGTTCACTGATTTTAACATCCAGTCCAGAATGAGTAGCAACACCCTGAGCCCAGAATAAAACGTCACTGTCGGCAAGAGAAATCCAAAAGTGGTTTTCAGCCAGACGCAATAAAATCGGATCGTTCAATATGCCTCCCTCGGCATTAGTCAACAGTACGTATTTGCATTGGCCTACGGCGCATTTTGCAAGATCACGTGGGGTGAGTAATTGAACGAACTTTGCGGCATCCGGGCCGGTAATTTCCACCTGGCGTTCGACAGCAACGTCGCAGAGGATAGCGTGATTAACTAAGTTCCAGAAATTTTCCACAGGATTACCGAAGTCTCTGGGGATATACATATGGTTATAGACTGAAAAGTCTTTAGCACCCCAGCGCACTGTGGCATCAAAATACGGTGAATTACGGATCTGTGTGCCGAAGCCAAATTCCTGCTCTGTGCTCAAGCTGTAATCCTCATATATCCAGGCTGTTATTTTGGCCGGAATTGTTTCCTGTCAGACTTAATTACTAATAACAGCATATGAGAAACCAATTATTAATTTGGACTAAAAACATTAGCAGATGTGACTGTAGAGTCTGTTTTAGCTCAATAATAAATCCGTTTGGACTTAGCGCAGCTGAGACGCACGATCAATGACAGTATTTTCTGGACGGGATAGCTAGTTTGTTTATTCAGGCTGTAGGGGTAATAAGCTTTGAAATGTTGGGTGCAACGGACTTTACTTGCCGGGTGACGATGTAGATAAAGTAGCGATCGATACCGATTTCTGCATTTAGCAGTTGTTCAATTAAACTCTGAAAATCAGTCAGGTTATTGGCAATGACCTTCATCACGTAATCACAACCACCACCAGTGGCGTCGCATTCAATAATAGCGTCCATTTTCTGGATATAATATTCAAAACGATCAAAGTCAACTTTACTATGATTCTCCAAGGAGATTGTCACAAGCACTTTGGTAAGATCCACAATACGTTCGAGATCAATATCGGTTTGGTAGCCGCGGATAAGTCCTGCTTTTTTAAGCTTATCTAAACGCACCCAACAAGGTGTGGGTGAGAGGTTAACCAGCTCTGCCAATTTCGACTTACTCACCTTTCCATGTTGCTGTAATGCAGACAAAATGCGAATATCTATAGCATCCAGAGCAATTTTCTTCATTTATATTTTTGTCTTTATTATGACCTATTTGTTGATATAGTGGCACTTAGCATATATCGAACGCAATGCTTTTTTGAGTTTTTTCCAGAAGCTTATTTGTTGTTCTTTCATACTTCATCGGGCAGCTAGTTAAGGATGTATAATGGCACAATGAATGTGTGTTGCCTGATTAAAACAGCTAGGTGAATTTGGTGAATAATTAAGACGTTTTCACACTGTATGTGCCGTGAACTGCCCCATGCCCCCCCCCATTTACAGAGCCTTTATCACGAATATAATGAAGTAGAAGTGAACTTTTTCATTAATGAGTTTGATAGAAGATTCTTGGTTAAATGCAAGTAACAAAAAAAGGCGAACCATTTCTGATTTGCCTCTCTTACTTTTTGAGTCATAAACTTAATTGAACTCACAAACTACCGAAATTAAGTGTGTGATACGCCATTCAAGAACAAAGGGCTGGAACTACATCGTGCTTTAATAAAGCTTGTGACGCAGTGGCTATTCCCATTACCTATGATGCTAAAGACTCAATGGTATTATGATTGAATGGGTCTTGTTCCAGGTTTCTCACTGGCAGTTTTTTTCAAATTATCCAAAAACTCTTGCTGAATTTTCGAAAGTTTTTGCCCCGCTGGGATCGCCACGCCAAACGGAATCCAGCGCTCAGGGGTTGTGGGACGGCTAATAAGGTTGGAATGTTGGTCTTGATTATTAAGAAGGTAAACCGATGGCATCAACGCTACGCCGAAACCTTGTTGGCAAAGAGAAAGAGCAACAATCGAGGAAGAAGTTTCAAACTGCGGGGTGATATTAATGTTTTGCAGTTGGATAAAATCGTCTTGGCGTGTGCGTCCAATTTGACCTTGATACAGCGATATCAGCGGATAATTTGCTATATCAGTCGCTGAAACGGATTCTTTTTCCGCTAACGGATGGTTTTTTTGCATGACGGCTTCAAACCTGAATTCACATATGGGAAGCTCCGACAAATTAGATGATGCCTTCCCTAAAGGCAAAGATGCAACGGCAATGTCATGAGAACGACTGCCAACAAGAGATTGCATACCCAAATGATCCGCAATTTCAACTGCGCAGGCTAGATCGGGGTAATTGGTTTTCAATTGTGCCAGAGCTGGAGTTATCCATGAAACAGCTACTGGGGCAGTTGATAATATCCTTAACGCAGTGGCAGACTTTGATTTAATGTCCTGCGCAATTTGCTCAATACTTTGGAAATTATTCAAAATTGGTAAGCTTTCGCGTAAAAAACGATGGCCTTCGACCGTCAGAGTAAGGTGGCGGCCTTCCCGTGAGAATAGCTTAAACCCTAAATCGGATTCCAAAATGGAGATCATTCGACTAGCCGCTGGAGGAGACAGGTGAAACTGTTCTGAAGCAGCTGCCAGTGAGCCGGTATTTGCAACGATATGAAACAGTTTCAATGCCCTTGGATTTATCATCTTATCTTTCTGCATACGCATGATTCCAATTATTCGAACTAAAGTTAACTTAATTCAACTTTACACAACTAGCAAATGCTTGCATACTTTTATGACATAAAAATTCAACAATAGCTTTCCAAGCAACAAAAACAATAAGGAGAAAAACATGCTCAAATGGTTGAAATACACGTCAGGCATTGTACTGGCGGCACTTACCATCCTGCCAAATATTGCATTTGCAGATAAATCAGATGATACCATTGTGGTGGCATTTTCGAGAGAACTGACGAACTTAGATTATAACTTTGGTACCAAAACTGAGTACATCATCTTAGGCGATTTAGTGGATGACTCTCTTTTTTACGTTGAGCCAAAAACCCTAGCTTATGTACCGAGCTTAGCATCTGACTTTAAAATTGTTAACGACACTACTGTAGAAGTAAATCTCCGCAAAGATGTCACTTTCCACAGTGGCGAAAAAATGACGGCAGATGACATTGTTTACACTTACAATTTTATCATGCAAGACGACCAAAATAGCCGCCACGCGAAAATTTCTGACTGGTTAAAAAGCATTGAAAAGACAGGTCAATTTTCGGTTCGATTCAATCTTAAAGAGCCGTATGCAAACCTCTTTAATGACTTATACCGAGTACGCATTCGTCAAAACGGAATAATGGGTGTTGAAGGCAACTACGACAGTAATGCACAAGCAACTTCCCTGAATGGTCTTGGTCCATATAAAGTGGTCTCTTTTGACCCTGGTGTTGAAGTTGTGTTGGAGCGCCATGAAGATTATTTTGGTGGTGCAAAGGGCTTCCCTGCCATTAAAAACATGGTCATTCGTTCAATTCCCGATATTGGCACACAGCAGGCAGAGCTAATGAGTGGTGGCATCCATTGGATGTACAGCGTTAAACAGGATCTCGGTACTGCCATGGCTCGCTCAAGCCGTATCAATTACCAAATTGGCCAAAGCCTGCGTATTGGTTTCTTAGTGTTGGATGCCGGTGGCTATTCTGGTAAAGGCCACCCTATTACAGACGTCAGAGTACGACGCGCAATGAACCATGCCATCAACCGCGGTAGCATAGCCAAACACCTTATTGGTGGCCCTGCAAAAGCAGTTCATACCGCCTGTAACCCTGTTGTGTTCGGTTGCTATCAAGATGTTGCACAATACGAGTACAGCCCCGAAAAAGCTAAAAATTTGCTTGCAGAAGCTGGTTTTCCTCATGGCTTTGATTTAGACCTCTGGAGCTACCGCGATAAAGAAGCGGCACAAGCCCTAGCATCCGACCTGGGTAAAGTAGGCATTCGTGTAAACTTGAAACATGGCAAGCTTGCCGGCTTAAACAAAGCCCGTAAAGCTCGTGAAATCCGCGCTTACTTCGGTACATGGGGCTCAACTGCTTCACCCGATACCGCCACGATTTCAAACATTCACTGGCGTGCCCCTGAATCAGGTGATCGCAACCTTTCAGGTGACCCAAAAGTGAATGAACTGATGCTTAGCGCAGAGAGAACCCTCGACTTGAAAGAGCGCAAGCGTCTATACGCCGAAGGCTTAACATTAATTGCTGACCAAGCTTATTGGGTTCCACTTTGGACTTACCCTGAAGGCGTACTATCAAGCTCAGACATTATCTTTAACCAAGACCCTGATGGCTACCCGCGCCTTTGGAATATTACTTGGAAGTAATAATGAAGTAGCTATACCGAGCCAACTCTTTCGATGTTAAATGCGCCAGAGTTGGCTACTTAATACCTTTCAAAAAATATTTTTTTGGATTTTTTTATGCTGAGATTTATCATGAATCGCCTTCTGGTTGTCATTGCCGTTGCTTTGACATTATCGGTTGTCGCTTTTTTTCTACTGAATATTGCAATCGACCCGGCCCAGGCTATTGCCGGTGAAGAAGCCAATTTTCTTGAGATTGAACAAGTAAGGGAACGCTACGGCTTTGATCGGCCAATAGCAGTGCGGTATTTAGAATGGTTTTCTGGCCTCCTTCAAGGTGATTTTGGTACCAGTTACTACTGGAACAAACCTGTTTATCAACTTATTCTTGAACGTATACCCGAAACTCTCACCTTGGCGTTAATGTCTCTCTCAGTCACTGTTTTAGTTGCCATTCCTCTAGGTTGCGCTGCTGCGTTAAAGCCAAATACAATGATTGACCGTTTTGCGCTGGGAATCGCGGTTTCTGCCCAGGCCATTCCCAATTTTTGGCTCGGCTTAATGCTGATTATTTTACTCGCCGTGATCTATCCCATATTTCCTGTTTCAGGTGACAAAACTCTTTATCACTTCATCTTGCCATCTTTGGTTTTAGGAACTAGTTCAGTCCCGCCGGTTATGCGCTTGATGAGAACAGGGCTTTTAGAAGTTATGAACGCCGATTACATTCGCACAGCGCGATCAAAAGGCTATTTTGGCTGGAAGCTGTTAATCCGCCATTCTTTGCGTAATGCCCTATTACCAGTGGTTAGTGTCCTGGCAGTGCAATTAGGACATAAATTTGGTGGTTCAGTGATTACAGAATCTGTTTTTGCCATTAATGGTTTAGGCCGGTTAGCTTTAGAGTCCATACTGGGTGCAGATATACCCACAGTACAAATTTTGGTATTTATCTTTGCGTTTACTTTCTTAGCGCTTAATTTATTCGCCGATATTCTCAATGTTTATCTCGACCCTAGGCTGAGGAAATAAACATGAATATTATTAACAAACTTACAGCTAAAAAAGATTTACGTGATATGACCCCCAGTGAAGTAATGCTGCGCAAAGCTCGCACCCATAAAGGTTTTAAATTTGGCCTTGGCTTGCTGTTGGTGATTGCGTTTTTAGGTTTTATTGCACCTTTGTTTATAAGCGTATCTCCTTTTGAACAAGACCTTAGCATGCGTTTACTACCCCCTGCATGGGTTGACGGTGGCACTTGGCAGCATTGGTTAGGCACAGACGGTAACGGACGAGATTATTTAATCCGTATCTTATACGGAGCCAGAATCTCGATGACTATTGGCTTAGGGGCAGCCTGCGTCGGTATGTTGATCGGTGTAACCCTTGGCATAATAGCTGGCTTTTTTGGCGGCTGGGTTGACCAAGTGGTTAATTATATTTTGACTTGCCAGTTAGCGCTTCCAGGCCTATTACTGGCGATGACCATTGTATTTTTAGTGGGTCCATCCATTTTAGTCGTCATCGTTGTGATTGGTGCATTGCATTGGACATTGTTTTTAGTTGTTGCTCGCGCAGCCACTAAACGCATTCGCAGTTTGGATTACGTCACCGCTGCCCAAGCCATTGGTGCAAGTAAATTTCAGATCATGACGCGCGATGTATTACCCAACTTAAAGAACCAGATTATTGTGATCTTTACCTTAGAAGTGGGTGTTGCCATTTTATCCGAAGCGAGCCTTTCCTTTTTGGGTGTGGGAATACAGCCACCAACACCTTCATGGGGCCTGCTCATTGCCGAGGGCAAAGACGCATTATTTTATCAACCCTGGCTTATTATTTTACCCGGTATCGCACTATTTTTACTGGTTTTATCTATCAATATGATGGGTGATGGTATACGCGACATCACTGATCCAGAAAGCAACATAGAGTGATCCTGATGACTGAACCCCTGCTTAAAATTTGTAATTTGGCGGTGAGTTTCAAAACCCATTACGGGCAACTTGAAGTTACCCGTGGTTTTAACCTCACCTTAAACAAAGGCGAAACTGTCGGTATTGTCGGCGAGTCCGGTAGTGGAAAAACTATGTCCATGCTGGCAATGGCTCGCCTGTTGCCCGGCCAGGCTTATGTATCATCAGGAAGCATTCAATTTGCAGGTGCTGATTTACTGGATTTGAATACCTCAGAGTTTCACCAGCAAATATCGGGAAAAAGAATTGCGATGATTTTTCAGGAACCGATGACCGCGCTTAACCCGGTTTATACCATAGGGAGGCAACTAACTGAAACCATGCTGCTCCACGAGAATGCATCCCAAGCTGCCGCCAATAAGCGAGCAATCGAAATGCTTGAAGCGGTAAAAATGCCCCAAGCCGCATTGCGAATGGAACAATATCCACACCAAATGTCGGGCGGTCAGCAACAGCGAGTGATGATTGCCATGGCACTCATGAACAAACCTGACTTGCTTATTGCGGACGAGCCAACCACCGCTCTTGACGTGACAGTGCAAGATGAAATCATACAGTTATTAGTTGATCTGCAAATACGGTTTGGTATGGCGATGATCATTATCTCCCATGACTTAGGCGTGGTATCTCGTGTATCCGAGAACATTATTGTTATGTGCAAAGGTGATACCGTCGAAACGGGAAAAACCGCTAAAGTACTTACCAGCCCTACCCATTCTTATACGAAAGGTTTGTTAGAGTGTTTGTGGAAGCTCGAAGATGCGCATGGAATTGCAAAACAGTCGAGTACAGCAGCCGTATTAAGTGTTAATAACATTGAAAAAACTTATTCAATATCTGGCGGCTTATTTAGAAAGTCACGTACCATTCAGGCCGTGAAACCTACTTCCTTTTCAGTATTTTCTGGAGAGACCTTAGCAATTGTGGGAGAGTCAGGCTCAGGTAAATCCACCATCGCTAAAATCATTAACGGGCTTATAAGTACGGATCAAGGGCAAGTGTTACTTGGCGAAACACCTATCGAGAACATGTCGGATAAAGACAGAGCACGTGTCATTCAACCTATTTTCCAAGATCCCTACTCAAGCCTTAATCCCAGTCAAACCATTGGCTACATTGTCTCTCGTCCATTGCATATTCATAATACAATAGCCGCCAGCAAAATAAAGAAAAAAGCCTTAGAGACGCTCGAAAAAGTGGGCTTGTCCAGTGACTTTTACCATCGTTTCCCAAGCCAATTATCCGGTGGGCAAAGACAACGTGTGGCAATTGCACGCGCCATTATATTGGAACCAAAAATATTAATTTGTGACGAGCCTACTTCGGCTTTGGATGTATCTATTCAAGAGCAGATTTTAGATTTACTTTGCCAATTACAAAAAGATTTAAACATGACAATGATAGTTATTAGCCATGACATGGCGGTTGTTGGCTATCTGGCTGATCGTGTTTTTATTATGCATAACGGTGAAATTATCGAGAGCGGGGAAGCATCCAAGGTACTCAAGCACCCGGAAACAGATTATGCAAAAAAACTGATGGCATCCGTCTATAGCGTTCCAAGAGCAAAAATATTATGAATAGGGAAATAAGCGTTACCCAAGCAGATATAGCTGCCGAATCTTTTTTTAGCGACCAATCTAAATGGCAAAGTTGGTTAGACGTTGAAGCTGCCTTAGCTTTATCTCAGGGAGAAATTGGCATGATCCCAGAAAAAGCGGCAACCAAAATTGCGGCTCAGGCCAATCTAGCCTCATTAGATATTAGCGAATTACGTAAACAGATTAGTCAGACAATGGCTCCAGTGTTTGCATTGTCTGAATGCCTTGCGACAGTCTGTGCAGAAAATGGAGCCTATGTTCACTGGGGTGCAACTACGCAAAATATTGTAGACACAGGAAGATTAATTGTTTTAAACCGAGTACAGAATAAACTTTTTAAAAACCTAAATAATGTTTTGCACTTATTATCAGTACTCGCCAAAGAACATGCCAATACCGTCATGGTTGGCAGGACTAACAGGCAGAATGCCCTGCCTATTACATTTGGTTTTAAAGTTGCGGGTTGGATTGATGAGCTGATGCGCGTCGCTGATCAACTTAATGAGATTGAACCAAGGCTTTTTCAATTGCGTTTCGGTGGGGCTGTTGGTGCGTTCCATAGCTTGGGAACCCAGGGAGCACAAATTTCAGAATTAATGGCAAAAAAACTGGGATTACACTCTAGCTTGGTGCCAAACCGGACGTCAATAGACCCATTAATCGAATATGTTATCAAGTTGTCGATGATTGGTGTTGCCTGTTCGCGGATATCCGACGAATTTTTTTTGCTGATGAGCGAAGAAATAGCCGAAGTGAGTGAAGCTTTTGCTGACAATGTTATTGGCAGTTCGACCATGCCGCACAAAGTTAATCCTAAATATGTAGTGGATTTAAGCGCAATGGCCATGCAATTACGCACTAAAGGTGGTGCCGCACTCACAGTGCCTAGCCCAAGCCATGAAGGCGATGCCGTTACCAATCGTTTACTCACAAATTTAATTGAAGAAACTTGCCCTTTGGCAATAAACACCTTACAAAAACTGCACGATACAATTGCTATTATAAAGCCAAATACAACAAAAATGCGGGAGAATTTTGAACGCTCCAGAGAAATGATGGCGACCGAAAGCCTAATGATGACATTAGCGACAACTCTGGGTCGCGGGCATGCCCATGATTTAGTTCATTCATTAGTCGCCAAAGCAAAACAACAAGACATTCCACTACAAAAAATATTGAATGAAAATGCAGTGGTCATCGAAACACTAGGAAGCAAAGCTATTGAAAAAATATTATACCTGGATGACAATATCGGTGAATGTGCAGTTATTGCAAATCACCTTGCTAAGCTAGGCTCTGTCTCTTTAAAGCGGCATTTGAAATCTGCATCTCACACTCAATAGTGTAGCTGACACTGATTTTAGCCCAGTTTAAAGCATGTCATTTTGCTTTTGAAAATGAACAAAACGAAGATTGCCTTGGTTTTGTTCATCATTAAATTTGCAGGAAAAGTCGAATCTTTTTTCAGCAAACTAGACAAACACAAGAAATTTAAATCTATTTCGTGGCTAGCCTGGTCATTGTATGTGAGTCGTTATCATAGCACTCATTAATAATAGCCTCTTAATTCTCATTATTATTGTGCCTTTGATAGTTATAGAAGGAAAGTCTACGCCCCCGGGCTTTATATTTAGATCCGCGACCTTGCCTTAGTATTTTCCGATACATCATAGTCTGGTTCTCCCCCGATTTTCCGGACACCAAATTAGAATAGATAAAGTCCGGTATCACCGTCCTCAACAGCGTATTTACGAATGCAGAAAATAAATTTACTATTGATTAACTTTATAAAGAACTTACGGGGTAAAATCAGCTAACAAAAAAGGCGAATCATCTCTGATTCGCCTTTTTTACTACCTACTTCCTACTTCCTACTTACGACTTACGACTGTCACACCCTACTTAAGAAAACTGTCTTCTAAGGCTTTAAATCCTCCTAAAAACACATCATCTGCAACAAAATTTTTCCAATACTCCGCTTGCTCATCGCTCACGGTAAATTGCGCTGTCCATTTGGCGAACGTTTGATTACGATCCGTAACTTCTTCCAGAGAAATAGTGGAAACATAATCTATAAATGGCAGAGTGTCGTTTAATAGCATGTTATAGGTCAGGGTATGTTCCTGATCAGAGATGGCCAAGAGTGTTTCACGAATATTTCCCGATCCGTCCGCTAGCGAGAAGTTTCTAATACATCCCACGGCTCCCTCTGCATGTGTCGCTTCTATCTGACTTTCTGCGACCGCTGGATGCCAGTTCGGTAGACCATTAAAATCTTTTATTTTATTCCACACATCGGATAATGGGATATTGATAATCGTTGATGAACAAACCTTAATCATTTCATTCTCCATTTTATTTTTATTAATACAGGCTTATAGATAAACCCATATATAGCAGGAAACAAGAGTAGCTTTTAATGGAGTATTCCCCCCCAACGAAAGTCATTAACCAAAACCCCTCCCAGTCCAAAAGTCCCCTATAGGGATGGGATGCACTTTTGAAAACTCAAGTTATGCAAAATACTTCCCGAAACTACCAAACTGTTATGGGCTTGGTCATCTACAGAGCAACATTCGACGATTTATTTGCATAATTAGTCGCACCACCCATAACAAGCCGAGTAAATTCAGCTGTTCGCTCTACTATTGCTTTTTCGGTTGGCAAGCGCTCCATACTAGAAGCGCCATAGAAACCATGGCAATCCGGACAATTTGATATTAAGTACTGCGCATCTTCAGGTTCGGCTAGCGGCCCACCGTGACAGACAAATATCATATCTGACTTAATGCTTCTGACCGCTTCTGTACACTCGTTAAACATTTCAACACATTGGTCTAAGCTGTAAGTATCATCTGCACCTATAGAGCCACCTGAGGTTAAGCCAAAATGAGTAACGATGATATCGGTGCCCGCCTCTGCCATTTGCAGCGCTTCACTTTTATTGAATACATAGGGAGTTGTCAGCATATCTTTATGATTCGCACGGGCAATAAGGTCTACTTCCATATCGTAGCGCATACCTGTGCTTTCCATTCCTTTGCGAAACTTTCCGTCTATGATGCCAATAGTCGGAAAATTTTGTATTCCAGAAAAACCTATCGCCTTCAAGTCATCTAAAAATTTATCGACGATTAAAAAGGGATCCGTGCCATTTACACCCGCTAAAACGGGTATGTTTTTCACCACAGGCAATACTTCTTTGGCCATATCATAGACGATTTCATTTGCATTGCCATACGACATGTAGCCAGATAGAGAGCCTCTGCCAGCCATGCGGTAGCGACCAGAGTTGTATATGACAATTAAATCACTGCCACCTTCTTCTTCACATTTTGCACTTAACCCGGTGCCAGCACCACTGCCAATTATTATGCGATTGTTAGCAATTTTATGTCTTAAACGCTTTAATATCTCTGATTTTTTTTGCGCTGCCATGGTTTTCTCCTAAAAATTTAGATCGCTTCTGCTGTGATTGCTTCGAACTGTTGCAAAGTAAATGCAGCGAATTCTTTTGAATTAATATGATGATTTACACGTATAACCTGTCGGTTATCAGTTGGGATGACGTTTTTTTCTATAGCATTGAATAACCTGTCGTTTGCCGCGCGGTGATAAAAAGGCCCGCCTTCTATATCTAGCGAAGACACCCCGAGCTCAGGCAATAGAAAGCGCACAGGCCCATTACATTTGTTGAGTTTTTTTGCTATCCACAAGCCAATTTTTTCCGCTTCCTCTTCCGTGGTACGCATCAGAGTGACTTGTTCGTTATGCAAGTAAAAGGTCCTGCCTTCGAATTGGTTCGGAACCGTATTTCTTGCCCAAAAATTGGCAATATCCAATGCCCCACAAGACCCAATATAAGGTGTACTTGTTTTCGCTATGGCATCCAGGCGAGATTCTCCGGCACTGAGTACGCCCCCAACAATAAGGTCACAAATTTCAGTGGTGGTAATATCAATGACTGCGGCAATATCCCCTTGTGAGACAAGTTTTTCCATTGAGCGCCCTCCTGTTCCGGTCGCGTGAAAAACCAAACAATCCCAGTCGGACTCCAGCGCTTCGACCAGTGCAAGTACACATGGCGTGGTCACGCCAAACATTGTCAACGCGATGGCATCAAGGTTTTCATCAATAGCAGGTACTTCCCAGTGCATCATGCCGGCCAAAGCATGCGCCGCATTACCTAACACTTTTGCGGATACACGATTAATGCCTGCGACATCAGTGACCGAGTGGAACATATTAATGTCACAGGGCCCTACATAGGCAGAGACATCCCCTGAAGCGAGGGTCGATACTATTATCTTCGGTATACCTATAGGTAGTTGCTGCATGGCAGATGCGATCATCGCGGTCCCGCCAGAACCTCCCAGACCAATGATTCCGCCCAGGTCATCACAGGACTTTATAAAGGCTGTCAGCGCTCTGCTCATCTCCTTTATTGCCTTACCTCTGTCATCAACAAAGACCGACGCTGGTCCGTCTGGATGGTGAATAGCCACTTCTATTGACTTAATATCAGCGCTCGACTCTTTAGGTATAGTGCTGATATCAACCACAACGGTTTCTATAAACGTGTTTGATCTTGCGAGAAGATCTCTCACATAAATGAGGTCGTTTTCTTTCGTATCAAAAGTGCCGACTATGTATGCCTTTTTGTTCATGTTTATATTCCTTGGGCTAGCATAAGGGCTAGTGAGTTCGGTAGCTTTTCATTACCCGTTTGGCGCACGATCACGCAAAGTTGATGCCTAAATATTTTTGCTGCATTTGTGTATTACTTTTCAGCTCTTCAGCTGTGACCTGGTCAACAATCCGGCCGTTTAGCATTATTAATATGTCGGAAGCGACCTCTAACGCCACTGAAATATTTTGCTCAACCAGTAATAATCCTATCTCATGTTCCGCAAGGGAATGTAACAACTCAACCACATCATCGACGATAGTAGGAGCAAGCCCTTCCGTGGGTTCATCCATTATCATTATTTTCGGATCGAGCATAAGCGCGCGACTGATCGCCAGCATTTGCTGTTCACCGCCGGACAGTCGATCGCCCATATTTTTTCTGCGTTCTGCTAAGCGTGGAAAAATGGAAAATATTTTTTCAATTGACCATCGTGAATCCTTTTTTTCCACCAGTTTCAGATGTTCAATAACAGTTAGCGAGCGAAATATTCTTCTCCCTTGCGGGACATAGCCAATACCTGTCTTAGCACGGCTCTCAGGGGAGTATGAGCTGATGTCCGTTTGATCGAGAAACACAGAACCAGATGCTGCTTTTGTTAACCCCATTAGAGCAGAGCACAAAGTAGTCTTTCCCATACCGTTACGACCAAGTATGGCCTTTGGTCTATTGGAAATGTTGATATCAATATCCTGTAAGGTATGGCTTGACCCATGATATACATTCAACTTATCTATCTTTAATAACTGATCTGGCATCATTGTCTTTTACCCACATAAATTTCACGGACAATATCACTGTGCACAACTTCTTCTGGTTCACCTTCCAACAAGTGTTTACCGTTGTGCATGACACTGACGATATTGGATGTTTCAAGGGCAATATCCATATCGTGCTCTATTAAGATAACGCTCAATTTTTTAGGTAGTGACAACAGCAGTTCAGTCAATACAGGCCGTTCCGCTGGCGACAAACCCGCGGCGGGCTCATCAAACAGAACAATTTTAGGATCACCAGAGAGTGCTATCCCTATTTCTAATTGACGCTTCTGACCGTGTGATAATGCCCCGACCAATACATCCATTTTTGAAGAAAGTCCTGCAACTTTTGCCAGTGCTTCTGCCTTTTCGTGGTATTTACTATTCTTTTTTAGCGGATAAAACAGAGGCCATTTATTATGAATGCCAACAACAGCTAATAGTAATGTATCACGCACACTTAAACTGTCGAACAACAACGCATGCTGATAAGTGCGCCGTAAGCCTGCTTGAATCCGCTTATGTGTAGGTAGGGTAGAACTTTCAACACCTTCAATCTCAATGCTGCCTTCAGAGAGGGGGAAGTCTCCTGTAATCAGGTTAAACAGAGTCGTTTTTCCCGCTCCGTTTGACCCCAGAATTGCCCTTCTTTCCCCTGTCTTTATCGTCATATTTAGATTGTCAACGGCCACAAAGCTGCCAAAGCGTCGGGTGACGCCTTTTAAATTTAGCGCCACCCTTTGATTGCTTGCAGACCCATCAGTTAGGGGCAAGATGGGTTCTCCCGACTAACCGCGCCAATGGCTCTAAACGCAGTAGGATCCTGGCCCATTGTCTGGTTAACGTTACTTACCAGCTTGAGAACACGATTGCCAAGTGACCCGTCCTCACGTTCGTAAACTTCGGTGACAAAGTTATCAATAATACCGTTGCGGTTTTCATCGAGGCGCATAGTACCGCCGGTTGGAGTAACAAACTCCAGATTATTAAGGGAAGCGCGCAGGGCCTTATGTTGGTTTGATAAATCGCCATCTACTTGCTCTAAGCCAAGCAATACCGCTTTACCGGCCATGTAATAGTGGTGCGCAAATATCGTCGGTGATGTCATCCCCTCTGGGAAGTTACTGAGATAAGATGCGGTAAACTCTTTCCACTCTTTACCCTCGTAATCACTGACCGTTGGAGTTCCAGCAGGTGCACCTATTAATAATTTTTTAAAGGGTCCTTTACTGTCTAAAATTGACTGATCTATGGTTATGGTGCCACCAATAATAGGCTTATCACCACCGGCCTGATCATATTGAGTCAAGAAGTTGACTGCGTCAGCACCCCCTAGAGCAACAAAAATAGCATCCACATCATCGGGAATTGAATAGACAACTGATGAATAATCTTTAGTGCCAATCGGGGTCCAAAACTTCTTCGGAACACGGCCACCAGCAGCACAGTATTCAGACATAAAACCTAAAACTTGTGTATATGGAAAAGAGTAATCCTCAGCGACAACCGCCACTTTTTTGTAACCTAATTCTTCAAACGCATAAGTTCCAACACCGGCCATCCACTGAGCACCATCACCGCCAAATCGGAAAAAATTATCAGAGCCTTCTCGAAAGGTCGCATCCTGTGCTGCCGATGAGCCGTTGACAAAAGTGACCCCTTTGTTACCCTTTGATAAATCGCGCAGTGCAATGCCTTCTGACCCCGATAAAGGACCAATAATAATATCGACGTTATCATGATCTATTAACTTTCTCGCCGCATTTACGGCTGAATCGGGACTGGCATCTGATGACATGACGATAATTTCTACGTCCATTCCGGCCACTTTGCCACCCGCTTCTTTAAACGCCAGTTCTGCACCGCGTACACCGTCTTGGCCTAATGAGGCGAAAGCACCTTCTAATATCGATATCACACCAATTTTAATTTTATCGGCTGCTAATATGGGTTGTGATAGACAAGCGATAGCTACCGCACCGACCAGGATAATTTTTTTAAATTTCACAATCATTTTTTATTTTCCTTTTTATTGCATTATTATCATATTTTCTTATCCGTTTTTGAGCGGACAAGAAGCTTCCAAGTATCCCTTGCGGTGCCGCCATAACAATAAACAAAAGAACAAGTCCAATGATCATGTTAAAGCGGTCTCTGCTGAAGAGATCTATAACAAATGTATCAATCAAGACATAAGTGATAGCGCCAATGAATGCTCCCAGAGGATGTCGCATTCCTCCGATAACGGCGATGATTAACAAATCGATGGTGGGACCCAATCCGACAGAAAAGGATGAGATCCTCTCTTGCTGCCAGACGTTAAGAACCCCTGACATACCGGCGATAAACCCTGAAAATGCATAAGCGGCAATGATCACCGGCGTGGTGGGAATACCAATTGCGCGCACGCGCCGGGCAGCATCTTTAACCCCTTGCACAGCAAGTCCTAAGGGACTTGATGTGAATTTGACTACTAAATACCCCGCCGCCGTGGCGCTTAGCAGTGTGGCGTAATAAAACACCAGCGAATCCTCTAGTGATACACCGAAGGCGACAGGGGCTGTTATCCCGGAGAAGCCGGTCCATCCATTGAAAATTGAATAATTCTGTCGAGTGAAGTAAAAAAATGCCATGCTGATCGCCAGGGTAATCATAATGGAATAAATACCCACAGATTTCTTAGCGATCGCACCGACAAAAGCCCCTGCCAATGTTGAAAACAGCAATGCTAATGCCACTGCAAATAACCAAGGTAATTCAATACCTAAACCTGTGGTATTGGGACTAAAATAGGCGATGGTATAACCGGCAACACCTGCAAGTGTAATCTGTGCAAACGAGACCACACCTAGGTAAGTGGTTAAGAACGTAAGGCTCAGTGCTGCAATGCCCAAAATAATAGATCGGGTCAATATTTGATTCAGCCAAAAATCCGAAATAAAAGCGGGCAAGATTATCAAAATGACCACTATTAACAGTAGAGTGCGGCTCATTGCTCTGCCCTCCCTAAAATACCTTGTGGTCGAAATGCTAAGACGGTCACCATAATTAAAAAGGTAAAAACTACCCCGTAAGTAGGGGCGTAAGCTAAGCCATACTGCTCGGCCAAGCCTATTAACAACGCACCTAGCGCAGCTCCTCCCACGCTGCCCATACCACCTACGATGACGACAACAAGAGAAGACAGCAGAAACTGAATATCCGTGCCTGGTGAAATAGAGAGCGCGCTGCCAAAGATAACTCCTGCCATACCCGCGAGCGCTGCACCCATAGCAAAAACAATAATAAATATTTTCTTAATCTCAAAACCTAGTGCTTGCAGCATTTCGCGATCATCTACACCGGCACGGATAATAATACCCAGTTTAGTCTTAGCAATGAGTAACCAGAGTAGTACACCGACAACTATTGCCATCCCTATTAGCGTCAGGCGAACCACGGAGTAACCAACATTTAACAACGGCAGTCTTATCCCCCCCTGTAACATCTCGGGAAGACTGATCTGATAGGTTAACCCTCCCCATGCCCAGAGTAAGAAATCAGCTAAAATTATTGAAATAGCGATCGTTATCAATGTCTGACGTAGCTCGTCACCTTGATACCGTCCCAGTATAAATGCTTGTAGAAAAGCACCCACTAGTGCGCAAGAGAGACCCCCTGCTATAATTCCCAGCACCCAAAACCCGGTCATTTCGACAACTTCATAACCAATATAGGCACCTAAGAGGAGCAGCACACCATGCGCCATGTTAACCGTTCTCATCAACCCAAAAATCAATGTAAAGCCACATGCAGTTATAAAATATAATGACGCCAGGGTTAGGCCATTAAGAAAAACAATAAAAAATAATTTCATTTACACCTCTTTTTTCTCTATTGTTAAGGAATAAGGAGGTGATAAAAACCAAAACTACATTTAAAATTTAATGCTTAATATTCAATTAGATAACAAATACTCTGGAAAAATTTTCCGATTATTATAGGAAATAATCGGAAAAATTCATTCCTGTTTCCGGTTTTTTCTGTATTGTATTCAATATGAAAATATTAACGATGGTTTCTCATTGCAAAAATAACAGCTCCGATCAGATTTTATGTCCCATTTTAAAAGGACTAAATTCGGCACAATCCGATTGCGCTATTATTATCCCCGCAGGAAATGCCAATAGGCTTCTACTTACGGCGCTTGCAACTAAAAAGAATAGAGCGAATTGTCAAGTCGCCATTTTGTGCAACGATCCCTTTATAGATAGAGATAGTTTTTTTTTAGAACTGTATTCACTAGGGGTTAGAACGATCTCAAACTGGCCCTCCTCTATATTTCTAGAACAGAGTTTCAAAAAGGCCATGTCCAATATTGGTATACACCCTGAATCTGAATTTGAGTATCTTACCCAGGCCACCTCGGCAGGGTTAAGGCCGCAAGCATTTATACGATCACTCGATCAGGGCAGACAGGCAATTGAAAAAGGCATCAAAGATTTAATTATCCACCCAGGGTTAAACCAAAAACTCACACTGAAAGCACAAAATGCTGTTTTAGATTCTCTACAATTGATGATTGAAGCGTTTTTAAATATTGACCCTAACTTAAGCATCTACATTTATCAGCATTCACTAAAAGACCTAAATGCCTATCGCGAACGCTACTCAGGAAAAGTTTCACCTATCAGTGGCTATGTAATTTATGGAAGTGTGGAATGAAAAAGCTAATCGCTAGCAAAAAGTCATCGTTTAGTTTTGCCGCAGCTGTAGGTACCGGGATGACCGCTAAAGCGGCAGAAAAAGGTGGGGCAGAGTTTTTATTACTGGTCAATGCGGGGCGTTTACGGATGCGTGGAGCCCCATCACTTAGCTGCTATCTGCCACTAGAGAACGTAAATACCTGGATTGCAAACATCGGCAAAACAGAAGTGTTAAACCGCTGTAAGATCCCCGTTTTAATGGGATGCAGTGTCGCTAACCCCCAGGATAATATAAATGACATCATCACCTTAGCCAAAGAAAGCGGTTTTACAGGTGTCACCAATTTCCCTTCTGCTTGCTTAATAGACGGTGACATTAGAGAAGTGCTCGAATTGCAGAATATGGGATTTGAAAAAGAATGTGAACTGATAAAAGCCGCGTCGAAGCAGGGGCTGCAAACCTTAGCTTATGTGACAAACAATGATGAGGCACTACAAATGGCGGCCGCTGGGGCTAGCAGGCTCTGCATTAATATTGGTTTCACAAACAGCTCCTCAGTAGAGCCCAGTAATTTGACTGTCGATAATACAGTAAAGATTATCGATCGCGCATTGCGCAATATTCCTGATCACATTGCTACTTATGTTGAGGGAGGGCCTATTACAACGCCAGAATCCGCTTTAGCCATTTGTAGTAAAAGTCGTGTTCAGGGGTATATCGCAGGCTCGACTATCGACCGGATCCCGCTGGAAGAGGCGATCATAAATATCGCTAAATCCTATAGGGTTATTAGTAACATAGAGAATATTGACAGTATCATCCAAGAGTCTTCATATATTTTTGGATCGTCGAAAAAAATGTTGCAGATAAAAAAAATGGTAGAACAGTTTGCTTCCCTTAACACACCTATTTTAATTACCGGTCCTAGTGGGTCTGGCAAAGATGCACTTGTTGAAGAAATCCACCAGCGCAGTGATAAACACCGTAATAAAATTATTCATGTTGATTGCTTGAACCTAGCGCTTGAAGGCGGACTAGAATTCTTGTTTGGCAGCGTTGCAGGTTATCAGGGTAAAGGTTCTGCCTCTAAAATCGGCGTTTTGGAATATGTTAATAATACCACGATATATTTTGACGAAATATCTGCACTTGATCACGAAACTCAATCAAAACTGATTAATTTTTTTGATACAGGTACCGTTCGGCGCTTAGGTGACGATAAACACCATCAAGTGAATTGCCGAATAATTTCATCCACCAGAGAACCCATTGATCAGTTATTAAAGAAAGGGGTACTTATAGAAGAGTTATACTATCGCCTAAGCGCATTATATATCTCTATCCCCGCATTAAATAAAAGAACCGAGGATATCCCCTTTCTGGCAAAAAAATTCATCGCAGATATAAAAAAAAGCCACTCGCAAAAAATTTCAAATTCTGGACTGAGCGCCCTTATGGAATATGACTGGCCAGGTAATATACGAGAATTTAAAAACGCTTTAACCAGAGCATGCTTATTAAATCATTCAAAAACATTAAAATCTTCAGATTTCAACTTTCTAAAAGAGCTGCTAATCACTAACAGTATTGATGAAGCATCGGTAGTTCCTCTAAACGCCCCTGAGAAAAAATCACTTTCTGCACAGCCACTGACTGAAAAAGATTGGATCACTGAGACCTTACAAAGGAATCGATTTAAAAGAGGACCTACCGCCACTGCACTGGGTATAACAACCAGAACGCTATATAGCAAAATAAAAAAGTATAATATTTATTCCCCCTAAACCACTTCACCCTTTACGGCTTGGGTATACGGCATAAATATCCAAAGAGTTGCCCACACACCCATCTAACACCCGCACCAATTTCTTTTCTTTAAGTTGGTCCGCACATAAACAATCAGGCAACAGGGCAATGCCCATATGATCCACAGCCATCTGTAACAACACATTAAAATCGTCGCAGATAAAGGCGGCATTGATATCCACGTATTTCTTTTGATTATCTACGGTTAGCTGCCAGCGCTGTTTTTGGACCGAGGCACTCATGAACAAACAGTATGTTGGGCTAGATCATCCGGGGTTTTTAAGGTTTTTTTGGACTGACTCTTGGTTAAATATTGCGGACTGGCATACAAGTGCAATTTCACCGAGCACAACCTTTTGGAAATTAAATTTGAATCCGGCGATGGCCCTACCCGAATGGTCAAATCAAAGCCTTCTTCTATGAGACAGATGCGCCGATTACTTAATATTAAGTCCAGCTTCAGCTGAGGGAAAGACTCATAAAACCCTGCCAAGCGAGCTGCTAACAAGGCTTGCCCCACAGTCACCGAAGCACACACCTTTAACCAGCCCTTGGGCACCGCTGCCATAGCTTCAACACAGCCTTGGGCGTTGGTCATTTCTTCATGAATGCGGGCACAGTGTTCGTAAGAAATTTGCCAATTTCGCTGAGACGCAGCGAGCGTGTGGTGCGTACTAGCAACAACACCCCCAGCTGTTCTTCCAAACGGCTCACCTTGCGGCTGATGTTGGACTTGGGCAGGCCGATACTGTTAGCAGCCTTAGTAAAACTGCCATGTTCCACCACAGTGCGAAAAACCATCATGTCATTTAGATCGGGCATTGTTACTCCAGATGGAACGTTAAGTTACTCATGCGAGTATTTATCGCATATCAGGTTACAAATATACTGTTTTAAAATCAATACAGCACATATATAAATTCAGGAGCACAGTGTGGAAACTTTAAAATTTGATGACCTAACCCAAGGTGGCTTTGCCGGGCTTATTGAGCGCCGTTTTGTCATGGACCAAAGGGTCTTTGGCAGCTCCAAAAAACCTGGGGTATTTGACGGCATAGGCAATTTTGTTTACCTGGCCGATGCCAACTTCTTACCCAAGGGTGAGACCGGTATGCACAGTCACAAGGAAATAGACGTGATCTCTGTGATGGTAGATGGCCGCGTGAGCCATGCAGGTTCGCTGGAACACGGCCAAAGCCTGCAATCAGGGGCTGCTCAGGTCCAACGGGCCGGTGCACAAGGGTTTAAACACAACGAAATTAACCCCGATGATACAGAAAACAACATGATCCAACTCTGGGTAATGCCGGATGAAGCCGGCGAGGCTGCTGGTTATAAGATGTATGAACCCAAGCAGGGAGAGGTTACCCATATTTACGGTGGTCCCAAGGGACAGGATGATACCTTTTATGGTGGTACTTCCATAAGCGTGGCTAATCCCGACGCCGGGCAAACCATTGAGCAGGAGGGCAAAGTTATGGCTTACCTCACTCGCGGCAAAGGCACCATCAATGGTGAGGCGGTGAATGGTCGTACTTTGGTGCGCAGCGACAGCGGTGTAAAGTTTATACCAGAAGAAGACAGTCAGCTTATTTTAATTTACTTAACGCAATAATCATTAACCAGTAGGAGCAAGCCTATGAACCAAGCGAATATAACGCCCCCTAGCAAGCATGTTATGGCCGTGCTGACCTTTCTGGCGCTGTTGCCGCTGGTGTATGTTATTCCACCTTGGGTGGCGGCACATATTAGTGATCACCATGGTTGGGTGACGCAGATCTCAGTGGCCAGCATTGTGCCAATCATTACCTATGTGTTGTTGCCGGGCATGTTGCGACTGAGGGCCAAGCTGAAAGGCTGAACATCCTTGGGCATATCCGCGCATCTGGGTCGCTTAGACATTTCTGTTTCGTTGGAGACTTTTCAATTTCAGATTCAATAACCTTTAGTCCTTCCATTTGTAATTTAAGACGCTCGAGTTTGTCTTTTATTCCAGCAACTTTGATGAGAATGACCTGAGCCATCTTTGTCAGCGGCATCTAAATTCTTTAGATACCTATCAATGCTCTGCTCGGCTTTCTTAATCGTTAAAAGTCTGGCTTATATTTTCATTAAAGTCCCTGGATGCTTGTATCTACTTTTCGGAGGCCCTTTCGGAGGGTTTAAATGCCTGATGGATTGGTTGACATATGCCCGAACGGGCAATAGTATGGCTGAATGGTAATTTTAAGGTGGTGCAATGAGTTCTGAAGGAGGTATCAATAATGGTTGCTCAAGGTCGGATCATGAGGTTTTCGATGTCGCAGTAGTTGGTGGTGGGGTTGTAGGCTGTGCTGTTGCACGTAGATTTGTACTTGAGGGTGCGAGGGTGGCTTTGCTTGAGAAGGGTGAGGATATTTTAAGCGGTGCCAGTAAAGCTAACAGCGCAATTTTGCATACTGGTTTTGATGCGCCTGTGGGCTCGCTAGAGCTTGAGTGTGTTCAGGCGGGTTATAAAGAGTATATGGAGATATTTAAGGATTTTGATCTTCCTATCCTTAAAACGAGTGCTTTTGTAGTGGCGTGGACACAAGAGCAACTGGCTCGTCTGCCTAGTATTGAAAGCCAAGCGCATCAAAACAATGTAGATAATGTTCATATAGTCACGTCTGATACTTTGCTTAAGCGGGAACCCAATCTTTCTCGCTCAGCCCTAGGTGCAGTTTCAATACCTGGAGAATTTGTCATTGATCCATGGTCATCACCCTTGTCTTATTTAACGCAGGCCGTGTTGAATGGAGCCGAAGTGAGGTTTGGGTATGGAGTATCATCCGGTCAGTTTGATGGAGAAACCTGGGTGCTCAAGAGCGCTACAAAAAAAGATATATCTGCACGATTTGTCATCAATTGTGCCGGACTCTATGGTGATCAGTTGGATGAGGCGCTTCTGGGTCGCTCCGAGTTCTCGATCAAGCCACGTAAAGGTCAATTTGTTGTTTATGACAAAGCCGCTTCTGCCTTGTTGAACGCTATCATCCTTCCTGTGCCGACTGAGCGTACTAAGGGGATAGTGTTAACTCGCACAATATTTGGGAATTTGCTGCTCGGCCCGACGGCTGAGGAGCAGGATGATAGAGCGCTAGCGAGTGTTTCTAAAAAGGAGGTTGAGTTGCTCAAAAATCAAGCAGAAGCGATGGTGCCTTGCTTAAAAGGGATGCCGGTAACTGCGACCTATGCAGGCCTTCGGCCAGCGTCAGAAAGTAAGGAATACCGAGTTTTTGAATACGAGCAGAAAAACTGGATAACTGCTGGCGGAATCCGCTCAACGGGATTGACTGCATCTTTAGGGTTGGCTGCTCACATTTACAAACAGTATTCGAAAATGGCAAATTTCCTGGTACCACTGACATCAGTAAAGACGCCGAAGATGCCAAACCTAGCAGAGCATAAACAGCGAGACTGGATGCAAAAAGGGTACGAAGAAATAGTTTGTCATTGCGAAATGGTGACAAAAAGAGAAATTGATAATGCATTTGCGTCTGTTATACCCGCGCGTGATTTATCAGGATTGAAACGCCGTACTAGAGCGACGATGGGGCGTTGTCAGTCTTTTTACTGTTCAGCACGCCTCGCTGAATTGACGAAAGATCGCTTTATCGATGATCTGTCAGTCGATGTAAGTGGTGAAGAGCATGAATAAAAAAATTATGCAGGTGGATGTCGCTATCATTGGGGCTGGTCCTGCGGGTTTGGCTGCCGCGACACGGTTGCGTCAGCGAGGTGTTGATCAGGTTGTTGTATTGGATAGAGAGGCAGAAGGCGGCGGAATACCGCGCCACTGTGGGCATCCTCCTTTTGGAATGCGTGAGTTCTATAGCGTTTTAACTGGCCCTCAATACGCGAAGAGACTAGTCGCACAAGCTATTACAGCGGGAGTAAGAGTATTAACTCGTCATACGATTACGCGTTTGCTCAAGGGAGGTGAGCTAGAAGTAGCCACTCCAGATGGCCTGATTACCATTATGGCGAAGCGGGTCTTGATTGCAACGGGAGTTAGGGAAACACCGCGATCGGCCAGGCTTGTTACTGGTGCCAGACCTCTCGGAATTACCACTACCGGGGCTCTCCAATCAATGTTTTATTTGAAGGGATTAGTTCCTTTTAAAAGACCTGTTGTAATAGGCACTGAACTGGTCGCCTTTTCTTCGATTATGACAGCTTCCAATGCAGGGCTAGAACCGGTCGCAATGATAGAATCAGGATCACGTATTACTGCTCGCCATCCATGTGAATTGCTTCCTCTATTTAAGGGAGTGCCATTACTTCTTAATACTGAATTAGAGGAAATTCTGGGTGTAACTAAAGTAGAAGGGGTAAGTGTTAAAAATACCAAGACAGGAGAACGTCGATTGATTGAATGTGATGGTGTCATTTTTACAGGGCAGTTTACTCCAGAATCAACGCTAGCTAGGATGTCTCACCTTAAAGTCGATCCTGCTAGCGGTGGTCTACACATTAATCAGTTTGGCCGCTGCTCTGATCCTGCGTATTTCGCAGCAGGAAATATCCTGCGACCTGTAGAAACAGCCGGCTGGAGTTACCGCGAAGGTCGTTCTGTCGGAGGTTGGATCGCCGATGATTTAGAGCGAGCATCAAGTCTCATCCATGACCCAGAAGTTACATTGATATGTGAAGATCCTATTAAATTGGTTGTACCACAAAGAATAATATCGGGGCAATCAGGCGGCTTTACACATCTCCAACTTCGGGTTTGCCGCCCGGTAACAGGAGAACTGATTATTGAAAACGATGATAAGACCTTCTGGCAAAAAAAAATATCGACTTTACCGGAGCGTCGTATCCTAATTCCTATTACTGACCTAGATTACTTTGAAGGCACAAAATCACTGAGAGTTTATTTGAAAGAATAACTATTTAGCGCATTAAATAAAAACCAAAAGTTTATAAAACTCAGTCTATTACTAATAAAGGTGGTCTGTCTAAAGGGTAGAAAATATATGCGAAATCAACGATATGCGGCAATAGACCAAGGTACCACAAGCACGAAAGCCATAGTCTTCGGTGAATCTGGTGAATATCAAAGCTGTCACTCAATTATGAATCTAACCCATAAACAAATTACGCCAAAAAGTGGTTGGGTTGAACATGATCCTGAAGAGATACTTGCGAATATTAGAAAATGTCTCAGTAGCTGTGGCCCTGTTGATGCAATAGGAATATGTCATCAGGGAGAAAGTATCATCGCATGGAACGCTGAGACTGGTCAGCCAATATATAACGCTATAGTTTGGCAAGATATGCGCACTGAGAATGAGCTTCAGGGAATGAGGCAAGATAAACTTGAGTCAATTGTTAAACAAAAGACAGGATTACCATTAGACCCTTATTTTTCTGCTAGTAAGATGGGGTGGATTTTGAAGCATGTTAAAGGTGCTAAAGAGCTAGCTAACAAGGGTCGTCTGCGTATTGGAACAATGGATTCATTTTTCTTAGATCGACTTTGTGGGAATTTTTGTACCGATTTTAACTCAGCATCCAGAACATCTCTTTTTAATATACATACTCTTGAATGGGATGCCGAGCTTTGCGAAATGTTCGGAGTGCCTATCCACTGTTTGCCAGAGATTAGAGATAGCATAGGCGTTTTCGGTACTTTGGTTCAAGACGGCCGGAATACTCCGATAACTGCTTCGCTTGTTGATCAGTTTGCGGGTATTTATGGCCATGGCTGTACCAATAAGGGAGACGCGAAAGTTACGCTAGGTACCGGGGCATTCATTCAGTCCCTGACAGGAAATGAAATTCGTGATGTTGGTAACACTGGGTTACTACCCACGCTTTGCTGGAAATTTCCTGGCGAAGAGCCTGTTTTTGGTTTAGATGGAGGAGTCTATAACGCCGCATCCGCTGTGAACTGGGCACGGAGCATCGGATTGTTTTGTGATTATGATGAGCTTAAAAATTTTTCACCTCACTCTGCTGTGTCACGTGGCTTAGCGTTTGTGCCCGCACTATCAGGATTAGGTTGCCCATACTGGGATAGGTCAGCTGCGGGCCTTTGGGCGGGGCTTTCATTGGAGATAAACCGTAAAGATATGCTTCAGTCTCTGCTGGAAGGAATAGCCCTAAGAACTGCTGAGGTTATTGAGGCGATGGACTCGATATCTGCACTGGGAGATAAAGTGTATGTAGATGGGGGATTGTCAGCAAATAGTTATTTCAAGCAATTTCTGGCGGACATATTAGGCAAAACCATTGTTTCCCCTTTGAATGAGGAAATTACTGCTTTAGGTACGGCGATGTTGGCAAGAAAAGGTTTAGGAGTCAAAGAAAAAATCAATCTAAAACAAGAGGTTGATCTAATAACTCCAAGGAAAACAGATAGGAAGAAAATTTTGGATAAATATAAGGATATCATATCGCGTTCACGCGGTTTAAGAGAATAATAATGTCTTCAGCTATGATTTAATTCAATTTTTATTTCTCTATGTGATTGAAATTATTTAGCTGTTTTAAAATATCATATATTTAATACGTAGTTTCTATTGATCGCAAATTACAATCTCAATTGAGGCGTTGAATCACAAGCTTCTATTTTAGTTGTTGTTTTCTTGGGTTTTTATGATTATAGGTTTGTGTTGTGGTATGTTTTTTGATTTTATCGGGTCTGTCTGGGGTGCTGTTAGATGAATGCAGAGCAAAGAAGGTTAAAAATTGTTGAAATTACCAACTCTGAAAAGAGAGTTGAAGTTAATTATTTGGCAGATTTTTTTTCTGCTTCTAAAGAGACGATACGTAGGGACCTTGTTGTTTTATCTGAGAAATCATTGTTAAGAAAAGTACACGGCGGCGCGGCGGCTATCCAAACAGCTATAGAGAGCCCAATTTCCAGCCGCTACAAAGAAAGTAGCGATGAAAAGAAAAGAATTGCTGACTATGCTGCTACTTTAGTCAATCCGGGTGACAGCGTTTTCATTGATACTGGGTCAACGACATATGCACTATGTGAAGGGCTTTGTAAGACAAATGGACTGACAATTGTTACAAACTCGCTGAGGCTGGCACTTGATGTAGGCGCTGGATCAAACCATTCTATTTATCTGGTAGGTGGTCAGTACTGCGACCAGGCATCAGAAGTGATAGGGAATGTAGCTTTAGAAGTAATAAATAAGTTTCACTGTGATCACGCCTTTATTACAGTCGGTGCAATCGATGTGATTGATGGTTGCATGGATTACAACATGGATGAAGCGAGTGTTGCACAAGCTATGATTCAAAACTCAAGGAGTGTGACTATATTGGCTGATCATACAAAAATTGGAAGAAAAGCCCTGTGTACGGTTTGTGATCTATCAAAAATCACCAGGCTGATTACTGATGAAACCCCATTTAATGATTTCGTCTTTGAGTTAGAAAAAAATGAAGTAGAACTAGTTGTTGTTTCCTAATTCTTCTATCGCGGTAGATCAGGTAGGGAAAATAAATTATTTAACATACCTCACAATATTAGTCAGATATTTAGACTAAAAGCACAAAGAAGTGAGGAAAAACCAGAACGACAGTGTGAAGATCTTTACATTCTAGGGATCTGGTTAACCGACTTTCTCCTTCACCACCGCGTAATTTTTATTTGCTTGCGTGTGGGCTAGTTTTACCAATTTCCTCCCAGGATACCGGTGAATCAGCAGGTACTTTGGCCTCTCGTTATCTGGGATTGAAGTCAATTCAAGCTTGTCGCCTTAAACAAGCAGCTTAGAGGCATGCGATCAAGTCCAGTAAAGCTATAAGGACGTAGTTCAAAGCGATCATCTGCTTTGGTAGGTAAGGAGCGATAGCAGGACGCAGTAGCTTTGTCAGGCTACTTAAAGAGCTCGTTATTTCGCCACGTTGCCTTTCATACATCTGATCGCTTAATATTGGGGAGAGACAATACAGGGCTTAGTTGCTTGTTCCTTAGTCTCGCCGCCCCGACACTATACCTTATGGAAGTAGTGCAATAGACCTTGGGTCGACATAATTGACCATTTGATATGTTGTGGCACTTATAGCACCTATTAATCTGTTGATTCCCACTATATTTATTACTCTTTTTCATTTTATATGCCAGTATATGTAAGCTCATTTCGGTACTGACTCGGCCTGCAGTTCTGGTTAATAAATGAGTGGCTCCCATCCATGCCTTAATAGTTCCGAAGGGATGCTCCACAATCTTCATAGACTCAGGCGCTTGTTCTAACCTTGCCTGCATATCATCAAGTACTTCTTCATGTTCCCAGCGCCTTATTCGACGCTCTTTTCCCGTAGTACACTGTGTTTTAATGTGACAGTTCTTACATTTAAGACTGGTATAGCTTTGGTAAATTTTTTTGTCATTAGTAGTGGATCCGGTTTGTCGTAAACGTTCACCAACTGGGCAAAGATATTCGATATCGGATGCGATAAAGGTAAAGTCTGTACTCGCAAAGCGCCCTTGTGCAACATTATTTGAAGTATAGGTTTTAGGGATTAAAGGTCTAAAACCTGCATGATAGCTGGCCAGTATTTCTTCACTTCTGAAGTAGCCACGATCTGCGATAATCGTTAGGTTATCCTGATTGAGTACCTCTCTAGAATGGATAGACATATTCGTAAGCTGGCGACGGTCAGTGCCTTCATTTGTAACTTCGTGTGCGACAATCAAGTGATGCTCTGCATCCACCGCAGTCTGCACATTGTAGCCAACGATCCCCTGGCCACGTGTCTTCATCTACCTGGAGTCTGGGTCTGTTAATGAGACCTGCTTATCTGGCGCTGCTAGCATCCCAACTTCGATCTCTTTCAGCCGCTGCATCTCCTCATTTAATGCTGCAATTTTGTCCTTTATTTTTACTGTTTGGAGATTAATGCACGCAGACTCGACCTGATCAGTTTCTTCCAATTTAGCCATATATTTATCTAGGCTTTTATCTATCTGCTCTAAACGGCGCTTCAAAATAACGCGGATAGCCACGATTTTGGATCTCACGATAGCGATAGGCGGTAGAATTAATAATAGGTGAAGCAAGCCCACCCCAGACTTTATCTTCAATGCGCCCCGCATGAAAACAAAGAGTGTTTAGATTGGTTTTACTGATTCCTTTTTTTACAGCCATGGCTACCACCTTTTATCGCAGATATTTTATATCACTAAAACTATCGGAGCCGCCGTCACCGATAGCACAGAATTAGCCACCAGTGACGATGCTAAATCTTATTTTTCATCTGGAATCAGCAGAACCTTTCCGGCACTTTTCCCCTCTTCGAGAAAGCGATGGGCGGCCTGACCTTCAGACAGTTTGAATTCTGTAGGAGTTTTAAGCTTTACAACACCTTGAATTAGCCAGTCAAAGATCTCTTTAGAGCGCTTCAAACGTTGTTCTTTTGAAGTCAGATAATTCCATAGGTCACCGCCGGTCAGGGTCTTGCTGGTATCCATCAACATACGTGGATCAACAGGTTCTGGATCAGCGCCACTCATGCCGTAAAAGACAATGGTGCCACAGACTTTGGTCACACAAAAACTATCCATCAGCGTGGAACCGACACTGTCATAGACCACATCCACGCCCTTGCCTTGGCTGATCTCCATGACTCTTTTCTGCCAGCCCTCTTCCAGGATCAACGCGTGATCGGCTTTGGCTTCTAGAATATCGGCGATTTTACCCCTTTCACGAGTAAGTCCAATAACGGTTGCGCCACGTAACTTGCATATTTGCGACAAGATCTGCCCTACCCCACCAGAAGCGGCATGAACCAGAACCACATCACCTGACTTGACCTGATAGCTGTCCGCTGCCAGGTATTGCGCGGTCAGTCCCTGTAATAATACCGAGGAAGCCGTGTTGAAGCTGATGTCATCCGGCAGTGGTATAACATGCTCCACTGATGCAGACACATATTCAGCGTTGGAGAATGGCACATCGGCAAAGGAAACTCGGTCACCGACTTTAAAGAGGGGCGATGTGGTTTTAACCACCACGCCAGCGCCTTCGTAGCCGGCAATAAAGGGCGGGTTACCTATTAAGTGGTAATTGCCTTTGCGGCGATAAATATCGGCGTAATTTAGGCCAATGGCTTTCATTTTAATCAGTACTTCATCAGCATTTAAGAGCAGATCAGGTACATCGCCATATTCCAGCACTTCCGCACCGCCAAATTTCGAAAAAGTCAGGGCTTTCATCCTATTTCCTTTCAATTTTAAATTTTAAATTCGCTTGCTCCGCAAATATATCCAACCCAACTTGGCTTGACTAATCATCTTTCGACGCCGTAGACTGTAGAAAATATACTGGCTTATGTCGAGATTGGTAATGCGATCACCAAATCTAAATGCTCTGAAAATGTTTGATGCCGCGGCAAGACATCTGAATTTTCGATTAGCAGCAGAAGAACTGAACCTGACTCAAGGGGCTGTAGCTCAACAAGTAAGACGGCTGGAGAAAGACTTGCAGCTCCAGCTGTTTCATCGCCAACCACGCGGGCTTAAATTGACCCCGATCGGCCAGGAATACCATCGACCAATTCGACGTGCTTTAGCCTTGATTGATTCCGCTACCCATAAGCTGCAACCCCTGAACCCCCGTATTTCCCTGAGTGTCCCACCCTCTATTGCCTCAAAATGGCTGATTCCTCGCCTCAGTCAATTTTCCCAAAATCATCCCGATATTGATTTGCAAACTGATGCCAGTGAGCGGGTGGTAGATTTTCATAGAGATGAAGCGGATATCGCCATTCGCCAAGGTTTTCCACCCTTTTCTAACTACCTTCAGGTAGAGCAGCTATCCTCATTTCAACTCTGTGCAGTTTCTAGCCCTGACTTGGCCAAGAACATAGGCATTGTAGAAAATTTGCAAGATCTGTCTAAACAGCGGCTAATACAGGACAGTCATTTTCGCTGGGACAATTTTCTTGAGCAGTTTGGGATATCAGCCAGCCAGCGCATATTACAGTTTAATCAAACCGCGTTGGCAATTGATGCCGCCGCCAATGGCCAAGGCATCGCCCTTGCTCCACGTTTGTTGCTCGCCACAGAAATAGCTAAGGGTAGATTGGTATGCCTGTGGCGGGATACGGAACCAGATGAGGGAGGCTATTATTTACTCTGCCCTACATTTAGAGGACCCCTGCCCGAGACAAAGTGGTTCAATGGCTGATAGCCACCGCGAAAGCTTCCTTGGACTCCATATGAGCGCCATTTCTGTGAAGTCCAGTAAGCCCTAGTACTCTAGGCACATATTCCTTTCTAATAACATTTTTAGCAACCCTTTGAAATGTCTGCAATGTGTCCAGGCTGTGTGAAAACTACTTTCTTGTTATAGTTGTTCCTTCGTTATCGAAACGATCTTCTATGACGCGTTTTATTGAAGGCGAGAGTCGAACTCAAACGACAATGTTCCCTGAATCATTGGATGATTATGTCAGCGATGATAACCTGTCAGGGTAATCGAAGCCTTCCTCGAACAGCTGGATCTTAAAGCTTTAGGATTCAAGCGTGTTGAGGCCAAAGACACTGGCCGTCCAGGTTATCACCCCTCCACGATGCTAAAAATATATGTGTATGGTTATTTGAATCGTATTCAAACCAGTCGTAGATTAGAAGCTGAAACACATCGTAATGTAAAATAATGGAAGGAGGAAACAGCATTTAACCACAGGTACAGAAGATTAATTTATTGATTTTAATGGGAAAAATCATATTAGATTAACCCGAATGGACGATATAATAAGTTTGTACATACATATACTCGTTCGGATTATTAGTCATGATACCTGATGCTAGCATAACAAAGTGACAGCTTTTGGCCGTGAACTACCCCATGCTACCCCATTTATAGAGCCTCTATCACGGGCCTACTGAAGTAGAAGATTACATTTTTCATTAATGAATTTGAGCGGAGATTCTTAGCTAAGAACAGCTAACAAAAAAGGCGAACCACTTCTGATTCGCCTTTTTTACTTCCTACTTACGACTCGCTACTCACGACTCACGACTCACGACTCACAACTTGTCATACTCTAATTAAGTTTGTGAAACGCCATTCAAAAACAAAGGGCTGGAACCACATCGTGCTTTAATAAAGCTTGTGACTGAGTGGCTATTCTCATTAAATTATGACTCTAAAGAATCAATGGAGTTTGTGACTAATTCAAATATTGGAAATCTTGTGTATTGGGGTAATTAAAACAGATACAAAATAGCTTGTAACACTCACGATTAGGCATCCATTGTAGCCCCTTTGATGCATTAAAACGAAAGCAATCAGAAGTCCCGCCATTATTAACTTTCAGCCACATCAACAGTCTTACAATCCAGTTCGGTTATCTGCTTAACAGTTTCGAGATTAAACTCATCGGGATTATGCTATCCCCTCGATTTTGGTGGAAAATTCAATGCACCACTACACACTGAGCTGTAATGGATTTAACCACATCCATGGTTAAGTCTATGTCTTAAAAAAATACACACTTATGAAAATGGATTCGCAGTGCCTATTTTTTGTAAACTTAGTTGTACTAGCTCAAACCTAAACTGACCGATGCTTGTATATTCAGATAATGGTCAAATCGAGGCTGAGATAGTACAGATGTTCTTGTTAACACCAAGCGACTCGCCGGTCTATAGTTACCTTTTTGCCGTAGCAAAAGATGCTGGAGTCATCATTCTATTTTCTTGGCTGACTAAATAGGCAGCTTCAGAGCTGATGCTCAAGAATTTCTTCCAGTCTGGGTCTGTTTGCATTTGTTTTCGTTTAGCAGCACGATCTTCTACGCTGTCATATACCCAAATATGCATATAGGAATTCAACGCACCGGTTTCTGTAATCAAGTATGCAAGCGGATCACCTAAGTGCTTAAACTGCACATCGCGGCCGAATTCTTCATACAGCGCAAGATGCTTATTAATTGTACCTGGACGACAAGTGTATGTACGAACATCATAAATCATTGTAATAACCTTCTTCTATTATTAAACATCATCAATAACGAGAGCTTCGGAACCAATCTCGCCACCAGTAAATAATGCGTGCAAATCACGCATACTATAAAAAGACATAATTAGACCCGACAGCGGAATACTTGCATAACTAACAAAAGTGGGAATTTCCAAAATTGGAGTTATCGCACCCGCTTTTACAGTCAGCATAAATCCTTGCCATGTCAGTATTACCAAGAAAAACAAACAAGATGACACAATAAATACATCTAAGACCCATCCTAGCTTGGTATGAGCAAGCTTCTTGCTTAAATAGTCCACACGAAAATGATCATGTTTCATCCAAAGTGCCGCAGCACCCATAAATACCATCCAGGAAAAAATAATTTCAATAACTTCATTTATCCAGCTGAGTGTATAGAGCTCAAAGTAACGCCCAAATACATTTATCAAGATCAGGAACAATATAGACAAGAGAGCGACAATTGAAATACCCGATAAAAACCTAAACACATGATTTTCAATATAATTTAATATTTTCATTATCAACCTCCCATCATCATATTTGGAAGAAATGTAGAAATTGATGGTATATATGTCACCATCATAAGAACTACAAAGATGCCAATAAAATAGGGCCACAGCTCTTTTGACAAAACGCCTATGGATACTCCTGAGGCACTGGATACAGCAAATAAAACCATACCGACTGGCGGAGTTAACAACCCGAGCATAGAAGTCATTATCATAATTACTCCAAATTGGACCATATCTATTTCTAAACTGGTTACAACTGGCATAAATAGCGGAACCGCAATAACAATAATTGCTATACCTTCCAAAAACATTCCAAGCACAAGAAGAATAGCGACGATAATGCCAAGCGTGATGTACTTGTCGTCACTTATAGCCAGTAATAATTCAACTAACTTATCAGGAACATTTTGCTGAATAAGTAGCCAGCCAAAGAAACCAGCAGCAGCAATGACGAACATGACTCTCAGTGTATGTCTGAGCGTTTCCCACAGAATCGGAATCAGATCTGCGATAACGATTTCTTTATATACGTACAGCCCTAAAAAAGCCGCGTAGACACAAGCTATTGCCCCTGCTTCTGTAGGTGTAAATCCACCTCCCATAATTCCGGCAATAATGATCACCGGCGTGAGCAGAGGTAAAACCGACTCTTTAGCTGATATTAAAATTTCTTTAAGGGAAGCTCTCGGCTCTTTTGGATATTTTCTTACGACAGAAACGACATAAACAGCAACCATCAGCATTAGAGCCATTAACAGCCCTGGAAGCACACCCGCTAAAAATAGTTGTATAACCGACACTCCGGTAATACTGCTGTAAATAACGAAAGGTATGCTGGGTGGAAAAACCGGACCAATTGTAGAAGATGCCGCAGTCACTGCCGCGGAGAACACTGGATCATAGCCCTTATCATTCATGGCCTTCAGTTCCACTTGCCCTAAACCAGCCGCGTCAGCAACGGCGGAGCCTGACATGCCAGAGAAAATAAGACTAGCGACTATATTAACTTGCCCCAGTCCTCCCCTTATGTGCCCGACCAAAGCGCCGGCGAAACGAAAAATTCTTTCCGTTATTCCTCCTGTGTTCATTAAACTACCCGCCAGTATAAAAAACGGGATGGCCAGGAGCGTAAAAGAAGTGGTGGCTGCATACATACGCTGCGGCAGCATCTGCAACAAAAATGACATATCAAGTGCTAAATAGGTCGTAACCGCTGTAAAGCCTAAACTGATTGCTATAGGTAAACCTAAGAATATTAATAGTACTAATCCAAATATTATAGCGAGGGGAAGCATGACAGTTACTCTTACCGATTATGTAATAATGGGCTCTATTAAATAGAGCCCAGACAACCCTTTAATTATTTAATCATTGAAAGAAACTTTTCCATGTTCTCTTTACCGGCATACTCTCCAATGCGAACATAAGCGGGTCCCATCATTGCTTTAAAGGCAGCGAGATCTGGCTCTGTGATTTTCAATCCCGCTTTCTTCATTGCTGCAAGATTGTCACTTTCTTGTTCAGAGACCAACTTCCGCATTAGCTGACCAGCAGACTTACTTTCCTCCATGAGAATTTTCTGATGTTCTTTAGTAAGGCGATCAAAAGAAGATTTATTGATCACATTGACCATGCTGTTGTATGAGTGACGTGTTAGCGCTAAGTGCTCTTGGATTTCGAACAGCTTATAGTGATAAATGACACTAATTGGGTTTTCTTGACCATCAACCACACCTGAGTTTAATGCCATAGGCAGTTCAGGAAAGGCAATTTGTGTGGCAGATGCACCCGCAGCCTCCATTGCAGCAACCAGCTGAATCTCTGGTGGAGTGCGCAACTTAATGCCTTTTAAATCTTCTGGGGAATTAATTGGGCGCTTATTGTTGGTAATATTGCGAAAGCCGTATTCCCAATTTGACAAAAGCACCAGTCCCTTTTTCTCTAACTTTGGAGAAACCCAGTCATTGAATGGGCCATCGAGCACCGCATGTGCATGTTTGTAGTCACGAAAGGCAAATGGACTCATCACTGTTGCAAATGCTTTTTCGTATTTATCCAAAGCCCCTTGAGTTGGCAGGTTCATATCGATAGCACCTAGGATAGTCTGCTCCAATTGCTCAGGAGGAGAGCCAAGTGCATTCGCTGGATATATCTTAATTGTCAACTCGCCATCTGTTCGAAGGCTCACTTGCTCTGCCAGTTGCAGCGCCGCAATATGTGATGGGTGAGTTTTTGCACCAAAGTGAGATAGTTTAAGCACTGTCTCAGCACTGGCCTGATTGGCCACCAGGAACGGACTCATTGCAGCACCCGCAACGATTATAGCTTTTGTTAGATTTTTCATATATTTCATCATTTTCTCCTAATTTTTTTATGTTTTTTATCAGGTTGTAAGACAACTATATTTATGTAAATTCTTAGCCATCATTTAGGTCATTTTTCTTCGGGTAATTTTGCTTCCACTCCGGTTAGAGTTTCATAATATTTTATAACTGCGGTACATCCTTCATCACCGTGCCCCATGATTGATGCCATTGCATATGTTTGATGAACCGATTGGGCCATAAACCCAGGTAATCCAGCACTTTCAAGCCACTGAGCATAATATTTAACATCTTTTTGAGCATTACTGAGTGTCATTAAAGGCTGAAAATCTCTCTTTAACGTCGACTCACCATAAAGATCCATCATGCCACTTCTTCCGCCAGCTGCGGAAATGATATCGATCACCTTGCTCATATCTAGACCTTCCTTAGCAGCAAGAGCGAATCCTTCACACCAGGAAGCAACGTTGGCGAATGCGATATAGTTGTGAATCAACTTGAGTTTAATTGCATGACCGGTTTCTCCAATGTGGAAAATGTTTTCAGCATAACAATCAAATAGCGGCCGTAGATCCTCCAACAGGTCACTCTCACCTCCGAACAGAACATTCACACAGCCTTTATCTGCATGAATCGGCGTCCTGGTCATCGGTGCTTCAGCGTATTTAGCACCCTGTTTGGTAATAGCAGTGTGCAGTTTTTCTACTGTGGTCGGATTGGTTGTAGTGTGATCAACAACAATTTGCCCCTCTGACAAATACTTAAGGATCCCTTGTTCACCCAACACTAGCCCTTCAATATCTTCTGCTGTACTGACGCAATACATCAGCACATCGACTTTTTGGCTCATTTCTTTGAGATCAGGGCAGGCAATCGCACCAAAATTTTCTACCACATCTGTAACGGCTTCTGTGCGAGTATCAGCAACATAAACAGGCATATCGTGCAGACGAAGATGTTTAACAAGACCTCTGCCCATACCCCCTAGCCCTACAAAACCTACTTTGCGATTGTCTTTCATCTACTAACTACCTCAGCATTATTTTGTCAAATTTCAACTTAGTCTCAGTACCTTACATTAAGAACAGGTTGTCTGACAACATGTTTTTATTACTAATATCTAAATGTATGTTAACATGTACCTAAATCATTAATATGAATAAACTTTTAACAACAAACCTAATGCATGGAACGCTTTAATATCAATTGCTTAATTGAAAACGCCTTTAAAATAAAGGCCTTTCATCGGTTGATCTTGCTGCTCCATCCGACTGCAAAGAGCAAAAGCTATGACTCAAATCTATGAAAAAATTGCCAGACCACGTAGATTACCTGATGAAATTGCAGAGAAACTTTCCGAAGACATTAATTCTGGAACCCTAAAAGCTGGCGATAAGCTCCCCACCGAACAAAAGCTATCTCTGGCATTCGGAGTAGCCAGAACCGTCGTAAGGGAGGCGATCTCGCAACTTAAGTTTGAAGGCCTGATACAATCAAAACAGGGAGTAGGTGCTTTTGTTACTAACCCTGATCAAAAGTCAGTTTTTAGAATTGGTAGTTCTTGTTTTAAAAAGCGTAAAGAACTGGCAATGGTATTGCAGTTACAAACCAGTAATCTTTCTGCCTCAGCTGCCCTTGCAGCGGAAAACCGCACCAGTGAAGATTTATCAGCACTGGCTGATTTACATGAAAGCATCTTAAAAAGCCCTGCGCCCTCTTCCTATGAAATTACAGAAGTCCTTTTGGATACTATTCGCTCTTTTTATCTGGCCATCGCCAAAGCATCTGGAAATATACACTTTCTTGAAATTATAAGAATGATAGATACTCGACTAAATGAAAACCTGCGCTCTGTAGCGATAAAGAATTTAATGGCAACTGATGTGAATCTTATTCGCAGTGAATTAACAAGTATCCATGAACAAATACTGCAAGCTAATTCCGAGTCTTCTCGTCTTGCAACAAGAAGCCATTTTGAGAAGTCCACAGAACGCCTACTGGCACGCGCTGACGAAAGAGACGTTTAACGTTATTTTGGGAGGATAAAAAGGTAATATTACTGTTTGAAGCAAGATCCTTTATGCAACGTGAAATGTATTTTACAAAGTGATGAGTGTCTTGCTAATACCTTCTCTACCTGCTTAAGAATTTATCGATGCCACGAATTACTCTGTACTCCAACCCAGCCAAAATCACATGCAAGTAACCTGTTTATCGGCACAGCGTACGGGAAAATCTCCATAAACAGACCCAGTAGCCCTATTATGTTTGCACTGTTTAGCAGAGGATTCCCCCACTAAAGCCTTACGAATTTAGTAAAAAAAAATCCAAATGCATTTCATTTAGCTAACTACCGACAAGTCCTGGTCAGCAGGCCTATTTGACTTAGGCGCGATAAACGGCGCTTATATCTGCGAGCGCCGCTCCACAGTCACTGTTGCACTAGCTATCTGCAATCACGGATAATTTTTTAATAGAACTTTCTATAATCTTACTGAGTGAAGCATTGGCCGTTAGTGCTTCAGGATCTACTCTCAATTCGATCAGCGAAAAACGGTTTTGATCTCGAGCCCGATTAAAAGCCTCTTCAAAGTCCTCGGTTTTATCAATGATTTCAGCATAGCCGCCATACGCTCGAGCAAGCGCAGCAAAATCGGGGTTTTGTAAATCAGTTCCCACGACTCGCTTCGGATAAGTACGCTCCTGATGCATTCGAATGGTGCCGTACATCCCGTTGTTTACCACCACAACGATGATAGCAACCTTATATTGGGCAGCGGTTGCCAACTCCTGGCCGTGCATTAAGAAACAGCCGTCTCCAGCAAAGCATACAACAGGTACATCTGGCCTCTCTAATTTGGCAGCAATCGCCGCGGGTACTCCGTAACCCATTGAGCCGGAGGTCGGTGCTAACTGTGTGCTATAGTCCTTAAAAGAATAAAAGCGATGGACAAAAGCACAATAATTTCCAGCACCGTTAGTAATAATTGAGTTGCTGGGGAGATTATCAGATAAGTCACTGACGATTTTTGAGAAGTTGGCATCCCCTGGCATTGATACCGGCTTGCAATACTGCTGGTAATTTAGTCTTAATGCTTTGGTCCACTGGGCCCATCGATCAGTTAATTTTAAGGGCATATCTGAGAGTTGGCTCAACAGAGATTTTTGACTGGCATTAATCGCTATATCCGGGCGATACACACTGCCTAGTTCTTCTGAAGCAGAAAACACATGTATTAGTTTCTGCTTAGGGTTAGGTACTTCAAGTAATGTATAGCCACTACTGGTCATCTCGCCCATTCTGGAGCCAATTAAGATAATCAAATCGGCTTTCTTTATATTTTCTGCAAGGTTCGGATTAATTCCAATGCCTACGTCACCCACATAGTGACTATGGGCATTATTTAAATAGTCTTGGCAGCGGAACGAGGTAGCGACTGGTACCCCTGTTTTTTCAGCAAATGTGGCTAAGTCTTTAGTCGCCTGTGCAGTCCATCCCCCACCGCCCACTATAACCAAAGGTCTTTCGGCTAAATATAGTGATTGCAGCATAGACTCAACATCTTCAATAGTCGCTTTAGCTTCAACATTGACTGCGGGTTTTGCATCCACAACATCTGCTCGATCGAAAAGAACGTTTTCGGGCAAGGCCAAAACCACCGGCCCTGGTCGGCCGCTATTCGCCACATGATAGGCTCTACTTATATATTCAGGAATACGTTCAATATCATTGATCTCCGCCACCCACTTGGCAAGGGGGGCAAACATTTGTCGATAATCGACTTCCTGAAACCCTTCTCTATCAATGGAATTGCGATCAACTTGACCGACGAACAGTATCATAGGAGTAGAATCTTGATGCGCTATATGGACACCACATGAGGCATTCGTGGCACCTGGCCCGCGTGTCACCATACAGACACCCGTCTCATTGGTAAGTTTACCATGAGCTTCAGCCATGATGGCAGCGCCACCCTCTTGGCGACAAACCACAACTTCAATATTATCAGAGTCATGCAAACCATCAAGTACAGGTAGATAGCTTTCTCCAGGCACCAGAAATACTCTTTTACATCCTTGAATAGTCAGTTGATCGACGAGAATTTGTCCCCCGTGTCTTGAATTACTCGATACAGACATGCATAACACTCCTAAATAAAGTTCGATATACCATACATCAATATCATGTTGTCTGACAACATGATATTGGTAAGTCAAAGTTAAATATCTCCTTAATGGTGACTGTTTTACTTCTACTTCTGAGTTCGGTTAAAAGGAGAGGATTAGACCTTTGTTTTCTAGACACATATTTAGTTCCAAAAACACATTTCACCAGTACCTTTGAAATGTGTGCAATGTGTCACGTTTTGCCGTTACCCAGGCTGACTTGCAAGCACTGAATCTTCGATTAGTTATGGCGACTGTCGGCCAATTGCAGACATTTCTGGGGCTGAAATTATATCAAGCGATACCTAGTTACTCATATTTTAAAATAGCACTTAAAGCCCCTTAGATATCGGATACTACCAATTTTCTGTTATATTAAATCTGTTAATTATTATAGTGTTATTAAATGAAAGCTCATAAACATGGTCTATCAGACAAGTTAATCGCTGTAGTGGGCATTAAGCTAATTGAAAAAATTGAATAATGAATGATATCAAAGAGCCAGAAAGCTATGGGGTAACTCCTACTCTATACTCTCAGTGGCGATCACCTCGTTTCGGTAAGAAGAACCCCGATAGAATAGAGTCTATTGTCTGGTTATGGCTGGTTCGTTCTGGTTTAAGTGCTTATGAAGCCAACGAGAAAATGGATGGCCCATCTTCTTTAGTGAAGGGCGCATCATGGTGCTTTGATCGAATGGGCCAATCCGTAACTGAATTACCTGACGGTAGAAAAATCTTTATTGGTGGAGAGCATGAAGACCATTATGATCCCGATTTCTGTATTTATAATGATGTTGTTGTCGAGAATACAGATGGCAGCATAGATATTTATTCGTACCCTAAAGAAAACTTTCCTCCTACTGATTTTCATTCGGCCACTTTTTTAGATAATAAAATCATTATCATTGGATCGCTTGGCTATACCGATGATCGAGCTATAGGTAATACTCAGGTATATCTGCTGGATACTACTAGTTTTGAAATCCATAACGTTAACACGACTGGAAGTTCCCCAGGGTGGATCCATGACCAGGAAGCAAGTCTAGAATTTGATAAAAGTCGAATCATTATTAAGAAGGGAAAAGTCTATATAGGTAATGACTCTCCATTGAGGGAAAACATCGATGATTGGGAACTTGATTTAAAAGAGTGGCAGTGGAAACCGATTACTAATAGACCCTGGGTGAGATGGGAAATCACAAGATCCGATCAAAAAATGATCCACCTATGGGATATTAGACAGGCTTTATACAGCCTAGAAACAAATAAGACAGAAAATTACGATAAGGAATTAGCTAATTTAGAGCTTCAACTAGGGCATTTGCCTGATGTTAACTTGATTAAAGAACTATATTCACCAGGTGTTCCTCATATTGTTCTACCTGAAATTGAAGATGAATATAACCTTTTCAGAATCTCGATCAGTGGAATTGTTATTCGTTTTGTCGAGGATATGGATATCATTCAAGTAACGGTAGAGGGGATATTGCCCAATAATTTAATTGAATGTATCAAAAAAGATACTTTAGATAAAATTACAGCCTTAGAGAATGCTCCTTGCGAATTGGTATCCTATTAATGGAGCTTACCAAGGACGAAAATCTAGTTGCTATCGGCCAAAAGCGGCCTCTTTTGCAACCGTCTAGAAAGACCTTTGAGTGATGGATAGGAGATAGATATTCGTGCCTTTTTTACAGAACTACTTTTCATATACGACCCAAATAAAGAGACCCTTTTCTCATTATCTCGGAAAACAAGCGCTAACCCATTGATTCTAAATTGTAATAATATACTATCAAATTCAAGGAAATATACATTCGGCCAAGGTTGGCACTTTTTTGTAAAGCTCACTTCTGTCGAAATACTAATATCTCTTTGAATATAAACAAATTAATGTCTTTGCTTGATTACTTGAATCCCAAATAGGGAGCCAAATGTATAGAAAGCCTTAGGCTCTTGAATAAACTGTTATGTGTAAATCGAACTATGTCTAATCAATTGAGAATATCATTAATAATAGGAGCATTTTTGGGAGGGGCAATTGCCGTTTCTAGCTTTTTACCTTCTAATTTTGGGTTAATACTTTCAGCGGTTTCATGTGTGGTAGCAGGTATCGTAACTGTCATCAAAATTGATAATAAACCTCACTTGTACGCGATGCCTGCTAGTTTATTATCTGTGGTTATTGTTTTAATTACTTACGGCTTAGAAAATGGTGTTGGTTATTCTCTTTTCGTTGTATTTCTTTATGGGATTATATCTGTTCAACTTTGCATGGCCCTTGCGAATGCATTTGATAATGTTAAATTTCTTATAGAAAAAATGCAGGGTAAAAAGTAGTTTACACATAACAAGCACTTTAAACGGAACAAAAAGAGAATAAAATGGGCTGGTAAACCCCGAGATTGCTAGACACTTGTTGGGTTTTGACAAGGCCATTGAAATGTCTGCAATGTGTCAGTTCCTTCGGTTAGTCAGAGATTAGGAGCGGTCGGTTTCGGCCAATTGCGGACATTATTGATGTTAAGGGATTTTTAAATTTCGGGATGGGCACATGGTGGTGAAGGTTGGTTATGGATGATTACTACCAACCGAATTAAATTATCTAGGGTGTTGTGGCATACTAATTTTGGCCACCTAAAAAGAGGTGATATTATTAACACTCTTGAACTTAGGTGCTACATGACAAAACGTTGATATTAATAATTCAATTGGATATCTGAGGACCAATTCCGTGCTTTAAAAAAATTTGGTGCTTTATCTTTTCTAATTCTCCGCTTGCCCGCAAGCTCTCTAATATCTGATTAATTTTCGGTATTAAATATTGGTATTTAGATTTGTTGCCAATAAAGATATGCCAACCTAGCTTTCTGATTGAGGGTTCATTAAATGTTACCAGTTCATCAAGTACTCCAGCCTTTTTTGCCTGGTATCTGAACATTTCTGCCTGTTCGATATAGACGTCAGCCCGGAGTAATTTAAGCATCATAGGAATATTGGATGCATCAGGGATTGTAATTATATTTTTCATGTTCTTAAGTGCATTTATATGCCACCCTGATCCGAGCATGTGGATGTGCATAAGATTCTGTATTTTCTCCAGATCCTTTAATGACGTAATTGCTTTAAGTTGTTTGATATTTGGATTGTTTTTACTGGTGTGCATCACGAAGTGCGTTTCATAAAACGGCAGGCTACTGGTTTTCGTGTATTGAGCTCTTTCCGGCGTAGGTACTGTAAAGAAACCATCTCTTGACCCTTCTCTCACCAAGGCCTGACAGCGGGCCCATGGACAGGCTTCATGAATCACCTTGATCCCTAGCCTTTTGCCTAAAATCTCTTCAACAAAATCCTTCTGCACTCCGTATGGCACACCTTCTTCGCCCCAGGCAAACGGTTTGTAATATGACCCATAGGTAATCCTAATAGCATCTTCTGCGAAGCTATCAAAGCTAAATGAGAGACACAAAGCGATAGTAAGTAATAGACTCTTCATATGAAATGACCCGTTTTACGAAGGTTGTTACTTAATGATGAAAAATAAATTAACGACTTTAAGCCGACATTTTCCGAGTAATAGGCAATCTGGAAACATTTCTACATCATTGCATTGGGTTTAGTTAAATGATTCCTTTTAACGGTCCGACACCTTTCAGCCTCCCTATAGTGGCATATCCTTCAAACTGTAATCCACCCAATAATTAGTTGGAGCTAAAAATAGAATTTACTCTTACACCTAGCGAGGGGATCTACATGAAATAACCACATAACAGGCAACTTATTTCGCGCTTTACATGCCTACCTCTTTCCGATTATTGCTACGATAATACTTTTAGCCCCTGTCTGCTATGTGTCAGGTTTGCCGTTACCCAGGCTGACTTGCAAGCACGAAGCCTTCAGTTGGCGATGACGACTGTCGGCCAATTGCAGTCATTTCACTTCTGCTTTTGACTTCAGTTAAAAAGGGGAGGATTACCCTTAGGTGCTTTTCGCATGCTACAGCAAACGGATACTCACAATCGAGTATTTATTTTCAGGTTTCCCAGAGGTAAATTGAAAATGTTTAGAGTCAACTCAATAGTGCAGAGCATGCTCTGCGCCGAGGCACTATCACTAGAGACTTCATTATGACCAGTGAGAAAACGTTGATACTCATAAATCAATTGGATATCGGAGGGTTAATTCCGTACTTTAAAAAAATTTGGTGCTTTATCTTTTCTAATTCTCCGCTCGCCCGCAACCTCTCTAAGATCTGATTAATTTTCGGTATTAGATATTGGTATTTAGATTTATTTCCAATAAAGATATGCCAACCTAGCTCTCTGATTGAGGGTTCATTAAATGTTACCAGTTCATCAAGTATTCCAGCCTTTTTTGCCTGGTATCTGAACATTTCTGCCCCTTCGATATAGACGTCAACCCGGAGTAATTTAAGCATCATAGGAATCTGAGATGCATCATTGATTGTAGATATATATTTCATGTTCTTAAGTGCATTTTTATGCCACCCTGAACCAAACATGTGGATGTGCTTAAGACTCTGTATTTTCTCCAGATCCTTTAATGACGTAATTGCTTTAAGTTGTTTGATATATGGATTATTTTTACTGGTGTGCATCACGAAGTGCGTTTCATAAAACGGCAGGCTACTGGTTTTCGTGTATAGAGCTCTTTCGGACGTAGGTATTGTAAAGAAACCATCTTTTAACCCCTCTCTCACCAAGTCCTGACAGCGGGCCCATGGACAGGTTTCATGAATAACCTTGATTCCTAGCCTTTTACCTAAAATCTCTTCAACAAAATCCTTCTGCACTCCGTATGCAGCACCTTCTTCACCCCAGGCAAACGGTTTGTAATCTGCCCCATAGATAATTGTAATAGCATCCCCTGCAAAACTATTTAGACTCAATGAGATATAGAAGGCAATAGTGAGTAATATTTTCTTCATATTATATGGTCCGTTTCTACGAAAGAAGTTCCAGTCTGGACGCGTATATACATTGTGGCATTAGGCTTAGCTGCATGATTCCTTTCGATCGTCCGACATATCACGTCCTTCCTATACTTACATATTACTTCGACTGTAATCCACCCGAAAATGAATAGGAGCATAGAATAGAATTTTCTCGTACTTCTGGTGTATTTGCAGCGTACCAGTCCTTACTAATGAAGATCAGGTAAGGTCTTTATGGCCCTAGTACTCCAGGCACATATTTGATTCTCAAAGCGCCTATTATCAGGTCAGTCAGAACGGCAACTATGTGTCAGGTTTTGCCGTTACCGAGGCTGACTTGAAAACGCTGAGTCCTCTATTAGCCATGGCGACTGTCGGCCAAAAGCGGCCCTTTTGATAAGCTTATATTTACCCTGTGATCTCCCCTTGTCAATCATCAGCGATTAACGTTTAATAACTCTTTGAAGTGTCTACTGTTTTATGGCCTTACCACCTTTGAGTAAATGCGATAATCTGTGATTGGCATTCATCGGTTTTGCTATTTTTTATAAAGCTGTAACAAATTTACCGTGTTTTGGGACAAGTAATTGTAATGAAAAAATTGAGCGAAGATATATTTTTTGGTATCTACTCTCATCTGCTAAAAGCTGAAGGCGGGGGGAAAAGTGAAGTTTCTTGGTATTTTGCATACTCAACAGTTTTTGCATTAGTTTTCTTACAGATTTTGATTATTGCAAGCGGGATGTTGTTGTTGGGTTTGAATGTTTCTCTTGTAAATGACAGAGTTATAAATGGTGTTATCATTTCTTCTCTGATGTTTTTACTTAATTGGCTACCCTTTCTAAAGGACGATAAATACAAAAAGTTTTTGCCTTTATATTTCCAAAAAAACGAGCTAGCAAGACTTGCGAAAAAAAGGACTGTAATAATTACAAGCTTAATTGTTGTACAGTTTTTCTTAGCATTAGTTATAAAGATCATTCAAGTTAGTTGATAACAAATGAACATAGCAACAGGTGAAAATATCGACGGATAGCGGACATTAGTTAGCCACTATTTTCTAGACGCATCTTTAGTTCTGAAAACACCCTTCTCCTAGGCCTGTGAAATGTCTGCAATGTGTCAGGCTTTGCCGTTATCCATACTGACTTGCAAGCGCTGAGTCTTCGGTTAGCTATGACGACTGTCGGCCAATTGCGGACATTTTACTTCTACTTTTGACTTCAGTTGATAAGGGGAGATGACCAGGTGAGCTATGACCAATTCAATGCAAAGTCGTAATTTTATTTTGGCGGAAATGTGAAAAATAATATTGGTAGAGTAGTGAATGTCCAAATCAAGAAAGTAACGGACGATGGACTTGAAGTGACTTTCAATAACTTCGAAGGGGTTGTCAGAATAATAGACCTAGCTTGGGATACTAAGGGGCTTCTTGAAGTGATTTATACAAGATATAAGCCATTCGATGTAATTAAAGTAAAAATCATGGCGGCAGATGAAACCAAGTTTTTGGCATCAGTTAGGGATATGTTCCCAGAAGAGAACCCCTGGAATGACCCTACTAAATATATTTTGGGCAATAAGTTCAATGCTGGAATAACGGATATAAAAAGTTTTGGCTATATACTGAAGCTCGACACTGGAGCCACTGCATTGTTAAAAAAAAATAATGACCATAAATCCGACTATAAATTGGAACAAAATTTAATGGTAGTTGTTTGTGAAGTAGACCCATCTATCCATAAAATCATTGTTGAACTCGATGAGAAGTAGATAAAACCATCATATTGTTCTTGAGGTACCAGTGGGGGCTTACGGCCAATAGCAGTCATTCTTGCTTAGAATACATGAGTCGCGAGCACCAATTTTAAAAATAGAGTATTTCTTATTCAAGCGTCTCTAATAATAGACTATTGTGGTGTTTCTCAATTTGTAGAGACTATCTGTTGAGTATTTTTTGGTAGATGTTTATCAGTTGGTTATTTTTTATTGTTATTCGTACACTGATTTATGACACCCACAGCCTTTGACGGTAGTTAAAAATGGGAGGATTACCAATGCACTTTTAGCGGCTGGGATATCGTCAGAAGAAGTTCAGCATTCTGGATTCTCTATTTCAAAATTACCGCATCATCTAATTGTATCCAAACAATTACCAAGGGCTCAGGAAATAATTGATGCCTTTAACGATGGATCGAAAATACTCTGGGGAAACGGGAGTTATCAGGCTCTAATCAAAGAATTCAACTGGGTCGAATGAATAAACAAGGCCATATTTCAATGTTGAATTTCATAAGCCCCACAGAATAATAAAGAACTGCTCTTTTTAGCATTCAATTTTACTTTTGAAAACTATATTTAAATATAGTCTTTGATTAAAAAATCACTTCCTACTTTCAATGGAGGGAGGCGTTATGTCCTTTAAAGTTAATAGTCAAATAGGCAGGGGTTTATTTCTTCTTTTAATCATGTTTGCATGCCTACGGGGTGCGACAGCTGAAGAAGTTATCGTAATGAATCCCAACCAGTCAGCTAGCGATGACCGTTTAGACTACCTACAATTGCTACTGATGAAGGCTATGGAGCGAACCATACACCTATACGGGCCTTATCGTATTGAACAGTATCCAACAGCCCTTACAAGAAAGCGTTCATTAGCGTTACTTGTTAAAGGTGAGATTACAGTTTATGTTGCTCCAACAAGCCGTAAGTGGGAAGCAGCAGCTATTCCAGTTCGAATTCCTCTTAGAAAAGGGATATTGGGCTATCGTCTCTTCTTCATTCGCGATAAGGATCAAGCGCTATTTAGTGAAGTTAGCTCGATGAAGGAATTGCTGAAATTTCGACTTGGTCAAGGCGCGCAATGGACTATTACTCAATCATTTAAAAGGCTGGGAATAAAAGTATCTGGCGGCGTAGAGTATGAACCACTTTTTAAAATGCTGGAAATGGGGCGGTTTGATTATTTTCCACGCGGTATTAATGAAATTTTCCGTGAATATGAAACTCGGAAAAATAAATTTCCAACCCTAAAAATTGAAGAAACTTTATCAATTTACTTGCCCCTTCCTCAATATTTCTTTGTTCCCCCCACAAGGCCCGATTTGGCGAAGCGAATTGAAATTGGGCTACTTTCAATTTTGGAGGATGGCACTTTTGACAAATTTTTCATGGACTATCACCGTGAAGATATCAAGAAGGCTCGTTGGGGCTCCCGGAAGATTTTTGAGCTGAAAAATCTAAACCTTCCCGACGGAACACCCTTTGATCGGCCAGAGTTTTGGTACAAGCCGCACAATAGTCAATCGGCTGACTGATAGGCTATTGCAACTCGGACTAACCATTAGTGCCTTATGGCGTTTTGAGCAGAAGCCATTACGACTAACACCACTGTGGTGGCCTGTGGGGTCATTCTTATAGTAACTAAGGAAGCGAGATAATGCAGTGAAGATTATTGCCAAAACTGTAGTGCTATTTTTTATAACAGCAATTTGCAGTGCTAGTACTCTGACTATACGCCATATACCAACGGCACAGGCCAGCAATGATTTACGCGAAACTTACTACTTGGCTCTGCTTGAATTAGCCCTTAACAAGACCATTCCTGACCGGGATTATCAGCAACTTAGTTTGAGACCTTTCAAGCGTATTATCTATAGAAAGCGCGCCTTTGAATTACTGCGTACTGGCGAGCTGGACGTGATCTGGAGTATGACTTCAAGAGCGCGTGAAAAAAAAGCTCTGGCTATCAGAGTACCACTTCTTAAAGGCTTGCTGGGCTACCGTATTTTTATTATACGACAGGGAGAACAGCAGCGTTTTTCGGTAATTGATAGTTTAGAGCAGCTTAGAGGACTAACGGCCGGGCAAGGGCCGCACTGGGCGGATACAAAGATTCTACAAGCCAACGGCTTAGAGGTAGTCACAGCGGAAAGTTACAACAGTTTATTCTCTCTGCTGCAACGCAAAAGATTCGATTATTTCCCCAGGGGAGTGCACGAGCCATGGCATGAAATTATCGCCAATAAAGATAAAAACCTAGTGGTGGAGAAAAAACTATTATTACGCTACCCCTCACCATTCTTCTTCTTTGTCAGTAACAACAATACAGCGCTGCATCAGCGCATAAAATCCGGCTTACAAATAGCCATCGCCGACGGCTCTTTTGATCTGTTATTGTACAACCATCCGATCACTCAAAAGATATTCAGCGAAGCCAATATATCTCAGCGGCTAATTATTGACTTATCTAATCCGCAATTGAGCCCTGAGACAAAAGCCCTGTTAGAAGACCAGAGTCTATGGTACTCGATTGGAGATTGATTGCTGTCTAAACAGACCCATCAGTGCCAATACAAGCCCTTAGTGGCGACCATTCAGTGATGTTTTTTAGCGCTTTCGTATGGTTCTAGGTTTCTTGTATTTGTATGAATAAGCTATAGTCAAACAGCCTTGTTAGCTTGGGAACTTCTATCTGTCTCAGGACATCTGTCAGATATTTATGCTCATATCGTCTGTGAATTCTCTGTGGGAGGGGTGAACTGATTCAGATGTGCAGGGCCGATTTTTAGAACTCGCTCGCTGGACTCCCTATTGGCCTCAGAACCTTATGTTATTAGTCATTAATGATGGTAGTTGTCGAATGTATTATAGGGCAGAAAATCAAGACGGCATGAGACGCATTCCGAGTGCAATATCTGCATAATAGCAATTTTTGGTAAGTTCTTTAAAACTTCCGCTATGTGTCAAATTCAGGAGCTTCCAGGCCAAATTAGCTAGCGTAAGAGTTTGACTGGCAATCGACGGTGTCGGCCAACAGCGGTCATTGCCAGCCAATTTATCTATGGTCAGAACTTCTTTGTTATGGCACTAGTGCACCTGTTTCTTTAGCTGATTTTGAAGCCAAATTATAGCGCCTTTTTCAACATCAAAGACTTTCAAATTTTGATCGTTTATAGCCGGTACTTGAGCTTTAATCGTGCCTAAGACGCTAACTGATTTTATTACTATTGCCTTGGCTAGCAGCTGTTGTGTATTTAACCATTGATTAAGTACTTGGAACTCATAATAGGCTTCCGGGGTAGCACCTATAAATTCTAGATCGTTAACTAATATGCAGAATCTTTTGCCGTTACACTGTGCTACGGCTTGTTTCACTCTCGGCCCAATATCTTGAAAATCATATTCATTACAACCACCACGGAGTGTGATTGATATTATATTGTCTTGGATTGACACTTGGTTAGCACCATGCCCTCTAAACATTTCGACTCCTATTTTCATTCAAAGGGCTTATAACTACTATCTCGTGCTTCACCCTCTTAATTTACATCAACATATTGTTCCCTAGCTTGTATTACCTAAACACTACAGAAATTATAGTTGTGGCGTTGAAAGTGATACATAGAAATAAGTCTAATTTAACCTAAGTAAAGCAATGGTAAGCACCCGGTTTTACAGACTCTTATATGTTTCTTTGTATAAAGTATTGATCATGTGACACTGAAGGACACGAGTCGACTAACGGCCAATAGCAGCCCTTTTACTATTTGTGATTTTGCCCTCTGACCTTTCCTTGTCATTCATCAACGATTAAAGTTTAATAACTCTTTGAAGGGACTACGGTCATAGGGAGCGACTATGGAATTAGGGAAAACGCTGTTCATACTTATTGTACTTGTAGCTATCGCAGTTCCATTATTTAGATTGATAAAAGCTAGAAATAGTACGTGTACCAAATGCGGGGGAAAACTTATTTTAGATGAGTTAACAGACCCCACAGGTATAAATATAAATAAGAAGCTTACTATCTCTCTATATCAAGGGCCTAGAAAATATAAAGAAGAATGGAAATGTGAAGTCTGTGGTGAAAAAACAATTACAAGCTATTGGGGAGGCTAGCCATCGCTATCCAGGCTGATTGTCTAGCGTTGGACGGTGAGTTGCAATTGACGGTATCGGCCAATTGCAGACATTTATCTAAGCAGTCTTACAACCTGGTGTGGTTATCAGCCTGACTACTTCAATTTTGAAGTCATAGGAACGTTGTCCTCGCATATACCCCCCCTAAGATAGATTAAGAGTAAAATACTGGCTAAAACAGCGCTTTACCCTGTATCCACGCGGCTTTACACGTTTTAATCGTGTCCAATTATTTTAATACTTGTCCAAAACACCGTATAAGCCTTCTGCCTCCCTTGATTGCTAAATCACTCACTCACTTACTCCCTATCGTATCTACGAATTAGGCTTTTCGAGATTATCCACTTCTTTTTTAGCTTCAAGCAGTGCATCTCTCTCGGCAGTTAACCTAGCCTCCAAGTCTCTTTCTTCTTTATTTTTTCCATACACAAAACTTGGCTCATTACCTCCGTTCTTGTAATTGTGCGTATTTGTTTTAAGGTTTTTATTATCTACAGACTGATGTGCGCAACCACTAAAAAACAACACCGATACCAAGGTAATACCAAACAAAGAACTAACTTTCATTATTTCCTCTCACTGATAGCAATAATTTTATTGAAATTAAGCAGAATAGAATATATTAATTCACGCTGAAAATGCATTAAATCTATATTATTGTGCACAGTGCTATCTGGGTTAGGAACTGGCGTTTTAACTCCGTTTTTTGTTCTAGTGTCTTTAGCCTTATCTCTCAGGTTCTTATTATATTCATGCTCGAACGGTAGCACTTTAGAAAGAGCCTTATATGCCAGCTAATAATACTCAATCGCTTTAAGGTAATAGTTTTTCAAGTCTCTTTTTAGCAATGACTAAAATCAGATATGCCACGGCAGCAATGACATGGAAAAAAAGCAAAGAAAAACCCCAAATCACTCTATTATTAATACTTTTATTCTTAAAGAAATGTGTCAACATCGACAACCAGAAACTCATAGCGCCAATTGCAATGGCTACACCACCAAAGGCTTTTAAATAAGTCGTTTCCCCTTGTTGTATGGCCTCCATCCCTACGCTTCCTGTAGAAAAAAATATCCACAAAAAAAGACCACTTATAACAGTAAAACTTGCAAAAAAAACTTTCATAATCAACCTATAAATACGAATAAATTTCTAATTTATTACCATCTGGTAAATCGAGCTTAATATCCAAAATACCTATTATGCCCCCACTAAATTCAAAAAAACCATATCCACTTGTATTTACAACACCATTACCATTAAAACACCACGAATATATTCTCAAAATCTGTGTGCACTGTTTCTTCGTGGTTGACCAAGGGATGTAATCGACATAAATCGAACGTTTTATTAGAGAGTGTCCGTCTGAAAATCCACTGGAAATTGGGTGTTCACTACTCTTTATGAAATTTTTAATCTTTATAATTCAGATCACAACGCGATAATTTGTCCAAAGTAACTCTAAATGTAACGTCCGCTTTGTGTCAGATCCCGTATTTTCCAGGCCAGATTAACTAGCGTGGGTGGTGTGGTTGGCAATAGCCTATATGGTCAAAAACCTGTGATTCGCAATGTGCTTACTCTAAAATTTTGACTACCCATAGCCACTCATTAGGCTATAAGGTTCAACTATCTAAAGTTATAGAGCCATATCAACCCTAACATTCCTAGTCAAAATCAATAAATTTCATTTCCATTGAAAGGTCTATCGCTTTAATCTGTTTTTGAAATTCTTCAAAGTTTAATGGTCCGATGACGTTCTTATCAATGATGTTCGAAACTTTATCGATTAACGGCACAATATAATAAGTTTTTATTGTAGACTTAATTGTACTGTTGAATTGTGCCTCTTGAGTTACAGCTATTATTTTGTCATTGTAGAAATAACTAGTTACTTTAGGGCTTACGACATTGACCCTATATTTTCCATCTTCTACCATAAGCGCCATATCATCTTTGGAATCTAGTGCCCATAGCCAATAATCATTATTCAATTTGATCTCGTAAGCTTCTCCACACCCAGCTATAACAATAAACATAGATATAAAACATACTTTGATTAGTTTCACATTTATTTTATTTATCACCATTAATATCTATACCCTCCGTGAGTTGATATTTATTTCTTATGATAAGTGGTTCGCTTCCAGTTTTCTAGACGTTTTTTTTGTTATGAAAACACCTATCATCAGTGCCTTTGAAATGTCTGCAATGTGTCATTTGCAGACATCTACACCTTTATCAAACTCTCCGCGTTCTGCTTGGTAGGAACAACTATGACTACTGAATATTGTGTATTGGGTGATGTAATCTAACCGACCTTACGACCGCCTTCTCAATCTGATAGCGATCTCTGGTATGAGTGGACTGTCCGTGGGACTGGGGTGGAACTATAACGTCCAATCTACAAGATGACTAATTAAACTAATTTATCCTTGGGGGTAAATGAAGGTATAGCCACTTGTTATCATTTTTGTACAGCCATAGGTAGCTCGTATTTAGCCTAATTTTCAGCTGTGTCCGAGAATATTCAGGATACTTTTTTATTGCCATTTTCATTGCAATACGGTGTTTTGATCGCCTTTTCCTAAACCGAACTTCTTTGCGACGTACTACCAGTTCTGGATGTTGAGTAAGTATCTGTTCTACAGAGCTAGCACTAACTCCAAACTGCTCAGCAATAATCTTTGTCGGTAATCCAATAAGTAGCTTTCGATAAATCTCCCTGCGCTCATTGGCAAACAGTTTTGATGGCCTTCTTTTAATACTACCTCCCAAGGCAAGGACTTTGGTCTTAATGGCATTGACACTTAATCCAAAAAATTTGGCTATGCTACGAAGACTTTTCCCTTTGTTAGCAAGAGCCCTGGTTTGAGAATCAGATATTCGGTTTATTTCAAGTTGTGTATTTGAGTTCTCAAGGGGTGATCCTTCTGACACTGGCTTGTTTTCAGAAACAGAATTATAAGCCTGAATAAAGTATTTAGGCTCTCTAAAGAGAAATGACATCAAAACTAAGTGCTTAACTGGATGGATGTGGTGGTATTCATAATTATAAAATAGTTGCTGTGGGAAAGGTGTAGCAACATTTGATTCGAATACTAGCTGCCAAGCTGGTAATAACAGCTCTTCTTCAAAATGCCGTTTTAATTCACGCCGTAATTCAGCTTGACGAATGCTTAGGCTTTGTACAGCTAACCCTCTATTGAATAGTGATATTCGATAACAATCTGTTAACGTATCAAAATTAAAGTGAGGGATCTCACTTTGATTCATTACCCAGTCATTGAATAATGTGAAAGGACTAATCTCCTGTGTAGAAACTGCAATAACGGGTGTTTCTATTTGCGGTGGTAATGTCACACTCCGACGCTTAACCTTTTCTATGAATAGCTTTTCCCCATGCCTTACACACTGTGTAGTCCCATACAGTTGATGTTGTCGGTGCCAGTAGGCTATACCAAAGGTTTGCAAATCTGAATTGATACATACAGGGCAATATCGAAGTTCTTGTGGCTCCTTTAATCTATTTGCTGTAATGCCTAGCCAGTTATGGATGTATTGAGCATCTCCTTTTTTCAATGCTAGATAAGTCTGCTGGTACTTTTCTTTCGACAGAAAGGGACGGTAATAATTAAGTGCAGTATGGTTAATTATTATGTCATCTAGATTAAGTTCAAACCGATTAGCGATCCAAGGAATAAGGCTTGGGAAATGACTGTTGATTTGGAGGTTATCACTCCCCCACAAGTAGTGCTGCGCTATTCGTGGAGTTGGATAACCTTCACTTATTAGTTGGCGTACCAAGAAGCTGGTAATCGTTTCATCGGGTAAAAGAGCACCGTAAATCATTACTTACCCCAATAGCATGTTCTCAACTTGCTCCTGGGAATAAAACAATCTTAATGCAGCCAAAAAGCATAAAGGCGGATAATAAGCTTCTCTATACATTAAATGGACTAAATTAACCGAGTAAGGTGTAGCTACACGTTCACCACTAGAGCTCCAAAAATAGAAATATGGCATATAATCACCTTCTGACACAGATGATGTCATTAGCCCCTGAAAATGCTTAATGGTAGTCCTGTGTTCTCGTGAAAGTTCTGATTCATAAACCGGACAAGCCATAGCTTTTTTCAATGCTGATTTAATAACCTGCAAATTGCTAAATGCCGGTGTTGTAAGTAACTTCGTTGTTAAGGACTGAAGCCACTTACTTTCGTGGCTAAGATCTGACTTTTCATACGCAAGGGCTTCACCACATTTAGGGCATTCATTATCACGTGGAGGCAGCTCATATTTAGTTAGTCTGTCTTGGAAAAACTCACATGATTCACATGAGTAATTCAGCAATAATTCGTGCTTTGAACAACTTATAATACTGGGCACTTGATGTATTACATGCCAAAAGCGCATACCATACTTTGCTACATCTTCATCAACACAATCCGGGCACCAGCGCCACACATCGGAATAGTATAAATTTTTCAGACCGCTATACCATATGCTTCCATCTATACTTCCAAGGAAGACTTTGGTCACTACATCCTCAGGTAAAAATTTCGAGTCATAACTAAATGAGGTATGCTCATTTACCAATTGATCTCGTGCCAAGATCCCCTGATATTTTGACCAAATAATTTCGAAATTTTTACGCCATACTTTCTTGTTGTTAAGCAGTTTGTCTGTAGGTAAGAATTCTCGAATAGTCTTATTAAAATCAGTCTTTCCCTCTAGCACATGAAATCGAGCCAATACACTATGGATATGCTCTCCTTCAAAAGGGGGAGGAATTGAATTAAGCATAGCTATATCCCCACATCGAAATCATCATCACTTACCGGTTCTGTACCTTTTTCATGATAACCGTACTCCGGCATGTCAGGGATATTATGCTCTACTATCCCCTTACCCTTAGAAGGGGATTTTTTACTCCAATTGGCATGTCCAGAGCTCTCACGCGGAAGATTTTTCTCAAAGTCTTGAACCTGCTTTGAAGACAACTGCGTTGTTTGATTTGAATTGCGAATACGAGAGAGCGCAAAATCTATATGCCTAAACTGACTATTATAAACTGCATTGAGTAGACCGATATCATCGGTTTTTACATTCTCTACAGTAATAACTTGTTCGTGATGTAGTCGAGCTAAGCGATTGATAATTGCAGGTAGGCCAGCACTTAACCTATGAAACTCAACCTTGAACTCCTCACTAGGACGACCACCAATACAAATTTCTTCAGGAAAGAAGGCATCATATATAGCGTTAAATTCATCTGAATTTAACTGATAAGTACTGAATACGAATTCTCGCTCGGAGATCATACGCCTTGGAATACTAATATCAGGTAACTCGCTGCTATCATAGGAGGGAACAGGCTTAAATAAAGCCAAACCTTCAGTCGTACAACTCAAAAACACTGGTATCCCAATTTTGTTAAATAGAGACTCTAAAATAATCAAATTAGGTGAATTTTTTGAGGCTGAATATTTAAGGAAAAATTGCACTTCATCAATATGTATCAGACCAATATGGTGTTTTGCTGCTATTAACTGCATATTGGCATAAAACCGTTCAACAGAATCCCTACCACGTTTTTCCCATTCCTTGAAATACTCGGTATTTAAGGCTTTATCGACAGCAGCGAAAAAAGACAACGCTAATGCTTTAGGCGAAGGGCTAGCAGAGCAATCAAAACTGATATACGTTAATTGTTTTCTCATAAATGGCATACCAGCATATTCTTTATGAGGTATTAATTGCTCAATGAGAGACAATACTGTTCTCAGGGTCGTAGTTTTTGACGATCCGCTTAAACCACTCACCAAACATGACGGGGCTGAAGTTATACCAAATGTAGGGTTAATATATTGGACATATTGTCCATCCCTAGCACCTTCAGCAAGGGCTGAAAGCAATCGTACATTAGCAGGTTGTAACGGGTTTCTATCTATGTACCCGCACAGGATAAGCTCCATTATTTTTTGATACAGAAAAAAGCTCATTGGATGTGGAGAAATCACTCTATTAAAGTGATTAATTTGTGATTTTTGGTAAAATTTAGGTAAGTCACTAAAATTCTCGACTGTCGGATGGCCTTTTTTCAACTGTTCAAAAACGTCGTTTCTGGATAAAATGACTGTCAAACATTCAGTCAGTGGATTTCCGTTTAGTAATGGATCTGGATGTTCCCGATATGTTGCATAGTTGATGTGATCATTTGTATCAATCTGCATTAAATAAATTCCTGTCAGTTGGACCGGTGGTGTCTTGACGTTTAGCACTTGGTCCTTTACCTGCATCGGCTCCTCTGAACGCCTTTTGGATGTCGGAGGAAACATTAAGCATATCCATTTGTTTCTGAATTTTTTGTCGCGCTTTCACGTCTGGCTGCATCGACTTTCGGGTGTTTTCTGGTGCTGATGACATCTCTTCAAGCTGCTCGGCAAGTAGCTTCTTAATTTCGAAGTCTTTTGTTATTCTCTCCTCTTTCTCATATTGTTCAAGGTCCGCCTCTTGGCATAGTTCTTCGTATTGCCGATGCATGACCATATCCCAATGCTCATCCGCAAACCGCTCACAGTGATCCTCTTTCTTAAGTTTAAGTTCGACATAAGTACCATCATCAGTTTGGAAAATGATGAAGTTACAAGTTGCGCGAGTCCAGCCTACGGTGATAGAAAAAGCACCGGTCGCTCTTGCACGGACATACCAGTCATTGACATGTGCATAATCGGAGTCATACGCTAATTTGTTAAAATATATAGCCCCATCCCTAATAGACGCTTTACCTTTGAGAAGGAATGCCCAACGAACCATCATATGATCCTGAGTATTTAAAGTGGGATTACCTCCATTCATTTCTTCATCTATGTTACTTAACCAAAGGTTTTTAGGTGTAAGCCCTATTTTTTTCTTAGCGTCTCTTTTGTTTAATAAGTGAGTTCTTTTACTGGCATTATTGTGGTGGAGAATATCTCTTATAATTATTTTGTGGAGCGCCTCTAAATCATAAACAGCATTATTGCTCGGGTGAGCATCTTCTCTTTTCAGGTCAATAATGGCACCCGGAGAATAATGAATAGTCATGCCTTGGATAATCCCAAAACGTCTTTCAACAATACCTTTCATGTCGCCTCTGTATACAGCTACAAAATTCACAGTACGAAGCTTAAGCATCGATTGAAGCATTGGCTCAAGGTGCTTTAAAGAATATTCAGATCCATTGTCAGCTGTTAACTGAAAGGGAATATGATGACAAGGCCATTGATCCTTTTTTAAAGAAACGCCATATTTTGCACAGTGCTCTTCTTTGGGTAGACAAGCATTCACCATAGCTTCAGCTGCGCCAATCCAATCAGGACCGTGAAAGCCGATGTAATAGCCCACTATCATTGTTGTATACACATCAACTACAAAATAGAGTACTGGTCGACCTACAGAGAGGCGTTCAGTGGTATCGTATGTATATCGCACATAAATATCTAAGACGGTCGCATCTATTTCATATCGATAGCTAGGCCCTATTACGCCTTCACGTGCGCGCTCGAATCGAGGCTTCCAATCTTTTTCGTATCCAATATCGCCATATTTTAGTTTCAACAAATCTTCACGATGAAATAAATTCTTGAATTGGCGAAAAAATATTTGCTTTGAAATACAATCTTTAGCAGCCAGTACTTCAATTATTTCAATCGGACCGTTTGCGGTTTCTTCTTTGTGAATTATTGTTTCAAACTCACTTTGATAAACACGGTACGCGAACGACTTCGTAAATTTTATGCCATTACCTTTAAAGTATCCTATTAGTTTGAGAAAGTTACTTTTATCCCATTCAGTAAACCCTCTATGTTTTCTAACTGAATTTCTGTTATCTTTTCCATTACAGCCTCTTTTTATGTTACCCACACCAGGTTTGTCTATATACAGGTAATTATTGCCACAATTTTTATATCCGAATGGCAAAAATGCATTGTCCATACATCCAAATGCAATGTATTTATTGAGCGCATTATAATAAGCACCTGGGGTTTTCCAGGTACTACCGGTATCTATTAAGTCCTGAATTTTTGCGGATATACCCTGACCAAAAAGATACTCCTGGATAATGTCCTCATCTAGCAATGGTTTAATATTTACAATTCGCTTATTTCTGTAATCTATCCATTTCTCACTTCGTTTTCTAATTATTGCGACATCTGTCATACCGAGTTCTATTGGCGAAACAAAGCGGCTTAATACAGTTCCCTTTTTATTTTTAAGGCCTTCAATTTTGTCAAAAGTAAAGATTATTGGTTTTTTAACATTTGAATTATTTTTTAATTGATTAATGTCTACTAAAGCAGCTCTTCTAAGGTATTTGTGTAAGACACAAATAACATAGTTAAAACCTTCTTTTTCATTAATGAGTTGTTGCCCCTCAAACATTTGCAACAACCTCTTCGCCAAGCATGTCTACTGGATAATATAGCTTTAGTTTTTTTGAAAGGTCTAACGGTAAAGCCTGCTCTAGGCCACAAACTTTGAATAATGTAATCCCTTTCTTAGTTGTTAAGGACAACTGAGTACAGGAAAATTCGATATGTTGCTTGATTGGCGCTCTTTTATTTAAAAACCAACTCTCTAAAAACGCTTCGCTAAACTCTAACTTTATACTATCTTCCAAAGGAGCATCCCACTCTTGGCTAAACCAATCCAAATTCCAACAACGCTCTTTTGTCGTGTCTAGTTCACTAATCAACTTTAATTTGACACCTCTTCTATGCCAATATTCACGCTCTATCTTGAGTTTCAATAGTGTCCTACCTTTTTTCATTACCACTTTTCCTACTTCATTAATTTCAAACAGCTGATTCCAGTATTTGAAACTGTATGCAGTTTTGATAATCTGACCAGTTTTAAAATCGATGTGATCTACAACAAAATCGGTACTGGCAACATACGCAGTATTATTTAAATAATTTTTGTGATGCACAATATTTAACTCCCTCGCAATTTCTAATGTTATATTTAAGTCGAGAGGGACCTGCTCAAAAACAGAGATCACATTCGGTCGCCATAACAAGATTTGGTAAGCCCTATATTCGCCATCACTCAACAATTGGACTATTCGGCCTTGTTTATCACATCTGTGATAATGCCTGCGTCCCATCTTATTTATATCCGTCACTTTGACCCAAGGCGAATGGCCATTGGCGGCCACATCTTTTACCCATAGCCGTATACTTCGTACTATTTCTTTGGTTATTATCGGTTGTCTTACTGGCATTATTAATCCTAACCACTAAATAAATCATAGAGGAAACACATTGATTAAAGTTGAAAAGAATTTGTTTTAAAGTTGAAAGGTAAAAAACAAATCGTGCTGTAAATATGATGAATGAATCTAGCTTTTTGATAAGTGTAAAAATGTAATTAGTTTTACAAACTTTATATGAGATTTTCAATTTTTGATTAATACAATATTTTATATTACACCGATTGGATTTACTGAACAAAAAGCAGATTGAATTTTTACGTTGTAAAATTTTTTTAATATATTGTGATTTCTTCATTTTAAATTTCCAATCTAGTTAATATAAATTGCACATTAAAATTATTGGCCATACGCATAACAAAGTCAAGAGGCGCACTTTTTCAACATGTTGATTTGTAAGGTTAATATGATTAATATTCGTTATATTATATGGCTATATATTATTACAGTTATTAATTCTCTAACTGGATGTGTTTGATATTAAAGAAAGTAATTTTGATATATTTTATGAAGAATTAATGTTTTTGTGAAAAAGAGATGATTTAATCTATAAAAATAAATTTGAAAAATAATTTAAATATTTTTGAATATTAGTATATTTCTTACTTTTTTGATTGATATTCAATAGGAGAAAAGTATAAAGAAAGGGAATGTCAGAGGATTTGGTTCATCATAGTCGCGATCAGCAATATAAATCAGCCTTGGTGAGAGATTATACCTGGCACATTCAGGCAATTTTTTCACTGTGTCCCCTAGTAATCCAAACACTGTAGTGGAATGCTTTTGATCTCGCCAAATATTGAAAGAACTGACGCTACTAAGCACCGAATGCGAGCGTCTTGTTAAGTATATATACGATAAGATTCAGGCCCAACAATATATAAGTGATATAACTATTAAGATTTATTGCAAGAGCTGTTGATCAAAGTGTTAGTTATAAGTTAACCCATTTATGTAGTAAAACATAAGGCTTAGCGATCAGACATCGATGTCTCATCAAGAAGTAGAATGTGAGGAACACAGTGATGATGCCCAATAGCTTTAGATGCTTCAAAAGGTTATTGCTATTGAGTGGCAAGGAAGGTCCGTGAGGTATGATTCATAGCTAACAAATGACTGCTCTGGCCGACACCGTAAATTTCCAGTCACATCGTTTACGCTATCGAATCAGTTTGGTATAGGCTGGACTTGGCCGTTTCCTGGAATTGAACATGCAAGAAGATATCAAGTTAGAAATCGCTCTGTCTATTCAAAGCGGATTAATTATACCTAATCAGCCGTATCACACACCAGTTCCATCAGTCTATCTCACCATTGCTGATACGCAGCTGCCTGCTCTTATAGGAATGATACTGGTCATCAGGTTACCAACTCCGGCTGCTTGTACACCCTGTATTACCTCTGCAACATGCTAATTACCGGCGAAGGACTGGTAATGTAAACCTCTCTCTGTTTTACATGCCAGTGTCTGGAATCTGACACAAAGCAGACGTTTTAAAAACGATGAATCTAGCTCCACTATTCTAATAAAAAGGCTTATACGGAACGGCATGAAGGGCATGCGGGGAAAAAAATTAAGGGCTTTTGGTTACTTGATAATATTAATAAGAATCAGACGTTTATTAATAATACATTTAGATTTATAGTAGATCAAAATAGTTCAATAACTGGTAATTTAATGACTGATTTGTGGCCGTATCCTGGCTCAAGATGGTACAAATTCGACTTCCATACACATACACCTTGCTCTACAGATACTATTTGGGCAAAGCTCAATTATGACCTTTCGCCTGAAGCATGGTTACTAGAGTTTATGAATGCTGGAATTGATTGCGTTGCGATAACTGATCACAACACAGGAAATTGGATTGATCGCTTAAACCTTGCCTACAATAATATGATTAGTGATCCGCCAGAAAATTTTAGAGAAATTCATATATTTCCTGGAGTTGAAGTGTCGGTATCTAGTGGCCTTCATTTATTAGTTATTTTTGATGTAGGGACTAAAACAGAACAAATAACCAAGTTTTTGGGAAAAATTGATTTCTATGGAACGCACGGTGAAACTCGTGATGTAACCGGAATGTCACTTATAGACATCCTAAACGTGATTGATACCGGAAAATTTAATTGTATAGCCATTCCAGCGCACGCAGATCAGAAAAAAGGATTACTAGAAGTTAAAAAAGGCAATCAGAAATCTGTTTTAGACTCCCAAACACTCATACAATCCTATGAAAGTAAGGCCATAGCTGCAATAGAAGTTAAAGATAAATCATTACTTAAGCCTAGTTCTTATAATGAAAGAAGTATGAGTTGGACAGAGGTCGTGGGATCAGACTGCCATAACTTTAAGGATGGTAGTGCACCAGGTAAGAGATACACTTGGGTTAAAATGGAAAGCCCAAGTTTAGAGTCTTTAAAACTAGCGCTTCTTGACGGTCAAGAATTCTCTATAAAAAGAGACGATGATGTAAATGACTTCAACCCATTTAAGACGCCTGATTTCTTTATTGAGTCAATTAATATAAACCAAGCAAAATATATGGGACTCAAGAAGGATGGCGAGCTTCTTAAGTTTAGTCCTTATTCAAATTCAATTGTTGGTGGTCGTGGCACCGGAAAATCGACAATAACTCACTGTCTGCGTTTAGCATCAGGCAAAGGTGATGAGCTTGAAAAAGACACAACACCAGATTCAACATTTAAGAATTTCTGTAAAGTAAGTAAGCATCGAAACGAGTCTGGCGCATTAACAGAAAATACAGAAATTGAAATTATCTATCGTCGTTTCGAGGAACGATTTTTATTAAAATGGAATCAAAGTGATTTCTTGATAAGCGTTTATGAAGATGTTGATAATGTTTGGAAGCTTAGTAATGACCAGTCTTTGGACAACGATAGGTTTCCTATAGATTTATATAGTCAGGGACAAATTGCAGCCCTTGTAGGTGATAATAACCAACCTCTTATAGAGCTAATTGATCGTTTTGCTAATATAGATACCAGAGAATTAGCCTCTGCTGAACTTAATTTTAGCGCAGTAAGAGCTGATATGAGACGCTTGCAACATCAAAAAGACCTTGTCCCTTCAGTCTCAAGACAATTAAAGGATACGAGAAAAAAAATACACCGACTTTCTCAAGCTAATTACAAAGATGTGCTTCAAAGATTTGATGAAGTTAAGAAGCAAAAAAATTATCTAGATGAGAAAAAACAAGAAGCAATAGATATAGCAAAGCAATATAAAGAATTTTTGTATACATTGGATTTTAATTTATTAACCATTAATGATCCGACTAGGGCATTTGATAATGATGTTCAAGCATTTACTAATAGCTTGTCTTCAGCAACAGGAGAAACTAAGAATGAAATGCTTAAACTGGTTGATAACCTTGAAAATGAAATAAATAAAATTGATTACAATCTGCAAAAGAGTTCTTGGGCGACCAACTATGAAATTGCAACTAGTGCTTATTCTGAATTACAGGAAAGATTAAAAAATGAAGGATTGAATAACCTTGATGAATATCAAAGGTTAATCAGTGACGAAGTATCTATTGCCAAACAGCTTGGAGACCTAATAAAAGCGAAAGATGACTTTGCAACTAAACAGCAGATTAGCATAGAATTAATGCTAAAAATAAAACTCGAACGAAAATCCATAACAAAAAAACGACAAATATTTCTTTCGGCTACATTAGTTAATAATCCTTACGTCAAAATCAAAATAGTGCCCTTCGGAGCAACTCCACTTGTCTCAGAAAAGAAATTTAGAGAATTACTCTCTCTTCGTTCAGAATTTGCCAATGATATTTATGTCAAATCTGATGAAAAAACAAGTGGCATTATACATGACTTTACTTATGCGGCTTCCCTTACTGATGAGGTTCAGAGAGACAAACTTATTTCTGATATTCAGAGAAAACTGTACCTGTCTGCAAAAGGGTCTAAGTCGGAATACTTTTCTGGTTTCTTTAATAAGAAACTTAAACAACTAGATAAACTGTACCTTGATTTTTCTGACTCCCTATTGTTTTGGTATCCAGAAGATGGTCTCAGTGTTGAATATAGCAGAAAAGGTGATGGAACTCATTTTGAGCCAATTTCGCAAGGCTCCGCTGGTCAAAGAGCGGCGGCTATGCTTGCCTTTTTACTAGCTCATAGCAAAAACCCATTATTTATAGATCAGCCAGAAGACGATCTAGATAATAGTCTTATCTACGATATGATTGTTACCCAGATTAAAAATACAAAATCTACTAGACAAATAATTACGGTTACGCACAACCCTAACATTGTCGTCAATGGTGATGCTGAAATGGTACATGCGTTGGACTTTAATAATCAGTGCTACGTAAAAGATGCTGGGTCAATTCAACAAGCAGGCATGAGAAGGGCTATCTGTAAAATAATGGAAGGAGGAAAAACAGCATTTAATCACAGGTACAGAAGATTAATTTAATGATTTTAATGAGGAAAATCATATTAGATTAACCCGAATGGACTATATAAAGAGTTTGTACGTACATAATACTCGTTCTGATTATTAGTCATGATACCTGATGCTAGCATAACAAAGTGACAGCTTTTGGCCGTGAACTGCCCCATGCTCCCCCATTTACAGAGCCTCTATCACGGATCTACTTAAGTAGAAGATAACTTTTTCATTAATGAATTTGATAGCGGATTCCTGGTTAAAATAAGCTAACAAAAAAGGCGAACCATTTCTGATTCGCCTCTGTTGCTGTATGAGTCACAAACTTAATTGCACTCACAAACTACCAAAATTTAGTCACACACTTAATTAGAGTATGACACAACTGTATTTCAGTCTCTATAAGCGTCTATGCTCGGGCAGCTGCAGATAAAGTTACGGTCACCGTAGACGTTGTCGACGCGATTAACTGAAGGCCAGAACTTAGCAGCCTTAGTCGCAGCCGTGGGGAAGAAAGCCTCTTCACGGGTGTACGGGTGATCCCACTCAGAGATCATGTTCCCTTGAGTATGAGGTGCGTTAACCAGCGGGTTGTTATCCGCTGGCCACTCACCTGATTCAACCCGGGCGATTTCCGCGCGGATCTTAATCATAGCTTCCACTAAGCGATCGATCTCTGCTTTAGATTCAGACTCGGTCGGCTCTATCATCAGTGTGCCGGCAACCGGGAACGACATGGTAGGTGCATGTAAGCCGTAGTCCATCAGACGTTTGGCGATATCTTCTTCAGAGATACCAGAAGCTTCTTTAAGTGGACGGATGTCGACGATGCACTCGTGCGCTACTTTGTCGTTGCGACCGCGGTACAAGATCTGATAGTGCTCAGCGAGCTTCTCAGTCATGTAGTTGGCACCTAGAATAGCATTCTGGGTAGAGTGCTTAAGCCCGTCTTTGCCTAACATGCGGATGTACATCCAAGTGATAGGCAAGATACCTGCAGAGCCAAAGGGTGCCGCTGCAACAGCGCCGTTAGTGGCACTGACATCACCGCCCTGAGTCACTTTGTGACCGGGAAGGTAAGGTGCTAAGTGGCTCTTAACACCGATAGGTCCAACACCTGGTCCGCCGCCACCGTGTGGAATAGCGAAAGTTTTGTGCAAGTTAAGGTGGGAGACGTCTGAGCCGATAGCACCTGGCTTAGAGATACCCACTTGAGCATTCATGTTGGCGCCGTCCATGTAAACCTGGCCGCCACACTGGTGAATGACTTCACAAATCTCGACGATTTCCTCTTCGTAGATTCCGTGAGTGGATGGGTAAGTGATCATGATGCAAGACAAGTTAGCCGCGTGCTCTTGAGCTTTCGCCTTCAGATCATTAACGTCAACGTTTCCTTTGTCATCACACTCAACGATAACCACTTTCAAGCTCATCATCGCTGCTGATGCAGGGTTAGTGCCGTGCGCAGAAGATGGGATCAGGCAGATATCGCGGTGCCCTTCGCCATTCGCTTCCTGGTACTTACGAATCGCCAACAGACCGGCGTACTCGCCCTGTGCACCTGAGTTAGGCTGCATAGAGACGTTATCGTAACCGGTGATTTCCACCAGCATCGCCTCCAGCTGGGAGATCATGGTCTGATATCCCTTGGTTTGATCTAGGGGTGCATAAGGGTGCACGTTGCCAAATTCATTCCAGGTCACCGGAATCATCTGCGAAGTTGCGTTCAACTTCATGGTACAAGAACCCAGTGGGATCATGCCGTGTGCCAGTGAATAATCTTTGTTTTCCAGACGCTTCAAGTAACGCAGCATTTCAGTTTCTGACTGGTAGCTGTTGAAGGTCGGGTGAGTCAGTACTGCATCGCTGCGACGCATGTCAGCGCTGATACCAGTGGCTTTACCGGCAACAATTTCTGCATCCAGTGCGGCAGTGTCTAAACCGTGTCCGGCCCCTAAAATGATGTCGAACAACTCGGCTACATCAGCAGCTTGGGTAGTTTCATCCAGCGATACACCCAACTGGCTGTTGCCAACAGGGCGGAAATTACAACCAGCATCCAGAGCGCGTTGATACAGTGCATCATCGCCGGCAAATGTCAGGGTATCAAAATAACTGTCGTTAACGGCAACACCTTTGCTGGTTAAACCGTTGGCTAAGATAGCGGTCAGGCGATGAGTGCGCTCAGCGATACGCTTCAGTCCGTCCGGGCCGTGGAATACTGCGTAGAAGCTTGCCATATTAGCCAGTAGCGCCTGGGCAGTACAAATGTTAGAAGTCGCCTTCTCACGTCTGATATGCTGCTCGCGGGTTTGCATAGCCATGCGCAGTGCCGGGTTACCTGATGCATCCACAGAGACACCGATAATCCGACCTGGAACTTGACGTTTAAGCTTTTCGCTGGCGGCGAAGAATGCCGCGTGTGGACCACCAAAGCCCATAGGTACACCAAAGCGCTGTGAAGTACCTAATACTACGTCGGCACCCATCTCACCGGGAGACTTAAGCAACATTAGTGCCAGTAGATCAGAGGCCACTGCAACCATCGCCTTTTGATCTTTAGCTACTGCAATGTGTGCTGCAAGGTCAGTCACTTTACCATTAGTGCCTGGGTATTGAAGCTGGGCACCAAATACGTCGTAGTCGCCAAGCTTGTCGGCGCTGTCTACTACCACATCGTAACCAAAGTATTCAGCACGGGTCTTGATCACGTCAATTGTCTGCGGGTGAACATCCGTTGAGACGAAGTACGTATTAGACTTCTTGCGATTGGCACGCTTGCACAAAGTCATCGCCTCGGCAGCGGCTGTCGCTTCGTCTAACAACGAGGCATTAGCCAGTGGCATGCCAGTGATATCCATGACCATTTGCTGGTAATTTAGTAACGCTTCCAGACGCCCTTGGGCAATTTCAGGCTGATAGGGAGTGTAAGCTGTATACCAACCTGGATTTTCCAATACGTTGCGTAAAATGACAAATGGAACTTTAGTATTGTAGTAACCCATACCAATATAAGATTTGTTGACCTTATTTTGGTCTGCCAGTGCTCGCAGCTCAGCCAGTGCAGCTGTTTCGCTGACACCTTTATCCATGTTTAGCGCATCGTCTAAACGGATTGAATCCGGAACCGTTTTCTCGATCAGCTGATCCAGTGAATTTAGATCCAGAGCAGCTAACATATTTTGCTGTTCTTGTGCCGATGGGCCAACGTGGCGTCGAGTGAACTCTGAATGATTTTCTAAGTCATTCAAGGTCGATGTTTCATTTGTCATCTTTAGTAACCTATAAGTAGCAGCTTAGATAAAGCTACTGGTAAAAATATTACCGCTAAAAGTACCAGGCAACTGCTCTCAACTGACTATTGCAGTTAAGTTGACAAATACCTTGTGCATTGAATAAGCCGAATTACCCGCCCTGTGCCAGTGTTGCTCTCACAGCTATCTGGCACTCAGCCAAAAATTAAGTGCTTTAACCTGTGACTGCTTAAGGTTAGACGGGTAATTACGACTTAAGCGTAGCGCAACAAAAACCGGGTTTAGTCTTCGTCGGCAACTTTAGCTTCGTATCCTGCTGCATCTAACAAATTGTCTAGCTCTGATGCATCAGATAATTTAACTTTAGCAATCCAGGCGCTTTCAAAAGGGTCTTCGTTAACAGATTCAGGAGCATCTTCTAATGCTTCGTTAACCGCAACTACTTCACCAGAAACTGGGGCGAAAATATCTGAAGCCGCTTTTACTGACTCAACCAGTGAAAACTCAGATCCCTTTTCAATTTCTGAACCTACTTCTGGCAATTCAACAAAGACTACATCGCCAAGTAATTCCTGGGCGTGATCAGTAATACCGATAGTGACAGTACCGTCACCGTTGTCTAATACCCACTCGTGTGATTCAGCATATTTACGATTAGTTGGAACGTTGCTCATGTGTTGCCTCATAATGATTTAAGGGAAAAATTCCCTTATAGTAAATTTTTGTTTCAAAATTACTGCGATAGTAAACTTGATCTTAGTTATCTGTAAAGCGGAAAACGCGCGCAGAGTGTTTTAACTTGTTCTGCCACTTGCTGCTCAACAGCGCTATTATCATCTGCATTAGATGCCAAACCGTCTAGTACATCACCGATCAGGTTGCCAATTAAACGAAACTCTTGAATACCAAATCCCCGGGTAGTGCCAGCCGGAGTACCCAGACGAATGCCCGAAGTCACCATAGGTTTTTCCGGATCAAAGGGAATTCCATTTTTGTTACAGGTAATGCCGGCGCGCTCTAACGCCTCTTCTGCCATGTTGCCCTTTAACCCTTTAGGGCGAAGGTCAACGAGCATTAGGTGAGTATCGGTGCCACCGGAGACGATATCGACACCGCGCGCCATTAAAGTCTCAGCCAGCACTGTAGCGTTCTCGGTAACACTGCTGATGTAATCTTTAAAGCCAGGCTCTAGCGCCTCACCAAAAGCCACTGCCTTAGCGGCGATTACATGCATTAAGGGCCCGCCCTGCAAACCGGGGAAAACTGCGGAATTTATCTTCTTGCCGATATCGGCATCGTTGGTTAATACCATACCACCGCGTGGACCGCGTAAAGTCTTATGGGTAGTAGTCGTCACTATATGTGCATGTGGCAGCGGGCTTGGATGAACACCTGTAGCAACTAAACCGGCGATGTGCGCCATATCAACCATCAGGTAAGCGCCCACTTTATCGGCGATTTCCCGAAAACGGGCAAAATCAATCACTCGTGGAATGGCTGAACCACCGGCAATAATCAACTTTGGCTGGCACTTCACGGCAATCGCTTCGACCGCATCGTAATCTATACGCTGGGTTTCTTTGTCCACACCGTATTGCACTGCATCAAACCACTTACCGGATTGCGCTGGACGTGCACCGTGAGTCAAGTGTCCCCCCGCATCTAAAGACATGCCTAAGATAGTATCACCGGGCTTAAGCAGCGCCATAAATACCGCGCCGTTGGCTTGCGCACCAGAGTGTGGTTGAACATTGACAAAGTCACAGTTAAACAGTTTTTTGGCACGCTCGATCGCCAGTATTTCAACTTCATCGACGTGCTCACAGCCACCGTAGTAACGTCGCCCGGCATAACCTTCGGCGTATTTATTGGTTAACACTGTGCCCTGCGCTTGCATGACAGCCTTTGAGACAATGTTCTCTGAAGCGATCAACTCAATTTGCACTTCCTGGCGAACAAACTCGCGATCTATCGCCGTGGCGATTGCACTGTCGGCTGCGGCCAAATCCTGACCGAAGAAGGTATCTAAATTGTTCATAGTTTCTTTTCCCACTCACCTGATCTCAGTTTGTTTTTGAGATACAGTAATTAAAGTAAATCTTGTTGTTTTGCAGCCTGATTAACAGGCGACTGCGTTGACTGCCAGACCACTCGTAGTGTGTCTCTTTGTATTTGTCTTGCATGTCCAGGCCCACATTTGAGACGCGGAGTTAATCTAAATCTTTTTACTGTTGCACTGTTTTAACAGGCGACTGCGTTGACTGCCAGACCGCCGGTGGAGGTCTCTTTGTACTTATCTTGCATGTCCAGACCGGTTTGGCGCATGGTTTCAATCACCGCATCCAGAGTGACGTGATGTTCACCGTCACCGCGCAGGGCCAATCTGGCAGCATTAATAGCTTTCATAGAACCCATAGTATTGCGCTCAATACAAGGCACTTGTACCAATCCGCCAATAGGATCACAGGTCAGGCCTAAATTGTGTTCCATGCCTATTTCTGCGGCGTTTTCCACTTGCGCATTGTTACCGCCGGTGACGGCACACAAAGCACCCGCCGCCATAGAACAAGCGACCCCTATCTCTCCCTGACAACCTACTTCAGCGGCGGAGATCGAGGCATTTTTTTTGTACAACATGCCGATAGCAGCGGCGGTAGCAATAAATTTTACTATGCCGTCTTCATTTGCACCTGGGACAAACTTCACATAGTAGGCCAACACTGCCGGTATCACTCCAGCGGCACCGTTGGTCGGCGCGGTCACTACTCGCCCACCTGCAGCATTTTCCTCATTGACGGCCATCGCATACAAGTTCACCCAGTCCATTAGGGTGAGTGGATCTTGCAGGGCTTTTTCCGGCTCGTTGATCAGCTGGTTACGCAGTTTGTTAGCCCGACGGCGGATCTTCAAGCCACCCGGTAAATAGCCGGTTTCTTCACAGCCGCGTTTGATGCAGTTATGCATCACTTCCCAGAGATTCAGCACCCGCTCACTTATACTGTCAGCATTCGGCCTGACCGCTTCATTAGCCAGTACTAACTCGGCGATGCTTAAACCCGCTTGATTCGCCTGTTGCAATAACTCTGCAGCTGAGTTGAATGGGTAGGGTTCAACAAACAGTGGATTAGCATCTGCATCGGTATTGCAAATTTCATCCAGACTCAAGACGAAGCCACCCCCTACCGAGAAGTACACTTCATTTAAGATGATAATTCCGGCACTGTCATAGGCTGTCAGACGCATGCCATTGGGATGCTGCTCCAGTGACTCACCAAAGTTCATCACTAGTTCGTGCTCCGGGTCAAACTGTATCAGTTGCTCAGCGTTCAGATTGAGTTTTTTTTCCCGGTAGATCTGAGCGATATAAGCTTCTACCTGATCGGGATCTACAGTGTCTACTTTTTCCCCTAACAGGCCTAACATCACCGCTATATCGGTTGAATGTCCTTTACCTGTCATCGCCAGTGAGCCATATAAGTTGGCTTTGACTCTAGCGGTGGCAGCAAAGCGTCCGTGCTGCTTTAATGCTGCAATAAACCTATTGGCGGCAATCACCGGCCCAACCGTGTGTGAACTGGAGGGGCCTATGCCTATTTTAAATAGATCAAAAATACTTAATGACATGAATGAATATCTCTTACTGGTTCTATAATTTACAAACTTCTAATCTCGAAAGACTAACGTCCATCACTACTACGGATATAAATTATAGATCTGTTTATCTGCTCTTTTAAAAAGCTAGCTAGTGATTCTCTTGGCTGACAGCACTGCAATAAAACCTATCTGCTAACAGCCAAAAAATTAATATTATTCTTAACAATTATAGATAATTGAAGTACAAGCTCAGATAAATTGTGCTTAAACACTAATTTTCAGAGCCGAGATTAGCAACAGCACCCGTAAATTTCAACAAAAAGTTTCCTATAGGAAACTTTTTTATAGATTCCTATTACCCTGCTGTGCCCGTCACTGCAAAATTCGTCAGATACTATCGATACATACGGCGAAATGACATCGGAAAATTCAGTATTTTAATTATAATTGAACGACAGTAACTTGCCAGTAACTAGCAAAATTACTGAGTTCTCGGCGAAATAAAGCCATTGTTAAACTTGAGACAGGAGATCTCAGTCTTTAATGACTGCATATAATAGTAAAGCGGACATTTTCCGACCGCTATATAGAGTTAATAAATGCTATAACTGGCCCTTTATGCAATTAAATATTTCCAATAGGAAATATTTTTTCCAAATTCTTACTAATGCTGCTAATATGCCTGCTGAATTTGATCTAACCATTCGACTATGACGGCAGTTATAAGCTTCATGGCTGGTTATTAAGATGCTCTAGTTGTGACCTGAATCAAATAATGCTCAACAGAATTTACTACTCGAATACTTTCCCCTGAGATGTTCTCAGTGGCTAAAAAATTAAGTAACAATGGAGAGACCTTGTATGTCTGACAATCTTTTACGCACCCCGCTCTACGATTTGCACCTTGCTATGGGCGGAAAAATGGTTCCTTTCGCTGGTTACGAAATGCCTGTCCAGTACCCTCTTGGCGTAAAAAAAGAGCACCTGCATACGCGTGAAGCCTCTGGTCTTTTTGATGTCTCTCACATGGGTCAGGTTAAATTGGTAGGCCCGAATGCCGCCAAAGCGCTTGAGAAGTTAGTTCCTGTCGACATCATGGATCTTCCATTAGGCAAGCAGAAGTATGCTTTCTTCACTAACGATCAAGGCGGTATCATGGACGACTTGATGGTAGCTAACTACGGCGATTATTTATACGTAGTGGTTAATGCAGCCTGTAAAGAGCAAGACATTGCCCACATGCGCGCTAACTTAGGTGAAGGTGTCACAGTTGAAGTACTTGAAGACCGTGCCTTAATTGCCATCCAGGGACCTAAAACTGCTGCGGCATTGGCCCGTATCCAACCGGCTCTTAACAATATGGTCTTTATGGATACTCAGCTTATCGATATCGATGGCGCTGAATGTTACGTCTCTCGCTCTGGTTACACCGGCGAAGACGGCTATGAAATTTCTATTCCTGCCAGCGAGACTGAGCGCCTGGTTAAACTGTTCCTGGAACAACCTGAAATCGAAGCGATCGGCCTGGGTGCTCGTGATTCACTGCGCTTAGAGTCGGGTCTTTGTCTGTACGGACATGACATAGACACTACGACTACACCTTTAGAAGCCAGCTTAATCTGGGCGATCAGCAAAAACCGTCGTGCCGATGGCGAGCGTGCCGGTGGATTCCCTGGCGCCGATATCATCTTAAACCAGATCACCAATAAAGACTGGACGCGCAAGCGTGTTGGTCTGTTAGGTGAAGGTCGTGCACCGATACGTGAAGGCGCAGAATTGTTCAACGAAGCCGGCGACAAAATCGGTGTGGTTACTTCCGGAAGTTTTGGACCCACCATTGGCAAGCCAGTAGCGATGGGCTATGTTGAAACGCCTTACAGCAGCTTAGAAACCAGAGTATTTGCTGAAGTACGCGGCAAGAAACTGCCAATGATCGTCTCTCGCGCACCTTTCATCGAACAGCGTTACTTCCGCGGTTAGAAGCTTTCTGCAAACGGATAAGTGCTATACAGATAAGCGCTTATCCGCTGTGCAGATTAATGCATTCATATGCTTGAGTGCTTAATACACTCTACATCTACTCAAGGTAACACTGTGGAACTTATCCCATTACAAGAGCTGAAGGGCGAGTCAAAGATGGCGCGCCTGCGCTTTAAACCCGACCCAAACCGCCAGCGCTTGCGCAAGCCAAAATGGATTCGCATTGACACCAAAAGCACTGGAATGGTCAATAAGATCAAGAAGCAGATGCGCGAACTTAAGTTGCACACGGTCTGTGAAGAGGCCTCCTGCCCGAATTTGGCCGAGTGTTTCAGCAAGGGGACTGCTACCTTTATGGTGATGGGTGGTATCTGCACCCGCCGCTGTCCTTTTTGTGATGTCGCGCACGGCAGACCCGGTGCCCTGGATCTTGACGAGCCAAAGAACGTCGCGCAGAGCATTAAAACCTTAGGTTTGAAATACGTGGTTATCACTTCGGTGGACAGAGATGATTTACGTGATGGCGGCGCCAGCCATTTCAGCCACTGTGTGCGTGAAGCCCGAGCAGTTAACAGCCAGCTAAAAGTAGAAATTTTAGTGCCTGATTTTCGCAACAAAGTAGAACGCGCGCTGCAGGCATTGGCCACTGACCTGCCAGATGTACTCAATCACAATATGGAAACTGTAGCCAGACTCTACAAACCGGTCCGTCCGGGGGCTAACTACCAATGGTCGCTGGATCTACTGCGCCGTTACAAAGAGAATCACCCACAAGTTACTACTAAGTCGGGAATCATGGTTGGTCTCGGAGAAACCAAAGCAGAGATTATTCAAGTGATGCGCGATTTACGGGCCAATAATGTCGATATGCTGACCATAGGCCAATATTTACAGCCAAGTAAACATCACCTGGCAGTAGAGCGCTACGTGCATCCAGACGAGTTTAAAGAATATGAAATTCTAGGCTACCAGATCGGCTTCACCAATGTGGCCAGCGGACCTATGGTTCGATCATCCTATCATGCCGACATTCAAGCCAGTGCCGAGCACCCGCCACATCCGAGCGACAATTTAGCCATAAACCTCGGGGTCTAAACCTGTTCACTTGTTTACCCTCTCACAATCACTGCTATGATCTTGAGAGGGATTTTTTTGCTAACCTTGCTCAGCCAGTAAATACAAGAGTGCATCTAGCCCCAAGGTTGAAATACAGTGCCTGGCCTGCTCTCGCACCATAGGCTTGGCGTGAAAAGCTATGCCAAGGCCCGCCGCTGCCAGCATAGGTAAGTCATTCGCACCATCGCCTACCGATATCGTTTCTTGCAAGTCGATACCCTCTTTTAAAGCAATCTGTTGCAACAGCTCTACTTTGCGCTCACCATTAACGATATTACCTACCACCCGGCCCGTCACTTTGCCATCTAGCACTTCCAGTTGATTGGAATAGGCGTAATCAAATTTGTATTTAGCCTGCAAATATTCGGCAAAATAACTAAAGCCACCGGATAAAATAGCCGTTTTGTAACCCAGTGCCTGCAACCCCTCAATTAAGCGCTGCATCCCCTCCATCATCGGTAAATGAGTGGCTATATCAGCCAACACTTGATCGCTGAGTCCTTTTAACAGCCCCAAACGCTGCTCGAAACTCTGGTCAAAATCCAGCTCTCCACGCATCGTCGCTGCAGTGATCGCTATCACCTGATCACCGACACCGGCCCTTTTTGCCAACTCATCCATCACTTCCACTTTTATCAAAGTCGAATCCATGTCAAAGACTGCCAGCTTTCTGCGCTGTTGCTGTTCAGTGGCACTGAGTAGTAGCAGATCCAGTTGTAGCTGTTGCGCCAACTGCTTGAACTGGACAGTGACGCTGGCTAATTTTTCACTTTGAAACTTCAAGTGCAGCTGGTAACACTGCTCATTGACCTTTATAGGCTCGACTTCTGCCACTAATAACTGTCCTGACCTGCAGAAATCAGACACAGTTTTGAGCTGTGCAATGGTTAACTGTGGCGCCATGATAAAAAGTATAAAGGCTTGCAGTGCTGGTTTATCGGTGCTGTTCAAGGTAGATCCTTAATTTTAGTCTGATGCAGAAGTCTATATTATAGAGGCTGTAAAATAACCGACAATTACTATTCGATAATATTTTCAGCACAGCAAATAGCGAAACTTTCTAAACTATGCTTTTAACCAAATTATTTTGTAACTTTAAACGCTCTAGTTAGGTACAATTGCGTCCGATGCTAACACTAATTCTGTCGACGACAATGGATGAACAATGACTCAATTTAAAGTTAAGAAAGCGGTTATACCTGTAGCGGGACTGGGGACAAGAATGTTACCGGCTACTAAAGCTATCCCTAAGGAAATGTTACCTATAGTCGATAAACCGCTGATTCAATATATCGTTAACGAATGTGTTGCAGCCGGTATCACCGAGATCGTACTAGTTACCCACTCTTCTAAAAATGCCATAGAAAACCATTTCGATAAATCTTTTGAGTTAGAGGCCACCCTGGAAACTCGTGTCAAGCGTCAGCTGTTAGACGAGATTAAAAGTATTATCCCCAGGGGCACCACCGTCATGACTATTCGACAAGGTGAGGCAAAAGGCCTGGGTCACGCAGTACTTAAGGCCAAGCCTCTGATTGGTGATGAACCTTTCGTAGTAGTGCTGCCGGATGTTATTTTGGATCACACTTATTCAGATCTGAGTCGTGATAACTTGGCGCAAATGATCGCCGTATATGAGCAGAATCAACACAGCCAGATCATGGTTGAGCCGGTCGCGACAGAGTTAGTCAGCAACTACGGAATCGCCGATTGCAACGGCCATAATTTACAGCCCGGTGAGTCAGTAAAAATGACGGCTGTGGTTGAAAAACCCAGCGTAGATCAGGCGCCCTCCAATATGGCGGTTGTCGGTAGATATGTGCTCTCGCAAAACATCTGGGCACTGTTAGAAAAAACCATGCCAGGTGCCGGAGATGAAATCCAACTGACCGATGCTATCGCCACCCTAATGCAGCAGGAGACTGTTGAGGCCTATTGTATGGTCGGCAAAGCGCACGACTGTGGTAACAAGTTGGGTTATATGAATGCTTTTGTTGAGTACGGTTTACGCGATCCAAGCAACGGCGCAGCGTTCAAAAAAACCATTGTTGAGCTGTTAGAGCAATATAAAGATTAAGCTCTAGCTCTGAGGTAACCAACGCCTGTTTCAACAAAAAAATGCAGCTGTAACAGCTGCATTTTTATACCAAGCTTAAGATTGTTGTTTCTTAACCGACTTCTTCAATACTTTCTTGGCTTTACGCTTTTTCGCCCGATTAGATACGCCCTTGCTACCTTTGTTTAGCTGTTCGATTTCTCGCTCGGCGCTACTCAGATGTGATTTGACTTTGTCGCCAATCGCTTTCACTTTAACTTTCTTCGGCTTGCGCTTAGTTTTGTGTTCAGTGACAGCTGGCTGATCGACATTTAACTTGTCGCTACGTCCAGGCTTTTTCTGGGCGGGTTTGCGTGAGCTGCTGTAATCTTCGGCCCGTTCCGGTGCCTGCTCAACTGCAACTGGCAATTTTTGGCTTTCGACACTTTGCTTGGCAGGCGCTTTAGTCTTGGCCGACTTTTTTTCCCCGCGCACTTTTTTAGCACTGGCTATAGTAGAGACCAACTCAAAATCTATCTTGCGATCGTCTAAGTTAACTTGCACTACTTTGACATTCAGCTGATCGCCAAGGCGGAACACTTTTCGAGTGCGCTCACCTATCATCCGCTGCTTGGCCGCTTCAAAGTGGTAGTAGTCCTTTGGCAGCGCAGTGATATGAATTAATCCCTCGATATATACATCTTTTAGTTCTACAAATAATCCAAAGCCAGTGACGGCAGTGACTATCCCCGAAAATTCACTGCCAACCTCAGATTGCATGTACTCACATTTCAGCCAGGCCATCACATCTCTGGTGGCGTCATCGGCACGTCGCTCTGTCATAGAGCAGTGCTCACCTAACTGCAGCACTTGCTCAATACTGTAGTTATACTTAAACCCTGGATTGGCCACAAAGTTGTCTGGGCGTACGATGGCACTGAGCTTACTATCAGAGTGAATCAGCGAGCGAATCGCCCGGTGCACTAACAAATCCGGGTAGCGACGAATAGGTGAGGTAAAGTGGGTATAAGCTGTATAAGCCAGGCCAAAGTGACCCTTTTCTTCAGGGCTATATACTGCCTGCGACATGGAGCGCAACATCATCACTTGAATCACATGCCTGTCGGCACGCTCACTGATCGAGGCCGCCAGTTGTTGATAGTCTCCCGGTTGCGGCTCATCATGGCCACCCAGCTCTAACCCCAGCTCTGCCAGATAACTGCGCAGGCTCTGTAAGCGTTCGGTTTTTGGCGCATCATGTACCCGGTACAGACTCGGCATTTTAGCACTCATGATAAAACGAGCGGTGGCGACGTTGGCACAGAGCATACATTCTTCAATCAGCTTGTGCGCATCGTTGCGCTTAATCGGTACAATTTTTTCAATCTTGCGGTCTTCTGCAAACACTACCCGGGTTTCAACGGTGTCAAAATCCATCGCCCCGCGCTTTTCCCGTGAGGCACGCAGCGCTGTATACAGACTCTTCAAGCTTCGCAAGTGCGGTATTACCTGCTTATATTCTGCTCTGAGCTGATTCCCCGCAGCGTCGTCATCTAACATTGTTGCCACTTTATTGTAAGTAAGCCGGGCATGAGATTGAATCACCGCCTCGTAAAACTTATAACCGGACAAGCGACCCGCGGCACTGATGGTCATTTCGCAGACCAGCGCCAACCTGTCGACTCGCGGCTTCAGCGAACAGAGCCCATTAGAGAGTATTTCCGGCAGCATAGGGACCACAAAATCCGGAAAATACACAGAGTTTCCGCGCTTGTGCGCCTCAATATCCAATTCCGTATTCGGTATTACGTAGTGAGACACATCGGCGATGGCTACCCACAGACGCCAGCCACCCGATTTTTTCGGCTCTGCGTAAACCGCGTCATCAAAATCTCGGGCATCTTCACCGTCTATAGTGACTAGCGGCAAATGCCGTAAATCTATGCGTCCCGCTTTGGCCGCTTCATCAACTTGTGGCTGCAGGTCTGCTATTTGCTGCTCTACAGCTTCAGGCCAAATTTCCGGAATATCATAGTTGTGGATAGCGACTTGAATTTCCATCCCCGGCGCCATGTGATCGCCTAATACTTCAACGACTTTGGCCTGAGCTAAATTGCGTTTGCTCGGCTGCTGGGTTATCTCTACCACCACCAATTGATTGTTGTCATATTTCAGCTCGCTGTCGGGATCGCCCAGTACGATAATTTCTTGGGTGATACGCTGATTTTCTGAGCGCAAGTGGCCGAAGCCTTTGTCGCCGCGAAAACGTCCCACCAGCTTAGTCGTGTTCTGCTCCAGCACTTCGACTATCTTGCCTTCGCGGCGGCCACGGGAATCTTTGCCCATAGGCTGAACCAGCACTTTATCGCCATCAAATACTTGACGCATCTGCCGGGCACTTAAAAACAGGTCACTGCCTTTTTCTGGACTGGCAAAGCCAAAGCCATCTCTGTGGCCTATCACTCTGCAAGTGACTAAATCCATCTGTTTGAGAATACCAAATTCATTCTTACGGTTGCTCATCAGCTGACCGTCACGGCACATCGCTTTTAGTCGATACATCACTGCATTGTAAGAATCTTCATCAGTGACTTGCATATTTGTGCACAGATCAGGATGACTGATAGGTGCGCCCCACTTCGCCATGAACTCTAAAATGTATTCCCGACTCGGGACTGGGTTATCATACTTTTCAGATTCGCGTTTTGCAGCAGGGTCTTGTTTGGTCCAATCTTGACTCATAGAAATTCCGGTTTTCGTCTGCGTATTGATAAATTTTAGTACGCAATTGACTAAATGTTAATTAATCCAGGGGATATGCAGATAAGTCCATTAGTATCATTCGTATTGGTACTGAATGCTAGATAGAATTATTTGCATACTCCCTCGTTTATCCACAGCTCGGATTTGTTGCCGGGCTGTGGATTATTTATTGCTGTGTAGAACGATCAAAGCCGAGTATAAACTCGGCTTGTATTAATTGGTCAATCTGTGGCTACTGGTTATGATTTAACGTCAGGCTCTTCGTCTTGATCTTCGCCTTCATATCCATCGGTTTCAAAACCTTCACCTTCAACAAATTCATAATCTTGCTTAGGCGGTATAATCAGATCTTCCTTGCAAATACCCATTATCAATAACGCATTAGCTGCTACATAAATTGAAGAGTAAGTACCGACTACAACACCAACCAACAGCGCAACGGCGAAACCAAAGATCATCTGCCCGCCAAACACTGCCAGGATCACCAACACTAATAAAGTGGTTAATGAAGTGACGATGGTACGGCTCAAGGTTTGAGTCAATGAAATATTCATCACCTCAATCGGTGTCTCTTTACGCAGCTTTCTGAAGTTCTCGCGGATTCGATCCGAGACCACAATAGTATCGTTAAGTGAATAACCGATCACCGCCAAAATAGCCGCCAGTACTGTCAGATCAAATTCCAGACGCAACACTGCAAAGAAGCCAAGCACAATAATCACGTCGTGCGCCAGGGCAATTACCGCACCGACTGAGAATTTCAGCTGGAAGCGGAATGTGACGTAAACCATGATCATGAACAGGGCCAGCAGCATACCTAAGCCACCCTGCTCGCGCAGTTCTTCACCGACAACGGAACCGACAAACTCATTGCGTCGCAGTTCAATCTGCTGGTCCGCGTTGGCTTTAAGTACTTGCAATACTTTGTTGCCAAGTTCCGGATCGTGCGCTTCCTGCAACCTGATTAAGATGTCTTTAGAAGAGCCGAAAGTCTGCACTACTACATTGTTAAACCCTGCAGCTTGCAGTTCCCGACGAATCTCGTTGCTGTTGGCATCTTCTTGATAGTGAACTTCTACTAAGCTACCACCGGTGAAATCCAGACCAAATTTTAGCCCATTTATCGCCATGGCGCCGATAGAGATAATCAATAACAGTGCCGAGAAGGCCAGGGCGATTTTACGCGCCCCCATAAAGTTGATAATTTTTTTATCTACATTCATTAGATGCGCCTTCTATATCGACAGTGTTTTAAGCTGGCGACCGCCATAACTTAAATTAACGAGAGCACGAGTAACCATAATTGCGGTAAACATCGAGGTGATAATACCTACCGATAGCGTGATCGCAAAACCTTTTACTGGACCGGTCCCCATAGAGAACAGTATCACCGCTGCAATTAAGGTGGTGATGTTGGCATCTAAAATTGTGGTAAATGCGCGATCAAAACCGGCGCTGATCGCCGACTGAGGAGGCAGACCGTTGGCCAACTCCTCTTTTATTCGCGCAAAGATCAGCACGTTGGCATCCACCGCCATACCTACAGTCAATACGATACCGGCTATACCTGGCAAGGTTAAGGTGGCAGAGAGCAACGACATTACCGCAGTTAGCAATACCAAGTTAATCAGTAGTGCAATGTTGGCTAACAGGCCAAATACACGGTAGTAGAACAACATGAACAACAGTACTAAGGCAAAGCCAATTTGTACCGAAGTCAGGCCCATTGCGATATTTTCCGCACCTAAGCTAGGTCCGACTGTGCGCTCTTCTACAAAGTAGATAGGCGCCGCCAGGGCACCGGCACGTAACAACAATGCCAACTCGGTGGATTCACCCGGCCCATCCAGACCGGTAATTCTGAATTCATTACCGAGTACTGATTGGATCGTCGCCAGTGAGATGATTTTCTTTTCTTGATACTTAATCTTTTTGGCAACTTTTATGCCATCGACTTTCACGTAGGCGGTACGGGTTTTGTGCTCGATAAACAACACTGCCATGCGTCGACCCACAGAATCACCCGTGGTGCGCACCATTAGCTGACCACCGCTAGAATCCAAGGTTATATTAACCTGAGGCGAGCCGTTTTCATCAAAAGATGCACGGGCATTAGAGACATTAGCACCTGAGACAATGATATCTTTTTCAATAGTGGCGCTGCGACCTTCCTCGGAGCGGAAAGTAAAGACTTCAGTTTTAGTGCGCGACTCACCAGGCTTTGCTTCCAATCGGAATTGTAAGTTAGCTGTTTTGCCTAAAATCCGCTTGGCCTCTGCAGCATCTTGGATACCCGGCAGCTGTACTACTATGCGGTTGCGTCCCTGACGTTGTACCAGTGGTTCTGCAACCCCAAGCTCGTTGACACGATTACGTAAGGTGGTCAGGTTCTGCTTAATCGCATAATCTTCAATGTCTTGGATACTGGCTTCGGTCAAAGTCACAGCAACGTAAAAGTTGCCTTTACGCTCTTCAGCAGTGACTAAAAATTCAGGGTATTCATCGCGTATAAAACTCTTGGCTTTATCGCGTACGTCTTCAGTCGAAAACTTTACCGCGATTGATCCATCCGCGCCGCGCTCTACCGCTTTGTATCTGAGGACTTCAGTGCGTAATTTTGTTTTGATCTCGGAAACGTAGACGTCTAAGCGGCTCTTAACCGCCACTACCATGTCCACTTCTAACAGGAAGTGCACACCGCCGCGCAGATCCAGACCCAATTTCATCGGTCCGGCACCTATATCTTCTAACCACTGTGGGGTGGTAGGCGCTAAATTCAGTGCAACGACGTAATTATCACCTAATAACTCAGTAACTACTCGTTTAGCTTTTAGCTGCAGATCACCATCGGCAAATCTGATCAGACCATTTTTAGTTGTCAGCTCACTGGACTTAAAATCAATTTTTTCTCTTTTGAGCTTCTTTTCAATGCGTGCCATCAGCGCTGCATCGGTTTGGTAAATACCGCGTGTTCCGGACACTTGCAGTGCATAATCTTCTGGATAGAGATTGGGAGCCGCGTAGATAACACCAAAAACCAGCACAAACATAATCAGCAGGTTTTTCCACAGGGGATAACGGTTGAGCATAGTGCTCGCTTCCTTTTTAGATACGAAAACGCCATTTTGCAATGGCGTTTGAACGAGTATCTTTTTATTCAGGGCTGTTAATAGATGCGCTCTGGATAAAAAGACAGCCTGTTATTTAAAGGTTTTTCATTGTGCCTTTAGGTAGTGCCGCTGCGATATGTACTTTTTGAAAACTCAACTTAGTACCTTCGCTAACTTCCAGGGTCACGTAGTCATCATTTAACTTCACAACTTTACCTATGATGCCACCCGATGTCATAACCTCATCACCTTTCTCAATGGCGGCGACTAAATTTTTATGATCTTTGGCACGTTTCGCCTGTGGACGCCACATGAAGAAATAAAAGATCAGGCCGAAGCCAACCAACATGACTATCTGAATCATTCCGCCGTCGGCACCTGCCGCTGCGCCTTCAGCATAAGCTGGAGATATAAAAAAGCTCATTGCTACTCCTAAAAAGTTGTTATTAAATTATTATCCTAACTTTATCGCTGGCTATTTTCTAACCTTGATATCATGCCGAGAGGCTTATATTGCTTGCTCGCATGTGTCCCTGATAGTGCATCGAAGAATAAGTGCCCGCTAGCTTAGCACGACACTATATTCTGGCAAACATTATTCCCGCAAGCTCGGGACTTCCATGCCACGCTTACGGTAAAACTCTGTTACAAATTGGTCAAAGTTACCATCATCTAATGCTGTACGTATATCTAACATCAGGCGCTGATAAAAACGTAAGTTGTGAATAGTATTCAGCTGCGATCCCAATATTTCTTTGCACTTATCTAAATGATGCAAATAAGCGCGACTAAAGTTGCGACAAGTATAACAATCACAAGTTTCATCTAAGGGACCGGTATCTGTTTTATTGGAGGCATTTCTTAGCTTTACAACCCCAGTATCGACAAACAAGTGCCCGTTACGGGCATTGCGGGTAGGCATCACACAGTCAAACATATCGACACCGCGACGCACTCCCTCGACTAAATCTTCGGGCTTGCCGACTCCCATCAAATATCTGGGTTTATCTTCTGGTAGCTGGTGAGCGATATGATCCAGTACTTTGATCATTTCCTCTTTTGGCTCACCCACCGACAAGCCGCCAATGGCATAGCCGTCAAAACCAATGTCAGTTAAGCCCTGCAGGGATTCATCGCGCAAGTGCTCGATCATCCCCCCCTGAACTATCGCAAACAGCGCCGAAGGGCTGTCCCCATGGGCCTTTTTCGATCGATCAGCCCAGCGCAGCGAAAGACGCATCGAATCAGCCACTTCTTGCTCCGTCGCCGGGTAGGGAGTGCACTCGTCAAAGATCATCACCACATCTGACCCTAAGTCGCGCTGTACTTGCATCGATTTTTCTGGATCGATAAAAACTTTGTCACCATTAACCGGTGAGTGGAAAGTCACACCTTTCTCGGTAATCTTGCGCATATTGCCCAAGCTGAATACCTGGAAGCCACCGGAGTCGGTTAAGATCGGTCCCTGCCACTGCATAAAGTCGTGTAAATCGCCGTGTTGCTTAATAATTTCAGTCCCCGGGCGCAACATTAAATGAAAAGTATTACCCAGAATCATATGGGCACCAATTTCCTCGATATCTCTGGGCAGCATACCCTTCACCGTACCGTATGTGCCCACTGGCATAAACGCCGGTGTTTCTACTACACCGCGGGGGAAAGTAAGACGCCCGCGTCGCGCTTTGCCATCTTGTTGTAACTTTTCAAATTTCATAAAACAGGTTCTAGACACAAATATTCCTCATTTTATCGGCGAAACAGGCCAATATGTTTTGCTGTGTTCAGCTATTTAAATTGTTTATTTTTTAACAGTCGTAGGAGTGATGAACATCGCATCACCGTAACTGAAAAAACGATACTTATTGACCACTGCCTGTTGATAGGCATTGATAGTATGTTCAAAGCCGGCAAAAGCGCTGACTAACATTAACAGTGTCGATTCTGGCAAATGAAAGTTAGTCACTAACCGATCTACCACTAAATACTGGTAACCCGGATAGATAAAGATACTAGTATCACCACTGTAAGCTGTCATCTCGCCACCAACGGCGGCAGATTCAAGACAGCGCACGCTGGTTGTTCCCACTGCGATTACCCGACCACCACGCGCTTTAGTCGCTTTTACCTGCTGACAAACTTGCTCGCTCACTTCTATATATTCGGCATGCATCACATGTTCAGTGACAGTATCCACTTTCACCGGCTGAAAAGTACCCGCGCCAACATGCAGGGTGACGAAGGCACTCTCTATCCCCTTGTCTTTAATTTTTTGCAGCAGCGGCTCATCAAAGTGCAACCCAGCCGTCGGTGCCGCTACAGCACCTGGCTTTTCATTGTAAACCGTCTGGTACCGTTCACGGTCTTCTAACTGGTCTTCACGATTCATGTAGGGAGGCAATGGCATATGCCCGTGCTGCTCCAGGGCGGCAATTAATGTACCCTCAATCTGGAACGACAGCTCAAACAAATTGCCCTGACGCCCCTCGACTGTGGCTTGAATATCGCCTTCAAAAAACAGCTTGGCACCGGGCTTAGGCGAGCGACTGGAGCGCACATGTGCCAGCGCCGTCTTGTCGCTGGTGACACGTTCAATCAACAACTCAACTTTACCACCGCTGTCTTTTTGCCCGAACAGTCGCGCCGGAATCACGCGGGTATTATTAAACACCAACAAATCACCGGGCTCTAATAAATCCAGTAAATCGGTAAACTGGCGATGCTCTAGCTCGCCACTGTTACCATCCAAACACAATAAACGGCTGGCACTGCGCTGTTGCAGCGGAAAACTGGCAATTAACTCATCGGGAAGTTCGAAACTAAAATCTGATACTTGCATTAACACACTACTTTAATAATTAACTTACTGATCAAATCTACTGCAGCTAAAGCTTAGCTAACGGCAGATCTAAAGATATTGAGGCGCGAAATTATACAGCAATTTAAATTTTTTTTAAGGAAAAATGAATTTATTGATTGACGCATTTAAATAGCGCCCTATAATACGCCGCATCCACACAGTGCCAGCGTGGTGAAATTGGTAGACACAGGGGATTCAAAATCCCCCGCCTTAACAGGTGTGCCGGTTCGAGTCCGGCCGCTGGTACCATTCTTAACTTGCTTAAGTATGGATCGTGGAGACAAAGTAGCCTCGTTTTCTAACGGGGCTTTTTTGTGTCTGTAAGAAAGACACAGGGGATTCGCTTTCAATAAGCTCGGCCCGCCACAGCGCATGTGCCGGTTACTTCCTTTATAAAGAGCGGCCGCTGGTACCATTCTTAAGTTACTTAAGCATGGATCGTGGAGACAAAGTAGCCTCGTTTTCTAACGGGGCTTTTTTGTGCCTGTAAGAAAGATACAGGGGATTCGCTTTCTATAAGTTCGGCCCGCATTAACCATTTTGCCGTAGACTTCATTGAGAACAGTCGCCGCTACAGCACATTACTCTGGCACTAGCGGATAGGTATGGCCAACCTCATGTCCCAATTGGCTTAAGAAATCGCTCATAAATTGCCAGCGACTTTTCGCTTCAGCTAAACCCGCCGGGGTTTTCATGGTGCTTGTTAAACCCTGCAACTTAACAAAGAAGTGATCGATACAATATATCTTATCATCAAGATCTCTTTCACTGGCGAAGGGGTCGTTGACTTGGTATAGCGCACTCCCCCATGTTGCACCCAGCATTAAACATCTCGATAAACCTACAGCCCCCAAGGCATCCAGACGATCGGCATCTTGTACTACCTTAGCTTCTATAGTGGTGGTTTCAATGTTAGCAGAGAAGCTATGGGCGCAGATTGCATGCTCAATAGCGGCTAAATATTCTGCTGGGTAATCTATCTCTTTTAAATATTCGATTGCACGTACAGCGCTTAAACGAGAGCCCTGGTTTCGCTGCGGTGAATCCTTAGCGACATTTACACAGTCGTGTAGCCAACAGGCGGGGATGACAATAGCCAGCTCGGCATTTTCCTGTTTTGCCAATGCTATTCCGCTGGTTACTACCCGCTGTATATGGGCGATGTCATGGGCCGGGTCGGTCTTCATTTGCTGTTCTACAAATTGCTGAAACTGCTGCTGCCACTGTAATGCTTGCTTTTCTGTCATATGGATTCTCTACTGCTGACACACTTTTACTGGTGTTGCTGGTCAGGAAAGTGATGTAGCTGTTATTAATGTTGTAATCAATCGAGCTGTCAAGATACCTAACTCTATACAACGGGCAATGAGCTGAAGCAATCCGGCGCTTTTCCTGTTTAATGCTCGCCATTATACCCAAGAGCAGCAAAATTTCTGCTATAAACCAGAACCTCGTCGCGTTGCATTACTTACCCAGAGTTAAATACGCATAAAAGACAGCTAACCTCCTAAATCATCAATGCAAAAGTGAACATTAAATCTGTTGCGGCTGCAACACAGCTGCGTCCTTTGCAAAGCCTCTAATATAAACATCTCGATAATCAGCCAAATCGATTTAGATAATTTAATCTTTGCGTTTCATGCAAAAAAAACGCGCTACAAATGTATATTCTAAGTAATTACGCAATGCAATAAGCTACTTACCAGATGCATTAACAACTAAAGGAGTCACTCAGATGACCACTAGAATTACATTTTCAGAAATACCTAAAGGGCTGATGTCTAGCATGATAGCTACCGAAGGCTATCTTAATAAGCTAAGTTTCGATTACAAATTACTTGAACTTATCCGGGTCAGGGTTTCAAACATCAATCAATGCGCCTATTGCATTGATATGCACATTAAAGAAGCTTTAGCGGCGGGTGAAGATTTACAGCGCTTGTACTCTGTCAATGATTGGCAAGATACCAATTATTACTCTGATCTTGAACGAGCCTGCCTGGCATGGGCTGAGTGCATTACTCAACCAAACTCTGCTCAATACGATCAACAGAGCCTGTTTGAAAATTTATTACACTTCTATGACAAGCCAAGTATTGCCAACCTTAGCTTTGTCATCATCCAAATTAATGCCTGGAACCGACTTATGAAATCTTGCGGTATTGAACCTGGCAGCTATCAGGTTGGCCAGCACTAGACTCAATTTCAATAGCCGTGGAAGATCCGAGAGCTCCGATATCCTCTCTGCGGGCGATAAAGCAATCAGATGTATAGATGAATTACACTCCTACGCGTCTGACAATACCAGAATCCGCTTTATAGCCCGCCCGAAGGAGCCTGAAGATAAGTTAACTTATCAATATTAAACACCAGTAGGGAGAAAGCCGTGAAAACCGTAACTTTGCTAAAGCAAATTGCATTGACCGCACTTTTAAGTATTGTATCTTTGGCCACACTGGCACAAGGCGCCAAAGTTATTCCGTTAATCAAACAACAACTAGCGGGGATGAATAACAAAGAGGGGCTGATGCTGATGGTCGAATATGGGCCTGGTATGTCTGCTAAAGCACACAGGCATGATGCAAACATTTTTGTCTATGTACTGGAGGGCTCTGTAACTATGCAACTGGCAGGTAGTGAGCCATTAACATTAGTGGCTGGAGATACGTTTTACGAATCCGAGCAAGATATTCACTTAATATCCGAAAACGCCAGCAGCAATGAAACTGCCAAGTTCTTGGTGTTCTCAGTGAAAAACAAAAACTTACCTGTAGTCATTCCGATCCAGCAACAGCTGTAAATGGGCCTATTAGCCTACAAACAAACCCATTAGCCTGTAGGCCATATTTATGCCCAGATAAGTCACTGACTTAGGACTTATCAATTCGTATGCTCCCTTGTCTCTACAGGCATTTCTTTCTCAATTATGAAAGAGCCTTGCCAGATGCAAATTACAGTAAGACGTTTTCACAGTACTGTCGACGCCAGTTTAAGCTTAGTCTCAGTTAACGGTAAGTTTGTCGCCTTTGGCCTAGAAGACCAATTCAGGCATGCGAAGAAAGCCGCTGAAACACGCATTCCAGCCGAACAATATCGGATAACACTACGCACCCAAGGCGACTTTCATCAGCGCTACGGTACTAAATTTCCCGATTTTCACCAGGGGATGTTATGAGTGCGCGATGTTGTCAATTTTGAGTATATATTGATACACATAGGTAACACTGAAGCCGATACTGCTGGATGCCTGTTGATTGGCGAAGAGGCCTCTACTGCAGAGGAAATAACAGTTAGTCGCTCAGCTGCGGCTTACCAAAAATTATATCTAAAAGTGGTAGCAGCAGCGGCTGCCAAGACCCTTCAAATTGTATATATCGACGAAGGTCAACAACAAACTTATGCATCCCCTTGGGAGTAAGCCAACGTTGCATCCAACAACAAACTCAGCTATCCGCCGCCCCTCCCGCCAAATAGCGACGGATACTATGCAGAAGGCAGGACAACTATTAAGCTAAGTTGTTATTGGTAAAAATTCAGCTAATGCTTTCTGTGGCCAGGATTTTTTTCATAAGCCTTTTCATAAATTTCCATAAGATTTTTTGAGTCCAAATCTCCCGTTTCTGAAGTAAACAAAGAATCGCTATCAGCGGGCGTATCGAGTGAGCCCAGTAAATAAAAAGGATCTTCAGTTTGATTAAACTGATAACCTTGTGGATGATTGCTTGCTGATACCTTGCTGATCGCACAAGAGTGATCAGAAGAATCATTGACGACATAATTTTCCAGGTTGTAAAAAATCACACTACCGTCTTTTACTTTTCGATAAGTTTGGTCTACTTTTTTATACATATTGAAGTCAGCTCGTTCATCTTTAAGACAATGAGCTTCAACCAATGCCAGCAGATCAATCAGTACTTTTTTAGTACTTGAATCCGACTCTGGATAATTAGCCGCTATTAATGCATTTTTGAAATTAACCACACTGGGGTATTTTAAAAAGTAAAACAACAAATGTTCCGATTTCGAAACACCGGATCTTTTGGCCCTTTTAAAATAGACTTGTTCACAAAAGTCTTGAACAAGCGAGGGGATAGTTTTTTGTTGCAGGGCAAGCATAGAACACTCCTAGTAGCCAACTGACTAGGTTTGGTATTTACTACATCGCTCTACATTAGCAAATGAAGCAATGATGTCAATAATACAGTGTGTAAAGGCCATCCTGAGAGGAAATTTAGGATATTGTGTTAGAAAAATATGTTTACCCAAAACAGTCTATGATCTGCTATTGCTGATAAATAAAATACGCTTTGCAAGACAGAGCCGCGAACTTAACTAATAACTGAGACCAGGGTACCCCCAAACTAATTCTTCCTTGTAACACATTTAATCTAAGGGTCTAAATTCTGTTTGGTGCACGCCCATAGGGCAGTGGATTACTGAAAAACACATAATACCGCTAAGTTTACTGGCTTGTGTTCAGATACAAAAGCTTGCTGCTATCGCCCTTCTAGTTGATGGTTTATCAATAGGGGTAATCAACAGAGAGTCTCTAAATTCTGGATCTAACAGCCGGGTGAATTCATCTACAGCACTAAACTCTGGGTCCAACCATTTTTCAATAATCTCTTTATCATCAACAGGCAAAAACATCGGCGTCGACTTGGAATGTATCCCCTGCCAGGCGGGGTGAGGCGCTAAAGTAATAATGGAACAGGCATGCACTTGCTCTCCGGTATCCCTATTTATCCATTGCCGATACAGCCCCCCCATAGCAAAAGCGCGGTTCTGTGGCGCTATATGATGATAAGTACGCTTATTATTAGCCCCCTCCCCCTCCACTATCGCTGTAGCGGGGATAATACAGCGACTTTTACGGTAGGGCACAAAGCCTGCAGCATTGGGGATATTAAGTTTATCGGAACGGGTATTAAATGAGGTGTATTTGCTGGGTTTTAACTTACTATCTAACAGTAGCCACCAGATAGCGGCCGCCACTGTGCACTGCTTGTCTTGAACGATCACAATATCGATATCAGCAGCCGGACCGACACCTTTATTCTCTCTGAATAATGGTAACTGCTTTCCCATACCTAAATCTGCTATAAGACTTATCGCCTGGGGTGATGTTTTATTAAACTCAAAGAATCCACACATGCTCAGAGATTAGCACAAATATATCTAAGTGATTAAAAAGAGGCAATAAATGTCTAGCGAATGCTTTGTCTATTCTCCTCTACTATTGACTGTTGCCGTGATCGACTCTAGAGCGTTGCACAACTCAGATTTTTTACAGGACAGGGCCTAAGGCAAGTGTGTTTTTACTGGCTCACTACACAGATGCTCCTATGAATAACGATCAATAATTAGGTTAGCCTTTAGGCTTCAAAGCTAACTGTGCACTAAAAATCGGAGCAATAATCAGCCCATTTTCCAACGGTTTTTAATGTAAAAACCCATCATGGCGGATGCCAGCAATAAAACTAGGGCTAACTGAAAATCGAACAAAGTAAAAACCCCTATGGATAGCAGCATAGCTAAACTAAACAATAAGCTGTTTTCTTGTTGTGCAATTGCCCAAAGAGACAAAAGGATAGCAACAGCAGCCAATAAAAAGGCAGTACCTATGGCGATTTGAATAGAGATATCTTCAGTAAGAGAAAAACCAGCCGCCTGCATCGTCTGCTCTGGATATGTGACTGTTGAAAACAGTGCCAGGATACCCGCAAAGTAAGAGGCCAAGGTTAAATCTGTACCATCATTAAACAGCCAGGAATTGTAAGCCCCCAGGTATAAAATCCCTGCGACTAATGCGAGAACAACGGCTATTTTTGAAAATTTATTACGCATAATTTATTCACATCCTATGTGATAACACTCTTCATATTATGGAATTAACTTTGCTTGATCGATAAGAAATACTACTAAGCTGAGATACTACCCTTCTACTTTGGCGGATAAGGCTAGTATTTTGCCATATTCAAGCTTGAGCAGAAATCAGTTTCGGCCTTAATGATTACTGATAATTGACACTCCTGTTTACTCTGTTGCAGGCACTTGCTCACATTTATCGGCAAACACTCGCATATGATCACTAGAGTTATAGCAAGTTGCAGGAGCAATCAAAGGAACTTCTAAGAAGCCCAGTGCAGATCCGGCGGTTGCTCTAGCTCCGGGCCACAGGGCATTCTAAAATTTAAGCATCATGCCCGAGAATGCTACTTGGGTGCTCTCTAAGCCAACATGGCTTGGCTTACACGAATGCCCTAGCAGTAGGCAACAACCTTGTCAGGCACATGTTTGGGAGCCCTCAATGTGTCGCTCAACTTTACCCACACCTCAACGCTTAATGGACCGCAGGGCAGATACCCGGTTTATTCACATGCCCCAAGGTAACCGCAAGTAATTTACCTATATCAGTTCAATAGATGTCCATGTGATATGACGATAGACCAATAAAGAAAGGCTACCTTTAACTTGTATTGATTAGTTTTACTCAGCACAACTAGTAAGGAATTTTTAAATATATGCGGAATTAACTGGGGCTACCGAGAATTTAAGAACTAGTATGATGAAAAATACTAATCTCAACTGATTCCTTGATTCAGGCCCTAATGATCACTTAAATAGACTCAAACTTAAAAAATCTATTCAACACATGCAAAAGCAAGCACTCACACACCTTGAACACTCGATAAAACTGTTGTTAAAAACATCAATAGCATTAAGCCTAATAAGATAATTTCGACCAATTCCGAGAAAAGTGCAGATATAATCAGTAAAAATCTCATTTATCTAGACTATGGTCGTAGATTAATGCAAACTATCGGCCACTTAAGATTTTGATACTCCTATTTGGTAAAGAGATTATATTTTATGGCGAAGTGCCTTCTCATCAATGGTCCCAACTTAAACCTCCTGGGCACCAGACAGCCCGAGATTTACGGTTCACAGACTCTTGCTGACGTAGAGATAAAACTCACTGATATAGCTAAACTTGCCGGGCATGAATTAGATTGTTTTCAGAGCAACTCTGAATCTGAGCTAATTGACAGAATTCATCGTGCTAGAACAGATAAGGTCAAATACATCCTAATCAATCCGGCTGCCTATACTCATACCAGTATTGCACTGCGCGATGCACTTTTAGGTGTTGAAATTCCCTTCGTGGAAATTCATTTATCTAATATCCATGCACGTGAGAGCTTCAGGCACCACTCTTATCTCTCAGATATAGCTCAGGGAGTAATCTGTGGCTTGGGTACCAGTGGCTATGAATACGGATTAGATTTTGCGTTTAAACAGTTAACAAAATCTGAAGAAACTAATTAAAACGAGATTAGCGATTATTAACGCTAACCTGAAAACACAATATACTGCAAAGAGATAACAAACATGGATATTCGTAAAGTTAAGAAACTGATTGAATTACTAGAAGAATCAGACATCAATGAGATAGAGATAAAAGAAGGTGAAGAATCTGTTCGTATCAGCCGCGGACCCTCAACAGTTCTAGCTGCTCCTGCGCCATTAGCAGCACCTTTAGCCCCCGTTGCAGCACCTTTAGCCCCAGCTGCACCTGTAGCTGCCGCGCCTGCTGTAGACGCTAATGCTGTGTTATCTCCTATGGTAGGCACATTCTATCGCTCGCCGTCACCTACAGCACCTAAGTTCATCGAAGTTGGACAGAGCGTTAAAGTTGGCGACCCTATCTGCATCATCGAAGCGATGAAAATGATGAACCAGATTGAAGCGGATCGCGCAGGTGTAATACAGGCGATCTTAGTAGAAGATGGTCAGCCAGTAGAGTTTGATCAACCTCTAGTCACTATCGTTTAACTATAACTAAAGCCAAGGATTAACCCAAATGCTGGATAAAGTTGTTATAGCCAACCGTGGCGAAATTGCCCTTAGAATACTGAGAGCATGTAAAGAGCTTGGCATCAAAACTGTTGCTATCCACTCAAGTGCCGACCGCGATTTAATGCACGTACGCCAGGCAGACGAAGCCGTTTGCATCGGCCCTGCATCATCGCTACAGAGCTACCTAAATATTCCCGCTATCATCAGCGCTGCAGAAGTCACTGACGCAACCGGTATTCACCCGGGTTACGGCTTTCTTGCTGAAAATGCTGATTTTGCCGAACAGGTAGAAAAATCGGGTTTTACCTTCATCGGTCCCAGAGCTGAGACGATTCGCCTGATGGGCGACAAAGTTTCCGCGATTCAGGCGATGATCAAATCCGGTGTACCTACAGTCCCGGGATCAGATGGCGCACTACCCGATGACCCGGACAAAATCCGCGCTATCGCCAAACGCATCGGCTACCCGGTAATTATCAAAGCGGCATCAGGTGGTGGCGGACGCGGCATGCGTGTTGTGCACTCAGAAGCTGCGGTAATCAATGCCGTACACGTTACACAAGGCGAAGCCGGAATCGCTTTTGGCGATGAAACAGTCTACATGGAGAAGTTCTTAGAGAACCCACGCCACGTAGAAGTACAAATACTATCCGACGGCCAGGGCAATGCTATTCACCTCTTCGATCGCGATTGCTCAATGCAACGCCGTCACCAAAAAGTAGTCGAAGAAGCACCAGCACCCGGTATCGATCCAGAGGCAAGAGCAGCTGTCTTTAAATCTTGTGTAGATGCCTGTGTAGCCATGAACTACAGCGGCGCCGGTACTTTCGAATTCCTCTACGAAGACGGACGTTTCTTCTTTATCGAAATGAATACCCGTGTACAAGTCGAACATCCTGTATCGGAAATGATTACCGGTGTAGACATAGTCAAAGAACAGCTGCTAATAGCATCTGGCTACAAACTATCGATCACCCAAGATCAAATCGTAGAGCGCGGACACTCATTTGAATGCCGTATCAACGCCGAAGATGCCAAAACATTCATGCCTAGCCCAGGAAAAGTAAACCTCTTCCACATCCCAGGTGGCAACGGTGTGCGTGTAGATTCGCACCTATACGCAGGTTATACAGTACCTCCTCACTATGATTCGCTAGTAGCAAAGCTAATCACTTACGGTGAAGATCGCGCCACAGCATTGAGAAGAATGCAAATTGCACTGGATGAAATGGTGGTAGATGGAATAAAAACTAACATCGCATTACATCAAGAGATTATGGCAGACGCTAATTTCCAACAAGGTGGGGTCAATATCCACTATTTGGAGAAGAAGTTAGGGTTGTAATGTTAGGGCGCTTTATAGCGCCCTTTCTATTCCTACCTTATTGATCAATAATAATAGACCACGAAACTTATGGAATAACACGCGTTAGAAAGATTTCTCACTTATAAACAACAAACTTCATCCGTACTGTCCCACGCACAAAGACGGTCTCGAGCAACACAACTGGTGTGCCATTAACTCGTCAATATATATCATTTATTATCTACGTTAATAACTCAACGGTCATAATCATCATCTAAACGCACAATATCATCTTCGCCTAAATAACTGCCTGATTGCACCTCTATAATTTCTAATGGCACTTTACCCGGATTCTCAAGACGATGAATTGTTCCTAATGGTATGTAAGTTGATTCATTTTCGCTCAACAACATTACTTTATCACCACAAGTGATCTTGGCTGTACCTGAAACTACAGTCCAATGTTCAGCCCGGTGGTGATGCATCTGCAATGATAGTGAAGCGCCAACATTGACGGTAATTCGCTTCACCTGAAAACGCGGCCCAGCATCAATACAATCATAATGCCCCCATGGTCTGTAACAAAGACGGTGAGAATGAGCCTCATTGCGCCCTTTCTTTTGTAAAAGATTAACTACTTCTTTTACACTTTGGGCAACATTTTTACTAGCCACCATCACCGCATCAGCAGTCTCTACAACAATAATATCTTTTAGACCCAACACCGACACTAAACGATTTTCACTGTGAATGTACGAGTCTTTTACATTGTCAATGAGCACATCGCCTTTTAACACGTTACCATCCACATCTTGAACAGTAGATTCCCAGAGAGAAGACCATGAGCCAACATCACTCCAACCAGCATCCAAAGGCACAACGACCGCTTTAGTGGTTTTTTCCATCATGGCATAATCAACTGAATCAGACGGGCAGTCTTTGAAAGAACTTTCTTGCAGACGAATAAAATCCAGATCTTTTTCAGAGGAAGAAAACGCGAGCTGACAAGCTTGCAACATCGCTGGTGAATGCTTCTCTAACTCTGCAAGAAAGGCAGTTGCCTTAAACAAGAACATACCACTGTTCCAATAATGACTACCAGATTCCAGATATTTTTGGGCAGTCAATAAATCAGGCTTTTCAACAAAAGCGTTAACGGTACTTACAGAACCTTTATTAGAAGCTTCAATATATCCAAAACCTGTATTTGGTGAAGTCGGCACGATACCAAATGTCACTAACGCGCCTTTTAAAGCTTGCTCACGCGCACTAATTACCGCACTATGAAACGCTCTCACATCTTTAATGACATGATCAGCCGCCAAAACCAATAACATCGGATCATCATTCGACTGTAATGCTTGTAAAGCCGATATTGCTATAGCCGGCGCTGTATTACGACCAAATGGCTCAAGAACAATATCAGCATTATCCACACCTAAAGCCTGCAGCTGTTCCGCTACCATAAAACGATGCTCTTGATTACAGATAACAATAGGATCTTGCAGCCCCTCTAAACCGTCTAATCGGATTAAGGTATCTTGAAATAAAGTGTTATCACCAAAAAGATTTAAAAACTGTTTTGGTTTATCCTTTCTAGAAAGAGGCCAAAGACGGGAACCGCTACCACCAGATAAAATTACAGGGATCAATTTATCTTCTCCATGTTTTAAAATACGCTAATCTATTAATGGGATACGCTATCTTTTGTTATTACCTTAATAAAGGTAAGAAAAATTATTTTGATATCTATCGACAAGCTATGATTGTTTAAATACTCAACATCCAAAGCAACCTTTTTAGGTATAGGTAACTCATCACGTCCGTTAACTTGTGCCCAACCAGTCAATCCAGGAACTAAGGTATGCACACTATTTTCAGTGCGTAATGCTATCAAGTCATCTTGATTAAATAATGCAGGCCGTGGCCCCACAAAACTCATATCACCCATAAATATTGACCATAATTGAGGCAGCTCATCTAAGCTCGATTTACGCAAAAAACCACCTACGGGCGTTAAAACGCTATCCGGATCTACCAATAAATGCGTAGCGACTGAAGGCGTACCTATCTTCATACTCCTAAATTTGGGCATTTTGAAAATAATATTATTTTTCCCGACGCGATCAGACCAATATAAAACGGGCCCTTTTGATGACAGTTTAACTAATATTGCAGTGGCAATAATTGGGATAATTAGAATACTTATCGCTATAAGCACCAGAACCAGATCAAAGAGTCTTTTCATTTTTTAAATATGCATCCGCTGTTTTTTTCAATTGCTCATCCATAGTGATAACGGGTTTCCATTCCAACAAATCGGACGCTTTAGAACTATCAATTTGTAAAGATTCAAACAAACGATTAGCTACATCTTTTTTACCTATTAAATAAGCAGCTAGGACCATAAAACTTACAGGCACAGGCAACAGCCTTGATGTTAATCCGAATGCCTTTGACACTTTTCTCAGTAGCTCTGTCGTGGACACATCCTCACTGTCCGATATCAGGAAAAGCTGATTGGCCGCTGCGTGATGATCAGTACAATGAATAATAAAACTGACTAAATTATCTAAAGAAATCAAAGATCGAGCATTATAAATACTGCCAAATGGAAGAGGTATGCCTATATTAATCCATTTTAATAGGCTTGAAAAATTCCCAGGTGCACTTGGGCCATACACCAATGGCGGACGGATAATGACAATTTCAATAGCTGATTCTTTAGCCAAATCCAATAAACCTTGCTCGGCTTCATACTTAGACATCGCATAATTGTTATGAGGAGCTGGCGTAGCCTTTTCTGTAAATGGGCTATTGCTAGCATTGCCATTCACACCGATGGTACTTATATAGACAAACCGTTTAACATCAGCATTAACAGCCGCTTTCGCCAATGCCAATGTCGCATCCCTATTTTCAGATCGAAACTTGACGAGAGGATCACTAGAGTGATCAACCATTACATGAACACGTGCAGCCAAATGAACAACAACATCGATATCCCGGAGTGTCTGCTCTAACTTACCGTTAAATGGTTGGTTTATAGAAGACCATGTATTCAAATCGCCAGCAACGACTTGTAAAACGTCACTTGGCAATAATAAAGATAACTTACGTACGGCAGCCGTTAAATCATGTCTAGCGTCAAGCAAACCATCAACAAGAGCACGCCCGACAAAACCTGTGGCACCTGTTACTAATATTTTCATTTTATTCCGAATTTAACTAATAAAAGTTGAAATAGCTTAACTGGTAGTCTAAAAGACACTAACAATCCACTAGAATAAATATTATTTTCCTTAAGTGCACGAACCATTTCATTGGTTGCTATGAGGTTACTACCTAAGCCAGCAGTACTGATACCGCCCAAACGCATTCTAACTGATGTTTGATTAATAATTGCAAATGAAAAGTCATGTATAAGTAGCATACGAATAAACATATCAAAATCAGCTGCTATTTTGTAACCTAACTTATACTGTCCAACCCGATCGTAAACAGACTTCTTGATAAAAGCCCCAGGGTGTGGAGGCATAAAACCAAAGCGTAATTTCCAAGGCACAAACCTCTGCGTAGAATAAACACGTACCGCCTTGCTCAGATCATTAACTGCCACGAAATCAACATTACCGAATACCATATCAGTATCTACGTTATTCTTAAAAGCATTAACAACATTAGCAATAACATCCGAACGAGGGTAAAAATCATCTGAGTTTAAAATGCCAATAATATCTCCAGAAGCTAGATCAATACCTTTATTCATAGCATCATAAATACCTTTATCTGGCTCACTTACAATATGTGTAATCCGATCAGTGTACTGGTTCAAGAGATCTAGCGTCTCATCTGTAGAACCACCATCAATTACTATATATTCTATATCAGCATAGGATTGAAAAAGTACCGACTCTATTGCGACTTTTATGTACGGTTCGGAGTTGTAGCAAACTGTGATGATAGAAATCTTCAAACTATTGTGGCCTTATTAGATAATAAAAATCATCAAAGTTAATATAAGAATTAAATTTTATCAAATTTAAAACCTACTATCCATAATGAGATCATTAAAAATAGTTAATTAAAAGCTTTAGAACTGTATATTAGCGTTGCAAAGGTAATCCAACCCTTTTTACTGTCTGCAAAAGTAGCAGTTAAGTAGCTATCAATGGTTTAGAACCATACGCCTATCTCAAATTATTAATTACCTTCAGCTGAAACGTTAACGATACAATGGTCTCTGCCTTAAAATTGAAAGGGCGTAGTTGATTAGCCGCTTACGGAGCATCCCCCATATTTTTCACCCGCTTTTAAATGTAGCAGAGCTCATTCAAGGCTCCCGGCACAACTCAGGTACAGTACGGACAGCTTCAGTTTATTTGAGAATAGCTATGATCTTCGCGTCGGTTAAACTTGATGTTTTCATATAGAATCTCCTGCGTATATGTTACGAGAAAATTCTACTTTTGAGCACTGTTAATGTTATGGGAATGACCATAACGGGAGATATAAAAATAAAACACAACTGGCACCATAAACCGAGAAATCAGAAAAAACTCTGAAGCCAATAGCGACACTAAAACAGCCCCTAACAACAAGCTGTCGGACCGTCCTGTCAATAAAAAACAATAGCTTACAAAAACCAGCCCAAAAGCAAAAACAACTGGGCCTATAATACCAAAGTTTGCTAATAAAAAAGAAAGTATTCCATCAAAATAGAAAACATCAGCATAAAGTAACGATTTACCAAATAAATAATAGTATTCACCTGACTCTCTAAACACCTCTAGAAACCTAACGACTCTTTTACCTAGAGAGGAAGTTTCTTCAAAACTAAAAGAGAACAATCTATCCAATTGATACTCAAAGCCAGCTCCCTTTACAAAAAGAAAAAACACCAGAATAAAACAAAGTGAAATAAAACCGACTTTAACCAAAAAGGCAGGCTGCCTTAAAGCCTTTATTAAAATCCAAAAAAGGACTATAGCTAGAGCAATACGAGAACCTGTCGCTATTATCGCTACAGCTCCAAAGCATAATAAAATGGGCAATAACCAGAAGGGCATGCGTTTAAAGAATTTACCGAGGTTTTCCGAAAAAAAGATTAAACTAATTGCAAAGTAAGCTGCTAGTAAATGAGCATCAGAAAGGCGAGTATCTTTTATAAATGGAAATGACGGGCGTGGGTGCCATTCAACAAAGAAACTATCATAGAACAAAACATAGAAAATTGCCCATGAACACAATCCTAAAAAGATAAAGAGAAGTATAACTACAAACTTTCTATACTCTTCAACTGAGAGCGTTTTCATATATGTAAAAACTATAAAAACAAATAAGCAAATAAACAAAATCTTAGAAAACAAATAAAAGCCGGCAACACTTGGTACCTTCCCTATAACAAAATTAAGATACCATGTAAGAATAAAATAGGAACACAACAGAAGGAACAAAGACAGAGGCCATCCGCGAACAAAGTGTATTTTACGACCTCCCCATACGCAAAACAAAAAAGTAATGAAAATCACAACATCAACTATTCTTTGACCCAAAAACAGCGGGTATCCAATCCAGAATACCGAAACAATAGTCAACATTAATATTTTGTTCGAATTTCTAGCGTTTAACAAAAAATACCCCCCTAATAAAGCGTTCCAGAAAGTTTGAAAATGGTAGTTTTACAATTAGCGTCTTAAAATAAAGCTGTATCTGTAAACTACAATTAAATTTGCCAAAATTATTCAGCTGAATAGTCTTTACCTCACGGCGTAACAAAGAAATGTTAGTAGGGTCAGCTGACACTCCTTCAGAGTTATAAACCGATATTTTGAATTCTGGAAAAGTTTTAAAACTTGCTCCTCGTAAGTAGGCCCGAACAAAAAAATCATAATCTGCCAACAACTTCAAGCTAATATCAAATCCACCTAATTCTTTAAGAATGCTCCGTCGACAGAAAACACTTTGATGCTGGACACAAGGCCATTTACGGAGATGTTCAGGAAGGGATGGAAAGCGCCTTACATTAACTTCATTTCCTTCATTATCTTTTACTGAGCAATTGAAATGAACTATTGGTTCATCCCCAGATAAGTGCTCATTAACTAAGGAAAGAACATTATCATCATAAAAAACATCCCCACAATTGAGAAAGTAGACCCATTCTCCTGTAGCTTTATTGAGTGCTTTATTCATAGCATCATATATGCCGTGATCTTTCTCACTTATGAAATAGTCTATTTTATCTTCATAACTACAAATAACATCTAAAGTACCGTCAATCGACCCACCATCTACGACTATATATTCCACATTAGCATATGTTTGTGATAACAAATTGTTAATAGTACTCTCAATAACACCTACATTGTTATATACAACTGTAATTATTGTTATTAAACACTGATCCGAATTACTCTTTTTAAAGATACCTTTTTTTTGAAGGCCACCTTCAATCCTTAAATTACTACTTGTCGTTGGTTTTATGTTCAAAATATATAATTCTCATTAAAATATAACTTTAATTTCTCCTGATTTAAAACAAGCTGTCGCAAAAAGTTCTTTTCTAGGAACTTTGGTGCCCTTTGAAGCAATCAGCATAATTTACGCAACCAGAGTGATAACGAGAGTAGTAATAATAAACTGCCACACTTTAAACATCAGATATTTAGTACACTAGGGTCCTAGCGCTGCACGGCAAAGTCGTTCAATAACACAATCTACATCTATCGAAGCTGACCAACCTAATAATAGCTTAGCTTTAGCTGGGTCTCCTCGACTAATCATTATTTCTGAAGGCCGAAGAAGACTCTCATTTGAGTCAACGAAGTCTTTCCAGTTCAAATCAAAGTATGCAAAGGTTTTTTGAACAAACTCTTCCAATGTGATTGTTCGACCTGTAGCTATGACGAAATCCTGAGGCTCCTTCAGCTGAAGCATTTTCCACATAGCTTCAACATATTCAGGCGCCCAACCCCAATCTCGTGCAATGGAAAGTGAGCCTAACTCAAGTCTCTCATTACTACCATTGTATATACGGTACGCTGCAGAAACAATTTTTTGGGTAACAAAAAGCTTAGGCCGATGCGGTGACTCATGGTTAAACAAAATACCTGAGCAAGCAAATAAGCCATATGCTTGTCGGTAGTTTTGAACTAGGTAATGCGCGGTTGTTTTAGCCACTGCGTAGGGACTACAAGGGCTAAAGGGAGTTTTTTCACATGCAGGTTGTCCCGCAGTATCACCAAAGCAGTCACTAGAGCTCGCACTGAAAAATCGAATTGAAGGGTCTACAAACTTAATGACTTCCAGGCAATTTAATGTGCCTCGACCAATGCTATCCATCGCCTCTACCGGCTGCTCAAACGAAAGCCTAACTGAAGTCTGACCAGCTAAATTATATATCTCGTCTGGTTTAATCTTCTGAACTACAGTTAATACGCTTCGAAAATCAGTCAAGTCCATTGAGCTTATCTGAACTTGATCAGTTATGTTTAAAGAGTCAAGGTTTCCACCTTTGAAGACCCATGAATCTCGTGAGGTTCCAAATACCTCGTAACCTTTTTTAAGTAAAAAACTCGCTAAGTAGGCTCCATCCTGTCCTGCTATTCCAAATATTAAAGCTCGCAACTTACTCACCCTCCATAAACACGGTGCGTTTCTCTTGCACATTTTTCCCAAGAAAACATAGACACCCGTTTATAACCTTCTTCGATAGCAGAATTTCTTAAATTAACATCAGACAGAGCATTTTCGATAGACACTGACATCGAATTAACAGAATACGGATCAAAATAAAACACACTATCACCTACAACTTCAGGAATAGAGCTCGTTGAACTACAAGCTACCACACACCCGCTACTCATAGCTTCTAAAGGCGGGATACCGAAACCTTCATAAAGTGATGGATAAACAAATAATGAGGCATGTTGATAATATGTAGTTAGTAATGCATCATCACCTGACGTCCATATCACCTTTTCACTCAAACCAAGTTCTTGGATCAAATTACATTCTTGCCGAGTCATAGCTCCACCACCAAACGCTACGAAATTATATTCTGAATTAACACGTTTATTAACTGCATATGCTTTGATCAGACGGTTAAAGTTCTTATAACTATCCCTTACTCCTACATAAAGTAAGTACGGTTTATTTGGCGTAGCACTAGCTTTAGACTTGGTGCCTTGGCTATCGTGTCCGAGATATATTACAGAAACTTTATTAGGATTCACATTGAGTAAATTAATAACATCATTACGCGTATTATTTGAGATACAAATAATATGATCTGCTCGCTCTATCGCTAATTTTTTATATTCTGTAGTTCGATCCCCTTTTGGGAAGTGATCAGGAAACAGTTCATGTATCATATCGTAGACTGTTATCACCCGCTTTGCTTGTTTTGGGCCAACAGCCTTTGAAGTATAATATGTTTCGTGAATGACATCAGGTTTTAGTACCTCTAATAAAGTTGGTACTAAAAGAGAGTTTAGCGATCTCAATACTTTCCTTGTATACAATATATTTGGAGTCTTCGCTCCATATAAATGCACCGATCTCCTAAGTTTTTTCAGATAGGCATTCCGATATAAAGGACAGCATATCGACAGATCTAAATCAGTATCGTTTTGATCTGCTAAATGATTAATAAGCTCAACAAAGTATCGCGATATCCCACCATACTTTTGTATTGAAAAAATTTGATGATCAAACCCTACCTTCATACAACACGTCCAATTCCAGACATCCAATCCATAGAATATAAATCAGACAATGAGTTTAACTTGGTCTCCTGGCAATTTTCTACATCGACAATAGAAAGATGATTCAATACTGAAAGACGCTCAACTCCTGATCTGTAGGTTAACTCGCCATTAACATTTCTTTCTTCTCGGAAAGCTGACGGGTAACAGACAGTAGATTTAATAGCTCCCTCAAACTGAGCCATCAAATTATCTCGAACAAAAAAAGCGTTAACACCCGCCGAACAAGAACCAACAAAAGTATATCCTTTCTTCTTCCCTAGAAAGATTAATGCATTAATAGATGCACCGAAATAGAGATTAGAAAAATGAGCTTTTCCTCTGAGAAAATCTTTTCTATAAGGAACTGTTAATAATTGTGTGTCTCCAAAGAGAGCATTATATTCAATCACAACAATCGCTGGATCTATAATATTTATTGCTTCCCATACCCAATAATCATTTCCATCAATATCAATGCTCAGAAGCCCTATTTCACCAGCACCAACTCCCTCTATTAAAAGATCGTTGATATTATCTCTATCTATAAAAGCCTCTTTAGCATTTAGATTATGCTTCCAATAGATATTTTGTCCACGAACATCTTCAATATTGTTTTTCGAACCATCATATACGCATCCACGCCAATTCCTATTCTGTAACAGAAATCGCGTGTTTGCTTCACGATAATTCTCAACTCCAAACTCGACAAAGACTGGCTTAATTTCAGGTAATCGGGACACTAACCAATCGATTATACCATCTTCTCCCCACTGAGAATAAACCGAGAATTCAACACTAGAAAGATCATTAATTTCTTTCCGCCCACTATTTTGTGACGCTAAAGCTTGGCCTTGTAATATAAGGTTTCGCTCTTGCATCCTAATAGTCGTTGAGTTCAGATCTCTCCACAGATTACCCACCCGGCGAGAAATTTTTTTAACTAGTTGGCTTTTATAATTCATCTGAACCTCTTTAAAACAGGATATTCTCTAGATTACACTTCAGCAACTCTCTAGAAGCAAAGATATATTCATCTATTTTAACCTGATCAAAATCTTCAAAATCATAAACCCAAGTAGAGGAAATGCAAGAAACCAACTCATTCAAGGGTATGATCCTACGACTATCGAAGACTTCTAATAGGGGACCATCTAAGCGTGCAACTACAATCTCTGAAAAAACCAACAAAAAAGGGGTTCTTGTCATAAGCGCCATAACGACACCATGAAAAGTATCAGTGATAAGCAAACCTGAATGCCCAATCTGATTCAAAACCTTAGCAGGACCTGCCATTTGATCAGATAAAGAGTAAAATAGTGACGGAAAATACCCGAAATAGCGCAGTTCCCAATTGTCATTTCCTCGAACAGAAGCAGGTATAATATCTAGATTAAGATCTCGGAGGCTCTTGCATTGCGAAGCATAAACCGCAATCCCGGACCTTGGTATACTATTACCCTCAGAAGAATAGAAGCTCCTATCAATGAAAAACGCAGGGTCACATGTTAAATACGGTTTTTTACTTGATACCGCCTCTACAAAATTATAAGTAGAACGATCTCTGACGCCCAAAAATTCAAAAGTTTGAATTTGATTACCAATTATTGAATCACCAGAATGATATGCAGATCCTGCATTAGAAGCGGAAAATGAGCATAGTTTTCCCGATTTAATGTCATGGCCAAAATAGAATTGATCATTTGGTGCAATAGGGTGATCTTTCATCCAAATTGTATCAGCACCAAAAATTGTAATATCACGCTTTGAGGTGCTCATTGTGAACTTTATAAGCTTTAACCACCAATAGATTAAACTCACTAACTTTACAAATGCACCTTTTCTACAATGTACTGCAATTTCTTTTACCAGGTGATTGTGGTGTAGCTCATGTAACACTTCATCATTAGGAAATAGCCCTTCAATCAAACGCTTCATTCCATATGCTTGAAGTAGTTGACCATGATTTGAACCAAGAACAAAAGTTCGTATATTAAATCGCTTTTTAGATTTATTTGTCATTCAATTCTTCTTCTATAATTTTTTTTTCTTTTTTAAATTGCTCTTCATTAATCACTGAAGCTACTGAATCCAAAACTATTTCATTCTCAATCTTTAACCCCGCAGATGTATTCATTTTAACATTCGCCATATATTTTATAACCTCAAGTGAGCTATGGTTTTTATTGGCAAAGGTGTTAATAGTACACTTTGATGCTAAATCAGACATATAAGATCTATTAAAGCAAAACCCCATCAACCTTTGTGGAAAATTGAACTCAGGAAAGGACCTTCTAATAAAAAACATTGGTTTAAGGTTCCATAAAGAAATCAAGGTACGACACAATACTGCAAGTTTTGCATCCTTGCTTTTACTGAATTTCTCTATTACAGAAAAGTGAATATCCAAACCTGGGACAACAAAAATGCTCCCTAAATTCGGATACACCCATTCTTGATATGCATGACGGCTGATATGAAATCTGCGTGTCAAACGTTCTATATTAGAATGATCTCCAAGATTGAAATTAAATTCGGACTCCAACACAACCATTCCCTGAAGACTTGGCGCGGAGCGATTACCAAAAACTAAATCCCGCCTTTCTAAAGTTCGGATATCACCATTAGTATCTAGTACCCTCACATTTATAAGCCAATCCGATATAGTATATCCGTATGCCCCAGCATTCATAATCAGAGCACCGCCAATTGTACCAGGTATTCCCTCCAGTCCTTCTGCACCAGAAAACCCTCTTAGTGCGAGGTCTTTACAAAAGTCGCCAAGTAAACAACCAGCACCTACACGAACTTTATTTCCCTGGAAATCTACATCGTTTAAAAAATCAGTAAGGATAAAGCAAGCATATTCAACACTGTCCAAAAAAAGCAGGTTCGTAGTTTTACCCACGATTTTAAAGGGAAGGTTTCTTGATCTGAATTTATAAATTAGTTCAGTAAAAGCTTCAACATCACCGGGATAGCAGCAAAACTGTACAACACCTCCTATGCGGGCATAGGAGAATTTACTCAAGGAATAATTTTCTTTGAAGAAAACATTGCTGTCTTCGAGTACTTCCAAATACCTATTCTTCATAATTCAGTGTTATTTCGAAATCATTGTTTTGGGAACTAAAAAACTCTATAGCCTCTGCAACTAAATCTGCGCGTCTGATATCACTCTCCACCTTCAAAAAATCAGCTAACCAGTTTTCAACATATGCCGAATCTATCTCTGTCGGAATCGTTTTCTTAAATATCCTAGAGGCATATAAAGGCTGACATTTAACATTATTCAGAAAAGAATATTTATATAAACTAACAAGGGCATCATCATTAAACCCCTTAAAGCCATACCACTCATCTAAAACTACAGCTAAATCTTTTTTACAACGTAATACACTTACAAATCGATCACCGGAAAAAAATTGTGAGTTAGTGGCAACAAGCCCAAGGTGCCCTAAAAAGGCACACTCCGCGGCCACTGATCCATGCTGAGTTGCACATAAGAAATCAGGAAAAACCCTAGACAATTCTTTTACTGAAAACTTTGAGTCCACAAAATACAATCTACTTTCTTTTTCGGAGCGCTCTATTCCTTCGGTATACTCTTTAATTCTCCAGTCGCACTTCAATTTTTCAAAGTATTTCCGGTCTTTTAAAGTGTAATCTTTATCTTTATACATACCTGGATGAGGCTTAACTACTACATTCAATCCAGTAGCCAACCCCCATTTAATAATTCCCTCCTGAAATCCGTGAAGATCTCCAAAAGGTCCCCGCCCATATAAATATTGAGCATCACTCAGTGTAGCAAGAAATAATATGACGGTTCGTCTAGGAGTAAAAACTGGTAATTTAAGCTTCATATCTAATCTGACATCATGGTCTTTTAAATATGAATATTGAATTTTTCTCTCAACCAAATCATGAATTTTTTTTCTGCCAATAGCTATTTCTTTAGGCGAAAATGTCTCGTAACAGTACCTACGGTATGTAAGCGACTTACGTAAATCAACTCCCGTGAACCCTTTAAAAACACGAAAACCTTGATGAAGCTCACTATATCTTATTTCCCGATAATTGCTAGTAATCAGGTATCTCCTAATAACCTCATCATAGCCTGTTGTTTCGAAACTAAAAAAAAGAGTCTCTTTATTATTATAGTTGCTTAGTGAGTTACGTACATATCGTATTTGATAACCAATATATGGAATACTCGCAAAAAGATACCCAAGAAATTTGTATGATTTATCTGGCAAAATTGGTGTAGTAGGGTTCCTAAAAAAAGCACTAACTATACAGTCCCCCACTAGAATTCCCTGAAATCTAACTCCTAATACATCTGATACAAACTCTTCCCGCTTTTTGTAGAAACTTTTTAAAACTAATAAAACTGTCCAGAGAGATGTTAGAGTATCTTTAATTAAATAAACAATTAAAATTAAGCGCTCTAGGCTTGAAGCTTCGGTAAAACGTCTCCGAAGGCTGGGGGGACGGAGCCCCTCTACACGGGCTTCCGCATTACCCTCATTTACCAAAGCAGTCAGTGATTGAATAATAATCTCACCAATTATTGAGGGGCTAGCGAGATTAAGAATATTTAATTCTTGCTTAACATTTGATTTCAAAGCATGGAACCCTAGAGAAATTAACTAATCAATATTTGGTAACGACCATAAGAACATTATGATACATTCAGTCTTTAACACATTAAATTAAATGGTGTTATTGTAAAACACTCAATAGTCCAGTGGGAATATTTATGTATTTGAGAACACTATCGCATCGACTTTGGAATAAAACCCTGCAATAGCGCACCTATCAAATATTACTCATTTGTTTGACTAATCGTATTAAATACCATCCCACGTTCTTTTGATCTTTGCAGATACCAACGTATATAACTCGCATATCCGTCTTCAAGACACCACTGAGGCTCAAACCCAAGCAGTTTTTTAGCTTTTGTATTAAGTAAAGTTCCACGTAATGGAGTTGCCTGATCACGCTCAGTAACTTCAAGTTCAAGCTTAGGAAAGTACTCACGAAGAATGTCGACGAGACTTAGAACCGATCGCGCATTACCGAAAGTAATGTTAAACAACTCTCTATAACCGTTTTCATGAAATCCAGCTAAAATTAAACCTTGTACCAAATCCTGTATATAGGTGAAATCAAGTTTTTCTTCTTTATCACCTTTAAAGACAAGTTTTCGGCCTGAAAATGCGTTCTCGAGAAATATCTGCGAAACCCGACGACTAATGCAGCGTTCCCCGTACAATGCTGACGGACGAACGACAGAATAATTTAATTCTGAATTCTGTCCTGTTTCAAATAGTATCTTCTCGCCAACATGCTTCAAGACCGCATACATACCATAAGGATTGCATGTATCACTTTCATCAACAGAGTCTTTTGTAAAATGTCCATAAACAGTTGAGGAAGATAAGTACACTAAACGCGTATTAGGTTTTTTAGATAATTCAGAAACCACGTTGACAAATGGCAACAACCCGTTTTGCAGTGCTCCAACAGGATCTGAATTAGATCTAGAGGCATGCGATACAGCAGCTAATAAATAAACAACATCGTAATGTTTTTCAAGAATTTTTGACACTTCATATCTGTCAGTAGCATTACTGATAATAAATTCTGTACTTGAAGCTCGAAGCAACTCCAATCTCTCGTCTAAAAACCCCTTATATATATCAATATCTTGCGTTTCATCATCTTGAATTGAGAGGTTAAGCAAGCTATTAACTCTAAATCCGTCTGCTATGTCTACATCAACACCTTGACGACGCAATTCAAGCGCAAGATTATGACCAATAAAACCAGCACCGCCTATGAGCAACACCTTTTGTCCAGGTTTTAGCGCAAAAGAACTATTCATTTTAAATTACTTCCTTTAATACCGAAACGACATAAGCTAACTGAGATTCACTCAAATGCGCACCTATAGAGAGCGCTATTGACCTGTCTGAAATATCTTCTGCATTCTTAAATTTAACTGCAGAGTAACCATACTTTTTAGCATAATACGCTAAACGAGGAACAGGGTGGGGGTAATAAACACTTGTCTGTATATCCTTAGACTTCAACTCAGCAGCAACCCTATCCCGGTTTTCCCGATCCCCGTCGATTTTAATAATCAAACAATAGTATGCTCTATCATCATTTATGTCTCCACCCATAATACTAAGACCATTAATAACTGATAGCTCATCTTTCAAATACTGATAGTTATTTTTACGTACGTCTTCAAACGCATCGAATTTTTCAAGTTGTTTAACGCCAATTGCAGCAGGAATTTCAGCCATACGATAGTTAAAACCAAGCAGCGGTACGTCATACATTCCCGCTTGCTTCCGCTCTCCAAACGTTCGATCCACACCAAAGGCCCTTTCCAGCTTTAACGTGTCGTGGAACTCCCTTTCATTTAGCACCATCATCCCACCTTCTCCCGTGGTCATTTGCTTCACGGGGTGGAATGAAAACACCCCGGCATCACCAAAGCTACCAACTGGACGACCATTCACTCTTGCACCTAATGCAATAGCACAATCCTCAACTACATATAAGTCATTTTTAGCTGCGATTTCCATAATTCGCTCAATATCACAGGGCACTCCGTTGAAATGCATAGCAGCAATTCCAACTGTCTTATCTGTTATTGCTAGCTCAAGTAAATCAATATCCATGTTACCGTCAGTATTGTTACAATCAACAAATACGGCTTTCAATCCTGCGAGCTCAATCGCATGTGCAGTTGCTACATGTGTCATAGCAGGACAAACCACCTCAAAGCGCTCTGCAACTGACCGATCAAGGTGCTTCGTTTTCGAAAAATGCGCCAGATGTAACCCGGCAGTACAATTCGCTACCGTCAAAGCATGGTTATAACCAAAGATAGACTTAAACGACTTTTCAAACTCCACTGTTACTGTGCCATGAACAAATACTTTTGAATCAAAGATAGTTTTCACATATTCTATCTCTTCGACTCCAACTTGTGGATCGCCAAATTTAATCACTGTAATTAACCTCTATTTCCAATAATTTTTGCTGGCGAACCAACTATAATAGCATTGCGCGGCATTGATTTGTTTACCACACTATTTGCACCAATCACGCAACCAGCTTCCACCTGAACTCCGGACAATATAAAACTTCCACCGGCAATCCAGCAATCATCGCCAATTTTAATTTCTCCATGCCTATAACCTTGATCTTTGATAACACAACCCACATCGAATTTATGATCAGATGTTTGAAAGTAACAAAAACCGGCAACTAGACTATCACGACCAATGCTGAAATTATCCCCGCAGTTAAAAATGCTATAACAACCAATATCAGCACCTTCGGAAAACAATACATTCGCCTTGTTAGTGGCGACAACTCGAACGCCTGAATCAAGCCTCACGCCCGATTTAAAAACCACATTAGCGCCATTAATAGCACGTATCTCTACAGTTCCTTTGATGATAATATCATCTTCAAATTTAAGATTTGACACAGAGTCCAATACGATACTCGGAAACGCTCTTGCGAAAAAATTCTTACCAACACTCACCCCCAAAGACCTTAAAAACAAACGTACAAGGGAAGATATTAGGTATTTATAATATAAATTCCTGATCCAAAAATAGGGTTTACGAAGCACAATAAAGATCACTTAAGTTAAAAATGATTTTTTGGTTAGTCTGTAGTAGATAGTTATGAAAACTATCATTACCTCCATCCTCGACAGCCATTACGAAAACATTACCACTTGAATTTTGCACAAGATAAACATCTATATCGAAGCTAGCTAGTCTTTTATTGATCGAAGACGTTAAATAATAGCCCCACTCTTTTTTCACTATATCAACTTCAGAGCCTTCCACCCCGAATAGTGTTATCTGTTCATTCGTATCAAGTTTAACATTTGCCGTATGACTAATTTCAACCTCCTTTTTGGGGCCAACAACAAATTTCCTTGGGGGGGCTATTATATCAAACTTCATACATTCTCCAATCCGTTTCAGTCAATATAAAGTCCTCAATCACCCATAGACCATTTTTCTTTATCCAGATATTTGGGTTTCTAAACTGCTCTGCAATTTCAAAAAAACGTGCCTGAGAAATACCTACATAATCGCAAAATGCAGAAATTGCCTCATACGGTGTTTCGTCACCAATACGCTTAATTTCTTGAAGTGCCTTCTCTCTCGATAGAACACCCGCTCTGATATCCAGCGACAGATTGTCCCAGCTTCTGGTAATACCAAATTTATACCACTTCATCCAATGATGGATAGCCATGAGGAAGGCATCATCTACATCTGCAAATGTATATTGCCCTACCAGTGCTTCTTGAGCCTCTTCAAAACCATATTCTTTAGCAATTTTTGCAGTTTTGCGAGGATCCCACTTATAAAATTCACCTAAAAAGATGGCTCTCACTGAAGCCTGTCTCAACTCATCCTCGGATGGCCATTTATAGATACCCAAATCCCGTATAGATAAGGAGTCAGATACCCAGCTTTCAGCAGTAGTTCCAAAAGTCACACCATACTTTTCTAGCCAAGCCCTAGTGATTTCTGTACCTTTAAAAGCAGCATCCCCACCATATTCAGTCGCTGAGTTTTCTCCCCATAGAATAATTGGAATGTTTTTTTCCAGAGCTACATTCATTGGAATAGCATGAATTGCCATATGCATTGGTATTGCAGGCGAGCCAAATTTCTCAAAAGCTTTTAAAGTAAATGCTTTCTCAACTTTCGGATTAACGCTCACATCAATATGATCAACACCCAAAGATATCAAATTATTAAGATTCCTTTGACCTAACTTATTCCTGGCCGGTGTCCTCCATGTTACACATAAGGGTTTTAATCCGACTTCCAAGGCTTTTAGAACCTGCCATGTACTGTCTTTACCGCCACTTACCGGTATCAAACAATCATACTGTCGATCCATCGCCTTAATTTCATCGACAATATCTGCAAATTGTTTCTTTCGAGCCTCCCAGTCAATTGTGGAAGACTCATCCCCAAACGAGCAATTACAATTACCTGCACTATCGATTTCCAAGTTAGGACGACTATCAGGCAATATACATTTTTTACAGTATTGAAGTGTCATGTAAACATCTCCATAAATAATTTTGCATTAATAAAATTAAACAAAAATTTACTATCGCTATTCAGAGACAGATCACTACCTACATATTGTTCAATCTTAGTCCTATCCACCACATCAAATACAGCTGAATCATCCAAAATAAACTCTCGTGTATCTTTATCCCCCGGATTAAAAAATTCAAATAACGAAGAATTAAAACCAATTTTTTTTCTGTTCCAAAGAATGTCAGGGTGAACAAAACCTTCGGCAGCCTTTCTTAAATAGTATTTACCTAAACCATTTTGAATTAACTTGTTCTCTGGTAATCTAAGGGCAATATCCAACAGCGGCCGCGATAAATACGGTGATCTATTTTCTATTGAATGGTACATCGCATTACTATCATCTTCATTTAAGATTACCGGTACTGCTTCATGAAACAGCTCATTCATCATGCGACTACGTAAAAGCGAATCGCTATATTTTTGTTCACAAAACGCCTCATGTAAATCATCGTTCAGAAAGGATGCATAAAAATCAGATCTATAGTAAACGTGCTCTCGAAAGCTAGGATCTGTCAAATACCTATTAGACTGTTTTAACAGAGGATTTCGTATTATAGGATTAATATGTTTTTGCCAATTAGCAATGGCTTTCGCTTTCTCATCGCTCGTGTCAAAATTTTCTGCCAAATACAGAAGATGATGATCATAATAACCTGTAAATAGCTCATCAGCCCCTGTTCCACTCATACCAACTTTGAAGCCATGCTTAGCCATCTCTTCATATAGTAAGTTCTGAGTATAATAAGAAATCGTAGCGACGGGAGCGGTCCTATCTTCAACCATATCGGCTAATGATGTAATAAAATTCTTTTCACTAGGCCTTACAATAATTGAATTAATTCCTAAGAATTTCTGAGTAATCTTAACTTGCTCAGCCTCATCATATCGCCCATCAGAATTAGCAATAGTAAAGCCCGTGGCATCAACTCCTAATTCTTTAACTGCGGCCCCTATCAATGCACTGGAGTCAATACCTCCACTCAAACAAAATGCTAGCGGGACGTCAGACCTAAGACGCAACCGAACACTGTCTATCAAGCCTTTTCGGACATGTTGAATGGCTTCCTGCTGGTCGGAATACTTCTCTACATTAACGTTAGGTTGCCAATATTTACTAATTTGAACACCTCTGGCAGAAACTTCCATCAGATGCCCTTGAGGTAAACGCTTTACACCATCAACAAACGTTCTATCAGATTTGAAAAGTGATTTGTAACCATTACTCAGGTAGTTGGAAAGCTGGACCAAATCAGGTTTTAAAGAAAAATTGCCAACAAGAGCTAATACATCAAATCGAGAAGCAAAGGACACACCTTGACCGTAGCGGGTATAAAAGAGCGGTTTCTCTCCAAATGGGTCTGTTGCAACAATTAAATTTTTAGTATCGCTATCGTATACAGCTAAAGACCACATCCCATCAAATTTATTAAGAGCACCAGATCCCCATTTTTTCCAACATGCAGCCAATACTTCTGTATCACTATCCGTATGAAAGCTAACACCTTCTTTTTGAAGCTCAGCCCTCAGCTCTAGATAGTTATATATTTCACCATTAAAAACAATTACTAAATTATGGTAAAAAAATGGTTGTTTCGAGCGATCATCTATATCAATAATAGCAAGCCGCGAATGTAGCAATTGGCAACCATCTTTAGAATCAAAATAGCCAAAGCCGTCCGGTCCTCGTCGTTTCAACAGAGTTCGGCATTTATTGAGTTTTATATCCGATAAAGGATCACCACCATAACTTCCAGCTATTCCGCACATATTACTTCACCTCAACTCAATACATTATCTAAAGTAATGATACTTCCAGAGTCGAGATCCGATACAGAAACGGAGCCATAGAGAGTATTTCTATCTGCGATCCCTTTGTCTTCAGTTATTCGCAACCATTCTACGTTCTCTTTGCTAAATTTCTCGCCTATTAATATAGGTTTACAAACGATAGCCTTTCTTCTTACCCCGGTCATTAAGAAATCACTTCTGACGGAGTCTTCTTTCAGTCGGCCAGAATATGAATATGCTCCAGGAAGCCTTTTCATAAGTTCTGACATTTGCTTAGGATCCGCTGATAACGCATGATCCCTGAAGTCACTATAGGTGTGACTCATAGTAAAGTGCTTTTCCAGAATCTGAGCGCCCATCGCCGCAGCAAGAAAACAAGCATCATTACCCATCGTATGGTCCGAATAACCTATTGTTATATCGGGGTATCTTAAACGCATAGTTTCAATAAGTGCCAGCTGAGCGTTTTCAGGGAGGGTTGGGTAATTACTAATACAATGCAATAAAGCTAACTTATTAGTATTAGGCTGTTTTGATACAAAGCTTGCTCGCAGCTGATCAATCTCATCTAACAATAACCCCCCAGTAGATATGATTACAGGAGAGTCAGTACTCGCCAGCTTATCAATTAAATCAGCGTAAGTATTATCTCCACTAGAAACTTTGAAGATCGGCTGGATTTTCGATAATTGGTCAACTATATCCAAGTCAAAAACTGATGTAAAAAAGGTTAATCCTAATTTAGATGATAGTTCAGAAAGCTCTTGGAATTCGTCAAAAGTTAAACAAAATTTTTCCAACTGTTTTATACGCTGTGTTTGATCCGCTGAACACAATTTACGTGGTACGATAGCTTGAAATTTTACCGCGTCTACTCTGGCTTCCTGGGCAGCGTAAATAAGCTCTCGAGCTACCCCCATGTCTCCCTCATGATTATTGCCAATTTCAGCAATCACGAACGGACGATCGGGCCTTATAAAGTCTGCAAAACTAGTCATGTAACTCTATTCCTCTTGAATAATGTAAAACGCGTTGTTCATCCGCTAAAACAAAACCAGAACTCTGGTACACATATGTAGAATTAGGGTTTTCTTTTTGAGTACCCACTACTATATTTGAAACGAGCTTTTCCCGTGCTAGTCTCTCTAATAAAGAGAGCATGGAACGAGCCAGCCCCTTCCCTCTATACTCTTTCAAAACACAAAGTAATTCGATAATATAGGCCGTTCCTTCACTAAACAAAATAAAGCCTGCAACTTCCTCATCAGCATAAACAACGACAAAGCGCTTATTTGAATCGCTGCCATTCATCCACTCACCCTTGATCATAGCTGACCAACAAGGCGGTAAACTTTTATCCATGGTAAATCGATCAAACTCAAACAGGAATGAAAACTTAGAAAATTGAGGGAATGAATTTTGAATTAAAATTTTGTACTCTGACGGTAATCTAATCTCAGCTTCAGGACAGTAATCTACCGCATTCAATTCTTTTCTGTATGTCACTTGTCTATTAATATCTCGAAACCCAATTTCTAAGAGCTTTCGACTAAGCTCAAAATCACTATCTCGAACTTTGGCTGTAATAAACACAGCCTTTGATTTTGGTAAATCATCAAAGGCTAGACCTTGATTATTTAAAGCGTAGCAATAAGCCCCTAGACACTCAGATAACCACTTATCCTTTAAAAAAAAAACCTCATTGGACATTATACATACTCACTATTAACGGCCAATAGATCAATTTGAAGGGATGTACGCATTACTGATGAAACATCTTTAAAATTAATATCCAAGCAAGATTTACCGATTATAGCATCGACAAAATTTGGTAGAAGATCCCCTTTATTAGCACAAGGAAAAGGATTTTGATCAATTTCTTTGATCACATTAGGTTCATGACCAAAATAATAAGTTCCCTGCGCGCAATCATTAATAAAAGTGCCTTTTGTGCCGTAAATTTTTAATTGATGAAAGTGTGGTGTTTGTGAGCCAAAATTAGCCGTGACTTTAAATATTGCATCCTTACCTAGTTTACCTAATGCGCTAGTAAAATCTGGAGCTTTAAATGGTGAATTTTTAGTAACAACTTTATTTTGAATCGCATATAAAGGCGCAAATGATTCACTAATAAGCCACTGACAAAGATCTATCATATGAATCCCTCCACCATTCATTACAGAATAATTCGGAGAAGTTCCACGCCAACCTTCTAATATCTTATTAATACGCCCATAATCATACGATGCTTCAACACTATAAATACTACCTAGTTCACCGCTCATTATTCTTTCTTTTAATGTAACGAACCTCTTCTCCCTCCGTAGAATAAAGTTTGATGATACGAGCAATGAGGACCTATTATTTGCTTGAGTATATTCTAGCTCTATCGCATCAAGCTCTTCTATTGTCGTACACAACGGCTTCTCAATAAATATATGCACATTATGTTTTAAAAATTGAATGATCTGCTCTGCATGATCATGATCATAAGTAGCTACAATTACAGCATCTAATTCAAATGAATCAACTAACTCTCGCCAATCTGCACAATAATTTGAGACATCATAACGAGATGCAATCTTAGTCGCTTTATTAATATCCAGATCACAAACCACTTCAACAAGTACACGTTCATCATCAACTAAAGCTGACAAATGGCGTTCTCCAATACCTAAACCGATAACGCCAAATTTAATCAATTAAGTATCCTCTTGGCTCTATAGATATTTTTTCTTTATTAAAAAAGTATCCTGCATCTAACATATTTGAAACTCGTATTATATCAGCAGGCTCATCTACAGCCCAAGACACCCCACGGTCCGGGTTCATATTTTTTATATTATAGATACAAAATTTATCTGAATCTTTGTAAAACGACTGAGTAACATGCTCTACAGAAAAACCATGACTTAAAGAGAACTTTTGTGATTGAAAAACACTGCAATTGACTATTTCAATACTCTGGCCAATAGGAAAGGTTCTTTCCAAAACATTTGTAACCAAATCTACCTTTTCAATGCTTTCGTATGTCTCAATAGCAGCCTTTATTAAAGCGGAGGATATACCGGGACTATCACAACAAATCCTACCAAACACGGTTAAACCAAACTGCTCAATACAACCCAAGTATCGCCTGTAAACATCATTCAGAGGACCTCGATATACGAGAACATTATGTAGTTTACAATATTCATAAATCGGATCATCGCTGACTTCAACAGATGTGCAAACGATCACCAAGCCATTACTTAAAGCAGCTTTGCACTGATCTATTACATGCGCAATTAATGGTTTTCCATTAATCAAGCTCATAACTTTTCCCGGCGCGCGAGTGGAGCTCATTCTTGCTTGGAGAATTAATCCAATCACAAAGAATAATCTTTAATCGTTGGAAAGCCATTTAAAAGATCAAATACCTTCCCTTGCGGTAAAACCAGCTCACGAATAAAGTTGGGATCCAGACTAAGAAAGTTACTATGCAAGACAGAAATGATCACACAATCATAAGGAGCCCCTGAGAAGTCGCTAACAATTTCATATTTATCTGAAACTGACTCTCCTACAAATGGATCCATTGCATGGACATTAGAACAAACTGATAAACGTTCAGCTAGTAGTACTGCTTTTGAGTTCCGAAGGTCCGGGCAATCCTCTTTAAATGTTAACCCCATCAATAGAATGTTCGGCTTTCTATTTGGAAATAAGCGATTGACACGACTGACAACTCTACCAACAACAGCTTCGTTAACCTGGCGCGCAGACGTCATTAAAGGTGTGGCTATATCATGATTAGCAGCATGCTTTATTAAATAGTAAGGGTCCACACCTATACAATGCCCACCAACCAACCCTGGACGAAACGGAATAAAGTTCCATTTTGAGCTAGCTGCTTTAATTACCTCAAAAGTATCTATATCCAACTCGTTGAATACTGAAGATAGCTCATTCATCAAAGCAATATTGACATCCCTTTGGATATTTTCAGTTATCTTCGCTGCTTCTGCAACTTTAATAGTAGGAGCTCGATAGGTTCCTGCCTCGATGATAGCCTGATACAGAGAGTCGACCATATCACTCGATTGTTCACAACATCCTGAAACAACCTTAGTTATCTTAGATATAGTGTTAATTCGGTCAGCAGGATTTACCCTTTCAGGACTGTACCCAAGATAAAAATCTTGTCCGTGGGTTAATCCCGAAACACTTTCAAGAATAGGCTTACATACCTCTTCAGTACACCCTGGAAAAACTGTGGACTCATATATCACTAACCCGCCCGACGTCAAAAAACTTCCGACCAGTCTAGAAGCACTAACAAGGAAACTCAAATCTGGATTATTACTTGAGTCTACAGGAGTTGGTACTGTGACGATAAATATATCACTACCGGCAATGTCCGCCTCAAGTGAACTCCAACGGGCTGTTGATTCTCTCAATAAATCTGAAGAAACCTCCCCATTAGGATCTCTATGCTGATCAAGAAATGCCACTCTTTCCGACGAAATATCATAGCCAATAACTTCGTAACACTTTGCAAACTCAATTGCCAAAGGAAGACCTACATAGCCTAATCCCACAACACAAATTTTCTTGATAATCATTACACTAAATTCACTTCGAAGTTTTTAACCGCTCTAGTTAAAGAATCATACAAACTTCCGTTTTTCTTACACGCACTGTTAAGAAATTTTTTATTCATAGATTCACCAAATTATCGTAACAACTCAGGCCTAACCCTCTCAGTCAAACTCTACATCATCGAGCGAAACTTTTCACTCTTACAAACCAGCTCGTCGTATGTTCCTTGAGCCAAAACCTTTCCCTTATCCAAATAATATATTTGATCGCATTTCCGGACAGTAGTTAAACGATGTGCAATGATAATTATTGTGAGGTCATGACTAAGATTATTAACAGCTTCCATAACGGACTTCTCTGTCAACCCATCCAATGCACTAGTCGCTTCATCCAAAACCAAAATATCGGGCTTATGATATAAAGCTCTGGCAATTCCAATCCGTTGACGTTGCCCTCCTGACAGTCGAACCCCTCTCTCACCGATAGCGGTATAGTAGCCTTCAGGTAGCTCACTCACAAAATCGTGTAAATTAGCAATTTTCCCGGCACGCAACACTGCTGTCATATCTACTTTTTCAGGCTCGACTCCAAAAGCTATATTAGCAACGATGCTAGAATCAACAAGATAAATTGATTGCGGAACGTAACCTATACAATTTTGCCAAGATCGCCGATTATCTTCATTTAGTTCTACCCCATCTACCTGAATAGATCCGCTAGTCACTTCTAAAAGACCCAAAATCAAATCAATTACTGTACTCTTCCCACTTCCTGACTCCCCCACTAAAGCAATCGTATTTTTAGCTGGTATAGTTAAACTGAGTCCATTAATGGCATTTACGGTTGAGCCATGATAGGTAAATTCAACATTCTCTAGCCTTATCGAATAATTCAAATGCATTGATTTTACATTGGCATTTTCATTTACAGCAGCATGAGGTATAGAACGCAGGTCACTATACAGTTTATCCAGCGCAGGGCCAGAAAAATTCAACTGTGAAATAGAGTTGTATATCTGCTGAAGCGCAGGCATTAGCCGATAACCAGCAAACGCATAAAGAGATATAATTGGTAATACGCTTGAAAAGCTTTCACTTTGGGACATTAAATACAATATGACAAGTATCATTCCACCAAAAGCTATCGCTTCCAAAGCAAATCGAGGTAATTGACCAACCACCTGTGCCGCAGCCTGGCTTGCCGCATACTTTTGAGCAGGCTTAGAAAAACCGTTCAAATAGAAAAGCTCTCGCCCAGCTAATTTCACTTCTTTCACCGCACTAAATACTTCATTAATAATCTTGAAACGCAATTCATTTGCATCCAATCGCTCCTTTCCTATACGCGATAGATAACGAACAATTAACTTGAGCAAAACCCCATAAACTGTCACTAATACTAGACCAACCACCAAAGCCACAAACGGATCAATAAAAACAAGCAAACCGAGTAAAAATAAAGCAACCATACTCTGTGATATAATCGTCATCAGAGGCAGCATAGAACGGTTCACCACCTCCCCGACTTCAGAAAGTATTGTTTTCCCTAAACCAGAACTATGCTGACTTAAAAACCAGGCATAAGGCTGCCGTAAATACCCCTCCACCAAACGTTTTCCAATACTATATTCGCTCATGAGAACAAAACGAAGCTGAAGAAATGTAACACACGACTTCAGCACTAACGAAAATAATAGTAATGCAAAAACACAAAAACCTAAAACCACCAGAAAATCATGATGAGTTTCGACATTAAGCTCTCTATAAACATAACCCAATACAGCATTACTTTCTATCAAAGCAGGATTCGATAAAACCGCCATAAAAGGCATAATGGACGCCACTCCTAAAGCATCAACAATAGCCATAACAACTATCAAGGACAAAAGGAAAACACCTTTGCGACGCTCACTTTGATCTAATATGTGGAATATCTTAATTATTGACTTCATACATTTTTTATCTGCACAATACTTAGAATACGCAGAAGTTACACTCTCTAAAAGAACAACTATTTAATTACACTTAAGCTATAGTATATATTTATAATAAATTCGTCATAGCAAAAATATTCATACATAAATCTCAATACGCCTATCGGATGATACTTTAAAACCTTCTATACATTTTTCGCTAAAAAAACTCAAAACGGGAGCAAAAGCCTTCACCTAACTTAGCGGATCACATCAACCTCGCACACTATCAGCATTTGCCAAAAACCATTCATACACCTCACCCAATCCCGATTTTAAGCCAACTTTCGGCTTCCAACCCAAGCTTTCCAATCGTCTCACATCCAACAATTTACGAGGAGCACCATCAAGTTTAGACGCATCCCAAATTATATCACCTTCAAAGCCAACCACTTTTGCTATCATCTCAGCCAATTCACGGATCGAACAATCCACTCCAGCACCAATATTAATATGTGATAACATTGCATTGGTATTGTTACCGTAAGCTTTCAAATCCAGATTCATAACATGTATCGACCCAGATGCCATATCATCAACATGCAAAAATTCCCGCATAGGTATACCTGAGCCCCATACCGTTACTGCCTGCAGGTTGTTTATTTTAGCCTCATGAAAGCGCCTAATTAGCGCGGGGATGACATGTGAGTTCTCTGGATGGAAATTATCATTTTCTCCATACAGATTACTAGGCATTACGCTTCGATAATCACGCCCATACTGCCTATTGTAGCTTTCGCATAATTTAATCCCTGCTATTTTTGCAATCGCATATGGCTCATTGGTACTCTCCAATACACCTGTCAATAAAGCCTCTTCTTTCATTGGCTGCTCTACAGCCTTTGGATAAATACAAGAGGAGCCTAAAAATAGTAGTTTCTGTACATTATTCACGTGCGCTGCATGAATAATATTGGCCTCAATCATCAAATTTTGATAAATAAACTCAGCTGGGTATTCATTATTTGCATAAATCCCTCCGACTTTTGCAGCAGCTAAATACACTTGGTCAATTTCTTCATTTTCAAAAAAGTCAAAAACAGCTTTCTGATCTGTAAGATCTAGCTCACTACTAGATCTTACCACCAACTCCACATTCGCCAAACCGGCGAGCTGTCTAACAATCGCTGAACCCACCATACCATTGTGGCCCGCTATATAAATTCGATCAGCATTATTCATTATTAGCTCTCTACTGTGATTGGTAATTCAAAGCCATGCTGCTTTAATATCGCATGCTGTTTAGCCTTATCAAGATCATTAGCAACCATTTCACTGCACATTTCTTCTACGGTTATTTTCGGTACCCAACCAAGTTTTTCTTTTGCCTTTGTCGGGTCGCCTAATAATGTTTCTACTTCTGCAGGCCTAAAATATCGAGCGTCAACTTTGACAATAACATCACCGACCTTCAATGCAGGAGCGTTATCACCGCTAATAGCTGTTACCTTTGCTATCTCGTCGATTCCTTGGCCGGAAAACTCTAGCTCAATACCCGCCTCTCTGGCCGACAAACGAACAAATTCACGCACGCTGATTTGCTTGCCGGTTGCTATAACAAAATCTTCAGCAACATCTTGCTGCAACATCATCCATTGCATACGCACATAATCTTTTGCATGCCCCCAATCACGCAAGGCATTCATATTACCTAAATATAAACACTTTTCTAAACCTTGAGAGATATTGGCGATAGCACGGGTAATTTTGCGGGTAACAAATGTTTCACCACGACGAGGAGATTCATGGTTAAATAAAATACCGTTACAAGCATACATCCCATAAGACTCACGATAATTTACCACAATCCAGTAGGCATACATTTTTGCCACTGCATAAGGAGAGCGCGGATGAAATGGAGTGGTCTCTTTTTGCGGCGTTTCCTGAACTTCACCGTAAAGCTCAGATGTCGAAGCTTGATAAAACTTTGTTTTTTTCTCAAGTCCTAAAAACCTAATAGCCTCAAGCAGACGCAATGCCCCCATAGCATCAACATCCGCTGTATATTCAGGGCATTCGAAAGAGACTGCAACATGAGATTGCGCACCTAAATTATACACTTCATCTGGCTGTACTTCTTTAAGAATACGCGTCAAATTAGATGAGTCCGTCAGATCACCATAGTGCAAAAAAAAGCGCTGATTCTCTTCATGATTATCTTGATATATATGATCAACACGTTCCGTATTCAATGATGATGCTCGACGTTTAATCCCGTGAACCTCATATCCTTTTTCTAATAAAAGCTCTGCTAAGTACGAGCCATCCTGCCCAGTAATCCCTGTTATTAATGCTCTTTTCTTCATAAACTTTCTTTAAACCTATTCCATTATCACCGACTTGGATGAACACAACATAAATGCAGGATAGTTTACCAGCGAAACAAACCTATTTTTTGACCCGTCGTAGCCTTAAAACCAATACCGGAATAAACAAACATTTTATTAATTCCGCACATTTCAATTTCCAATAATACTTTGCTAGGCCTAAAACCGTCCATAGCCGATATTCACAGCTATTCGAGCCAAGACTACAACTGCAAACTCACAGCCTGCACAAGAAACCAAGTCCATTCTTTAATTCTAACTAGATCAAATTTTGAACATTCATCTTAAAGGCCTGAATAAAGCCCTACATCATACATACAGTATTGACCTAGGTAAATTGTATAAGCTTAAAAACATAAACCTGTATCATCCTCACTCTAATAAATTCCTTTTTCTCTACTTGTTGGTAACAATTTATCATGAATAATTACCAGCCTGAATCCAGTCTTTAGGATCACATTGCGGCTTAAAGCCATCCACATTATCAACAAGTATTGTTCGAATTTTTTGGACCTCTTCTATTTCGACGGCTTTATTCAGACTCTCAAGAATCTCATTTAACGCCCCCCAAAGTATCACTGTTTCTTCTGCACGCATTATCTTAGAGTGCACTGTATCGCTGACATTGTCGCCAATTAACAATTCCTCATAAAGCTTTTCACCTGGACGCAAACCTGTAAAAGTGATTTCAATATCTCCTCCAGGATGATCTTTATCTTTCTCAACCAACCCACTCAAATGAATCATTCGTTTCGCTAATTCGACAATGCGTACCGGATCACCCATATCTAATACAAAAACATCACCACCTCTCCCCATTGCCCCCGCCTGAATAACCAGCTCTGCCGCTTCTGGAATACTCATAAAGTATCGATTAATACGTGAATCTGTAACTGTTATCGGTCCGCCACTGGCAATTTGCTGACGAAACAGAGGCACTACAGAACCGGAAGAGCCTAATACATTGCCAAAACGCACCATGACTAATCGGGTATCACTTTGCTCTCCTGCCAACCCCTGCAAAATAAGCTCAGCAAAGCGCTTACTTGCACCCATTGTATTGGTTGGCCTTACCGCCTTATCTGTTGATATTAAAACAAAGGTTTCGACCTTACTGGCTATTGCTGCTTTTGCGCAGGCAAGGGTACCGAATACATTATTACGCACCCCCTCTGTGGTATTTCTCTCTACCATAGGTACATGCTTGTATGCCGCAGCATGATATATAGTATTCACATTAAATCGTAAACAGACTGCTTCGACCCGTTTTTGATCTTGTACATTACCCAGTAAAGCACATATAGGCATATCAAGAGCATAAGCCTGCAGTTCTTTTTCAATTGCATACAGACAAAATTCATTAAGCTCGTAGAGTATTAAAGCAACAGGTTGTAATTTGATAATTTGCCGGCACAACTCACTACCAATTGATCCACCCGCACCTGTCACCATCACGGTTTTATTAGTGATATTAGCCTGTAACAAATCTGTCATAGGCTCAACTTGCTCCCGCCCTAACAAGTCAGCAATATCAACTTCTTGAATATCAGAAATTTTAACCTTTCCATCAGCCAAATCTATTAAACTTGGCAACGTTCTAACGTGAAGTGGATAAGGTTCTAACAAGCGAATAAGTTCGCTACGACGATTACGTGATGCCGAGGGTATTGCCAATAATAGATCGGCTACGGCGTATTTTTCGATCACATGACTCAACTGGGTAAAGGGATATACTGTTAGGCCATTAATATGTTGTTTATGTAACTCAACAGCATCATCTATAAAGGCCACTGGCCGATATTGGTATGATTGTTTTAATGCGGCATCCAATTGAACACCCGAAGCTCCCGCACCATAAATAATTACAGGAGGCGCTAGCTTCTTACTTCTGGATAAATGACTTAATCCACTTTGAATACTATTGATCCACCAGCGCGCTATTAATCGCGATCCGCCCGCAAGCATCAACAATAGTAAGAATTGAATACCGTATACCGTACGTGGAACGCCTTGAATATTTGATATTAATACCACAACACTAAACAACACTGTATAAAGCAAGGAAGCTTGGACAACCGTCCAAATTGCTCGCATACCCATATAACGGATGATCGCTCGATATAAACCAAATTTTATGAAGACTGGAATAGCTATCACTGGCGCAGTTATAAATACCCACCATTGTGATTGGGGCGGAATATACATCTCACCGTAACGTAGCGAAAACGCCAGCCACAATGAAAACATAACCGCTATGAAGTCAACAGATGCTGTTAGTATTCTTTTTATACTTCTTGGACTCGCCAATACGCTATCAATTGCTTTCTTTAACATGATCCGATGCTGTACCTTCATTATGGGTTCGCATATAGTAACGAACTCGTTAATATTTTTTCTATTTACCAATTATCTTTTACTATGGCAGTCATTGTTCATCATTCTGTATTTCTATAGCTATAAGTTTCCAGCCGTCAAAGGACCTACTTATAAGTGCTGTAAGCTGGTATTGGAGCAAAACAAATACATAGATAATATTGATAGCTGATTTATCTCAATCCTCAGGGGAACATTTTATTCGAAATAGCATTATCCAACTTAAATAACTACAACCTTATATCAACTTCTTCTTTAGCCAATACATATTTCAAATCATACAAAACATGGTTTGGTTTACCTAACCCATGAATAAATCCAGCCCCGATCTGAAAATATTCTTTATGGGCAACGGCAATTACAATTGCATCATATTTGGCAAGTTTAGGCTCTATCAAAGGCAAACCATACACCTGTTGCGATTCGACGTTGCTACACCATGGATCACAAACTTCAACCTCTGCTCCGTAGTCGACAAGTTCGCGTACTATATCTATGACTTTAGTATTTCGTAAATCCGGACAGTTTTCTTTAAAAGCAAAACCCATAATAAGAACTTTCGCCCCCAGAACCTGAATTCTTTTCTTCAGCATTGCTTTCACCAACTGAGATGCAACATACTGCCCCATCCCATCGTTTAGTCTACGACCTGCAAGAATCATTGCCGGGTGATAACCAACACTTTGAGCTTTATGAGCTAAGTAATATGGATCAACACTAATACAGTGACCACCGACTAAACCAGGTCTAAAAGGTAGAAAATTCCACTTACTGCCGGCTGCTTCGAGTACCTCTAGAGTGTCTATTTCCAATTTATTAAAAATAATCGCTAACTCATTAATCAATGCAATATTGACGTCCCGCTGCGTATTTTCAATCACCTTTGAGGCTTCTGCCACTTTTATCGAGGATGCCAAGTGTGTGCCGGCAGTGATAACCAAGTTATATACCTGATCAACATAGCCGGCGGTATCTCGATTTGATCCTGAGGTTACTTTTTTAATAGTAGAGACCCGGTGTATTTTATCCCCTGGGTTAACTCGCTCTGGACTGTATCCGATAAATAAATCGCTATTGTAAATAAGCCCTGATCCCGCCTCCAAAATTGGCACACAGATCTCTTCAGTAGTTCCTGGATAAACTGTCGATTCGTAAACCACTACATCATTTTCAGCAATGACTTTGGATAACATTTCACTAGCAGATTTAAGAGAACTCAAGTCTGGCTGGTTACTTGAATCTATGGGAGTAGGTACTGTAACAATATAAAAATTACATTGTCTGATTTGTTGCAAGTCCGCTGTGAATAATAAATTTCTAGCACTTTTCAGCTCTTCATCACTGACTTCAAGAGTCGCGTCAACGCCTGCCGCTAAGTCAGAAATTCTTTTGACATTGACATCAAAACCCACAACTGAATGGTTCTTACCAAACTCTATAGCTAAAGGGAGACCGACGTAGCCTAAACCAATAATGGCTATCTTCAGCCCATTCAAGTCGTGCATTTATTTTTCCTAAGTATCCATTGCTAGTGATGAACTGCTGAATTGCTAATACCACAAACTACATATGGCATTAGCTTTCCATTTAGATTGCCTGAAATTTTTCAAGCTCATCAAGCTGCTCCCAGGGGTAGTCACTCTGCCCCACTTGACCTCTCGAAGCAACGTCTGCATACAAAAAGGTTTCAGCACTCGGCTGATCCAATTTGAACTTTTTGGTAATCCAATTAGGCGTCAAAGAGAAGTTATCGATGATAAACTGTGAAAGTGCGTCATCATCAACTTTTGTATAAGTACCCTGTGTATCTACTGATACAGAAGTTGGTTTCGCCACACCTATAGCATAGGACAACTGAATAATACATTTATTAGCCAAGCCCGCAGCAACTATGTGTTTTGCTAACCAACGGCCTGCATATAAGCCGCTTCGATCTACTTTAGTGTAATCCTTTGAAGATTGAGCTCCGCCACCTATAGGCGCATACCCACCAAATGAATCTACTATCAATTTACGTCCGGTTAAACCTGAATCATGCAGGGAACTGTGATTAACGTAGCGACCAGTTGGGTTGATATGGATGATAGCTTTTTTAGGGTCATACAAGTCAGTTGGTAAGCCCGTGTCGTCTATCAAACCTTGTATCAGTGTACGTACTTCTTCTATTGGCATACTCTCTACTGAGGGAGCAGATACCACTATGGTGTGGATGCTCTGTGGTTTACCATTTTCGAAGTTCTCTTTATTGCCGTAATCCATGGTCACTTGCGTTTTAATATCTACGCCTAACTTATGATCGTGAGCTAAAGCGTAGTGGTACACTTTGTCAGACAACATGCGTGCGTAGGTAATTGCAGCTGGCATAAAGTCTGAAGTTTCAGCGATGGCGTAGCCAAACATTATTCCCTGATCGCCGGCTCCTGTTTCGCCGTCTAGCTGATCTACTCCTTGATTTATATCGGGCGATTGCTGATTCAATAATACTTGCACATTGATATCATCCGGGTGCAAACATTGCTCTTTTGTAAAGCTACTATTACCTGTGTAGCCAATTTTCACTAAGGCTTTTCTGACAATATTTTCATAGTCTAGTTGGCTAAGGTTTTCTTTTGTTTTTACTTCACCGCCAATAATTATATGCTTACCAGCGACAAATACTTCACTAGCCACCCGAGATTGTGGGTCGGCGATAATTAATGCATCTACAATTGAGTCCGCGATAATATCGGCACATTTATCTGGATGCCCTGGTGCTACTACTTCACTGGTAAATAAATACATTTATATCCCTTAAAAAGTTTAAACTCTATATTTCTTGAATGATTAAATGTTGCCACCAGAGCTGCTTTCCTCATAGTCAATAATGGCCATTTAAATCATATATATAATTTTGTCTTTCGCAGCAAAAACCCATATCAATGCGGCTCGCAACTGTTAGAAAACAGTAAACTTACATTCATCGAGTTATTATCACTGCAGAATTCAAGATTTGATTTTTCAGCGCTGTAATTTTTACTGAACACTTTTGTATCAACAATTTCGGCTAATAATTTGTTAGCCATAAATTCCTTGGTAGCTTCAGCAGACTACGGTCGCGTAACAAAAATGAGCTATTGTAATGAGAACTAATCCGCGGGTCTAGCCCAACTCATTCAAACACCTATTAATGCAACAGTTATTACCTCTACTGTAGTTCTCTACATCGACTGTTTGTAGATACAGGCTTCCCATTACGCTGATCAATTAGCACCATCCCATAATTTGATATTTTTGGCTGCAGCTGCACCATTCTTAATTGCTGCCGTCTGTTTATAGATAGGCTCGAATACGAGGCATTCCCTGTCTTTTCCAGTGGCCTTTTATCCTTTGGAGATGCTTAAAGAATTTTTTCTATTCCGCCCGGAAAAATTAGTCGAATAACTTGGCTGCTAGAGTACATAAGTACGACAATTTACTGTTAAAATATTTGGATGAATAATATAAAAAACAGCACGATTAGCTGGCAAGACGATACCCCTTACTCCGAGCACTTCCAGGATTTTTATTACAATTCAGATGGTGGAATTGAAGAGACACTTCATGTGTTTGTCAACCCTAGTAAGGTTGCAGAACGTTACCTGCAAATGGATACTGAATCCTTTTGTATCAACGAGACCGGGTTTGGTACTGGCTTGAATTTTTACTGTACCTTACAAGCTATTCAGGAAGCAGCCAAGATAGAGAAGCACCGGCCTCTGCACTTTTTTACAACAGAGCTGTTTCCCTTATCAGTGGATGATTTCATTCAGGCTGTTGCGCGTTTTCCACAATATTCAGCTATCACAGAGCAAATCTGCCAGCAGTACCCGCCTGCAGTAAAAGGCTTTCATAGAATCATCTTGAATCAAGGCAGTATTTACTTAACTTTAATCTTTGACGACAGCTTTTCAGCTTATCAACAGTGCCTACACAAAACGGATGCCTGGTATTTGGATGGGTTTTCACCGGCTAAGAATAGTCAGATGTGGCAGCCGGAATTGTTTCAGCAGTTAGCGCGTTTAAGTAAAACTAATGAAACGACTCTGGCAAGTTTCACTTCCGCCGGAGCCGTTCGCAGGACTTTGCAAGAGCAGGGGTTTAAAATCCAGAAGCTCAGCGGCTTTGGTAAGAAGCGGGAAATGATCAGCGGGCTATATACTGCTGAAAATCAGCCTGTTTGTTCGCCTAAGCCTTGGTTTGATATTTGTCCTAGTTGTAATAATATAAAACATGTAGCCGTGATTGGCGCTGGCCTTGCGGGCTGCACTACCGCAGAAGCATTGGTCAGGCGTGGGATAAAAGTAACAATCTTCGACTCTGCTACAGATATCTGTCAGTCAGCCTCTGGGAATTTACAGGGGGCGCTATATGCCAAGTTACCCTCAAAGCCTACCCAAAGTGGCGAGTTTCACCTTACCGGGCTGGAGTACAGTTTACGCCTATTGAATATCTATCAGTGTTTTGATGGGGAAACGGCTCAGCAATGCGGTCTGCTACAACTAGCGACCAATGCTAAAGAGCAACTGCAACAACAAGACCTACTGGCACAAAATTGTTATGCCAAAGAAGTAGTCAGATGGGTAGATGCAGCTGAAGCGACGACTCTTGCCGGTACTAAGACGCCTTTTAGTGGTTTGTTTTTCCCACGCGCTGGATGGGTAGCCCCTAAGCTGTTTTGCGAAAAGCTTATCGCCGATGCAAACATTCAACTGCAATTAAATACCGATATCACTCAATTAACTCAACTTGCAGATGAAAAATGGCACTTAACTGCCAACGGGGGGAAGGTATTTGAGATGGATGCTGTTGTAGTAGCCAATGCCAATAGCGCTAAACTTTTCCCGCAATTAGAGTCCGTGGCCACCAAAGCAATCCGCGGGCAAGTAACCCACAGTCAGGCAAATGCAGTGCCTTTAGAAACAGTAGTTTGCGGGGCGGGATATATTTCACCCGCTACTCAAGGCCAGTACTGTTTTGGTGCCAGCTTTAATTTACATGAGCAGAGCCTGGAGCTGCAAACCAGCGACCAACAAACTAACATCGATAATTTGCACAAAGTGCTGCCTGAACTCGCTGCCCAGTTAGAATTTTCAGAACAGCCCCGTGGTAAAGTTGCACTGCGCTGTTCAACGCCCGACTATCTACCCATGGTGGGGCCGGCGCCGATACATGATGCTTTTATCAGTCAGTATAAAAAATTAAACAAAGATAAAAACTGGACCTTCGCTACCGACGCTGCCCCTAATTATTCCGGTTTATTTATCAACCTGGGACACGGCTCTAAAGGCTTGATTACTTGCCCTCTGAGTGCGGAATACCTGGCATCTTTGCTGACTAATCAGCCAAGCCCACTACCCAGAGACTTGTCTCAGGCGATACACCCTGCTAGATTTATCATTAAGCAATTGATTCGTCGGGCGATATAGAATATAGGGTGGTTGATTTATGCATCTTTGCCGCTCTTGTACATATTGCTTAACAATGGGTTATTATTGCTGTCATAGAGTTAAAGCTATTGTTAGTTCCACAAACTGCCCTACTTTGGGATAAATGACTATCGGAGGCTTAGATGTCTTTCGGAATTATAGATCAAGGACACAGGATCAAAACGCCGCTGCGAAGCCTTTTTCCAGATAAAGGGGTTGATAAGATGAGTGCCAGCACCACTGCACACAGTGGTACTCATCCGGACAAAGATTGGCAAACCAAAAACAATGAATTTCGTAATATTTTGGATACCACCGGTGCCCACCGGGAAGAGCACACACCTGGTACTTATGATGCGCTTAAACCAAAATCACCAGCACAGAAAAAACCTGGGTTAATGGCCGCGCAAATAATGAGCACTCCAGTGCATCGGGTCGCAGAAGGTACCATAGTGCACAGCGCCTGGGAGCGCATGCAAGAACTTAACGTCAGTCATTTAATGGTGGAAGACATTAATGGCAGGCCGGTCGGTATTTTGTCGTCCAAAGACATTCTGGCTCTTGGCCCCGATTCTACCTTGAGTATTACCAATTATTACAGCCAAAAAATCATTGTTGGCTCCGCGCATACTGCAGTCGCGCAAATTGCCGCCTGTTTTATAGAGTTTGATATCAATGCAGTGCCAATATTTGACCACAATGATCAATTAATAGGTATTGTGTGCCGCTCCGATTTACTGCGTTTGATTATTAGCGGAGCACATGTAGAGAGCTGGGCCTAGAACTGGCTAATAGAGCTGTGATCAACTATTAGCCAGCAGCTGTCTTTCAACGATATTGACACTTTCTGTGTTTTCTATATACATAATCACTACTTCTCCGCTGCTTAAACGGCTCTCAACTGCACTGACTTTTTCTGCCATGCTCAACTCATAATTCCCATAATCTGTGCCATCTCTAGTGACAAACTCTTCGATTAGGTTTTTCAGCGTATCTGCAGCCAGTGATTTATAGGGAATAATCATAGTTAAACCTCAACGCCCTGGGTTTTCAAAAAGTCGACAAATTGTTGTTCAGTGAGTATTTCAATTTCTAAGTCCTGGGCTTTTTTTAATTTTGACCCCGCAGCGGTACCTGCAACCAGACAATCGGTCTTTTTTGAGACACTGCCTGATACCTTTGCGCCCAACTCCTGCAAGTACGCCTTGGCCTCAGAGCGGCCCATTTGTTCTAAAGTACCTGTCAGCACATACACTTTACCCGCCAACAGCAGTTCATCTTCTGCCACAGGTTCAGCTTCTGGCCAAGTCACACCGGCACTGCGCAAGTTATCAATCACTTCCAGATTATGTGGCTGGGCAAAGAAGCTAACGATATGCTTAGCCACTATTGGCCCTACATCTGCCACTTGCTCTAGACGTTCAACATCGGCAGCGAGAATACGCGCTAAGTAGCCAAATTCTCTGGCCAGGTTTCTCGCCGTGGCCTCGCCAACTTCTCTTATTCCCAGTGCGTAAATAAATTTATCGAGGCTGGTGTGTTTAGTGCGCTCAATAGTCGCCAAAAGCTTATCCACTGATTTGTCACCCATACGCTCTAAGCGCATCAGGTTTACTTTTGACAGATAGTAAATATCGTCAAATTTTGCCACCATCTCTTTACTGACCAGTGTATCTATGAGCTTCTCGCCTAAACCATCTATATCCAGTGCCTTTTTAGACACGTAATGCACTAGTGCCTCTTTGCGCTGCGCCGCGCAAGTCAGACCGCCGCTACAGCGGGAGATTACCTCGCCCTCAATTCTGACGATGGCTGACTGACACACAGGACAGGCATCCGGAAATTCTACCTCAGTGGCATCCCCCGGGCGTTTATCACGGATCACCCTGACCACTTTAGGAATTACGTCCCCGGCGCGATGCACGACCACCCAATCACCCACTTTTAACTCCAAACGGGCAATTTCATCCATGTTGTGCAAAGTGGCATTACTGACCGTAACCCCGCCGACAAACACCGGAGTGAGCCTGGCAACTGGGGTGATAGCACCGGTTCTGCCCACCTGAAACTCAACTTGTTCAATTTGAGTAATCTCTTCCTGGGCCGGAAACTTATAGGCAATCGCCCATCGTGGAGCACGGGAGATAAAGCCCAGCCGCTGCTGTAAATTGTAATTATTGACCTTAAAGACTAAGCCATCAATTTCATAGGGAAGTTCAGTGCGCAATTGTTGCATTTTTTCAATATAGCCCAGAGCATCAGTGATGCCGTTAGACTTTTGCAGGTAGGGGTTTATTTTTAATCCCCATTGGTTTAACAGTTGTAATGTTGCATAGTGATCAGCGGGCATCTCGCCGTCGCTCACAACGCCAATACTGTAACAGCACATTTCTAATGGTCGGGTTGCGGTAATTCTCGGATCTAGCTGGCGAATAGACCCCGCCGCTGCATTGCGCGGGTTAACAAATGTTTTGTCACCGCTCTTTGCAGCTTTTTCATTCATCGCTTTAAAGCCGGCTTTGAGCATATAGATTTCGCCGCGCACTTCTAATTTTTGTGGGTAGCCAGTACCACGTAGCTTCAAAGGGATTGAAGGGATAGTCCTGACGTTGTGGGTAATATCTTCGCCTACAGCACCATCACCGCGGGTAGCCCCTCTGATCAACAGCCCGTCTTCATACAGTAGACTCACCGCAATACCATCGAGCTTTGGCTCACAGGCGTATTCGATAGGTTTATCGGCACTGCGTCCGAGCCGGTCGCGAAGTCGTACATCGAAATCACTCAGCTCTGCTGGGTTGAAAGCATTGTCCAGGGACAACATCGGCATTTCGTGGGTTATCTGGCCAAAACCACTGTTTGGCCTGGCGCCAACCCGTTGCGTCGGCGACTGCGCGCTGACCAAAGCCGGGTTCTGGCTCTCCCAAACTTTTAACTGCTTGAATAATTTATCATAATGCGCATCGGGCACTGTAGGTTCATCTAAAACATGATAGCGATAATTGTGTAAATCAATTTCTTCACACAATTGCTGAATTTCTTCAGGGATGTTATCTACAGACATGCAGTATCCAGTTTAATTTTTAATCGGTGGGGTTACAGCAGAAAACTGATACTCAATTAAGCATTTAAGTATCAGTTTTGACAGTGGCATTAAGCGCTACACAGCCGCCGGGGCCATGTAAAAATAGTTGTATCAGCGAGCTCTGCGACGTAATTTATTCATTTCATGCATTCTCACTCGCTCGCGATAATGCTCTTTAGTCTGCGGTCTGATCACAGTCCTATCGTCGTCTAACAAATCCCCGTTCAAATGCGTCGCCACAGTTTCTGCAGTCGCAATCATGCACTCGAAGGCATTTTTGGGATCCAGTGGTTCATCCATAGACATGAAAAATGACACGCCAGGCGTCGATTCCTGATCCATAGTGTCCAGATCAAATGTTCCGGGGTTAATCGCATTAGCCATACTAAACTGCACTGCACCAGATTCCAGGCCGTCTTCGTATCGATGAAAAATCTGCATTTCACCAAATCCCATACCACAAGCTTCGACGATCCGACGCAGTGCAGCACCATTCAAATACTGATCTTTCGCAACCACAGTAACAATCAACACCGAGTTAGGATCACTGACTCGAGCCATTGGTTTACGTGCATTCCTCCCCGCCTCCAACTCTTGCTCAAGGGAAAAAAGGCTTTCCTGCTGAATCTTTGTAGTCATTGTCTCGGGGGTATTTATGACAAACACATCAGCACTAGTATCCTGTTGCTGATCGGAGTCATCAAATCCACTCATCAATGGATCTGCATCATATCCCTGTTCCACTGCCGAAAATCCCAAATTGGCCGAGTTATCCGCGGCGCTATCCAGATGTTGCGGCAGCTTTACTTCTACATCAGCAGTGTCTGTTTCCGGCACATCCACAGGCCAATTGGTTTGCTGCATCAGCGGGTCTTCAGACGTCTCTGCTTGTTGATCATCCAGCTCTGGCTGGTTGACACTGTCAGCAACTTTGTTCTTTTTAAGAATTTCAGAAATTGGCATATCCAAATCATTGGCAACAGACTGCTGATCAAGCTGTAAATCACGTTCAAAATGTTCCACTAATTCCTGCGAGGCACTGCTGGATTCAATACCCGCCATTAGTGGGTCTGCATTTTCATCAAATACTTCAGTGCGCTCGGTTAACGGGTGCTCAGCTGGCGGCGCTTCATCTTGTTGAGTTAACTGGAAATCTTCGACTTCGGCACTAACTTCAGGCACAGCCATAAGGTCATCCAGATTTTCAACACTGGCTTCAGAAGCCAATAGAGATATCGGAATTTCTAAGTCTTCCAAGCTAACATCGTCGTCAATAACTGTCGTTAATGGCGCCTGCAAATCTCCCGAATTAAACCTTTGATCTAAAAGTTCAGGCTGATTAAACTGCTGCGGATCGTCATTAAGATCTGTTAAGTCCTGTGATATCTGCAGCTCCACTTCAGACAAACCGATAACCAGCTCATTTTCCTGCAACGCAACATCAGCGTTGAAGGCACTGGGCTCATCAATGGCTTGGCTCGCATACACAGGTACTTCTTCTAGCGGCGTCTCCGCTGGGCTTACAGGCTGACTGATTTGCTGTATATTCTCATCGACATCTGCAGTGATAGCCGCCGCTTCTGTTAACTCACTGACAACTGACTCCGTGCTGGAAACTGCTTCTATATAGTCGGGAGAAAGCTCTTTTAATCTGGCTTTTAGAGATTCTATTTCTTCATCAGCAGTCAGCGCCTTTTTTGCGGCAGCATCTGCTGCAGCCAGGCTCTGCTCAGCCTCATCAAAGCCTTCTTGCTCCCTCTCGGCCAACAATTGCTCAAACATGTCCGGGCCGGAATCTCGCTGGGAAGGCGCCACATCACGATTGCGACAGAGCTCTTCCTCGGTGGCCGAATGGTCTGTCAGATCAGCGTCCGCTACTTGATCCGCCTGAGGAAATGCCTGGGATACACTGTTGTCGGTCCGCGCCAAGGTTTGCAGTAAGTTATTAACCACATCTTCCGGACTATCGATGGCTGCCTGTTGATTGCTAGCGGGCAGGCTATGTTCACGATCACCGAAATTAAGGTTATCCAATTCTATGTCAGGCACTTCAGTGTTGGGTGGTGCCGCGATGCTATTAGTCGTATCGACCTGATCAACCAGTGCTGGTTCACTGTTTAATTGCGCTTGTTTGATATGATTAGTTTTTAGAATATCCGGGATATCAAAAGCGTTCAGCTCTGCAACAGTTTGTTGTTCTGCAGCAATTACTGGCTGTTGCACTGGCTCTGAAAGTGCCGAAAAACCTAATTGGGAATCGACAGTTGTCGGGTCAACAACGGCTAACACATCGGGCTGGGCGGCGACATAACTGTCTGGCGATGGGGATTCTGTCTGCAATGCAGTTGGCGCTTGCGTGGTTGATAACGGCTCAACTGCTGGTCCTTTAAAAATATTTTGCTCTGTGACTGTAATAACTGTAGCAGTGGCTGCCAGTTCGGCGGCGAGCGGCTGGGGCTTGACTGTCGGCTGACTAACAGGCTCTGCAGCCATTGTTTGGCCAGTGAGCCGGGCGGAAATGTTTTTTTCAGGGGTTTGCTGGTGATGTTGCTTTTGCTGTTTTTTGGCAGCAGAACCTGTGCCAACAGTAGTCACCGCAGCATCGCCCTGCTCTTGTGTCGACGCCGATTTTGCATCTTTGTCTTTAGGAATGAATACCCTGGCGGTACCTAAAGGTAACTCAGGGTTATAACTATCGACTCCTAAATCAGAGAGTTTCTCATCGATATCAATTTTGAGTGAATTGCTCTGCGCACGCATTCTGCGCCAGCCATCAATGATAATCAATAATATGACTATCATTGCACCCACTATTAACCATTCACGAAAATCTATTTCCATAGATCTAAATCACCAACTAACTATATATATTAAAATTAACTATAAACCGAAACTATACTATTCAACAACTTTATCTATCAACAACTTAACTGGATCAGCTACTTCTCGTACCTCCAGTACTAACAGTGTCGATTCAAAGTCACCTTTTTCTGATATTGGTCTACCACTGAGCGAGATTCTAGCACTAACTTCAACCTTTTTCTGCAAAGAAATTTTAGAGTTGGCCATCATTGCCAAACTGTCATCTAAAACCACCCTTTTGGGTAGTTCAGCGACCGTCATTTTCACCGCCGCCAGAGGTATTCTCCCCCCAACCGGCCTGGCGAAGACAAACAGCACCGCATCACCAGCCAACTGACTTTTCAACTCTGCTGCAATGTCGACATCGACAACCACTTTAAGTTTATTCACCGCAGCCGTTACCTGCTGATCCCCGGTTGCCAACCGCTCCCGGGCCTTCGCTATCCCGGACTTAAGCGCCTCGGCTGCATTCGGCTCGGCGTTCAACAGCGACTGATTCCAGTAATCAATGGCCAGCTGATACTGCTGTTGCTCAAAGGCATCAATCCCTAACAAGCCAAGGGAGACAACTTCCTGATTATCCATAATCAAAGCGCGGTTAATTTGGATTTTTACTCGGGCAGTCACTTTGTTATCGATGAAGAACAGCGCCTGAGCATACTGACCTATGACACTTGGAAATTGTTCCGCCTGCTCCGGCAAGTACAGCAGCACTTGGGAAAAAGCTGCCGCGCCTTTATCAAACTGATTACTGCTCATATAGGCACCCGCTAACATGTACCAACCCTCGGGGTTATCAGGGGCGCGTTCTAGCTCGGCTTCCAATAGTGCAATAGCTTGTACTGCCGTTGGCTTGCCAAGCGCATTCTGTATTTGTTGGGGACTGTTAAGTACCAGAGACAATTCCTCTGAGCTGCCAAATTTACTGTAAAATCCCAGTGATATTATCGGCAGAGCTATTGCAACAGCCAGCACCGTGAGTGTCTGTCCTCGGCTGATACTGAATCTAGTAGCAGCTTTGGCAGGTAAATCCGCGGCATCTGTTAACAGGTTTTTTTCTAATTCGAGCTTTAGTTCAGCAAAACTCTCGGCATTCAGCACCCCCTGCTGTAACTCCTGTTCTAGCTCAGCCAGTCGCTGCTGAAAAATACTGATATTTTCCTGCTTGCGATTGATTTCAATAACAGTGTTAGTTTTGGCCTGCAACAGCGGCCAACAGAGAATAGCCATTGCCATTAACGTTAATACAATTATTACTAACCACAGCTCAATCATCTTTTTTATCCAGTAAATCTTTCATTCTTTGTTGGTGTGTCTGTTGTTCTTCAGGCTGTTGTTGCGGTTTTACTTCGGGCACTTCAGTTGCTTTGCGCGAAGCTTTTTTTCGACTCAGTGCCACCACCACTAGCAGACCGATAAACAACAAGACAAAAGGGCCGTACCACAAGGCATAAGTCATGGAGTTCATCGATGGTTTATAGAGAACAAACTCTCCGTAGCGCTCTACCATATACGTTTTTATCTGTGCTGTGCTCTGCCCTGCGCGCACCATCTGATAGAGTTTATCCCGCAGATCCGATGCGATGGCCGAGTTAGAGCCAGCCAGGTTTTGATTTTGACACTTAGGGCACCGCAGCTCTTGGCTGAGCTGCTGGAATCTCTTGCGCTGGGTATTATTATCGAACTCGTAAGTATCTATCGCTGCTGATAGCGACATCGATAGCAGCAACAGTGGCAGGGCAATCCATTTCATTATAAGTTCGCACTCCAGCCTAGGTCTTGCATGATCACTTTCAGTTTCTTCCAGACTCTTTCATTCACTTCCCCCACGTGTCGATACTGAATCACCCCCTGGGCATCAACTACGTAAGTTTCAGGAGCGCCGTAGACACCTAAATCCAAGCCCAGCCCACCTTTTTCATCGTAAATATTAAAAATATAGGGATCTTGATAACGCTTCAACCACTGTACCGCTTTATTGCGTTCATCCTTGTAGTTAATACCTACTATCTGTACACCTTCATTGTTCGCTAGCTTGTTAAGATAACTGTGCTCTCTTTTACAAGTAGGGCACCAGGTAGCCCAGACATTCACCAATCTGACTTGACCTTTTAAGCTCTGTTCACTGAGCTGTTCATTAGCATCCGCAACGCTTGGCAAATTGAAACTGGGAAACGCTTTGCCTAATCTTGCTGAAGGTAATTCTGTAGGATCCAAACTCAAGCCTTTGACAAATAGCACCCCTAATAGAATGCAAATTCCGAACGGGATAAATAATAAAAAACGACGCATTTTCTGTAGTTCCTATTCAGTTTGTGCGTTTAACTGGATTTTTTTGACACTGCGGTACCTGCGATCAAACACCGTCAGGAATCCGGCAAACATCATCATTAATCCTCCAAACCATACCCAGCGCATAAATGGCTTGTACTGCAATCTGACCGCCCAAGCCCCCTGCGCCAGTGGCTCACCGAGTGCCACAAAGATATCAGCGGTAAAGCCGGCATCTATATCCGCCTCGGTCATCATGCTTCCGCGAGCGGGATAAAAGCGTTTTTCCGGGTACATAGTGTCAAAGTACTGATTATTTTTGTGCACCACTATAGTACCTACGTCACCACTGTAATTAGGACCTACTAACTTCTTAGCCCCTTTAAATTCAAACTGATACTCGCCCAAGGTGACAATATCACCAGGCAGCATGCGCACGTCCCGCTCTTCGCTGTAAGTAGCCACCAACGCCACCCCAACTAAACTGATCACCACCCCTAAATGCGCGATTTGCATAGCCACATAACTCTTTGATAGCTTTTTTAAACCGGCCCATTTATCTGCCCTATGCCGCACTTTTGCAGCCACGTCCCTGATTAAACTAGAGATCACCCAGCACGCTAACACCAGAGCCAAAGTCGCCTTAAAGACAAATTGACTGTTAAATAGATAGGCGGCCAACAAGCCTCCGGCTACTGCCAACAGCATAGGTTTAAACAGCTGTTTTAGCAGTGTTCTAACGTTGTTTTTCTTCCAGCGCAACAGTATGCCAATGCCCATAAAAAAAGTCAGCAGCAAGGTAAAAGGCACAAACAGTGCGTTAAAATAGGGGGGACCCACCGAGAGCTTTCCATGTCCTAAGGCATCAACGGCCAGCGGATAGAGAGTACCAATAAACACCATAGAGCAGATAATCACTAATACTACGTTATTGATCAGCAGAAAAGTTTCCCTGGAGCAGAGTTCAAAACTGGACTCACTTTTTACATCGTAGGCTTTTATCGCATACAACAGCAGCGAACCACCAACAGTGATCGCTAACAACACCAAAATATAGAGACCGCGCTCCGGATCTGCGGCAAAAGAGTGCACTGATGTGAGCACTCCAGAGCGCACCAGGAAAGTCCCCAGTAAACTCAGTGAAAAGGTAAAGATAGCCAACAGCAGCGTCCAGCTTTTAAACAGTCCGCGTTTTTCTGTTACCGCCAGTGAATGTACCAGTGCGGTGCCGACTAACCAGGGCATAAAGGAAGCGTTTTCAACCGGATCCCAGAACCACCAGCCACCCCAACCTAGTTCATAGTAGGCCCACCAGCTGCCCAAGGTTATACCTATAGTCAGGAACGCCCAGGAGGCATTAGTCCAAGGCCTTGTCCAGCGCGACCAGGCAACGTCTAACTTACCACTTAACAGAGCCGCAATGGCAAAGGCGAATGCCACTGAAAAACCTACGTAGCCCATATACAATAACGGCGGGTGAATAATCAGACCAATGTCTTGCAACAGTGGGTTTAAATCTCCCCCTTGAATAGGGGTATTGATTAACAACCTTTCAAAGGGGCTTGAGGTAATTAAGGTAAAAGAAATAAAACCTACCCCGACCAAACCCAGTACTGCCAGGACTCTAGAGAGTATATCCAGTGGCAAATCATCACTTTTTATCGCCACCATAAAGGTCCAGACACTGAGAATATACACCCAAAGTAATAGCGAGCCCTCGTGGCCACCCCAGATTGCACTGATTTTATAAAATACTGGCAGGGCGGTATTGGAGTTGGTCGCTATGTATTTAACACTAAAATCATCGACAACAAAGGAATAGCCCAGACAAATAATACTGATGCTCAAAAACAAAAACAGTGATTTTGCCAGCGGTTTTGCAAAGCCCATCCAAAACTGATTACCGCTGCTGGCTCCGTACATCGGCACTATTGCCAAAAACCCCGACATGACCAGCGCCAGTATCAGTGCGTACTGACCTATCTCCGGGATCATTGGCTCACCTCTAGCTGATAATTAGCATTGCTCTCGAGCTGTTCACCACTGGCGTCCACTCCGGCTTTTTCCAGGGCTTCGGCAACTTCCGGAGGCATATATTTTTCATCGTGTTTTGCCAGCACTTCCACCGCTCTAAACACACCTTCACTATCGAGCTGCCCCTGAGCAACAATCCCCTGCCCCTCACGAAACAGATCCGGCAATATACCCTCATAGATCACGTTTAAGTTTTGCTTATAATCTGTGAGCACAAATTCTACTTTAAGACTGCTTTGATCGCGTTTCACACTGCCCTTTTGCACCATGCCCCCGGCGCGAATTCGCTTATCTGTTGGCGCCTCACCAGCAGCTATCTGCTGCGGTGAGTAGAAAATGCTAATGCCAACCCCTTTATCTAAGGCATACAAGCCCAAGCCCACAGCGGTTACCCCGCCGAAGATGACAAACAACACTAACATTAGGCGGTTCTTTCTTTTAGGCGTCATTTTAGCTTGCTCTCCCGCTGAAACTTACGCTGTAGCGATTCGATTAATTTTTTCTGGCTCATCCAGGGTTGTAGCACATTGATACTGATCACCCCGATAGCAATGGCAAAACTCAGCCACACATAGAGGCCATGACCACCCATATCAACAAATTCTATCCAAGTACTAAATTGCATTATATGCCCCATTAAATTTTAAAATAACTCTCGACTTAGCGAATCCAACTGCCGGCAAGCTGCCATAAATTAACCCTCTATAAATAACACTGTTGGAGGATTAATTTTCAGCGCACTGAACTTTTAGTCACTAACTCTTTAACCCAGGCTGTACGCTTCTCACGACTCAGTATTTCGGTACGCAATCTGAGCATCATTGATGTGGCAAAAAAACAGTAAAAACCTATTAGCATCACCAGTAATGGCAACCACATCTCCACCGGCATGGCCGGTTTTTCAGTCAAGGTAAAAGTCGCTGGTTGGTGTAGCGTGTTCCACCACTCGACCGAGTATTTAATAATAGGGATATTGACCAGCCCCACCAGAGACAGGATAGCTGTGGCCCTTGCCGCCTTAGAAGGCTTGCCCATTGCCGCATACAGCGCCATCACTCCAAAGTACAAAAACAGCAGTATTAACATAGACGTCAGACGCGCATCCCAAACCCACCAAGAACCCCAGGTTGGCTTACCCCAGATAGCACCGGTGATGAGTGCGACAAAAGCCATAGAAGCGCCGATCGGGGCGCAGGCATAAGCCACCATATCGGCTATTTTCATTTTCCAGATAATACCTACGGCACCTGCCAGTGCCATCGTTATATAGATGGACTGGGCCAGAATTGCACTGGGCACATGAATATAGATAATGCGAAAACTGTTGCCCTGCTGATAATCCGGTGGCGCAAACAACAGCGCCCAAACCGTGCCTAGTAACAGTAAACCTAATGCCGCACAGCCGAATATCGGCAATAGCTGCCCGGTAATTTTATAACACCACTTCGGAGATGCCATCTGGTAAAACCATTTTGGCATTAATTGTTTTTTTAGCATATTCATCAACTACTCACTGAGACTCTTAAGGAGGCGGCTATGGCAAAAGGGGCTAACACTAAGCTCAGGGCAAACATTGCACCTAATATAGCTAAATAGGCAGTCACTGGCAGTCCGTCAACTGCACTCTGCACGGCACTGGCACCAAAAATCAACACGGGAATATACAGAGGAATGACTAAAAGAGATATCAATACCCCACCTTTCTTCAAGCCCACCGTCAGCGCTGAGGCAATAGCCCCTAGCAAACTTAAAGTGGCAGTGCCTATCAGCAGACTGATCACTAAAGTTGCGATCGCCTGAGTGGGCAAAAACAACATAACAGCTAATAGAGGAGCCATCAGCGCCAGTGGCAAACCCGTAGTAATCCAGTGGGCACAGGCCTTGGCTAAGGCAATCATATAAGTAGATTCAGGGCTCAACAACAATTGCTCTAAAGTACCGTCATCAAAATCAGATTTGAATAAATTATCCAGAGAGAGCAACGTGGCCAGCAGTGCAGACACCCAAAGTACTCCGGGGGCAATTTGCGCCAGAAAATCCGCAGCAGGACTGACCCCCAACGGAAACAGTACTGCGACCATTAAAAAAAATATCAGTGGGTTTAAAAAATCCCCTTTGTGCCTAAAGGCAAGTAACAAATCTCTACTGAGCTCAGCCCAGAACACTCTCATCATATTTAATACATCAAATTTATTATTATCACCTAGCCGCTAGCGAGTGTTAGTAAATCAGCTAACAGGCGGCAAAGGTGCTTCATAGTTAGCCATGTAAAAACTCATTTAGTTCCCCAATCGTCCAGATTTAGCCGCTGAATTTTCGAACTCAACGCTAATTGCTGGTGGGTAGTTAAAATCACTGTACCGCCACTGGCCGCAAAAGCACTAATATGTTGTTCTAACTCTTGCACTCCCTGTTTATCAATAGCGGTGAAAGGCTCATCCAATATCCACAGCGAATGACCAATAGCACTGCTTTTTTGCATATATAAACGGGCTAAATTAACTCGCCGCCTCTGCCCCGCGGATAAATTTTGACAAAGTACTTGTTCGTATCCCTCTAAACCTACTTCGCTGAGTGCTTTTGAAATCAAACTCGGGTCTAGTTGCGGTTGAATGCGCGCGTACCAGGTCAAGTTCTCCAGCGCTGTCAGTCCCAATTTAACACTGACCTGATGACCAAAGTACAACAGCGAACTGTGGTAATTCTCTAGCTCGTCCGCCAGACGCAGGCCAAAATACTCAATCTGACCTTCAAAGTCATGATATAGCCCACAGAGAATTCGCAGCAGTGAGGTTTTACCACTGCCATTGCTACCGCCAAGATGCAAAATTTGCCCTTGCTGCAACTGGAAAGACAAGTTTTCAAACAATACTTTGTCATCCCGTTCACAGTATAAATCTTTAACTTCTAACAGCGGTGCTGCCACTCCCCACCCCGTGCAATATATTTCTTTAAGTGGCTGGCATTGTACCAGCAACCACCAATAATCCCACCGACAATTACTCTGTATTCATACTAAATAAAGGAATCAGTAAACAACCCTGTCAGGGAGTATTCAAATAAGTCCTCAATCTTCTTTTGGTACTATAAACCGTTAACATGCAGCCGAGACAATTCAGCGAATTGCTCAGCCTGGATGAATTGCCTGGGACCAATAAACCCCTATTACCACCTTATTTACAATAAGTTATATATAATCTTAGGTTTCTCTCTATACCACTGCTAACCTAAAAATGCTTCTAGCAGACAATCTCCAAGCCTGCTGATCTAACCGATACTTAAATGTGTCATGCCTGCAAGCAAAATTTTGCTACAATATCTATAACTCTAGCCGATAGCTAAATAGAGGATTTTGTAACGGAATACGGATTGTGCCAGTCAGTCTTTATAGCTGTTACTGGCAGTAATAGCGGCATTTTCAGCCAGACCAGTGGGGAATATACAACATGGCCAACAATTACAGTACAACAGCCCTGCGGCGCTACTCACCGAGGTGGCATTGATGGACGCTCCGGCAATTGCCCAGCTGAAAATTTTAGACAACAAAACTTCCAGTCCCAGCAAAGCCATTGAGTCGGCATTACCGGTGGGCAAGGCAGTGACAGCAAAAATCACCCAAGTCACTCCGGAGCAAGCGCGCCAGGATTCCCACAGAGTAAAACTGGAAATCAATAAATCATTACTGCAAATTTCGGCTAAATTTTCCGGATCAGTGCCTGAAAAAGGTAGCACTGTCAGCCTGCAGAGATCTGCCAGCGGTCAAATTCAATTAAGCATCATCGCCAGTGGCGACAGCGCGGCAAAACAGCCCAGTGGCAATCAGGCAAGTAGCTCCACTACAGCAGCAAATGCCAATGCGTCCAATAACCGGACTACCGCAGAGACAACAGCAACCACACAGTCCAATGCAAATAACCCGGTAAAAACCACGGGTTCAGAGCAATCGACCAGCGCCAACAGTGCTGCTTTAACCGCAAAACTGGCTGCTAATAACTTGAGTCCACTACTTGCCAACAACACTCAATCGACCTCCGGGCAGGCCAACTCAAACAGCATCACACTTAAAGTACCTGTAACCATTAACGCCAGTGGCGCAGCGCTGAACATTATCGAGCAGGCACTGCCTAAAGGTGAAACGTTAAGTGCCAGAGTTATCAATCAAGTATTAACTAACACTAGCGCCAACAACCCGACTGCCGCCAGTTCTAACAGCCAGCCAACACCCCTAGCCAATAGCAGCGGACAAATTCCGGACAGCAGCCAGCAACAAAACTCTGGCACAGCTAAAAGCCTGACGGCCAATCAGAACAGCGTTCTCAATAACAGCGCTACCCCTGCTGCCTTGGTCAGCGCTGCCAACAAGCAGATGACCAGTCAGGTCCCGACCGCTTCAAGCCCTGCCAAAGCCAGTGCAAACCCCACTGTAACTAATCAGCCCCCTGTACCTGCTCAAGCTGGCCCCGCTAAGCAAACGGCTATCCAGGCTCCAACTCCTGCAGCGACCACCCAACCCGGCACAGCACCGGCAGCCAGTCTGAGCAGCCCCATCGCTGGAGTAGCCGGAGCAAAAGCCAGTGCCAACAGCCCATCAGCTGTTGCCAGTAACAATATAAATCCAGCTGCGCCTGCAACCAGCTCCGGGAAAAACAGTCAATTAGCTCCGAGCACTGCGCCATCCACAGGACCTGTTAGCGGGCCGGCATCCGCCGCAGTTACAACAAGCACCAGCAACAATGTTTTACACTCAGCACCATTAAGCACCTCTGCTAATACTACCAACAGTGCTGCTCTAAATAACCCAAGCCAGCAAAACCCAGCTACAACCAACACTGCTGCGCCGCTAGCAACTCATGCAGCCAGTACCCGTGCAACGAATACCACCGCTACTAACACCTCAACGACAAGCTCTCAATCGAATCCAGCCGCTGTTAGCAGCCAACCCCTCGGCGCCATCCCCAGGCATGTTATCCAAAGCGCACCCTCCAGCGGCGCCCCTTTGAATAGCCCCACTGTAAATACAACTCCAGTCGCCAATAGCTCGACAGCCACTGCCATCAGCACCGACAAAGCGGCTGTTAGCAACTTGTCCGCAAGCGTAACTAGCCCAGCTCCCGGTGCCCCAACAGCAGTGACGCCGCAAAATCAACAGTTAAACAACTTAAAGGCACAGACAACTGCGATTAAAATATCTGTTGCCGGGCAGCAGGTTTCTCTGCAGGGACCGGCCAATTTACCGCCGCTACAGAATGTACAGATAACCCGGGTTAACGGAGCGCAGGCAAACATTCAATGGCAGCAACCCAGCCAGCCAGCCACACTGCCGGTGACACCACTGCTCAATAGCCGACAGGCACAAGTGGTAGAACAGAGCTTGCGTCAGGCGCTGCCCCAGCAGATACCTATTGCTGAAGGCATCAACCAATTGGTGGCTCAATCAGTACAAATTGCCAACTCATCCTCGAACATCAATATACCGGTGGATAAAATAGCCCTGAGCATTATGCAATTGTTTGGGGTCAAGCCTGGCGCCCACACTAGCAGTGCCACTATTAAACGCAACGTACAACACGGCGGCTTATTTACCGAGAGTAAATTACTCAATCAGGGTGCTGGCAATCAGGCTGATATGAAAAACTTCCTGTCCAAGCTAAGACAGCTGGCGAAACAGCTGCCTGCTGAGCAAAAAGAATTGTTGCTGAACACTACCGATCGCATGCTGGCAAGGGTCACCGCCAGCCAACTCACCCACGTGCAGCAGCAGCATACTAAAGGTGAGATAACTAACGAGCGCACTTTTCAGATAGACATACCTGTGCAGCAAAACGAAAAGCTGGACAACGTAGAAATGGAAATCAAACAGCGTAAACACCGCAATGAACAAGGTGAGTTTATTTCAGTTTGGAGCGTTAAATTACATTTCGATTTAGCGGAGCATGGAGAAGTGGATGCAGAGGTGGCATTGAACCCTACTGACAACAGTATCTCAACGACTTTTTTCTGCTCTAATTTAAACACTGTGCACAAGATTGAACGGGCCATGCCCAGTTTCAGGAAGCAATTACATCAGCAGGGGTTTGAAATTAATACCTTACATTGCACTCAGGGCTCGCAGGCAGCAGCGGCAGCTAATAATCCTATCAACAAACGCATCATTGATATTCGAACATGAACAGAGAAGAGAAAAATGCCAAAGTTGATGCCGCAGTTGCACTCAAATACGATATGCAAGACGCAGGTGTGCCGACTGTTGTAGCAAAAGGGCATGGGCAAATAGCGGAAAAAATTATCGAACTGGCCCGTGAAAATGATGTACACATCCACGAAAACCCGGAATTACTGGAGATTCTGATTCGTCTGGAAATTGGCGATGAAATCCCCGAGGCACTGTACCGGGCCATTGCTGAAGTGATCGCTTTTACCTATGAGTTAAAAACGGCCAACCGTTGATTAAAGCTAGTTACTGTGGATAACAGCCCACTCAACTTGAGAAAAAATCTGCTTAACTTCTGGCTTACAGATCACGCAATATTTATATATAGATAATATTGTAACTTTTCAGTCAGCCCCTTTTTTCAACTCCGTATTCAAAGCCTCTTCGATTTCCTGTTCCGTCAAAATATCCAACTGCTCCGTCCACTTTAAGTCAATCGCCTGCATCGTCGCATCGTGTTCCTTGCGTAATTGACGCCGCAGTTTGGCGGCCACAAATCGCGCTTTGGTCACCGGATTATCTAACAGCAACTCGGGAATTGTTACCGGGCGACCATCGTCGCCCACTGCCACCATAGTAAAATAACAACTGTTGGTGTGACGACTTTCTTTGGTGTGAATATTTTCGGCGACCGCTTTAATACCCACCTCCATGGTAGAGCGGCCAACGTAGTTTACCTGGGCATAGAAAGTCACCAGTTCTCCCACTTTTACCGGCATTTTAAATTTCACCTGATCCACGGATAAGGTCACCGCGTAATGGTGGCTGTAATGCGCCGCGCAGGCATAAGCGACCTGGTCCAACAATTTCAAGATTGAACCCCCGTGCACATTGCCACTAAAATTAGCCATTTCCGGGGTCATCAGCATCGTCATCACCAGCGGTTCGGCTAGCTGCTGCTCTCTGGGTTTCTGCTCCATTGCGCTCTCACGTCTGTTTATAATTAGGTTATTTCAAGCTGTAAGTAGAAGATTGGTGTTTTGCTTTTACCCAGCATGGGCCTATGCTCCTGTCCCCTCTACGGGATTACTGAGGCGTACCGGACTTGTTGGAAAATTTCTCTGTGCTGATTGCAGCCACAAAATCTACCTAGCTACCAGTGGTTGCTAAGTCTTTGCTAATGCTAGTAACCTCAGTACTGAGGCTAGCCATTTAAGCATGGTCGATCTTTGCCATAACGCAAGTTTTACACTTTTCCTTGAAATATTGACTGCATTCCCTGCCCTTTTCTAGCAACTAACAAACGCCCAATGCCAGGCAATAAAATACAGCAACAAGATCAGCTCTCAGATGCTCTGATCGAACTGCCAATGGCCGCTGCGGATTAATATTTACTGCAGCTGACAATGCAAACCGCAGGGCCAAAAACAAACTAAAAACGCCAATGTCTTATCTATTCTCGCAATATGCACTTTTTTTCATATTTGATGATTTAGCCAATAATGTTAGTTTCCCTGTATAAGAACCCGTATAACAATGACAAATATGCACTTTACTTCATATAATAATATTTTAGGTGAGTTTATGGATGCTACATCCGCCAGAGCAAACGAAAAAATACAAGAAATCATCGCAGAGCTGATCGACAAACCCGGCGCCCTACTGCCTATTCTGCATGAGATACAACATGCTTTTGGCTATATACCCGCCCAAGCCATCCCACGCATTGGCGATGCACTTAAGCAAACAGCTGCAGAAATTCACGGTGTGATCAGTTTTTACCGGCATTTCCACACCAGCAAAGGCGGCAGCCACAGAATTGAAATTTGTCGCGCTGAAGCTTGTCAGGCTCGCGGCGCCCGAGCACTGGAAAGCCATGCTAAGCAAACTCTGCAGGTTGATTACCATCAAACGACTGCGGATCGCAACATTAGCCTGGATCCTGTTTACTGTTTAGGAAACTGCGCCTGCGGCCCTAACATTCGCATTGACGACGATATTATCGGCAGAGTCAGCCCTGAAAAATTTGATCGCCTAGTGGACGGTTTAAACACTGTTTCACTGCAGATTCGATAGGAGATCAACTATGACAACGACTATTTATATTCCAAGAGATACTACAACACTGTCCCTGGACGGTGAGCAAGTGGCCACTAACGTGCGTATCGCAGCCGCCAGAACTGGCACCGACATCAAACTGGTACGCAATGGCTCGCGCGGTATGTTCTGGCTAGAGCCACTGCTGGAAGTACAGACAGATCGTGGCCGCATCGCCTTCGGCCCGGTACAACCTGAAGATATTGACAGCTTGTTTGATGCCGATTTTGCCAACCCAGATTTTGCCAATAAAAGTGCTCAACAACACCCTCTGTATTTAGGTTTAACCGAAGAAATTCCCTACCTGAAAAAACAACAGCGCTTAAGCTTTGCCCGCGCCGGAGTCATCGACCCTATAGATATCGATGACTATATAAAGCACGATGGATTCAAGGGATTGGCTAAGTCATTACAACTTAGCGCCCAGGCTATCGTTGACGAAATCAAAGACTCTGGCTTGCGAGGCCGCGGCGGTGCAGCATTCCCCACGGGTATTAAGTGGCAGACCGTTTTAAATTGCCCACCGCAGCAGAAATATATTGTCTGTAATGCGGATGAAGGGGACTCGGGTACTTTCGCTGATCGACTGTTAATGGAAGCCGACCCGCTGAGTTTAGTCGAGGGCATGACAATCGCCGCCCTGGCCGTCGGAGCGACTCAAGGTTACATCTACCTACGCTCTGAATACCCACAGGCACATATCATTCTCAATGAGGCGATCGCCAATGCCTACGCCAATAACTTTTTAGGTGACAACCTCTGCGGTTCCGATCGCAGTTTCCACCTGGAAGTCCGCTTAGGCGCCGGTGCTTACATCTGCGGAGAAGAAACTTCACTACTAGAGAGCCTAGAGGGAAAACGTGGTCTGGTTAGAGCTAAGCCACCACTGCCCGCTATTGAAGGCTTATTCGGCCAGCCAACAGTGGTTAACAACGTACTTTCTTTCGGCGCTGTGCCGCACATATTGAATGATGGTGCTCAAATTTATGCCGATTACGGCATGGGTCGCTCTAAAGGAACCTTGCCCTTCCAGATCGCTGGCAATGTTAATCGCGGCGGCCTGGTTGAACTGGCCTTTGGTACCAGTTTACAAAAGCTGCTGGACGATTTTGCCGATGGCACTGTCTCCGGCCGGCCTATGCACAGCATCCAGGTGGGTGGACCGCTCGGGGCTTACTTAACCCCAGAGCAATGGCAGACGCCATTAGATTATGAATCTTTCGCGGCGATTGGCGCCGTCTTAGGCCACGGTGGTATAGTAGTCTTTGACGATACTGTAGATCTCGCTGAACAGGCCAGCTTCTCCATGGAATTCTGTGTCGAAGAGTCATGTGGCAAGTGTACCCCCTGTCGTATCGGCTCGGTCCGCGGAGTAGAAGTAATAGAGAAAATTCGCAACGGCGATAATCCGGAACAGAACTTAGAGCTCCTTGATGACCTGTGCGAGACCATGATAGACATGTCCCTCTGCGCTATGGGAGGAATGACCCCCTTCCCGGTGCAGAGCGCCATGAAAGCCTATCGTGCTCAATTGAGCGACCAACAGCAATCAGTGAAGGGGCATTAAAATGTTAGAATATTTTGAGCCAAGTAAAGATTTAGGTACACCGGCAGTATTGTCAGAAACGATGATCACTGTCGAGATAGACGGCGTCTCCATCACTGTCCCCGAAGGCACTTCAGTGCTGCGTGCAGCAGCGCTTAACGACATCAACATCCCCAAATTATGCGCCACCGACAGCCTGGAAGCTTTTGGCTCCTGCCGTCTCTGCGCCGTGCAGATTGAAGGCCGTCGCGGCTATCCGGCCTCCTGTACCACTCCCGTGGCCGAGGGCATGCAAGTCACAACTCAGACCGACAAACTGGCTAAACTGCGCCGCAATGTTATGGAGCTGTATATCTCCGATCACCCGCTGGACTGCTTAACTTGTCCGGCCAACGGCGACTGTGAACTGCAGGATGTGGCCGGTGCCGTGGGCTTGCGGGAAGTCAGATACGGCTTTAGCGGTGAAAACCACTTAGAGGCAGAAAAGGATCACTCCAACCCCTATTTCAGTTTTGACCCGAGCAAATGTATCGTTTGCTCCCGCTGTGTGCGCGCCTGCGAAGAAGTGCAAGGTACTTTTGCACTGACCATCGATGGTCGCGGTTTTGACTCTAAAGTCGTCGCCGGTCAGGATCAGGACTTTATCGATTCGGATTGTGTCTCTTGTGGTGCCTGCGTCCAGGCCTGCCCTACCTCCACTTTGATGGAGAAGAGCGTTATCGATCAGGGACAACCTGAGCACTCTATTGTTACCACATGCGCCTACTGTGGTGTCGGCTGCTCATTCGAAGCGCAGATGAAAGGTGATAAAGTTATTCGCATGGTGCCTTACAAGGGCGGTGAGGCCAACCAAGGCCACTCCTGCGTCAAGGGGCGTTTCGCCTTTGGTTATGCCACCCATGGCGATCGCATTAAAGAGCCGATGGTGCGCGACAGCATAGATCAGCCGTGGCGGGTAGTCAGCTGGGATGAAGCTTTCAGCTTTGCCGCCGCCAAGATCCACAAGATTCAGGCGCAGTACGGCCGCGAGAGCGTCGGTGGTATCACCTCTTCACGCTGTACCAACGAAGAGACATATCTGGTACAAAAACTGATCCGTACCGCCTTTGGCAACAACAATACCGATACTTGTGCTCGCGTCTGTCACAGCCCCACCGGATTTGGTCTGAAAACCACCCTGGGAGAATCTGCCGGCACTCAGACTTTTGAGTCAATCAGAAAAGCGGACAGCATAGTGGTTATTGGTGCAAACCCCACCGATGCCCACCCGGTATTTGGCTCGCTAATGCGCCGAAGATTACGTGAGGGCGCCAGCTTAGTGGTTATCGACCCGCGTGACATCGATCTGTTAAAGACCCCGCATTTAAACGAAGCGATTCACCTGCAGTTGCGCCCGGGCACTAACGTCGCCCTGATCAATGCATTGGCTCACGTGATAATGCGCGACAACTTACAAAATGATACTTTCATCGATGAGCGCTGCGATAGCAAAGCCTTTATCAAATGGCAGGCCTTTATCAACGAAGAGCGCAATTCACCAGAGGCCACTGCCGAAATTACCGGTGTGGCACCTGAACTGGTGATTGCAGCGGCGCAGACTTACGCCAACGCCGGCAATGGCGCTATCTTCTACGGCCTGGGAGTAACCGAACACTCGCAGGGTTCCACCATGGTAATGGGCATCGCCAATCTGGCATTAATCACCGGCAACTTAGGTCGTGAGGGTGTTGGGGTTAACCCGTTACGCGGTCAAAATAATGTACAGGGTTCTTGTGATATGGGATCTTTCCCACACGAGCTACCAGGTTATCAGCATGTCGGCGTGAAAGCGGTCAGAGATAAATTTGAAGCCGCCTGGAATGTGAAGATAGATGACCAGCCAGGTCTGCGCATTCCCAACATGTTTGATGCCGCCATTTCCGGGAAGTTTAAAGGTATGTATGTACAGGGCGAGGACATCGCTCAGTCAGACCCTAATACTCACCACGTAGAAAAGGCGCTCAAGTCACTGGATTGTTTGATAGTACAAGACATTTTCCTCAACGAGACGGCAAAGTTTGCTCACGTATTGTTACCAGGTTCTACTTTCCTTGAAAAGGACGGCACTTTCACTAACGCCGAACGACGCATCAACCGCGTACGTAAAGTCATGCCCCCACTGGCGGGACTGGCTGACTGGGAAGTGACTTTAGGTCTGGCTAAAGCGCTGGGTTATGAAATGAATTACTCTCATCCGAGTGAAATCATGGATGAAATTGCACTGTTAACTCCCACCTTTAGCGGTGTTAGTTACGAGAAGCTTGAACAGCAGGGCAGCTTACAGTGGCCATGTAACGAAGAGTTCCCACTGGGTACTCCGACTATGCATGTCAA